>LGRD01000001.1 GCA_001263235.1 Methylibium sp. NZG | reverse complement strand
TGGAGTGCCTGGGCGAGATGATCTGGCAGTCGCAGCGCAGTGGGTTGCCGCCAAGTGGCGAGCGATACATCGAGTGCGTGCGGCGGCGGGCGACAAGATGAGGACTGGATTTTTTTCGGCCCGCAAGCTCACTCGACGCGACCCGCCCAGTATTGCGGCCGCCTTCTGTGCGCTGCGACCGCGCCGGCAGGAATCGAGGTGCGATCACCGCGAGATGCTGCGCGCCTTGGCGAAGACTTCTTCTGCGTCAATGGCCCGAACCTGCCCACAATCGTACTCAGCGAGGCGGCGCTCGATCTCGCTCTCCCAGGCCGCATCGACTTCTGAAGCGAGTGGTTCGTGCAGCGACTCCAGAAGCAGGTCCACGAGACGTGAGCGATCGTCCGGCGACAGCGCCTTGCCGCGCTCGGCCAGTTCATTCACTTGATCGGGCATGAGTGCCTCCTTCGCGTACTGCAAATCTAATCTTGCAAACCGCGGTAGTGGCGCTTGCCGACCCTAAGCGTTTCACTCCTGCGCCGCCGCCCTCAGCGTCTCCACGACCGGCCGCCGCAGCACCTCGCGCAGCCCCCACCACCCGGCCGCGAGCGCAAGCAGCGCACCGGTCGCGCCACCCGCCAGTGGCACCCAGGGCGACGCGTTCCAGCTGAACTCGAACACCCAGCGTGCCAGCGCCCAACCGACCACCACGGCGGCGACCGACGCCAGCACACCCGCGAGCGCGCCGACGCCCAGCAGCTCGGCGCGCTGCACCTGCGCCAGCAGCTTGCCGCTGGCGCCCAGCGCGCGCATCACCGCGAACTCGCGCGCCCGCGCCTCGCGCGTGGCGGTGACGGCGGCGAACAGCACCACCAACCCGGCCGCCAGCGTGAAGCCGAACAGGAACTCGACCGCGCGGATCACCTGGTCGAGCACGCGCTGGATCTGCGCGATCGAGATCGACACGTCGACGTTGGTGATGTTCGGGAATTCGCGGCTCAGCGCGTTGTCGAAGCCCGCTTGCGGCGGCGCGCGAAACGCGGCGATGTAGGTCAGCGGCACGTCGGCCAGCGTCGCGGTCGGGAACATCACAAAGAAGTTGACGCGCATCGAGCTCCAGTCGACCTTGCGCAGGCTGGTGATGCGGCCCTCGCTCACCACCCCGCCCATGTCGAAGCGCAGCGTGTCGCCCAATTTGATGCCCAGCGTCTGCGCCAGGCCTTCTTCCACGCTCAGCGCGCCGGGCTCGTCGGCCTGCCACGCGCCGCCGACGAGCGTGTTGTGCGGCGGCAGCGCGGCCGAGTGGCTCAGGTTGAACTCGCGCTCGACGAGGCGCTTGGCGCGGTCCTCCGTCATGTCTTCGGCCTTGACCGGTTGGCCGTTGATCGCCACCAGCCGCCCGCGGATCATCGGGAACCAGTCGTACTGCTTCACGCCTGCGTCGGCCAGCCGCTGGCGGAACGCATCGCCCTGCTCGGGCTGCACGTTGATGACGAAGCGGTTCGGCGCGTCCGGCGGCGTGGCCTGGCGCCAGCTGCTGATGAGGTCGGTGCGCAGCAGCACCAGCAGCACCAGCGCGAGCAGTCCCACGCTCAGCGCCGACACCTGCAGCACCGCGAACGCAGGCCGCGCGGCGATCTGGCGTGTGGCCAGCACCAGCCAGCGCGGCGCGTTGGCCTCCGGCACCAGCCGGCGCAGCAGCAACACGGCGCCCCACGACAGCAACGCGAACAACGCGACGGCAGCAGCAAAACCGCCGACCGCGATGAGCCCGAGCTTGAGGTCGCTCGCCACCGCCAGCAGCAATGCGACGAAACCGAGCGCACCGGCCGCGAGCACGGCGATCGAGGCGGGCTTGAGCGCGCCCACGTCGCGCCGGATCACGCGCAGCGGCGGCACCTGCGCCAGTTGCAGCACCGGCGGCAGGCCGAAGCCCATCAACAAGGTGAAGCCCACGCCCACGCCGAACAGCGCCGGCCACAAACTCGCCGCCGGCAACTGCGCCGCCACCAAGCCGGCGAACAGCCACACGAAGACGTAGTGAACGATGAAGCCGAGCAGCACGCCGGCCAAACTGGCGAGCAAGCCGACGACCGCGAACTCGATGAGGTACTGCAACGCGATGCTGCGCTGTGAGGCGCCGAGCACGCGCAGCATCGCGCAATCGTCGAGGTGCCGGCCGGCGAAGTCGCGCGACGCGATGCCCACCGCCACCGCGGCCAGCAGCGCGGCCAGCAGCGCCACGAGGTTCAAGAACTTCTCGGCGCGGTCCAGCGTCTGTCGCATCTCGGGCCGGCCACTGGCGAGCGACTCGACGCTGACGCCGCGCACTGCGCCGCTCTTGGCCTGCGCCTCGGCCCACTCGACGAACTGGCGCACCGGCGCGTCGCTCGCGCCGGGTGCTGCGACGGCGAAGCGATAGTTCACGCGGCTCGCGGGCTGGATCAACGCGGTGGCCGGCAGGTCGGCCACGTTCAACATCACGCGCGGCGCAAAGCTCATGAAGCCGGTGCCGCGATCGGGCTCGATCACGATCACGCGGGTGATGCGCAGCGCCGCGTCGCCGAGCAGCAGCGTGTCGCCGACGGCCAGGTTGAGCGACGTGAGCAAGGCGGGGTCGACCCAGACGCTGCCTCTTTCGGGCGCGCCGGCCAGCTTCACGTCGGCGCCGCCGGCGCCGCTGTTCACCGTCACCTGGCCGCGCAGCGGGTAAGCGTCGCTCACGCCCTTGACCGACACCAGCCGGGTCGCGCCACCCTTGTCGTCGGGCGCGCGGCCCATGCTCGGGAAGCCAGTGGTGCTGGCGGCGCGCAGGCCGAGTTCTTGCGCCTTGGCGGTGAACGCGGCGGGCGTCGGCTTGTCGCTGGAGACGATCGCGTCGCCGCCCAGCATCTGTTTGGCGTCGCGCGCCAGGCCGCCGTTGATGCGGTCGGCGAAGAACCCCACCGCCGTGAGCGCGGCCACGGCCAGCATCACCGCAACGACGAGCAGGCGCAGTTCACCGGCGCGAAAGTCGCGCGCCATCTGGCGCCAGGCGAGTTGCCAGACGGAGGGCTTGATGGGGGGGCGGGCGGTGGCGGTGTTCATGGGGCGAACTTACACGAGTTGCGCGGCGGGCCACCGGCATGGGGGCATCTGCCGAATCAAGCGAGCCGGCAACTCAAGCATCAACCGTTCGCCCTGACGTTTCGGCAGACTCAAGACCGTTGGCCTTGTCGAAAGCCTTCGACGGGCTCAGTTCGAACGTTGGACGGGGGGGCGCGGCAGCCTTCAGGCCGTACGCTCGATGGGCGGGCTAGTGCTGCTTGGCAAACGCGGCTTGAATTGCAGCCTGATCGGGCAACGACTTCACGTGCCAGCGAATGAGTTGCACATTCGCTGCCGAAGTGGCCCTCTCTTTTCTCTTGTCCGTTTCTGCACGAGCCGTCGATTCGTGCGACTTGTCGTCGAGCTCAATGGCGGCCAACACAGTGGAGTCTTTTCCGCAGACGACGAAGTCGTAGCTGAGCCGATTGATGCGGTTGTTCCACTCGTGAAAGCTGAAGCCCTTCTTCACACCAAGAACACGGGATACCTGCACCTGCGCCAAGACGATGTGCTCGGGCAATGCCTTGACAAGCCGGTGATACAGCACTTGCTCCGGCTGAGAGAGTGGCCGCTTTGCATAAAAGGGCCAAGGGCCTCCCGCGCCCCCCAACAGACCGCGCTTCTTCAGAACAAAAAGCGCGATCAATGCGCAAGCGAGAAGTACCAGAACGACAGAGACAAGTTTCACGGGAAAGGTCCTCAATCTGTTTTGAGTAGTCCGACGGAGCTTCGAGAACGTTCGCGCCTTCTCAAGAACCGAGCCCCGCTGCCGCGTTCACCTTCTCTGGGCCCACGCCCAGCTTGGCCGCCGCCGCCAAGATCTCCTGCCAGGTGGTCGCATCGATCGGCACGCCGTCGCGCGTGCGCCGCGCGCGCCACGCACGCTCGGGCTCGCCGGCCACGCTGACCGGCTCGAAGCCCTCGCGCGGGGGTGAGGCTTTGACCGAGTCGATGAAGGCCAGCGCCTCGGCCTCGAACTGCTTCGGATCGGCCAGCCGCGTCGGGTCGACCAGCACGCTGAACATGCCGTTGAGCACACGGCGCCGGGTGCTGTCGTCGGTGCGCTGCGTCATGCCGGCGGCGAGCGCGCCGCCGAGCAACTCGCACATCAGTGCCAGGCCGTAGCCCTTGTGCGTGCCGAAGGTCAGCAGCGCGCCGAACGGCGGCTCCACGGTGTAGCGCGGGTCGGTGGTGGCGCGGCCGTGGTCGTCGATCAGGCAGCCCGGCGCCACCGGCTCGCCTTTGTTGTGGGCCACACGCGTCTTGCCCTGCGCGATCATGCTGGTCGCAAAATCGAGGATCACCGGCGGCCGCCCGGGCAGCGGCACACCGGCGCAGAACGGGTTGGTGCCGAAGCGCGCGTCGCTGCCGCCGTGCGGCGCCACGATGGCGCGCGCGATCACGTTGACGAAGTGCATCGACACCAGCCCAGCCGCCGCACACTGCTCGGCCCACGCGCCTATGCGCCCGAGGTGGTGCGAGTTGCCCAACGCGACGATGCAACTGCCGGCCGCCTGCGCCCGCGCGATGCCGAGTGCCATCGCCTCGTGGCCGATCACTTGCCCGAAGCCGGCGTTGCCGTCCAGCCGCAGCATCGCGCCGCCGTCCATCACGGTGCTGACGTGGGCGTTCGGTTTGAGGCCACCCTCCAGGAAGGCATCGGCATAGCGCGGCAGCATGCCCACGCCATGCGAGTCGTGCCCCATCAGGTTGGCCTCGATCAAGTTGTTCGCCACCGCCTCCACCTCGGCCGGGTTGCTGCCGAAGCCGCGCACCACCAGCCGGACCGCGTCGTTCAGGCGGGAGAGAGGAACCAGATGCATTTCGCTCATGGGAGGGCCGATCGAAGGAAAAGCGCTGCCGCATTGTCGCTGCTGGGGCGCGCCTGAAGCCGCCCAGCCCGTCCGCCGCGGACGTGGCCTCTCGCCTTTTTGAGCTGCGCGAGCGCTGCAAGCGGCCACCCCTGCAGACGGATCACTCCGATAATGATGTTGCGTTATCATTTAGGCAGAAGCATTCGCCGACTTTTCCTCCGCCGACACCCGCCTTGCTGCTGTAGCCTCTCGATGCATGGAACGCAACACCCGCCAACGCCAGGCGATCTACGACGCAGTCGCGGAGGCGGCGCGCCCGCTGCTGCCGCAGGAGGTGCACGGCGCGGCGCAGGCGCTGGTGCCGGGCCTGGGCATCGCCACGGTCTATCGCACGCTGAAGGCGCTCGTCGAAGAGGGCGGCCTGCGCACTGTCACGCTGCCGGCCGAGAACGCGCGCTACGAGCTGGCCGGGCACCAGCACCACCACCACTTTCAGTGCATGCAGTGCCAGCGGGTGTTCGACGTGCACGCCTGCCCCGGCGACCTGTCGCGCCTGGCGCCGGCGGGGTTTACCGTCGAAGACCACGACCTGACGCTGTATGGTCGCTGCAACGATTGCCCGGCAAAGCGGCCTTCTGCCGCACGCGGCGGGGCGGCACCGCCGAGGGCACACGCCCGACCGCACCGAGGCTGACCTGTTCCGGCAAGGCCCGGCCATGCTGAGCGCGGGCATGGGCACGAGGCTGGCATTGGCGACCGCACTCGTGGCGCTCTTGTGGCTCTGCGTCGCTTGGGCGGTCGCATGAGCCTGCCCGGCCGCCCGAAAGGCGAAAACCGCAGTGCGCAGCACGAAGGTACCCCAGTGAGCGCGCCGGGCCGCTCCCAAGCGCTCATCCCGGAGTGCGAAGCACGGAGGGTAGTCCATTGAGCGCAGCCGCCCTCACCTTGCACGACCTCACCGTGTCGTACCGCGGGCACCCCGCCGTGCATCATTTGAGCGGCGCATTTCCGCGCGGTGGGCTGAGCGCGGTGGTCGGGCCCAACGGGGCGGGCAAGTCGAGCCTGCTCGGGGCCTTGAGTGGTGTCTTCGGTGGTGGGCTCAGCGGCGGCCCCGGCGCTGCAGTGATCGCCGTTCAGGGGCGCATCGAGCGCGACGCCGCGATGCGCGTCGCTTACCTGCCGCAGGCGGCGTCGCTGGATCGGAGCTTCCCGGTGCGGGTGCATGAGCTCGTTGCCGGCGGCCTGTGGGCGCAGACCGGCAGCTTCGGCTCGGTGGGCCCGCAAGGCGCAACGAGCGCGAGCCGGGCGCTGGAAGCCGTCGGCCTGGCCGGCTTCGAACGCCGCTGGCTCGGCGAACTCTCGGCCGGGCAGGTGCAGCGGGCCTTGTTCGCGCGGCTGCTGCTACAAGACGCCGGGCTGATCTTGCTCGACGAGCCCTTCAACGCGATCGACGCACGCACCACGGCCGAGTTGCTCGGGCTGTTGAAGCGCTGGAAGCAAGAGTTGCGCACGGTGATCGCCGTGCTGCACGACCTCGACCAAGTGCGCGAGCACTTCGACCACACCTTGCTGTTGGCGCGCGAGGCGGTGGCGTGGGGGCCGACGGCGCAGGTGCTCCGCGCCGAGAACCTGCATCAAGCAAGGCAGATGGCCGAGGCCTGGGACGATCAGGCACAGCGTTGCGAGCGCACGGCATGAACCTGTTGCTCGACCCCTTCTTCGAGTTCGCCTTCATGCGCCGCGCGCTGGTGGCCACCCTGGCGCTGGCGCTGGGCAGCGCCCCGCTCGGTTGCCTGCTGGTGCTGCGCCGCATGAGCCTGGTGGGCGATGCGATGGCGCACGCCGTGTTGCCGGGCGCCGCCGCGGGGTTTCTGCTCGCCGGGCTGTCGCTGCCGGCCATGAGCGCGGGGGGTTTCATCGCCGGCCTCGCGGTTGCATTTGCAGCCGGCATCGTCACACGCCACACGCCCCAGCGCGAAGACGCCAGCTTTGCGGCCTTCTACCTGATCGCGCTGGCGCTCGGCGTGCTGATGGTGTCGGTGCGCGGCAGCCAACTGGACTTGATGCACCTGCTGTTCGGCAGCGTGCTCGCTGTGGACGACCCAGCCCTCTTTTTGATGGCCGGCGTCGCCAGCCTGACGCTGTTGACGCTGGCTGGTCTGTACCGGCCGCTGGTGCTGGAGAGCCTCGACCCGGGCTTTCTGCGCAGCGTCGGCGGGCCCGGCGCCTTGGCGCACGCGGCGCTCATCGTGCTGGTGGTGGCCAACCTGGTCAGCGCCTTCCAGGCCCTCGGCACGCTGATGGCGGTGGGCCTGATGATGCTGCCCGCCGCCAGCGCACGCTTTTGGGTAACCGGGCTGCCGGCCATGGCCGCACTGGCGGCGGCGCTGGCGGCGGCCGCGGGCTTCGTGGGCCTGCTGGTGAGCTACCACGCCGAGCTGCCGTCCGGCCCGTGCATCGTGCTGGCCTGCGGCGCGTTCTACGTGGTGTCCGTGCTGGTCGGCGGGCGCGACGGGATCTTCGTTCGCCGCTGGCGCGCCGCCCATCATTTGAGCCGTTAAGCCGCTAAAAGCCGCTGAATCACTGAATCTCCAGGCCCCTGAAGCTCATGACCGACCGCGCCCTGCTCGCCATGTCACGCCGCAACCTTCTGCTGGCCCTGGGGGCTGCTACCACGCTGCCCGCGCCGGCCGCGACGCCGCCTGGCCGCGTGGTCGCCAGCTTCTCGATCCTGGCCGACATGGCGCGCGAGATCGCGCCGGCCGGCGTCGAGGTCACCTCCCTCGTCCGGCCCGACGCCGACGCGCATGTCTTCGAGCCGACGCCAGCCGATGCCCGCCGGCTGGCGCAGGCGGACCTGGTCCTCGTCAACGGCCTCGGGTTCGAGGGCTGGATCGAGCGGCTCATCAAGGTGTCGGGCTACCGCGGCACGACCGTCGTGGCCACGCAAGGCATCGCCACGCGTCAGGTGGGCGGCAGCGCCGACCCGCACGCTTGGCAAGACTTGGGGCTGGCTCAGGGCTACGTGGGCAACCTGAGCCGCGCCCTCGCCGCCCGCTGGCCCGAGGCCGCAGCCGAGGTCGAAGCGCGCACCGCCGACTACCGCGCCCGCCTCGCCGCGCTCGACACGCAAGTGCGCCAGTGGCTCGGCGCGGTGCCGCGCGAAAAGCGGCGCGTGATTACATCGCACGACGCCTTCGGCTACTTCGGCAACGCCTACGGTGTGGACTTCCTGGCCCCCCAGGGCTGGACCACGCGCAGCGAGCCGTCGGCCGCCACCGTGGCGCGGCTGCTGCGGCAAGTCCGCGAGCAGGATGTGCAGGCCCTGTTCGTCGAGAACATCAGCGACCCGCGGCTGGTCGAGCGCATCGCGCGCGAGACCGGCGCGCGGGTCGGTGGCACGCTGTACTCTGACGCACTGTCGGCGGCGGGCGGGCCGGCAGACACCTACTTGCGGATGTTCGCCCACAACGCGCGCTCGCTGGCCGAAGCGCTGTCCAAGACCCGCTGAAACGCAAAGGAGATCGACCCATGAAGTACCTCGCCGTTGCCTCGCTTGCCTCGCTCGCTGCCTGCGCCTGGTTGGCGCCACCCTCCGCCGTGGCCCAGGGCAAGCCTCATCAACACGGCGTGGTCAAGGTCGACGTGGCGGTAGAGGGCGGCCAGCTCACCGTGGCGCTGGAGGCGCCGCTGGACAGCGTGGTCGGTTTCGAGCGCGCGCCCCGCACCGACGCCGAGCGCCGCACGGCCACCGAAGCCCTCGCCCGCGCGCGCGAAGCGGCCACACTCTTCAAGCCCGATGCCGCCGCGCAATGCACGGTGGCCGGCGTTGAGGTGCAGGCGCCGGTACTCGAAGCCGGCGCCAAGGACCCGAAGGGCGGGCACGCCGAAATGGAGGCCGTCTACCGCTTCCAGTGTGCGCAGCCGCAGCAACTGAAGAACCTGCAGGTCGGCCTGTTCGACGCTTTCAAGCGCATCCAGCGCATCGAGGTGCAGGTGGCGGCGGCCAAAGGCCAATCGAAGACCTCGCTGAAGCGGCCGGCGAGCACAGTGCCGCTTCAGCGCTGAGGTGCTGGCCGCCGCGCACGAAAGCGCCCGGGCGCGACTTTCGATCGCGCCCGGCCCGCGTTGATGCGCTGTGATGCGCGGCGGTGGTTCCGGCGACCGCAGCCGCCGGCACTTCTGATCAGCGCGCCTTGAACTCCAGCTTCAGCACCTTCAGCACGCCCGCCACCGGCAGCTCGTTGCCGCACGCCTCGACGAACTTGCCGTTGGCCAGGTCGGCGGCAACGCCACCTTCGATCTCGGCGGCGCTTGCGTCCAGCGTCAGGCCGAACAGCTTGAAGTTGCTCAACGACACGTAGTCGTAGACCTGACCTTCGAGCTTGAAGGCTTTGCAGCTGTCGTTGCCGCTCTGGCCCGGGAACGTGACGGTCGCCGCGGCCAGCACGCCGGCCGTGACCTTGCCCGTCACGACCACCCAGCTGCCAGCGACCAGGTTGGCCGCGGTGCCGCCGATGAAACGCGTGGTCGCCGAGGTGGTGACGAGCGTGCCGTTGAGCTTGAACGAACCGTCCGCGGCCACGTCGGCCACGGTGCCGGCGGCTTGCGTCGGGCCGATGATGCGGAACGGCGAGACGATCACCGTTTTCGCAACGAACACGCCCGCCGCGTCGGTGCTTCCGGTGAGCCACACGCTGGCGCCGTCGATCACGTCGGCCGCGGTGCCGTTGATGTAGCGCACGTCGGCCGCCACCTTCACCGCCTTGCCGGCCACCTTGAAGTCGGCGGTCGAGACAAAGCTGCTGACCACGCCCGTCAACACCGCGTTCGAGCCGTTCTTCGTTTCCTCGAACTCGACCTTCGTCGCCTTCACGACCGCGCCCACGCTCTGGCCCTTGATCTCGACCAGCCGGCCGTTCATCAACTCCGCCGCGGTGCCGTCTTCGAACACTGCCGCGCTCGCGTCCACCGCCACGCCGCGCACCTTGAAGCTGGCAGCCGACACGTAGTCGCTGACCATGCCGATCAGACGCACCTCGCCGTCGAGGTCGGGCCGGAAAATGCGGATCTTGCTCGCCACGATCTTGCCGTTGGCCAGCGTGCCGAACACGATCACCCGCTTGCCTTCGGACAGGTCGGCGGCGCTGCCGAACTGGAACTGCGCGTTGGTCGCATCCACCGCGGTGCCGCTGACGAGGAAGTTGCCGATGCTGACGAAGCTCTGCACCCGGCCTTCCACGGCGGCGGGCGTGCCGTCCGTCAGCCGCGGCGCCTTCACGGCCTTGACCGCCGTGGCTTGCAGCACGTTGCCGACCGGCGACACATTCGAGCGCACGCGCACGATCGCCCCTTCGGTGATGCCTGCCGCGTCGAAGCCGATCAGGCGCGCTGCCGCGTAGTTCACCGTCAGGTCGCCGAGCGTGAAGGTGGTCGCCGTCACACCGGTGGCCTTGCCGAACAGCACGGCGCGGCCGACTTCTTCAGGCGGCTTCACCTCCACCCGCGTGGCCTGCACCACGCGCAGGTTGAAGTCCACCGAGCCGTGCACCTCGACCCAGTCGCCGACCTTCAGTGCGGCCAGGTTGCCGGCGCCTTCGAAAACCGTCTTGTCGTCCACCTGCACCGCGATGCCGCGGATCGTGAAGCGGTTGGTGCTCGCATCGATCGAGGCGACGGCGCCACGCACCGAGGTGTCGACCGTGCAACTGCTGGCGCTGCCGGTGCTGTCGTCGGCCGACACGGTGCCGGTCACGTCGGCCCGCATGCCGAGCTTGAGGGTGCCAGCGCTGACGACGGCGTCGTCGACGGTGATTTGCGCGGTGCTGTCGTCGAAGCGAACGCCATTGACGATCACGCTGCCGAAGCCGCTGACCGTGCCTTGGTAAGTGGCCTCGGCGGTGCCGCCGCTGGCGTCCGAGCCACCGCCGCAGGCGACGAGCAGCGCCGTGGCAGCCACGGCAACGCCGGCCACGACGCGTTGGAAGAAGGTGTTCATGGGGCGAGTCCTTTCTGGAGGGGTGAGGGGCAGCACTGCCAGCGCGACCTGGTCGGGTCGACAAACTGTTTCAGTGCATGTATGGGATTATTTTCCCATATCTCGGGCCAGCGCAAGTAGAATTTGGGAATCGACACCCAAATTTGGTAAACAATTGCTGCACTCCGGCGGCCCGCCGGCCTGCGTCCTTCTTTTCGTTGCTCTCGCCGAATTCCTGTCGCCTTGCATCGCATGGACCTCCGCCAAGCCCTCCACAACGCCGTCGCGCAGTTGCTGCGCCCGCTGGTGAAGGTGTTGCTGCGCCACGGGCTGGCCTACGACGAGTTCGCCGAATTGGCGCGCCGCACCTACGTCGACGTGGCCGAGCGCGACTTCGGATTGCAGGGGCGCAAGCAGACGGCGTCTCGCATCTCGGTCATCACCGGCCTGCACCGCAAGGAAGTCGCGCGGCTGCAGGCGCTGAATGCACAGGTGGCGCACGGCGACGCCAATGGCGCCGACCTGGCGCGAACGATGAACCGCGCCGCCCGCGTGGTGGCGGGTTGGCTGAGCGAGCACCCGCCCGCCAGCGCTTCGGCCGCGTCGGGCGCTTTGGTCGATTCCGCCGATGGGCCGCAAGCGATCGACGCCGAACAGTTCGCTGCGCTGGTGCGCAGGCACAGCGGCGACATGCCGCCGCGTGCGGTGCTCGACGAACTGCGCCACGCCGGCGCGCTGACGGTGGCCGACGACGGCCGCCTGCACCTGTCCGCCCGAGGCTACGTGCCGCAGCAGGCCGACGCGCGCAAGATCGCGCTGCTGGGCCAGCACGCCGCCGACCTGCTCGGCTCGATCGAACACAACCTGGCGAACCCGCCCGAGCAGGCCTGGCTGCAGCAGCGCGTGTTTGCCGACCACATCCCGGCCGATCGGGTGGACGCGGTGCGCGCGCAACTGCGCGCCAGCGGGCTGCAGGCGCTGGCGCAGACGCGTGAGACCCTGGTCGAACACGACGGCGGCGATGCCCCCGCCGGCCCCGGCGCACGCCGCGTGACGCTGGGCGTTTACTACTTTGAAGAACCGGCGCTGCCGATCCCGGCGGCCAACGGAGAGAAAGAATGAACCCGATGACCCCCCCTTCAGCGCAGCCCCACTGGACCGCGCGGCTGCGCGCCCGCCTGGCCGCGGGCGCGGCGCTCGTCAGCCTCGTGCTCGGCTGCGGCGGCGTGGGGCAGGACGGCACCGGCGCCGTACCCGACACCCAGACCACCGGCGTTGTCAGCGGCTTCGGCAGCGTGATCGTGGGCGGTATCCGATTCGACGTGAGCACCGCGCAGATCTCGATCGACGGCACCGCGGGCGCGACGCAGGCCGACCTGCGCGTGGGCATGGTGGTGAGCGTCACCGGTTCGCTGAATGCGGACGGCACGTCGGGCACGGCGCGCCAGCTCACCTACGAGAGCCTGCTGCGCGGCAACATCGACGATGCACCGGGCGCAAGCAGCCTGCGCGTGCTGGGCCAGCGCGTGCAGATCGACCCGACAACGGTGTTCTCGAGCGCCACCGGCATCGGCGACTTGCGTCTGGGCGACCGGCTGCAGGTCTCGGGCTTTCGCAACCCCGACGGCTCGCTGCGCGCCACCTGGGTGCAGCGTGAGTCGGCTGGCGGCAGCTTGCAGTTCACTGGGTTCGTCAGCGCCGTCGCTGGCAACACGCTGACCCTGGGCGGTGTCAACCTCGACATCTCGCGCGCCGCGCGGGTCGGCTTCGGCGCGGCCGCGCCGACAGCGGGGCAACTGCTGCGCGTGGTGCTCGAAGCCGCGCCGGTGGCCGGCAACGCCGCGGCCAGCCGCATCACGCTGATCGACACCAGCACGCCCGGCGGTGTGCAAAGGCAGCAACTGCAAGGCATCGTGAGCCAGTGGGACGCCGGCACCGGCCGCTTCCTGCTGAACGGGGGCGGTGGCACGAGCGGCCAACCCGTGCAGGTGAGCGCCACGACCCAGTTCCAGGATGGAACCTTGGCTGACCTCGCCAACGGCAAGCGCGTCGAGGTGCGCGGCACGCGCGCCAGCGACGGCGTGCTGCAGGCCGAGCGGCTGGAGTTCTACCGCGACGTGCTCACCGCCTACGGCCGTGGCCGAGTGACGGCAGTGGACGTGGCGGGCCTGCGCTTCAACGTGCTCGACCTGCCAGGGGTGGAGGTGCGGCTGCGCGCGGGCACGCTGCTGGACGACAGCTCGGTGATGGGCGGCGTGCTGACCCTGGCCAACCTGGCGGTCGGCGACGAGGTGCTGGTGCTGGGCCGCGCGGGCACCAGTGGCAGCAGCGGCCGCATCGAAGCCGACCTGGTGCAGCGCCTGCCGCGCATCACGCCAGGCGCGGGCGTCGGCGGGCCGGTGGCGCAGATTGCCGGCACCTCGATCACGGTGCTGGGCACCAACGTCACGACGAACACTGCCGACTTCTTCGACGCCCAGGGACAGGCAGTGACACAGGCAGTGTTCTTCGCCACGCTGCAGCAGGGCGACGCGGTGCGGGCCGAGGGCGTCTACCTGGCTGGGGCGCTGGTGGCACGGACGGTGAGGCGCGTGCCGTAAGTCGAGCGCGACGAAGCGCGACCCAGCGAAGCTGCATGCCGGCGCGACCCCGCGACGCGACACGATGGCGCGACACGACGGCGCGACACGTGCGAGCGGCAGCGGCCAAAACCTCGGCTGGATCCGCAGCCGATCGTGCGACCGCGATTGCGATGGCGTCCGCGTCTGCTGCCCGCCCGTCAGGGCCGGGGCACGCTACCCACCACGCCCTGAACGAACCAGTTCATCCTGGCGACCGCCGCATCGTCGAGCGCACCGCTGGCCAGCCTTGACTTGCCTTCGTTGTCGATCAGCGGCGCGGCGAACGGCTTCAGGCTGCCCCCGACGATGGCCTTGCGGCGCGTGTCCAGCAGCACGCGCAATTCAGGCGGCAGGCGCTGTTGCAGCGCGCTCAGCTGCACCATGTCTTCCTTCAGGCCGGCCCAGACCGGCGTGTTGCTCCACTGCTTGAGCAGCAGCGACTGCGCCACGTTGGTGTAGTGGCTGCCCCAGTGCTGGGTCACCGCGGCGAGTTGCGCGTCGGGCGCAAAAGCGCTCATGTCGCTTTGGTAGGCGATCAGCTTCACGCCCTTGGCCTTGAAGTTCTCTTGCGCCACCTGCGCCACTGCGGTGGAGCCGCTGTGGTTGGTCAGCACGTCGACGCCCTGGTTGACGAGGCTCTGCGCGGCCTCGCGCTCGCGCGCCGGGTCGAACCAGGCGTTCGTCCACAGCACGCGCACCTGCGCTTTCGGGTTGGCCGCGCGCATGCCGAGTGCGAAGGCGTTGATGCCCTGCACCACCTCGGGCACCGGGTGCGCTGCCACGTAGCCGGCGTTGCCGCTGGCACTCGTCTTGCCCGCCAGCAGGCCGGCGAGGTAGCGCGCTTCGTAGTTGCGGGCGTTGTAGGTGTTCAGGTTGGCGGCCGTCTTGTGCCCGCCGGCATGCTCGAAGCGCACGTTCGGAAACTCAGCTGCCACGCGCAGTGCTGGCTCCAAGTAGCCCAAGCTCGCGGCAATGATCAAGCGGTGGCCCTGCGCGGCCAGGTCGCGGAACACGCGCTCGGAGTCGGCGCCTTCGGCGACGTTTTCGACGACGGTGGTCTTGACCTGCCCGGCCAGCGCCGCTTCCATCGCCAGGCGGCCCTGGTTGTGCTGGTAGCTCCAGCCGGCCTGGCCGATGGGGCTGGGCAGCACGAAGGCCACCTTCAGCGGTGCGGCCGCAGCGGCGGTAGGGGCTGCGGTCGCGGGCGCCAGTGGTTTGGTCTGGGCCCTCGCCGACTCGGGCGACGGCAGCATCAGGAACAGACTGGCCGCGAGCACAGCGAACATCGCAGGCAAGCGCCCGCGGGTGAGGTTTTTCGACATGGTGTTCCTCGACATGGCTCCCGGGAATGGCAACGGCGGCAGGGAGCACGGCCGCAGCGCCACGTGGATTCTCACAGGTTTGCGGTGGTGACTCTTTTCACTTCTTAATAGGAATGGTTCTCATTTGCGATAAGATGCGCAGCCTGTTGTCACCCCGCTGGGAGGTTTCGATGTCCGAATGCCTTTGCGAAGAACACGAGTTGCCCGCTGTCGAGGCGGTGCTGGCCGGCACGCTGGCGCTGATGACCGGCTACAGCCAGGCGCTGCTGGCCGAACTGCACCCCGAGCAGCGCGTGCTGATGGGCCGCAAGATCGGCAACAACCTGGCGCTGCTGGCCGAGCACCCCCAACTCTCGACCACGTTCCAGGCGCTGCTCGGCGGTCTGCGGCAGCGCTGGGTGCAGATGGCGGGGTGCACCGCCGAGGCGGCGCCGGGGTGCGACGCGGCTTGCGGCCGAGACGGCACCAGCAAACCACCGCCGACGCTGGAGCGCGCGCGCCGGACCACCCGGAACGAGGTGGTCTGCGAGGCGCCGCGGCGGTTGCAATGACCAGCCTCGGCGCGGGCCGTGGCGCTCGGCGCGTCAGGCCGGCGGCGCCGCCTTCTTCGCCGCCAGATGAATTGCCGCCCGAATGCGCGGGTAGGTGCCGCAGCGGCACAGGTTGCCGGCCATCGCCTGGTCGATGTCGGCGTCGGTGGGCTGGGGCGTCTTGACCAGCAGTGCGCACGCCGCCATCACCTGCCCGCTCTGGCAGTAGCCGCACTGCACCACGTCGGCCTCGTCCCACGCGGCGCGCACGGCGGTGGCTTGCGGGCCGTCGAGCCCTTCGATCGTGGTGACGCGGCGCGCGCCCACTGCCGACAGCGGCGTGACGCAGGAGCGCACCGGCTCGCCGTCGATGTGCACGGTGCACGCGCCGCACAGCGCCATGCCGCAGCCGAACTTGGTGCCGGTGAGCTTGAGCTCGCCGCGCAGCACCCACAGCAGCGGGGTGTCGTCTTCGCCGCTGACCGTCAGGTCCTTGCCGTTCACGTTGATCGAGGCCATTTCAGGGTCTTCCGTTTGATCCGAGGTCAGGCCAACGCCAGCGGCAACTCGCGCAGACGCTGGCCGGTGAGCGCGAACAGTGCATTCGCCACGGCCGGTGCAATCGGCGGCGTGCCCGGCTCGCCCACGCCCTCGGGGTGCGCGGTGCTGGGCATGATGTGCGTCTCGATCACCGGGCATTCGTCGAAGCGCAGCATCGGCACGTCGTGGTAGTTGCTCTGCTGCACCTGGCCGCCCGCGATGTCGATGCGGCCGTACAGCGCAGCGCCGAGGCCGAAGACGATGCCGCTCTCCATCTGCTGGCGGATCAGCCCCGGGTTGACCGCCAGGCCACAGTCGATCACACACACCACGCGGTGCACGCGGATGCGCTTGTCGGCGCCGACCGACACCTCGGCGACCTGCGCCACCACCGAGCCGAAGCTGTGGTGCAGCGCGATGCCGCGGGCTCGTTTGGCGCCATCGGCGGCCGGAGCCAGCGCTTGCCCCCAGCCGGCTTCCTGGGCGCACCGGTTCAGCACCGCCAAATGCCGCGGGTGCTGCTGCAGCAGCGACGCGCGGAACGC
Source organism: Methylibium sp. NZG (assembly GCA_001263235.1). Lineage (GTDB taxonomy): Bacteria > Pseudomonadota > Gammaproteobacteria > Burkholderiales > Burkholderiaceae_C > LGRD01. The sequence continues at coordinate 133,235 of LGRD01000001.1, read as the reverse complement.
GACCGGGTCTTGCCCCGCCCCGTGCGCCACTTCGTCGATGAAGCCTTCCTTGAAGAACGCCTGGTGCGAATGCCCGACCGAGCGCCAGAAGCCGACCGGCACCGGCAGGTCGACGATCTCGTGCCCGATGCGCGCGTTGGCAAACTCGTACGGCTGGTCGAACGCGCCTTCAGACGTGGTCTTGTCCGGCCCCACACCCGGCAAGCCGAAATTGCGCGCCAGCACCTGCGGCACCACCGCCTGGCCGGCCGACGCGTTGCGCCACGCGGTGAGCCGCCCCTGCGCGTCGAGCCCCGCCTGGAAGCGCGCCACGCAAGCCGGGCGATAAAAGTCGTGCTTCACGTCTTCCTCGCGCGACCAAATCGTCTGCACCGGCTCGCCGTCGGCCGCCAGCGCGATCTCGGCCGCCTGCGCGATGAAGTCGACTTCCAACCGCCGGCCGAAACCGCCACCGAGCAACTGCACGCGCACATCGACCTTCTTGGCGTCGATGCCCAGCACGTCGGCCACCGCGCCGCGCGCGATGCTGGGAACTTGCGTGGAGGCCCAGACGGTGGCCGAACCGTCCTTGACCTGCACGGTGCAGTTAATCGGCTCCATCGTCGCGTGCGCGAGGTACGGTGCGCGGTACTCGGCGACGAGCACCTTGGCGGCGGCCTTCATCGCCGCGTCCACATCGCCGGTCTTGAAGTAGCCGAAACCGTGCTCACTGTCGAGCACGGTGGAAAGCTGCTTCATCGCCGCGTCCGACGAAAACGCCGCCGCCTCGCCGGGCGCCCAGGTGACGTTGACGAGCTTCACTGCCTTCATCGCGCGGTAGGGCTGGTCGGCGATCACCGCCACGCCGGCCGTGCCGCCGTGGTGGCCGGAGACCTTGAGCACCGCTTTCACACCCGGCAGCTCCGAGGCGGCGGCGCCATCGAACGCCGCGACCGTTCCGCCCAGCGTCGGGCACATCACCACGCTCGCATACAGCAACCCGGGCGGCAGCACATCGATGCCGAACACAGCCGAGCCGTTCGCCTTGGCTCGGCCCTCGATGCGCTTGATCGGCTTGCCGATCAGCGTGAAGGCGGACGGCGCCTTCAGCGCCACGCCGCGCGGCAAATCGCGCAGCGCCGCGGCGGCCGCCAGTTCGCCGAAGCTGGCCGACTTGTCGTTGCCGTGCAGCACGCGGCCAGCCAGGGTGCGGCACTCGCCGGCAGGCACCTTCCATTGCTCGGCCGCCGCGCCCACCAGCATCGCGCGGGCGCTGGCGCCGGCCTCGCGCATCGGCAGCAACAGGTCCTTCACGCTGGTGGAGCCGCCGGTCACCATCACGCCGAGTTCGCGCATTGCCTTGGCCGTCATCCATTCGACGCCACGCTTCAACACGCTGGGGTCGTCGGGGTGGAACGGGAGGCCGTCGACACCGGCGGCGAGGTTGCCGTAGATCGCATCGACGGGCGCAGCCTCGATGCGCACGCTGGACCAATCGGCGTCGAGCTCGTCGGCCAGCAGCATCGCCAGGCTGGTGTGCACGCCCTGCCCCATCTCCGACTTGGCCAACATCACCGTCACGGTGTTGTCGGCACCGATCTTGACCCAGCCGTTCAGCGGCATCTGGCCTTCGGTGGCCGGCAGGGGCTGCGACGGCGCCAGGCGCTGGCGCGGCGGCAAGATGGACCAACCGACCACGACCGCGCCAACAGCGGCGACCGTGCCGAGGATGAAGGTGCGACGGCGCGTCATGGCGCCCCCTTGCCGTTGCTGCGAGGCGCACCCGCGCTTCGGCGTGCAGTCGCCGACCGCGCTGGGCGCGTCGGCGAACGATCCACCTCGGTACCAGCGGCGAGGAACCCGGCCAGAAACCGGCACTCCGGGTCGTCGATCAGCGAAAAGTCGCCGTCGGCCACCGCCTGCATGTAGCGCCGAACGTGCTGAAGCCGAGCAACGCGCGCGTCGATGACCCGCAATTGCTCCTTGGCCAGCACTTGCAGCTGCAACGCATCGAGGTCGCCACTGCGCTGCTCGGCGAGCAACAAGCCGATCTCATGGATCGAAAAGCCCACTTCGCGCAGCAGGCGGATCGCCTGCAGGCGCACCAGGGCATCGCCGGCAAACTGGCGGTAGCCGGCGCCGCTGCGGGGCGCCTCGCGCAGCAGCCCCTCTCGCTCATAGATGCGCAACGCGCCGCGCGTGACCCCGGCGGCTGCGCACAAGGCGCCCGTCGAAAGCGAACGGCTGCCGGCGGACAGCGCTGGGTGTGTCGAAGCGGTCATGGGTTCGGTTCAGGTCGCAAGAGCCGAAGACTAAACCCGGTACCTGGTGCCGGGTCAAGCGGCCAACGCATCAGGCCTGCGCGAACGCCGCGTCGAGTGCCGTTTTCCAACGCAGCTTCTGCGCTGCACCGGCGAAGCTGGCTTCGAAGCTGTTCGCGGCCAACCGATGCGCGTGGCGCGCGGTCAGCTGCGGCAGCGCGGCGAAGGCCTCGGTGAAATTCGCGTTCATGTAGCCGCCGAAGTAGGCCGGGTCGTCGGAGTTGACGGTGGCGCACAGGCCGGCGTCGAGCAAGCTGGCCAGGTTGTGCTCGGCCATCGACTTGAACACGCACAGCTTGACGTTGGACAGCGGGCACACGGTGAGCGGCATGCGCTCGGCGGCCAGGCGAGCGACGAGCGCCGGGTCGCCTGCGCAACGCACGCCGTGGTCGATGCGTTCGACGTGCAGCACATCGAGCGCGCTCCAGATGTAGGCGGGCGGGCCTTCTTCGCCTGCATGCGCGACGAGGCGAAAGCCCAACTCCTTGCACCGCGCGAACACGCGCGCGAACTTCTCGGGCGGGTTGCCGTGCTCGCCGCTGTCCAGGCCGACGCCGATGATCTTCTTCCGGTGCGGCAGCGCCTGTTCCAGCGTTTCGAAGGCGGCCTCTTCGCTGAGGTGGCGCAAGAAGCACATGATCAGCAAGGCGCTCACGCCGAGCTCGCGCTGCGCGGCATCCACGGCGCGCGTGAGGCCGTCGATAACGGTGGCGAACGGCACGCCGCGGTCGGTGTGCGTCTGCGGGTCGAAGAACAGTTCGGCATGCACCACGTGGTCGGCCGCGGCACGGCGGAAGTAGGCCATCGCCATATCGAAGAAGTCTTCTTCAGTCAGCAGCACGCTGGCACCGGCGTAGTAGATGTCGAGAAAACTCTGCAGGTCCTTGAAGGCGTAGGCGGCGCGCAGCGCCTCGACGCTGGTGTAGGGCAGGCTCAGGCCGTTGCGCTGCGCGAGCGCGAAGATCAGCTCGGGTTCGAGCGAGCCTTCGATGTGGATGTGCAACTCGGCCTTGGGCATGCGCTGCAGCAGCGCGGGCAGGCGCTCGCGCGGAATGGAGGCGAGCGCGGCGTCGATCGTGGCGGTCATGGCGGTCTTCTCAGGCGGGGTCGTGGGGTTCATGGTCAGCACACTCCGAACGTGATTCTTTGCGCCACCAGGTAGCGCCGATACGCCGCGCTCAGCCGGTCGGCGGCGCTGTGCGCCTCGCCGCCACTCAACGGCAGGCGGCGCGGGCGTTGCGATTCGAGCACCGGCTGGTCTTGGGTGAAGATGGTGTGCTGGAAGGCGCGCAGGCTGGCGTCGCTGCTCGAGCCGTCGCGCGTGAACAGTGTGAACCAGACGCGGCTGGCTTCGGCGCCGACCGGGCAGACCCACAGCGCGTAAGCCTCCTGCGCAGCGGTGACGTCGCCTGACTCGCCCCCGGCTTCGGTGCCGGAAGGTACGCCGCCGGCATCACCAGCCACGTGCTTGGTCAGCAAGGCGCCGTACGGCGACAGCACTTCGTAGCGATAGTCCACCCACGCACCCTCGCGCGCCTGCGCATTGGCCTGCGGCTGCCAGGCGCGGTAGTGCGGCACGCAGGGGGCGCCGCCCGGGCCGGCGGCCACCTCGTAGCTCGGCACGGCCGTGTGGGCGCGGTCGCCCAGCCAGCCTTCGTGCACGAAGCCGAAGTGCGAGGTGTCGAGGAAGTTCTCGACCACGCGCGGGGCCGACGTGGCCACGTCGTACGGGCCGCACACAACCCATCGAGGCGGCAATTCGGCCAAAGCAGGCGGGCCTTCATCAGCGCCCGAAGCCAGCCGCACCCACCACAGCCCGTGCGCGCCGCGCACCTCGTACGCACACGCCGCGTGCGTGGACGACGGCGCGAACGCCGGCACCGCCGGGATGTGCACGCAACGCCCATCGGCTCCGAACTGCCAGCCGTGGTACGCGCATTCGAGCCGGCCGTTGTGCACGCGGCCCATCGACAGCGGCGTGCCGCGGTGCGGGCAGCGGTCGGCGAACGCGCGGGCGTTGCCGCTGGCGTCTTGCCACAGCACCAGCGGTTGGTCGAGCAGCGTCAGCGCCAGCGGGTCGGCGCCGAGTTCGGCCTGCGCGGCCACCGGGTGCCACAAGCTGCGTTCGGGCAGAGCGTCGATCGAAGGGATCATCGGCGTGGGGAGGCTCGCAGCACCATCAGCAAAAGAAAACCGCCCGGCGCGAGCGACGAATCTTCATCACTCGGGCGCGGGCGGCGCGGCAAACGTGGGCTTGCGCGGGTGTGCGTCAGCGGCTTACTTGCCGGGCACCTTGCCCTCGACGCCCTTCACGTAGAAGTCGACCTTGTCCTTCCAGGCCTGGTCGGCGGCGACGCCCTTGGCGAGCAACTCCTTGCCGTCGCTGCCGACGATCGGGCCAGTGAACACCTCGAAGGTGCCGGCCTTCATGCCGGCCTTCACTTCTTCGACCTTCTTGCGGGTTTCCTCGGGCACCGCCTCGTTGATCTTAATCAAGTCGTTCTGGCCTTCCTTGACGCCCCACACGGTGCGCTCGCTCTTCCAGGTGCCGTCCATCGCTTCCCTGACGGCCTTCTTGTAGTAGCCGCCCCAGATCACCATCGCCGAGGCCAGGTGCGCCTTGGGCGCCACGGCGCTCATGTCGGAGTCCCAGCCGAAGGCGTACTTGCCGGCCTTCTCGGCGGTTTGCAGCACGGCCGACGAGTCGGTGTTTTGCAGCAGAACGTCGGCGCCGGCGTTGATCAGGCTTTGCGCGGCGTCGCCTTCTTTCGGCGGGTCGAACCAGGTGTTGATCCAGACGACCTTGGTCTTGATCTTCGGGTTGACCGTTTGTGCGCCGAGCGTGTACGCGTTGATGTTGCGCAGCACTTCAGGAATGGGGAACGAGCCGACGAAGCCGAGCGTGCCGGTCTTACTCATCTTGCCGGCGATGATGCCGGCCATGTAGGCGTCTTGATAGAAGCGAGCGTCGTAGACACGCAGGTTCGGGCCCATCTTGTAGCCGGTGGCGTGCTCGAACTTCACGTCGGGGAACTCGGCGGCCACCTTCACCATCGGCTCCATGTAGCCGAACGAGGTCGCAAAGATGATCTTGTTGCCTTGCGTGGCCAGGTCGCGCAGCACGCGCTCGGCATCGGCGCTCTCCGGCACCTTCTCGACGAAGGTGGTCTTGACCTTGTCGCCGAATTCGGCCTCGACCGCCTTGCGGCCCTGGTCGTGCGCGAAGGTCCAGCCGGCGTCGCCGATCGGGCCGATGTAGACCCAGGCGGCCTTGAAGGGCTCGGGCGCAGGGGCGGAAGCGGCAGCCACCGGCGCGGCCGGTGCGGCGGCCGGGGCGGCCGGCGCGGGCTCCTCCTTCTTGCCGCAGCCCACCAGCGCGGCCGTCGCGGCCGACAGCGCCAGCACGTGCAGCCAGCGGCGTTTGATCAGGATCGTCATGATTTCTCCTAGGTTTTGGACGACAGTTTCGAGACAACAGAGAGCGTGAACGGGGCGATGTTTCAAGACCCGGGGTGGAACGGTTTGCCGAGCGAGGCCGGCATGTTAATGCGTATCCAAAGAGGGTTACGCGAAATCAGTGCCAGCACGACGATGGTGGCGATGTAGGGCAGCATGGCCAGCAATTGGCTCGAGATGTTGACGCCCGCGCCCTGCAATGCGAACTGCAGCATCGTCACACCACCGAACAGGTAGGCGCCCAGCAGCACCCGCATGGGGCGCCATGTGGCAAAGGTGGTCAATGCCAGTGCAATCCAACCCCGGCCTGCTACCAGGCCTTCGACCCACAACGGTGCGTACACGACCGACAAGAAGGCGCCCGCCACGCCGCACAGCGCGCCACCCGCCACCACGGCGAGCAGCCGCAGCCGCCGCACCGGGTAGCCCAGCGCGTGGGCCGATTCGGGCGATTCGCCCACCGCGCGCAACACGAGACCGGCGCGGCTCTTGTAGAGGAACCACGCGAGCAGCGCCACCAGCCCCATCGCCGCATAGACCATCGGGTGCTGCTTGAACAGCGCCGGCCCGAGGAACGGGATGTCGGCCAGCACCGGCACCTCGAACACCGTGCGGTCCGACAGCTTCTTGCCCACCATGCCCACACCGACGAAGGCCGACAGGCCGGCGCCGAACAGGCTCAACGCCAGGCCGGTGGCGTACTGGTTGGTGTTGAGCCAGATCACCAGCACGCCGAACACCAGCGCCATCAGGCCGCCGGCCACTGCACCGGCGCCAAAGGCCATCAGGTCGCTGCCGGTGTAGAACGCGGTGGCGAAACCGGCGATGGCCGCCACGAGCATCATGCCCTCGGCACCGAGGTTCAAGACGCCGGCCTTCTCGTTCAACAGCAGGCCCAAGCCGGCGATGGCCAAGGGTGTGCCGGAGGCGAGCGTCGCGGCAATCAGGAGCGCCATTTCGTTCATGACGCCTCCTTGGCCAAACGCGCTGCAGACTTCGCGCCCGCAGGCGCCCCAGCCTTCCACCGCAACCGGTACTGGATCAAGGTGTCGCTGGCCAACAGCAAAAATAGCAGCAGCCCCTGGAACACGCCGGTCAACGCATTCGGCAGGCCCAGGCGCGACTGGCCGAGTTCGCCGCCGATCAACATCATCGACAGCAGCAGCCCCGAGAACACGATGCCCACCGGGTGCAGCCGCCCGACGAAGCAGACGATGATCGCGGTGAAGCCGTAGCCGGTCGACAGGTGCGGCGTCAACTGCCGCAGCGGGCCGGCGGCCTCCATCGCACCGGCCAGGCCGGCCATGCCGCCCGAGACCATCAGCGCTGTCCACAGCGACGCACGCGCCGAAAAACCGGCGTAGCGCGCTGCGGCCGGCGCCAGCCCGCCCACCTGCAACTGAAAGCCGCGCCACGAGCGGAACAGGAACGCCCAGAAACCCGCCACCAGCACCAGCGCCAGCACGAAGCCCCAGTGCAGCCGGCCGTAGAGCTGCGGCAACCAGGTCGATGTGTCGAACGTCCGGGTCTGCGGGAAGTTGAAGCCCATCGGGTCCTTCCAGGGCCCGAACACCAGGTAGTTCAGCAACTGCTGCGCCACGTAGACCAGCATCAGGCTGACCAGAATCTCGCTCGCGTTGAAGCTGTCGCGCAGCCACGCAGTGATGGCCGCCCAGGCCATGCCGCCCAGCACGCCGCCCAGCAGGACCAGCGGGCTGTAGATGCCACGTGCGCCCGTCACACCTTGCGTGGTGAGCCACAACGCCACGCCACCCCCAGCGATCGCACCGAGCACGAACTGCCCTTCGGCGCCGATGTTCCAGACGTTGGAGCGGTAGCAGACCGCCAACCCGAGCGCGCACAGGATCAGCGGTGTCGCCTTGAGCAGCACCTCCGACACACCGCGCCAACCGTTGAGCGGCTCGATGAAAAAGATCGCCAGGCCCCGCACCGGGTCTTTGCCGAGCGCGGCGAACAGCAGGCTGGCCAGCACCACCGTTGCGGCCAGTGCGATCGGCGGCGAGGCATACGACATCAGCGCCGACGGCTGGGCGCGCGGTTCGAGCTTAAGCATGGGCGACTTCTCCGGACTTCGCTGCGCCGGATTGCGGCCCTTGCGGCCACAGCCCCGACATCCACTCGCCGATCTGCTCGATCGTCGCCTGCGCTGTCGGCACGCTCGGGCTCACCCGGCCGGCGGCAATCACCACCAGCCTGTCGCAGATTTCGAACAGCTCGTCGAGCTCTTCGCTGACGACGAGCAGTGCGCAGCCCTCGTCGCGCAGCTTCAGCAGCTCGCCGCGGATCAACGCGGCGGCGCCCACGTCCACGCCCCAGGTGGGTTGCGAGACGATCAGCAGCTTCGGCCGTGCGTCGATCTCGCGGCCGACGATGAACTTCTGCAGGTTGCCGCCTGAGAGCGACTTGGCCGCCGCGCCCGCGCCGCCGGCCTTGACGTTGAAGCGGTCGATGATGTGCGCGGCCAACCTGCGCACCTCGCCCACCTTGATCCAGCCGCTGCCGCCCACGGTGTGCGTTCGCGTGAGCAGCGTGTTGTCGGCGAGTGACAGCGTGGGCACCGCGCCGCGGCCGAGCCGCTCTTCCGGCACGAAGTGCAGGCCCTCCTTGCGGCGCTGGCTCGGCGAGTGGTGGGCGATGTCCTGCCCGAACAGCCGAACCGAGCCGGCCGGCGCGCGCGTGTCCTCGCCCGACAGCGCAGCCATCAACTCCTGCTGGCCGTTGCCCGACACGCCGGCCACGCCAACGATCTCGCCGGCACGCACCTGCAGCGCGATGTCCTTCAGGTTCGTGCCGAACGGCGACTGCTTGGGCAGGCTCAACTGCTGCACATCGAGCGTCAGCACACCGAGCCGGGCCTGCACGTGCTTGAGCTGCGGCGGCTCGCTGCCGATCATCAGGCGCGACAGGCTGGCGTTGGTCTCTTTCGCAGGGTCGACCTCGCCGGTGACCTTGCCGCCACGCAGCACGGTGCAGTGGTGGCACAGCGCGCGGATCTCGTCGAGCTTGTGGCTGATGTAGAGGATGGAGCAGCCGCCCTCCGACAGTTGCCGCAGCGTGACGAACAGTTTTTCGACGGCCTGCGGCGTGAGCACCGAGGTCGGCTCGTCGAGGATCAGCAACTTGGGGTCGGTCAGCAGCGCACGCACGATCTCGACACGCTGACGTTCGCCGACCGAAAGCGAATGCACCGGGCGCTCGGGCTCGACGTCCAGCCCATAGGTCGAGGCCACCTGGGTGATGCGCGCGGCCACTTCGGCGAGCGTGAACTTTTTGCCCAGGCCGAGCCACACGTTCTCGGCCGCGGTCAGTGTGTCGAACAGGCTGAAGTGCTGGTAGACCATGCTGACGCCCAGGTCGCGGGCTTGCGCCGGGCTGGCGATCTGCACCAGCTGGCCGTTCCAGCGGATCTCGCCCGCGTCTGGGCGAACGGCGCCGTAGATCATCTTCATCATCGTCGACTTGCCGGCGCCGTTTTCGCCGAGCACGGCGTGGATTTCGCCGGGTTTGACGCGCAGGCTGACGTTGTCGTTTGCCTTGACGGCGGGGTACTGTTTGCTGATGCCGATCAGTTCTAGTCGTAGCATTTTCTTGTCTCCGTTTTGTTCCCTCTCCCCCTGGGAGAGGGCTAGGGTGAGGGCCGCAGCGCAGGCGTTACTCGCAGTTTTGGCTTACCGCCACGGTGCCGGGTCCCGGCCCGGCGGCCGGGTAACTTTCATTTGCTGGCCCAGAAGAATGTCAAAGCAAAGGGCCTCCAGACACTCGACCTGCGCATTGGCAAAGAGGGTTTGGCCTGAATCGCTCTGGACCCTGCAAGCACCGAGGACTGCGGGTTCTTGCGTTTTTCCCTGGCTTGATCTCATGCCTTGCTCTCTTGCCTCTTTTCAGCGTTCTCCGTGTTCTCGCGCACCAGAGCGATCCGATCCAAACCCTCTCCACGAGTGTTTGGCCTGATGGCTGGTGGCCCTCTTCTTTGGTGACTTTCTTCTGGGCCAGCAGAAGAAAGTTACCCGGCCGCCGGGCCGGGACCCGGCACCTCGGCGGGACGCCAAACCAGCCGAAGGCAACTATCCCGAGCGCTGCTCAAAAAGCAACCCACCCCCCACAAAACAAGCCACCAAGTTCCTCTCATCCCCCAACGTCATCCAAGCAAACACCCTCTCATGCAACGCACGTGCCACGTCGAGCCGCCGCTGCGCAACAGAGCCGACGGCCCAGTCCCACACGCACACATCCGCCATGCACCCGGGCTCGAACGACCCGATCTCACCCTCCAGACGCAAAGCAAGCGCCGCCCCCAGCGTGGCCGCGTGCAACGCCTTCCAAGCGGTCAACCGCTGCCCCGCCATCGCCTGGATCTTGTACGCATCGGCCGCCGTGCGCAGCATCGACAGGCTGGTGCCGCCACCCACGTCGCTGGCCAGGCTGACCGCCGCACCCGCCGCTTCTGCCGCACGCCAGTCGAACAGGCCGCTGCCGAGGAACAGGTTCGACGACGGGCAGTGCGCGATCTGCGCGCCGCTCTCGCGCAACACCGTGCGGTCGGCGTCGTCGAGCCAGATGCCGTGGGCCAGCACGGCGCGTTCGTTCAGCAGGCCGGCGCTGGCGTAGACGTCGAGGTAGCTGCGCGCTTGCGGGAACAGCTCGCCGATCCAGCGCACCTCGGCGCGGTTCTCGGCCACGTGGGTCTGCATGTAGACGCCAGGGTGGCGCGCGCACAGGCGGCCGGCCATGGCCAACTGTTCTGGGGTGCTGGTGGCGGCAAATCGCACCGTCACCGCGTACGCCAGACGGCCGCGGCCGTGCCAGCGTGCGATCAGGTCTTCGCAGTCGCGCTCGGCCTGGTCGACGTCGTCGCGCAGGTTGTCGGGGCAGTGGCGGTCCATCAGCACCTTGCCTGCGATCAGGCGCATGCCGCGCTGTTGTGCGGCTTCGAAGAGCGCCTGGGCGCTGGCCTTGTGAACGGTCGGGAAGACCACGGCACTCGTCGTGCCGTGCGCCAGCAGCGCGTCGCAGAACCGCGCCGCGCCGCTGTGCGCGAGCGCCGGCTCGGCGTAGTGCGCCTCGGCCGGGAAGGTGTAGGTGTTGAGCCAGTCGAGCAACTCGGCACCAAAGCTGGCAATCACGTCGATCTGCGGGCAGTGCACATGGGTGTCTATGAAGCCGGGCATCACAAGCCGGCCGTGGTGGTCGTGGCGTTCCCAGCTGGCATCTGGCCCCTGCGCCTCCGAAAGAGCGGCGGGTTGCGCGCCGACGATGCGGCCGGCCTCGACCAGCAGCCAGTGGTCGGGGCGGAAACGCACCGCGTTCGACTCGACCGCACCCCATTCGGGCGCGGCCGTGAAGTCGAGCAGGTCACCGCGGATCGCGAGGCGTCGGGCGGGCGGTTTGGCGTGAGGCGCGGGCATGGTGCTGGAGCCGGTTCAATCGTCGGTGGCGCGGGCCTTGCCCCGCCTGAGCATGCCGTGCGAGGCCAACCCGCGCGCCACCTCGCGCACCTGTTCGCGCAGCCAGCGCGCGGAGGTCGATGCGTGACTCAGGTCGTGCCAGAGCTGGTAGTAGGTCAGGTCCGGAAAGGGCACCGGGCAACGCACGATGCACACCGGCAGGCTGTCCACGTAGCGCGAGCAGAACAACCGGCCGGTGGTCAGCACGAGCAAGCTTTGCGCCACCATCAGCGGGATCAGACTGAAGTGCGCGCTGCGCACCACCACGTCGCGCGCGAGGCCCAGGCCGTGCAGGTGGTCGTCGATGACACCGCGCGCGTTCGCGTGCGTGGGCGTGGGGGCGACGTGCTCGCAGGCGAGGTACTTGTCCTGCGTCCAACCGCGCGCGGCTGCGGACCGGGCGAGTGAAACGGCCTTGCCGGCCCTGCCGGCATGGGCCGCCCGCGCGACCGGGTGGTCCTCGGCCAACAGGCAGACGATCTCGTCGCTCATCAACCGGCCCAGGTGCAGTTCCTCGGGTGGCTCGAGCCAGTTGCCGATCACCAGGTTCACCGCGCCGCTGGCCAGGCTGCGGCGGTAGTCGAAGTCGCCCGACAGCGGCAGCAACTCCAGCCGCACCCGCGGCGCCGTCTTCTTCAGCCGCGCCACCAGTTCGGGCAGGAACAGCGGGTCGAGGTAGTCGCTCGCGGCGATGCGAAAGGTCTCGGCGCTGGTGCTCGGCTCGAAGGCGACGCTGCGGCTGCGTGGGTTGAACAGCCGGCTTGTCTCTTGCAGCACGCTGGCCGCCGGGCCCACCATTTGCAATGCTGCCGCGGTGGGCTGCATGCCGTTGCCGGCGCGCACCAACAAGGGGTCTCCCGTCAGCGCGCGCAGCCGCTTGAGCTGGGCACTGACCGCCGGCTGCGTGCTCTGCAATCGCAAAGCCGCCCGCGAGACGCTGCGTTCTGTGATCAAGGTGTGAAGGACCCGGACGAGATGGAGCTCAATGTGGTCGAAATCGGCTCGCTGCGACATACAACGATCTCCATGACTTGTATGCTCTGCATCGTATATGCCGCCGCCCGGTTCGGGTTAACTTCGGGCATGGAACTCCCGGCCGCGCCACGCTGGATGGCCACCCCCGCATGAACGCGATGAACACTCAACCCATTTGCTTCTACCACCAGGGAAAGATCGTGCAGGTGCACGGCAGCGCCCCGACCCGCTCGGTGCTCGACTGGCTGCGCGAGGACGCCCACTGCACCGGCACCAAGGAAGGGTGTAACGAAGGCGACTGTGGCGCCTGCACCGTCGTGATCGGCGAGTTGCCCGAGCGCACCGACGTGCCGACCGGCGCGGTGCGGGGCTTGAGCCTGCGCACGGTGAACGCCTGCATACAGTTCCTGCCGACCTTGAACGGCAAGGCCCTGTTCACGGTGGAGGACTTGAAGCGCCTGAAGGCCGCCGCCGCTCCAGCCGCGAGCGTTGACGCGCTGCAACCTGTGCGCCACGACGATCTGCACCCCGTGCAGCGTGCGATGGTCGAATGCCACGGCTCGCAATGCGGCTTCTGCACGCCGGGCTTCGTGATGTCGCTGTACGCCACCTACGAGCACCACCAGGCTTGCGGCTCGCGCCCGAGCCGGCAGCAACTGGCCGACGACTTGTCGGGCAACCTGTGCCGCTGCACCGGCTACCGGCCGATCCTGGACGCCGGCCAGCGCATGTTCGATCTGCCGCCCGTGGCGCTCGACACCGCGCCGGTGATCGAGGCGCTGCGCTCGCTGCAGTCGGCCGAGACATTCAGCCACGCCGGCTTCCATGCGCCGAAGTCGCTGGCCGCGCTGGCCGCATTGCGCGAGCAGCATCCGAAGGCGCAATTGTTGTCGGGCTCGACCGACATCGGCCTGTGGGTCAACAAGGGCCTGCGCGAGTTGGGCGACATCCTCTACATCGGCGACGTCGATGAACTCAAGCGCATCGAGCGGCGTGCCGACAGCCTGTGGATCGGCGCCGGCGTGTCGCTCGAAGTCGCCTGGCGCGCGCTCGCGGCGCTGCACCCGAGCCTCACCGACGTGTGGCTGCGCTTCGCCTCGGTGCCGATCCGCAATGCCGGCACGCTGGGCGGCAACGTCGCCAACGGCTCGCCGATCGGCGATGCGCCGCCGGTGCTGATGGCGCTCGATACGCAGATCGAATTGCGCAAAGGCGCGGCGACGCGCAAGATGCCGTTGACCGCGTTCTACATCGACTACATGAAGAACCAGTTGCAGGCCGGCGAGTTCGTGCAGGCACTCGCCGTGCCACCCGCGCCAGCCGGCCAGCAGGTGCGCGCCTACAAAGTCAGCAAGCGATTCGATTGCGACATCTCGGCGGTTTGCGCAGGTTTGTCGATCGTGCTCGACGGCGACGCTGTGAAGGACGTGCGGCTCGCCTTTGGTGGCATGGCCGGCATCGTCAAGCGCGCAACCGCTGCCGAGGCCGCCCTTGTCGGCCAGCCATGGTCGCAGGCCAGCGTCGAAGCCGCGCAGGCCGCGCTCGCCGCCGACTTCAAGCCGCTCACCGACATGCGCGCCAGTGCCGGCTACCGCCTGCAGGTTGCGCAGAATCTGCTGCAGCGCTTCTGGCTTGAGACCCGAGCCGACCAGCCACTGCCGCCACACGCCACGAGCGTCTGGAGCGTGATGCCGCATCTCGTTGCCCCGGAGTGACCCGATGAACAAGCCGCTCGACACCGTCCTGCTGCAGCCCGCCGAAGCGTTTGCCGACTACCTGAAGAACGCTGCGCTGCGCATCGATGCGTCGGCCGAGGCCACCGCGCAGCGCAACGGCGCGCGCGTGGGCGTGAGCCGGCCGCACGAGTCGGCGCACTTGCATGTGGCCGGCGAGGCCGCCTACATCGACGACCTGCCGGAGCTGAGCGGCACGCTGCATGCGGCGCTGGGCTTGTCGCCGCTCGCGCATGGGCGCATCACCGCGATGGCGCTGGACACGATCCGCGCACTGCCCGGCGTGGTGGCGGTGCTGAGCGCGGCCGACATTCCGGGGCCGAACGATTGCGGCTCGATCGTTCATGACGATCCGATCCTCGCGCACGTCGCGTTCAACGCCGACGGCTCCTGCTCAGGTGAAGTCCGCTACCTCGGCCAGCCGGTGTTCGCGGTGATCGCGCAAACACGCGACGCAGCCCGGCGCGCCGCGGCGCGCGCCAAGGACGTGCTCACCATCGAAGCCTTGCCGCCCGTCATCACCCCGCAAGAAGCGCACGCCAAGGCGCAGTACGTGGTACCGCCGATGCACCTGGTTCGCAGCACGACGCCGGGCGGCGCACGCGCGGCGATCGACGCCGCACCACACCGGCTGAAGGACACGCTGAGCGTCGGCGGGCAAGAGCAGTTCTACCTCGAAGGCCAGATCAGCTACGCGATCCCGCTCGAAGACGGCTGCATGAAGGTGCACTGCTCGACGCAGCACCCGACCGAGATGCAGCACCTCGTCGCGCACGCGCTGAAGCTGCATGCGCACGACGTGCAGGTGGAATGCCGGCGCATGGGCGGCGGCTTCGGTGGCAAGGAGTCGCAGTCGGGCCTGTTCGCGTGCGTGGCCGCGGTGGCCGCGCGCAAGCTGAACCGCCCGGTCAAGTTGCGCGTGGACCGCGACGACGACTTCATGGTCACCGGCCGGCGCCACTGCTTCTGGTACGAGTACGAGGTGGGCTACGACAACGATGGCCGCGTGCTCGGCGCCGAGGTGACGATGGTCTCGCGCGCCGGCCACTCGGCCGACCTGTCGGGCCCGGTGATGACGCGCGCGCTGTGCCACTTCGACAACGCCTACTGGCTGCCTGATGTGGCGATGCACGGCTTTTCCGCCAAGACGAACACGCAGAGCAACACCGCGTTCCGCGGCTTCGGCGGGCCGCAGGGCGCCATTGCGATCGAGAACATCCTCGACACGATCGCGCGCACGCTCGGCAAGGACCCGCTGGATGTGCGGCGGATCAACTTTTACGGCAAGGCGCCGAGCGGCGGCGCAGCCGGAGCGGGCGTGTCGCGCAACGTCACGCCCTACGGCCAGCAAGTCACCGACAACGTCATCCACGAGCTGACCGCCGAGCTGGAAGCCAACAGCAGCTACCGCGCGCGGCGCGAGCAGATCGCACAGTTCAACGCGCACAGCCCGGTGCTCAAGCGCGGCATCGCGTTGACGCCGCTGAAGTTCGGCATCTCGTTCAACGTGAAGCACTTCAACCAGGCCGGCGCGCTGGTGCACGTGTACACCGACGGCTCGATTTTGGTGAACCACGGCGGCACCGAGATGGGCCAGGGCCTGAACACCAAGGTGGCGCAGGTGGTGGCGCACGAACTCGGCGTGGCCTTCGAGCGCGTGCGCGTCACGGCGACCGACACGCACAAGGTGGCCAACACCTCGGCCACCGCCGCGTCCACTGGCAGCGACCTGAACGGCAAGGCGGCGCAAGATGCAGCGCGCCAGATCAAGGCGCGGCTTGCGACGTTCGCCGCCGAACGCCACGGCGGCGCTTCGGGCGCCGACCCCGCAGCGGTGACGTTCTCGAACGACCAGGTTCACGTCGCCGGCAAGACGCTCGCTTTTGCGGACGTGGTCGCACAGGCCTACACCGAGCGCGTGCAGTTGTGGTCCGACGGCTTTTACGCCACGCCTGGCCTGAGCTGGGACCGCGAGACGATGCAGGGCCGCCCGTTCTTCTACTTCGCCTACGGCGCGGCCGTGAGCGAGGTGGTGGTGGACACGCTGACTGGCGAATGGAAGCTGCTGCGCGCCGACGTGCTGCACGACGCCGGCCGCTCGCTCAACCCTGCGGTGGACATCGGCCAGGTCGAAGGCGCGTTCATCCAGGGCATGGGCTGGCTGACGACGGAAGAACTGGTGTGGCACCCGGCCGACGGCACGCCACGCGCGGGGCTGCTGACGACGCACGCGCCCAGCACCTACAAAATCCCGACCGCCAACGACTGCCCGCCGGTTTTCAACGTCAAGCTCTACGAGGGCGACAACACCGAGGACACCATCCATCGCAGCAAGGCCGCGGGCGAGCCGCCGCTGCTGCTGCCGTTCTCGGTGTTCTTCGCGATCCGCGATGCGGTGTCGGCGGTGGGCGGCCACCGAACAGACCCACCGCTGCAGGCGCCAGCCACGAGCGAGGCGATCCTGCGTGCGGTGACGGCCGTCGCGGCGGCCGCCCGGCGAGCTGGCTGAGCACCGAAGCGCAAGCGAGGCGACGGCAATGCCGCACCTGCGCGATCTGGCCCGAGCCTGGCACGCCGCCGGCCGCGCGGCGGTGCTGGTCGAGGTGACCGAAGCGCGCGGCTCGGCGCCGCGCGAGGCCGGCGCGCGCATGCTGGTCGCGGCTGAACAGTGCGCTGGCACGGTCGGTGGCGGTCACCTGGAGTTGAAGGCCATCGCACAGGCGCGCGAGATGCTTGCCACGGGGGCGACTGCGCAAGACACGGCGCCTCAATCAGCTCACTACCCGCTGGGCCCGGCGCTCGGCCAGTGTTGCGGTGGTTCGGTGAGCCTGGGCTTTGTGATGCTCGACGACGCCGTGCTGCGCGGCTGGCCGCAAGAGGCGCCGCACTTTCATCTGCAGTTGTACGGCGCCGGCCACGTGGGCCGCGCGATCGCGCGGGCGCTGGCGCCGCTGCACGTGGTGGTCGACTGGATCGACGAACGCGAGGAAGAGTTTCCCAACCCGTTTCAAGAACAGAGCAGTCTGTGGCCCCCGCACATCCGCAAGCTGTGCGTCGATGCCGTCGAGGCCGAGGTGCGCCATGCGCCGCCTGGTGCGTTCTACCTCGTGCTGACCCACCAGCACGAGCTGGACATGCGCATCACCGAAGCCGTGCTGCGGCACGGCAACTTCGGCTACCTCGGCCTGATCGGCTCGAAGACCAAGCGGCAGCGCTTCGTGCGCCGGCTTGAGCAGCGCGGCATCGCACCGGAGTCGATCGCACGCATCACCTGCCCGATCGGCATCACCGGCATCGTCGGCAAACAGCCCGAGGTGATCGCGGTGGCCGTGGTGGCGCAACTTCTGCACGTGGCCGAGACCACGCCCTCGCGTGCGCCGGCACCGCCGTCGGCGCAACGCCGCCAAGAATTCACGCGCTGAGCGACTGCGCGCGCGGACCGGGCCGCCGCAACCGCGAGACGGCCCGCCTGGGGCTGCGGAAGCCCGGATACTGCGACCCTGCGCCAACGCCACCGCTCACGCGAGCGCTTCTTCAGCTGCGCAGCGAACCCATGGACTTTCAAGACACTGGAACTTCGTTGCCGCCTGGTCGGACGATCGACCGCGGTTGGCGGGCCCGGCTGGGCGCCGCACTGAACGACCGCGTGAGTGCGTTGCGGCAGGAAGTGCAAACCTTTCCCGACGACCGCCCGCTGGCGGGCAGCTTTCGCGCCGCGCAACTTCAGGCGGTGTTGCGGCTGACACCGCTGACCATGCTGGCCAACGCGGTCAACGCGGGCCTGATCTGCATGACGTTCTGGCGCAGCGCCGACCCTTGGATGCTGAGCACATGGACGGTGCTGGTGATGCTGGTCGTCGCGCAGGGCTTTCGCGCATCGCGCCCGGGGCCGCGGCGCGGCACCGCCTCGCCGCGCGCGATGCGCCGCGCGGTGTGGCATGCATCGGCGCTGGCCACGTTGTGGGGCGCCGTGCCGGTGTTCCTGTTGCAACAGGCTGGCCCGCCCGAACAGTTGCTGATCGCCAGCATCACCGCCGGCATGATCTGCGCCGGTGGATTTGCGCTGGCGACGGTGCCCCTGGCCGCCACGGCGTATGTGGTGATCCTGTCTTGCGCCGGTGTGTGGGCGCTCGTGATGGCGGCGTTTCCGCTCGCACTCGTGGTGGGCCTGCTGGTGGCGTGTTATGGGCTGATCGTGCTGGCCAGCGTGTGGTCCAACGCACGCCTGTTCGTGGCGCACCTGCTGGCCAAGGCCGAGGCCGAGCGCCACAACCAGGTCATCGGGCTGCTGCTGCGCGACTTCGAGGAACACGCCAGCGACCTGCTCTGGGAAATCGACGCGCGCGGCCACCTGTGCCACATCTCGGCCCGGCTGCTCGCTGCGTTTGGGCAGCCGCTGGAGGCGATGACCGCGGTGCCGGCGATCGAGCTGCTCGCGGCGCTGCAGCACAAGCTGCCGCACGACCAGCGCAAGCCGCTGACGGCGCTGCGCCTGAGCCTGGAGCGCGGCTTGCCGTTCAAGGACCTGCTGCTGCCACTGCCCGCGGCAGGCGCGACGCGCTGGTGGTCGCTGACCGCCAAGCCACTGCTGGACGCCGACGGCCGAACCAACGGCTGGCGCGGCGTGGCAACCGACATCACCGACGCCCGCCACGCCAACAACAAGCTCACCTTCCTGGCCCACTACGACGCCCTCACCGGCCTGGCCAACCGGCACCAATTGCGCGCCCAACTCGCCGACCTGTTGACGCCCGAAGTCGGTGCTGCGCAGCCGTGTGCGCTGATGTGCCTCGACCTGGACCACTTCAAGACCATCAACGACACGCTCGGCCACGCCGTGGGCGACGGGCTGTTGCAGGAGGTGGCCAAGCGCCTGCTGGCCAGCATCCGCCTGAGCGACATTGCCGGGCGACTCGGCGGCGACGAGTTCGTCGTCATCCTGCAGCAGGTGAGCTCGCGCGACGAGGTGGCGCTGCTGACGCGCCGACTGCTCGACAACCTGCACCAGCCGTGCGAGATCCAGGGCGCCAGCATCTCGCTGCGCACCAGCATCGGCGTGGCGATGGCGCCGAGCGATGGCACGCAGATCGACACCCTGCTGAACAACGCCGATCTGGCCCTGTATGCCGCCAAGTCCGAGGCGCGCGGCGACTTCCGCTTCTTCGAGCCGCGCATGGCCACGCAGACGCGCCGCCGGCTGCAGATCGAACACGGCCTGCGCGACGCGATGGGCAATAGCGAACTGCGCCTGGTCTACCAGCCGCAGATCGACCTGAAACACGGCCGCGTGATCGGCTTCGAGGCGCTGCTGCGCTGGCAGCACCCCGAACTGGGCGAGGTGCCGCCGTCGGAGTTCATTCCGGTGGCCGAGGAGGCCGGGCTGATCGTCGACATGGGCCACTGGGTGCTGGCCCAAGCCTGCGCCACCGCGAGCGACTGGCCTGAGGCGCTGCACGTGTCGGTGAACGTGTCTTCGGTGCAGGCGATGTCGAGCGACCTGTGCGAAGCCATTCGCCAAATCCTGGCCGGCCTGGGCATGCCGGCGCGCCGGCTCGAGCTGGAGATCACCGAGTCGGTGTTCCTGAACGAATCGCACGCCACGATCCAGGGCCTGCGTTCGCTGAAGGCGCTCGGCCTGCGGATTGCACTCGACGACTTCGGCACCGGCTATTCGTCGCTCGCGTACCTGCGCCGCTTTCCGTTCGACACGCTGAAGATCGACCGCAGCTTCGTGCGCGAGCTGATGGCGCGCGCCGATGCGCGCGCGATCGTCAAGACGATCATCGGCCTGGCGCGCACGCTCAACATGACGACCGTCGCCGAAGGCGTGGAAGAACCGCAGCAGCTCGAGATCCTCGGTGGCCTGGGCTGCGATGCCATTCAAGGCCACTGCGCGGCGCGACCGATGCCGGCGAGCGACGTGCCCGCATTCCTGGCCACCTGGCCCGGACGATCCCGCCCCGAGCCGGCGCACCTGCGTCGCACCGATGCGCCGCTGCGGCGCGACGCCACTGGCGGCGCCGAGGCGAGCGCCTAAACTGGCGCCTTGGGTCAGAGGGAGCGTGGCAATGAAAAATCGAACTACAGGGTGGGCCTGGGTGGCAGCCGCGTTGGCCGCGCTCGTCGTGGCGTGCGGGGGCGGAGACGGTGTGTCAACTGGCAGCAGCGGGGGCGCCCTCGTGTCGATCTCGATCAACTCGACCGCCAGCTCGATCGCCATCGGCCAGACCACCACCGTCACCGCGGTTCCGGTGGACGCGCTGGGCAACCTGCTCGGGGTGTCGTTGACCTGGCAGTCGTCCAACTCGACCGTTGCCACCGTGAGCAGCAACGGCGAGGTCAACGCGGTGGCGCAAGGCTCGACGCAGATCAGCGTCAGCGCAGGGGGCATCACGAGCAACGTGCTGACGATCGTCGTCACCGCGGCCGGCGGCGGCACACCGCCGGTGGCGGGCCAGCCAACGACCGGGGCGCACGCGCTGGTGTTTCACTTCAGCGGGGGCTCAATGGGGCCGACCCTGGCGCTGCCCCCACTCAACACCCAAAGCGGCAGCACGATGCTGGCCTTTGTCGCCAAAGCCGCGCTGAGCTCAATCAACCCGCCGACCGACAGCCTGGGCAATGGGCCGTACGCGCTGCTGGACAGCAAGCGCGACCTCACCAAGTTTCCCGGCCAGGGCGGCGCGGTGTACGCGTTCAACAACATCGTCGGCGGCACCAACCACGTGCTGCGCGTGAACGACGAGAGCACGTTCGACGAAGTGACGTTTGCGGCGGTCGAGGTGCGCAACGGCGGTGTGGTGCAGGACATCCAGTGGCGGGAGGCGCTCAACGCGTGGGCACAGACGAGCGCCAGCGTCACCACCACCGGCCCGGCCACACTGGTCGCCATGTGGTTGGGTGATGATGCGACGCCGGTGCCCTCGAAACCCGTGCCGAACAACGGCTTCACCGTGATCGACGGCAACAGCAACTCGGTCGAGTCGATGTCGATGTTCGTCGCCACGCGCAACGTCTCGGCCGCTGGCACCTACAACGTGACGTGGAACACGACGCCGGTGCAGGGCGCTCTGCTGGCCCTGGTCGCGGTGCAGAAGCGGCCCTGAGGCAAATCTGTCGCGGCGCGCCGACCGTCGCCCTTCGCGCACGGCGCGTGCGCCGCGCCAAGGGCGGCGTGTCAGTCGAAGCCGACGCGGAAGTCGTTCTGCCCGGTCACATCGCGCCCGCGCAGCAACCACAGCGGCCGGGTCGCGAACGACACCGGCACACCGCTCTTGCCGTCCACCGGTTTCAGGCTGCGGTCGAATAGCGACGTGCCTGGCATGTAGCGCAGCGCCACGCCGGCACGGCGTTTCGTCGAGGTGTTGGCGGCGGCGCCGTGGATCATGTAGACGTCGTGCATGGACATCTGGCCGGGTTGCAGCTCCAGATCGACCGCAGTGCCCGCGTCGAACGCCTCATCGGCAGTGCGCTGCTGCAGCACCAGGTCTTGCCGGTCCTCAAACAGGTGCGGGTACGTCACCTTGGCCGCGTGCGAGCCGGGGATCACGCGCAGGCAGCCGTTCTCAGTCGTCGATGCGTCGAGCGCGACCCACACCGTGCAGTTGGCGAGCGGGCGGATCGGCCAGTAGTGGCCGTCCTGGTGCCAAGGCGTCTCGTGCCCGTCGCCCGCCGGCTTGCAGAATACGTGGCAGCCCCACAGGATGATGTCGGGGCCGATGAGTTGCTCGACCAGGTCGAGGATCTGCGGCTCCATGCCCAAGTCGAGGAAGTCCGCGCTGCCCTTCACGCCTTCGGGGTTGGCCGCGCCGGCACGACCGACGACGTGCGCACTGACGAGCTTCTCGGGCCGCACGCCGGGGTTGTCGCGGATCAGCCGGTCGAGCGACTCGCGCAGGCGGTCAACGCGCTCAGCGGGCAGCCGGAACGACGGGACCAGGTAGCCGCGTTCGGCGTACTGCGCGACCTCGCTGTCGGTGAGGCGTGACACAGTGCTGGCCCTCAGTCCCGCACGAACAGTGTCACCAGCGGCTCCGCGCCGACCTGGCGGCTCCAGTGGCCGTGCACGGTGGCGTCGAAGGTGGCGCCGGCTGGCAGCACGTCGGCCGAATGGAAGTGCTCACCGGCCTGGAAGACGCGCGAGCTGCCGTCTTGCAGGCCGATCTCCATCTGCCCGCCCAGGATGAACACCCACTGCGGCGTGACCGTGCAATGGAAGGGGCTGCGAAAGCCGACCGGGCTGTGGCGCAGTTGGCAGCCGCTCGTCGGCATCAGCGGCGACAGCATCGCCTGCGGCGTGCCTTCGCTCAACGCGACGGCCTCTTGCCGGAAGCGCGCGCGGCCGTCGGTGTCGGTAAACAGGATCACTTTGGTGAAGGTGGTCATGGGTGCTGAAGACGGGTGAGTCGGCGAAGGGGTCTGGCCAAGCGCGCGTCGCATGAGGGTCAGCGGTGGAGTCCGCGGCAAGGCTGCTCGCGGCGCGCGGCCATCACCGCTGCATCAACGCCTGCACGATCGCCTCGGCCGCCTGCGCCACGTCGAAGCTGCGGGCGTTCTCGTCGGCGCCGGGCGGCTCCAGAATGGCGAGCTGGCTGTCCAGAAGCGAGGCCGGCATGTAGTGGCCGGGGCGGTGGTTCATGCGCTCGGCCAGCAGCGCTCGCGAACCCGTCAGGTGCACGAATTGCAAGCCCGGTGCGCCGCGGCGCAGCACGTCGCGGTAGCTGCGCTTGAGCGCCGAGCACGACAGCACCAGCCCTTTGCCTTGTGCCTGCGCCGCCGCCAGCCGGTCGGCCAGCGTGGCGAGCCAGCCGGCACGATCCGCATCGGTCAGTGGCGTGCCGGCCGCCATGCGCGCCACGTTCTCGGGCGGGTGGAAGGCGTCGCCCTCGGCAAACTCGACGCCGCGGGCCGCAGCCAGTTGCTGCCCGACGGTGCTCTTGCCGCAGCCGCACACGCCCATCACGACCGTCAGCTCATTCGATGCGCTGGCCATTGCCCTGGTCGAACAGGTGAACGCTCTGCGCCGCGATCTTCAGCCCCACGGTGTCGTCGGGCTGCGCCGCAGTGCGGCCGTGCAGCACGACGATCATCTGTGTGCCAGCCACGTCGAGCAGCAGTTCGGTCTCGGCGCCGGTGGGCTCGACGACGACCACCTTGGCCGCGATGCCCTCGCCCGCCGCGCCGATCTCGATGTCGCCGGGGCGGATGCCGTAGTGCACCGCCTGGCCGTCCTTGGCGTTCGACAGCGCACCGACGGGCCAGGCGCTGCCCGGGCCGTCGACCCAGGCGCGCACGCCGTCGCGGCGCAGCGTGCCCTGGAACACGTTCATCGCTGGCGAGCCGATGAACTGCGCCACAAACAGGTTGCCCGGCCGGTCGAACAGCTCCAGCGGCGTGCCGATCTGCTCGATGATGCCGTCGTGCATGACGACGATGCGGTCGGCCATCGTCATCGCCTCGATCTGGTCGTGCGTGACGTAGACGGTGGTCGTCTTCAGGCGCTGGTGCAGCGCCTTGATCTCGGCACGCATCGCCACGCGCAGCTTGGCGTCGAGGTTGGACAGCGGCTCGTCGAACAAAAAAACCTTCGGGTCGCGCACGATCGCGCGGCCCATCGCCACACGTTGGCGCTGGCCGCCGGAGAGCTCGCGCGGGTAGCGGTCGAGCAGCGGGTCGAGGTTGAGGATGCGCGCGGCGTCGCCCACTCTTCTGTCGGTGAGCGTCTTGTCGGCGTCCCGCAGCTTCAGGCTGAAGGCCATGTTCTCGCGCACCGTCATGTGCGGGTAGAGCGCGTAGCTCTGAAACACCATCGCGATGTCGCGGTCCTTCGACTCGAGGTCGTTGACGACCTTGCCGTCGATCGAGATCTCGCCGCCGGAGATTTCCTCCAGACCGGCGAGCATGCGCAACAGCGTGCTCTTGCCGCAGCCCGACGGGCCGACGAGCACGACGAACTCGCCGTCGGCGATGTCGAAGCCGATGCCGTGGATGACCTTGGTCTTGCCGAAGGCCTTCTGGATGTTGCGGAACGAGACCGATGCCATGGTGCGGCTTTCTAGGGTCAGCTCTTCACTGCGCCGGCCGTCAGGCCGGACACCATGTAGCGCTTGAAGGCGTAATAGATCGCCGCGGGCGGCAGCGCGTAGACGAAGCCGGTGGCCATCAGCAGCTCCCAAGGCGAATCGTCGGCGGCGAGGAAGTTGCCGAGTGCCACCGCCAGCGTGAGGTGTTTCTCGTTGGACAGCAGCAAGAAGCCGTACAGGTATTCGTTCCACGCCAGCAGCAGCGAGTAGGTGCCCACCGCCACGAGAGAGGGCACCATCAGCGGCAGGTAGACCAGCCGGAACAACTGCAGCGGCGTGGCGCCGTCGATGCGCGCGGCTTCGTCGAGCTCCCAGGGCAGTTTGTCACTCGCCTGCTTGAGCACCCAGATGCAGTAAGGCGAGGCGATCGTCACCATCGCCAACACCAACGACCAGCGGTTGTTCAGCAGGCCGTAGTTGGCCATCGTCTTGTACATCGGCACGGCCAGAAAGGCGGCCGGGATGAAGTAGGTGAACAGCGCCAGGTTCATCACCGTGCGGCCGCCGCGCACCTTGAGCCGGCTGATCGCAAAGGCCGCGGTGGTGGCGATGAACAGCGTGATCAGGCCGACCGCCACCGCGATCAAAAGCGAGTTGCCGAGCTGAATCCAGAAGTGGGTCAGGTAGAAGTGCTTTTGCTGGAAGACGATCTCGAAGTTCTGAAGCGTCGGGTTCTTGGGCCACAGGCGCCCCGAGGTCGCCGAGTCGCGCTCGGAGATGGCGAACAGGAACAGGTGGTAGACCGGAATCAGCGTCCACAGCAGTACCGGGATGCCGATCAGCAGCAGCTTGGCCTCGGCACTGACAGCGCGCCACTTCATTTGCTGAGCCTCTTCATCATGAAGTAGACGATCGGCAGCACCAGTGGCAAGGTCACCACGATGGCCGCCATGGAGAGCTCGATCTGGTCGAGCCGCAAGTAGCGAATGCCCAGCGTGGCGAGCACGTGCGTCAGGTCGGCCGGGCCGCCGCCGGTCAGCAGGTAGACGCTGTTGAAGTCACCCAGCGTCCAGATGGTCGACAGCAGCGTGGAGGTGAGGTACAGGCCCTTCATCGACGGCCAGGTGATGTACTTGAACTTCTGCCAGGTCGTCGCGCCGTCGACCGACGCAGCCTCGTACTGGTCGGCGGGAATCGCCATGCGGCCGGCGAGCAGGATGAGCGTCCAGAACGGCAGCGACTTCCAGATGTGCATCAACATCGAGAAGCCGAGCGCCAGCGTCGGGTCGTTGAGCCAGTTCGGGCCGTCCAGGCCGGTCAGGCGGAAGATGGTCTGGTTGATCACGCCCCACTCGGGGTTGAGCATGAAGCGCACCGACAGGATGGTCGGGATCGACGGCACCGCCCAAGGCAGGATGAAAATCACCGACAGCACCTTGATCCACCAGCGCGTGTGCAGGAAAAAGCCAGACAGGAACAGCGCGATCACCATCTTCACATTGATCGCCACCACCAGGAAAACCACGGTGTTGATGGCAGTGCGGAAGAAGATCGGGTCGTCGAACAGCTTGACGTAGCTGGCCGGGCTGCGCGCCAGCCACAGGCCGTAGCCCACCGGGTACAGCACGAAGATCAGGAAGATCAGCAGGTACGGCACGACGAACGCGCGGCCCCAGAACTCCCAGGTGGAAAGGCGCTTGCGCGCCGCGGCGGGAGCGGCGATGGTCGTCGTCGTCATTGATTGCGCGCGTGCGGCCCCTCACCCCCACCCTCTCCCCAAAGGGGCGAGGGAGCCGCGAGGGTGCGGGGCCGGGTCATGTTCAGTTGGCCACGGCCTTGATGCGCGCGATCAACTCGTCGGTCGCCTTGTCCACCGGCACCTTCTCGTTGAGGATGCGGTTCAGCGCCTTGGCCCACACGTTCTCGTTGTTCAGCACCGTGAACTTGTAGTTCTTGGTGAATTCGAACGGCGTGGTGCCGGCAGTGAACTGGTTGTACACCGCCAGCCGGTGCGGGTCGCCCTTCCAGAAGGCGCTTTGCTGCGCCGCCTTGGTGACGGGGAACCAGCGGCCGAGCGAGCCTTCGACGTACGGCGTCAGGTTCGCGTCGTCGAGCATGAAGGCGACGAACTGCTTGGCCCCCACCTTGTTCTTGGCCTCCTTGAAGATCACACCGGTCTTGACCGCGGCGCGATAGGTCATCTTGCTGCCGTCGGGCTTGTTGGGGAAGCCGGCGGTGGCGATCTTCTCGGTGTAGTTGGCACGGGCGGTGGCGCGCTGCGCTTCGGTCAGCGTGGCGTTGTTCATGTCGTCCAGCCACTTCGCGGCGATCGAGATCGTCGCGTTGTGCGTCATCACCGTGGTCTTGTTGTGGAACGCGACGTTGTTGTCCGGGTCCTTCCAGTTGGTGCTCGACGGCGGCGTGCAGCCCTTGGTGTAGACGTTGGCATAGTCGCCCAGCGCGCTCATCAGTCCGGCACGCACCGCCGGGTCGTCGACCAGCAGCTTGCCCGAGTCGTTGACCAGCTTCACGTTGTAGGCGTCCATGAAGGTCAGGAACGAGAAGAACGAGTCGCTCGAATCCACGCCCAGCGGCATGCCGATGCCGAAGGCGCGGTTGCCGCTCTTCTGGCGGTAGGCCGGCTGCACCTTGTCGCACCAGAAGTCCCAGTAGCCCTTCCAGTCCTTGGGGATGTCGCTGTCCTTGAAGCCTGCTTCAGCCAGCATGTCCTTCCAGTACTGGATGTGCATGGTCTGCTGCTTGATCGGGTAGGCGTAGTACGCCCGTGTCTGGTTCGCGTTGTTGAACAGGAACGTGGTCGACAAAGCAGAGGGCTCGAACTTGGCGCGGATCGGGTCGATCACGCTCGACACGTCTTCGAGCTTGCCGTCGTAGGCCCACTTGGCCGTCACCTGGAAGTCGTAGACGTCGCCGTAGGCCACGTCGGGCGGGTTGCCGGCGTCGAGCGCGGCGACCGATTTCGGGATCATTTCCTGCGGTGCGTACAAGGACAGTTCCACCTTGTACTTGGGGTACTTGGCCTCGAACTTCTTGATGGCGGCAAACAGCGCATCGTCTTCGGCCTTGTAGAAGCCCTTGCCCCACCAGACGGTGAGCTTTTCTTGAGCGGCAGCCTGGCCGGCCACCATCAGTGCCGCACCGGTGAAGGCGGCGGTGGCGAGCAGTTTGAAATTCATCGTGGTATCTCCTTGGCACCTGGGTGTGAAATGCAGCGGGATGATAGGGCGCGCCAAATTGCGAATGACACAGTAAGTACCCTTGGCGCGAGGGCGGTAACCGTGCCGTAACCACGGCTTTTCTCCCCTGAAGCGAGGGGGTTGGCATGCGCCGCAGCGCGGCCCGATCAAAGGATCAGCAATGCGCGGAAGTCGTTGACGTTGGTGAACGTCGGACCCGGCACCACCAGGTCGCCCAACGGCCGAAAAAAGCTGTAGGCGTCGTTGCGGTCGAGAAACTCCTGCGCCTTCAGCCCCGCCTTGCCAGCGCGCACCGGCGTGCTGGGCGTGACGATGGCGCCGGCGTTGTCTTCCATGCCGTCGATGCCGTCGGTGTCGGCCGCCAGCACGTAGACACCGCGTTCACCTTGCAGCGCCACCGTGCAGCCGAGCAAGAACTCGGTGGCGCGGCCGCCCTTGCCGCCTTTGGCGCTGACTGTCACGGTGGTTTCGCCGCCCGACAGCACCACGCACGGCCGCACGAACGGCTGGTTGCGCGTGGCGATCTGGCGCGCCAGCGCGGCGTGCATCTTGCCGATCTCGCGCGACTCGCCCTCGATGCGGTCGCTCAGGATGTAGGCCTCCACGCCTGCCTCACGCGCCACCGCAGCGGCCGCTTCGAGCGACTCCTGCGGCGTGGCGATGGTGCGCACGATGTGCCCGGCAAAGCGCGGGTCGCCGGGCTTGGGCGTCTCGAAGCTGCCGTTCTCCAGCCCGGCGCGCGCTGCGGCCGGCACGTCGATGCGGTAGCGGTCGAGGATGCGCAAGGCGTCGGCGCAGGTGCTTGCGTCGGGCACGGTCGGGCCGCTGGCGATGACCTCGGGCGCGTCGCCCGGCACGTCGCTGATCAGCAGCGTCACCACCTTGGCCGGCGCGCACATCGCCGCCAGGCGCCCACCCTTGATGGCCGAGAGGTGCTTGCGCACGCAGTTCATCTCGTCGATGGCGGCACCGCTGCGCAGCAGCGCCTTGTTGACGGCCTGCTTGTCTTCGAGCGTCAGGCCCTTGGCCGGCATCGACAGCAGCGACGAGCCGCCGCCCGAGATCAGGCACAGCACCAGGTCGTTCTCGGTCAGTGCCTGCGTGAGCTTGACGATGCGCTCGGTGGCCTTGCGGCCGGCTTCGTCGGGCACCGGGTGCGCGGCCTCGACGACTTCGATGCGCCCCGGCTTCAGCCGGTAGGCCGGTGGCACATGGTCGTAGCGCGTGATCACCAAGCCGTACAGCGGCGACTCGCGCGGCCACAGCGCGTCCACCGCGGCGGCCATCGCGCCGCCGGCCTTGCCAGCGCCGATGACCACGGTGCGGCCCCTGGGCGGCTGCGGCAGGTGCGCTGCGATGTTGTCGGCCGGCAGCGCGCGGGCCACTGCGGCGTCGTACAGCGAGCGCAGGAAGCCGCGCGGGTCGGTGTGGGGCGAGGGCTTGCTCATCGCGGCATTGTCGGGCGATCGCAAGACCGTTTCAATGGCTGCAAGGCGTCTGTGGCGCGCGCGGTGCCGGACGTTGGCGTGGGGCTGGGTGCGAAGATATCGACATTTGCGCGGTGGAATGGCGCACCAGAGAAGGCCGAGGGCATGGACAGGATCGTCGGGATGCAGCTCTACATGCGGGTCGTCGAGACCGGCAGCTTCAGCAAGGCCGCGCTGGACCTCGCCACCACGCAGCCCACCGCCACCAAGCACGTGGCTGCACTCGAACGCAAGCTGGGCGTTCGGCTGCTCAACCGCAACACGCGCGGGGTGAACCCCACCGAAGTGGGCGCGCTGTACTACGACAAGTGCAAGACCATCCTGCACGAGCTGGAAGAGGCCGACAACCTGGCCGCGCTGCTGCAGTCGCGCGTGGGCGGCACACTGCGCATCAGCACCTCGGTGGCCTTCGGCCGGCGCGTGATGACGCCGCTGGTGCTGCGCTTCATGGCCGAGCAGCCGGGGATGCAGGTCGACCTGAGCTTTGACGACCGCTACGTGAACCTGGTCGAACAAGGCATCGACATCGCGCTGCGCATGGGTCGGCTGGCCGACTCCACGCTCGGCGCGCGCTACCTGGGCAACAACCCATGGCTGGTGGCCGCGTCGCCCGACTACCTGGCGCGCTGCGCGCCGCTTCGTGTGCCGGCAGACCTGGGCGCGCACGCCTGCCTGATCTACAGCAGCGTGCAGGGCGACGACCGCTGGCAGTTCACCAGCCCGGCGGGTGAAGCGCTGTCGATCCCGGTGGCCGGCCCACTGCGGTCGAACAACCTCTCGGCCGTGCTCGCCGCCTGCCGTGCCGGCATGGGTGTGGCGGTTCTGCCGTGGTATGTGGCGCACAAGTCGGTGGCAGACGGCGCGTTGCTGCCGGTGCTGGCCGACCACAGCGTGCCCTCGCAGGAGCTGCATGCGGTGTACCCGTCGCCGCGGCGCGTGCCGGGCAAGGTCAGCACGTTCATCGAATTTTTGAAGGGACAGCTGGAAGGCGATTGGTGGAAGCGAGGGCCATAGCCCCAGCCCAGCTCGTCCGCCGAGTCCTCAGCGCCGACCCCACTTCCGTGGCAACGCGACGCAAGCGCTACGCCACCAACGGCGACGCGCCGAAGTCGCCCTGCAACGCCGCCCACACCCGAGGCGCGGTCAGCGGCATCTGCACCTTCTCGGCATCGCGCCCGAGGCCGGCGTGGTCGAGCGCGTCGATCACCGCATTGACCACCGCCGGCGTGGCGCCGATGGTGCCGAGTTCGCCGACGCCCTTGGCGCCGAGCGGGTTGGTCAGGCACGGAACCGAAGTGTCGAACTCGGTCTTGAAGTGGCAGCTCACGTCGGCGCGCGGCATCGCGTAGTCCATGAAGCTGCCGCTGAGCATCTGCGCGCTGTCGCGGTCGTAGACGACCTGCTCGCACAGCGCCTGGCCGATGCCCTGCACCGCGCCGCCTTCGATCTGGCCGACCGCGATGAGCGGGCTGACCACGCGGCCGATGTCGTTGACCGACGCGTACGCGACGATCTCGACGTGGCCGGTGGCCGGGTCGATCTCGACCTCGCAAACATGGCAGCCGTTCGGCCAGGTGGGCCCGCCGGCGGTGGCGCCGGCCTCGACGATGAACTGCTTCGTCGGCTGCTTGGCCGCCAGGTCGAACAGGCCGATGCCGACGTCGGTGCCGACCACGGTGAAACGCCCGTGCCGGTACTCGATGTCGCTCGCCGCGGCTTCGAGCGCGTTGCTGGCGAGTTGCTTGCCGTGCTCCACCGTGCGCTCCGACGCCACCTGCACCGCCGAGCCACCGGTGAACAGCGAGCGCGAGCCGGCGCTGCCGAAGCCCTGCGCCCGGTCGGTGTCGCCTTGCACGATGCGAACTTGCTCGATCGGCACACCGAACACGTCGACCGCGAGTTGCGCGTAGCTGGTGACGATGCCCTGCCCCATCGCCTGCGTGGCCGAGACGATCTCGATGATGCCGTCGGCGCGGACGTTGACCGAGACCTTCTCGTCGAACGCGTTGCCGCTGGTCCACTCCAAAAACGTGGCGATGCCGCGGCCGCGCAACGTGCCGGCTCGCTTCGATGCGTCGCGCCGCGCTGGGTAGCCACGCCAGTCGGCCAAAACGAGACCGCGATCCAGGATCTGCTCGAACCGGCCGCTGTCGTACGTCATCCCCATCGCATTCTTATAGGGCATCTGCTCGGGGCGGACCATGTTGCGGCGGCGCAGTTCGGCCGGGTCGAGCTTCATCTTGCGTGCCGCCGCGTCGAACAGCCGCTCGACGAGGTAGATCGCTTCGGGCCGGCCAGCGCCGCGGTAGGCGCCGGTGGGCGTGGTGTTGGTCATCACACCACTGAAGTGCAGGTCGATGGTGCGAATGTCGTAGATGCTGGTGGACACCCACGGCCCGATCAGCACCTGGATCACCACACCGACCATGGTGCCGTAGGCGCCGAGGTTGGCGAACGAGCGCACGCGCAGCGCGAGCACCTTGCCATTCGCGTCGAGCGCCATCTCGGCGCGGCTGATCACGTCGCGCCCGGCGGTGGCCGAGACGAAGTCCTCGCTGCGGTCGGCCTGCCACCTGACCGGGCGCTTGAGCGTGTGCGCGGCGTAGGCGACGACGATGTCTTCGGGGTAGATGCCGGTCTTCTGGCCGAAGCCGCCGCCCACGTCGCCCACCGTCACGCGCACCTCTCTCTTGCTCAGGCCGGGGATGGCGTCGCACAGGCCGTTCAGCACCGCCGTGGGCATCTGGCTGCTCAGGCACACCTGCAGGCGGTCGTCGGCGTCCACCTCGGCGCGCGCGCTGCGCGGCTCCATCGGGTTGGGCGCGAGGCGCTGGTTGACGATCTCGATCGACACCGTGTGGGCTGCGCTCGCAAACGCCTGCTCGGTGGCGGCGGCGTCGCCGTGGCGCATCTCGGCGGCGATGTTGTCGGGCGCGCCGTCGCAAAGCACCGGCGCGCCGGCCTGCATGGCCTGGATCGGGTCGGCCACGGCGGGCAGTTCGTCGTAGTCGATCGTCACCGCCTCGGCAGCGTCGCGCGCTTGCAGCAGGCTCGTGGCCACGACGGCCGCGACGGCCTCGCCGACGTATCGAGCGACCTCGTGCGCCAGCGCACGCCGCGGCGCCGAGGCCGGTGGCCTGCCGCCGGGGCCGGGGAAGCCCGCCACCGGCGGGATCGGCTTGACGCCGGCCTGCGCCAGTTCAGCGCCGGTCAGCACCGCCAGCACGCCGGGCATGGCGCGCGCGGCTTGGGTGTCCACCGACACGATGCGCGCATGCGCGAACGGGGATCGCAGGAATGCGATGAAGGCCTGGCCCGGCACCACGATGTCGTCGGTGAACCGCCCCTGGCCCACCAGCAGCGCGGCGTCCTCGACCCGTAGCACATGCTTGCCGCTGCCGAAGCGGCCGGGGTCTTGGGGCACGGCACTCATGCCGCCGGCTCCTCGGCAGGGGTTGCCGCCGGGTCGACGCCTGAGAACACGTCGCTCATGGCCATCTCGCAGCCGACGCTGGTCAGCGTCATCACCGAGCGCTCGCTCATGTCGTGCAGCACCCACAGCCCATCGGCGCCGATGCGAAACACCTCGGTGCGGCGGGTGTCGGGGTCGACCAGCGCGTACTCCCGCAAACTCGCCATGCGCCGGTACAGCGCGAACTTCTGGCTGCGGTCGTAGGCCTGGGTGGTGGGCGACAGCACCTCGATCACCAGCTTGGGCGCGGTGAAGATCATTTCGGTGCGCAGGTCGGCCGGGTCGCAGGTGACGAACACATCGGGGTAGAGGATCGTGTCGTCGGCGGGCTGGACTTTCATGCCTTCGGTGAAGACGCGGCACCGAGTGGCCTGCATCAAGTTGCCGAGAAGGCGCGCCAGATTGTTCACCACCGTTCCATGCACTCGCCTTGCGCCGACCATGGCAAAAATCTCCCCTTGATGAAACTCGTGCTTCTCGGGCTGCTCGTTCTCCCAAGCCAAGTAGGCTTCGAGCGTCAGCTTCGGCAGTGGTGAACCCATCGCGAACCTCCGTGATCCAGACTTGCTTTCAATCTAGCAGGTGCACTCGGCGCAATCGTCACGCCGTCGGCAGCTTGTGATCCTTGAACTGCTCGCGCAGCCGGTTCTTCAGCATCTTGCCAGTGGCCCCCAACGGGATGGCTTCGGCAAACACCACGTCGTCGGGCGTCCACCACTTGGCGATCTTCCCTTCGAAGAAGGCCAGCAGTTCGTCGCGCGTCAACTCCACGCCGGGCTTCTTCACCACCACCAGCAGTGGGCGCTCGTCCCACTTCGGGTGGAAGGCGGCGATGCACGCCGCCATCGCCACCTTGGGGTGCGCCATCGCGATGTTCTCGATGTCGATCGAGCCGATCCACTCGCCGCCCGACTTGATCACGTCCTTGCTGCGGTCGGTGATCTGCATGTAGCCGTCGGCGTCGATCATGGCCACGTCGCCGGTCGGAAACCAACCCTTTTCACCCTTGACCACGAGCGGGTCGCCGCCCTCGCCCTTGAAGTAGCTGGCGACGATCCACGGCCCGCGCACCAGCATCTCGCCGCTGGCCTTGCCGTCCCAGGGCAGGTCGGCGCCGTCTTCGCCGACGATGCGCATGTCCACGCCGTAGATCGCGCGGCCCTGCTTGGCCATCACCGCGTAGCGCTCCTGCTGCGACTGGGCTCCGTGCTTGCCCTTGAAGCTGGCCACCGTGCCGATCGGGCTCATCTCGGTCATGCCCCAGGCGTGCAGCACGTGCACGTCGTAGCTTTCATTGAACAGCTTGATCATGGCCGGCGGGCAGGCCGAGCCGCCGATCACGCTGCGGCGCATGGTGCTGAACTTCAGGCCGTTCGCTTCCACATAACCCAGCAAGCCCTGCCACACCGTCGGCACGCCGGCCGACAGCGTGACGCGCTCGCTCTCGAACAGTTCGTACAGCGACTTGCCGTCCAGCCCCGGCCCGGGGAACACCAGCTTGGCGCCGACCATGCACGCGATGTACGGCAGACCCCAGGCGTTGACGTGGAACATCGGCACCACCGGCAGCACAGTGTCGGCGGCCGAGCAGTTCAGCGCGTCGGGCATCGCGGCGGCCAGCGTGTGCAGCAGCGTCGAGCGGTGGCTGTAGAGCACGCCTTTGGGGTTGCCGGTGGTGCCTGACGTGTAGCAAAGTGACGACGCACTGTTCTCGTCGAACTCGGGCCAGTCGAAGCGGTTGGTCTGCGCGGCGCACAGGTCCTCGTAGCACAGCAGGTCGGGCAGCTTGCTGCTCGTGGGTAGGTGCGCGCGGTCGGTCATCGCAACGAACCGTTTGACGGTCTTCAGCCGCGACGCGACGGCCTCGACCAGCGGCAGGAAGGTCAGGTCGAAGAACAGCACCTGGTCTTCAGCGTGGTCGGCGATGTAGACCACCTGGTCGGGGTGCAGGCGTGGGTTCAGCGTGTGCAGCACGGCGCCCGAGCCCGACACGGCGTAGTACAGCTCCATGTGGCGGTGACCGTTCCAGGCCAGCGTGGCCACGCGCTCGCCGGGCTTCACCCCGAGCGCGGCCAGCGCGTTGGCCATGCGGCGCGACCGGGCCGCGAGCTCGCGGTAGGTGCAGCGGTGGATGTCGCCCTCGACGCGGCGCGACACCACTTCCTGGTCGCCATGGTGGCGTTCGGCATGCACGATCAGCGACGAGATCAGCAGCGGCTGCTGCATCATCAAACCGTTCATCTTGTCTCCTCTGCGATGGGGGTCGACAGCCGGCGCCCGTGGGCAATCGGCCGGGCCAGGATCGATTGTGACTCGCCCGACCGCTGCATGCCGCCGCCCTGGACGCGCGGCTGCGGAGGAGAAGCGTCAGCGCGTGGCGAGTGCGGCCGTGGCCAACGCCGCGGCAAGGCGGTTGTGGCGCTCGATCAGCCGCGGCAGCTCGACCGTGGTGAGTTCACCGTCGCGCACCAGCACCCTGCCCTGCACCACGTTCAGCGCCACCCGGGGCACGTGGCAGAACAGCAGCGCGGCGAGCGGGTCGTGGTGGGCGCCGGCCAGACCGATGTCGTCCAGCGCCACGCCGACCACGTCGGCCGCCATGCCGGGCGCGAGCGCGCCGATGTCGTCGCGGCCGAGCACGCGTGCGCCGCCGAGCGTGGCGATCTCCAACGTCTCGCGCG
Source organism: Methylibium sp. NZG (assembly GCA_001263235.1). Taxonomy (GTDB): domain Bacteria; phylum Pseudomonadota; class Gammaproteobacteria; order Burkholderiales; family Burkholderiaceae_C; genus LGRD01. The sequence goes on along the minus strand of LGRD01000001.1, from coordinate 98,426 downwards.
CGGTCAGGGCCGATGGGCCGTGAGGCCATGGCGAGACACTTCCGTATCCTGGGGAGCCTTGCGCGACGCGCTGCAGCAGCATCGCCAAGCGCGCTTCGCCGAGAAGGTGCCCGCTGTCGTTCGACGCCGAGCCATCGACCGCGATCGACACCGGCACGCCCGCATCGCGCATTGCGCGGATCGGCGCGATGCCCGAGGCCAGCCGCATGTTCGAGCCCGGGCAGTGCGACACGCCCGTGCCGGTGCGTGCGAACAGGCGGATGCCGGCTTCGTCGAGCTTCACGCAGTGCGCGTGCCACACATCCGGGCCGAGCCAGCCGAGCTGTTCAGCGTACTCGGCCGGCGTGCAGTGGAACTTCTCGCGCGTGTAGGCGATGTCGTTGTCGTTCTCGGCCAGGTGGGTGTGCAGCGACACCTTGTGCTCCCTCGCGAGCAGCGCAGCATCGCGCATCAACTCGCGGCTGACCGAAAACGGCGAACACGGCGCGACGACGATGCGCTGCATCGCAAAACGTGTCGGGTCGTGCCAGCGTTCGATCAGGCGCTGCGTGTCCTTCAGGATCGCGGCTTCGCTCTCGACCACGCTGTCCGGCGGCAGGCTGCCCTGGCTTTGCCCAACGCTCATCGAGCCGCGCGCCGCATGAAAACGCATGCCGATCTGCGCCGCCGCTTCGATGCTGTGATCGAGCGTGATGCCGTTGGGGAAGATGTAGAGGTGGTCGCTGGTCGTCGTGCAACCCGACAGCAGCAACTCGGCCATCGCCGTCTGGGTCGAGACGTGCACCATCTCGGGTGTCAGGTTCGCCCAGATCGGGTAGAGCGTCTGCAGCCAGGTGAACAACTCACAGTCCTGCGCGGGGCGCACCACGCGCGTCAGCGTCTGGTACATGTGGTGGTGCGTGTTCACGAGGCCGGGAATCACCACGTGATCGCGCGCGTCGATCACCTCGTCGGCCGTCGCCGGGAGTTCGGCGCTCGGGCCGACGGCCTCGATCACACCGTCGCGCGCAAAGAGGCCGCCGCCCTCGATTTCGCGCCGCTGCGCGTCCATCGTGACGAGCAGGCGGGCGTCGCGGATCAGCAGCGTGGGCATCGAAGAAGAGCGCCGTTGGGGCCGGGGCTACCGAGTCGGCGCGCCGGCTTCGAACCAGCGTTTGATCAGCGCACGTTCGGCGTCGGTGATCTGCGTGGCGTTGTTCATCGGCATCAGCTTGAGCACCACCGTCTGCTGGAACACCGCCTGTGCGTGTTTGGCGATCAACTCGGGCGTATGCAGTTGCACGTTCTTGCTGACCACCTGCTCGTTGTGGCACAGCGCGCAGCGCTCGGCGACCACCTTCTGCACTTCAGCAAAACTGACCGGCGCCGACGTGGCTGCAGCAGCCGCCACAGGTTGCGACGCCGGCAGCGTGGCGCCGACCAGGCCCGCCAGCATCAACGTGCCGATCACCGCATAGCGCCACGGCACCGGCTGGCCGGTGGCCAGGGCCTTGTGGCGCATGACGAACGAGGTACGGATCAGCGCACCCGCAAGCATCAGCAACACCAGCACGATCCAGTTGTGCGGGCCGGTGTACAAGAAGCCGTAGTGGTTGCTCAACATCGTGAAGATGACTGGCAGCGTGAAGTAGGTGTTGTGCACGCTGCGCTGCTTGCCACGCTGGCCGTGGATGGGGTCGACCGGCGCGCCGGCCCGCAACGCAGCGACGACCTTGCGCTGGCCCGGGATGATCCAGAAGAACACGTTGCCGCTCATCGTCGTGGCGATCATCGCGCCCACCAGCAGGAAGGCCGCGCGCCCGGCGAACAACTGGCACGACAGCCAGGATGCGAACACGATGAACCCGAACACGAGCGCGCCGACCACCAGATCACCGTTTTTGCCCCGGCCGAAGACGCGGCAGATCGCGTCGTAGACGACCCAGAACGCGACGAAGAAGCCGAGCGCGGTGGCGATTGCGGCAGCGGGCGACCAGTCGAACACCGACTTGTCGATCAGGAAGCTGCTGGCGTTGAACAGGTACAGCACCGCAAAAAGCGCAAAGCCGGTGAGCCAGGTGGAGTAGCTCTCCCACATCGACCAGTGCAGGTGCTCGGGCAGCTTGGGCGGCGAAACCGGGTACTTCTGCTGGTGGTAGAAGCCGCCGCCGTGCACGGCCCACAGTTCGCCGCCGATGCCCTTGGCCTTGTCTTTGGGGTCGGCCGGCGGCGTGAGGCTGTTGTCGAGCCCGACGAAGTAGAACGACGCGCCGATCCAGGCGATGCCGGTGACCACGTGGGCCCAGCGCAGCAGCAGGTTCAGCCAGTCGAGCAGGTAAGCGTCCATGGGGCCTCAGGTCTGTCCCTCATTGCTTCTGCAGCTCCGCCGCTTTGATGGCCGGCGCCCAGTCGTTGACCTGCTTGGCCACCAGTTCGCCGAACTCGGCAGAACTCATCTTCACGGTGGTGATGCCGAGTTCCTCGAAGCGTTTGACGATGGCCGGGTCGGCCACGATGTCGGCGAGCGCCTTGGCGAGCTTGTCGGTAACCTCCTTGGGCAGGCCGGCCGGGCCGGAGACGCCAAAGTAGTTTTCCGCCACGAGTTGCGGGTAGCCCAGTTCGGTGGTGGTCGGCAGGTCGGGCGCCAGCGGCGAGCGAGCGCGCGACGTGACCGCCAGCCCCTTGATCTGACCGCTCTTGAGCAACGGCACGAACGCGGTGATGACGTCGACGCCGACCGGGATGACGCCAGCGATCAGGTCGGTCGTCATCGGCGCGCCGCCGCGGTAGGGCAGGTGCGTCATGTTGATCTTCATCGCGCCTTTGGTCATCTCGCCGACGATGTGGCCGATCGAGCCGGGCCCGCCGCTGGCAAAGTTGTAGCCAGGCGCGGCTGCCGCCTTGGGCAGGTCCTTCAGCGTGGCCGGGCCGGTCTTCGGGTTGGCCATGATCAGCACCGGCGCGATGCCCAGCATCGCCACATGCGTGAAGTTCTTGGCCGGGTCGTAGGGCTGCTTGGGCACCGTGAACGGGCCGATCGACAGCGGCGTGGAGTTCGACAGCATCAGCGTGTAGCCGTCGGGCGCGGCGCGCACCACCTCTTGCCCGCCCAGCGTGCCACCGGCGCCAGGCTTGTTGTCGACGATCACCGCCTGGCCGAGCGCCTTGGCCAGCGGCTCCGAGATGGTGCGCGCAACGATGTCACTTGCGCCGCCGGCCGCGAAGGTGACGACGATGCGCACCGGCTTCTCTGGGTACGCCGCGTGGGCCGCGCTAAACGGGCCGGCAGCGCCCACCGCAGCAACGACGGTGGCTGCGATGAGGCAGTTGGCCCACCGGCCGGATCGAGCCCGAGCGGTGGCGGGCGAAACGGGCGAAACGGGCGAAACGGAAAGTCGAGTCATGCGGTGCTCCTGGGTGGCAGTTGGGCACGCTTGCGTGCGGTGGACCTCGCGGCGAACGCAAACTTCAGACCAGGCGGCGTTCAGCTGCCTCGGTAGGTGCTGTAGCTCCAGGGGCTGACGAGCAGGGGCACGTGGTAGTGGCCGTTGGCGTCGGCAATGCCGAAGTCAAGCGACACGTCGTCCAGAAACGGTGGGTCGGGCAGCAGGGTACCGCGAGCGCGAAAGTACGCCGCCACGGCAAACACCAGCCGGTAGCGGCCGGGCACCACGGTGGCGCCTTCGAGCAAGGGGCCGTCGGCCCGCCCGTCGTGGTTGAGCGTGAAGGTCTTGATGGTTTCGCTGCGGCCGCTGGCGGTGCGCAGCAGGCTCACCCGCATGCCCGAAGCCGGGCAGCCGTTGGCGGTGTCGAGCACATGCGTGCTGAGGTGTCCCATCGTGTCTCTCTCCTGGTGTGTCGTGCCGCCGACCGGGGCCGCTGCACCGGCTTGCGGTTGAGCGCAAAGTGTATACACTATCGCATACAAATCAAGCGATGCAGACGAAAACCAGCATGGCCGCCGACCTCAAGGTCATCCGCCCGATCGACACGCGCCCGTCGTCGGGCTTGCGCGCGCCGGCACATCGCCCATCGCGGCGAGCCCTTGTCACGGAGCCGGTCACGCCGGCCGACGATGCGCCTGCTGGCGCCACCGAGCGCATCGTCGCCTCCATCACCGCCGCCATCGTCGAGCGCCGGCTGATGCCGGGCACCAAGTTGGCCGAGCAGCAGATCGCTGACATCTTCAGCGTCTCGCGCACGCTGGTGCGCCAGGCGCTGAACCAGTTGAGCCGCGACCACCTCGTCACCTTGGAGCCGGCACGCGGCGCGTTCGTCGCGCAGCCCAGCGTCGAGGAAGCGCGCCAGGTCTTTGAGGTGCGCAGCATGCTGGAGCTGGCAATGATCCGCCGTGCCGCCACCGAGCTGGCGCCCGCACACATCGCCGAGTTGCGCGCTCACCTGAAGGCCGAACAGGCCGCCGTGCAGCGCACCGATGTGTCCGGCCGCACACGCTTGCTGGCAGACTTCCATGTGCTGGTGGCGCAGATGCTGGGCAACCAGGCGCTGGCCGAAATCCTGCAAGACCTGGTGTCGCGCTGCTCGCTGATTGCGCTGATGTACCAGTCGGCGCACTCGGCGCACCACTCCTTCGAGGAGCACGTGGCCATCGTCGATGCCTTGCAGGCCCGCGACGCCAAGGCAGCGGCGAAGCTGATGCAGCAACACCTGCACCACGTGGAGCGCAACCTGCGGCTCGACCCGCGCATCCCCGACCTTCAGGCCGCGCTGCGCCCGGGCCTGAACTGAACCCGCCGAGGCCACTCGATGATGACCCCCGACTACCCCCGCGACCTGATCGGCTACGGCCGCAACCCGCCGCACGCGCGCTGGCCGGGCCAGGCGCGCATCGCGGTGCAGTTCGTGCTGAACTACGAAGAAGGCGGCGAAAACTGCGTGCTGCACGGCGACTCGGCGTCGGAGACGTTTCTCTCCGAACTGATCGTGGCGCAGGCCTTCGAGGCACGGCACCTCAGCATGGAGTCGATGTACGAATACGGCGGCCGTGTGGGCGCCTGGCGCATCTTGAAGGAGTTCGAGAAGCGCAAGTTGCCCCTCACCGTGTTTGGCGTGTCGATGGCGCTGGAGCGCAACCCCGAGCTGACGCAGGCCTTCGTCGATCTCGGCCACGAGATCGCCTGCCACGGCTGGCGCTGGATTCATTACCAGCACATGGCTGAGAAGCGCGAACGCCAGCACGTGGCCATCGGCACCGAAATCATCCAGAAGTTGACGAACAACCAATGGCCGCTCGGCTGGTACACCGGCCGCGACAGCCCCAACACCAAGCGCCTGGTGGCCGACCACGGCGGCTACGAATACGACAGCGACCACTACGGCGACGACCTGCCCTTCTGGATGCCGGTGCAAAAGAGCGACGGCAGCACCATCCAGCGCCTGATCGTGCCCTACACGCTGGACACCAACGACATGCGCTTCTCGTCGGCCCAGGGCTTCAACACCGGCGACCACTTCTTCGCCTACTTGAAGGACGCGTTCGACGTGCTGTACGCCGAGGGTGATCCTGATGGTCAAGATCGGCCGAAGATGCTCAACATCGGCTTGCACTGCCGGTTGATCGGGCGGCCCGGGCGCTTCCGCGCGCTGCAGAAGTTTCTCGACTACGTGCAGCAGCACGAGCGCGTGTGGGTCACGCGGCGCATCGACATTGCGCGGCATTGGCAGCAGCACTTCCCTGCGCCGGCAACGACGCCGGGTGCCGCCGAACCCGGAGTGGCGTGATGGCGCTGACGATCGATCAACTCAATGCCGCCACGCCCGAGCAGGCGCTGGCCTGGCTCGACGGCCTGTACGAACACTCGCCCTGGATCGCCGAGGCGGCGCTGTTGAAGCGGCCGTTTCGCAGCGTCGCAGCGCTCAAGCTGGCGATGGTGGAGGTGGTGCGTCGGTCCGGTCGCGACAAGCAGCTCGTGCTGTTGCGCGGCCACCCCGAACTGGCGGGCAAGGCGATGGTGGCGGGTTCACTCACGGCCGAGTCGACGAACGAACAGACGAAGTCGGGGTTGACGAATTGTTCGCCCGCTGAACTGGAGAAGATCCAAGCGCTGAACCGAGCCTACAGCGCCAAGTTCGGCTGGCCCTTCATGCTGGCCGTGCGCGGGCCGCGGGGCGCCGGGCTCACGCGAGCGCAGATCATCGCCACCTTCGAGCGCCGGCTCGGCGGCCACCCGGACTTCGAATTGGCCGAGGCGCTGCGCAACATCCACCGCGTCGTCGAGATTCGCTTGAACGACAAGTTCGGCCTGGAGCCGACGCTGGGCAACCAGGTGTGGGACTGCGCCGAGCTGCTGGCCACGCACAGCGACCCAGGCTACGCCGAGCTGGGCCAACTGACCGTCACCTACCTCACACAGGCGCACCAGAACTGCCAGGTGCAACTGGTGCGGTGGATGAAGGAGTGCGGCTTCGACGAGGTGAACGTCGATGCGGTCGGCAACGTGGTGGGCCTGTACCGCGGAAGACACGACGGCGGCGACACAGAACAGAAGCGCCTGCTCACCGGCTCGCACTTCGACACCGTTCGCAACGGCGGCAAGTACGACGGGCGCCTTGGCATCTTCGTGCCGATGGTCTGCGTGCGCGAGCTGCACCGCGCCGGCAGGCGGCTGCCCTTTTGCGTCGAGGTGGTCGGCTTCGCCGAAGAAGAAGGCCAGCGCTACAAGGCCACCTTCCTCGGCTCGGGCGCGTTGACCGGGCACTTCGACCCCGCGTGGCTGGACCAGTTCGACGCCGATGGCGTGAGCATGCGCGACGCGATGCGCGCGGCCGGGCTGCCCGCCACGCTTGACACAATCGGCGCCTGCAAGCGCAACCCTGCCGACTACCTCGGCTTCGTCGAAGTGCACATTGAGCAAGGCCCGGTGCTGAACGAGATGGACCTGCCGCTCGGCGTCGTGACCTCCATCAACGGCAGCGTGCGTTTTGTCGGCGAGGTGGTCGGCATGGCCAGCCATGCCGGCACGACTCCGATGGACCGCAGGCGCGACGCCGCCACCGCGGTGGCCGAACTCGCGCTGTACCTGGAGCAGCGCGCCGCATCGGTGCCCCACGTCGTCGGCACCATCGGCATGCTGCACGTGCCCAACGGGTCGATCAACGTCGTGCCCGGCCGGTGCACCTTCAGCCTGGACATCCGCGCCACCACCAACGAGGTGCGCGACGCTTGCGCGGCCGACGTGCTGGCCGAATTGAAACGCATCGCCGAGCGACGCGGCCTGCACCACACGCTGGAAGAAACGATGCGCGCCGCCGCCGCGCCCAGCGCGCCCGAATGGCAAGCGCGCTGGGAGGCGGCGGTCGAGTCGCTCGGCTTGCCGGTGCACCGCATGCCCAGCGGCGCCGGGCACGATGCGATGAAGCTGCACGAGGTGATGCCGCAGGCCATGCTGTTCATGCGCGGCGGCAACTCGGGCATCAGCCACAACCCGCTGGAGACGATCAGCGCCGACGACACGCAGCTTTGCGTTCAGGCGTTCCAGCACCTGCTCGATCAACTTGCCGCAGACATGACATGAGCACCCACCACGACGAGCTCGACCGCTGGGTCGACGCGCACTTCGACGAAGAGCTGCGCTTCCTTCAAGCCCTGGTGCAGGTGCCCACCGACACGCCGCCCGGCAACAACGCGCCGCACGCCGATCGCACCGCCGAGCTGCTCATGGGTTTCGGCTTCGACGCCGAGAAGCATGCCGTGCCAGACGCCGAAGTGAAAAAGCACGGCCTCGAATCGATCACCAACCTCGTCGTGCGTCGCCAGTACGGCACCGGCAAGACGATCGCGCTGAACGCCCACGGCGACGTGGTGCCGCCCGGCGAAGGCTGGACGCGCGACCCCTACGGCGGCGAGATCGTGAACGGCAAGCTCTACGGCCGCGCGTCGGCGGTGAGCAAGTGCGACTTCGCGACCTTCACGTTCGCCACGCGTGCGATCGAATCGTTGAAGGCGTCGCTGAAGGGCGGTGTCGAACTGCACTTCACCTACGACGAAGAATTCGGCGGCGAACTCGGCCCCGGCTGGTTGCTGAGCCAGGGCCTGACGAAGCCCGATCTGCTGATCGCCGCCGGGTTCAGCTACCAGGTGGTGACCGGCCACAACGGTTGCCTTCAGCTCGAAGTCACCGTGCACGGAAAGATGGGCCACGCCGCCGTGCCCGACACCGCCGTCGATGCGCTGCAAGCTGCCACGCGCATCTTGAACGCCCTGTACCACCAGAACATGCTGTTCAAGCAGGTCACGAGCCAGGTCTTGGGCATCACCCACCCGTACCTGAACGTCGGCGTGATCCAGGGCGGCACCAACACCAACGTGGTGCCCGGCAAGGTGGTGCTCAAGCTCGACCGCCGCATGATCCCTGAAGAGAACCCGACCGAGGTCGAAACGGCGCTGCGCAAGCTCATCGCCGATGCGGTTGCGGAATCGAAAGGCGTCACGATCGAGGTCAAGCGCCTGCTGCTGGCGCACCCGCTCAAGCCGCTGGCGGGCAACCAGCCGCTGGTCGATGCGCTGTGCGCGCATGCGAGCAGCGTGTTCGGCGAGCCGATCGAAGCCTCGGGCACACCGCTGTACACCGACGCGCGCCTGTACTGCGAACGCGGCATCCCGGCCGTGCTCTACGGCTGCGGGCCGCGCACCGTGCTGGAAAGCAACGCGAAGCGGGCCGACGAGCACATCGACATCGAGGACTTGCGCAGGGCGACCAAGGTGGTGGCGCGGAGTCTGTTCGATCTCCTGCGGTGAGCTTGCCAAACTCACGATCGCCTCGCGCCAAAGTTGACGTCTTGCAAGTGCCTGCAAGTCGACCCACCAACTTGGAAACAGGCGCGAAGCCGAGTACGGAAATCGATGCATGACACGGCGACGATTGCCTTCGCCATCCGCTGCCCTGCCGAGCGGCGCCGTGCCGATTGTGTCGATGGCATCGAAGGCCTCAACGCGAAAGGCTTCTGCGACGAGAGCACTTCGTTCGCGGTACCAGAGGATCGCGTCCTGGAGGTCGCGCTCGGCCAGCGGCGCGATCTCGACGACGTATTGGCTCACAAGGCGCTCAGCCGAGCTCGGGCCTCACTCCAAGGCGCAGCCTTCGCCGCTCCCGAGCGCAGGTCGGCCTTGCGTTGCCGAATTTCATCGGCCCATGCTTTATGCTCTGTGGACCGACGCATCGTCTTCGCCATCGAGGCTGTCCAGAAGCGCCAGAACGACGGCGGACCGCTCCTCCGGGGCCAGAGCCAGGGCTTCATCGATGAGATGATCGAGGCGGGCATTCATACTTTAAATGTTAGCAGCGTACGACTAAGGCCGTCGCTTTCAGCCTGCGATCAACGCACCACCTTAGCGCTTGACCCGATTCCTTTGGTGCATGCGCCGCGCACAGAATTTGCGTCTCTTCCAGATCCAGCCATCCCACTTCTGTACCGGAGCACCGAATGACCCTGCCCTCCCTCACCCGCCGCTCGCTCGCGCTTGCCGTCCCGTCCTGGCTCGCGCTGGCGTTCGGCCTGGCCGCCACGGCGACCGTCCACGCGCAAGAGACCAACATCAAGTTCCAGCTCGACTGGCGCTTCGAAGGCCCGGCCGCGCTCTTCCTGGTGCCTGTGGCCAAGGGCTACTTCAAGGCCGAGAAGCTCAATGTCACGGTCGATGCCGGCAACGGCTCGGGCGGCACGGTCACGCGCGTGGCCTCGGGCGCCTACGACATGGGATTCGCCGACCTGGCCGCGTTGATGGAATTCCACGCCAACAACCCGACCGCGCCGAACAAGCCGGTGGCGGTGATGATGGTCTACAACAACACGCCGGCCGCGGTGATGGCGCTGAAGAAAAGCGGCATCAAGACCCCCGCCGACCTGGCCGGCAAGAAGCTCGGCGCACCGGTGTTCGACGCCGGGCGCAAGGCCTTCCCGATCTTCGCCAAGGCCAACGGCCTGGGCGCGCCGAACTGGATCTCGATGGACCCGCCGCTGCGCGAGACGATGCTCGTGCGCGGCGATGTCGACGCGATCACCGGCTTCTCGTTCACCTCGGTGTTGAACCTCGAAGCGCGCGGCGTGAAGGCAGAAGACGTGGTGGTGATGGCCTACCCCAACTACGGCGTCAAGCTGTACGGCAACGTGGTGATCGCCGGAGAGGAGGTCCAGACGGGCAGCCCGGAAGCGATGAAGAGTCTTTTCATGGGCGGCTTTCTGAAAGCTGGAGCACCGCAGGCGAGGCGCACCCCGACTCCGGACGTTCCACGCTATCGCCGCCCGCGCGCAACAACTTGAACCAATAGCGTGCCCTTTGGGCTCCTTTTTTGCGGAGCACCGCGCAGTTGCCTCCCAGAGCGCGCCCCGAGCGCGCCCTTGCCGACGCTGGCCCGAGCCCCACGGCGCACGCACCGGCCGCGTGGCCGACTGCGCTACGGGCCCCCGCCCCGCGCGGGCCCGCGCCGCTCGCCCTCGACCACCCTGCCCGCGGGCCCGCGCGGCCGCGCATCTACGAGCTGGGCGGGGGTGAGGCCTTCGGGCCTGCCGACGCGCTCATTCACCCAGGCGAGCAGCGACGCGGCATAGAGCGTCAAGCCATCCCGCAACACCCAAAAGGCCACCGGCCCCTCGCCCCGGCGTGCCGACGGCACGGGGAGCCCGGCCGCCTCGGGCACGTCGGCCTGGCCCGCCAGCCCCGCCGCCATGGCGCAGGGGGAGAGGTTGAGGCCGCCGGAGATGCTCATGGGCGTCTTGCCGTCGCCCGGCGCCCTGGAGCCCTCGGCATCCCAGCGGCCCAGGTCGCCAGTGCGGATGGAGCGCTTGGCCTGCGTGTCGGGCCACGCGGCCGGGCGCGTGGCCTCGGTCAGACCGTGGTAGCCGGTCATCATGGTCGGCGAGTACCCGACGACCCCACCCAGCCGCCCGGCCGACCGCCCGACCCCCCCATCCCCGCCGACCGGCACTTCGCCCCGGGGCGGCGACCGGGCGACACTGTGCAGCGTGTCCGGGGGCCCTTGGCCCGTCAGCGTGGCAGCGCCGCCGCCTTCGGTTAGAGCCTACCGGGCGACCAGGCCACCGTGCCAACGTTGCAGCAACTTGGCCTGTAGGGCCGGAGTGCCCGGAGCCCCGACTGCGATCCAACGCCCGAACGCCGCCAGCAAGCAAGCATCGAAGTGTCGGTGCGCGTGGATACGTTGGCACTGCCCCCCGCCCTTCCCTGTTTGCGTCACGCTCCACCGCTGGGCGGGTTGCGGGCCCTTGGGCCCGTCGGACCCCGGCATCAGGGCCAAGGAGCCACAGAGTGCCAGCGTAGGGCGCAAGCCGGGCAGCGGGGTGTTGGAGTGGAGCCGGGCGGCGGGCCGCGGGACCGCGGCTGCCCCGTCCCGCCGCCCCGCCCACCTCGGCACCTCGGAAACTCGCAGATTGCGCGGATGCACGGGGCCCCCGCGCGCTCCGCTGGTGACCGAAGATTAGAAACTGTTCAACGGTGCCCCGGCGGCGCGGGTCGGCGGCTCGGGCGAGCCGGCCCTGCCGGCGGGCCAAGCGGACCCCGGCGGCCCGCCCGGCCCACCGGGCACCGCGCACCGCGCCACGCGCCCCGCCGGCGCCGGCGGGGCGGGGGCCCCGCGCATCGGCGCATCGACAGACACCCGCGCCGCGCCGCAGTAGGCCACCAGACCCCCGAGGCGCTGCGGCGTGGCGCTGGGCGGCAGCGGCCCCGCCCCAGCGCCACACCGCGACACGCGGAGCCTGGTTCCCACGTGCGCCGGCGGGCCGCCGGGGCACCAAGCTACCGAGTCGCCGGGCCGCGCGCTTTCGCGCTGCAGGCTAGCCGCGAACCGGTCGACCCGCGGGCCCAGCTCGGCAGCCGCGATGCCGCTTCCCCAATGCCACAGCGCCACGCCGGCCGTCCGCGCGTGGCGCTGGGTGGTCAACTGCTCGATGACTGGGCAGAGCGCCACAGCGCAGGTCTCAAGAGCCCACGAGCCCTCGGCGCGCAGGCGCGGCGAACGACCGACCCACCTGCGGAATTCGGCCACTGGAACAATGTTGGTTGCTAACCGAGAAACCGGCTTGCCGTGTCGCGGTGTTCCGGTGTCCCGCGCCCGACCGCCGGCCCGCTGCCCGCACACTCGATCAGCGCCTTTTGATCGTTGCCGCGCGGCCCGCCGCCCGACCACTTGAGCATGCTGAGGGCCCGCGGCCACGCGTGTAGGAACATCGCGGCAAGCGGGTGCGCGCGCGCGATCAGCCCATCGGCAGTGTCCCACTACATCACGACGGCCCCCCGCAGCCCCCCGTCAACTCCGAGCTCACGGGCACAAAGCACCAGCGCCGTCGGGCGCTGCGCGGCGACGCAGCGTGGCAAGATGGGGAAAGCGGGGCAGCCGGGCAGCCGGGCGGCACGACTGAACAACACGCGACAGCGGGCCTGCGGCGACGGGAGCGCGCAGCCGGCCGCCGGCGCAAAGCGGGAAGCGGCGCCGTAGGGCGGGCGGGGGACCGCGGCAACCACCGGCCTGGCGTGCTGGGTCGAGGGGACGATGAACGCGTAACCGTCGAGCGCCCGGGCGCGCGCAGCCGCGCTGCCGAGCACCGTTCCCTGCATCCCGGGGACGCGGCCGCCAGCACAGACCTCATCGCCGCTTCCCGCTCTCTCATGCGCGGAGAGCACGCCCTCCTGAATTCTCTTCTCGCGAGTCTGCGGTTTGGCTGATTCGTCAATTCGACGAATGATGAAGTTCTGTTTGCCGGGCGGCAGTAGCTTGAAAGCTTCAATCACACCTTCGGCTGCCAGTGCATTCATCAGGTCCTCTGGAATCACCACATCCGCACGATCAAGGACGGTGACTCGCACTCGAATGCGATCGCCGGTCTTGGTGTTCGTCTCCTGACGAACTTTTGCCTTGATGCGAATGTCATTCCGTTGGCTCCGGCACGGCCCCCGGGGGGCCTTATTGATCCGGAAGCATTTAACTTGAACTATTCGATTGCGTCATCATCTTATGGTGATGGAAGCAACCGACATGAGAACGTTGTCGCGCGACGCGCGACACGAGCGGCGCGTGCAGGTCATCCGGCTGCGCAAGGCAGGCCGGACCTACGACGAGATTGCGGCGCAGACGGGGTTGAGCCGCACGGGCGTGTTCGACATCTGCAAACGCCACGACGCGGCGGGTGCCAAGGCCCTGCGCGACGCGCCCACCGGACGCAAGAGCGGCGACGGCCGGCTGCTCGACGCGGCGCAGGAGGCCGCGGTGCGCAAGCTCATCACCGACAAGACGCCCGACCAGCTGAAGATGCCCTACGCGCTGTGGACCCGCACTGCGGTGGCGCAGCTCATCGAGCAGCGCTTTGGCATCCGCCTGCCGGTGCGCACGATGGGGCTGTACCTGGCGCGCTGGGGCTTCACGCCGCAAAAGCCGATGAAGAAGGCCTACGAGCAGTCGCCCGCGGCGGTCAAGAAGTGGCTCGACGAGGACTATCCGGTCATCGCCGCCCGTGCCAAGGCCGAGGGTGCGGAGATTCACTGGGGCGACGAGAGCGGCCTGCGCAGCGACGACGTGCGGGGCCGGGGCTTCGCGCCCAAGGGGCAAACGCCGCTGGTGCGGGTCAACAATAAGCGCTACGGCCTGTCGGTGATCTCCACCGTGACCAACAAGGGCCAGATGCGCTGGCGCATCTTCGACGGCGCGCTCAACGCGAACATCCTGATCGACTTCCTGCGCCGGCTGATCAAGGGGGCGGCCAAGAAGCTGTTCCTGATCCTGGACAACCTGCGGGTGCATCACGCCAAGCCGGTGAAGGCCTGGCTGGCCGAGCACGCCGATGCAATCGAGGTGTTCTACCTGCCCAGCTACAGCCCCGAGCTCAACCCCGACGAGATGGCCAACGCGGACATCAAGCAGGCGGTGACGAAGCTGGCTCCGGCGCGCACCAAGCTGCAACTGGTCAAGGCCACGGCTCGTCATCTGCGCAGCGTGCAACGCCAGCCCGAGCGGATTCGAAAGTACTTCGAGCATGATCCGGTTCGCTATGCGGCTTGATTCAAGTTCATCAATGCCGGATCATTGATCCGGAAGCATTTAGTTACCCTGCGCCGGAGGACAGACACCGCGCTGTCGCGCGGCGGACTTACAGCCCGGCTGCAGCCTTGAGGGCTGCAGCTTTATCTGTCCTCTCCCACGCGAACTCCGGCTCCTCGCGGCCGAAGTGCCCATACGCCGCCGTCTTCTCGTAGATCGGCCGCAGCAAATCGAGCATCTGGATGATGCCCTTGGGCCGCAGGTCGAAGTGCTCGTTGACCAGCGCCGAGATGCGTTCGTCGCTGATCCTGCCGGTGCCTTCGGTGTAGACGGTGACGTTCATCGGCCGCGCCACGCCGATGGCGTAGGCCACCTGGATCTGGCACTGCTTGGCGATGCCGGCAGCGACGATGTTCTTGGCGACGTAGCGCGCGGCGTAGGCGGCCGAGCGGTCGACCTTGCTCGGGTCCTTGCCGCTGAAGGCGCCGCCGCCGTGCGGGCAGGCGCCGCCGTAGGTGTCGACGATGATCTTGCGGCCGGTCAAACCACAATCGCCCTGCGGGCCGCCGATGACAAAGCGGCCCGTCGGGTTGATGAGGTACTTGGTGTTCTTCAGCCACTCCTTGGGCAGCGCCGGCTTGATGATCTCTTCGATGATGGCCTCGTTGAACGACGCCTTCATCTTCTTGGGCGACTCGCTCTGGTCGGGGTCGTGCTGCGTGCTCAGCACCACGGTGTCGATGCTGTGCGGCTTGCCGTCCACATAGCGCATCGTCACCTGGCTCTTGGCGTCGGGGCGCAGGAAGGGCAGGCGGCCGTCCTTGCGCAGTTGCGCCTGGCGCTCAACGAGGCGGTGCGCGTAGTAGATCGGCGCGGGCATCAGCTCGGGCGTCTCGTCGCAGGCGTAGCCGAACATCAGGCCCTGGTCACCGGCGCCGGTGTTCAGGTGGTCGTCGCTCGCATGGTCCACGCCTTGCGCGATGTCGTTGCTCTGCTTGTCGTAGCAGACCATCACCGCGCAGCCCTTGTAGTCGATGCCGTACTCGGTGTTGTCGTAGCCGATGCGCTTGATGGTGTCGCGCGCGACCTGGATGTAGTCCACATGCGCGTTGGTCGTGATCTCGCCGGCCAGCACCACCAGGCCGGTGTTGCACAGCGTCTCGGCGGCCACGCGGCTGCGCGGGTCTTGCTTGAAGATCGCGTCGAGAATCGCGTCGGAGACCTGGTCGGCCACCTTGTCAGGGTGACCTTCGGAGACGGACTCGGAGGTGAAAAGGAAATCGTTGGCCACTCGGTACTCCAATGTAAAAATCAATCAGGTTGCACGCTGCGTTGCCGGCCTGAAACTCTTGGAGGAGCGGCGAACGCTTTAGCAGGATTTGTGGAGCGGCGATGTGTTTCGCTGCCCGGCACCGCACCGAGGTCGTCGGTGTGTGCATCGCCCCGCAAGTAGTTCAAATTAACTCGGCGATTCGCGGATTATAGAAAAGATGGTGTTCCTGGCTCGCTGGCTGTCCAACCGTCCTTTGTGGCTTCTGCATCGTTTGGGCGGCTTTCTGGGCTGGCTCACGTTTGTGCTGTCGCCGTCGTACCGGCGTCGCTTCCAGGCCAACGCGGCGCTGGCCGGCGTGCCCGCCAGCGCGAGCCGCCCGGCGATCGCCGAGGCGGGCCGGCTGGCCGCAGAGCTGCCTTTCCTGTGGCTGCGCCCAGCGGACGAGCCGATTCGGCCCGCGCTCCATTTGCACGGCGCCGAGTTGGTCGAGGCGGCGCACGCGCAGGGCCGCGGCGTGGTCTTCCTCACGCCGCACCTGGGCTGCTTCGAAGTCACTGCGCAGGCGATTGCCGAGCGCTTTGCTGCGCGCCACGGGCCGATCACCGTGCTCTACCGGCCGGCACGCCAGCAGTGGCTGCGCGAGTTGATGGACGGCTCGCGTGCGCGCCCGGGCGTGGCCACCGCGCCGGCCACGCTGGCGGGCGTGCGCCAGCTCATCCGCGCGCTGCGGCGGGGCGAGGCGGTGGGCCTGCTGCCCGACCAGGTGCCGCCCGAGGGCATGGGCGTGTGGGCGCCGTTCTTCGGCCGGCCCGCCTACACGATGACGCTCGCCGCGCGCCTGGTGCAGCAAACCGGCGCGGTGCTGCTGCTGGTGTGGGGCGAGCGGCTGCCCCACGGCGCCGGTTACGCGGTGCGCTTCAGCGCGTTCGACGACGTGTTGCCGGCCGATGCAAACGCTCAGGCAGAATCCGCCGCCGCCATCAACCGGGCGATGGAGCGGCTGATCCTGCAGTGCCCGCAGCAGTATCTGTGGGGCTACAACCGCTACAAGCAACCGCGGGTGCAAGCGGCGGGCGAGGCGGTCGAAGGTTGAGCGGGCCACGCCGCTTCGCTTTCGCTGCCACTCACCGCATCTCACCGCATCTCACCGCGTCAGACCACAAGGAAGCCTCGTTGGGCGCTCGTCTCCTGCTCGCTGTTCTGTGGCTGTTGCACTGGTTGCCGCTGGCGTTGCTGGCGCCGGTGGGCCGCACCGTCGGGCGTGCGCTGTTCGTGCTCGCCGGCTCGCGCCGGCGCGTGGTGCTGCGCAACCTCGAACTGTGCTTCCCCGAGCACACGGCAGCGCAGCGGCTGGCGTTGGCGCGCGAGCACTTCCGCTGGCTCGGCCGCAGCATCGTCGAGCGCGGCTTGCTGTGGTACGCCTCGCCTGCGCGGCTGAAGCGGCTGATTCGCGTCGAAGGCGACGTGCAACTCGCCGAACGCAGCGAGCGGGCGGTGATGTGGCTGGTGCCGCACTTCATGGCGCTCGACGTGGCCGGTGCCGCGACGCAGTTGTTCCAGAAGCGCTTCGTCGCCTCGATCTACCAGCAGCAGACCAACGCGGTGATGGACGCCGCCATCCGCACCGGGCGCTTGCGCTTTGGCCTGGCCGAGGTGTTTCCGCGCAGCGACTCGGCCAAGCCGCTGCTGCGCGCCATCCGCAAGGGCACCGCCTTCTTCAACCTGCCCGACATGGACTTCGGCGCGCGCGACGCTGCTTTCGTGCCCTTCTTCGGCGTGCCGGCGGCCACGCTGCTCGCGCCCTCGCGCATGGCGCGGGCGCTGAACATGGTGGTGCAGCCGGTGGTGGCCAAGATGTTGCCGGGCGGGCAAGGCTACGTGGTGCGCTTTCTGCCGGCTTGGGGCGACTTCCCGAGCGACGATGCGCTGGCCGACACCGCGCGCATGAACCGCTGGATCGAAGACGAGATTCGTGTCGACCCGCCGCAGTACCTGTGGGTGCACAAGCGCTTCAAGACGCGGCCGGCGGGCGAGCCCAGCATCTACGCCGGCAGCGGTGCCACGCGCGACGCCGGAAGCGATGCAACGCCAAACCCCGCCAGCGATAATTGAAGCGATGAAAGTGCGCTTCACCAAGATGCAGGGCGCGGGCAACGACTTCGTGGTGCTCGACGCAACGCGCGCACCGCTTGCGCTCGATGCGAACGCGATGCGCCGGCTGGGCGACCGGCGCTTCGGCGTCGGCGCCGACCAGATCCTCGTGGTCGAGAAAAGCACCGACGCCCAAGCCGACTTCGCCTACCGCATCTTCAACGGCGCCAGCGGCGACGAGGTGGAGCATTGCGGCAACGGCGCGCGCTGCTTCGTGCATTTCGTGCGCAACAAGGGGCTCACCGACAAGCGCACGCTGCGTGTGAAGACCGTCAACAACCTGCTGGAGCTGCGCTTGCAAGCGGACGGCGGCGTCACGGTCGACATGAACTCGCCGGTGTTCGAGTTGGCGCGCATCCCATTCGTCGCGCCCCACGCGAAGCCGCGTCGCCTGGTGCAGGCCGAACTCTGGCCGCTGGACCTGGGCGGCACCACCGTTTTCGTCGCCGTGCTGTCGATGGGCAACCCGCATGCGGTGCAGGTGGTGGACAACGTGGACACCGCGCCGGTGGCGGTGCAGGGCCCGCTGATCGAACACCACGCGAGCTTTCCGCGCCGGGTCAACGCCGGCTTCATGCAGGTGGTGAGCCGCAGCCACATCCGCCTGCGCGTGTACGAGCGCGATGCGGGCGAGACGCTTTCCTGCGGCACCGGCGCCTGCGCGGCGGTGGTGGCCGGCATCCGCATGGGGCTGCTCGACGCGCGCGTGGACGTGGACACGCGCGGCGGGCGCCTGACGATCGAGTGGCCGGGCGGCCAAGGTGACAGCGGCGCCGACAACGACAACCACGTGCTGATGACCGGCCCGGCGACCACCGTGTTCGAAGGCGAGATTGAACTGTGAGCACCGCAACATGAACAAGACCACCGGCGTCCAGGGCATCACCGAAGACGACATTGCGAACTACCTGGCCAACACGCCCGGCTTCTTCGAGCGGCATGCCGAGCTGCTGGGCGCGGTGCAGTTGGGCAACCCGCACGGCGGGCGCGCGGTGTCGCTGCAGGAGCGGCAGATGGACATGCTGCGCGACAAGCTCAAGGGCATGGAGATGGCGATCATCGAGATGATCCGCCACGGCCAGGAGAACATGGCCATTGCCGACAAGCTGCACCGCTGGACGCGCACGCTGATGCTCACCACCAGCGCCGCCGATGTGCCCGACGTGCTGGTGCGCGAGCTGATCCACCAGTACATGGTGCCGCAGGCGGCGGTGCGGCTGTGGGGCGCCGACCCGGCGTTCGACGGCCTGTCGTTCACGCAAGGCGTGGGCGCCGATGTGAAGAGTTTTGCCTCCAGCCTGACGGCGCCGTATTGCGGCGTGAATTCCGGCTTCGAGGCCGTCAAGTGGGTCGACGAGCCGGCGCGTGTGATGTCGATGGCGCTGATCCCGCTGCGCCACGGCGCGGCGCCCGAGGCCTTCGGGATGCTGATGCTCGCCTCGCCCGACGCCACCCGCTACACCGCCGACATGGGCACCGAGTTCTTGACGCGCATCGGCGAGGTGGCGAGCGCGGCGCTGGCGCGGCTGCTGCCGGTGCGCTGAGCCCACGAGACGCGCGCCGATGGCTGACGCGCCCTCGCGTGACAGGCCGGCTGCGCCGTTGCAGACCTCTGCGGCGAGCACCGCGCTGGCCACGGTGCCCCTGCTTGCGCCCCCCGCCGCCCCCGGCGCTTCAGCCGCCACCGTCGTTCACTCCGTCGCAGAGTCCGCCGACGACATCGACCGCTACCTCGTCCACCTCACGGTCGAACGCCGCCTCGCCGAACGCACGCTCGCGATGTATGCCGACGCGCTGCGGCGCCTCGCCCGCTTTGCCGCCGCGCACCCGGTGACCTTGCGCGCGGTGAAGCCGCAGCACGTGCGCCGCTGGGCCGCGCAACTGCACGCCGGTGGGCTGGCGCCGCGCAGCATTGCGCTGGAGCTCTCCGGCTGGCGCGGCCTGTACCGCTGGCTGGGGCGCGATGGCCTGGTGGCGCTGAACCCGGTGGACGGCGTGCGCGCGCCGCGTGCACCGAAGCCGCTGCCCAAGGCGCTGCCGGTGGACCAGGCGGTGGCGCTGGCCGAGTCGCGCGCGCCCGTTGGCGACGGGCCTGGCGCGGCGGTGCTGGACGCGCGCGACCACTGCATCGTCGAGTTTCTCTATGGCTGCGGCCTGCGCGTGGGCGAGCTGGTGGGGCTGGACCTGCACGCATCGGCCACGGCCGCGGGCTGGATCGACGCGGCCGACGCATCGGCCCATGTGCTCGGCAAGGGGGGCAAGCGGCGCAGCGTGCCGGTCGGCTCGGCGGCGCTGGCGGCGCTGCGCGAGTGGCTGCTGATCCGCGCGCAGTTTGCGCGGCACGACGAGCCTGCGCTGTTCGTCAGCCGCCTCGGCACACGCCTGACGCCTGGCCAGGTGCGCGCACGCCTGAAGCGCAGCGCCTTGCTCGCCGGCCTGCCCACGCACGTGCACCCGCACATGCTGCGGCACTCGTTCGCGTCGCACTTGCTGCAAAGCAGCGGCGACTTGCGCGCGGTGCAGGAGCTGCTGGGCCACGCGAACATCAGCACCACGCAGATCTACACCAAGCTCGACTTCGGGCACCTGAGCAAGGTGTACGACGCGGCGCATCCGCGGGCCCGGCGCAAGTAGCTCAACTGTTGAGCCTGACCGCCCGGCCGATGTACTGGATCGGCCCGGTCGGCCGCCCGGTGGGCGAGCCCGACGGCGGCTCCAGCGTGATCTCGAACAACTGGTTCGGTTGCAGCGCGGGCAACTGGTCGAGCCGCACGCGCAGCGGCTCGCCGGGGCGCACCAGGCCGAGCGAGACGGGGCCGGCCCAGTCGTCGGCCTTGGTCCAGAACTGGAACGCCTTGTCGGCGGGCGGCGCGCTGCGGTCCAGCGGCGTCAGGCTCAGGTCGCGCGGCGAACTCACCTGCACGACCCAGCCCGGCGCCTGCCCGCCGGGGGCGACGAGCACGACCACGTACTGCGGCGTGGCGCCACCCATCGGCGCCAGGTCGGGCCGCACGGCCAGCAGCAGTGCGGCGGCCAGGCCACTGGCTGCGAGGCCGCGCCACAGCGCGAGGTTGTTCCACCAGCCGGCGCGGGACGGCGGCGCAGCGTTTTTGCGTGCCGAGGCGGCTGGCGGCGCGGGCGCCCGCGCGGCGCCTTGCTCGGGGCGCTGCTCGGGGCGCTGCTGGGCGGGCGGGTCGGCGCGTTGCTCACCGCGTTGTTCAGCTCGCTGTTCGATGCCCCGCTCGATGCGTTGCCACAGCATCGCCGGCAGAACTTGCGGCGGCGCCAGCGCGGTCAGCGGAAGCAGTCGCTCTTCCCACGCACCGACGGCAGCGCGCAGCGCGGCGTCGTTCGGCAGGCGGCGCTCCAACTCAAGCCGCTCCGGGCCGGGCAGCGTGCCCAGCACGTACTCGCCAGCCGCGGCGTGCAGGTCGTCGCTGCCGTCGCCGTTGCCGCTTGCCGTGTCGGGAGCAGCGCTCACTGGGGTGCCTTCGTGCTGCGCACTGCGGTTTCGCCTTTCGGGTGGCCGGGCAGGCTCATGCCATGCACTCCCGCAGCGCCAGCAGCCCGCGCCGGATCCACGCCTTCACCGTGCCCAGCGGGGTGGCCAGGCGCTGGGCGATTTCGGCGTGCGTGCAGCCGTCCACGTAGGCCAGCACGATGCTGGAACGCTTGGGTTCGTCAAGCTGCTCCAGGCAATGGTGCAACGGGCCGATCTCGGTCGTGGCGTCCATCGCGGTGCCAGCCTGCAGCACGTTGCCCAGGTCGATCGCCTCCAGCGCCGCTTCGTCGAGCGTGATCTGCGGGCCGTTGTCGCGCACTTCGTTGAGGGCTCGGTTGCGCACCACGCTGTAGAGCCAGCCACGGGCCGAGCCACGTTGCGGGTCGAAGCTGGCAGCGCGCTCCCAAACCTTGATGAAGGCGTCTTGCACCACGTCTTCGGCAAGCTGGCGCTGGCGCACGATGCGCAGCGCCACGCCCAGCATCTGGCGCGCTTCCACGTCGTACAGGCGTTTGAGCGCACTGCGGTCGCCGCGCGCGCAGGCGGCGAGCGCGGCTTCGTGGTCGAACGCAGAGGCGGTGTCGGACGAACGTGCGGGCATCGGCGGGGCAGGGGCTGTCGGGCGTCGCAAGCCCGAAAGTGTGCAGTCGGGCGTCGCAAGCCCGAAAGTGTGCAGTCGGGCGTCGCAAGCCCGACGTGGGACTTGCAACGCCTGCATGCTAGCCGAGCCCCGAGCCGCCCGGACAGCGCTCGACTTACATCGCCGCCCAGAAGATGTAGTCGGCCTGGTACTTGACGATCTCCTTCTTGCCCTTGCTGTCCATGCCGCAGGCCGAGGCCGGTGCCACGCCGCCCTTGGTGGCCACGCGCTGGATGTAGCTGGTGCCGGTCATCGCGCCCTGGCCCATTGCCGGGTTGGCCTTGACGAGTTGCAGCGGCAGGCTGCCCGGCGTGGCCGGCGCGACCGCCACTTGCGCGCCGGTGAGTTTGGAGCCGTCCATCGACTCCCAGGTGGCGGGCGGGCCGTAGTACTTGCCGACGGCCTTGCCGCTGCGGTCGTTCAGCACCGCGACCGGGCCGACGAAGACCCATTCGAACTGACCTGCCGCGGCTTGCTTTTCGCGGCACTCGTACGTGATCTCGCCGACGCCGACGGTCTCCATCGTCACCTTCTGGCCGGTGGGCACCTTCACCGCGTCGGGCAGCGCGGCCTGCGAGAACATCATCGGCTTGGCCGGGCTCATGCTGCCGCAGGCGGACAGCAGCGACAGGGCGGCGGCAGAGAGAATGAGTGTGGACTTCATGGGAGACTCCTCGTCAAGGGTTGTGGGATGTTCAGCGGCACGGCTCGGTACCACTGCCTGCTCTACCCGCCAGCGCCGCGTTTGGATGCACTGCCGGCAAAGATTTTTCAACGATGAAGACAGTTCAGGTTCGCGACGGCAAGGAGCGCTCACTTCAAAAGCGCCACCCGTGGGTCTTCCAGGGCAGCGTGGCCAGCGGCAAGGCCGATTCGGGCGAGACGGTGCGGGTGGTCGGCGGCGACGGCGGCTTTCTGGCCTGGGCCGCTTACAGCCCGACTTCCACGATCCGGCTGCGTGCCTGGAGCTTCGACGAAGCCGAGCGCATCGACGCGGCGTTCTTCGAGCGGCGCGTGAGCCAGGCGCTGGCGGTGCGCGCGCGGCTGCCGATTGCCAGCGATGCGATGCGCCTGGTGCACGGTGAGGCCGACGGCCTGCCCGGGCTGATCGTCGATCGATACGCCGACACGCTGAGCGTGCAGTTCGGCTCGGCCGGCGCCGAGCGCTGGAAAGCCGTGATCGCCGACGCGCTGCTGAAAGCCACCGGCTTGGCCCGCCTGTACGAACGCAGCGACGCCAGCGTGCGCAGCCTCGAAGGCTTGGAGCCGCGCACCGGCTGGCTGCACGGCGGTGGGGCCACTGAAGTAACGATCCGCGAGCACGACTGGCGCTTGACGGTCGATGTGGCCGAAGGCCACAAGACCGGCTTCTACCTCGACCAGCGCGACAGCCGAAAGCTGTTTGCCGACACCGTGCGCCACTTCGGCTGCCAGCGCGTGCTCAACTGCTACAGCTACACCGGCGGCTTCAGCGTGGCCGCGCTGCATGGCGGCGCGGCGCACGTGACCAGCGTCGATTCATCCGCCCCCGCGCTGGCCCGCGCCGAAGCGCACGTGGCGCTCAACGGCTTCGACGCATCACGCCACACCACGCTCGACGCCGACGTGAACCAGACCCTGCGCAACGCGCTCCAGCGCGGCGAGCGCTTCGACGCGATCGTGCTCGACCCGCCCAAGTTCGCGCCCACCGTGGCCCACGCCGAGCGCGCGGCGCGTGCTTACAAGGACATCAACCGCCTTGCGCTGCAACTGCTGGTGCCGGGCGGGCTGCTATTCACCTTCTCGTGCTCAGGCGGCATCTCGGCCGATCTGTTCCACAAGATCGTTGCCAGCGCCGGGCTCGATGCCGGCGTGGACGGCCTGTTCTACGCGCGGCTGGGCGCCGCGCCGGACCACCCGATGACGGTGACGTTCCCCGAAGGCGAGTACCTCAAGGGGCTGGTGGTCATCCGGGCGTCCTGACGCCGGTCAGTCGTCGTGGTCGTGGCGGCCGCCGTGGCCGCCGTGGCCGCCCCAATGGCCACGGCCGGGCCGCGGCAACCCGATCACCGTGCCTTCGCGCCGCAGGTCGGCACCGCCGTATTGCTTGCCGGTGCGCGGGTCGATCACGATCATCTGCACCGAGCCGATGTCGGCCGGCGCGTTAACGGTGTGCCCGAGCACGCGGAGCGCGTCGAGCGACGCAGGTGAAAACGGCGTGGGTGCGCGCGGGTTGCCGTTGTCGATCGACACGGCGCCGCCCGCCGAGGTGACCGACAACCGCGGCGCGTCGATCGCCTGCTGCAAGCTCATGCCGTGGTCCAACAGGTTCAGCGTCACGTTGAACACCGAGTTGATGATCGTCGAGCCGCCCGGCGAGCCGTAGGCGACCACCGGCCGGCCCTTGGCGTCGAAGATCATCGTCGGCACCATGCTGCTGCGCGGGCGCTTGCCCGGCGCCACGTCGTTGGTGGCCGGCTGGCCGGTGAGCAGGTTGATCGATGGCACGAAGTTGAAGTCGGTCAACTCGTTGTTGAGCAAGAAGCCGAAGCTCTTGAAGCAACTCAGCTCGGTGCAGCCGGCCGGGTAGTAGCCGGCGAACATGCCTGCGCCGTAGCCCGACTCGATGGTGTTGGTGTAGGACACCACGTTGCCCCACGCGTCGGCCACGACGAAGTGCGTGGTCGAACCGCCGGGGCCGGCGAACGACGGCGCGGTGGCAAGGTTCAAGGGCGCTGCGTGCGACCCGGCCATGTCGTAAGGCCGCGGGTCGCCGGCCACCGGGTTGATGGCCAACCGCGCGGTCGGCGCAATCGGCTCGCTGCGCAGTTGCGTGTAGGTGCTGTTCAGCAGGCCCTTGGCGGGCACGTACGAAAAGTCGGCGTCGCCCATCCACACGGCGCGGTCGGCGAAGGCGGTGCGCATCGCCTCGGCCATCACGTTCAGCGTGGCCGGGCTGCCGAAGCCGAAGCCGGTGGCGGCGTCGCCGATGGGGAAGCGCTCGATCATCTTCAGCATCTGCAGCACGGTGAGCCCGCCGGAGGAGGGCGAGTTCATCGCCTTGACGGTGTAGCCGCGGTAGCTGCCGACCACCGGCTCGCGCAACGTGGCCTCGTAGGCGTGCAGGTCGGCCAGCGTCATCGTGCCTGGCGCGCCGCCGGCGGAGACGCGCTTCTGGCCCTCGACGATGCCGTGCGCGACCTCACCGCTGTAAAACGCGTCGGGCCCGTGCCGAGCGATGCGGCGCAGCGTTTCGGCCAGCGGCTTGTTGGTGACCAGCGTGCCTTCGGCGATCGGGTTGCCGCCGGGGCAGAAGTAGGCGGCCGTTTCGGGGTAGACCTTGGCGCGGCTGGTGGCGCTGGCGCAGTTGGGCGACGCGACGAAGCGCGCGGTGGCGGCAAAGCCGTCGTCGGCCAGGCGGATCGCAGGGCGCAGCACGCGCGACAGCGGCAGGCGGCCCCAGCGCTCGACCGCGTCGGCCGTGCCGCGCACCATGCCCGGCACGCCGACCGAGATGCCCGAGGTGGATGCTTGCGTGAAATTGAGCGTGCCGAACATGCCCGGCGTGGCGCCGGCCGGCGCGCGCTCGCGGGTGTCGATGGCGAAGGTTTTGCCGCCGCGGCTCTTGTCGTCGTACTTGTCGCCCCCTTTGCCGCGATCGGCCAGGTGAACCATCATGAAGCCGCCGCCGCCGATGCCGGCCGACTGCGGCTCTACCACGTTCAGTGCGTAGGCGATCGCGACCGCCGCGTCGACCGCATTGCCGCCGGCCTCCAGGATGCGCGCCCCCGCCTCAGCAGCGTACGGGTTGGCCACGGCCACCACGCCGGAGCGAAAGCCAGGGCCGGCCGAACCCGGGGTGGGCAAGCCCGGCACGGCGGTGTCGCCTCGCCGGAAGTCGCGGCCGTCGGCCTGCGCCGGGCCGGCCCATGCCAGCGCCACGGCGAGGCCGCAGGCGGCCAAGCGGCCCGTGGACGAAATCAGGCGATGAGGGTCAATACGGGCAGGCATGTGGGGGTGCTCCTGGGGTGCTGCTTGTCTGTCGATGCGTGCACCGAGGTGATGCCGCGCAGTCGTGCAGTATTGAAGCCGCATCGGGCGCCGTCAATCGGCGCGGGCCCGCCTGCTGAGCGGGCCTGAGCGAAACACCCTCACGCGCTGATCGAGCGAGGGCCACGCGAAGTCGTTGCGTCAGGCGGAGCGCACGCAGTTGCGCCCTTCGCGCTTGGCGCGGTACAGCGCGCGGTCGGCGCGGCCGATCAGTTGCTCGGTGGTGTCGCCGTCGCGGCACACCGCCACGCCGGCCGAAAACGTGATGTCCAGGCCAAAGGCGACCTCGTCCCAGTCTTTGCGCGCCACGGCCGTGCGCATGCGGTCCACCGCCGCGGTGGCGGTGCCGAGGTCGGTCGCGGCCGTCAGCACCAGCAAGAACTCCTCGCCACCGTAGCGGCCCAGCCGATCGGTGCCGCGCATTTCGGCTGCCACCTTGATGGTGAAGTGGCGCAGCACCTCGTCGCCCACGCTGTGGCCGTGGCGGTCGTTGACCTGCTTGAAGTGGTCGATGTCGAGCATCGCCACGCCGAAAGCTTGGCCGCTGCGCTGCATGCGTTCGCGCTCGTCGTCGAGCAGGCGCAGCATGCTGCGGCGGTTCAGTGCGCCGGTCAGGCCGTCGCGGTGGGCGAGTTGTTCGAGCTTCTCGGAGGTGGCCGCGAGTTGTGCGTTGCGTTTGGCCAGCAACGCGCGCAGGTCCGATGCGTACAGGCCCAGCAGTGCGCTGCGCGCCAGCACCAGCGCAAACCACAGGCCCGTGGCGGCACGTGCCTCCCAGCCGCTCACCGGCAGCGCCAGCCGGTCGCCCACGTGTGCGATGACCACGCCCACCAGCGCGGCGATGAGCAGCGACCCCAGCAGCACCGAGCGCAGGCTCATGCGCAGCGAGCCGAATGCGAAGATGACGAACAGCAGCATCAGCATCAGCCCGCCGACCTGCGGCACCCACGCGATGAAGGCCAGGTTGATCAGCGCGTGGGCAAGCATCTGCGGGACCACCAGGTACTGCTCGCTCTGCCGCTCGCACCATGGGCTGCTGAGCAGCACGTAAAACAGCGCGCACACCGACAGGCCGGCGCCCGCGTAGGCCCAGACCACCAGCGGTTCGATCACGCCGACGGCGGCCAGCACCCACAGCAGCAGCGTGTCCACCGCGTAGCTGGTCAGCACCATGCCCAGCATCTGCAGCCGGTCGCGTCGGCGGTGGCGCATGCGCTCGGCGGCGCGGGCGGGCGGGTCTTCGCCAGGCCCAGGCGAGACGGGCGCGGGGTGCGACGGCGTGGCGGGTTGGGGGGAGTGGGCGACGTACTTCACGAGTGACCGGGATATCGATCATTCGTGCGGCAACTTGAGCAGCGCATCCGGACACACGCGCTGGCGCGACGTGCCTGGGCGTGGTGGCGCAGCCGGCCGCCGATCAGCCCTGCGGCGGGGTCGGCAGCGCGATGGCCGGCTCGAACTTGGCGCGGTGCACGCTGAAGAAGCTCTTCACGTTGCGCACGTTCGCGTCCTGCGTGAACAGGCGCTGCACCAGGCCGTGGTAGGCCGGCATGTCGGGCACCTGAAGCACGAGGATGAAGTCGGGCCCGGGTGAGACGCGGTGGCATTGCTGCACGGGCACCTCGGCCACGGCGCGGGCTTCGAAGGCGGCCAGGTGCTCGGCGCCCTGGGCGTCGAGCGTGACCTCGACGATCGCCGTCAGGCCCGCCCCCAACTTGTGCGGCGACAGGATCGCCACGCGCCGCTCGATCACGCCCGCGTCTTCGAGCCGCTTGACGCGGCGCAGGCAAGTGGCGGCCGAGGTGTGCACCGCCGCCGCAAGGGCCTGGTTGGTGAGAGAAGCGTCACGCTGCAACTGCTCAAGAATGCGCAAATCGGTGGCGTCGAGGTCTGGAAGGTCGGTCGAATTCATCAAAAAACTCATCTGCGTGAACTATTGAGCCACTAAGCGAAATCGAAGGCGATATCTTGCATGAAAGGCTGAGTTTCGCAAACATTCGCCAAACTGTCCTGCCTACCATCGCGGTTCTGCTTCAACTGTTCAAGGAAGTCTCACCATGTGTGGAATCGTCGGCGCCGTCAGCACCCGAAACATCGTTCCGATCCTGCTCGAGGGGCTGCGCCGGCTCGAATACCGCGGCTACGACTCGTGCGGCGTCGCGGTGCACCAGGACGGTGAGCTGCGCCGGGCGCGCAGCACCTCGCGTGTGGCCGAGCTCGACATCAACGTCGCCGAAGACAAAGTGCAAGGCGGCACCGGCATCGCCCACACGCGCTGGGCCACACACGGCAAGCCGGCGATCCACAACGCGCACCCGCACTTCTCGCACGGGCCGGCGGCCAAGTCGGCTGCAGCCGGCCGCGTGGCCTTGGTCCACAACGGCATCATCGAAAACCACGACGAACTGCGCGCCGAGCTGAAGGCCAAGGGCTACGAGTTCACCAGCCAGACCGACACCGAGGTCATCGCCCACCTCGTCGAGCACCTCTACACCGGCGACCTGCTCGAAGCGGTGCAAGGTGCCGTCAAGCAACTGCGCGGCGCCTACGCGATCGCGGTGTTCTGCCGCGACGAGCCGCACCGCGTGGTCGGCGCGCGCGAGGGCTCGCCGCTGGTGCTGGGCGTGGGCACGCACCAGGGTGCGGGCGAAACCTTTCTGGCCAGCGACGCGATGGCGCTGGCTGGCGTGACTGACCAGATCGTCTACCTGGAAGAGGGCGACGTGGTCGACTTGCAGATGGGCAAGCACTGGATCACGCACGCCGCGCCCGAAGGCGGCTACAAGGCCGTGCAGCGCGAGGTGCGCACCGTCAACGCCCACACCGGCGCGGCCGAACTGGGCCCGTACCGCCACTACATGCAGAAGGAAATCTTCGAGCAGCCGAAGGCAATTGCCGACACGCTGGACGAACTGCACAGCATCACGCCCGAACTGTTCGGCGACGGCGCCTACCAGGTGTTCAAGGAGATCGACTCGGTGCTGATATTGGCCTGCGGCACCAGCTACTACAGCGGCTCGACCGCCAAGTACTGGCTGGAGAGCATCGCCAAGATCCCAACCAGCGTCGAGATTGCCAGCGAGTACCGCTACCGCGACAGCGTGCCCAACCCGCGCACGCTGGTCGTCACCATCACGCAAAGCGGCGAAACTGCCGACACGCTGGCCGCGCTGAAACACGCCCGCTCGCTCGGCATGAAGCACACGCTCACCGTGTGCAACGTGGCCACCAGCGCGATGGTGCGCGAGTGCAAGCTCCACTACATCACCCGTGCCGGCGCCGAGATCGGCGTGGCCTCGACCAAGGCCTTCAGCACGCAACTCGTCGGCCTGTTCCTGCTGACGCTGGCGTTGGCCCAAAGCCGCGGCCACCTGAGCACCGAGCAAGAGGCCGAACACCTGAAGGCGCTGCGCCACCTGCCGGTGGCCGTGCAGGCGGTGCTGGCGCTGGAGCCGCAGGTGATTGCGTGGAGCGAACTGTTCGCGCGCAAGGAAAACGCGCTGTTCCTCGGCCGCGGCCTGCACTACCCGATCGCGCTCGAAGGCGCGCTGAAGCTCAAGGAAATCAGCTACATCCACGCCGAGGCCTACCCCGCCGGCGAACTCAAGCACGGCCCGCTGGCGCTGGTGACGGCCGAGATGCCGGTGGTCACCGTCGCCCCCAACGACGCGCTGCTGGAAAAGCTCAAGAGCAACCTCCAGGAAGTGCGCGCCCGCGGCGGCGAGCTGTTCGTGTTTGCCGACGGCGACACCAAGATCACCAGCGACGAAGGCCTGCACGTGATTCGCATGCCCGAACACTACGGCGCGCTGTCCCCCATCCTGCACGTGGTGCCGCTGCAGCTGCTGGCGTATCACACCGCGTGTGCGCGGGGGACGGATGTGGACAAGCCCAGAAACCTGGCCAAGAGCGTGACCGTCGAATGACGGGCATGCGCTTGCGCGGCGCAGCCGAGGCGTCGCAGGCGCGCCAGATTGATGGGTTTGGGGCGGAACTCATGTGCCGCAGGCACGTGAGTGGAGACCACAAGCCGCGGAACCTGGCGAAGTCGGTCACGGTGGAGTGAAGACGGTCCGGCGGACCGCTGGCGCCCTGGGGTCGGCGGGGAGCGTCACCTGTATCCTTCGCCTCTTTACTCAACGGGACCTGAAATGGCACTGGCAAAGAAGAAGCGCGTAGGCAAGAGAACCATTTCTGCCAAGCAAGTCAGAAAGACCGCAAGCGGCAGAAAGCGCCGCAAGGCCGACGGCACCCAGCCCCCGAAGGCAGTCGTTTCCGCTTCGACGCCAGCGGTGTCTTGACCGCTCGGGACTGCAGGTTGCGCTGAGGCGTTGCGACGCGATCGCCCGCTCCGCGGCGCCGCCGCCTTGGCCTCAGCGCTCGGTTCGAGCCGGTCGGTGTCGGTTCAATTCTTTGAAAAGAAAAACGGCGCGCCAGAGGCGCGCCGTTGTCAGCGAAGCCCGGCAGGCGGGTCGGCCTACTCTTCCCGGCCGCCACCCAGGCCAAGCAAGGCCAACATGGCTTGGAACACGTTGAACAGGCTCAGGTAAACACCCAGCGTGGCAGTGATGTAGTTCGTCTCGTGGCCATCCTGCACCCGCTTCAGGTCGTACAGGATGAAAGCCGAGAAGATGCCGATGGCCAGCACCGCCAGCGTGATCATCAACGCACTCGACTGGATGAAGAAGTTCGCGATGCCGGCGACCAGCAACATGATGGCGCCGATGAAGAGAAACTTGCCCATCGAGCTCAGATCACGCTTGATGATCGAGGACAGCGACGCCATGCCCAGGAAGATCGCCCCGGTGCCGGCGAAGGCCGTCATGATCAAGCTGGCGCCGTTGGACAGGCCCAGCACCGCACCGACCATGCGCGACAGCATCAGGCCCATGAAGAACGTGAAGGCCAGCAACATCGGCACACCGGCGGCGGAGTTCTTCGTCTTCTCGATCGCATACATGAAGCCGAAAGCGCCTGCCAGGAACACCACGATGCTGATGCCCGGCGACATCAGGCTCGCAATGCCGGTGCTCACGCCCACCCAGGCGCCCAAAACGGTGGGCACCATCGACAAGGCGAGCAGCCAATAGGTGTTGCGCAGCACCCGGTTGCGCTGCAGGACGGTTGAACCGGCCGCGGACGACAGGTTCCAGGACGGATCGGTTTGCACGGTTTGGCTCATGGAACATCCTTTCAGGGTGAATGCTTGCAATCTAGAGACTCTGTCGTTTCGCGTAAAGCGGTGTTTTCGGAGATGACACTTCGAGGAAAGTGAAGTGTCGAGGTCGTGGAATCACGCACGCCCGCAACCGTGAGCGGCCTTTGTCCGCGCCGGAGTCAGCCGATTTCCTACACGCAGGAGCGCCCCAAGCCGACAGTCAGCACAGTGCGCTGCACATGGCGCGTGCGCAGCCCGCTGCATAAGCTTGCACCCAAGTCCGAAATTCGCTCGAACCGAACCGAAGGAGCCCATCGAACATGAACACGTCCCCGATGCCTTTGCCCGACGCTGGCCGCTACGAGTTGCGTTACCAGTCTCTGTTCAACGAAGGTCGCGCGTACTCCTTCCCGTGCGACGCGACGGGCCAGGTGGACATGGACGCATTGAGCGACCGGGCGCGCCACAACTATTTTTATGTGCGCACCGTCGTCGGGCGCGAGTTCGCCACGCCGGCCGTGAGGTCGAACGCTTTGCAGTGACGTCGATGCTGCGGCGCGCCGCAGCGTTCTCCCGCCACCCCGCACCAGCGCGGGGACGCAACGTCCTGCGACAAGGCCTGCCCGGGGCCCCGCTTACAATCCAAGGCTTTTTCGCGGCCGACCCGGCGCCGCGGTTGACCGAGGATTTCCAAGTGTTCATCTCCCAAGCGTTTGCACAAGCCGCGCCTGCTGCCACTGGCGGCGGTGCGGAGTCTCTGTTCGGCAGCCTGGGCACGTTGCTGCCGCTGGTGCTGATGTTCGTGGTGCTCTACTTCGTCATGATCCGCCCGCAGATGAAGCGGCAGAAGGAGCACAAGGCCATGATCGACGCGCTGGCCAAGGGCGACGAAGTCGTGATTGCGGGTGGCGTGCTGGGCAAGGTGTCCAAGATGGGCGACAGCTACCTGCACATCGAGGTCGCAGGCGGCGTCGAAATCCAGGTTCAGCGCGGCTCGGTGGTGCAGGTGCTGCCCAAGGGCACGTTCAAGTAAGCCGCCGAACGCCATGAACCGCTATCCGCTGTGGAAGTACGCGATCCTGCTGGTCACGCTGGTCGTCGGGCTGGTCTACACGCTGCCCAACTTCTTCGGCGAGGCGCCTGCAGTGCAGGTCAGCAGCGGCAAGGCCACGCTCAAGGTCGACGGCTCGCTGGCCACCAAGGTCGAGCAGATCCTGTCGGCTGCCGGCATCAAGGCCGACTTCGTGCAGTTCGAGGGCAACTCGGTCAAGGCTCGCTTCCAGGACCTGGACACGCAAAGCCGCGCGAAAGAGGCGATCGCGAAGGCGCTGAACCCCGATGCGGCCGACCCGAGCTACATCGTGGCGCTGAACCTGCTGTCGCGTTCGCCGCAGTGGCTCACTTCGCTGCACGCGATGCCGATGTACCTGGGGCTGGACCTGCGCGGCGGTGTGCACTTCCTGATGCAGGTCGACATGAAGTCGGCGTTGACCAAGAAGGCCGAATCGCTCGCTGGCGACATCCGCGTGATCCTGCGCGACAAGAACCTGCGTCACGCCGGCATCACCCGCGACGGCAACAGCGTCGATGTGCGCTTCCGTGACCGCGAAACGCTCACCGCCGCCCGCAGCTTGCTGGCCGATCAACTGCCCGATCTGCAGTGGGTCGACGCGCCCGAAGGCACCGAATTCAAACTGACCGGCACGCTCAAGCCCGAAGCCGCGCGGCTGGTGCAGGAAACGGCGGTCAAGCAGAACATCACCACGCTGCATAACCGCGTGAACGAACTCGGCGTGGCCGAGCCGGTGATTCAGCAGCAGGGCCTGGACCGCGTGGTGGTGCAATTGCCGGGCGTGCAAGACACTGCCAAGGCCAAGGACATCATCGGCCGCACCGCCACGCTGGAGTTGCGCATGGTCGACGACAGCGCCGAAGCCGCTGCCGCGGCGGCGGGCACGGGGCCCGTGCCCTTCGGTGCCGAGCTGTATATCGAACGCGGCGCACAGCCGCTGGTCGTGAAGCGGCAAGTCATCTTGACCGGCGAAAGCCTGATCGACGCCCAAGCCGGTTTCGACCCGCAGACGCAGCAGCCGTCGGTCAACCTGACGGTGGACGCCAAGGGCGCGCGCATCATGAAGGAGGTGTCGGGCGCCAATGTCGGCAAGCGCATGGCGATCCTGCTGTTCGAGAAGGGCAAGGGCGAGGTCATCACCGCGCCGCGCATCAACAGCGAGCTCGGCGCGCGGTTCCAGATTTCAGGCTCGATGAGCACCGTCGAGGCCAACGACACCGCGCTGCTGCTGCGCGCTGGCTCGCTGGCCGCGCCGATGGAGATCATCGAGGAGAAAACCATCGGCCCGACGCTGGGTGCAGAAAACATCGGCAAGGGCTTCAACAGCGTGATCTACGGCTTTGCCGCGATCGCTTTGTTCATGTGCCTGTACTACATGCTGTTCGGCGCGTTTTCGACGATTGCGCTGGCGTTCAACCTGCTGCTGCTGGTGGCACTTCTGTCGATGCTGCAGGCCACGCTCACGCTGCCGGGCATCGCGGCCATCGCGCTCACGCTGGGCATGGCGATCGACGCCAATGTGCTGATCAACGAGCGCGTGCGCGAGGAGTTGCGCGCCGGCGCATCGCCGCAGGCGGCCATCCACACCGGCTACGAGAAGGCGTGGGCAACCATCCTCGACTCCAACATCACCACGCTGATTGCCGGCATCGCCTTGTTCGCCTTCGGCTCCGGTCCGGTGCGCGGTTTCGCGGTGGTGCATTGCCTTGGCATTCTCACGTCGATGTTCTCGGCCGTGGTCTTCTCGCGTGGGCTGGTGAATCTTTGGTACGGGCGCCAAAAGAAGCTCAAGAGCGTTTCGATCGGCCAAGTGTGGAAAGCGCAGGCTGACGTGCCGGCGAACACCTGATCTCAAGCCGCCACCACGCAGACGAACGGCAGTTAAACAGGCGCACAGGGACTCACATGGAATTCTTCCGGATCAAGCGCGACATCCCGTTCATGAAGCACGCGATGTGGTTCAACCTCATCTCGTTGCTGACCTTTCTCGCCGCGGTGTTCTTCCTTGTCACGCGCGGGCTGCACCTGTCGATCGAGTTCACCGGCGGTACGGTGATCGAAGCGGGATACGAGCAGCCGGCCGACATCGCCAAGCTGCGCACCACCTTGTCGGTGCTCAAGCTCGGCGAGATCCAGGTGCAGAACTTCGGCGGCACGCGCGACGTGCTGATCCGCCTGCCGGTGCGCGGCGACGTGAAGCAAGACGTGTTGGTCGCAAACGTGTTCGGCGAGATGTGCAAGGCCGAGGGCGGCAAGGTGGTGCAGCGGCAGTTCACCAGCGACAAGGGCGAGTCGATCAGCAAACAGGTGTGCGAGACACCCGGTGGTGCCGAGCCGGTGAAGCTGCAGCGCAGCGAGTTCGTCGGCCCGCAGGTCGGCCGTGAACTGGCCGAGGACGGCGCCAAGGCGCTCGCCTTCGTGATCATCGGCATCATGCTTTACTTGGCGTTTCGGTTCGAGTGGAAGTATGCGGTTGCGGCGATCGTGGCGAACCTGCACGACGTGATCATCATCCTGGGCTTCTTCGCCTTCTTTCAGTGGGAGTTCTCGCTCTCTGTTCTTGCAGCGGTGCTGGCGGTGCTGGGCTACTCGGTGAACGAGTCGGTCGTCATCTTCGACCGGATCCGCGAGGCCTTCCGGCGCTTCCGCAAGATGACCACGCCCGAGGTCATCGACCACGCCATTACCAGCACGATGAGCCGCACCGTCATCACGCACGGCTCGACGCAGATGATGGTGTTGTCGATGCTGCTGTTTGGCGGCCCCACGTTGCGCGAGTTCTCGATCGCGCTGACCATCGGTATTCTGTTCGGCATCTACTCCTCGGTGTTCGTCGCTGCCGCCATCGCGATGTGGCTCGGTGTGAAGCGCGAGGATCTGATCAAGACAGGCCCGAAGGAGACCGATCCAGACGACCCCAACGCCGGGGCGGTGGTGTAGAGTCCAAGGCGAATCCCAAAGGCAGTTCCCGACCCCCAACATGGCAACCCCCGGCAATCCGACGGCACTGGCCCAGCAGGCACGTCGTGCCTATGCGGAGGGGTTGCTCAACGGCATGCCGGCGGTCGTCCAGGCGATCGACCAGGGCGCTCGCGTGCTGCTGAGTCAAGTGGCCGAAGGCTCGGTCACGATGAAGCGGCGCGACGCCGTGCAAGACCTCAACACCTCGCGCGCCTTCTGGCTGCAGGGCATGACGCAGATGCTGCGCAGTGCGGTGCGCAGCGGCAACGTGGCCATGTCCAAGCCGGGCGACCTGCCCTTGCCCGCGCCACGCGCCGGCAACATGAGCCTGGTGGACGACGACACGATCGAGAACGAAATACTCAGTTCGCGACTGGCGCTGTCGGTGATGGACCGTGCGTCGTGGGAGTTCACCGACCTTCGCGCCCGCATGAATGTGCTCGAAGGGCGCGAAGAACTCGAAGCCAACGACGTGTTGCGCCCGCACGTGCTGGCCCGGGTGGTCATCACGTCCTGGCGCGCTGCCGGTTTGACGCTCGAAGCGTGGCGCACGCTGCACACCGTGCTGCACGACGAGTTCTCACACTTCGCCGAAGAGGGCTACCACGAGACGAACCGCTGGTTGATGCAGCGCCAGGTGCTGCCCGAGGTCGATTTGCGCCCCTTCATCCGGCGCTCCCGCAATTCGGCCTGGTTGGCCAGCACCAATTCGTCGGGCGGCGGCTTTGCGCAATCGGGCCCGCACTCGATGGGCGGTCGCGGTGAGGTGGGCGAAGAAACGCGCATGCTCACTCACCCGGCGCCGCTGGTGCGCGGCTCAGACCATTCGAGCGAGGTACTCGGCCGGTTGAATCGGCTGATCGGCCGCCAGTTGCCCGAGTTCGCGGTCACGGCCAACCAGGCGCCGGCAGCGTCGGCCGGGCTGAACGCCGCCATCGCGGTGGCGCAGCAGGGCATCGCCAACCGCCTGGCGACCCCGGCGGGCGGCGGCGGGCCTTCGGTGGCGATGAGCACGCCGGCCCTGCTGGAAGAGTTGAACCAGCGCAAGCAAGTGCTCAAGCAGGCCGCGGCGACCCCGGTAGAGCGAGCCACGATCGAGATCGTGGCGCTTCTGTTCCAGAGCATCCTGACCGAAGAGCGCATCCCGGCCACGGTGCGCGTGTGGTTTGCGCGGCTGCAGATGCCGGTGCTGCGCGTGGCGGTCAGCGAGCCTGACTTCTTCGCTACGGTGGATCACCCGGCGCGCCGCCTGATCGACCGCATGGGCGCGTGCGTGATGGGGTTCGACGCGACGACGCGCGCGGTGGGCGACATGCTGCAGAAGGAAATCAAGCGCGTCGTGCAGGTCGTCGAGGCGTACCCCGACACCGGGCGGCGCGTCTTCCAGACCGTGCTGACGGAGTTCGAGCGCTTCCTGGAGCACTACTTCAAAAACGAGAACGAGGCCTCGCGCCGCGGCGTGTCGCTGGCCCAGCAGGTCGAGCAGCGCGAGACGATGGCGATCCAGTACACGATCGAGTTGCGCAAGATGCTCAACGAGATGCCGGTGCAAGAGGGCGTGCGCGACTTCCTGTTCCAGGTCTGGGCCGACGTGCTGGCCGTCACCGCGGTGAAGGAAGGCGTGCAGGGCGAGGCCATCAAGGCCATGAAGCGCGCCGCGGCCGACCTCATCTGGTCGGCCAGCGCCAAGGTCTCGCGCGAAGAGCGGGCCGACGTGATCCGGCGCCTGCCGCCGCTGCTGAAGTCGCTGCGCGACGGCATGGAGCAGGCCGGCGTGGCCGCGGACAAGCAGGACGAGCACATCGGCAAGCTGAACAACTCGCTGGCGGCGGCCTTCACCGCAAAGACCGCGGCGATCCCGCACGATCGTCTGGTCGAATTGATGGCGCGCCTCGAAACACTGGAAGAGTTGCTGCCCGACGCTGAAGACGTGGAAATCGACGAGTCGCTCGTGCTCGACCTGTCGGGGCATGAAAGCGAAGAACTCGAGGTCGTGGGCGAGGGCGGCTCGATGCCGACGCCGGCGATGCTGTCGTGGGCCAAGGAGCTGCAGGTCGGTGGCTGGTACATGCTCGACTACCGCAGCCGCAACGAGGCGGTGCAGCTGTCGTGGCAAGGGCTGCGCAAGCAGCTGACGCTGTTCGTGTCGCCACAGGGCCGCGGCATCTTGTTCCAGAAGCACCGGCTCGCGTCGTTCCTTCAAGCGGGGCTGCTCGTGCCGGCGCAGGACGAGTCGCTCACGGTGCGCGCCACACGCGACGCACTGGAAAAGCTCAACGGCGATCCGAGCCGCTTGCTGAACTGACGTCGTCTGACCCGGCTGTCTTCGGCCGCGGCGTCAGTGGATCAGCCGGTCTTCTGCGTCGACGAACAACTCGTCCAGGATCAACGCGTCGGGCTCTTCGCCGAGGCACCAGAAGACCATCAGCACGATGATCTTCAGGTCTTCCAGGTCGAGCGGGTTGCCGCCGATGGCTGTGGCCCGGTCGACCACCATCTCTCGCATCGGCGGTGGCAGCACGCCGGCGGACTCGAGGAAGCTGATGAAGCCGATCGACTCTTCGCCGAGCAGTTCGTGCTCCTGCGGTGAGTAGACGCGCAGGCTGCCTGCACTCTGTTCGCCCACATAGGCCTCGGCCGTCTTGGACAGCCCGTCGAGCCAGAGCAGCGCTTCCTGGATTTCGTCGGACTCGAAACCGACCGACGTGAGCTTGCGCGTCAGTTGATCGTGGGCCGGGCAGGCGTCGGGCCGCCAGTAGTTTTCGTACAGGTAGACGAGCACGTCAAACATGAAATTGACTATACCGCAGCCGCTTTGCCAACCCGCGCGGGGCGGCGGGGTTTCATGCCGAAGTGGCGAACCCGGTCTCGTATTCGGTAGGTGTCATCCGTGGCCGACACGCTGGAAGAGCTGGCCGGGCAACCGGGCCACGCGCCCTTCCAGTTCCAGTTCCAGCAGCCGAATGCTCAGTTCGGCCGGCGAGCACCCCGTGCGCGCCACCAGCGCGTCCAGCGTGACCGGGTCGAAGCCGAGGGCGGCGAGCAGCGGCTCCTCCGGCGGCGTTGCGGAAGATGTCGCAGCAGAAGGCGCGGACCCGGCGGACGGCGCCGCACCGGGCGCGTCCGGCAGCTTGAGTTCTTCGAGAATGTCCTGCGCGCTGTCAACGAGCTTGGCGCCTTGCTTGATCAGCGCATGGCAACCGCGCGACTGCGGCGAGTGGATCGAGCCGGGGATGGCGAACACGTCGCGGCTGGCCTCCAGCGCCATCCGGGCGGTGATCAGCGAGCCCGATTGCAGGGCGGCTTCGACCACGAGCGTGCCGCGCGCCAGGCCGGCGATGATTCGATTGCGAATCGGAAAGTTGGCCGGCAGTGGTGGCATGCCGATCGGGTACTCGCTCACCATCAGTCCCCGCAACGCGATCCGGTGCGCCAGCGCCAGGTTGCGGCGAGGGTAGACGCGGTCCAGCCCGGTGCCCACCACGGCCACCGTGCTGGCGGCGCCTTCGAGCCCGCCTTCATGGGCGGCCGCGTCAACGCCCAGCGCCAGACCGGAGACCACCGTCAGGCCGGCCCGGCTCAGTTGCTCGGAAAAGGCTCGCGCGTTGTCGGTGCCCTGGCGTGTCGGGTTGCGGCTGCCCACCACGGCGATGGCGGCGGCGCGGAGCAACTCGGCGCGGCCCTGCGCATACAGCAGCAGCGGCGGGTCGGCTGTTTCGAGCAAGGCAGGCGGGTACAACGGATCGCCCAGCGTGATGATGTGGCGCGCCTCGTCGGCCTTCGCACCGAGCCACGACCAGGTGAGCTCGATCAGCGCTTCCAGGGTCTCGGGCGCGGCGGCCAAAGCGTCGGAAGCCGCCGCACCCACGACCTCGCCGATCGCGCGCGTGGGCGCGTCGAAGACAGCCTGCGGAGAACCGAACGCCGCCAGCAGACGGCGGGCCGACTCGCGGCCCACCTTCGGTGTTTCGATCAGCCGCAGCCAGGCGGCCAGTTCGTCGCGGTCGATCACGCGGCGCGTGCCGACGGGCGGTTCATCGGGGCTCGGCAACGGCCCGGTGCGTCAGGGCTCGGTGAACCGGTCGCCCCGGCCGACGGGCTCCTGCACCGACATGATGAGTGCGTACGACATGCGATCGAACACGCGGAACACGAATAGCGTGCCGTGTCGCTCATCGGGCAGCTTCATGGTCGGGCGGCGTGGGTCGGTCTTGTCCACCGCTTCTTTGCCCGCGCGCCACAGCGCCAGCACGTGGCCGCGCTCCATGCCGTCGCGAGAGCCCTTGTTGAGCGAGACGATCTGGTTTTGGCCCGCGTTCAGGCCCTCGCCGTAGACCGACACAATGCGCCCTGACATGCTGCCCGTCGGCGCACGCGGCGTGTAGTTGGTGAACTGCGGCGGCGGCACCGCGGCAAGGCGGTCACCGATGCCGGCTTCCTGCTTCAGGTTGGTCAGCGTGAAGGTGGCCGGCACCGTCTCTGCCTTGCCCGAGGTGGCGTTCACGGTGTCGCCAGGGCGCACGTATTCGGCTGTGCCGACGTAGCTGGCCTCGTAGCCGAGCAACTCGTTGGTCGTCGGGTCGAGCAGCGGCCGGGCCTCGCGGAAGACGCGGTACTCGCGTTGCGGGCTGCTCAGGTCGCCACGGACGTAGGCGGTGTCGCCACGGCCCATCAGCACGCGGCCTTCGCGCGCGGCCACGATACGCGGTGCGGACTCGAGCTCGTTGGCCTGGAAGATCACCGCTTCGTTCAGGAAGGGCTCGATCAGGTGGAACGGGATGGACGCGATCGCGCCAGTGTCCAGCCCCTCGCCGCGCACGCGTGGCGACAATTTCAACGTGCCGTCGGGCGACTGCCCCACGCGCAACCGGGCACGGCCGCCCGACTTGTCGAGAAACAGCACCTGCCCTGGGTAGATGAGGTGCGGGTTGCGAATCTGGTCGAGGTTCATGCCCCACAGCTCGGGCCAGCGCCACGGGCTCTTGAGGAACAGCTTGGAGATGTCCCACAGCGTGTCACGCCGCTTCACGGTGTACTGGTCCGGCGCGTTGGCGGCCAGCTCGGACAGCGGCACGCCGGTCTGCGCCACTTGTTGCGCCGTGCCGCGCTGCTGAGGCGTGACCGGCCAGGTGGTGGCGCCGGCGTGCAGCGCGCCGAGAAGGACCGACGCCAGCACCACACCGCCACACACATTGCGCGCCACCCGGCGAGCTTGAAGATCGTTTCGAGTGCGAGGCGTCATGTGGGGTGGTCTCGGTGCGTGTCGGCAGCGACAGCCGGCGCGGTGGGGTTGCTGGGCTGAACGTGACGCAAGCGCGGCAGTTCGGCGAAAATCCTCATTCACTTTGACAGATTTTGCCCCTAAACCCTTGATGTCGCAACGAAAGTGAGCCCCGCGTCGCCCGCAGGGTGTGAGACGTGTCACACCCGGCGAGCCTGCAAAAGGCCACCTCCAGGCGTGGCTTGTGCTTGGTGGTTTGCCCTGCTCTGGACGTTGCCTCGTTGCCCGTTTGCCTCTCTTCTTCGACCCCATGGCCAAGCTCCCGATCCTCCGCTATCCCGACCCCCGCCTGCACACTGTGGCCAAACCCGTCGCGCAGGTGGACGACCGCATTCGCCGCCTCGTCGACGACATGCTCGAAACCATGTACGACGCTGAAGGTGTGGGGCTGGCCGCCACACAAGTCGACGTGCACGAGCGCGTGATCGTGATCGACACCTCGGAGTCGCGCGACGAACCGTGCGTGCTCATCAACCCCGAGCTCGTGGCGCGCAGCGACGAAATGACCGTCAGCGACGAAGGCTGCCTGTCGGTGCCGACCATCTACGACAAGGTGCAGCGGCACGCGCGCGTCACGGTGCGTGCGCTCGACCGCTCCGGCGAGGTGCGGCAGTTCGACGCCGACGGGCTGCTGGCTGTGTGCGTGCAGCACGAGATGGACCACCTGCTGGGCAAGGTGTTCGTCGAGTACCTGAGCCTGCTCAAGCGCGAGCGCATCAAGACGAAGATGGTCAAGCGCGCTCGCGACGAGATGCGCGATGCCTGATCCGTTGCACAAACGCTTCCGCACGAACACTCGCCGGCCCGCGTCATCAGGCTCTCGTCTGACGTGCGTTGCATGAAGCGCGATTCATGAAGCTTGCCTTCGCAGGCACGCCAGAGTTTGCCCGCGCCGCCTTGGCTGCGTTGCGCGCCGCCGGCTTCGACGTGGTGCTGGTGCTGACGCAGCCCGACCGGCCCGCCGGCCGCGGCATGAAGCTGCAGGCTTCGCCCGTCAAGGCGCTCGCGGTCGAGGTCGGCATCGCCGTCGATCAACCACGCAGCCTGCGGCTGGACGGCAAGTACCCTGACGATGCCCGCGCCGCGCAGCAGCGCCTGCTCAGCGCGCGGCCCGACGTGATCGTGGTGGCTGCCTACGGCTTGATCCTGCCCGCGTGGGTGCTTGAGCTGCCGCGCCTGGGTTGCCTCAACATCCATGCCTCGCTGCTGCCGCGCTGGCGCGGCGCGGCGCCGATCCATCGTGCGATCGAAGCGGGCGATGCGCAGACCGGCATCACCATCATGCAGATGGACGCCGGCCTGGACACCGGTGCGATGCTGTTGGTCGAGCCCGTGGCGATTGCCGCCGACGACAGCACCGGCACGCTGCACGACCGCCTGGCCGCGCTCGGCGGCAGGCTGATCGTCGAGGCACTCGAAATCGCGGCCTGCGGCGGGCTGACTGCCACGCCCCAACCGCTTGAGGGCGTGAGCTACGCGCACAAGATCGACAAGGCCGAAGCAGCGATCGACTGGTTCGACACCGCCACCGTGATCGAGCGTCGCCTGCGCGCGTCCGATCCCTTCCCCGGCGCCACCACCACGCTCGGCGACGTCGTGCTCAAGTGCTGGCGCGGCGAAGTGACCGCCCATCACGGGGAGCCCGGCCTGGTGCTGGCGGTGGACGACGCCGGCATCACCGTGGCCTGCGGCGAGGGCGCGCTGCGCCTGACCGAACTGCAGCGGCCCGGCGGGAAGCGCCTGAGTGCAAAACAGTTCCTGAAGGGAACCCCGGTTGAGGCTGGAGCGCGCTTGGGTGACGCGACTTGAGGGGCCGTGGCTGACCGCAGGGATTCACTGCGACGGCTTGTCGGGCGCTTCAACACCCCCGTCCGCTGAAGGCCGGCCCGGTCGATCGACCCCGGGCCGAAGCGCCATCGCGCGTCACACCACAATAGGTCGATGAGCCTGCTCACCGCGACCCGCGCGCTTGCCAACAACGCCGACGTGCGCCGTGGCGTGCGCGACGTGCTCGAGTTCCTTCCCGGTATCGCGGCCTGGGGGCTGGTGACTGGCGTGGCGATGGTCAAGGGCGGGTTGAGCGTGCCGTTGGCGCTGTTCATGTCGCTCGTGGTCTTCTCCGGCTCGGCGCAGCTTGCCACCTTGCCCTTGATCGTGGCCGGCGCGCCGCTGTGGGTGGTGTGGGCCGCGGCGTGCTGCGTCAACCTGCGCTTCGTGCTGTACAGCGCGCAGTGGCGCGCCTACTTCGGGCACCTGCCGCGGGCGCGGCGCGTGGCATTGAGCTACTTCGCGGCCGACCTGAACCTGGTGTCGTTCCAGCGCGCCTATCCGCGTGGGCAGCCCGAGCCGGGGCAGATCCCCTACTACGTCGGCGGCGCTCTCACGTTGTGGGTGGGTTGGCAGATCCCGTCACTGCTGGGCATCTTCCTGGCCGACACGATCCCGACCCAATGGGGCTTCGGCTTTGCGGGCACGCTGGCCATGCTGGGCCTGACCTACGGGCTGCTGACCGACCGCAGCACCTGGACGGCGGCCATCGTCGCCGGCACCGCGGCGGTGGCGGCATTCTCGTTGCCCCTCAAGCTCAACATCGTGGTGGCGATTGCCGCGGCGGTGGCGGCGGGTCTGCTGGTGGAGCAGGCCGAGCGCGCGGCGCAACGCTTGCGAGGCAGCCCATGAGTTCATCGTTCAGCGCCGCCGAGGCGGCACTGGCCGTCGCCGGTCTGGCTGTGATCAGCGTGGTGACGCGCGGCTTCTTCTTGTTCCCCGACCGCGAGGTGCCGATTCCTGCGTGGCTGCAGCGCAGCCTCAAGGTCGCGCCGCTGGCGGCGCTGGCCGCCATCGTCGTGCCCGAGATCGTGCTGACGCGCGGTGAGCTCGTCACCACCTGGCAGGACGCTCGCCTGGCCGCCGCCCTGGCCGCCACGCTGTACTACCTGTGGCGGTCCGGCGTGCTGGGCCCGCTGCTGGCGGGCATGCTGGCATTCCTGCCGTTGCGGCTGGTCTGGGGCTGGTAAGGTGCGGTGCCTCACGAAGGTCGGGGTCCTCGGCTTCACGCCATCTTGACCCACCGCCGTAACTGGCTTGCCTTAAATTCCACGCTGGAGTTTCATCGTTCATGAACGTCATTCGATTCACCGACTTGATCCAGGCTGGCCGGGTCGCTGGCCAGCGCGTGTTCATCCGCGCCGACCTCAACGTGCCACAGGACGACGCCGGCAAGATCACCGAAGACACGCGCATTCGCGCTTCGGTGCCGTGCATTCAGATGGCGATGAAGGCGGGTGCGGC
This sequence comes from Methylibium sp. NZG, assembly GCA_001263235.1. Classification (GTDB taxonomy): domain Bacteria; phylum Pseudomonadota; class Gammaproteobacteria; order Burkholderiales; family Burkholderiaceae_C; genus LGRD01. The sequence continues at coordinate 55,080 of LGRD01000001.1, read as the reverse complement.
AGTGATGGTCACGTCGCACCTGGGCCGGCCGACCGAGGGCGAGTTCAAACCCGCCGACTCGCTCGCGCCGGTGGCCAAACGGCTGGGCGAACTGCTCGGCTTCGAGGTGCCGGTGGTTGCCAGTTGGGTCGACGGCGTGAAGGTCTCGCCGGGCCATGTGGTGATGCTCGAGAACTGCCGCGTCAACAAAGGCGAGAAGAAGAACGATGAAGCGCTGGCCAAGAAGATGGCCGCGCTGTGCGACATCTTCGTGCACGACGCCTTCGGCACCGCGCACCGCGCCGAGGCCAGCACGTACGGCATCGCGCAGTTTGCCAAGATCGCATGCGCCGGCCCGCTGCTGGCGGCCGAGATCGATGCGATCAACAAGGCGCTGGCCAACCCGAAACGGCCGCTGGTGGCGATCGTCGCGGGCAGCAAGGTCAGCACCAAGCTGACCATCCTGCAGGCGCTCGCAAAAAACGTCGATGGGCTGATCGTCGGTGGCGGCATTGCCAACACCTTCATGCTGGCGGCGGGTATGAGAATTGGCAACAGCCTGGCCGAAGCGAGCCTGGTCGGTGAGGCCAAGGCCGTGATCGACGCGATGAAGGCGCGCGGCGCCGCGGTGCCGATTCCCGTCGATGTGGTCACCGCCAAAGCGTTCAAGGCCGACGCGCCGGCCACCGTGAAAGCCGCGACCGATGTCGCTGACGACGACCTGATCCTCGACATCGGCCCGAAGACCGCGCAACTGCTGGCCGATCAGCTGAAGGCCGCTGGCACGATCGTCTGGAACGGCCCGGTCGGCGTGTTCGAGTTCGACGCGTTCGCACACGGCACCGAAGCCATTGCGCGCGCCATCGCGAGTTCGAGCGCGTTCAGCATCGCCGGTGGTGGCGACACACTGGCTGCCATCGCCAAGTACGGCATTGAGCAGCAGGTGGGCTACATCTCCACCGGCGGCGGCGCCTTCCTCGAAGTGCTGGAGGGCAAGACGTTGCCCGCTTTCGAGATTCTGCAAAAGCGCGCGCAGGGCTGAAGCCGGGGCGCGCCATCGGCACTGCGAGCCGCCCGGTTCGCTCCTACAACAAGCGGTTCGACGAGCGACACAACAAGAATGGAGACCCCCATGCAACGCGCCACCAAGATCGTCGCCACGCTCGGCCCCGCGTCGAGCTCCCCCGAGGTGCTGGAGCAGATGATTCGCGCCGGTGTCGACGTGATGCGGCTGAACTTCTCGCACGGCACAGCGCAAGACCACATCGACCGCGCGACGCTGGTGCGCGAGGTGGCCAAGCGCGCTGGCAAAGAGGTCGCGATCATGGCCGACCTGCAAGGCCCGAAGATCCGCGTCGGCAAGTTCGTCGGCGGCAAGACGGTGATCGAGAACGGGCAGAAGTTCATCCTCGACGGCGCCACCGCCGAGCTCGGCACGAACGAGCGTGTGGGCCTCGACTACAAAGAGCTGCCGCGCGACGTGAAGCCCGGCGACACGCTGCTGCTCAACGATGGGCTGCTCAAGCTGGTGGTGGACGCGGTGCGCGGCGAAGAAGTACACACCACGGTGGTCGTCGGCGGCGAACTCTCCAACAACAAGGGCATCAACAAGGCCGGTGGCGGCCTCACCGCACCGGCGCTGACGGCCAAGGACATGGAGGACATCAAGACCGCGATGGCCTTCCAGGCCGAGTATCTGGCGGTGAGCTTCCCGAAGAGCGCGACCGACATGGAAATGGCGCGCCAGCTCGCCAACGTGGCCGGAGAGCAGTGGCGTCACAAGCCGGCCCTCATCGCCAAGATCGAACGGAGCGAAGCGATTCCGGTGCTCGACCAAATCTTGCGCGCGTCCGACGGCATCATGGTCGCGCGCGGCGACCTGGCGGTGGAGGTGGGTAACGCCTCGGTGCCGGCGCTGCAAAAACGCATGATCCGCATGGCGCGCGAGATGGACAAGGTGGTCATCACCGCCACGCAAATGATGGAGTCGATGATCGTCAACCCGGTGCCCACCCGCGCCGAGGTGAGCGACGTGGCCAACGCCGTGCTCGACGGCACCGACGCGGTGATGCTCAGCGCCGAGACCGCCGCCGGCAAGTACCCGGTCGAGACGGTCACGCAGATGGCCGCCATCGCGCTCGAAGCCGAGGCTGCCGACGACGTGACGCTGGAAGCCGACTTCACCAACAAGAAGTTCGGCCGCATCGACCAGGCGATCGCGATGGGCGCGCTGTTCACTGCCCACCACCTGGGCTGCAAGGCGATTTTGGCGCTGACCGAATCGGGCTCGACGGCGCTGTGGATGAGCCGGCACAACATCAAGGTGCCGATCTACGGCCTCACGTCGCAGCCGTTCTCGCAACGCAAGATGACGCTGTACCGCAACGTGCGGCCGCTGCTGATGCCGAGCTTTCGCGACCGCGACGAAGCGCTCGCCAGCGCCGAGGCGCTGCTCGTCTCGCGCGGGGTGCTCAAGCCCGGCGACACGTATGCCATCACCTGCGGCGAGCCGATGGGCTACCCCGGCGGGACGAACATGCTGAAGGTGGGCCGGGTGGCCTGAAGCGGGTGGTATCGGCGGGGGCGTCGGCGGGCGGCGTCGGTTGGCAGCGCCCGGCCCGCTCCGGGCGGCCGCCTCGCCGGCTCTACCATTCGGCGTTCGATGCGCATTAGCAAGCGCGAGGCAAGCCCATGACCGATCTCTCCCTGGCCCATCACATTGCCGCGCTGTTGCCTGGCCGCAGCGCCGACACCGACCCCGCCGAAACAAGCGAGTGGTGCGAAGCGCTCGACGCGCTGACCGCCGCGCACGGCCCTGACCGCGCTCGATGGTTGCTGGATGCGCTGCTCGCGCATGCACGCCGGCGCGGCGTGAACTGGCAGCCGTCGATGGTCACGCCCTACGTCAACACCATCGCGCTCGAAGCGCAGCCGCCGTTCCCGGGTGATCTGGCGATGGAGCAGCGCCTGGCCGCGCTGATGCGCTGGAACGCGCTGGCGATGGTGATGCGCGCGAACCGCGTCGAGTCCGGCGGCTCGGCCGATCTGGGCGGGCACATCGCGAGTTATGCGTCGGCGGCCGACTTGTTCGAGGTCGGCTTCAATCACTTCTTCCGCGCGCGCAACGACGATTTCGGCGGCGACCTGGTTTACTTTCAGCCGCACTCGGCGCCGGGTGTGTACGCGCGTGCCTTCCTCGAAGGTCGCTTGTCGGCCGACGATCTGGCGCACTACCGCCAGGAACTGACCGCACCGGCCCGCGGCGCGCGCGGCCTGAGCTCGTACCCGCACCCGCAGCTGATGCCCGACTTCTGGCAGTTCCCGACCGGCTCGATGGGCATCGGCCCGATCAACGCGATCTACCAGGCGCGCTTCATGCGGTACTTGCAGCACCGCGGCTTGTTGCCTGCGGCCACGGCGGGCCCGCAGCAGCGCCGCGTCTGGGGCTTCTTCGGCGACGGCGAGATGGACGAGCCGGAGTCGATCGCTGCGCTGTCGCTCGCGGCGCGCGAGCAGCTCGACAACTGCACGTTCGTCATCAACTGCAACTTGCAGCGGCTCGACGGCCCGGTGCGCGGTAACGGGCGCATCGTCGATGAACTCGAATCGGTGTTCGCGGGTGCCGGCTGGCGCGTCATCAAGTGTCTGTGGAGTTCGGACTGGGACGTGCTGTTTGCGCGCGACCACGACCATGCGTTGATGCGCGCCTTCGCGCAGACGGTGGACGGCCAGTTCCAGACGCTGTCGGCCAAGGACGGTGCGTTCAACCGCGACGTGTTCTTCGGCCAGAACGATGCGCTCCGCGCCCTGGTGGGCGACCTGCGCGACGAAGACATCGACCGCCTGCGCCGCGGCGGGCACGACGCGGTGAAGATCCACGCTGCGTTTGCGGCGGCCGCGCGCCACACCGGCCAGCCCACCGTGGTGCTGGCCAAGACGATGAAGGGCTACGCGATGGGCGACGCGGCGCAAGGCCGCATGACCACGCACCAGCACAAGAAGCTCGACAGCGACGCGCTGCGCACCTTCCGCGACCGCTTTGCGCTGCCGCTCACCGATGCGCAGGTAGACAAGCTCGCCTTCTGCAAACCCGAACCCGACAGCGCCGAACTGAAGTACCTGCACAGCCGCCGCCAGGCGCTGGGCGGCTACCTGCCGGCGCGCCGCAGCGATTGCCCCGTGCTGCCAGTGCCGGCGTTGGAGGCCACCGCATCGTTCGCATTGAACGCCGACGGCAAGGAAATGAGCACGACGATGGCCTTCGTGCGGCTGCTCGGCGCGCTGCTGAAGGACGAGGCGCTGGGCCCGCGGGTGGTGCCGATCGTCGCGGATGAGGCGCGCACCTTCGGCATGGCCAGCCTCTTCCGCACCGCCGGCATCTACGCGCCGCTGGGCCAGCTCTACCAGCCCGAAGACGCCGGCTCGATGCTGTACTACCGCGAGGACAAGACCGGCCAGATTCTGGAAGAAGGCATCACCGAAGCCGGTGCGCTGTCGTCTTGGACGGCGGCCGCCACGTCGTACTCGACGCACGGTTTGCCCATGCTGCCGTTCTACATTTACTACAGCATGTTCGGCTTTCAGCGCGTGGGCGACCTCATCTGGGCGGCGGCCGACCAGCGTGCGCGCGGCTTCCTGATCGGCGCCACCTCGGGCCGCACCACGCTCGGCGGCGAGGGCCTGCAACACCAAGACGGCACCAGCCACCTCGTGGCCGCGACGGTGCCCAACTGCAAGGCCTACGACCCGGCGTTTGCCGGCGAGATGGCAGTGATCGTGGACCACGGCATGCGCGAGATGCTGGAGAGCCAAGCCGACGTCTTCTATTACGTGACGGTGATGAACGAGAACGCCGCGCAACCGTCGCTGCCGGTGGACGCCCACGCGGGCGTGCTGCGCGGCATGTACCGCTTCCGCAAGTCGACGTCGAAAGCGAAGAAGCGTGTTCAATTGCTGGGCTCGGGCGCGATCCTCGGCGAGGTGATCAAGGCGGCCGATGTGCTGCAGGCCGAACACCGCGTGGCCGCCGACGTGTGGAGCGTGACCAGCTTCAGCGAACTCGCGCGCGACGGTGTGGCGCGCGAGGCGACCTGGCGACGTGGAGAAGCCGACAGCATCGACGCCTACCTGACGCAGCAGCTCGAACCGACGCAAGGCCCCATCGTGATCGCCACCGACTACGTGCGTGCCGTGCCCGAGCAGATTCGTGCGTGGCTGCCGGCCGGTCGGCGGTGCGTCACGCTCGGCACCGACGGGTTCGGCCGCAGCGACACGCGCGCGGCGCTGCGCGAGCACTTCGAGGTGAGCGCCGCGGCGATCGTGCAGGCGGCACTGCGGGCGCTGGGCGCGAACTGACCAGAGCGACATGAGCACCACCTTGGACATCCACGACATCCGCGCCGCCGCCTCGCGCCTGCAAGGCCAGGTGATCAACACGCCGTGCCTGCCCTCGCGCACCTTGTCGGCCATCGCCGGTTGCGAGGTGTTCCTGAAGTTCGAGAACCACCAATTCACCGCGTCGTTCAAGGAGCGCGGCGCGCTCAACAAGATGGCCCAGTTGACCGCCACCGAACGCGCGCAAGGCGTGCTCGCGGTGTCGGCCGGCAACCACGCGCAGGGCGTGGCGTACCACGCACAGCGCCTCGGCATCGCCGCGACGATCGTCATGCCGCGTTTTGCGCCGGCCGTGAAGGTCGAGCGCACACGCGGCTTCGGCGCGAGCGTGGTGCTCGAAGGCGACACCTTCGACGACGCCCGCGCGCACGGACTGACGCTCGCGCGCGAGCGCGGCCTCACGGTCGTGCACCCCTACGACGACTTGGCGGTCGCGGCGGGGCAGGGCACCATCGCGCTGGAGATGCTGAGCGCACAACCGCAGATCGACACGCTGGTCGTGGCCATCGGCGGCGGCGGGCTCATCAGTGGCGTGGCCACCGCCGCGCTGGCGTTGAAGCCGGGCCTGCAGGTGATCGGCGTGCAGACCGAGCGCTTCCCCGCCGTGTGGAATGCGGCGCACGGCGAGCAGCGCGAATGCGCGCAGGCGACCATCGCAGACGGCATCGCGGTCAAGGCGCCGGGCGCGCTGACACTGCCGCTGATCCGCGAGCGCGTGGCCGACGTGCTGCTGGTCGGAGAAGACGACATCGAGCAGGCGATCCTGATGCTGCTGGAGATCGAGAAGACGGTCGTCGAAGGCGCAGGCGCCGTCGGCCTGGCGGCACTGCTGAAGCACCGCGAGCGGTTTGCCGGCCGCAAGGTCGGGCTCATCCTGTGCGGCGGCAACATCGAGCCGCTGGTGCTGGCCGAAATCATCGAGCGCGGCATGGTCAAGTCGGGCCGGCTGGCGCGCTTGCGGCTCGACGTGCGCGACGTGCCCGGCGCGCTGGCCGACGTGGCCACGCTGCTGGGCAAGCTCGGCGCCAACATCGACGAGGTGCAGCACCAGCGCGCGTTCAGCTCGCTCTCGGTCGAGCGCGCGCAGATCGAGGTGGTGGTGCAGACGCGCGGCGTGGCGCACATCGAGCAGATCCTGCTCGCGATGCGCGCGCGGGGGTATCGTGCAGAGCGGGTGGGTTAACTTTGCCAAGCGCCTCGGACAGCGCACGTTACGAGAGGCCAGGCCCGCCTAAGCGAAACGGGTCCTGCATTGGACTAACCGCTAGTCTCAGTTCTCAGAGTCACCACGGCAATGAAGGCTCCGAGCGCTGCCGCAGCCAAACCAGCGTAACTCTGCGCGGCGATTTCGCTAAACGAATGAATCGTCGAAATTTCGCGAGTGATAGAAGCCGCAAAGAAGATGGCTACTACCTCCGAGACACAAGAAGCAACGTATCCGGCTTGCCCGATCAACAGCGGCTTGTGCAAAAGTGCGACGGCGGCGGGAACGAGATTAATCATGGCTGGCCGACGCCCTTATAGGCAAGTGTTGAGATGCACAACGTTCCGAAGCCGAGCAAGTTCGCAAAGAATGCCAAGAACCAGAACTTCTTCGCGCTCGGGGTTGATGGCTTCTCAAAGTGAGCGTGAAGCGCGAGTACCGCGATGTACACGCAAATGGTGACGCTCGTCAAGATCAAGAGCCCGCGTGTCTTGCCAGAATCCGAGCTGGGGTCAAACTTCGAAAGTAGGTCAACCGACTGAAGAATCAATCCACCAATCGTTGCAAGAACAGCGTCGGGAGCAAGATACCAATCGGAGATCGCAAAAAAAGAACCGTCATTGCCACGAATCAGCTTCTTGCCGAACGCCCCAACAAAGTAAAAGATGCAGGGTGCGACAAGCGCTTGTACATACGGAGACTCAAGCACGCCAGCAATGAACGTGCCTACCTCCTCTAACCGAGGTAAGTCTAGCAACTCTCCACTCCCCGAGCTTAAAAATTTGTGTGCGATTGTGCTGCGGCGTAGTGATGCGCTTTCTAGGCGTTTGCACTTAACGAGGCTGAGCTCATGACCCCTGAACGAATGCAAAGACTTCACTGAACCTACTCGCCGAGGCCCGTTGCGAATCGCGGTTCCTGTCTGTGAAAGAGTGCCGCACCAGCGGAGACAGAGGCACGACGGCGGGCTAAGTTGGCTGGCTAAACTCCTTTCCGTAAGTCCATCGTGCTAGCGCCCCCACCTCAACTTCCGAAAGACCACCATGCCACTCGTCTCGATGCGCCAATTGCTGGACCACGCTGCCGCCAACGGCTATGGCATTCCGGCCTTCAACGTCAACAACCTCGAGCAGGTTCAGGCGGTCATGACTGCAGCCGACGAGGTCGGCGCGCCGGTCATCCTGCAGGCCAGCGCGGGCGCCCGCAAGTACGCGGGTGAGCCCTTCATCAAGCACCTGATCCAGGCGGCGGTGGAGAGCTGGCCGCACATCCCGCTGGTGATGCACCAGGACCACGGCCAGAGCCCGGACGTGTGCAGCGGCGCCATCAAACTGGGTTTCAGCTCGGTCATGATGGACGGCTCGTTGCAGGCCGACGGCAAGACCATCGCGAGCTTCGACTACAACGTCGACGTGACGCGCAAGGTGGTCGACATGGCGCACAAGCTGGGCGTCACCGTCGAAGGCGAACTGGGCTGCCTGGGCTCGCTGGAGACGATGAAGGGCGACAAGGAAGACGGCCACGGCACCGAGTCCACGATGACGATGGAGCAGCTGCTGACCGACCCGGAAGAAGCAGCCGAGTTCGTCAAGCGCACCCAGCTCGACGCGCTGGCGATCGCCATCGGCACCAGCCATGGTGCGTACAAGTTCACCCGCAAGCCGACCGGCGACATCCTGGCCATCGGCCGCATCAAAGAGATCCACAAGCGCATTCCAAACACTCACCTGGTGATGCACGGCAGCTCCAGCGTGCCGCAGGATTTGCTGGCCGAGATTCGCCAGTACGGCGGCAACATGAAGGAAACGTACGGCGTGCCGGTCGAAGAAATTCAAGAGGCCATCAAGCACGGCGTGCGCAAGATCAACATCGACACCGACGTGCGCCTTGCCATGACCGGCGCGATCCGCAAGTACATGGCGCAGAACCCCGACAAGTTCGACCCGCGCGACTACCTGAAGCCCGCGCGCGAGGCGGCCAAGCAGATCTGCAAGCAGCGCTACGTGCAGTTCGGCTGCGAAGGGCAGGCCGGCAAGATCAAGGCGCAATCGCTGGTGCAGGTGGCCGAGCGCTATGCCAAGGGTGAGTTGGCGCAGACGGTGGTTTGAGCTTCGCTTCTCTGCGGGCAAAGCCCGGCCTCGGCCGGGTTTTGCTTTTCTGGGCGTGCCGTTGCACAATCGAGTCATACACATTCGATGTGTACTCACTCACTTGGAGGCGTCTGGATGGACACCCGAACCAACATCGTGCTCGACGATGACCTCGTCGCCAAGGCCATGGCCAAGGCCGGCGTATCGACCAAGAAGGCAGCCATCGACACCGCATTGCGCGCCTACGTGCGCGAGCCCGATTGGCAAGGCCTGCTGGCGTTGGCCGGCTCCGGCGTGCTGGCCGACGACTACGACCCGGCGAACTTGTTCGCTGATGCGCCTTCGCAGTCGATGGTGTCGCAGCCGAGTGCAGCTTATCGAGTGACGCGTCTCGGGCCGGCAAGCGGTGCCGCCAAAGTGGCCTCGAAGCCCGTCACGAAGCCAGCAACGAAGCCTGCAACCAAGCCCCGCCGCAAGTGATTGCCGACACCTCGGCCTGGGTCGAGTTTCTGCGGTCCACTGGCTCGCGCTGCGACCTGCGCCTGCGCAAGGCGTTTCGCGCCGAGCAGACGGTGTGGGTGCCGTCGGTGGTGCTGCAGGAACTGCTGCAAGGCGCGCGCAACCCGGCTCAGTTCACGCGCCTGGAGTCACAGCTCGAACGCCTGCCCAGCCTCGACAACCTGAGCCCGCGCGACCTGGCGCGCGACGCTGCGATGCTCTACGCGCGCTGCCGCTGGCAGGGCTTCACGGTGCGCAGCCCGAACGACTGCGTGGTGGCAGCGTGTGCCATCGCCAGCGACCTGCCGGTGCTGGCGCAAGACCGCGACTTCGAGGCGATCGCGCGCGTGGAGCCGGCGCTGCAACTTGCGTAGCTGGTCGGCTGCGGCGGGGGCCGCTGTCGAGCGGCGCCAGCAACGGTATGAATCACCACAGGGTGCGCGAGGCTCGGCACCCACCGTTCAGTGGGCGCCCACCACCACCGGCACCTCGGTCGCCGGCGGCGTGTTGCGGCTGCGGCCGCAGCGCACGATGCCGTCGATCATCACCATGCCCACGCCGGGAATGTCGCCGAGCTGAACGCTCTCCAGCAGCGTCTTGCCGGCCGTGTGTTGGGCCCGGTCCATGAACACGAAATCGGCGTCGCGGCCCGCCTCGATCAACCCGCAGTTCAGCTTGCGGATGCGTGCGGTGTTGCCGGTGGCAAAACAGAACACCAGCTCGGCCGGAATGTCGGCCAGGCTCGACAGCAACGCCACCATGCGCAGGATGCCCAGCGGTTGCACGCCCGAGCCGGCCGGCCCGTCGGTGCCCAGGATCACGCGGTGCGGGCACTTGAGTTGCAGCGCCATCTTGGCCGCAGCAATCGCTACACGCTCGTTGCCGTTGTGAACGATCTCGATCGCGCGGCTGCTTTTTTCGCACAGCTCGCACACATGTGCTTCGGGCAGCGAGGTGTGGCCGCCGTTGATGTGGCCGATCACGTCGGCATCGGCCTCCAGCACCACGTCCTTGTCGATCAGCCCCGAGCCCGGGATCGACGGGCCGCCGGTGTGGATGGTGCTCTGGATGCCGTGCGCACGAGCCCACTTCACCATCGTCGCCGCCTCGGCGCCGCCCTTCACCGAACCCAGCCCGATCTCGCCGAGCAGCCCCACGCCGGCTGCGGCCAGCTCTTTGAAGTCGCTCTCGACCATGCCCTTTTCGATGACCGGCGCACCGGCCAGCACTTTCACGCCGCCGGGGCGGAAGTTGTGGAAGGCGCGCTGCGCGGTGATGGCCAGCGCCTTCAGGCCGACGATGTCTTTCGGCCGCCCCGGCAGGTGCACCTCGCCGGCCGAGATCATCGTGGTGACTCCCCCGTTCATCGTGCTGTCGATCCAGCCGAGCTGGCTCTGGCGCGGCGTCCAGTCGCCGAAGACCGGGTGCACGTGGCTGTCGATCAGGCCGGGCGCGAGGCAGGTCTGGCGCGCGTCGATCAGCGTGCGGGGCTGGCTGGTGTCGCAGTCTTTCTCTTTGCCAACGGCAACGATCACACCGTCGACCACAACGACCGTATCGGCATCGAGGATGGGCCGGTCGATGTCGCCCGACAGCATCAGCCCGACATTGCGGATGACGACCTTGCCCGACTTGCCGTCGGCGGCTGCTTCTGCCATGCGATCTCCTTGCTCAGGCGGCGACGGTGCGCGCGGTCGCACGCTTGCGCGGGCCGGCCGGTGTGTTTGAAGGTGCGACGGCAGCGCGCACCGCCACCGTGCGCAGCACCGAGTCGATCAGGAACGACTCCCAGTGCGCGAGCGCGTCGGCCGACTCCAGCGGCTGCCCCAGAAACGCCGACAGCGTGAACCGGTTCGACAAGTAAAAGTAGCCCATGGACGCGATCATCAGGTACACATCGCGCGCCGCTACGTCTGCGCGGAACACCCCTTGCGCCGCGCCGCTCTGGAGCACCCGCGCCAGCACCGCGATCGCGTCAGACGAATAGTCGCGCGCGCGCAGCGACTTGGCGATGTGCACGCCGCGGTGCAGGTTTTCGGTGTTCAGCAGCGTGATGAACTCGGGGTTCTTCTGGTAGTAGCCCCACATGAAGCGCGTCACTTCGGTCAGCGCCTCGACCGGGCGCGACGCATCGAGCACCAGCTTCGACTCGGCTTCGTTGAAGCGCCGGTAGGTCTCTTCCAGCACCTCGATGAACAGACCTTCCTTGCTGCCGAAGTAGTAATAGATCATCCGGTCGTACGACTTCGCGGCCTGGCTGATCTTCTCGACGCTGCCGCCGTCGAAGCCGTGCTTGGCGAAGACCTTGATCGCTGCGCGCAGGATGCTGTCGCGTGTGGCTTTGGCAGCAAGCTCACGCGCACCCGGCGGACCGGCGCGTTGAGCGCTGGCGGGGGAGCGTCGCTCAGGCAGCGCGGCTCGTGCTTGGCGTGCGGTCATTCTTCGTTCGGCGCTGCGCCCTCACCCCAACCCTCTCCCAGGGGGAGAGGGAGCCGCAGGGCGGTCGCGGTGCGTTTCATTGCTCCGCAAACGCTCGCTCGATCACGAAGTCGCCCGGCGTGGACGTGTTGCCCTCCTTGAACCCACGCGCCTCCAGCGACTGCTTCAGGTCGCGCAGCATGCCCGGGCTGCCGCAGATCATCACGCGGTCGTGCGCGGGGTCGAAGGGCGGCACCTGCAGGTCCTCGAACAGCTTGCCGGTGTCGATCAGCTCGGTCACGCGGCCCATGTTGCGGTAGGCCTGCCGTGTGACGGTGGGGTAGTAGCGCAGCTTGCTCGTGACGAGATCGCCCAGGAACTCGTGGTGTGGCAGGTGTTCGACCAGCAGGTCGTGGTACGCCAGTTCATCGACCTCGCGCACGCCGTGCACCAGGATCACCTGCTCGAACTGCTCGTAGGTTTCCGGGTCGCGCACGATGCTCATGAAGGGCGCCAGGCCCGTGCCCGTGGACAGCATGTACAGCCGCTTGCCCGGCAGCAGGTAGTCCACCACCAAGGTGCCGGTGGGCTTCTTGCCGACGATCACCGTGTCGCCCACCTGGATGTGCTGCAGCCGTGAGGTCAACGGCCCGTCGGGCACCTTGATGCTGAGGAACTCGAGGTGCTCCTCGTAGTTGGCGCTGACGATGCTGTAGGCGCGCAGCAGCGGCTTGTTGTTGACCTTCAGGCCGATCATCGTGAAATGGCCGTTGGAAAAACGTAAGCCGGGGTCGCGCGTGGTGGTGAAGGTGAAGAGCTTGTCGGTCCAGTGGTGGACGCTCAGCACGCGTTCTTCGTTGAATGCGCTCATGGTGGTTCAGTCGGCGAAAGGTGGCTCCAACCGCCATTTTGGCGTGCGGCGTGGTGTGCTGGGCAAATCCGGTTGCACAGCGAGTGCGGTTCCGCTAGATTTGCTTCTCATGTAGCGGGCACAACATGAAAGTTGAGCGAATGCTACATGAACCGAACAACCCGGGCAACCGCCGCCAGCCGCCGTCCCGCCAACCCAGCGACCCATGACCGAGCACACCAAGACCGACGGTTTGCCTGGCGACGAAGCCCCGGCTCAGCCGGTCGTTCTTGAGCGCTCGCGCCCGCGCAACGAGCGCATGGCCGGCGACAAGATCGAATGCAACGCCTGCCCGGTGCTGTGCCAGATCAGCGTGGGCAAGGTCGGCGCCTGCGACCGCTACGCCAACCGCGACGGCACGCTGGTCCGCGTCGACCCGGTGGTGATGCTGCGGCGCAGCCTCGGCGGCAGCGCGGGCATCGCAGCCGTCGTTCCATTCGCGAGCGACGAGCCGGCCGACTGGAGCGGCGACCTGCTGCTCGCCGATGAAGTCTTCGTCACCGGCGTCGGCTCCTCCACCACCTACCCCGACTACAAACCCGCGCCGTTCATCGTCGCCTCGCAATCGGCCGGGGTCGACATGGTCACCGTCGTCACCGAAGGCATCTTCAGCTACTGCAGCCTCAAGGTGAAGATCGACACCGACCGCTACCTCGGCCCCGAGCAGGCCAACGTGCGCTGCAAGGGCGAGGTGGTGGGGCACGTGACGACCGCCGAGTACGGCTCGCAGATGCTCTCGCTCGGCGGCGTGCACCACCTGACCGGCGGCAGCAAGAAAGAGGGGCGCGTCACCGTCGAGATGATGGAGTTGCTGGGCAACAAGCAGCCGGTCGAGTTCACCATCGACGGTGGCGCGCAATTGCTGCTGCAGGCCGGTCGCGCGCCGGTGGTCAACGGCGTCGAAGAACAGCGCATGCGCGTGGGCTGCGGCTCGGCCACCATCGGCATCTTTGCCAAACAGTTCTATGGGCTGGCCGACGAGGTGGTGGTGGTGGACGACCACATCACCGGCGTGCTCACCGAGCACCAGGCCGGGCGCTGCCTGGACATGCGCGCCTCGGGCATCAAACTGCGTGGCCGCAAGAGCACGCCAGGGCGCTACTTTCAGGTGGCCAACCCCGGCACCGGCTGGGGCGGCACCGACATCGCGGACCCGCTGTCGATCATCGAACGCTGGGACGCCACCGCCGCCTGGCCGGGCCTGCGCCTGCTGATGACCTCGACGACCGGCGAGCATTGCAGCTGGTATGTGCTGGACGACGCGCTCAACCCCATCGAGCAGGCCCTGCCGCCAGCGGCACAAACGGTGGTGGACCGCATCGGCGAGAACTGCGAGCCGTCGCTCACCACCGTGCTGTTCCTCGGCGGTGCGGGCGGCAGCCTGCGTGCGGGCGTGACCGACAACCCGGTGCAGCTCACGCGCGCCATCAAGCAAGCTCTCGTCAACGTGACCTGCGGCGGCGCACCGGCCTATGTGTGGCCGGGCGGCGGCATCACCGTCATGGCCGACGTGATGCGCATGCCCGAGCGCAGTTTCGGCACGGTGCCCACGCCGGCCATCGTGGCGCCGATCGAGTTCAGCATGCGCATGGCCGACTACCGCGCGCTCGGCGGGCACCTGGAGCATGTGCGCACGCTGGAGCAGGTGCTGCGCCGCGGCGCGTGGCACGACGACGGCGCACCGACCGGCCGCCGCTGGCTGCCCAACCCCGCCGGCAATGCGTGGCCACTGGGCCAGCCGCCCTTGCTGGGTTGAGTGGCTCGGTTGAGTCGAAGCATCGATCACGCCATGACCGCCCATCGCGCCCCGCTGCCGAACGGCCGCTGGCATTTTCAGCACGGCCCGATCGACATCGTGATCGGCGCCGATGGGTATGCAGCCGCTGTCGCTGCGGCGCACGGCGCTGCGTGGCAACGCTTCCAGACCGTGCTGGGCGAACTCGTCGACGAGCTGCCGCGGCTGCGCGCGCCGATCGCAGGCCCCTGCGCACTGCAAGGTGTGGTGGCGCGCCGCATGTGGCATGCCTGCGGCGCGGTGCGCGCGGGCTTCATCACGCCGATGGCGGCGGTGGCCGGTTCGGTGGCCGACGAGTTGATCGGCTGCTACCAGCGCGAGGGCGTGAGCCGCGCCTGGGTCAACAACGGCGGCGACATTGCCCTGCACTTGGCGGATGGAGCGTCGCTGCGCGTCGGCCTGTTCGCCGATTTGGCGCGCTTCGATGCGAATGCCGCCCGCGACTGCCTCGGTGTCCCACGCCGCGGCGCCGGTCCGCCCGGTGGCCTCGCCATCGACGGCGCTTTCGAAGTCGCCTCGCACCGGCCCGTGCGCGGCGTCGCCACCAGCGGCTGGCGGGGGCGCAGCTTCTCGCTCGGCATCGCCGACAGCGTGACCGTGCTCGCCCGCACCGCCGCCATGGCCGACGCCGCGGCGACGGTGGTGGCCAATGCGGTGAACCTGGACGACGCGCGCATCGGTCGCCGCCCCGCCAGCGAGTTGAAAGACGACAGCGACCTGGGCACGATCCCTGTCACGGTCGATGTACCCGCGCTCGACCGCGAGTCGTTGCAGCGCGCACTGGCAGCAGGTGCGCGCGTGGCCCACGACCTGCAAATGCGCGGCCTCATCTGGTCGGCGGTGCTCGTCTGCCAGGGCCAGGTGAAGGCGGTCGACAATTGCGCCTCGGCAGCCGATGCTGGCAACGGCGCGGCGGCGTTGCAACGCGACGCCGAGCCATGTCATCGGGCGCTGGCCTGAATACTGCAACTGGGTTCACGATGATCGAGATTCGCCGCACCTTCACCCATGTGGAAGACATCCACCACGAATTCGGCCCGGTCGCCGCGGCGCCGCTGCGGCGTGGGTCGATCGCTGCGGTGCTCACCAACCCGTTCGCCGGCCGCTACGTGGCCGACATCTTGCCGATGATGGACGCCCTGCAGCCCCTCGGCATCGACATGGCCCGCCGCCTGCAGGTGGCGATGGACGTACCCATCGAGCGGCTCGTCAGCTACGGCAAAGGCGCCATCGTCGGTGCGGCCGGCGAGTTGGAACACGGCGCGCTGTGGCACGTGCCCGGCGGCTATGCCATGCGCGAACTGCTGGGCTGGAAGGGCGACCGCAGCGCCTACGTTCAGGGGGGAGGCAGCGCGCCGCAACCCACCGGTCAGCCGGCGAATCAACCTGGCAATGCCCTGGCCATCGTGCCGTCCACCAAGAAGGTGGGCCCGCCCGGCGCGGCGCTGGATGTGCCGCTGACGCACATCAACGCGGCTTATGTGCGCAGCCACTTCGACGCGATGGAAGTGCGTGTGCCTGGTGCACCGACGGCCGACGAGATCGTCTTCATCCTGGTGATGAGCACCGGCGCGCGTGTGCACGAGCGCGTGGGTGGGCTGAAAGCGGCCGACATCGCGCAGTGGAACGGCCTGCGCTGACACAACGAAGACACCCAAGAGGAACCGACCCATGCCCGCCCAGATCCGCAAGCTGATCGTTCAGGTCGACGAAACCCGCGTCGAGATGGGCCGCGCCGTCAACCCGCCCACCCGCCGCGCGTTGGCGATGGCCGTGATCGCCAACCCCTGCGCCGGCCGCTACGTCGAGAACCTCGACGAGTTGATCGCCATCGGCGAAGAACTCGGCGCGCTGCTCGGCCAGAAGTGCGTGCAGGCATTGGGCATTGAACCCGGCGCGGCGCAGAGCTACGGCAAGGCGGCGATCGTCGGCGAGGCCGGCGAGATCGAACACGCCGCCGCCATCCTGCACCCCAAGCTCGGCGCGCCGCTGCGCAAGGCGGTGAGCAAGGGCGCGGCGCTGGTTCCCTCGGCCAAGAAGCTCGGCACGCTGGGCACCGCCATCGACGTGCCGCTCGGCCACAAGGACGCCGCCTTCGTGCGCAGCCACTTCGACGCGATGGAAGCGCGCGTGCACGACGCGCCGCGCGCGGGCGAAATCGTGGTGGCCGTCGTCGTCACCGACAGCGGCCGGCCGCTGCCGCGTGTGGGCGGGCTGCAAGCGCATGAAGCCAAGGGCGAGGACGGCTTGCGCTGAAGCGCGCGCCCTACGCCGAAGACGAGCCTGCCGAACCCGCCGAACTTGCCGAGCCCCCGCGACCCCGACAACGCATTCACCACCCCACCCGTTCTCACCACCGCGCGCCTACGCGCCGCTTCACAATCTTTCCCCTCATCACCAGGAGCCCTCGATGACTTCACTCCGACAGATCGTCCCAGCCGTTGCCATCGCGGCGGGCCTGAGCCTGGCGTCCAGCCTGGCCGCGCACGCGCAAGGCACCATCAAGATCGGCGAGATCAACAGCTACAAGGCACAGCCTGCGTTCCTGGAGCCCTACAAAAAGGGGATGGAGCTGGCGCTGGAGCAGGTCAACGCGGCCGGCGGCGTGAATGGCAAAAAGCTGGAGCTGATCATCCGCGACGACAACGCCAACCCTGGCGACGCGGTGCGCGCTGCTGAAGAACTGCTGTCGCGCGAAAAGGTCGACGTGCTGGCCGGCTCGTTCCTGTCGCACATCGGCCTGGCGCTGACCGACTTTGCCAAGCAGAAGAAGATGTTCTTTTTGGCCGGCGAGCCGCTCACCGACAAAATCGTCTGGGCCAACGGCAACCGCTACACCTTCCGCCTGCGCACCTCCACCTACATGCAGGTGGCGATGTTGGTGCCCGAGGCCGCCAAGATGAAGAAGAAGCGCTGGGCCATCGTCTACCCCAACTACGAATACGGCCAGTCGGCCGTGGCCAGCTTCAAGACGCTGCTCAAGGCCGCGCAACCCGACGTCGAGTTCGTCGCCGAGCAGGCGCCGCCGCTGGGCAAGCTCGACGCCGGCAGCGTGGTGCAGGCCCTGGCCGACGCCAAGCCCGACGCGGTGTTCAACGTGCTGTTCGGTGCCGACCTGTTGAAGTTCGTTCGCGAGGGCAACACGCGCGGCCTGTTCAAGGACCGTGAAGTGGTGAGCCTGCTGACCGGCGAGCCCGAATACCTCGACCCGCTGAAAGACGAAACCCCCAACGGCTGGGTCGTTACCGGCTACCCGTGGTACGGCATCCAGACGCCCGAGCACAAGGCCTTCTTCCTAGCCTACCACGCCAAGTACCAAGACTACCCGCGCCTCGGCTCGGTCGTCGGCTACGCCCTCATCCACTCGCTCGCCGAAGGCATGAAGAAGGCCAAGAGCAGCGACACCGAAAAGTTGATCACTGCCTTCAGGGGCCTGAAGGTCGTCACGCCGTTCGGCCCCGTCGTGTACCGCCCGGAAGATCACCAGTCCACCATGGGCGCCTTCGTCGGCAAGACCAAGAACGACAACGGCAAGGGCACGATGGTCGACTACGTCTTCATCGACGGCGCCAAGGTGCTGCCGTCGGCGGCGGAGGTGAAGAAGCTGCGGCCGGCGGATTGATCACGTGTTCGTCCGCGGCCCCGCGCTTTGTATTGGCCCCCTCTCCCTCTTGGAGAGGGCAGGGGTGAGGGCCGCAGCCTCACGCATGAAGAACTCGCTCGGACAAAGTAAGAGCCGAGCATTTCACTCCAACCATCCGCGACAGATAGGAAGCGCATGAAAGCGCCCGACAAAGATCTGCTGCCCGCATACGACTTCTCCAAAGGCGTGCGCGGAAAGTATGCGGCCCGGATGGCCAAAGGCAGCAACGTCGTCGTGCTCGACAAGGACGTGCAGACCCTGTTCCCCGACTCGGCCGCCTTCAATGCCGCGCTGCGCGCCCTCGCGCAAGCGGTCGCCGTGACACGACGCTCCCCTCACCCGAAAGCCGTTGCGCGAAAGCGTGCCGCGGCTTGAGGAAGCTGCAGCCGTGTGCAATGTGTCGTCGCGAGCAACCGCCTGCGCGCAGTCGGCGCGGGCTCCCAGAAGCTTTTCGTGGATACAATTAAAGTATGCTGACCTGGGACGAGCCGAAGCGCAGGAGCAACCTCAAGGACCACGGGCTTGACTTCATCGGTTGTGAGCGCGTTTTCGACGGACCAGTCATCACACAGGAAGACGATCGCCTGGCTTACGGCGAGCAACGAATCAATCTGATTGGTTTGTTGGCCGGGCAGGTCGTGCACATGACTTACACAGAGCGGGGAGACGGTTTGCACGTCATCTCTCTCCGCAAGGCCACGAGATATGAAACGAAGCACTACTTCTCCCAAGTTGAGCGCTAAGCAAGTCAAGGCCCTGATCGATGCTGCGCCGGAGCAGGTCGCCGATCCGGACAGTCCTTACGACCCGAGCGATGAAAAGGCAGTGAATGCGTTCTGGAAGAACGCCGTGGTCGTGAACGGCGGGGGTTATGCGGCCGTTCGCGCGGCTTTGGCCGAGAAGCGGAAGCCCGGCCAGCGCGGGCCTGGGCGCCGTCCGCCCAAGGTCGCCATCAACATTCGGTTGTCGCCCGAAGTTCTGGATGCGTTCAAGGCAACCGGTGAAGGTTGGCAAACCAAGGTCGATGGGGCCCTGCAGGACTGGCTCAAGACCCATACCCCGGCCTGACGGCCAGTCGCCCACGTTCTGCCATCGACTTACCTTCGCTTAATGCTGACAACGAGCGCCATGCCTGACCCCGTCCTGGAACTCGCCGAGAGAGGCCGCGCTTTTCCGAGTGAAGAGCGGGTGAGGCTTGTCGACCTTCTGCTGGAGTCTCTGCAACAGTCGACGCCGAGCGATGTGAAGGAGGCGTGGGACAAGGAGATCGAGCGTCGAATCGCCGCGCATGAGCGGGGCGAGGGGAAGGTCTACCACCTGGACGAAGTCATGGACGAGGCGCGCCGCCTCGCACCTTGATGACGCATTGGCTTCCGTCATGGGAAGAGATCACTGCGACGGCTTGCGCGAGCAAACCCGCGAGCGCCAGCCGTGCTCCGCTTCACTTCGGCGGTCGGCCGGGTACAGCCGACTGCTCTGTGGTGCTCGGTCTCGCGGCCCGTCGCCGAAACTCACTCCGCGCCCTACGTGCGCTCCGTTCAAACAGTCGACGACAAGTCAGTCCACGAAGCGCGCTCCGCGCGCGGGCCGCGAGCCCTGCGCTCCTCGACGCCGAAGAGGCGCTGCGCCCGGCTGCCGCTCGCGGGTTTGCTGGAGACGTTGACGCTCGCACCGAGCAAGGCCCCCAGCCGAGAAGCGCATCGGCGCATCGTCGAGCAGCGTCGCCATGAGCATCGAGTTTCAGTGGGACCCGGCAAAGGCGGTTCTCAACCTGCGCAAGCACGGCGTCGCGTTCGAGGAGGCCACCACCGCATTCGCCGATCCGCGCTCGCTCGCTATTGCCGACCCGCTGCACTCGGAAGGCGAGTCGCGCTTCGTGTTGCTCGGGCGCTCTCAAGCGGGGCGCATGCTCGCTGTTGTACACACTGACCGAGGCGATACGATCCGTCTCATCAGCGCCAGAACCGCCACCCGCAAGGAGCGCAAAACCTATGACGAAAGTACCTGACAACGACTTGATGCCCGAGTACGACTTTTCGAAGGGTGTACGCGGAAAGTATGTGGCCCGGATGGCCAAAGGCAGCAACGTCGTCGTGCTCGACAGGGACGTGCAAAGCCTGTTCCCCGACTCGGCAGCAGTGAACGCCGCTTTGCGTGCTCTCGCGCAGGCGGTCGCCGTGACACGGCGCGCCCCGCCACCGAAAGCCCCTGCGCGCAAGCGCGCCGCGGCTTGAAAGCGGTCACGTTTTGAAGGGTTCACCTTGACCGGCTGCGCGAGCAAACCCGCGAGCGCCAGCCGTGCTCCGCTTCACTTCGGCGGTCGGCCGGGTACGGCCGACTGCTCTGCGGTGCTCGGTCCCGCGGCCCGTCGCCGAAACTCACTCCGCGCCCTGCTTGCGCTGCGTTCAAACAGTCGGCGACAAGTCAGTCCACGAAGCGCGCTGCGCGCGCGGGCCGCGAGCCCTGCGCTCCTCGACGCCGAAGAGGCGCTGCGCCCGGCTGCCGCTCGCGGCTTTGCTGGCTATGTGGTTTGTCGGAGCGAGACGCGTAGCGGTCTCCCTTCCGAACGCCCTCAGAGCGAGGCGTACGGGTCGATAGCAATTGCGCGGCCAGCATTGATATGAGTACGCCCAACATTGGCAATGTCCTCTATCGACTGACGTCGTCAGCGCGCAATGCACTCTTTGACCAAGGCGAACTAGCGCAGCTGACCTACGGCGCCTTCGATGTCACAGCGGATAACGTCAGTTCAGGCGAGAGTGAAGTGGTCGAAGTTTCCTTTCCCGTGGGCTACCGTCCGAACAAGACTTCGATCCTCAGCACACGCAAATATGCAAAGGACGAACTAATACGCAGGTATCAGCATCTAGCGTTTCATCAGATGCCGGTGAATGGGCTGGTCCAACTCGTCACGATCGTTGAAGCACTCCTCGGAGATGTGGTTCGCACGGTGATTACAAGGTACCCGCAGAAGCTGGGGGCAAAGCGAACCGTTTCACTTCAACTTGTGCTTGAAGCACAAACCCTCGAGGACATTCATCTTCGAGCGACAGACGCGCTTCTTAACGACCTTTCATACAAGTCCCCTAACGAGTTCGCCGAATCCTTCGATTCCCTACTGTCAATCAATCTGTTGGAGTGCCCCGCCTTTCACAGATACATCGAAATCAAGGCAACGCGGGACATCTTCATTCACAACCGCGGCACTGCTAACGACACATACGCCCGCAAGTCCGGCTCTCACGCTCAAGCCAAGGTTGGTCGGCCTTTACCTGTAGACATCCCATACTTCCTGGAGTCCTACGAGTACTGCCTCCAACTCACAGAGTGGCTCGAGAGCGAGCTTCATGAGCACTGGCACAGTTCCGAACTCGAGGACAGTCGAAATCGACCGTCACAGCTGCCGGCGACCCCCGTCGAGCCATTGCTAGAGCTCACCGATGAAAACGGCGATGCGGCTGCTCCAGTCATTGCCCCGCCTTCCCCGAAGGTAAGACGCAGGCGCCGAAGCCGCAAGGCGGCGACGTGAACGGAGCTGCGCCGTGACCCTCTCCGCCCTCCTCGTCCAACTCCTCAACGGCCTGGCCGGCGCATCCTCGCTGTTCCTCGTCGCAGCGGGCCTGTCGCTGATCTTCGGCGTCACGCGCATCGTCAACTTTGCGCACGGGTCGTTCTACATGGTGGGCATCTACACGGCCTACTCGTTGGTCGAACGGCTCGGGCCCAGCATCGGCTTCTGGCCGTCGCTGCTGCTGGCGGCGGTGGCGGTGGGGGTGCTGGGCGCGCTGGTCGAGGTTCTGCTGCTGCGGCGCATTTACCACGCGCCGGAGTTGTTCCAGTTGCTGGCGACGTTTGCGTTGGTGCTGGTCATCAAGGATGCGGTATTGTGGTTCTGGGGGCCCGAAGAATTGTTGGGCCCGCGTGCGCCGGGGTTGGCGGGGTCGGTGATGATCCTCGGCCGGCAGTTCCCGCAGTACGACCTCTTCCTGATCGTCGTCGGCCCTGTGGTGCTGGGGCTGCTGTGGCTGCTGCTCACGCGCACGCGCTGGGGCACGCTGGTGCGCGCGGCCACGCAGGACCGCGAGATGGTCAGTGCGCTCGGCGTCAATCAGGCGTGGCTGTTCACCAGCGTGTTTGCGCTCGGCGCCTTTCTGGCCGGGCTGGGTGGGGCGCTGCAGTTGCCGCGCGAGCCGGCCAACTTGGAGATGGACCTGGTGACCATCGGCGCGGCCTTCGTCGTGGTGGTGGTGGGTGGCATGGGCTCGATCCCCGGCGCGTTCGTCGCGGCGCTGCTCATCGCAGAGATCAAGGCGGTGTGCATCGCCATCGGGCTGGTGGAAGTGATGGGCGTGAGCCTGTCGTTCTCCAAGCTCACGCTGGTGGTGGAGTTTCTGGTGATGGCTGCAGTGCTCATCGTGCGGCCCTGGGGCCTGCTCGGCCGCGCGCAGGCGCCGAGCCGGCACGCGGGCACAGTGGAAGAGCCGCTGCGGCCGGCCGACAAGCTCGTGCTGTGGAGTGGTGCGGCGCTGTTGGTGCTGCTCGCGGTGCTGCCGATCATCAGCGTTCAGTCGCCCTACCTCACGGTGTTGATGATCGACCTGCTGATCGCCGCGCTGTTTGCCACCAGCCTGCATTTCATCATGGGGCCGGCGGGCATGCATTCGTTCGGGCATGCGGCTTACTTCGGGCTCGGTGCCTATGGCGCGGCGCTGCTGGTGCGCGCACTTGGCCTGCCGATGGAGGCGGCGCTGGTGATGGCGCCGCTGGTGGCTGCCATCGGCGCACTGTTGTTCGGTTGGTTCGCCGTGCGGCTGTCGGGCGTGTACCTGGCGATGTTGACCTTGGCCTTCGCGCAGATCGCCTGGGCCGTCGTCTACCAGTGGGACGGCTTCACCGGCGGCAGCAACGGCCTCACCGGCGTCTGGCCGGCCGAGTGGTTGAGCGACAAGCGCAGCTACTACTACCTCACGCTCGTGCTGGTGGTGGGAGGCGTGCTGCTGCTGCGGCGCATGCTGTTTTCGCCGTTCGGGTATGCGATGCGCGCGGGGCGCGACTCGTTCCTGCGTGCCGACGCGATCGGCATCGACGTGAAGCGCGTGCAGTGGGCCGCGTTCGTCATCGCCGGTGTGTTCGCCGGTCTCGCGGGCGCGCTGTTCGCGTTCTCCAAGGGCAGCATTTCGCCCGACAGCCTGCACGTGAGCAAGTCGGTCGATGGCCTGGTGATGGTGCTGCTGGGCGGCGTGCAAACGCTCGCTGGGCCGGTGGTCGGCGCGGTCACGTTCACCTGGCTGCACGACACGGTGGCGCGCAACACCGACTACTGGCGCGCGATGCTGGGCGGCATCATCTTGTTGCTGGTGCTGTTGTTTCCGCAGGGGATTGCGGGCTTCGTGCGGCAGGTTGTGTACGGGCGGCGGAGTGCGGAGCGGCGTGCGGTGGACTCTGGTGTGGTCGCCAAGAAGGAGGCGGCATGAGGCGGGGTGCGGTGCGCCTCCTCGGCTGTTTCGTTCGGGGTCGTGAGGATGCCAGCCCGTTCGCGTCGACCGCGCGAGATGGGTCCGCCGGGGCATGCCACTCCGCGAATGTCCCCCGGGCCGAGAAAGGACTCGGCCCTCCTCCTTTACTTCGCTGCGCGACACGCCCCACCGAACCCATCTTGCCGCTGGTGTTTGTCTTTGGGACAAGGGCCAAATGCGTTGCGCCGGACGCGAGCGGTGGGTGGGCAACGCAGCGAAGTAAAGGGGGAGGGCCGAGGCTCTTTTCGGCCCGGAGGACATTCGCGGAGTTGCCTACCCGCCGCTCGCGTCCCTCACCGCTGGGTGTGCCGATCATCACCAGCACAGCCAAAGTTCATTCGACATGAGCCTCCTCAACGTATCTGCCCTCGGCAAAACCTTCGGCGGCATCAAGGCCGTCGATGGCGTGAGCTTCGGCGTCGCCGCGGGCGAGTTGCTGGCGTTGATCGGCCCAAATGGCGCGGGCAAGACGACGACCTTCAACATGGTCAACGGGCAGCTCGCGGCCGACGGCGGTTCGGTGAAGCTGGCGGGGCATGAGTTGATCGGCCGCAAGCCTCGAGAGATATGGCGGCTCGGGGTGGGGCGCACGTTTCAGATCGCCGAGACGTTTGCCTCGCTCACGGTGGTCGAGAACGTGCAGATGGCGTTGCTCTCGGCCGACGGTCGCATCTTCTCGCTGTGGCGGCGCGCCGCGGCGCACCGGCGGGACGATGCGCTGGCGCTGCTGGCGCAAGTCGGCATGGCCGCGCAGGCCGACCGGCCGTGCAGCGAGCTCGCCTACGGCGACGTGAAGCGCGTGGAGCTGGCGATTGCGATGGCCAACGGCCCGAAGCTGCTGTTGATGGACGAGCCCACCGCCGGCATGGCGCCCAAGGAGCGCAACGACTTGATGGCGCTGACGAAAAAGCTCGTGGTCGAGCGTGGCATGGCAGTGCTGTTCACCGAGCACAGCATGGACGTGGTGTTTGCGTATGCCGACCGCATCATCGTGCTGGCGCGCGGGCGGCTCATCGCCGAGGGCAATCCGGCCGAGATTCGCGACCATGCAAAGGTGCAGGAGGTCTACTTCGGCACCGGCAAGACCTTCGAGAAAGCGAATGCCATGAAGGAGGGCGCGTGACGGCCATCATTGCAACGCCTGCCGTCTCGGCCGCCACGTCGACGGCGCACGCCGACGTGCTGCTCCAAGCCCGCGGCCTCAACGCCTGGTACGGCGCCGCGCAAATTCTGTTCGATGTCGATCTGCAAGTGCATCGCGGCGAGGTCGTCGCGCTGATGGGCCGCAATGGCGCGGGCAAGTCCACGACGCTGAAGGCGCTGATGGGCATGCTCGCCAAGCGGCGCGGCGCCGTGAACTTCATGGGCCGCGACATCAGCAAGAGCGAGCCGCACCAGGCCGCGGCGCTGGGTCTCGCGTTCGTGCCTGAGGACCGGCGCATCTTCACCGACCTGACGGTGATGGAGAACCTGGCCGTCGGCCGCCAGCCGCCGCGCCGATGGCCCGACGGCAGCGAGGCGCCGGTGTGGACTCCAGAACGTTTGTTCAAGCTCTTCCCCAACCTCGGCGAAATGCCGCAGCGCCCCGGCGGCCGCATGAGCGGCGGTGAGCAGCAGATGCTCACCGTCGCGCGTTCGCTGATGGGCAACCCGTTCGTCGTGCTGCTCGACGAACCTTCGGAAGGCGTCGCGCCGATCATCGTCGAGCAAATGGCGCAGACGATCGTCGAGTTGAAGAGCCAGGGCGTCAGCATCCTGCTGTCGGAGCAGAACATGCACTTCGCCGAGCTGGTGTCGGACCGCGCTTATGTGCTTGAGAAAGGGCAGATTCGCTATTCGGCGACGATGGCGGAGCTGTCTGCGAATGAAGAAGTGCGGCGCGCCTACTTGAGCGTTTGAGCCGGCCCGCGACACCGCACGATCCGCCCGACGCACGCCGCAAGATCAACGCCAGATCAACGCAACGCCGCCGCACCCCAGCCCACCTCAACACGCTCCCCCATGGCCACAGCCCGTTTCGAACAACCCGCCTCGCTGTCGCAAGTGACCGACCTGCTCGCCGCTGGCGGCTGGTCGCTGCTGGCCGGCGGCACCGATGTGTACCCGGCGCGCGTCGGCCGCGCGATGGATGGCGCGTGGATCGACCTCACGCGCGTGGGCGGCCTGCGCGGTGTGCGCGAGGACGAACACGGCTGGACCTTTGGCGCCACCACCACCTGGACCGACGTGCTGCGCGCCGATTTGCCGCCGCTGTTCGATGCACTCAAGCAAGCCGCGCGTGAAGTCGGCGGCGTGCAGATCCAGAACACCGGCACCGTTGCCGGCAACCTGTGCAACGCCTCGCCCGCGGCCGACGGCACGCCGGTGTGGATGGCGCTCGATGCGCAGGTGCTGCTGCAAAGCCAGGCTGGTGAGCGCCGCATGCCGGTGGCGGAGTTCGTGCTCGCCAACCGCCGCACCGCACGCGCGCCGCACGAGCTGGTGACCGGCCTGCACGTGCCGCGCCGCAGCGCGCGGGCGCGTTCGGTGTTCTTGAAGCTCGGCGGGCGGCGCTACCTGGTGATCTCGGTGACGATGGTGGCGGTGGTGATCGACGTGGATACCGACGTTGACGGTTCAGGCCGCGTTGCGCAACTCGCCGCCGCGGTCGGCAGTTGTTCGGCGCGTGCGCAGCGCCTGCCGGCGCTGGAGGCGCGGTTGCGGGGCCAGCCGCTGCTCGCGCTCGCTGGGACGGCTATCGACCCTTCGGACCTCGCGCCACTGTCCCCCATCGCCGACGTGCGCGCCAGCGCCGCCTACCGGCTCGACGCGACCGCCACTTTGCTGCGCCGTGCCTTGCGAGCCTTGGCCTGTGTTTCTCCCTCTCCCCCTGGGAGAGGGCAGGGGTGAGGGCTGCTACCTTGAACCAGCATTGCGTGTGGCTCAGCCTCGCTGCCCTTGCCCTCGCCCTTTTCAGGAGGAGGAACCATGACTTCTGACGGGGTAAGCCATGAACCTGCGTGACCCTCAACTCGCCGTCGAGAAAGCGCCAGACGTTGGCACCTCAGTGATCCGCTTCACCGTCAACCAACGCCCGCACGACGTGAGCACCGACCGCGCGCAGCGCCTGTCCGACGTGCTGCGCGACGAGCTCGGCCTGACCGGCACCAAGATCGGCTGCCACGCTGGCGACTGCGGCGCCTGCACCGTGCTGCTCGACGGCGAACAGGTGTGCTCCTGCATCGTCGCCGTCGGCCAGTGCGAGGGCCGCGCAGTCACCACCGTCGAGGGCCTGGCCGGGCCGGGCGGCGAGTTGTCGGCGCTGCAGCAGGCTTTCGTCGCGCACGGCGCGGCGCAATGTGGCATCTGCACGCCGGGCATGTTGATGAGCGCCGAGTCGCTGCTGCGCGCCAACCCGCAACCGAGCGAAGCCGAAGTGCTCGATGCGCTGGGCGGCGTGCTGTGCCGCTGCACCGGGTATCGCAAGATCGTCGAGGCGGTGCTCGCTGTGGCGGCGGGGCAGGTGATGCCGCTCGACGCGCCCGCCGCCGGCTGCGCTGTTGGCGCACGGCTGGCCCGCCTGGACGCGCCGAGCAAAGTGCGCGGCGATGAGAAGTTCGGCGCCGACGAGTGGCCGCATGCCTTGCGCTCGCGCGCGCCAGGCAGCGATGACGCGAAGGCGGGTGCTGCGGCGAACGATGATCCAAACGCAGGTCTGACCGCCAAGAGCACGGCCGCCAAGAGCACGGCGGCCACGACCATCGCCGCCACGAACCCACCGTTCGCCCTGAGCTTGTCGAAGGGTGCGGCCGGCACCGAGGCCACCGGCCTCACGATGCGCATCGTGCGCTCGCCCCACCCGCACGCGCGCTTCGCGCTCGGCGACTTCGGCGCCCTCAAGGCCCGCTGGCCCGGCCTCGTCGATGTGGTCACCGCGGCCGACGTGCCCCACAACGCATTCGCCATCTTTGCCCACCTGCGCGACCAGCCGGTGCTGGCCGACGGCGTGGCGCGCTTTCGGGGCGAGGCGGTGCTGGCGCTGGTCGGTGACGCGCAAGCCGTGCAGGCCATCACCGATCGAGACCTGCCGATCAAATGGACCGTGCTCGACGCTTTCGCTGATTCGCCTGACGCACTGGCCGCCGCCGAGCGCGGCCACGCGATCCACGCGCGCTACCCCGACAACGTGCTGTGCCGCGGCCGCGTGCTGCGCGGCGCGCCCGAGCAGGCGCTCGAACAGTCGGCGCTCGTCGCGTCGGCCGGCTTCGAGACCGCGTACGTCGAGCACGCCTACATCGAGCCCGAAGCAGGTTACGCCGAGCTGGTGCACGAGGTGCCGCCGGGTTCGCCACCGGGTGCGCCGGCCATCCAGCGCCTGCGCATCTTCGCCTGCACGCAAACGCCCTACATGGACCGCGACGAGATCGCGCACATCACCGGCCTGGCGCCGGAGCAGGTGCACATCGTGCCGTCGGCCATCGGCGGCGGCTTCGGCGGCAAGCTCGATTTGTCGGTGCAGCCGCTGTTGGCGGTCGCGGCGCTCAAGCTGAAGCGCCCGGTGCGCCTGGTCTACGACCGGCCCGAGTCGATGCGCTCCAGCACCAAGCGCCACCCGTCGCGCATGAGCGCGCGCATGGGCTGCGACGCGCAAGGCCGCTTGAGTGCGTACGACTTCGAGGGCGACTTCAACACCGGCGCCTATTCGAGTTGGGGCCCGACGGTGGCCAACCGCGTGCCCATCCATGCGAGCGGCCCGTACCGCTTCGACCACGTGCGGGCGCTGACGCGCGCGGTGCACACGCACAACAGCGTGGCCGGTGCGTTCCGTGGGTTCGGTGTGCCGCAGTCCACCTTGTTGAACGAAACGCTGATCGACGAGCTGGCGGCACAAAGCGGCATCGACGCGCTGGAGTTTCGCCACCGCAACGCGCTGCGCGCCGGCGACAGCACGCCGACCGGCCAGGTGCTGCACGCCAGCGTCGGGCTGCAAGCGTGCCTCGATGCGCTGCGGCCGGCGTGGTCGGCCGCAAGGCAGGCCGCGCTCGTGCACAACACGCAGGCCCAACTGAACGGCAGCCCGGTGCGCCGCGGCGCCGGCATCGCGTGCATGTGGTACGGCATCGGCAACACCGTGATCGCCAACCCATCGACGATGCGCGGCAGCCTGCGACTGAATCGAAGTGGCGACGCCGACCTTTTCCTCTACAACGGCGCGCAAGAGATCGGCCAGGGCACCGCGACGGTCATGCCGCAGATGTTTGCCGATGCGGTCGGGCTGCCGGTGGCGTGCGTGGAGCAGCTGATGGGCGACACCGACCGAACGGCCGATGCCGGCAAGTCGTCGGCATCGCGCCAGACCTTCGTGTCGGGCAATGCGGTGCGTGCGGCCGGCATCGAGCTGCGCGGCAAGCTGCTGGCCGCGCTGGGGCTGGGCGATGTGCCGAGCGCGCAGGTGCAGCTCAGCCTCGTCGGCGGTGAATTGCATGCCGTCGTGGCCGATGTCGATGCCGGTGGCGTTTGCGTTTGCGTTGGCGTTGGCGGCGCGGGTGGCCGTGCCGGTGCGTCGGCCGGCACGCGCCACACCCTCGACCTGCGCACGCTGCCCGCCGACGAGCACGGCGACCTCTTCACCGGCAGCGGCTACTTCGACCCACCCACCGTGCCGCTCGACGCCGATGGTCAAGGCGTGCCGTACGCCACCTACGGCTTCGCCGCGCAGATCGCCGAACTCGAAGTGGACATCGAACTCGGCACCGTGAAGCTGCTGCACATCCACGCCGCGCACGATGTGGGCCGCGCCATCAACCCGACGCAGGTCGAAGGCCAGGTGCATGGCGGCATCGCGCAAGGCATCGGGCTGGCGTTGATGGAGGAATACATCAACGGCCAGACCGACAACCTGCACGACTACCTGATTCCCACCTTCGGCGATGTGCCGCCGATCACCGTGCACCTCGTCGAAGACCCCGAGCCGCTCGGCCCCTGGGGCGCCAAGGGCGTGGGCGAGCCGGCGCTGGTGGCTACCGCGCCAGCGATCCTGAATGCAATCCACGACGCCGTCGGCGTGCGCATGAAGGCCGTGCCGGTGACGCCCGCACGGTTACGCGCAGCGCTGCTGGCGCGGCGATAGACTGAAATCGCGGGCCCGCCGTTTGCTTTGGCTCTGTGTCGATCCGGCTGCCGAGCCCGCGAGCAGATCGAGCCCCACCACAAGACAACCTCCCCAACGCAGAAGGAGCTGTTCCGATGAAACCGCAAGACCGCAGAAGCTTTCTGAACTCCCTCACGCTGGTCGGCCTCAGCGCCGCTTTGCCGCTGCCCGCACTGGCGGCGGGCAAGGTCAAGCCCGCCGCCAACAGCGCGCTGATCGTGGTCGACGTGCAGAACTGCTTCGTCACCGGCGGCACGCTGCCCGTGGCCAAGGGCGAAGAGGTGGTGCCCGTCATCAACAAGATCTCGGCCGCGTTCGAGAACATCGTCATCACGCAGGACTGGCACACCCCCGGCCACGCGTCGTTTGCCACCACCTACCCGGGCAAGAAGCCGTTCGAAACGACGACACTGAAGTACGGCATGCAAGTGCTGTGGCCCGACCACTGCGTGCAAGGCACCGACGACGCCGCGTTGCACAAGGACCTGAAGCTGCCGACCGCGCAGCTCATCATCCGCAAGGGTTTTCGCAAAGGCGTGGACAGCTACTCCGCCTTCGAAGAAGCCGATCGCAAGACCACCACCGGCCTGGCCGGCTACCTGAAAGCACGCGGCATCAAGACCGTGTTCGTCACGGGTCTCGCCACCGACTTCTGCGTCGCGTGGACAGCGATGGACGCGCGCAAGGCCGGCTTCGAGGCCTACGTGATCGAAGACGCCACGCGCGGCATCGACCTGAACGGCTCGGTCGCCGCGGCGTGGAAGCAGATGGCGGCCAAGGGCGTCAGGCGCATCCAATCGGGCGACATTGCGATGGCGTAGCGTGCGCCTGCGCCACCGGCCCGGCCCACCGTCCCACATCAAGCGGGGCGATGCGCGCCATGCCATGATGAACCCATGCTCAAGTCGCTGAAGGATCTGTTCGACAGCCTCGTCGCCCCCGCGCCGCAGGCCAGCCCGCAGAGTGCTGAGCACCTGCTGCAACTCGCCACCGCGGTGATGCTGGTCGAGGTGATGCGCGCCGACACCAGCTTTCATGCCGGCGAACGCGAGGCGGTGCTGGCCGCGCTGCGCGACAAGTTCGAACTCGCCGACGACGAGGCCCAGCGCCTGGCCGAACTGGCCGAAGCCGCCGCCGGGCAGGCGACCGACCTGTTCAGCTTCACCTCACGCATCAACGACCGCTTCGACATGCCGCAGAAGCTGCGCATGGTCGAACACATGTGGCGTGTGGCCCTGGCCGACGGCCACCTGAGCGACCATGAACGCCACGTGCTGTGGCGCATTGCCGACCTGCTGCACGTGCCGCAGGGCGCGTATGTGCATGCGCGGATGCGGGCGCTGGCGGCGTTGGACTCGACCTGAGGGCTTGGCTCCCTCTCCCTCTGGGAGAGGGCGGGGGTGAGGGCCGAGGGCCAACGCCTCCCCATGCCCGCGCGCGCCCCTCACCCCAACCCTCTCCCCAAAGGGGGGAGGGAGCAACCCGCTTCACGCCACCACGCTGCACCTGGCCGCCAACTGCTGCGCCAGCGGACTGCGCGGCCTCATCGCCAGCCGCTCTGCGGCCAGTGCCGCGGTCAGCGGCTTTTCGCCCGAGCGTGCAGCGGCTTCGATCAGCGTCAGGTCCAGCAGGTCGCGCTGCGCATGGCTGCCGCCGAACCGGTGCGCCACGCTGCGCACGCCACGCAGCAGATTCACCGCGCGCGCGTGGTCGCCGCGGCCGAAGGCCTGGATGGCCGAGGTGGCGGCCTGCCCCACGTCGCGCGTGAAGCCGGCGTTGTCGAGGCCGCTGTCCAGCGCAGCCGCCTGAGCGTCGATCACCTGCTGCTGCAGTGGCGCGCGGTCGGCACCGACGAAGGCGATCATCGCGTGCAGGTCGTTGAAGGCGTAGTGGCCGGGGCCGCCGGCCTGCGCCCACGCGGTGGTCCAGCGGTCGGCGAGGGCTTGGAAGCGGTCACCGACCGCCACGCCGCACAAGTGCAAGCGCCACAGCATCGCGCTGGCGTCCACGAGGTCCAGCACCACGCTTGATCCGGTGCCGCCGATGGCCTCGTCGTACAGGCGCAGCACGGCGTCGTGGTCGCCCTGCTCCAGGTAGAACAGCGCGAGGTGCCAGCTGTTGTGCGTGGCCAGCAGGCTGCCACGAGACCACACCGCGCGGTTCGGCGCCAGCCAGGCGATGCCGTCGCCCACCGCATTGCGCATCTCGTGCACATGCGCCACCGCGTGCCAGGCCCAGCTGTCGCGCGGTTGCAGCGCCACAGCGCGCTCACCCTGCGATTGCGCCGCGGCGTAGTCGCTGGTTTCCTCCAAACCGAAGGCGTGCATGCCCAGCACCGCGTGCCAGCCCGGCACGCTCGAATCCCACGCCGGCAGCGCGCGAGCGATGCGGTCGCGCAGCATGCGCGAGTCGCCTCGAAAGAAGTCGATCTGGTGGCCGGCCTGCAGCGCGAGCGCATCGAGCGGCCAGCGCGCGCTGAGGTCTTCGAGCCGCAGGCCGGCCTCGTGCCAGCGGCCTTGTGCGAGCGCG
This sequence comes from Methylibium sp. NZG, assembly GCA_001263235.1. Lineage (GTDB taxonomy): Bacteria > Pseudomonadota > Gammaproteobacteria > Burkholderiales > Burkholderiaceae_C > LGRD01. The sequence continues at coordinate 22,974 of LGRD01000001.1, read as the reverse complement.
CGGGCGGCGCTGATGTGGGCGCGCTCGCGGTCGTCGGCGTCGAGCGCGTCGGCCGCGTCGAGACAAGCCACCGCCACCGGCACCAACTTGGGCTCGGTGGCCAGCAGGTGCATCCAGGCCTTCAGCACGTGCGCCATCGTCATCTGTGGGCTGGCCGCGAGGGCGGCGTTGACGCTAGCGACGGGGTCGTCGACCAGGCACAGCAGTTCGCGCGAGGCTTGCTCGAACAGCGCGAGGCTGTGTGCGTTTGCGCCCGAGACGCGGTGGCTGGTGGAGTCGATGAGATTCATGTCGAGTGTCCGCAGAGTCCGCAGAGTCCGCGCAAGCGTACGTCAAACGCAGTGCCTCACCAAAGCAGAGGATGACGGCTCGATGCCGGGCGCCTATCTTCCAATGCCCGCTTGCACCGCATGGAGGCCGACGTGAAACTGCCATCGACTTGCCGCACCCTGGCACTGCTGACGCTTGCGTTTTCGATGCAAGGCTGCGGCACGACGCTGCTGGCCTCGCGCACGACGAACCCGGTGATCCAGGACTTTGCCCACCGCTGGTTGAGCAAGGACAGCGTGTTGAGCACCACGGCCAGCCGCCGCCTCGCGCTGATGTCGCACCGCAAGGACGAGCAAGGCAACTCCGAGCTCGTGATCTGCGCCGAGCCGCCGCCCGATGTGGGCGAGACCTTCGCCAAGGCGCTGGCCGCGCAGCTTGAGTTGAGCGCGCCGGTCACCGGCGGCCCTGCCCGGCTGGCCGGCGGCATCGACGACCGCGTCGCCACCGCCATCGCGCCGCTGATGGCGCGCACGCAGGGTTTGCAGATCCTGCGCGACAGCGCGTTCTCGCTGTGCGTCGACTACATGAACGGCTGGATCAAGGACCGCGACACCTACGTGCGCATGAAGGACGAGCGGTTCAACAAGGCCATGGACCTGATCAGATTCGAGGTGCCGCACATGAATGCGCGCGTGGCGACGATCCAGGCCCAAGGCTTGAGCGCGCCTCCGCTGCCCGCAGCGGCATCGGCGCCGATGCCCAAAGAAGCCGCACCGAAGTAGCCGGCGAGCTCGGCGGAGCGCGGCTCAGCGCCTGCTCGGCTTGCCGGCGCTGCGTCGGTCACGCATTCACATTCACCACCAGCCGCCCTGCGACCTTGCCCGCCAGGATGTCACTGCCGGCAGCAACGGCGTCGGCCAGCCCGATCTCGCGCGTCATCGCCTCCAGCTTGGCTGCGTCCAGATCGCGCGCCAGCCGCTCCCACGCGCGGCGGCGCAGGGCCAGTGGCGCCATCACGCTGTCGATGCCGTAGAGCGTGATGCCGCGCAGGATGAACGGCGCCACTGACGCCGGGAAGTCCATGCCCTGCGCCAGCCCGCAGGCGGCCACCGCGCCGCGCAGCTTGGTGGCGGCACAGGCGTTGGCCAGCGTGTGGCTGCCCACGGCGTCGACCACGCCGGCCCAGCGCTCCTTGGCGAGCGGTTTGCCCGGTGCGCTGAGCTCGTCGCGTGCGATCACTTCGGCGGCGCCGAGTTGCTTCAGCGCGTCGGCGGCTTCCGGCCGGCCGGTGGAGGCGACGACGCGATAGCCGAGCCTGGACAGCAGCGCAATCGCCACGCTGCCCACGCCGCCGTTCGCACCGGTCACGAGCACATCGCCCGACGCTGGTGTGAGGCCGTGGCCTTCGAGCGCCAGCACGCTCAGCATCGCGGTGTAGCCGGCCGTGCCGATGGCCATGGCCTGGCGCGTGCTCAAGCCGTCGGGCAACGCCACCAGCCAATCGCCCTTCACGCGCGCGCGCTGCGCCAGGCCGCCGGAGTGGCTTTCGCCGACGCCCCAGCCGTTGAGCACCACCTTGTCGCCGGGGCTCCACGCGGCGTGGTGGCTGGTTTCGACGACGCCCGCGAAGTCGATGCCGGCCACCAGCGGGAACTTGCGCACCACCGGCGACTTGCCGGTGATCGCCAGGCCGTCCTTGTAGTTGATGGTGGAGTAGTCGATGCGCACCGTCACCGCGCCTTCGGCGACTTCGGGCAGTTGCGCGTCGGCTATGTCTTTCACGCTCGCGCGGTAACCGGCGTCGTCCTTTTCGACCAGCAGGGCTTTGAACATGGTGTCTCCTTGTGCAGTGAACCGGGCTACTGGTACGCGCCCGTGATGACGATGTTGCGGGTCGACGAGCCCGCGCCGACCGAGGCTGGCGCCTGCGGCGCCAGCGCACCACCAGCGCTGATCGAGTAGAGCAGGATGCTGCTGGTGAACGTGTTCGTGATGTAGACGAAATTGCCCGAAGGATCGATGGCGACGTCGTTGGGCGAGCCGCCGGTGGTCAGGAACGCGGGCGTCAGTGGGGTCAGCTCGCCGCCAGCGCCGAGCGCGTACTGCGTCACCGTCGCCGGGTTGAGGCCATCGCGGTTGGCCACGTAGGCGTATCGGCCGCGCGGGTCGATCGCCACCGAGAACGCGTTGGCGCCCGACGCCACGGTCGGCACGGCCATCGGCGTCAGCGCACCATTGGCGCCGATCAGGTACTGCGACAGATTGCCGCTCGTCCCGTTGGCGACGTAGGCGTAGCGCCCCGACAGGTCCACCGTCACCGATTGCGGGCTCGTGCCAGCGGTCACCGTGGCCGGCGTCATCGGCGTCATCTCGCCTTGGTTGTTGATGGTGAACTGCGACACCGTGTCGGCGCCGCGGTTGGCCACGTAGGCGTAGCGGCCCGACGGGTCGATCGTGATGGCGTACGGGAAGCTCCCACCCGTCGGCACCACGCTACCCAGCGGCGTGAGTGCTCCGTTGGTGCCGATGGTGTATTGCAGGACAGAGGCAGCATTGAAGCTGGCCGTGTAGAGAAACCGCCCCGACGGGTGGATGGCAATGGCGATGGGGTTGTTGGCAGACGCCACCGTGGCCGTGGCCAGCGGCGTCAGCCCGCCATCGGCGCCGACCGTGTACTGCGAGATGTTGTTGCTGTCGAAGTTGGCCACGTAGGCAAAGCGGCCGGCCGGGTCCAAGGCCACGTCATTGGCGTTGGTGCCTGCCGCGACGGAGGCCACCGCGAGCGGCGTCAGCGAGCCGCCGGTGCCGATGGCGTACTGGCTGACGTCGTTGCTGCCTGAGTTGGTGGCGTAGGCAAACTTGGGCACGACCTGCAGCGCTGCGCTGCCGCCGCTGATGGCGATGGACGAGAGTCCATATCCTGCATTCACAGCGGAAGGGGCAATCGCGACCAAGCCCCCACCGGCACCGACGGTGAATTGATGAACCTGGCCGCTGCCGCCCGTGGCGACATAGGCGTAAAGCCCCGACGGATCGACCGTGATGCCATTCGGGTTTCCGAAAGCCGCGACCGTGGCGGTGGCCATCGGCACCAGCGCGCCCCCGGCGCCGATGTCGTACTGCGACACGTCGCTGCTGCCGCGGTTGGCGACGTACAGGCGCGCGCCCGCGGGATCGATGGTGAGTGCAAACGGGTCGGCACCGGCCGCCACCGTGGCCGGCGACATCGCGGTCAGCGAGCCGCCGGCCCCGATCGTGTACTGCGAGACGCTGCCGGCGAGCTTGTTGGCAACAAACGCATAGCGGCCCGTCGGATCGACCGCCACGGCATGGGCGCCCGCGCCGGCCGCGACCGTCGCGCTCGCCAACGGCGTGAGCGCGCCGTCCGCGCCGAGCCGGTACTGCGAGACGTTGTTGCTGTCCTCGTTGGCCACGTAGGCAAAACGACCGGCGGCGTCGATGACGACGGAACTCGGCTTCGTGCCCGCCGCGACCGTGGCGCTCGCCATCGGCGTCAGGCCTCCGCTGGCACCGATCACGTACTGCGAGATCGAGTTGCCGTTCGAGTTGGCGACATAGGCGTAGCGGCCCGAGGGGTCGATGGAGATGGACAGCGGCGCCGCGCCGGTGGGAACCAGGTGGGGCACCATCTGCGTGAGCCGGCCGTCGGCGCCCACGGCGAACTGCAGCACGAAGTTGAACAGGGGCTCCACCGCGTAGGCGTAGCGCCTCGTGGGGTCCAGCGTGACCGAGCGGGGCGAAGGAAACGTGGCGACCCGGCCCACCAGGTTCAAACGGCCCGTGGCCGCGTCGAGCGCGTAGGTGGAGATGTTGCTGCCGCTTTCGTCGGCCACATAGGCGAAGCGCGGCACCACGGCCGCCACCGTCAGCACGGCCGCATTGCTGGGGGTCGAGCCGCTGGCGTTGCTGGCCAGCGCGCGGTAGCGGCGGCCGTTGTCGGCAAGCGCCGGCCGCACGATGTCCAGGCGCGCGTCGGTCGCGCCGTTGATGTTGGTCCAGGTCGTGCCGCCGTCGGTGCTGAGCTGCCACTGCAGCGTGGGCGTGGGCGTGCCGGTGGCGGCCACCGTCAGCGCGGCGTTCTGGCGCTCGAGCACCGACACGCTGGCCGGCTGCGTGCTGAACCCCGGCGCGGCCGGAGCGGGTGTGACGGTGAGCGTGGCGGCGTTGCTGGCGAGCGTGCCCGTGCCATTGGTGGCCACGGCGCGGAACTGCCGACCGTTGTCGGCCAGTGCAGTAGGGCCGAAGCTGTACGCGGCGGCGGTGGCGCCGGCCACGTCGGCCCAGGTGCCGCCGCTGTTGGTGCTGGTTTGCCATTGCAGGGTCGGCGCGGGCGTGCCGGTGGCGGCGACCGTGAAGCCGGCGCTCTGGCCTTCGACCACCGAGGTGCTGGCCGGCTGCGCGCTGAACGCAGGCGCCACGGGTGCCGGCGTCACCACCAGCATCGCCGAATTGCTGGTGAGCGTGCCGAGCGTGTTGCTCACCACCACCCGGAAGCGCTGCCCGTCGTCTGCCAGCGCCACCGCGGCGCGGGTGAGCGTGGCCGTGGTGGCGCTGGCCCCGGTGGCGTTGCTGAACGTGGCGCCGCCATCGGTGCTGAGCTGCCACTGGTAGCCCAGCGCCGTGCCGCTGGCGGTGACGCTGAACTGCGCGTTCTGCCCTTCGGTGACGGACTGGTCGGCCGGCTGCACGCCGATGGTCGGCGCCACCGCGGTGGCCGTCACGGTCAGCGTGGCCGCCGAGCTGGTGGCGTTGCCACCGGCGCCCGACACCACCACGCGGAACTGCTGCCCGTTGTCGGCCAGCGCCGTGGCCGGCGTCGAGTAGGTGTTGGCGGTGGCACCGGCCAGCGGCGCGAAGCTGGTGCCGCCGTCGGTGCTGCGCTGCCACTGGTAGCCGGTGGCCGCGGCCGCGGTCACGCTGAAGCTGGCGCTGCTGCCTTCGACGACGCTCTGGTCGGTGGGCTGGGCGGTGATGCTGGCCGCAGGCGCAGGCGCGGGCGCCGGTGCCGGCGCATCCCCACCCCCGCCGCCGCAGGCCGCGAGCCCGACCGTAAGAATGGAGAGCAACAAGGCGGCGAGTCGCTTGCAAGTCATGGTCAGCGGTTTCTTCGGAAGGGTGGGGATTGATTGTGGGCGCACGCCGCTGGGGCCCGCCACCGGGCCGACCCGAACCGCGCGTGGGCCTGTCCCGGCCCGACCTTGCAAGGGCGCTGGATGGGTCTGGGCGATCGGCGCAGTCAGGGCTTCCGGTCCTTGCGGGCGGTCGCCGGCGGCGACCCTTCAACGATTCACGACGTTGAACCGATTGGCCGGGCTGACGAACTGCCCGGCCACCGCCGGGCTGCCCATGTTCGAGGTGATGGTCGTCGAGAGGCTGTGCATGCCGACCGTCGAGAACGTGACGGCATAGGCCCCGTTGCCGGCAATGCGGCCGAAGTTGACGAGGAAGGTCTTCGGCGCGAACGTCGCGCCGGGGTCGGTCGAGCTCAGGCTCACGGTGTAGGAGCCTTGGTCGAACCCGCACGAGACGCTGATGCGGCCCGGCACGGGAACGCCCGGCGACACCGCTTTCGGCGGTGCGGCGCTGGCCACCGGAGGCGCTCCACATGCGGCAACGCCGGGCTCGACGTAGTGAAAGTCCTGGCCGCGTGCAGGCACCGCAGCGGCGACCCAGGCGATCGCCAGCAGGGTTCGGCAAGCAGCCATCGGCGTCATCGTCATGCCACCGGTCGCAGCACGTCCATCGCTCGGGTCATGAGCCGCCTTGCAGGCACCGAAGCGTCACTTCACCGACAGCACGTAAGTCGCGAGCGTGCGCGCTTCGGCGGCCGACACCTGCGGTTGCGGGGGCATCACGTCCTGGCCCCAAACGCCGGTGCCGCCACGCCTGATTTTCTTGGCGAGCAAGGCCTCTGCGTTCTTCTGGTCGGCGTACTTGGCAGCGATCTGCTGAAAGCTCGGCCCGTACTTGCGCTTGTCGACGTAGTGGCAGGCGGAGCAGTTCTTCTTCATCGCGAGGTCTTGGTCTGCCTGCACCGGCGCTGCGCTGCCCCACAAGCCGATCAATGCCATCCATAGAAGTGTGGTTCGCAAACGGGTCTCCTTCTTCGGGCAAGAGACAAACGCGCCGCCATCGCCATCGGAGGGCGGCGCGTCCGCTCGGTGCTTTACTGCGGCTTCACGCGGATGATCTTGCCCTGGTCTTCGAGTGCGACGTACAGGTTGCCATCGGTGCCGGTTTCACAGGCGCGGAAGCGGCCGGCCACCGTCGGCCACGGGAAGTCGGTCTTGGTGGCAGACGAGCCATCGGCGCTGACCTTCAGCAGGTCGAGCCGGTTGCCCACGGTCGTGCCGTGAATGCCGATGCCGGCATAGCCGACCACCATCTGGCCGTTCCAGTCCTTCCACTGCGCGCCCGACAAGAAGGTGTTGCAGAACATCCCCTGCGACAGCCCCTTGTTGTTGAACGCCGGCTTCATCGCCTTCGGGTAGGTCTTGAGGTCGGTCATCGGCATGAAGGCGGCGCGCTTCTTCGGCTCCATCGCGCCCATCTGGTTGGGCGAGTAGCCGCAGTAGTCGTCGGGGCAGTCCTTGCGGCCGCCTACGTTGGGTCGCGGGTCCCAGCCGGCGTTGCCGCCGTTGACGAGTGCGGTCACTTCATCGCTGTGCCACGGGCCGTTCTCGGCGGTGAACGGGCGGTTGTCGCCAGGGCGGAAGGCGATGCCCTGCGGGTTGCGGTGCCCGTAGGTGAACACGCGCGGGTCGAAGCCGGCCGGCGGCTTGTTGTCTGCGGCCGGCTTGCCGTCGCGATCAACACGCAGCACCTTGCCGCCGATGTAGGTCGGCCCCTGCGGGCCGATGCCGAGGTGGTTGTCGCCCGTCGTCACGTAAAGGTAGCCATCGCCAGGGCTGAAACGGATGCGGCCGCCGTTGTGCGCGCCGGGGCCGCCGAACGGGTGCTTGCTGGCCTTGGGCTTGTAGCCGATGTCGGCGACGATATCGGTGCGGTCCGACACCGCCGTCATCGCGTCGTTGAGCTTGAAGCGCATCACCCGGTTGCCCAGCTTGTCGTTGAGTTTGGAGCTGGAGTAGACGTAGATGAAGCGGTTGGTGGCGAACTGCGGGTCGATCGCCACGCCCATCATGCCGGCCTGGCCGTCGCAAAACAGATCAGCGCTTGCCGACGAATAGCCGGTGGTCGCGCCGACGCCGTGCAGCTTGTTGATGGCGCCCGCTGCCGTTCGGACCGAAAGCCCTTTGCACTTCTCGGTGAAGAACATGGTGCCGTCCTTCATGAAGGCCATGTCCCAGGGTGAATCGAGCTTGTCGACCACGTCCTCCGTCGTCACGGTCGGTGCCGCAGCCAACAGGCTGCCCGTCAGCCCCAGGCCGATGGAGGCTACCAACACTTTCCTGAACATCTGTGCCATGTCTCGTGTCTCCTTGTGGTGGGTGAAGTGGCCGACGATGGTTTGCGATCCATCCGACCAACGGTGGAGCCTCTTCCAGTCGCGCTGGTGCAGGCAGTCACCGCCCTGATAAGACAGCAGATGCAAGGCGGCAACCACTCGTGCAATCCCGCATGACGCCGGAGCCGATCGGGCGCACGCTGTGCGGCGTTTCCCTCTCTCCTTCGCGCCGGGCCCCCCTGAGGTCCGGACCCGTATCAACACCTGAACGCGGAGACTTCCCCCCATGACCGAACTGACCAACCCCCACACCCAGTCCGTCAAGGGCTGGCTCGCCGGCCTGGGCGCGGCGCTGGAGAAGGGCGACATCGCCGGCGCGCTGGCGCTGTTCGACGACGACTGTTATTGGCGCGACCTGGTGAGCTTCACCTGGAACATCAAGACGATGGAGGGCAAGGCGCAGATCGAAGCGATGCTGAAGGCCACGCTCGCCAGCACGAAGCCTGCGAACTGGCAGATCGAGGGCGACGCCACCGAAGCCGGCGGCGTCACCGAAGCGTGGTTCACCTTCGAGACCGGCGTGTCGCGCGGGCGCGGGCAGTTGCGGCTGAAGGGCGACAAGTGCTGGACGCTGCTGACCACGATGGTCGAGCTGAAGGGCCATGAAGAACCCAAGGGCGGCGCGCGGCCCAAGGGCGTGGAGCACGGCGTGCAGCCCGGGCGCCAGAGCTGGCTGGAGAAGCGTCAGGCCGAAGAGGCCGGCTTCGGCGACACGACACAGCCTTACGTGCTGATCGTCGGCGGCGGGCAGGGCGGCATTGCGCTCGGCGCGCGCTTGCGCCGCCTCGGTGTGCCCACGCTGATCGTCGAGAAGAACGACAAACCCGGCGACTCCTGGCGCAAGCGCTACAAGAGCCTGTGCCTGCACGACCCGGTGTGGTACGACCACCTGCCGTACCTGCCCTTCCCCGACCACTGGCCTGTGTTCGCGCCGAAGGACAAGATCGGCGACTGGCTCGAGATGTACACCAAGGTCATGGAGCTGAACTACTGGACGCAGACCACCTGCAAGAGCGCGACGTTCGATGAGAAGACGCAAGCGTGGACGGTGCAGGTCGAACGCGGCGGCAAGACGATCACGTTGAAGCCGAAGCAACTCGTGCTGGCCACCGGCATGTCCGCGGTGCCCAACATCCCGACGTTCCCCGGCGCCGAGAACTTCAAGGGCGAGCAGCACCACTCCAGCCAACACCCGGGGCCCGACAAATACCGCGGCAAGAAGGTGGTCGTGATCGGCTCCAACAACTCCGCGCACGACATCTGCGCCGCGCTGTGGGAGCACGGCGCCGACGTGACGATGGTGCAGCGCACGAGCACGCACATCGCCAAGTCGGACTCGCTGATGGACCTGGCGCTCGGTGGGCTGTACTCCGAGGACGCGGTCAAGAACGGCATCGACCACCACAAGGCCGACCTGATCTTTGCCTCCGTCCCGTACAAGATCATGCACACCTTCCAGGTGCCGGTGTACGACGAGATGAAGAAGCGCGACGCCGACCTGTACGCGCGGCTCGAGAAAGCCGGCTTCATGCTCGACTTTGGCGACGACGAATCGGGCCTGTTCATGAAGTACCTGCGCCGCGGCTCGGGCTACTACATCGACGTGGGCGCGTCCGAGCTGGTGGCCGACGGCAAGATCAAGCTCAAGAGCCGTGCGCAGGTCGAGCGCATCAATGCGAACTCGATCAGCTTCGCCGACGGCACCGAACTGCCGGCCGACCTGATCGTCTACGCCACCGGCTACGGCTCGATGAACGGCTGGGCCGCGCAGCTCATCTCCAAAGAAGTGGCCGACAAGGTGGGCAAGTGCTGGGGCCTCGGCTCAGGCACCACGAAAGACCCGGGGCCGTGGGAAGGCGAGTTGCGCAACATGTGGAAGCCCACGCAGCAAGCGGCGCTGTGGTTCCACGGCGGCAACCTGCACCAGAGCCGGCACTACTCGCAGTTCCTGTCGCTGCAGTTGAAGGCGCGGCACGAGGGGTTGGCCACCGAGGTCTACGGCTTGCAGAAGGTGCACCACAAAGGCTGAGTTCGACTTCACTGCCTCTCCCTCTCATGGCCACTTTCAAACCCCTGTCCCCGCTGTTCGGCGTCGAGACCTTCGACGTCGATCTGTCGCAGCCGCTGTCTGATGCCACCTTCAAGGAACTCGAACAGGCCTTCTATGCGAACCAGGTGCTGGCGCTGCGCAACCAACGCCTCACCGCCACGCAGTTCCTGGCGTTCGCGCGCCGCTTCGGGCCGCCACAGCCGCACGTGATCGACCAGTTCCATCACCCGGACGACGCGAACATCCTGATCCTGTCGAACGTGAAGGTCGCCGGCCAACCGACCGGCCTGCAGGACGCCGGCTCGTACTTTCACACCGACTATTCGTACCTGCAGGTGCCGGCCCGTGCGACCACGCTGTACTCGCGCGTTGTGCCCCAGGTCGGCGGCGACACCTTGTTTGCCAACCAGCAGGCCGCGTACGACGACCTGCCCGATGCGATGAAGAAGCGTATCGACCCGCTGATGGCCGTGCACCAGTACGGCAACCGCCACGACGTGAACGAGAGCAGCCGCACCGCCGCCTCGGTGCTCAGCGCCGAGCAGAAGGCGAAGATGCCGGTCATCACGCACCGCATCGCACGGCCGCACCCGGTCACCGGGCGCAAGTCGCTGTATGCGGTGTCGGGCAGCTCGTTCGGCATCGTCGGCATGCCCGACGACGAAGCGCGCAGCCTGCTCGACGAACTCGCGGCGCATTCGACGCAGGCCGGGTACCAGCTGAGCTTCAAGTACGGCGTCGGCGACATCGTGGTGTGGGACAACGCCGCGCTGCTGCACTCGGCCACGCTGATCGACCCGAACGACGCGCGCACCCTGTGGCGCGTGACCGTGCTCGAAGAGTCGCGGGATGCGGTGGCGCCGGCGGTGCTCGCGTCGACCTACGCCATGTGAACATGGCGCGCACCACGGCCGCGCAGCGCCCCAACATCGTCTTCATCGTCGCCGACGACCTCGGTTACGCCGACCTCGGCTGCTACGGCGGCCGGCCGGCGGCATTCGGTGCGGTGTCGCCGGTGCTCGATGCAATGGCGGCGCGCGGCATCCGCTTCACGCAGGGTTACTCGAACTCGCCGGTCTGTTCGCCCACGCGCTTTGCGCTGATGACCGGGCGCTACCAGTACCGGCTGCGCGGTGCGGCCGAGGAGCCGATCAACAGCCGCTCGCGCGGCAGCGCCACGCTGGGCCTGCCACTCGAGCACCCGAGCCTGCCGTCGCTGCTGCGCGCGGCCGGCTACCGCACCGCGCTGGTCGGCAAGTGGCACCTGGGCTACCCGCCGCACTTCGGCCCGCTGCGCTCGGGTTATGACGAGTTCTTCGGCCCGATGTCGGGCGGTGTGGACTACTTCAGCCACTGCGCCAGCAGCGGTGCGCACGACCTGTGGCAGGGCGATGAGGAAGTGCACGACACCGGCTACCTCACCGACCTCATCTCGCAACGCGCGGTCGACTTCATCGAACGCATGGCCGACAAACGTGCGGGCGGCAGCGCGCCCTTCCTGCTCAGCCTGCACTACACCGCACCGCACTGGCCGTGGGAGACGCGCGACGACGCCGCGCTGGCCGCCGAGGTGCGCGACAACCTGTTCCACCTGCACGGCGGCAACATCCACACCTACCACCGCATGATCCACCACATGGACGAAGGCATCGGCCGCGTGCTGGCGGCGCTGGCGGTGCGGGGGGTGCTTGAGAACACCTTGGTGATCTTCACCAGCGACAACGGCGGCGAGCGCTTCTCCGACAACTGGCCGCTGGTGGGCGGCAAGATGGACCTGACCGAAGGCGGTATCCGCGTGCCGTGGATCGCGCAGTGGCCGGCGGTCATCGCACCCGGGTGCGTGAGCGCGCAGCACTGCATGACGATGGACTGGACCGCCACGGTGCTGGCCGCGGCCGGCGTGTCGGCCGCGGCCGACCATCCGCTCGACGGCGTGTCGCTGATGGACGTGCTGCGCGGCGCGCCCGAGTTCGAGCGCGTGTTGCACTGGCGCATGAACCACCGCGGCCAGCGCGCACTCCGCCACGGCCGCTGGAAGTACCTGCAGGTCGATGGCCACGAGTACCTGTTCGACATCGACGCCGACGAACGCGAGCGCGCCAACCACGCCGGGCGCGACGGCGAGCGCCTGGCCCGCATGCGCGAAGACTGGCTGCGCTGGAACGACTCCATGCCGCCGATCCCGGCCGATGCGACGGTGAGCCTGGGCTATTCCGTCAAGGACATGCCGCAGCGCTGATGCCGCGCGGCGGTCGGTGCGGCTCGATCAGCGCACGAACAGCGCGCTGAATTCGGCCAGCAACCGCGGCGCGTCAACGTCGACACAAACCGATTGAGCGGGGTGCCCGTGCCAGTCGGTCGAACCGAACTTCAAGCCCAGCGGCGACTGGATCGTCTGCCCGAGCGCCAGCCCCTCGGTGACCACGCGCACGGCGCCGCGCCGCAACGTGAAGGCAGACGGGTCGAGCGCGCACGCCACCGCGCTCGCGTCGTGCGAGAAGATGCCGCCGCCGGTGCGCGCGTTGTAGAAGGCCTCGTAGCAGTGCGTGATATCGCGGATGAAGCGGCCCTCATTGCCGCCGTCGCGCCCGAGCGCGTCGAGGTAGCCGGTGTGCATCAGCACCTCGTGCGTCACGTCCAGCCCGACCAGCGTGACCGGCCAGGCCGTGGTGAACACGCGGTCGGCAGCATGCGGGTCGTTGAAGATGTTGGCCTCGGCCACCGGCGTCACGTTGCCGCCGTGGCCGCGCAGGCCGAACGCACCGCCCATCACCACCACCTGCTTCACGTGCTGCGGCAGGCCGGGGTCGAACTGCAGCGCCAGCGCCAGGTTGGTCAGCGGGCCGACAGCCACCAGCGTCAGCTCGCCCGAATGGCGGCGTGCCAGCGCGCTGATGAACTCGGGCGCGGGCAACGCCTCGACGCCGCGCACCCGCGCCGCCGGCAGGCCGACGTTGCCCAGCCCATCGCGGCCGTGGATGTCTTCCGGGAAGCCGCGCGGCGGCAGCGCCAGCGCCTGTGCCGCGCCGCGCGAGACCGGCGCGTCGATGCCGAAGTGCTCGCACAGCGCCAGGGCGTTCGCGGTGGTGGTCGCGATCGGCGCGTTGCCGAACACGGTGGTGATGCCGACGAGTTCGGCCCGCGGGTCGCGCGCGAGCATCAGCAGCGCCATCGCGTCGTCGATGCCGGGGTCGGTGTCGAACAGGATTTTCATCGTGGCAAGGCGCCGAGGACGGGTTGCCCGGCGGCGGTGTCTGCGCCAAGCGCTTCGTAGTCAGACCGGACATGCCACCAACGCGGCCTGCGCGAGGTGTACGAGTGATGGGTGGGAGCCAGCGCGTTGAGGTGCGGCTTGTCGAACGCGCCGGTCGCCAACGCGACGGTCGGCTCGTCGTCGATCGCGCCGACGGTGCTTCCGCAGGCGTTGCAGAAGGCACGGCTTGAGTACGGCGAAGAACGCCACGTGGCGGGTGCGCCACCCGGGCCGATCCATTGGACATGGGGGGCCGGAAACTCCACCCAGGTCAGCGTGAGGGAGCCCGAGTGCCGGCGACAGCTCGCGCACGAGCAGGTGTGCGGCCGAGCCGGCTGGCCGGTGGCTCGAAACCGGATCCGGCCGCAAAGGCAACCGCCTTCAAGAACGAGCTGCTTCACGAGACGTCAGTGAATCGGTGGCCGCAGATCGGCCAGTGCGGCGGCCACCTCGTCCGCACTCGGCATCGCCGACTGCGCGCCGCGCCGTGTGACGGCAATCGCCGCGGCGGCCTGGCCGCGGCGCAGTGCTTCGTCGGCCGACAGGCCCTGCGCGAGCGCGGCGGCCAGCACGCCGACGAAAGTGTCGCCGGCGCCGGTGGTGTCCACCGCCTTCACGGCGCTGGCGGCGTGGTGCGTCACGCCGGCCGCATTGGCGTGCACCAGCCCGCGGGCGCCGACGGTGACGACCACGTCGCCCGGCCCCCAGCCCAGCAGCGCGCGCGCGGCGGCGCGGGCCTGCGACATCTCGACCACCGGCGTGCCCAGCAGCGTGGCGGCCTCGCCTTCGTTGACGACGAGCCAGTTGACGCTTTGCAGTTGTTCGGGCGTTAGTGCGGCTGAGGGTGCGGCTGCGGGCGCGGCCGCGGGTGCGGCATTCAGCAGCGTGACGGCACCGGCGCTGCGTGCAAGTCGCAGCGCATGAAAGACGGCGGCGGTCGGCACCTCGAGCTGTGCGACGACGACGTGCGCCACCGTCAGGCGCGCGGCCGCCGCGTCGATGTGCTGCAAGCCGAGCGCGTGGTTGGCGCCCGGCACGACGACGATGCTGTTCTCGCCGTCGTGCGACACGACGATGGCCGCCACGCCGGTCGGCAGCGCGTCGTCGGTGCTGACCGCGCCGATATCGATGCCCTCGCGCGCCAGCGCAGCCGTCATGCGCCGGCCGTGGTCGTCGTCGCCGACGCGGCCGATCATCGCCACCCGCACGCCCATGCGCGCCGCGGCCACCGCCTGGTTGGCGCCTTTGCCGCCCTGGTCGGTGGCAAAGCCGTCGCCGATCAGCGTTTCGCCGGGGCGAGGCTGGCGCGGTGCCCGCACAACCAGGTCGACATTGAGGCTGCCGACCACCAACACGCCGATGGGCGATGCGCTCATCGGCTTGCCTTCAAAACGGCCATGCGCCGTAGTGAGCCTCGTACAGCGCGCGAATCTCCGCCAGCGTGGGCTGGTGGTTCTGGCAACCCTGGACCGCGATCTTGATCGAGCCGAGCACGCTGCCGAGTTGCGCTCCTTGGATGAGCGGCACGCCCTTGGCGAGCGCCAGCAGCAGGCCGGCGCGGTAGGCGTCGCCGCAGCCGGTCGGGTCTTTCACGGCCTGGGCGGGCACGGGCGCGACGCGCGTTTCGGTGCCGCGCTCGCGCACGATCGAGCCTTCGGCGCCGAGCGTCACGATCAGCGCCGGCACGCGTTGGGCCAGCTCGGTCAGCGACAGGCCGGTCTTGTCGGCGATCAGCTCGGCCTCGTAGTCGTTGCACACCAGCACCGGCGCGCGTTCGATCAACGCCAGCAGCTCAGGCCCGTCGAAGAGCAGGATGTTTTGGCCCGGGTCGAGGATGAACGGCAGCTTGGCGTCGGCCATCTGCTGCGTGTGCAACTGCATCGCGTCCTTCGGGTCGGGGCCGACGATGCCGCAGGCCACCGTGCCGGCCTGCGAGAGCGGAATCTGCGCCGACAGCCCCATCGCGCCGGGGTGAAACCCGGCGAGCTGGTTGTTGTGCAGGTCGGTGACGATGAAGCACTGCGCGGTGTACGAGTCCTTCGCCTCGGGCAGGCAGCTGTCGTCGATGCCGCAGCGCTTGTAGTGCTCGCGGTAGGGGCCGAAGTCGTCGCCCACCATGCCCATGGGCACCGGCTCGCCGCCGATCAGCTTGTAGTTGTAGGCAATGTTGCCGGCACAGCCGCCGTACTCACGCCGCATGCGCGGGGACAGGAACGACAGGTTGATCTTGTGGATCTGGTCCGGGAGGATGTGGTCGGTAAATTTGCCTTCGAACACCATGATGGTGTCGTAGGCCATGGAGGCGGCGATGGCGGCGCGCAAGGTCATGGGGCGGTCTCGGGTGGGCAGCAGCGCCGGTGCGGCTGCCACGGCATCGCGTGCGAGCATACCCGAGCGACCTTGCGCGCCGTACTGCGGAGCGTGCTCCGCAACACGGCCGGTCGCACCGCGTGGTCAGGCCGCCATCGCCTGCGACTCCCGGGCATGCAGTGCCCAGTACGGCGCCTGGCGCTGCGAGTGCTCGGACGCCGCGCGGATCACGATGGATTCGCCGTCCGACACGTGGCCGTCGGAGTCGATCACCTCGCCGCACAGGTGCATGACCTTGCTCCACAGCGCCGGGTCGTCCACCTCGGCCATCATCTCGGCCATGGTCGCCGCGTCAACGCGGCAGGCGGTGTCCCACGAAAGCTGGGCAGCGATGAGCAGGTCTTCGCAGAAGGTCTGAACCACGGTGTGCAGCTCCTGCCGCGTGAGGCCCAGCTGCTCGTGCGCACCGGCCTGGTCGAGCAACTGGAGTTCGCGTTTGCAGACGTGGCCGTCGGCCAGCAGGGCGAGTGCCACGATGCGGGCCGCGGCTTGCGGGCTGTTTTTGGGGTAGTGGCGCATGGTCATCTTTCCTTTCAGGAAACGTCTTTGGTGTTCCATGCGAGCGCACGGTGCTGGCGAAGCGTCAGGGCGGGCGCGTTGCGGGGCGCACGCTGCGCCTGGTCGCGCTGGCGGCCGCGCCGCCACATGCGCACCAAGGCGCGGGCCGCGCGCATCAGCGCGCTGTCCAGCGCGCTGCGCCAATCGCGCGCCAACGAGGTGATGACGACGGTGCCTGCGCTCTCGGTCTTGAGCTCCACCTGGCAGCGCTTGTCCACGCCGCCGCGCGGGCCGTTCACGTCCGACATCTGCACCCTGGCGCTGGGCACCAGCCAACCCAGGCGGCGCATCACGAAGCTGGTTCGGCGCTCGGCCAGCTCGCGGAGTTCGGCGGCCTGAGGGTCTCGGGATTCGAACAGAACTTTCATGGTCAAGAGCTCCATCGGGGTTGAAACACATCCGAAAGATAGGGCGGCCGTCCACACCGACACAGCAGGATGTTCGTGACGTGGGGTTCTGAAAAACCTGAGCCGGCGGCGGCCGCGCTGCGGTGCGGTGCCCTGCCGTTCCGAGCCACCCCGGCGGCCGCTTCAACCGCCGATCCGCTCCAGCAGCACCGGCGGCGCGGGGGGTGGCTCGTCGCCGAGCTCGATCAGCCCGAGCAGTGTGGTGCCGGCCTGCTCGGCAGCCACGGCGCCGGCGGCATGCACCCAGGCCAGCGGCTCGCCGCGCTCCACGCGCTGGCCGATGCCGGCCACGGCCGAGAAGCCGACACGCGCGTCCACGGCATCGCCTGTGCGACGACGGCCGCCGCCGAGTTCGATCACGGCCAAGCCAATGTCGCGCGTGGCCATGCACAGCACCCAGCCGCCGCGCGGCGCGAGCACCGGCCGCTGCACTGGCGCGCCGGCCAGATGCCGCGCCGGGTGATCGCAAAAATCAGCGGGGCCGCCGAGCGCTGCCACCATGCGCGCAAAGTGCTCCAGCGCCGCGCCGCTGGCGAGGGCTTCGTCCACGCGGGCGAGGGCGGCGTCGCTGTCATGCGCCAGTTTGCCCAGCGTCATCAGTTCGGCGCTCAAGGTACGCGTCACGTCCAGCAAGCGCCGGTCGCGCCGCGTGCCTTGCAAGAACTCGACGGCCTCAAGCACCTCGACGGCGTTGCCGCACGCATGGCCGAGCACCTGGTTCATGTCGGTGATCCAAGCGCGTGTGGGCAGGCCCGCGCCTTGGGCCACCTGCACGATCGAACTTGCCAGTTGCTGCGCCATGCCGATCTCGGCGGCGAACGCGCCGTTGCCGGTCTTCACGTCCATCACCAGGCCGTGCAGCCCGGCGGCGAGCTTCTTCGACAGGATGCTGGCCACGATCAGCGGCACCGACTCGACCGTCGCCGTCACGTCGCGCACGGCGTAGAGCCGGCGGTCGGCCGGCGCCAGCGCCGCCGTTTGCCCGACGATCGCGCAGCCGGCGGTGCGCAACGCGCCGCGCAGGCGCGACACGTCGGCTGCGGTCTGGTAGCCCGGGATGCTGTCGAGCTTGTCGAGCGTGCCGCCGGTGTGCCCCAGGCCACGGCCCGAGATCATCGGCACGAAGCCGCCGCAGGCCGCGACGATGGGGGCCAGCAGCAGGCTCACCTTGTCGCCCACGCCGCCGGTGGAGTGCTTGTCGAGCAGCGGGCCGGGCAGGTTCGCCCCGGCCCAGTCGAGCACCTCGCCGGAGTGCGTCATCGCTCGCGTCAGCGCCACCGTCTCGGCCTTCGTCATGCCGTTCAAGCAGACCGCCATCGCCAGCGCCGCGGCCTGCCCCTCGCTCCATGAGCCGTCGACGAGGCCGCCCACGAAAGCATCGATCTGCGCTGCGCTCAAGGTGCCGCGGTCGCGCTTGTGGCGGATGATTTCTTGCGCGAGCATGGCGGTGGCGATCGAGCCAGATCGGTTCAGCTCAGTAGCTTCCCGGCGCGCCGCTCGTGCCGGCACCTTGCCCGCCCAACACCGCTTCGATGTCGTTCAGCAAGCTGCTCGCGCCGATGCGAAAGCGTGCCGGCGCCGCCGCCTGCAGGCCCAGCAATTCTGCGCACAGCGCGATGTAGACGGCCGCATCGGCCACCGTGCGAATGCCGCCCGAGGCCTTGAAGCCGACCCGCCCCGATGTCGGTGGCGACGCCTGCGCAATCGCCTGGAGCATCACGCGCGCAGCCTGCGGCGTGGCGCTGATGGGCGTCTTGCCGGTGCTGGTTTTCAGGAAGTCGGCACCGGCGTCGAGCGCGATGCGGCTGGCGGTGGCGATCAGCGCCGCATCGGCCAGCACGCCGGTCTCCAGGATCACCTTCAGCGTCAGCCCGTCGCACGCGCGCCGCACCGCTTGCAGCAGCGTCGCCGCGGCGCTCGCATCGCCCGCCATCAACGCAGCGAACGGCAGCACCACATCGACCTCCTGCGCGCCGGCCTGCACGATCTCTGACGCATCTCGCACCGCGCGCGCCACGTCGGCGCTGCCGTCGGGAAAGTTCGCCACCGCCGCCACGCCGATGTGCGCCGGCAACCGCGCACGCGCGAACGCCGCGAAGCGCGGCCAGACGCACACGGCCGCCACCGACCCTTGCGGGCCCTGCGCGCGTTCGCACAGCTTCGCCACGTCGGCCTCGCCGGTAGCGTCGTTCAGGCTGGTCAGGTCCAGGCAAGCCAGCGCGGTGCGCGCGGCGGTTGGCAGTGTGTCGGGTGAGGTCATCGCTCGGGTCGCAGGGTGAGGTTGGTGAGGCGCGTGGTGAGGCGCGTGGTGAGGCGATTCACAAGGACGTTGCGCTAGGCACCCCGCGCGAGGCGGGAAGCTCGACGCCCGCGATGATCGCCGCCAGCAGCGCGCCAGCCGCTTCACTTGCAGCACCGGCCTGCGCCAGTGTGTGCGCGTGGCTCAAGTCTTCGTCCGACAACCCCGCTGCCATGTTGGTGATGAGCGAGATCGCCAGCACGCGCATGCCGGCGTGGCGCGCGAGGATCGTTTCGGGCACCGTGCTCATGCCCACCGCCTGCGCGCCCAGCCGCTGCGCCATGCGGATCTCGGCCGGCGTCTCGAACTGCGGGCCGAGGAACCAGGCGTACACACCCTCGTGCAGCACCGTGCCGCGCTCGCGTGCCACCGCGTGCGCGCCAGCCCGCAGCGCCGCGTCGTAGGCGTTCGCCATGCCGACGAAGCGCTCGGCACCTGCCTCGCCCACCAGCGGTGAACGCTGCGGCAGGTTCAGGTGGTCGGCCACCAGCATCAGGCTGCCGGGGCGAATCGCAGCGTCGGTGCTGCCGGCGGCGTTGGTCTGCACCAGCACCTCGCAGCCGAGTTCGCGCAGCGTGCGCAGCGGCAGCTTCATGCCATCCACCGCACCGGTTTCGTAGGCGTGCTGGCGCCCGCTCATCACCGCCACCTCGTGCGGGCCGATATGGCCGAGCCACAACTCCCCCGAGTGGCCGCCGACGCCGGGTTGCGGGAAGCCGGGCAGGTCGGTGTAGGCGATGCGTTGAGCGCCGCTGATGTGAGCCGTGGCGCCACCCCAGCCCGAGCCCAGGACGATGGCGATGCGCGGGCACGCGCCAGGTGCAAGGCTGTGCAGTTGCGCCATCGCGGGGGAGGGCGAGGAAATGGACTGGCTCATCGGGGTGTCCGGGGATGGCGAACTTGCATCATGCCCGCTCGTTGTTGGATGCTGGGTTGGCGCTGGCCCCGGTAGCAAGTGCGGAGGCCACTTGGGCCGCCAGCGTGCCGGCGTCCCAGGCAACGTCGGTCGCCAGCCGAATCACGGCACCGAAGCCCATCGGCCCGAACGAGGCCAGCGGCGCAAACGCCGCCACCAGTCCGGCGTGCGTCCATCGTGTGTCGAGGTGGCCAGGGTGGCGCGCTCGGGCCATGAAGCGTGCCGCTGCCAGGTCCGCGCTGCACTCGCAATGCACCTCCACCTTCGTGCCTGGCAGCGCGGCCAACCAAGTGCTGGGCGTGCCCGAGTCCGCCAGCGACAGCGGGTGCTTCCACCACGACGCGAGCACCGCGGCCGGCGATCGCTCGGCCCGCCGGCGAAACGCGGCATCGGCTTCAACGCTCAGTTGCCGGCGGTGCGCTGCGTCGCCGATACCGCACTGCTCGAAGCGTGACTCCAGAAATTCATCCTTGTCCAGCAGCTCCACTCGCAGCGCCTGCGCGAGTGCCCGTGCGACGGCCGATTTGCCGCTCGCGGGCAGGCCGCTGACGATGATGAAGCGGCGTTCCAGCCGATGCACGGGGTCGGTTGTCAAGCACGCTCCAAGTGCTCCGGGCCAAAGCTCTGCGGCAGCAGTTGTGCCAGCGTGAAGCGCGCCTGCACCTCAACTTCATTCGCCACGATCACCGGCGTGTCAGGCGCCGCGAACTCGCGCAGCTTCTGCCGGCAGCCACCGCAAGGCGTCACCCACGCCGGCCCGGCACCGACGACCACCAGCGCGCGCACGTGCGTGCTGCCGGCCAGCACCATCGCGCTCAAGGCGCCGGCTTCGGCGCACACGCCTTGCGGATACGCAGCGTTCTCGACATTGCAGCCAGCGTGCACGCGGCCCTGGTCGTCGAGCACCGCGGCGCCGACGAGGAACCTCGAGTACGGCGCATAGGCGCGCTCGCGCGCGGCGCGCGCGGCCGTGAGCAGGCGCTCCAGGTCGGCTGTGAGTGGATCGGTCTGGCTCATCGGGCGGTCACGAATTCGATCTGCACGCAGCGCGCTTTCCGAGGCTCTTTCATCATCAAACTCACCGCTCCTTCAAATACGGCTTGCCCAACGCCTGCGGCGCCGTCGTCTTGCCGATGAACCCGGCCAGCAGGATCACCGTCAGCAAATACGGCAGCGCCTGGATCGCCTGCACCGGCACTTCGCCGATGCCGGGCAGCTTGACACCCTGCAAACGAATGGCCACCGCGTCGAGAA
Source organism: Methylibium sp. NZG (assembly GCA_001263235.1). GTDB lineage: Bacteria > Pseudomonadota > Gammaproteobacteria > Burkholderiales > Burkholderiaceae_C > LGRD01. Next base: position 2,108 of record LGRD01000001.1, on the reverse strand, counting down.
AGCCGAACAGCAAACAGGCCCAGAACGCGCCGACCGGGTGCCACTTGCCGAAGATCATCGCCGCCAGCGCCATGAAGCCGCGGCCGGCGGTCATGTTGGGCACGAACGAGGCGTTCTGCGCCAGCACCAGGTAGCTGCCGGCCAGGCTGCACAGCACGCCGTTGAGCGTGAGCGCGGCATAGCGCAGTTTGATGACGGACACGCCGGCCGCGTCCACCATGTGCGGGTTCTCGCCGACCGCGCGCAGGCGCAGGCCGAAGCGGGTGCGGTAGAGCAGCCACCACACTGCGGGCACCAGCGCGATGGCGAGGTAGACCATGATGTTGTGGCTGAGCAAGCCGTCGCCAAGCAGCGGGCCGAGCCACGGCACGCCGCGCAACGCCTCGGCGGCGCCGGGTGCGATGGCTTGCAAGCGCACCTCGGCCGTCACCGGCGGCGTCTGCCCGCCTTGCGCAAACCACGCGATGCCCAGCACCGCGGTGAGCCCGACCGCGATGATGTTGACGGCCACGCCCGAGACCACCTGGTCGCCGCGATGGCTGACGCAGGCCCAGCCGTGCAGCCATGAGAGTGCGATGGTCACGAGCATCGCCGCACCCAGCGCCAGCGTGGTCGAGCCCCACGCCGCGCCGGCCGCTCCGGCGGCGAATGCGGCGAACAGCATCTTGCCTTCCAGGCCGATGTCGATCACGCCGGCCCGCTCGGCGATCAAGCCCGCGAGTGCGCACAACATGAGCGGTGTGGCCACCCGCAGTGTGGACGCGAGCAGCGCGCCGAGCAGCGCGTCATCCATTCGGGCCTCCGGTCGCGGCCGATGCCACCGTGCCCCGCGACAACCGGACGCCCAGCCACGCCACGAGCCGGCCCACGTGCGGTGCAATCACATACGCCATCGCGCCCGAGAAGAGCACGATGAAGCCCTGCAGCATCACCACCATGTCGCGGCTGAAGCCGCGCACCTCGAAGCTCACCTCCGCCCCGCCCTGGAACAGCGCGCCGAACAACACGCTCGCCAGCACGATGCCCACCGGGTGGTTGCGTCCCATCAGCGCCACCGCGATGCCGGTGAAGCCGGCGCCGTTGATGAAGTCGAGCAACAGCTTGTGGTTGACGCCGGCAATCTCGTTCATGCCCACCATGCCCGCGAGCGCGCCCGACAGGCCCATCGAGAACACGATCTGGCGCTGCGGGCTGATGCCGGCGTAGGCCGCCGCACTCGGGCTCGAGCCCACCGCACGCAGCCCGTAGCCCGCACGCGTGCGCCACAACAGCAGGTACACGCCCACGGCCGCAGCAAGCGCAATCAGCAGGCTCAGGTTCAGCGGCGAGTTGGGCCACGCGATGCTGAGCCACCCCAGCGCCTGCTGTGCGCCGGGCAGCAACGCGCCGGGGCCGAACGGCTCGGTCTCCACCGCCATCAGCCCCGGCGGCTTGAGGTGGTTGACGAGCAGGTACACGAGCAAGCTGCTGGCGAGAAAGTTGAACATGATCGTCGTGATGACGATGTGGCTGCCGCGGTACGCCTGCAGGTACCCCGGCACCGCCGCCCACACCATGCCGAAGGCCGCGCCGGCCAGCAGCATCAGCGGCAGCACCACCCAGGCCGGTTGCGTGTGCGACAGCCAGATGCCGACGAGCCCGGTGCCGAGCCCGCCCAGCACGGCCTGGCCTTCACCACCGATGTTGAACAGCCCGCCATGAAAGGCCACCGCGACGGCGAGGCCGGTGAAGATGAAGGTGGTGGCGTAATACAGCGTGTAGCTCAAGCCGCGCGGCGTGCCGAACGCGCCTTGCACCAGCACGCTGAGCACCTGCAACGGGTCTTGCCCGACGAGTGCCACCACGACCGCGGCGGCCAGCATCGCGACCATCAGGTTGATGATCGGCAGCAGGATCAGGTCGGCCCAGCGGGGGAGGGGTGGGGCGGAGGTCATGCCGCTTTCGTTCTGTTGACGCTGTGGTGTTGCGTTGGCGTTCCAGTTGACCGTCGGCGGCTGAGCGGCTCGCGGCGGGCGGTATTCGGCGGGGGCTCATGCTGGGTCGGTCGGCTGGGTACAGCCGACTGCGCTGCGGTGCTCGGTCTCGCGGCCCGCCCGCCCGCCCGCCCG
>LGRD01000005.1 GCA_001263235.1 Methylibium sp. NZG | reverse complement strand
GAAGGTCGGCACTCTGGCAGGTGTTCTTCGCCAAGCTGAGGTTTCGCCCGAAGACTTCACGACCGCTTTGCGGGTGTGACGCCCAACCCTTCGTTCGAGCGGACGCCTGACGGCACCGCTTAACTCAAACGTTGGGCGTCTTGAGCAAGAGCTGGACGACTATGCGCCCGAGGCGTATAGTCTCACGATGCTCACCGTTGTCGAAACGCTGCTGTTCCAGCGCCAGTGGCCTCTCTACTGGACCGAAGAAGAACGCGGTGCCTTCGCGGCGTACATAGCTGAGCGCCCTACCGCTGGAGATGTCGTGCCCGAGTCCGGCGGCATACGGAAAGTCCGTTGGGGAAGAGCAGGTTCGGGCAAGTCGGGCGGCGTGCGGGTCATCTACTTCACTCGTACCTCAGAAGGTGAAGTCGTCTTGCTCACGCTGTACGCAAAGGCAAAGACTGACAACCTCACCGGCCCCAAGTTGAAGGAGATTCGCCGTGCCCTTGAAGAATAGACCCCTCACCAAGGCTGAACTGGCTGCCTATGAAGCCAAACGCGACCTCGCGGCCGAGCTCCTGCAGTCGGTGCGGGAAATGAAGGCCGGCCAGGTTCAGGTGGTTTCATCGCCCGTGATCGAGGCCAGAAAGAAAACAGGCCTGTCTCAATCGCAGTTCGCCGTACTCATGGGTGTATCGGTTCGCACCTTGCAGGGCTGGGAGCAAGGACGCAAGCAACCGAGTGGTGCCGCACGGACGCTACTGGCAATTGCCAGCACAAATCCGAAGGCGGTGCTTGCAGTTGCAGGCAAGTAGCGCGTCGTGCACGAGACGCCCAACCCTTCGTTCAAGCAGACGCCTGACGGTACCGATTAACTCAAACGTTAGGCCTCGCAGAATCCACCCTAGCCGGTCGGGGGAGCGGGCCTATGCGGCCGGTATCACGTAGAAGGAACTACCAGTGTCACCCAATGTCGTCTTTCGAGAGGTGGATGAGCAGACCCTCGAGGCTGTTCTCGCCGTCACGCTTGCTCCTGAGCAAGAACCCTACGTCGGTAGCGTCTCTGAGGCTCTTGAGGAGGCACGCGAAGTGCCCGAAGGCAAGCCTTGGTATAGAGCCGTCTTTGATGCGGAGCTTGCAGTTGGGTTCGTGATGCTTAGCTGGAACGTGCCACCCAACCCACCAGAGATCATCGGGCCATGGTACCTGTGGAAACTGATCGTCGACCGCCGCTACCAGGGCCGCGGGTACGGTCGCGCAATCATTGCAAAAGTAGTCGAGATTGTGCGTGCTGAGGGCGCCGAGACACTTCTCACCAGCTACGCTTTGGGGCCGGACAACCCTGGGCCGTTCTATCAGCACGTCGGGTTCAGCCCGACTGGTGATGTCAACATTGACGGCGAAATCATCATCGCGCTCAAGCTTTGATCGCAGTGAGCCGCCACACCGCCGTCGTCCGCGAGGCTAACTCCTCGCTCAAGCTGACCCGTTACGGCAGGCACTGCGCAATGTGGCCCGACCCGTTGAACCGGCCGGCCGGTAAGCTCCGGCGTCAGGCCGCACGTCCAAAGCGTGTCGCCATCGCAGGTCTCGAGCTAAACGACAAACTCGGTTGCACAGAGCAGATTGGTACGATCAACGATGAACTACCCGATCGCGGCGGCATGCGGATTGACGCTACTGGCCTTTGCGGCCCACATGACTGGCGGTGTTCGACAGTCGCTCAGCATTGAGCCGCGAAAAGTCATTGCTGGGGCCACTCCTCCGGCCAACATCGCTGTGTTGAGTCGAAACTGGGTACAGGCGATGTGCGCCTTTCAGCTGGTGTCGGTTGACTTGTTGGCGTTGAGCCTTGTCCTTTACCTTCTTGCGTTCACAAACCAGCTCTCTCCGGCGCGAGGCATTGCCTGGGGTGTGGCTGTCATCTATCTCCTTTGGGCCGTTTCATGGCTGGTTCAGTTGCTCGCCCTCAAACGCAAGGCGGCTGACTATCTGCTTCTCGGACACTGGAGCTTCTGGCTCCTCTGCTCCGGCTTGGTGTTCTGGGGCTCGTGGTCGCTTTGAGCCAATGCGATCCGGTACGCAACTCGGTGCAGCCCAACCCCAGCGGTCGGCCTCCGACCGCCGCTGAATTCGAACGTTAGACCGCGCAGGCACGGTGTCTCGTTCGAGGATTGCAGATCGTGTTTGCAGACGAACCTGCACGCCTCATCGACGGTCCGGACCACTCGGAAGAAGAGGAGCCGGTGCAGCCATGCGAAAGCAATGCGACTTCAGTTCCTCTCGGAGGAACCCCCACGCCTCGCCGCTCAAAAGGCAGGTGACCATCCGGCTTGATGAGCAGTCAAGCGGACGCTTGACGCCCCCGCTTGCCTCGAACGCTTTGGGCGCTACTCATACTTCAAGTACTTGAACCGCGGGTCATCCGGCGTCCCCTCCAACACCGCCCCCTCCTCCTTCCCCGGCTGCCACATCACCACCTCTTCAATCTTTTGCGCCAAGGCAAAGTCCTTGTCGGTGATGCCCTTGGCCTCGTGGTTGTTGAGCTTGACGGTGACGAAGGCGTAGCTCACCGTCAGGTCGGGGTGGTGCCACGCCGCTTCGGCCAAGTGGCCGACGGTGTTGACGACCATCAGCGTGCTCTTCCAGCCGGTGGTCTTGTACTTGCGGCGGATCCAGCCGTCCTCGAAGTACCAGTGCGGCAGTTCGGCCTTCAGCCGGGCCTCGATCTCCTCAAGCGTGTAGACCTCGTTGGAGGATGATTTCTTGCGCCACTGTGCCATCTCGATCTCCTTTGATCCTTTGAAGCTGGGCTTCACACCACCACCGGCTCGGGCTCCAGGCGGATGCCGAAGCGGCCGTAAACACTCTCCTGAATCGCGCGCGCCAGCGTCATCACCTCGGAGCCGATGGCGCCGCCGCGGTTGACCAGCACGAGCGCCTGCTTTTCGTAGACGCCGGCCTGGCCGACGCTCTTGCCCTTCCAGCCGCAGGCGTCGATCATCCAGCCGGCGGCGAGCTTGATGGTGCCGTCGGGCAGCGGGTAGTGCACCACGGTCGGGTCGCGGCCGATGATGTCGCGGCATTGTTCGGGCGTGACGAGCGGGTTCTTGAAGAAGCTGCCGGCGTTGCCGATCAGCGCCGGGTCGGGCAGCTTGGCGCGGCGGATGGCGCAGACCCAGTCGAACAGTTGCTGCGCGCTCGGCGCGGCTGTGCCGGTCTCGGTCATCTTGCGTTCAATGTCGAGGTAGCCCAGCACCGGCCTCCACGGCCGCGGCAGACGGAAGCGCACGCGCGTGATCACGCTGCGGCCGGCGAGCGAGTGCTTGAAGACGCTGTCGCGGTAGCCGAAGGCGCAGATCTGCGGGTGCAGCGTGACGCTGCGGCCAGTGACCAGGTCGACCGCATCGAGACTCTCGAAACGGTCTTGCAACTCCAGCCCGTACGCGCCGATGTTCTGCACCGGCGCGGCGCCCACCGTGCCGGGGATCAGCGCCAGGTTTTCGAGCCCCGGCCAGCCCTGCGCCAACGTCCAGGCGACGAGGGCGTGCCAGTCTTCGCCGGCGCCGGCTTCGACGATCCACGCGTCGGGCCGCTCTTCGACCAGCCGCATGCCGCGCACCTCGACCTTCAGCACCACCTGCGGCATGTCGCGCGTGAGCACGATGTTGCTGCCGCCGCCCAGCACGAACTTCGGCGCGCGGCCGAATGTCGGGTCGTCCACGACGCGGCGCACGTCGGCGTCGCTGGCGATGCGCACGAGCGTCTGCGCCACCGCCGGCAGGCCGAAGGTGTTGTAGGGTTTCAAGCTGACGGCCGACTCGACTTGCATGTCAGTGGCGCCCGGCCGCCCGAAGCCACTGACCACCCCCTCGGGGGGCAGGAGCAAAGCGACGTGGGGGCTGTGTCATCTTCGAATTTTGATCCATTCGGTGTCGCGGCGCGCGGCTTGGGGTGACAATCCGCACATGCCCAGCTTTGACACCGTGCTCGACCCGAACCTGGTCGAGGTCAAGAACGCCGTTGACCAGACGGCGAAGGAAATCGGCACGCGCTTCGACTTCAAAGGTTCGTCGGCCAAGGTCGAGCTGAAGGAGAAGGAGTTGACGGTGTGGGCCGACAGCGACTTCCAGATCGGCCAGGTGATGGACATCCTGATCGCCAAACTCACCAAGCGCAGCGTCGATGCGCGTTTCATCGACCGCAGCGCCAAGATCGAGAAGATCGGCGGCGACAAGGTGAAGCAGGTGCTGGTCGTCAAAAGCGGCATCGACAGCGACACGGCCAAGAAGATCCAGACCGCCCTCAAGCAGAGCAAGCTGAAGGTGCAGGCCTCGATCCAGGGCGACACGGTGCGCGTGACCGGCGCCAAACGCGACGACCTGCAGGCCGCGATGGCGCTGATCCGCAAGGACATCGCCGACGCGCCGCTCTCGTTCGACAACTTCCGGGACTAAAGAAGCTGTGAACGAACCCCGCACACCCGCTCGTCCCGCCAAGACGGCGCCACTCGGCGTTGCAAATGCTCGCCGTAGCCCGAGCTACGGCTGTGCTTTGCGCCTTGATTGGCACCGTCTTGGCGGCCCGCTCGGGCGCGCTGGGTCCATTCACAGCTTCTGACGGTGAATGCGCGTGGGCCGGCTCGGAGCGAATGGGCCGGTGGCCTTTGCGGCGCGCCGGCTTCTCGCGGTCTGCTGCGTCGCTTTCTCGGTCGTCGGCTCGGCGGCCGCACAAACCGTCTCGATGAGCGGCAGCCTGGGCGACAAGGCTCTGCTGGTGATCGACGGCACGCCGCGCACCGTCGCGGTGGGCAGCACGGTGCAAGGCGTCAAGCTGCTCGCGGTGAGCGGCGCTGACGCCACGGTGCAGGTGGCCGGCAAACGAGTCACCTTGCGCATGGGTGCCGCGCAGGTCAACCTGGGCGGCGCGGCCAGCGCGGGCGGCGGCTCGCAGATCGTGCTGACGGCGGGCAGCGGCGGGCACTTCACCACCACTGGCTCAATCAACGGCAAGTCGGTGCGCTTCATCGTGGACACCGGCGCGACGCACATCGCGATGAGCCAGGCAACGGCCGACAGCATCGGCCTGCCCTACCGCCAAGGCCAGCGCGGCATGAGCAACACCGCCAACGGCCAGGTGCCGGTGCACCGCGTCACGCTCGACGTGGTGCGCGTGGGCGACGTGCAGGTCTACAACGTCGACGCCACCGTGCTGCCGGCGCAGATGGACCAGGTGCTGCTGGGCAACAGCTTCCTCACGCGCTTTCAGATGAAGCGCGACAACGATCAGTTGACGTTGGACAAGCGGCCATGACGGGCAAGGCAACGGAAGACTTCACACCTGGGTGGGCGCGCCACGCGGTCTGGTATCAGATCTTTCCCGAACGTTTCTGCAACGGCGACCCCAGCAACGACCCCACGCCCGACAGCCTGAACGGCTCGCTGCACGGCGGTGCGCTGCACCCCGGCTGGCGCACGCACCCTTGGTCGAGCGACTGGTACGCGCTGCAACCCTGGGAGCGCGCCAGCGGCAAGGCGCTGATGGACAACCTGCCCGACCGGCGCTACGGCGGCGACATCGCCGGCATCCTGCAGCGGCTGCCTTACCTGCAGGAGTTGGGTGTGACTGCGATCTACCTCAACCCCGTGTTCGACGCGCCCTCGCACCACAAGTACGACGCGGCCACGCTGCACCACGTCGATGTGCACTTCGGCCCCGACCCGTCGGGCGACCGCGCGCTGATGGCGCTGGAGGTGCCCGACGACCCGGCCACCTGGGTCTGGACCAGCGCCGACCGGCTGATGCTCAAGTTGATCGCGCAGGCGCATGCGCGCGGCATGCGCGTCATCTTCGACGGCGTGTTCAACCACGTGGGCGTGCGCCACTGGGCGTTTCTCGATCTGATCAAGCACCAGCGCAAGTCGCGATTTCGCAGCTGGTTCAAGGTCACCTCGTGGCGTGACGACCCGGATGGCTTTCAGTACGAATCGTGGCGCGGCCACGCCACGCTGCCCGAGTTGCGGCAAGAGAACGGCACGCTCGCCGAAGGCCCGCTGGCCTACATCAACGCGGTCACACGCCGCTGGATGGCGCCGCAAGGCGATGTGTCCCGCGGCATCGACGGCTGGCGGCTCGACGTGGCGCCGTGCCTGCCGCACGGCTTCTGGAAGGGCTGGCGAACGCTGGTCAAGCAGGTCAACCCGCAGGCCTACCTGGTGGCCGAGAACATCCGCGATGTCGAGTTCAACACGCCCTACTTGCAGGGCGACGAGTTCGACGCGGTGATGAACTACAACTTTGCGTTCGCGTGCGACGAGTTTTTCTTCCGCGACGAGCAGCGCATCACCGCCACCGAGTTCGACCAGAAGCTCGCCGAGTTGCGCCACGCCTACCCGCCCTGCGTGGCGCCGGTGATGCAAAACCTGTTCGGCAGCCACGACACGGCGCGCCTGGCCTCGCACGCCGTCAACCGCGACAAGCTCGACTACCGCCGCTTCGACGAGGCCTACCACCCGCGCGACTCGCGGGTGCCTGCGCTCGACGCGCGCAAGCCCGACGCGCATGCGCGCGCGCTGCACAAGCTGTTCGTGCTGTTCCAGATGGCGTACCTGGGCGCGCCGATGGTCTACATGGGCGACGAAGCAGGCCTGTGGGGCGCCAACGACCCGTGCTGCCGCAAGCCGATGTTGTGGCGCGAGCTGAGCCACGACGCCGAAGCGAGTGCCCCCGACGGCAGCCGGCGCGAGCCACCCGACACGGTCGCGTTCGACGAAGACCTGTTCGCCCACTACAAGCGCTGCATCGCCATCCGCGACGCTGTGCCGGTGTTGCGCACCGGCAGCGTCGAAACGCTGGTCAGCAACGACCTGCTCGGCTTGCTGGTGCACCTGCGCAGCGACGAGGGCAGCGGCGAGCACGCCCTCGTGGCCATCAACCGCGGCAATGGCCCGGTGGAAACCTCGCTGTCGCTGCCTGCGGGCAAATGGGTCGAGCAACCGTCGGGCCGGCCGGTGAAAGCCGACGCGCGCGGCAAGGTGACGCTGAAGGTCGGGCCGCTGGCGGGCGTGGTGCTGAGCTTGCAGCTGAGTTGACGAGCGGCGCCTGCGCGCGCTCGCGCACCGGCTTGCGGTACCGCGCACGGCGGTGGACCGGCGGTGGTCTCAGAGGCCGCGCTCGGGCCGTGAACCGGTGGAGATGTCTTCGGCCGCCAGCAGCGCCTGCAGCAGCCCGGCGCTGTCCTTGTCCGCCAGGCCGACGCCCCACAGCGCCAGCGCGGCCTCGTGCGGGTTGGCGGGCGGGCGGCCGCTTTGGCAGGCCAGCCTGAGCTCGGCGATGCGGGCTTTCAACGCCGCAGGGCGGATGGCCGCGGGCAGTCTCAACTGCGCGTCGGGCGAGGCGAGCGCCGCCGGGTGGCGGCCGATGTAGCGGCTGTACTCGAACAGGTCTTCGGCGCACAGGCTGCACAGGGCCCGCATCTCGGCGGCGGCGGTACAGCCGGCATCGACGTCCAAGGCTTCATCGACGGCGAAGTGAAAGCCGTCGGCGCTGGCCAGCGAGCGCGAGACCGGCGTGTAGGTCAGTTGCAGCTGGCGACCGGCGTCCGGAAGCCGCAGGCCGGCGCCGAAACGTTCGCCATAGCGGGCATCGAAAAGACGGCGGAACTCGTCGGGGCAGCGCGTCATCGGCGAGCGCAGGTGAAAGGTCTGGTCCGCCAGCAGCCAGGCCAGCGCCCAGGCCGCTGGCAACGGGGCCTGGTCGAATGCCGCATGCCCCAGCGCCAGGCGCAATTCCACCGGCAGGTCGTAGGTGCGGTGCAGCACAGGCACGGGCCGCCGGTACATGCGCTCACGCGTGGACTGCATGTCGACCAGCGCCGCCAGCCTTGTCGCGTGGTGGTGCAGCGAGAACGAGTCCATGCCGTGGGTCTGCACCAGCCGGCGCATCTCGGCGGCCAGCCGGTTCAGCTCGGGCAGCGCGTCGGTGCGGCCGAGGAGCTCGATCACCCTGCGCTCCAGACCCATGAAGAAGATCAGCGCAAAGCTCGCCGGTGCGCTTGCGCTGCGCCCGCCGGCGAGCCAGGCCAGGTAGGCGCCGCGGTGTGCCGGCTCGAGCGAGGCGTAGCTGGAGTTGGCGGCGTCCAGGCTTCCCGCCGCGGTGGCCTCGGGCGCACTGACGTCGAGTTCGTCGTCGATGAGCGCGGGGTCGGACTCGACGCCGCTGTACCGGCTGGCAGCGCCCACGTAGACCATGCCCGCAATGGCGTGGCCAGACACCACCACCTCCTCGTCGGGCCCGATCCAGCGGGCACGCTCGCCGCGGTCGGCGGCCGACAACTGAAACTCGTGCGGCTGCGACACGGTGTCGTCCGCACGCCGACGTTCGACGCCGGCCGGGCGCTGTGCGCGCGAGTGGGCCTGCGCCGCTGCCCGCACAGAAGGTGGCGCAGCCTGCGCGACGGCTCCGGCCGACGATGCGGCGGCCAACGCGTCGCCTTTTCGCCGTTGAGGGTGCGGGTCGCGCGAGGCGCGCAGCCGATCAACGGCGCGGCGCAGTTCGGCCCGCTTCTCGTCGGACCAGCGCGCCGAGGAGCCGGGCTCGGTGGGGGGCGGGCGGTCTTGTGCGGCACGTGGAGCGCCCATCGCCACCGGCGGCCGTGGGGCGGCGGCTGCGGGCGCCACTGCCGCCGGCTCCGCTCTCGCCGCTGCGATGGGTGGGTTGATGGCCGGGGCGGCGGGGGCGGCCGGGGCGAGCGCAGCCGGCAGCTTGGATGCTGAGGCAGTCGGCACAGGCGCCACCGGCGGCGGGTGCGCACCCGGCGTTCGCGCCGCGGGCGCGGCGGCCTTTGCAGCGCCAGAGGGCAGCGACAAGGCCGCGGGCACGGTCTCCTCGTCGGCCGCAGCCAGGCGGTGCCGTGGCGCCACCCCGGCGATCGGCGCCAGCCGGGTGGCGAGTGGGACGTGACGGATCTCGTCCAGCATGCTCCACACGCGGTCCCGGTGCGGCTCGGCGGGCCGCTCGGGCGCGCGGCTCGGGGCCGGCGGGTTCCTGGTGGCGTCGCTTCGTGCGGCGGCTGCCGCAGGCGCCACTGCAGGCCGGTGGGGCGCGATGGTGCGCGGCGCAGTGACCTCGTCGGTGACCCTCGGGATGGAGTGCGAGTTGGCAGTGTGCAGCGCGGCGCCCCGGGCCGAACTGCCGTGGCGCCGGGCGGCCGACCCACTTGGCGCCTCGGCGTCGCGAGCCGCATCGTCGGGCCCCGAGGAATCCGCCCACGACGGCGACCGCGCCGCACCGAACGGCGGTCGCGCCGTTGGCCTCGTGCGGCTGCCGCGTGCCGGCTTGGCCCGCCGACCGGCCGACCTCAGGCGAGCAACGCCGTAGGCCAGCAACGCCACCCCGGCCAGGCCCGCAACCACCATCGCGGCAAGGGCGACGAAGCCGGTTTCGGTGTCGCCACCCGTTTGCGCCGGCTGAGCCGCCACAGCGTGGCTGAACAGCGCCGCCACGGCGAACACCAGGCTGGCTCCCCAGAGGCCAGGCGTCACGCGACCTGCCTCGAAGCCGCTGACGCAGCCCGGCAGACTGCCGGTCGAGCCCGACCTTGTGAACCCGCCGCCCTTGAACGCCATTCGAACCCCGCTCCCGATGCCCGCAGCCCCACCCCCCCAATTTACCTACCCGGCGAGCCAATCCGCGTTCGCGGCAGTGAAAGCAACCACCAAGCGTGACAATTGATGGGCAGATCGGGGGACTGGCTGAGCGGCTGTGCGGCGCGGCGCTCGGTCGGTGCAGTGGCGCGTGCCAGGCGCGGCGGACGGGCCGGCGGTCAGCGCTTCTTGGACGACCGGGCGCCCGCCGCGGGCTTGAGCACGAAGGTCACCTTCATGACCACCCGGTACTCGACGATCTTGCCGCCTTCGACGATGACGCGCTGGTCCTTGATCCAGGCGCCGGTCACGTCGCTGACGGAGTCGGTGGCGCGGGCCAGCCCGTCGGTCACCGCGTCGTCGAAGCTCTTCTTGCTGCCCGAGATGATTTCAATGACTTTGGCGACGGCCATGGGAGTCTCCTGGTGGTTTTGGGGAGGGCGTTGTACCACGGCGCACACCAGACGCGGCACCCTCGCGGCTGCCGTCTCAGGGCGCGACAGCGGGCGGTGGGTTGCGCGGCGGCCGAGCCCAGGCAAACGCCGCCACCGCCGCCACCCCGAGCCCGGCCAGCACGAGCAGCATCTCGGTGTAGCCCGGCAGCGCCAGCAGCAGCCACGCAGTGGCCAGTGGCGCCGCCGCGCGCGACAGCAGCGCGATGCCGCTCATCGCCCCGCTGATGCGGCCCACGTGGCCCCGGCCGTAGTACTGCGGCACGAGGCTGCCGCGCACGATCGTCACCAGGCCGTTGGCCAGACCGAACAGCAGCGCGAACAGCAGCAGCGCGGCGATCTGATTCGCCAGCGCAAAGATCGCCAGCGACACCGGCAAGCCGGCCAGCACCACCAACCCGATCCGGCGCGTCGAGACGCGCTGGCCGAACGCCAGGAACAACAGGCGCCCGAGCACCTGCGCCGGCCCGATCCACACGACCACTGCCAGCGCCTGCGCCTCGCTGAAGCCTTTGGCCGCGAACGCCGGCATCACATGCGCCCACAGCGCCGCCGAGCCGAAGGCGTAGAGCGTGAAGGTGGCGGTGAGCAGCCAGAAGGACGGCTCGCGCAGTGCCTCGTGCAGGGTCGCGTCGTCGGCCTCGGTGCTTGCGTTCGCGGGCCGGGCGGCCACCGGCGGCGTGCCGCGCAGTGCCCACGCATGCAGCGGCGCGATCACCACCAGCAACAACACGCCGATGGCCTGCAGCGCGCCGCGCCAGTCGAGCCAGGCGATGAGGCCGGCGACGGCCGGAAAGCTCAGCGTGCTGGCAAAGCCGCCCACCAGCGTGAGCGAGGTGATGCCCTGCACATAGCGCTCAGGGAAGCGCTTGGTGAGCACGTTGAACGCGGGTTCGTAGAGCGTCATCGCCATCGACACGCCCAGCAGCGCCCAAGCCGTGTACAGCAGCGGCAGGCTCGCCGCCTGCGACCACAGCAGGAAGCCGGCGCCGGCCAGCGCGGCGCCAGCAGTCATCACGCGGCGGCCGTGGCCGCGGTCGATCGCCCCGCCCACGGCATACGTGGCCACGCCCCACAGCGCCAGGCCCAGCGTGAACGCGCCCATCATCTGCGGCTTGCTCCAGGCCATGGCGCGCTGCATCGGCAACACGAAGGACGAGAAAGCGTAGTACAGCGCCGCCCAACAGACGAGTTGACCCAGGGCGAGCGCGGCCACGGTGGCGCGGAAGGTCGGGGGATTCACCGCCCTGATTATTCCGGCGCGCGACGTGTCAAGGCGGGGACAGGTCCGTGTCGCACGGTCGTGCTAAAACCCGGGGCTGCCGGCCGCGATGGGCCGGCGCGTCATGCCGACACGGGAGCCCTGCATGGACCTCAATTTCACCGCCGAAGAGCAAGCCTTCCGCGAGCGCATTCGCGCCTGGGTGGGCGGCCACCTGCCCAAGGACATCAGCCACAAGGTGCACCACGCGCTGGACCTGTCGCGCGACGACCTGCAGCGCTGGGCGCGCATTCTTGGCAAGGAAGGCTGGCACGGCTATGCGTGGCCGCAGCAATTCGGCGGGCCGGGCTGGACCGCCGTGCAGCGGCACCTGTTCGAGGAGGAATGTGCGCTGGCGGGTGCGCCACGCATCGTGCCATTCGGCCCGGTGATGGTGGCGCCGGTGATCATGGCCTTCGGCTCCAAGGCGCAGCAGGAGCGCCACCTGCCCGGCATCATGAGCGGCGACGTGTGGTGGAGCCAGGGTTACAGCGAGCCGGGCTCGGGCTCCGATCTCGCATCGCTCAAGTGCAAGGCAGAGCGCCGAGGCAACACGTTCGTCGTCAACGGCCAGAAGACCTGGACCACGCTGGGCCAGTACGGCGAGTGGATCTTTTGCCTGGTGCGCACCAGCAACGAGGGCAAACCGCAGACCGGCATCAGCTTCTTGCTGATCGACATGAAGAGCCCCGGCGTGACGGTGCGCCCGATCGTGCTGCTGGACTGCAGCGTCGAAGTCAACGAGGTCTGGTTCGACAACGTCGAGGTGCCGGCCGAGAACCTGGTGGGCGAAGAGAACAAGGGCTGGACCTACGCCAAATACCTGCTCGCGCACGAGCGCGCCGGCATCGGCGAGGTGAACCGCGCCAAGCGCGAGTTGGAGCGGCTGAAGCGCATCGCCAAGGTCGAGGGGCTGTACGACGACGTCCGGTTTCGCGACCAGATCGCGCTGCTCGAAGTGGACATCGTCGCGCTGGAGATGCTGATCCTGCGCGTCGTGTCGGCCGACCGCGGCAGCAAGAACGAGGGCGGCAAACAGAGCCTGGACGTGGCCGGGCTGTTGAAGATCCGCGGCAGCGAAATCCAGCAGCGCTACACCGAGCTGATGATGCTGGCCGGCGGCCCGTACAGCACGCCCTTCATCAAGGAAGCGATGGAGGCCGGCTGGCAAGGCGACCAGGCCCTCGGCGGCGCCTGGCCGGGCGGCGCCGCGCACTGCGCGCCGCTCACAGCCACGTACTTCAACTACCGCAAGACGACGATCTACGGTGGCAGCAACGAAGTGCAGCGAAACATCGTGTCTCAAACCGTGCTGGGGAGCTGACCATGGACTTCGAATTCAACGACGACCAGGCTTCGTTGCGCGACGCGGTGGCGCGCTGGGTTGAAAAAGGCTTCTCGTTCGAGCGCCGCCACGGCATCGCCAAAGCCGGCGGCGCGACCCGCGCGGTCTATGGCGAACTCGCCGAACTCGGGCTCACGGGTCTGGCGGTGCCCGAGGCGCACGGTGGCATGGGCTTCGGTGCCGTCGAGGCGATGGTGGTGATGGAAGAACTCGGCCGCGGCCTGGTGAACGCGCCGTACGCCAACGGCGCGTTGGTGGTGCCGACGCTGCTGTCGGCCGCCCCGGCCGCGTTGCAGGCGGCATGGTTGCCCAAAATAGCCTCGGCCGACGCGTTGGTGGTGCTGGCGCACCAGGAGCGCAAGGCGCGCTACCGGCTGCACCACGTGACGACGCGCGCGGCGGCTGCGGCCGGCGGCCATGCGCTCACCGGCACCAAGAGTGTGGTGCCCGCGGGCGACGAGGCCGACGCGTTCATCGTGCCGGCGCGGCTGTCGGGCGCCGACGGTAATGCGGCCGGCATCGGTTTGTTCCTCGTCGAGCGCGCGGCGAAAGGCGTGACGGTGCGTGGCTACCCGACGCAGGACGGCGCCCGCGCGGCCGAGCTCACGCTCTCATCGACACCCGCCACGCTGATCACCACCGACGGCGGTGCGCTGCTCGAACAGGCCGCCGACGCGGCGATCGCCGCGCTCTGCGCCGAAGCGGTGGGCGTGATGGACAAGCTGGTCGCCATCACCGTGGAGTACATGAACACACGCAAGCAGTTCGGCGCCACGCTGGCGAGCTTCCAGGCGCTGCGCCACCGCATTGCCGACGTGAAGATGAACCTGGAGCTGGCTCGCTCGATGAGCTACTTCGCGACCATGAAGTTGGGCGACCCGCCTGCCGCACGCCGCCGCGCACTGTCGCAGGCCAAAGTGCAATTGGGCCAGTCGATGCGCTTCGTCGGCCAGCAGTGCATCCAGCTGCACGGCGGCATCGGCGTGACCGACGAGTACATCGCCAGCCACTACTTCAAACGCCTGACGGTGATGGAGATGAGCTTCGGCGACACGATGCACCACCTGGGCGAGGTGAGCGCGCGCATGCAGGACACGGCGGGGGTGTTTGCTTGAGAAGCTTTGCCAGCGGCCAGATGCGGGCTCCCTCGCCTCTGTACCCGGGGGAGAGGGCTGGGGTGAGGGGGTGACCCCGAACGGCGCGATCACCGACGTCGCTGGCATCCGCGTCGGCCACTTCACCGAAACGCGCCGGCCGACCGGCTGCACTGTGGTCCTGACCACCGACGGCGCGGTCGGCGGCGTCGATGTGCGCGGCGCGGCGCCCGGCACGCGCGAGACGGAGTTGCTCTCGCCGCTGAACGCCGTCGAAAAAGTGCATGCGGTGCTGCTGGCCGGCGGCAGCGCGTTCGGGCTGGACGCAGCCGGCGGCGTGATGCGCTGGCTCGACGAGCGTGGCGTGGGCGTGCCGGTCGGCCCCGCTCGCGTTCCCATCGTTCCGAGTGCGATCCTGTTCGACCTGTGGGTCGGCGACGCGTCGATCCGCCCGGATGCGGCGGCGGGTTACGCGGCCTGCCAGGCCGCCAGCGCGTCGGCGCCGGCTGAAGGCAACGTCGGCGCCGGCACCGGCGCCACGGTCGGCAAGCTGTTCGGCATCCAGCGTGCGATGCGCGGTGGCATCGGCACGGCGTCCATCACGGTCGGCGGCATCACGGTCGGCGCGCTGGTGGCCGTCAACGCCATCGGCGACGTGGTCGACCCCGCTACCGGCCGTGTGCTGGCCGGCGCGCGAACCGCAGACGGCGCGGCGCTGCTCGGCAGCATGCAAGCGCTGATGCGCGGCGAACTGCCGGGCCACATGCAAGCCGGCATGGCCACCACGATCGGCGTGGTCGCAACCGACGCGGTGCTGACCAAGGCGCAAGCCAACAAGGTGGCGCAGATGGCGCACGACGGCCTGGCGCGCAGCATCAACCCGGTGCACACGATGACCGATGGCGACACCCTGTTCGCGCTGGCCACCGGCGCGAGCGGGCTGCCCGGCAACGTGACGCTGATCGGCGCGCTGGCCGCCGAGGTGATGGCCGCCTCGGTACTGCGCGGTGTGCGTGCCGCCACGCGCCTGAGCGGGCCGGGCTTGCCTGACTTGCCGAGTGCCGGCGATCTGTGAAGGCGGCGCCGGGTGGTGCCGGGTAGTGCCGTTGTTGCCGCCAGTCGTCAAGCTGCCGCTGCGACGATGTCGGTCTGCGAAAAGTCGTCACCCTTGAACAGCAGCGGCAGGTTGCGGACCTTGGCAAGGCCGTAGCTGAACACGTCGCCGAAGTTTAGGTGTCGGCGACGATCATTTGGGCAAGCCGCGTTCGTCCCACGCAAGCGGGTCGGACGCATCGGGCC
This sequence comes from Methylibium sp. NZG, assembly GCA_001263235.1. Lineage (GTDB taxonomy): Bacteria > Pseudomonadota > Gammaproteobacteria > Burkholderiales > Burkholderiaceae_C > LGRD01. The sequence continues at coordinate 140,941 of LGRD01000005.1, read as the reverse complement.
GGTCGGGAATGCGGTCGAGTTGCGCGAGCAACGCCGACAAGCGCCCGACGGAGCGAGTGTCACTCGCTGTCTGGGTCAGCATCAGGTCGAGTGCGCGGTCGACCACCGCCGTCTTGCTCAGCCCCGTGCTCTTGGCCAGGCGTTCGACCTTGCTGACGACGACAGGGTTGGCGATTTGAAGTGCCACAGCAGACCTCGACTGTTTGTATCAACATTATCAGTATGCATTCCCGGTGCGGGAACGTGCTGAAGCCACAGAAGGAAGGCCCTTTCATGACGACTCCCCTCCACCGCCGCCGAATGCTGGCAACCGCAACGACCGCAATCGCCACCCTGGTGCTGCTCGGCGCCTGCGCCGTCAACCCGTCGATGCGCGACACCTCGGCCGCCGACCTGCCGCCCATCGTCTTCGTGCACGGCAACGGCGACACCGCCGCGCTGTGGCACACCACGCTGTGGCGATTCGAGTCCAACGGCTGGCCGCGCGAGCGGCTGCACGCGATCGACCTGCCCTACCCACTGGCGCGCGACGACGACACGAAGCCGCAGGACGGCCGCACCTCCACCACCGAAGCGATGCAGTTCCTGTCCGCCGAGATAGACAAGGTGCTGCAGCGCACCGGCGCGCGCCAGGTGGTGCTGTTCGGCAACTCGCGCGGTGGCAACGCGATTCGGAACTACATCGCCAATGGCGGCGGCATGGCCAAGGTGTCGCACGCCATCCTCGGCGGCACGCCCAACCACGGTGTATGGGCCGACAAGGCGCGCTTGCCCAACAGCGAGTTCAACGGCGCCGGCCCGTTCCTGACTGCGCTCAACAACAACCCGGCGCTCGGTGGCAATGAGGTGAGCCCAGGCGTGAAGTGGATGACGATCCGCTCCGACAACAACGACAAGTTCGCCCAACCCGACGGCGTGTGGATCGGTGCCAAGGGCACGCCCACCAACGTCGGCTTCGACAGCCCGGAGTTGAAGGGCGCATTGAACGTGGTGATCGCGGGCATCGACCACCGCGAGACTTCGTTCAGCCCGCAGGCCTTCGAGGCGAGCTACCGGTTCATCACCGGCAAGGCCCCAGCCCTGCTTGCGATCGCGCCCGAGGCCCGGGTGGTGCTGAACGGCAAGGTCAGCGGGCTGGGCCTGAACAACGGCGCCGGCAGCTTCGTGAACAACCTGCCGCTGGCCGGTGCCACGGTGGAAGTGTTCGCCACGAATGCCGCCACCGGCGAACGCCAGGGTGCAGCGGTGCACCGCCAGACCGTCGGCGCCGACGGCCTGTGGGGCCCGTTCACGGTCGACGCAAAAACCGCGTACGAGTTCGTCATCGGCATGCCGGGCTTTGCGACCACGCACATCTACCGCTCACCGTTTGCACGCTCGTCGAACATCGTCCACCTGCGCGCCGCGCGGCTGACCGACGCCGACAAGGCCGCCGGCTCGGTGCTCACCTTCACCCGCCCGCGCGGCTACTTCGGCGTGCCGCGCGACCGTCTAAGCCTGGACGGCGCGAGCCCGCCGCCCGGCGTGCCGGCCGGCGTGGCCGGTGTGTCGCAGTCCACGCTGCGCCTGGCGGCGGCGCCGCCACGCTCGGTGGTGGCCGAGTTCAACGGCGAGCGCATCGTCGGCCGCACCTGGCCGGTGGCGGAGAACCGGGTGGTGTTGATCGAGCTGCACCAGTAGCAGCGACGAACCATCGGCATGCGGGCACGTGGCTTGCGTCGCCACCCGGTGCCCGCGGAAGCGCCCAGTCCGCGAGCGCCGGTGCGCGAGCCCCTTTCCAAAAATGCCTTGCCCTAAACTGTCCTTGAGCCGCCAAAGCGCAGCCTGACGAACCCGCGATGGACAACCACCTCCCGATCATCGTGATCGAACTCGTGCTGGTCTTCGGCGGCGTGCTGCTGTTCGGCTGGTGGCAACTGCGCGATGTGAAGCGCGACCAGGAGGCTGCGGCGGCCGCCAAGCGCGCGGCGGCCGCTGGCACGCAGGGCGTCGCCTCTCAACCCGAGTCTCCTACCTTGCCCCCTGCCGAGAAAGCCCGATCCGACGAATGACTTCGCCTCCCGCTCACGCGCACGCAAGCGCTTCGTCGTCGACCGTGCAGGTCGAAGATGTTTCAGTCATCTACCCCGCCAAAGAGCAACCGGTCGTCGCGCTCGACCGAGTCAGCCTGGACATCCGCCAAGGCGAGTTCATCTCGCTCATCGGCCCGTCGGGCTGCGGCAAGACCACGCTGCTGCGTGTGATCGCCGACCTGGAGCAGGCGACGTCGGGCCGCGTGCTGGTCAACGGCATGAGCTCGCACGACGCGCGGCTGGCGCGCGCCTACGGCTACGTGTTCCAGGCGCCGGCGCTGTTCCCGTGGCGCACGGTGCTTGACAACGTTCGCCTGCCGCTCGAGATCCACAGCGTGGCGACCGACAAGAGCCGTGCGGTCGCGTTGGAGCAGCTCGCGCGCGTGGGCCTGAGCGGCTTCGAAGGCAAGTACCCGTGGCAGTTGTCGGGCGGCATGCAGCAGCGCGTGTCGATCGCACGCGCGCTCGGCTTCGAGCCGCAACTGCTGATGATGGACGAGCCGTTCGGCGCGCTCGACGAGATCACGCGCGATCGCCTGGGCGAGCAGTTGCTGGCGCTGTGGCGCGGTGACGCCACGACGGCGCGCCGCACGGTCGTGTTCGTCACGCACTCGATTCCGGAAGCGGTGTTCTTGTCCACCCGCATCGTCGTGATGTCGCCGCGGCCGGGGCGCATCGTCGAGGTGATCGAGTCGAGCCTGCCGGCCGAGCGCACGCTGGACATCCGCGAGACGCCGGAGTTCATCGACATCGCGCACCGCGTGCGGCTGGCACTGCACGATGGCCACGAAACCTCCGGCGGCGGCGCCTCGCAGGGCCCCCTCGCCCCTTTGGGGAGAGGGTTGGGGTGAGGGGCCCGCGCGCAACAGTGCGGCCCGCCGCCGCCAGCCCTCACTTGCAGTGCGCGCAGCGGCCTGCATGCCGCTGCCGCTCGACGGGCTCGCCGCATGCGGCTCGAAAGCCCCGTCTCGCCCCCACCCTCTCCCAGGGGGAGAGGGAGTGAGGAGCCTCTGGCACCGCGTCGGCCCCATCGCCACCGTACTGGCCGTCGTGCTGCTGCTCTGGTACGCCGCCGCGGTGTGGCTGAACGCGCCGCAAGTGATCGAGCGGGTGCTGTCCAACCAGCCCGGCTGGGGCGCGGCCGACTTGATGCGCCTGACGTGGGCCATGGACCGGCCGGTGTTGCCCGCGCCGCACCAGATCGCGCGCGACTTCATCAGCTCCATCGTCGACTGGCCGATCGGCTCGCCGCGCAACCTGCTGTTCCATGCGTACGTTACCGCGTCGGCCACGCTGCTGGGCTTCGTGATGGGCACGCTGCTGGGCGCGCTGCTGGCGGTGGCGATCGTGCATTCGCGCAGCCTGGACCGCAGCCTGTTCCCGTGGGTCATCGCGTCGCAGACGGTGCCGGTGCTCGCCATCGCGCCGATCATCATCGTGATTCTGGGCAGCATGGGGCTCACGGGGCTGTTCCCCAAGTCGATCATCTCGGCCTACTTGTGCTTCTTCCCGGTCACGGTGGCGCTGGTGAAAGGTTTGCGCTCGCCGGGCGTGCTGGAGCTGGAGTTGCTGCACACCTATGCAGCGTCGAAGCCCCAGGCGTTCTGGAAGTTGCGCGTGCCCGCCTCGCTGCCGTTCCTGTTCCCGGCGCTGCGCGTGGGCATCGCGGCGGGGCTGGTGGGTGCGATCGTCGGTGAGTTGCCGACCGGCGCGCAAGCCGGGCTCGGTGCACGGCTGCTGACCGGCTCGTACTACGGCAACACGGTGCAGATCTGGTCGGCGCTGGTGATGGCCTCGCTGCTCGGGCTGGCGTTGACGGGCGCGGTCGCGTTGGCCGAGCGTTGGCTGACGCCGGGAATGAGGCCTGGGAAGCCAGGAGCAAGTCGGTGAGCTTGAACGAGTGGCCGCTTGCCGGCTTGATCGCAGGCCTGTCGGCACTGCTCGCGCTGGCCGTCTGGAGCGTGCGCCGCCTCGCCGCATTCGACGAGCGCAGCGTCGCCGGCCACGCGCTCGTCCACTACGGCACGCCGCTGCTCTTCGGCGCGTGGGTGCTGCTGTTCTGGCAGTTGCTGACGCAGGCCTTCAACGTGCCGCGCGTGCTGCTGCCCGCGCCGAGCCTGATCGCGCAGTCGCTCGCGGCCGGCTGGGGCGTGCTGGCGGGCGACTTCGTGCAGACGGTGTTGCACTCGGTGCTGATCGGCCTGGCGATGGGCTGCGGGCTGGGCTTTGTCACCGGCGTGCTGATCGACCGCAGCCCGTTCCTGCAGCGCGGCCTGTTGCCGCTGGCCGCATTGGCCAGCACGGTGCCGCTGGTCGGCGTCGCGCCGATCATGGTGATGTGGTTCGGCTTCGACTGGCACTCCAAGGCCGCGGTCGTCGTGCTGATGACCTTCTTTCCGATGCTCGTCAACACGCTCGCCGGCTTGAAGGAAGCCGGCCACATGGAGCGCGACCTGATGCGCTCCTACGGCGCCGGCTACTGGCGCACGCTGCTCTCGCTGCGCATTCCGGTGGCGCTGCCGTTCGTGTTCAACGCGCTGAAGATCAACTCGACGCTGGCGATGATCGGCGCCATCGTGGCCGAGTTCTTCGGCTCGCCGACGGCGGGCCTGGGCTTTCGCATCTCGACCGAAGCGGCGCGCATGAACATGGGCCTGGTGTGGGCCGCGATCGTGGTGGCGGCGCTGGCAGGCTCCTTGCTATATGGAGCGCTGGGCTGGCTGGAGCGGCGCGCCACGTTCTGGCACCCGTCGATCCGCCGCGGCTGAACGACCTGGGCAGACGCTGCGGGGGCGGCGAACGTTCCGTCGGCAGGCGGCGTCCCCCGTGCTTTCCATGCTTCCAATGCCCGCACCGGCTGGCATCATTTTTCCCTCTCGCCGCAAGGCACAACCTCTGGAGTTCTCTCGATGCGCAAAACCTCCCTCCTCATCGCGCTGGCGCTGGCCGGCGCGGCCGGCACCGCGGCCGCGCAGGAAAAAGTCACCGTGCAGCTCAAGTGGCTGCCGCAGGCGCAGTTCGCCGGCTACTACATGGCCGCGGCGAAAGGCTTCTACAAAGAGGCGGGCCTCGACGTGACCATCAAGCCCGGCGGCCCCGACATCGCCCCCGCGCAGGTGCTGGCCGCCAACGGCGCCGACGTGACGGTGGACTGGATGCCCAGCGCGCTGGCCGCCCGCGAGGCCGGCGTGCCGATGGTCAACGTGGCGCAGATCTTCAACCGCAGCGGCATGATGCTCACCTGCAAGACCGCCAGCGGCGTCAAGACCAAGGCCGACTTCAAGGGCAAGACGCTGGGCGTGTGGTTCGGCGGCAATGAGTACCCGTTCCTGAGCTGGATGGGCAGCCTGGGCCTGAAGACCAGCGGCGCCAACCCCGACGTGAAGGTGCTCAAGCAAGGCTTCAACGTCGACCCGCTGCTGCAGAACCAGGCCGCCTGCGTGTCCACGATGATCTACAACGAGTACTGGCAGATCATCGACGCGGGCGTGAAGCCGGCCGACCTGGTGACCTTCCCGTACGAAGACCAGGGTGTCGCCACGCTGGAGGACGGCCTGTACGCACTGGGGCCGAAGCTGAAGGACCCGGCCTTCGTCGCGCGCATGGGCAAGTTCGTGAAGGCCACGGTGCGCGGCTGGGAGTACGCGCTGAAGAACCAGGACGAAGCGGTGAAGGCCGTGCTCGCTGCCGACGCCTCCGGCGGCTCGACCGCGGCGGTGCAAAAGCGCCAGTTGGAGAACGTGGCCAAGCTCATCACCAACACCGGCCCCACGATGGGCAAGCTCGACCCGAAAGCCTTCGAGCGCACCGTCAAGGTGCTGCTGGCCGGCGGCAGCGACCCGGTCATCAAGAAGGACCCGGGCGCCGAGGCCTGGACCCACGCGGTGTGGGACAAGGGCATGGCGAAGTAAGCCGCCGCCCTGCCCCGCGGCCGCAGGCCCGCGGGGCAGGCGCCAACTATTGCCGATCGAGGCCCTCGATCGGCAGAAATGGGCCTCAAGGACCCCGCTTTTCAGTCGATCACCCTCCAGGGGAAGTTGCGCCCGAACCGTGCCGGTTCGGGAGTGCAACTCGCTCACACACCCTCGAGGACCGCCTGCATGCCTGATCGCCGCTCGTTTTTTAGACGCCTGACCCAGCACTTCTTCGCTGCCGCCCTGGTCGGCCTTGCCGCCCTGAGCGGTGGTGCCCACGCCGCCACGGGCGTGAGCCCCAAGATCGCCGCCGACCTCGCGTCGGCCCTGTCCGCCACCACGGCGCCGCCCGTCACCTGGGCGCGGACGCTCGGCGGCCAGTTGCACGTGAAGGTGGTGGTGGTCTCCAACAGCAACGACCCGACGCTGGCGGCGCTGCGGTCCGACATCCTGGCGCGCGGCGGCTCGGTGAGCTACGTCTATGTGTCGGTGCGCGCGCTGTCGGCCATGCTGCCGGTGGCGGCGCTGGAGCCGCTGGCCCACCGGGCCGACGTGCTGAGCATCTCGCCCAACCGCGTGACCACGCGCACCGCCAGCCTGTTGCAACTGGCAACGGGCGCGCCGGCCGTCACCGATGGCAATGAGCCCAGCACCAGCACCGTCGACGGCTCAGGCGTGGGCATTGCCGTGCTCGACTCCGGCCTGGCCTGGTACCACCGCAGCATGCTCGACGCTGCGGGCAAGACGCGCGTGTCGCAGGTGGTCGACTTCGTCAAGATCAGCCAGGCCTTTGCCGGCGCCGGCTGGACGAAGGGCGTCGACAACAGCACCAGCGCGGCCGGCATGTCGGCCTGGTCCGCGTCGTTGATGGCCCCGGGCAGCTTCCTGTCCAAGCTCGGCGCGCCGTATTCGTCGCTGCCGGACCCGTTCGGCCACGGCACGCACGTCGCCTCGATCGCCGCCGGCTCGGGCGCCTACCAGACGCCCGACACCTCGGGCATCGCCCCCGGCGCCACGCTGTTCGACGTGCGCGTGCTCGACGAGCGCGGCATCGGCAACATGGCCGATGTGCTGGCCGGCATCGACTGGGTGATCCAGCGCTCGCGCACCAACAACATCCGCGTGATGAACCTGAGCCTGGCGGCCGACTCGACCGAGTCGTTCCTGACCGACCCGCTCGCCCGCGCTGCCCGCAGCGCCGTGGCCGCCGGTGTGGTGGTGGTGGCCGCCGCCGGCAACTCGGGCAAGAACGCGCGCGGCGAGCAGGTGTACGGCACCATCGCCTCGCCCGGCCACGAGCCGTCGGTCATCACCGTCGGCGCATCGAACCCGATGAACAGCGCGGTGCGCGCCGACGACAGCGTCACCGGCTTCAGCTCGCGCGGCCCGACCCGCGGCAGCGTGGTGCTGCCGTCGGGCAACGTGTGGATCGACAACCTGCTCAAGCCCGACCTGGTGGCGCCGGGCAACCGCATCGTGGGCGCGCTCGCCGGACAGAAGACCGACGGCCCGACGCTGTGGAACGCGCTGGCCACCACCTACCCGCAACTGACCCAGGTGGCCGGCGCCCGGCAGTTGGCCAACGAAGGCCTGATGCAACTCAGCGGCACCTCGGTCGCCGCGCCCGCCGTGGCCGGCGCTGCGGCGCTGCTGCTGGAGGCCAACCCGGGCCTGACGCCGCCGCTGGTCAAGGCGATCCTGCAGTACACCGCGCAGCCGCTGGTCGGCGCCAACGTGTTGCAGCAAGGCGCGGGCGAGTTGAACATCGAAGGCGCACTGCGCCTGGCCAAGGCGCTGCGCACCGACATCGGCCCCGCCCTGGCGGCCGGCAAGCTGAAGGCGGGCGACAACCTGCTGGCCAGCGGCCAGTCGCTGCCCTCGGCCACGTCCAGGCTGAACAAGCAGACTTTCAAATGGGGCAAGCTCGTGTTTGCAGGCGGCGGGCACCTGGTCAGCGGCGACGCGCTGTTCACCAGCTTCCAGCCGATCTACGACCCCGGCCTGACGTGGGTGCGTCAGGTGGCGCTGCGCAACACGGTGAAGTACTGGCCTGCCAGTTCGGCGATCGCGGCCAACACCATCCCGCAGGCGGTCATCGAGACGAATGCCGCCAAACAGCCGCTGCTGACCGCGCGCGTGGTGCTGCTGGACGGCCTGACCGGCGCCAACTCCGCGCTGGCGGGCACGGGCCTGTTCTCGCCGCTGAGCCGGATCAGCGACAAGGCGGCCGCAGGCGGCGGGTTGCTGATGAGCGAGGGCTTCATCCTCAGCGAGGGCTTCATCCTGGCCGAGGGCATGACGCTGGCACAGCAGCGCGTGATCGGCAACGGCTTCATCCTGAGCGAGGGTTTCATCCTGGCCGAAGGCTTCATCCTGAGCGAAGGGTTGACGCTGGGCAACGGCTTCATCCTGGCCGAAGGCTTCATCCTGAGCGAAGGCTTCATCCTCAGCGAGGGCTTCATCCTGAGCGAGAGCACACCCGACCCGGCCGGCAAGCTCGACCCGGCCGTGCTCGGCGACAAATAGGGCGCGCGCCGCGCCGCTCAAGCTTGGGTCGGCGCGGCCGACATTGACACACGATGTCCGGCCCGTCGCCTTCACCTCTCCCTGCCCTCGCGTCCGCCCCGGCGGAGCCGTCTGCGCCCGCAGAAGCTGCGGCAGGCGGTGCGGCGGCGGTGACGACAGCACAGACTGCGCCCGCTGAGCCCATCGCAGCGCGTGGGTGGGCGCGTTTCGTGCAAACACACCTGTTCGACTACAACGCCCGGGCCCTGCAACTGTGGTGGCTGCTGGCCGGGTGCGGCGCGCTGTCGTTGGTCGTCGCGCTGTTCCAGGTGTCGCGGCTTCCCGCGGCCGACCTGTGGCAGGTGCTGCTCGGCATCGGGCTGGCGGCGGTGGCGGCGTGCTTTCCGGTCGGCCTGCCGCGCACCAAGTATTCGGTTACTGTGGCCGACGTGTTCGTCTTCACCCTGCTGGCGCTGCACGGCGCACCGGCCGCAGCGCTGGCGGCCGGGGCCGAAGGGCTGGTGGCGGTGTTTCGGTCTTCCAAGCGGCTGAGCAGCCGGGTCAGCACGCCGTCTGCGGCCCTCCTGGCCATGACGCTGGCCGGCTTGATGTTCGAGATGCTCGTGCCGCTGTTCGTCGCGCTGGACTGGTCTTCCGCTGCGGCCCGTTTGGCGGCACTCTGCTTCGCCGCCGCGCCCTACTTTGCAGGCTCGATGCTGCCTCTGCTGGCGGTGGTGGCGGCCAAAAACAACCAGCGGCTGTCGCTGCGCGACTGGGCCGAGTCCTACAGCTGGCTGGGTGCGATCTACCTGATTTCGGCGGCCGTCGCAGGCGTGCTCGCAATGAACGCTGAGCAGTTCGGCACCGCCATCGTGCTGGTGGCGGCCGGGGTGGCGGGGGCGGTGGTGACGCTGGTCAACGTGTCGCTGCGCCGCCACGAGGCCGAGCACCGCGCGCAGGAAGGCCGCATTGCCGAGGCGCAGCGCGAAGCGGCGATGAACCAGCAGCGCTTTGCCGCTTCGTTCGCCAACGCCGCCATCGGCCTGGCCATCGTGCGCCCGGACGGCAGCATCCACCAGGCCAACCTGGCGCTGTGCCAATTGCTGGGGCGCGACGAGGCAGCGCTTCTGGGCCGGCAATTCAACGACTTGCTGCACGACGGCGACGTGGCGCTGTTCGAGCGCCGGGTCGCCTCGTTTGCGGGCCAGGCCGGCGACCCGTTCTCGGTCGAACTGCGCTGCCACGGCGCGGGGGGCCAGGAGCTGTGGGTGTCGCTGCACTGCGGCCGCTTCATCGACCCGGCCGACAACCGAAGCGGCCTGATCTACCAGCTGCACGACATCACCTCGCGGCGGCGCGCAGAGGACCGGCTGCACCACGTGGCCTTCCACGACGGCCTGACCGACCTGGCCAACCGCAACTGCTTCAACGAGAGCCTGGGCCTGGCGGTGGAGCGCAGCGGGCTGGACGCGAGCGACGGGTTTGCGGTCGTGTTCCTCGACCTGGACCGCTTCAAGGTGGTCAACGACAGCCTGGGCCACATTGCCGGCAACACGCTGCTGCGCGAGGTGGCGCGCCGCCTGCGCGACACCGTGCGCCCGGACGACCTGGTGGCGCGGCTGGGTGGCGACGAGTTTGCGATCCTGCTGCACCGGCTGCACCAGCCCGAGGACGCCGAGGCGATGGCCGAGCGGCTGCTGCACGCGCTGGCCGTGCCGATGCTGATCAACGGCACCGAGGTGGTGCCCAGCGCCAGCATCGGCGTGACCTTCAGCGACCTGGGCTACCGCACCGCCGACGAGGTGCTGCGCGACGCCGACCTGGCCATGTACGCCGCCAAGGCCAAGGGCCGCCGCCGGGTGGCGATCTTCGACCAGAGCATGCACGAGCGCATCGCCGAGAAGCTGGCGCTCGAGAGCGACCTGCGCCGCGCCATTGGCGAGGGGCAGCTCTCGGTGGTGTACCAGCCGCTGTTCGAGCTCGACCCGTACCGGCTCACCGGCTTCGAGGCGCTGGCGCGCTGGGTTCACCCCGAGCGCGGCGCCATCAGCCCGGCGGTGTTCATCGCGCTGGCCGAAGAGAGCGGCCACATCGAGGCGCTGACCGCCTGGGTGATCAACCTGGCTGCCAGGCAACTGGCGCAGTGGCATGCCGAGCACCCGCACATGGCGCACCTGGGCATGCACGTGAACGTGTGCGGCCGCGACCTGGCCAACACCGCGCTGGTGCCGCTGGTGCGCGACGTGCTGCAGCGCACCGAGCTGGCGCCGCAACGCCTCACGCTGGAGATCACCGAAACCACGCTGATGAGCAACCTGGCCACCGCGCTCGACTCGCTGCAGGCGCTGCGCAAGATGGGCGTCAAGTTCAGCATCGACGACTTCGGCACCGGCTACTCGTCACTGGCCTACCTGAGCACGCTGCCGATCGACAGCCTGAAGATCGACCGCTCGTTCGTGAGCGGCATGTCGGACCGGCCGGAGAACGTGGAGATCGTGCGGGCCGTGCTCACGCTGGGGCGCTCGCTGGGCAAGAAGGTGATCGCCGAGGGCATCGAGACGGTCCAGCAATTGGCCACGCTGAAGGAGATCGGCGTGCCCGTGGGGCAGGGTTACCTGCTGGCGCGGCCGATGCGGCCGGACCAACTGGTCGGGCTGCTGCAGACCGGGATGCACGCCGAGCCGGCGTGATCGAATCGGGGCCTCGCACTCGCCGGTATCGGCGAGCGGTCAAGCCCCGGAGCCGGCGTCACCGGCCCCGATGCCGGCAAACGGCGGACCGATCTTGAAGATGCCGCTGACGCGCACCGCGTTCACCCCATCGGCCGTGACCAGGCCTTGGGCGAACACCATGCTGCGCGTCACGCGCAGCACCTGCGCCTCGCCCTGCACCCAGGCGCCCAGCGGTGCGGGGGCGAGGTAGTCGATCTGCAGGTTGATCGTCGGCAAGAAGCGGCTGCCCACCTCGGCGCTCTTGCGGTGCACCGACAGCGGCAGCAGCATGTCGCAAAAGCTCGCCAGCATGCCTCCGTGGCAGTTGCCGAACGGGTTGGTGTGGCGCGGCTCGACGCGAAAACCCATCTGCACCACGTCGCCTTCGTGCCGCAGGAACAACGGGCCGTTGACACCCATGAAGCCGCCCATGCGGGCCAGCGGCCTGAACCCGGGCGGGAGCTTCGGTGCGTCGCCATGCAGACTCGCTGGCGCGTCGACGGCGCTGAGGGCGTCGGCCGGGGCGGTGGGTTCGGTCATCGACTCCCTTTCGAAACATCGGGCCACGTGCGGATCATGCCTGCGTACATCGCCGCGCCCACCAGCAACGCGCCGCTGGCCACTTGCAGCGCGATGGTGAAGCCGCCTGCCTCGCCGCTGCCCGCATCCACACTGCGCAGCAGCAGCCAGGCCGCCAGCGGCGGGCCGACGATCTGGCCGATGCCGTACATCGCCGTCAGCAACCCCATGGTGCTCGCCACCGCGGCAGGGCGCAGGCGGCGCACCTCCTGCATCGCGAAGAAGGTGATGGCGGTGAACGGCAGGCCCAGCAGCACGCTGCTCAGCGCAAAGCCGGTCAAGGTGGGCCACCACACGCTCAGGCCCACGCCGGTCGCCTGCACCAGGTAACCCACGGCGAGCAGCCAGCGCAGGTCGCGGCTCAGGCGCAGCCGCGTGGACAGCAGCGCGCCGGCCATCACCGCCGCGCCGAACAGCGGCCAGAACAGGTCGAGCCACGGCGAGCCGGGCAACGCCGCGCGCGCGATCACCGGCAGGAAGGTGGCGGTGATGATGTAGCCGAAGCCGGCCAAGCCGTAGGCGAACGCCAGCAGGGCGATCTCAGTGGCGCCGTGGGGGGCGGTGCCGGCAGGCGGGCTACCGGTCGTCGCCCGCGACGCGGGCTCGGGTGATGTCGCGGCGACCGTGGCCGTCGTGACCAGCGACGGCGTTGCACCAGCCTCGAAGCGCCGCCACGCCACCGCCGTCAGTCCCCAGGCGAGCCCACCGAACACCGCCCACGCGGCCGCCGCGCGCCACTCCAGCGCCACCATGCTGCTGGCCAGCAGCCCGCTGACGACGATGCCCGCACCGGGCCCGGCGTACATCACGCCGCCCATCGCCGACGCATTCAGCCGCGCCAGTTGCGCCAGGCACCAGCCCGACGTGAACACAAACACCAGCGCGCTGGCCACGCCAGCCGCAAACCGCCACAGCGGCCACAGCGCCGCCGCCGGCAGCGCCATCGCCAGCGTCAGCACGCCGGTTGCGACCAGGCCTGCGCGCAGCACCGTCGTGCCGTCGAGCGGCTTGGTTCGGCCGAGCCGAGCCCACAGCCACGGCTGAAAGGTGCACAACAGCGCGCCGGCCAGGTAACCCAGGTAGTTCACGCTCGCCAACCAGCTCGCTGCCTGCAGGTCGATCACGCCGTCGTGCAGCATCATCGGCAGCAGCGGCGTGAAGGCGAAGCGGCCGATGCCCATGGCCACCGCCAGCGCCACGGCGCCGGCCAGTGCGACGGACCAGCGCGTCACGCGCGCCGCGTCGGCCAACGCAGGCTCCCGCACAGCGCGCGCCCGACGGCAGGTGGCGCCCCGCGCACGCTCACGCGCACTCCCCAGCCCGCCCACGCGCACATCACATCGCGCTCAGCCGGGCCGGCGAAAGTCATCGGCGATCCAGGCGCCCGCACTCGTCGCGTTCAGCTTGAAGCCCGCGCCCACGCGCACCTGTGCGAGCCGCACGCCGAACGCGTCGTGCGCGGCCAGCAGCGCGTGCGGGTCGTCCTCGTCGGGCACGATGTCCAGCGTGACGTTGATGCGGCCGGCAGGCGCGGCCACCACGACGTTCTTGTGGTGCAGCGCGTGCAGGTGCTGCTCGTGGCGGCGGATCACTTCGGCAGCCGTCTTCACCAGCGTGTTGAAGGCCGACACGTCGAGCGGCTTCGGGTTCTTCTTGTCGCGCCCCATCGTCCATGGGCCGACGAGCGCGGGCTCGGGCTCGCCGTGCCGGATCATCTCGACCGCCCAGCCGTCGTCGTCTTCGTTCTTGACGACGCGGGCGGTCCAGCCGTTGTCGATCCACAGGCGCGCTTGCCTGACGGCCTCGGCCTCTGTGTTGTCCTTCGGGTCGCGGTCGTTCTGTTCAGAAGCAGTCATGCGGCAAATGGTACCGCCCGGTGCGACGACTTCCGCCCGCAGCGATTCGCGCTACAGCGTCTCCGACGGATCGAAGTCCAGCTCCACCTTGGCGCCGTTCGGATCAAAGGTGAACAACTGCCAGGTGCCAGCGCCGGCCTGCTGGCGCAGGTCGTACTTCAAACCGCTTTCGTCGAAGCGCGCCTTCACAGCCTTCAAGTCGCTGCTGGTGAACGCCATGTGGTCAATCACGCCGGTGCGCTGCGCGGGCATCGGCCGGTCCCAGTAGATGTGCAGCACCGCCGCGCCGCCGCCGGGCGGGTACAGCCACGCGCCTGGAAAGCCCAGGTCGGGCCGCGCGCCCTCTTTCAGCCCCAGCAGGCCGCAGTAGAAGCCGAGCGTCTTGTCGCGGTCTTCGGCGGTGATGGTGAAGTGGTTCATGCCGTGAATCATGGGGCCCCCTGCGGAATGGATGGATCGACCTCGTGCCGATTGTCACGCTCCCTTCGTCACCAGGGAAGCTCACTTCCGTTCTGGTGCACAAAGCGCCCGGTGGTCTCAAGAGAGAGTTCGTCAATTCTCTCCAGCAGTCCGCGCACGGATTCTTCGGCTCCCAGCAGGCCGTGGCCACCCGTCATGTCGGTACGCACCGCTCCGGGGTGGAGGATCACGACGGCCACCCCGCGCGGTCGCAGGTCGTGCGCCAGCGACACCCCCGCCGCGTTCAGCGCGGCCTTGCTCATTCGGTAGCCGTAGTAGCCGCCGGATGTGTTGTCGCCCATCGATCCCATGCGGCTGCTGATCAAAGCCAGCTTCGCGCCGCGCGCCAGGCGAGGCGCCAGCGCCGCCGTCAAGCGCAGGGGGGCGAGGGCGTTGAGTTCGAACTGGGCGCGCACGGCGTTCGGGTCGACTTGATCGACCCGGTCTTCGTGCAGGACACCGGCGTTGTGGATCAACAGGTCGATGTCGTCGTGTTTGAAGAGCGCGGCCAACTGCGGCCCGGCTTGTGCAGCAATGAGGTCGATGCCGCTCTCGATGCGCGCAGCAGACGCCTCGAGCGCGGGCGAGCGACTCCGGCACACAGCGACGACACGTTGGCCGCGCCGGCACAGTTGCAGCGCGATCTCCAGCCCGATACCGCGGCTTGCGCCGGTGACAACGGCAATGCCCATGTCTGGTGTGCTCCTGTGCAGGTTCTTCGAGATCGAGCAAATGCGACTGGTGGCTACCGCCGCCTCTTGCGCCTGCCAGACGACGCTTGGTCGGCCTTGACCTTGACCATGGGAAGGCCGCGCACTTTGGCGGCCACGTCTCTTTGCAGCCCGCAGAAGGCTTCGATCACGCGCTCGCGGAACCAACGGCTGCCGGGATCGTTTTCGAGGCGGAAGCTCCAGACGAAGCAAAACGAGGTCGGGCGGATCGGCACCGGCGGCTCCAAGGCCACCAGACCGAACTGCTCGAGGTCGCCGTTCACCACGAGCGGCGTCATCGTTGCCAGCAGGTTCGTCTGCGCCAGCAACGCGGGGATTTGAGAAAAGTTCGGGATCGTGGCGCCGATGGTTCGCGTCAGCCCCTGCTCCGACACCGCTCGTTCGACCTCACCGCGGATCCGTTCACCCAGCTGAACCTGGATGTGGGGCCACCGTGTCCACGCCTGAGCCCCCCAAGAAGCGATCGCGGGGTGGCCCTTGCGCGCCAAGGTCACGGGCTGCTCGTCGCCGGCCGCCTGCCGCTGCACACCCTCGGGCAGGCTCACCGTGGACGCCACGAGGGCGATGTCGAGTTGGCTCTCGGCGATGGCGGTCATCGTCTGGAGATTCGGCGCCGCCCACTCCACAGCCACGCCCGGCGCCCGCCGCTGCACGTCGGCGACGACCCGCGGCAGCAAGGTCGGCGCGAAGTCCGCGATGGCGACCCGAAAGACGCGCCGGCTCGTCGCAGCGTCGAACGGTTCCGGAGGCGAGATGGCGCGTCGGATGCTGCGCAGGATGGGCTGCACATCGTCGATCAGCCGTTGGGCGAACGGGCTCGGCGCCATGCCGCTGCCCAGCTTGACGAGCAGCGGGTCGCCGAGTTGCTCGCGCAGCCGCGCCAGCGAGTGGCTCACGGCCGATTGCGTCCGCCCCAGTCGCGCGGCCGCGCGGGTCACGCTGCGCTCGGTCATCAGCACATCGAAGGTGACGAGCAGGTTGAGGTCCACCCGGCTCAGATCGATCTGATTCATGAGACATGAAAACTATGCGTTGGACGAATCATGCGCGCGATCGAAGAATGCCGCCACCGCAGGCCTTGCCGAACGAGTCGGCCGGGCTTTTCGACCCGCAGCCCCGACCCAAGGAGAGCCACGATGACAGCCCATCCATTCGTCCAGAATCTCGCCGACCGCGCGTCACCATTGAACGTGGTGGGAGAGCACATCACGGTTCTGGCATCCGGCGCGACCACCGGCAGCTACGAGATTTTTCTTCAAGAGGGCCCGCAAGGCAGCGGCCCGGTGCCCCACACCCACCCGTGGGACGAGTCCTTCTTCGTGACCCAAGGCGAAGTCGACTTCAGCCTGGACGACGGTGAGCACCTGACCGCCACGGCCGGGACGCTGGTCCACGTTCCCGCGGGGTCGAAGCACTGGTTTCGGTGGCGCGCTGGCGGAGGCGCCATGCTGTCGGTGACCTCCAAACGAGGCGCCTCGGCCATGTTCACCGAGATCCACCAGGAGATTGCGCCCGACCGGCCCGACGTCGACAAACTGATCGAGATCGCCGTGCGCCATGGCCTGACGGCCTGCGCGCAGTAGGCGACGCGGAGTCTGCGTCCTGGAGTAGGCGGCGTGGAGTAGGCGGCGCGCGGAGGCCTACCATTCAGGGTCGGTTCGCTCAGCAAGAGCGAAGCCTCCAGAAACCCTGAATCGACTGCCTCCATGAAACAACTCAGCGACATCGGCCTGATCGGCCTGGCCGTGATGGGCCAGAACCTGGTGCTCAACATCGAAAGCCGCGGCTTTCGGGTCAGCGTGTTCAACCGCACGAGCGACGCGACCGATGCGTTCGTCGCCGCACACCCCGGCAAGCAGTTGGCGGCCGCGCACACGCTGGCCGACTTCGTGCAGAGCCTGGCACGCCCGCGTCGGGTGATGCTGATGGTCAAGGCCGGCGCGCCGGTGGACGCGGTGATCGAGCAACTGCTGCCGCTGCTGGAGGCGGACGACATCGTCATCGACGGCGGCAACAGCCTGTTCACCGACACCGAGCGGCGCGACGCGCTGCTGGCCGCGCGCGGGCTGCACTTCATCGGCGCAGGTGTGTCGGGTGGTGAAGAAGGCGCACGCAAGGGGCCGTCGATCATGCCCGGCGGGCCGGCCTCGACCTGGCAAGCGATGCGGCCGATCTTCGAGAGCATCGCCGCCAAGGTGGGCAACGATCCGTGCGTGGTCCACATCGGCCCGGGCGGTGCGGGGCACTACGTGAAGATGATCCACAACGGCATCGAGTACGGCGACATGCAGTTGATCTGCGAGGCCTACAGCCTGTTTTGCGCCGCCGGCATGAGCACGGACGAGATCGCCGATGTGTTCGACACCTGGAACGAGGGTGAGCTGCAAAGCTACCTGATCCAGATCACCGGCAAGGCGCTGCGCCAGCGCGACCCGGAAACCGGCGCGCCGGTGGTCGACCTGATCCTGGACAAGGCGGGCCAGAAAGGCACCGGCCAGTGGACGCTGATGAACGCGGCCGACAACGCGGTGGTGGTGAGCACCATCAACGCCGCGGTGGAGGCGCGTGTGCTGTCGTCGATGAAGGCGATGCGCGTGGCCGCGAGCGCGCAACTGCAGGGGCCCGACGCGGCATTGAAGGTGGACCGCACGCGCCTGATCGAGCAGGTGCACGACGCGCTGTACGCGTCCAAGATCGTCAGCTACGCGCAGGGCCTGAACCTGATGCGCACGATGGGCGAAAAGAAGGGTTGGGCACTCGACCTCGGCGCCATCGCCGCCATCTGGCGCGGCGGCTGCATCGTGCGGGCGCGCTTCCTGAACCACATCTCGGCAGCCTACCGCGCCGACCCGCAACTGCCGCACTTGATGCTCGCGCCGTTCTTCAAAGACGTGCTCAACCGCCACCAGCAGGCCTGGCGCGAGGTGGTGGCGCTGGCCGTGAGCCACGGCATTCCGGTGCCCGCGTTCAGCGCGTCGCTCAGCTACTACGACAGCTTGCGCACCGCGCGCCTGCCCGCCAACTTGCTGCAGGCGCAGCGCGACTTCTTCGGCGCGCACACCTACGAGCGCGTCGACAAACCGGCCGGGCAGTGGTTTCACACGCCGTGGCCGGAGGTGATCGGGTGACGGCCGCAGAAAGTAGTTGACGACGGCAGCGTGGGGTGTCGAAATGAGCGGCCCGGGTTCGTCGTGTGGACACCCACCCGCTCGCGCCGCACGGTGATGCGGCGCGGTTCACCCCTGGCGTCAACGTTGGCGCCAACCCTTCAACAGGAGCCTCACCATGACCGCACCCAAAGTCAAGCCCATCCCCGACGGCATGCACGCGCTGACGCCGCACCTCGTGTGCGCTGGCGCGGCTGACGCCATCGAGTTCTACAAGCGCGCCTTCAACGCCGTCGAGGAAATGCGCATGCCCACGCCCGACGGCCGGCTGATGCATGCGGCAGTGCGCATCGGCGACTCGATGCTGATGCTCGTCGACGAGTTCCCCGAGATGGGCGGCCACAGCCCGAAGGCGCTGAAGGGCTCGCCGGTGACGATCCACCTGAGCGTGGTGGATGTGGACGCCACGGTGGCGCAAGCCGTGGCTGCCGGCGCCACCGTCACGATGCCGGTGGACGACACCTTCTGGGGCGACCGCTACGGCCAGTTGACCGACCCGTTCGGCCACCACTGGTCGGTCGCCACGCACATCCGCGACATGACGCCGGAGGAAATCATGAAGGGCATGTCCGAGATGACGGCCAAGGGCGGCCCCTGCTGATGCGGGCAGACGCGCCATGAACACCCGACCCCGCATCACCACCAGCCTCTGGTTCGACGACAACGCCGAAGCGGCGATGAACCACTACGTCTCGATCTTCAAGAACTCGCGCGTGCTGAGCGTCAAGCGCTACGAAGGCGCCGGCCCCGACGTGGTGAGCCACGTGCTGGTCTGCACCTTCGAGCTCGACGGCTCGGAGTTCGTCGCTTTCAACGGCGGGCCGATGTTCAAGTTCAACGAAGCGATTTCGCTGACGGTGAACTGCGACTCCCAGGCCGAGGTCGACGAAATGTGGGCCAGGCTCTGCGAAGGCGGCACGCCCAGCCAGTGCGGCTGGCTGAAGGACAAGTTCGGCGTGTCCTGGCAAGTCACGCCGCGCGTGCTCGTCGAACTGCTCGACCAGGCCGACCCGGTCAAGTCGCGGCGGGTCATGTCGGCGATGCTGCAGATGGGCAAGCTCGACATCGCCGCGTTGCGCGCGGCGAGCGACGGCGGGGGCTGAACGCGCTTCGCGTCGGCTCGCCCGCCCTCGCGCCAACGCTGAAGTTGGCGCGTCGCCGCTGCTAGCCGAGCATCTCGAAGCCGCCGTAGATCATCCGCTTGCCGTCGAACGGCATCGGGTTGTTGCCGGAGTGCATGCGCGGGTCGGCCATCAGCTTTTCCCAGCCGGCGTCGCGCGCCTCGCGCGAGGGCCAGGTGACCCACGAGAACACGACCGACTCGTCGGCCCGCCGCTGCACGGCCATCGTGAACGAGGTGAGTGTGCCCTCGGGCACGTCGTCGCCCCAGCAGTCGACGACGCTCAACGCGCCGTGCTCGCGGAACAGCGCCGCCAGGCCACGCGCATGCTGGGCAAATGCCTCGCGGTTGGCGTTGGGCACGGGGGTCACGAATCCGTCAACGTAAGTCATGGTGTTTCTCCATCGGGGTTGAAAGAAGGGCCGCACCACCGGGCGCGGTCAGTGAACAGCAAAACATCGAGGCGACGAACGGTGCACCTTCGACTCGACATGCCAATGCGCGGGCGTGTGGTGGGTGCGGCTTCAGGCTGGCGCGAGCCGCGCACGCTCATCGAAGCGCGCCAGGCGCGTCAGCAGGTGATCGACTTCCGCGCGCGCCGTCGGCGTGAGCGCCGGTGCAGGCTGGCGCAACGCGCTGCTGCCGAGCAGCCCGCGGCGCATCAGCAAATACTTGCGCACCGCCAGGCCCACGCCGGGCTGCTGCTCGTAGCGCAGCAGCGGCAGGTGGGCGTCGAACAGGTCGTGCGCGGCCTCGCGCTCGCCGGTGCTGGCCAGGCGCACCACGTCGCACAGCATGTCGGGGAAGGCGTAGCCGGTGTTGGCGCCGTCGGCGCCGCGCGCCATCTCGTAGTCGAGGAACAGGCCGTTGTTGCCGCACAGGATGGCAATGTGGCGCATCGAGCCATCGCGCTCGAAGCCGCGCAGCGCGCTGATCTTCTCCAGCCCCGGCCAGTCTTCGTGCTTGAGCATCGCGCACGAGGGCAGCTCCTGCACGATGCGGCGGATCACGCCGGGCGTCATCTGCACCGAGAACGTCAGCGGGTAGTCCTGCAGCACGAACGGCACGTCGTCGCCGAGCGCCTGCACGGCCTGGCGGTAGTAGGCGACGATCTGGTCGTCGGTGCGCAGCGTGTTGGGCGGGGCGATCATCACGCCCGCAGCGCCCGCGGCCATCACCTCCAGCGTCAGCTCGCGCATCGGCGCGAAGCCGGGGGCCGACACGCCGACGATCACCGGCAACTGCGGCGCGCACTGGATCATGCGCGTGGCCACGTCCACGCTCTCGGCGTGCGTGAGCTTGGGCGCCTCGCCGAGTTGCCCCAGCACGGTGATGCCGGTGGAGCCGATCGCGAGGTAGAAGTCCACCAACCGGTCGATCGATGCGGTGTCGATGCGGCCGTCGTCGAAGAAGGGTGTGGGCGCGATGGGGTACACACCGCGGGCATCGGAAGTCAGTCGCATGGAGCCACCATTTCTAGAACTGCAAGAAGGTCACGCCCGCGCCGATGCTGTTCTGGCGGAAGTTGTAGTCGGTCAGCGTCTCGCCATAACCACTGAAGGCCTGCACGAACCAGCGCAGGCCGTTGGGCTGGTCGTTGTAGACCGGGTAGGTCCACTCCAGGTGCAGCGAGCCGTACTTCACATCCTTCAGGGTCGAGCGGTAGTGGACCGACGCGGTGTGCAGGCCGCCGGACCAACCGAGCTGGAATTCGCCGCGACCGCGAAAGTCCACCAGGTCGGGGTTGTTGTCGGTCTCACGCGGCTCGTTCAACCGCTTGTTGACCTTCGCCGACAGCACCCATGGGCTGCGCTCGAAGCCGCCCCCGAGGTAGACCCGGTTCCAGCTGCGCGACAGCGGGTCCGACTGGCCGTTCGACTGGTGCGCCAGGCCGAGCTGCGTGTAGCGCCACTGCCAATCGAACGGCAGCTTGCGCAGCCCCGGCTTGGTGGGCACCACGTAGATCAGCTCGGGCTGGTAGTCGGTGTTGCGAAAGGGTTTGGAGTCGGTGCCGTTATAGATCTGCCACATCGCCTGCTGCGTGAACGCGGCCCACACGTCGGCCCCCTCGAAGCCGACGTTCTGGACCAGCTTGGTGCGCAGCGAGAGCTGGAACTTGGCCTCTTCGGTGCGGTAGGCCGGCTGCGGCACGGCGGCCTGCGTGGGCGACTGCGGCGCGCGGTTGATGCGCGAGGTCAGGTGGATCGGCAGCACATAGTTGCCCTGGTAGCCGACGAAGTTGAAGATGCCGCGCTTGTCGCCCGCATCGAGTTCCCAGAAGCGGGAGAGGAAGCTCGGGTCGCTGCTTGGCGGTGCGGTTGGCGCGTGCACGACGCCCACCGCCTCGGCGCGGGTGCCGAGTGCCTCGCTCGCCCGCGCGCGGCCGGCAAGCGCGTCGTAGCAAGCCAGACGGTCGGTCGGCGCGCCGATGGCGGCGCAGCGCTCGAGGGTGGGCGGGGAGTCGGTTTGCGCCAGTGCGGCGGGCATTGCGCCGACGCTGGCAGCCAGGGCAGCAAGAAGAAGGTGCGACAGGCGCACTTCATGACTGGCTTCGGAACGGGCTTCGAGAGCGGCTTCAAGATGGCCCTTGAGGCGTGCCCCGCGACGGTTCGACGGTGTGTGCATCGGCAGCATGTTACGGCGTTGGAGAGGTCGGTTGATCGTCTTTCGAGCGGCCCCCGTTCGACACCGAACGGATGCCTCGCGTCTCAGCGCGCACGGCCTTCCGTCTGCCCAAACGCCACGGCGCTCAACTCCACGTCTGCCCGTGCGATACCGGCGCGCGCGGCGGCGTTGCGCCATTGGCGTGTGACCCGAATCACCTCATCGACGACGGCGGCGGCCTGCGCAGGCGTCAGCCGATACCAGCCGGCCGTGGCGACCACCGTGTGCAGGTCGGGCCGGTTGTCCGCCTCGTCGATGTCGAGCACATGCTCGGCCTTGTCGATGATCGGGTTCATGTCGAAGGCGGGCGCCAGGCGCCAGCCGGTCGGCGTCAACAGAAAGCCGTGGTTGCGCAGGTGATCGTCGCGGTGGCCGACGGCGACGTTGAACACGACACGGCGAAACAGCTGCGCCAGGTCTTGCCGCACGCTGCCTTGCGCGCCCTGCTGCTGGATGAACTCGGCGAGTTCGAGGTAGCTGGTGCCTTCGCTGCGGTCCTTGCGCAGCAGCGCCATGGCCGAGGCGTAGAACCGACGCTTCCCCTCGGTTCGGTCGAAGCGCTTGACGCAGAACGTGCAGTGGTCCTTGCCCAGGCGCAGCACCTTGCAAGGCGGCACGTCGATGCCTGCGTTGGCGGCCATCCAATGCACGATGCCTTCCCAGGCGCCGATGTCGCGCGCATCGTCGCGCGCCGGGAACTTGGCGATCCACAGGCTGCCGTCGGCCTCGGTGAAGTTGGCCTTGGGGCGCGCGCCACCCAGCGACGCGCCCGGCGCCACCAGCACCGACAGCCAGCGCCGCAGTGCGCTGAGGTCGTCGATGTGCTTGCCGGAGAGTTCGCGAGCGACGGCTTCGAGTTCGCGCAGGCTCGCCACCGGCGGCGCGGGCAGCGGGTGCGAGGCCACGAAGCCGGCTTCGCCGCTGGGCCGAAACCGCAGCGCGCCTTGGCGCGTCACGTCCTGCACGCCGGTGAGAAAGTCCCAGGCATGCAGCACGCGCGGCGCGCGGCCTTGGTCCTTGGCGTCCAGGGCCTCGCGGCGCTTCATCAAGGTCTGGCCCCAGCGGTCGGGCGACGAGTCGTCGAAGACGCGGAAGTTGCCCTGTTCGGGGCTCGGGTGGAAGCTGCCGGCGTCGAGGCTCAGGTCGGGGTCGAGGGCAAATCGAAGCGGGTGGCGCAGCCAGGCGTCTTCGTAGGCAAAACGAACCTGGCCGCGGTCGTGCAACAGGGTGCCGACCTGCAGCGCGGTGGGCACCAGGTCGGCGTCGAGCCAGACCTCGAGCGATCGGCTCACGGCTTGCCCCTTCTTTTGGGCGCTTGCCGGGGCGGTTGCCGGGGCGCTTCTGTGGCGGCTTCTCTTCGCACGCGAGCACGCGCTTCAACACTGGCGCCCGCTGCGGACTTGCCTGTTACGGCACTCGTGCGGCGCCGACGCGCCGGCAATTCAGCATCTTGCAGCAGGCGGCCGAGCTTGTCGTCGCGGGCGACGGCATCGAGGTCGGTTTCGAGTTTGAGCATCGACAGGATGCGCAAGTAGGTGCCCAGGGCCACCGCGGGGCTGCCTTCTTCGGCACGGTACAGCGTCATGCGGGAGATGCCGGCGCGTTCGCAGGCCGTCTCGACGCTCAACTGCCGGCGCAATCGCGCCAGGCGCAGCCGCTCGCCCAAGGCAGCCAGCAGCTTGCCTTGTGACGGGAACATCGCTGGTTGTTTGCTGGGCATTTGTATCGCATTATAGACGTCCTACTACATTCCGTTCATAATGCGATACGAACTGGCAAACTCATGGGGCAGGCGTCAATTCGGGTGAGCTTGCGCACGCTGCGCGGCCGGCCGCGTGCGCAAAGCCCACAGCACGCCGGCCACCAGCAGCACGATGCCGGCCACGGTCTGGGGCTGCGGCGCCTGACCGCGCAGCACGAAGGCGTAGGCCAATGCGGCGAGCGTCTCGAAGACGATCAACTGCCCGGCCAGGCTGGGCGGCAGGCGCTGGCTGGCCTCGTTCCAGCACAGCGTGCCGAGCCACGAGGCGAGCAGGCCGATGGCCAGCATCAGGCCGACGAAGAACAGCGGGTTCGGGCCCAGTGGCATGTCGAACGGCACGTCGGCCAGTGCGAACCAGGCCCAGGTCAGGGCGTAGCCCACGAGCGCGAGCGGCAGCGTTGCCAGCCCTTGCGCAGTGGCCCAGCCGCGCGGGCTGCGGTCGGGGTGGGCGCGCAGCCACTCGGAATTGCGGATCGGGTACCACGTCCAGCACACCACCGCGCCCACGGCCAGCAGCGCGCCAAGCGCATAGCGTTGCAGGTCGGCCTGCGGGTCAGCGCGCAGGTGCGCCAGTTCGACCTGATTGACCAGCGCGATGCCGGTGGCGATGAGCGCAAGCGACGGCAGCATGCGCGCCCACGGCAGCTGCGCCTCCACGCGCGCGCCGGCACGCGCGGTGCGCAGGTTGGCGGTGATCGCAATCACCACCGGCAGCGTGCCGATGATCATCGTCGGCAGCGGCCCACCGGCGCGCTGAATGCTGCTGGCCAGGAACAGGTAATAGATGACGTTGCCTACCAGCGCGAGCTTGAGCGCCTCGACCCAGTCGCTGCGCGTCAGGCGCGCGAGCGCCTGGCGGTCGAACCAGGCCAGCGGCAGCGCGATCAAGCCGAACGCCAGATAGCGGCCGAAAGATTGCAGCGTGGCCGGGTACTCCGGCAGCAGCAGCGGGCCGACGAAGACCAGGCCCCACATCAGGCCGGCGGCCAGGGCGAACAGGGTTCCGGTGAGGAGCGAGGCAGACGATGCTTCCGGATCAATAGGCTGAAGCATGGTGGCCGGCAGTGTCGCTCAGGTCGCGCGACGGCCTGCCCACCCGGTCAGGGCCACCAGCCCCGCACTTCGCAGTGACAAAAAAAGCCGGGCACTGCCCGGCTCCTTTGCCCAGAGAGCGAACCACTCAGAGGCTGTACGGCAGCGACGAGTGGTGCACCACGATGCGCAGGCCGCCCGCGTCGTCCTTGACGAACTTCCAGGTCTTGTCCACCGTCGTGACCTTGCCGTCCTTGTCGGTGATGCGCACGTTGCCCATCGAGGTGGCCGAGTCGCCGGCGACGAAGACGGCGGCGTTGGCCACTTCGCACTTCGTCCAGCCCTTGAGCGCAAAGCCGCTGTCGTTCGGAAACGCGGGGTTGCCGCCGACGAAGTACGCCAGCGCGCCGTCGCGTGTGGTGCGGAAGGTCTGCGGTGACGTCGTCAGCGTGGGCTTGAACAGCACCACGCCGCTTTGGTAGCCGTAGGCGCCGTCGATCACCTTCTCGGCCAGGGCCTTGGCGGCCGGCTGGCCGCCTTGTGTGTGGGCGGCGCTGATGTCCACCAGCGCCTTGCACCAGGCCTGCTGCGCGGACACCACCTCGGGCACCGTGACCGACTGGTTGACCACGGTCGGCGTTGCGGCGATGACCGGCAGGGCCATGCCGGCGGCGGCGGTGAAGGCGGCAGTGGCGGCGATGGTGGCGGGCTTGAAGCTGAACATTGCTATCTCCTTGGTGTGAATGTCCCCGAGCGGTGTGCCGGGCAACAGACGCTATTGAATCTGCCTCGGATGAAACCAAGCGTCTTGCGCCCGTGAACGGCGCCTGAAGCCTGCATGAACGCCAGATGAACACCGCGCCCGGCCCGGCCGTTGCGTCAACAATAGAGCGATGTTTCGCCGTCGCCTTCTCATCGCTCTGTCGGTGCTTGCCGCCGCCGCCGTGCTCGAAGGCCTGGCGGCGGTGTGGGCGGTGGGGGTGGCCGAGCAGCACGTTCAGCGCGGTCGCGTGGCCAGCGATATCCAGCGTGACTTCATCGAGCTCTCGGCCACCAAGCAGCGGCTGCGCACCTGGGTCTCGCAGCGCTTGCTCGATGCGGGCGCCGACGCTCAGACGGTGCGGCAATTGCAGGGCGATCTGCGCGCCACGCTGGATCGACTGGGGCAACTCTCCGACACTGCCGTGACACTCGACGACAGTGCCGAATCGCGCGCCGACCACTTGCAACGCCGCGAAGCGCTCGCCTTGCTGGCGCGCAGCTTTGCCGACCTGGAACGGGCGGTGAACGAGGTCGAACCCTTGACGACAGGCGCTGACGCACGCGCGGCGTGGCAAGCGCTGTCGCTCGTGTTCGACCGCGCCGAAGACCGCGACCTGCGGTTGCTGCTGGCCGTCAGCATGCAGCGCGAGGCCGCTGCGGTGCAACGCGAACGCGCAGCGGCCGACGCGACCCTGGCGTGGACGCGTGGGCTGTGGGTGGCCGCGGCCATCACGCTGGCTGCGGCTGCCCTGCTCGCCGCAGCGCACTTCACATGGGCCTTGCGCCGGCCACTCGACGAACTCACCCGCGGCGCGCAGGCACTGCAGCGCGGGGAGTTGCAGCACCGCGTGCCCGAGACGGGCCGCAATGAATTCACCGCCGTGGCTCGCAGCATGAACGTCATGGCCCACGAGCTTGGCGAGCACCGCAGCCGCGAGGCCAGCGCGCGCCAGCAACTCGAACAGCGTGTGCAGGACCGAACCGCCGAGTTGCAGGGCGCGCTCGACACGCTGCGCACGCTCGACGGGAGGCGCCGCCAGCTCTTTGCCGACATCAGCCACGAGCTGCGCACGCCCACCACCGCCATCCGCGGCGAGGCAGAAGTGACGCTGCGCGGCGCGCCCAAGCCTGCCGAGGAGTACAAAGCGGCGCTGTCACGCATCGTGCAGACCTCCAAGCAGCTCGGCTCGGTCATCGACGACCTGCTGACGATGGCGCGCAGCGACATCGACGCGCTGTCGCTCGACCGGCGCGTCACCGACTTCGGGCCGCCGCTGGCGAGTGCGCTGGTGCAAGCCAGCGCGCTGGCCGCCGAGCGCAGCGTCACCGTCGAGTCGGTTGACCTGCCCGCGGCCCCGCTGCTGCTGCTCGGCGACGCGCAACGCCTGGCCCAGCTGGCGCTGCTGCTGCTGGACAACGCGGTTCGCTACTGCCACGCCGGTGGGCAGGTGCAGGCGGAGGTGCACGTCGTGCAGTCAACACCAGGGTCGCCGCGCTGGTGCGAACTGCGCGTTCGCGACAACGGCATCGGCATCGCCGCGCCCGACCTGCCCAGCGTGTTCGAGCGCCACTGGCGCAGCGACGCCGCGCGCCGCCACCGTGCCGACGGCACCGGCCTGGGCCTGGCCATCGGCCAGATGCTGGCGCGCGCGCACGGCGGGCTCATCGAACTGGCGAGCGAGCCGGGCCGGGGCACCACCGCCACACTGCGCCTGCCGCTGCTGCCGGCCGAGCACGCCGCATGAACATCCTGGTCATCGAGGACGACGCTCGCATCGCCGACTTTTTGCAGCGCGGGCTGCGCGCGGAAGGGCACTTCGTGACCGTGGCGCGCAATGGACCGGACGGCCTGGCCCTGGCCAACGATGCCTGGCGCGCCGCGGGCGACAACGGCCCCACCACGCTGCTGCTGCTCGACGTGATGCTGCCCGGCATGAGCGGCCTGGAGCTGTGCCAGACGCTGCGCGCGGCGCGGGTGCAACTGCCGGTGCTGATGCTCACTGCGCTCGGCACGCTCGAAGACCGCGTCGCCGGCCTGCGCATGGGTGCCGACGACTACCTGTGCAAACCGTTCGAGTTCGAGGAGCTGCTTGCGCGCATCGAGGCGCTTGGCCGGCGCAGCCGCGACCTGCGCGACACCCAGGCCGCGCGGCTGCGTGTGGCCGACCTCGAACTCGACCGCGAGACGATGCGCGCCTCGCGCGCCGGGGTGCCCATTGCGCTCACCGCGCGCGAACTGGCGCTGCTGGAGTTGCTGATGTCCGCCCCCGGGCGGCTGTTCAGCCGCGAGCGCATCCTGGCCAGCTTGTGGGGCACGAACGAAGACCCGCTCACCAACATCGTCGACGTCTACATCCGCCGGCTGCGCAGCAAGGTGGACGACGGGCACGCGCTGCGGCTCATCCATACCGCCCGGGGGCTGGGCTATCGGCTGGAGGCGTGACCACCGCCGCGTCGATGGGCCGGGTGCAGCGCCCGGCCGTCAGACACCCGGCTTAAAACGCGCCCGGAAACGCCCCCCCGTCGAGCAGGATGTTCTGCCCCGTCAGGTAGCCTGCATGCGCGCTGCACATGAAGGCGCACACGGCGCCGAACTCTGCAGCCGTGCCGAAGCGGGCCGCGGGCACGGTGGCCCGGCGCTTGTCGAGAACGGCGTCGAGCGACTGACCGCTTTTGCTGGCCACGCCTTGCATGGTGGTGCGCAGGCGGTCGGTGTCGAACACGCCAGGCAGCAGGTTGTTGATCGTGACGTTGGCCGAGGCCAGGCGGCCCTGCCGCGCGAGGCCGGCGACGAAGCCGGTGAGGCCGCTGCGCGCGCCGTTGGACAGGCCCAGCATGTCGATCGGCGCCTTCACCGCGCCCGAGGTGATGTTGACCACGCGGCCGAAACCGCGCGCGGCCATGCCGTCCACCGTCGCCTTGATCAGCTCGATGGGGGTGAGCATGTTGGCGTCGATCGCCTTGATCCAGGCGTCGCGCTCCCAGTCGCGAAAGTCGCCCGGCGGCGGGCCACCGGCATTGTTGACGAGGATGTCCACCTGCGGGCACGCCGCCAGCGCGGCCGTGCGGCCCTCAGGCGTGGTGATGTCGCCGGCCACGGCCACCACGCGGCCGCCGTTCAGGGCGCGCAGTTCGGCGGCGGTGGCTTCGAGCGCGTCAGCGCCGCGCGCGGTGATCACGACGTTGACGCCTTCAGCCACCAGCGCCTGCGCGCAACCCTTGCCCAGGCCCTTGCTGGCGGCGCACACGAGCGCCCATTTGCCTTCGATGCCGAGGATCATGAGCGTGTCCTTCTTTGAGTGAAAGAGGAATTGTGCGTCGGAGCCGGGTCAGCGCGCGCGGGTCAACAGCCAGATGCCCGCCAGCACCAGCACCGTGCCGGCCGCCACCCACGCGGTGAACGGCTCACCGAGGATCAGCACGCCCATCAGGATGGTCGACAACGGGCCGACCATGCCCGTCTGCGCCGTCATGGCTGCGCCGATGCGCTCGATGGCCATCATCACCATCAGCACCGGCGCAAAGGTACACAGCGTGGCATTGAGCACCGACAGCCACAGCACCTCGGGCGCCACCGCCAGCGCGCTCAGCGGCCTCAGCAACAGGAACTGCACGATGCACAGCACGCACGCCACGGTGGTGGCCAGCCCGGTCAGGCGCAGCGCACCGAGGCGTTGCACCACCTCGCCGCTGTAGACGAGGTAGACCGCATAACTCACCGCACTGCCGAACACCAGCGCCGCGCCGAGCGCCACGTGCGCGCCGGCCAGCGTCACCTCGTGGCCGAAGACGACCAGCACGCCGCAGTAGCTGACCGCCAGCGCCGCCACCTGCGCGCCGCTGACGCGGCGCTTGAACAGCACCACGCTCAAGCCCAGCACCAGCGTCGGGTTGAGGTACAGGATCAACCGCTCCAGGCTCGCGCTGATGTATTGCAGGCCGGCAAAGTCGAGAAAGCTCGCGAGGTAGTAGCCGCAGAAGCCGAGGCCGCCCACCGCCACCCAGTCGCGCCGCTCCAGCGCCGGTTTGCCGCGCCCGGCCCACCACGCCAGCGCCAAGAACATCGGCAGCGCGAAGAGCATGCGGTAGGCGATCAGCGTGACCGCATCCACACCGTACCGGTACGCCAGCTTGATGATGATGGCCTTGCCCGAGAACGCGATCGAGCCGAACAGCGCGAGCAGCAGGCCGGGCAGTAGCGAGGCCGGTGGGGTGTGGGCAGTGCCGGCGGGGGCGCTCATGGACGGCGGACTCCGCAGACCGGTCCACGGGGCGAGCCGGTGTTACCGCCCTCAGTCTCCAACGTCACCGGCCGGCCTCCGCTCAAGATGCCAGGTCGTCTCGCCGCGCTGGAAGCCGAGCGATTCGTACAGGCCGATCGCCACATCCGCGGGGTCGGCCAGGATGACCAGCGTGTGCAGCCCGAGCGTGTCGAAGCCATGCCGACACGCCGCATGGATGAGCGCCGTGCAAAGGCCGCGCCGCCGCCAGGCCGGGTGGGTGGAGACGTACTGGAAGCGGCCCAGGCCGCGGCCGTCGACGAACAGGCCGCAGTCGGCCACGAGTTGCGCGCTGCCCGCATCGGCTGCCGACGTGCCGACCGGTGAGGAGGCGAACACGCCAAACCAGTCACCCCGCCCGGCTGCCACCATCGCGCCGTAGCGCTGCATCTGGCGCCGGCGGAAGACACGATAACCGTTGGGCTCGAAGCCGCCTTCATCGCTCGCCACCTGCTGCTCGACGGCCAGGCTTTCCTCGGCCGGCAGGTCGAGCGCGCGCACGCTGAACTGGGCGCCGAGCGTGCGTCGGGGTGGGCGGAGCTGGTCGGCGCGCATCGTCAGCACCGTCGAAGCGTCGAGAGCGAGGCCGGCGGCGGCCATGTCGGCGGGCACCGGCCACGGCTGCGCGGCGTCGATGCCGAAGGCGATGTGGTTCGACCGCGGCTGCTGGCTCGCGATCTCGGCATCGAAGGCCGCCAGCCACGCGGCCGCGTCGCCCTCGGCAGGCGCGTGGTCATAGAGCAGGAAGTTGCCCCAGTAGAAGGTCGGGTTGTGCGGCGTGCGCACGACGACGTACCCCGGCCGCTCGATCACCTGCGCGTCGAAGCGCGGGAAGATCAGGTCGGTGCGCCAGCCGAGCGACAGTTCATTGATAGGTTTC
The DNA here is from genome assembly GCA_001263235.1 of Methylibium sp. NZG. Taxonomy (GTDB): domain Bacteria; phylum Pseudomonadota; class Gammaproteobacteria; order Burkholderiales; family Burkholderiaceae_C; genus LGRD01. The sequence goes on along the minus strand of LGRD01000005.1, from coordinate 110,447 downwards.
AAAAGCTTGCCGCCTGCATGGTCCGCAAGCGGGCATGCGGCGGGCTCAAAAGCCCACCGCTTGCCCGTCGCGCCGCGGGTCGCTCGCGGCCACGTAGCCGTCGCTCGCCGGGTCGCCCAGGCGCCAGATGAACTGGCCGGCGCCGAAGTCCTGGTAGCTGTCGTTGATGACGGCGAGCTGGTGGCCGCGGTCGATGAGGCCTTGCACGGTGGCGGGGTTCATCGACGCCTCGACGTTGAGCTCCAGGCCGGCGTTGTAGCGCCAGCGCGGCGCGTCGCACGCGGCCTGCGGGTGCTGCGCGTGGTCGAGCATGCGCACGAGCGTCTGCAGGTGGCCCTGCGGCTGCATGTTGGCGCCCATCACGCCGAAGCTCATGACGGCTTCCAACGGATCAGCTCCCTCCCCCCCTGGGGGAGGGTTGGGGTGGGGGCCTGGTTGCGGACCGCGGTTCGCCACCAAGCCCCCATCCCGGCCTTCCCCCAGCGGGGGAAGGAGAGGTCGGGCCTTCGGCTTGGTCAACATGGCCGGGATGATGGTGTGGAAGGGCCGCTTGCCCGGCGCCACGACGTTGGGGCTGCGCGCATCGAGGCTGAAGCTGTGGCCGCGGTTCTGCAGCGACACGCCGTAGCCCGGCACCACCACGCCCGAGCCGAAGCCCATGTAGTTGCTCTGGATGAAGCTGACCATCATGCCGCGCTCGTCGGCCGCGGTGAGGTAGATGGTGCCGCCCTTGACGGGGTTGCCCGCACCGAAGTCCTGCGCGCGCTTCGCGTCGATCAGTTTGGCGCGCGACGCGAGGTAAGCCGGATCGAGCATCTGCTGCGGCGTGCATTCCATGCTCGCCGGCTCGGCCACATAGCGGTACACGTCGGCGAACGCCAGCTTCATCGCCTCGATCTGCAGGTGTTGCGCTTCGGCGCTGTCGACCGCCAGGCGGGGCAGGTCGAAGTGCTTCAGGATGCCGAGTGCGATCAGCGCGGCAATGCCCTGGCCGTTGGGCGGGATCTCGTGCAGCGTGTGGCCGTGGTAGTCCTGCGCCAGCGGCGTCACCCACTCGGGCCGGTAGGCGGCCAGGTCGGCCTCGGTCATCGCGCCGCCGTGCTCGTGCGCGTGGCGCGCGATGGCCGCAGCGATCTCGCCGCGGTAGAACGCCTCGCCCTTGCTCTGCGCAATCAGCCGCAGCGTGCGCGCCGCGTCATGCAGCTTGAACAACTCGCCGACGTGCGGCGCGCGGCCGTGCGGCATGAAGGCCTGCGCAAAGCCGGGTTGCTGATCGAGCAGCGGCACGGCGTTGGCCCACTTCTGCTGCACCACCGGCGGCACGGCGTAGCCGCGCTCGGCGATCTCGATGGCCGGCTGCATCAGGTCGGCAAACGGCAGCTTGCCGAAGCGCTGGCTCAGTGCCATCCAGCCGGCCACGGCGCCGGGCACAGTGACCGAGCCCCAGCCGCGCACCGGCAGCGCCGTCGCATCGGCGCCGTGCTTGCGCTTGAAGTACTCAGGCGTCCAGGCGCGCGGTGCGCAGCCGGACGCATTCAGGCCGTGCAGCGCCTGGCCGTCCCACAGAATGCAGAACGCATCGCTGCCCAGGCCGTTGCTGACCGGCTCGGTGAGCGTCAACGCCGCGGCGGCGGCGATGGCTGCATCGACCGCGTTGCCCCCCGCCAACATCATGCGCAAGCCCGCCTGCGCGGCCAGCGGATGCGAGGTCGAGACGATGTTGCGGGCGAACAGCGGCAGGCGCTGGCTGGGGTAGCCGGCGGTCCAGTCGAAGGCGAGGGTCATGGGGTGATCCGATGGGCGGGGCGAGCGTCGATTATCTGCGGCAGAAAAGATCAAGCCGCCCGGAGGCGGCTTGTTCCGTGATCGCGCGAGACCTCAATCCGCGTCCTGGAACGCCGCCTCCCGCTTGTTCTTGATCGACGGCAGCGACACGATGATGATCATGAGCAGCGCCGCCCCCAGCAGGCTGGCCGACAGCGGTTTGGTGACGAAGGTCGTCCAGTCACCGCGGCTCAGCAGCAGTGCGCGGCGCAGGTTCTCTTCCATCATCGGGCCCAGGATGAAACCCAGCAGCAGCGGCGCCGGCTCGCAGCCGAGCTTGAAGAAGATGTAGCCGACCACGCCGAAGCCAGCCGCCATGAACACGTCGAAGTTGTTGTTGTTGAGCGTGTACAGGCCGATGCAGCAAAACACCATGATCGCCGGGTACAAAAAGCGATACGGCACCGTCAGCAGCTTGATCCAGATGCCGATCAGCGGCAGGTTAAGGATCACCAGCATCGCGTTGCCGACCCACATCGAGGCGATCAGGCCCCAGAACAGCTCCGGGTTGCTCGTCATCACCTGCGGGCCGGGCTGGATGCCCTTGATCGTCATCGCGCCGACCATCAACGCCATCACCGCATTGGGCGGGATGCCCAGTGTCAACATCGGGATGAACGAGGTCTGCGCGCCGGCGTTGTTGGCGGCCTCGGGGCCGGCCACGCCGCGGATGTTGCCCTTGCCGAACGGCACCTCGCCGGGGCGGGCCTTGGATTTCTTCTCGACCGTGTAGGCCGCAAAGGCCGCCAGCAGCGCACCGCCGCCCGGCAGCACACCCAGCACCGAGCCGAGCGCGGTGCCGCGCAGCACGGCGGGCCAGGCGTCGTTGAAGTCTTGGCGCGTAGGCCACAGGCCCTTCACGTCCTTGGTGAACACCTCGCGGTTTTCGGCCGGGCGCGACAGGTTGGCAACGATCTCGGCAAAGCCGAACACGCCCATCGCGATGGTGACGAAGCCGATGCCGTCGGTGAGCTCGGGGATGTCGAAGCTGAAGCGCGCGGTGCCCGAGATCACGTCGGTGTTGATCTGCCCCAGCAGAAGGCCGAGCAGGATCATCGAGATCGCCTTGATGAGCGAGCCCGACGCCAGCACCACTGCGCCGATCAGGCCCAGCACCATCAGCGAGAAGTATTCGGCCGGGCCGAACTTGAAGGCGAGTTCTGTCAGCACCGGTGCGAACGCAGCGATCACGATCGTGCCCACACACCCGGCAAAGAACGAACCCAGGCCCGCGGCCGCGAGCGCCGAGCCGGCGCGGCCCTGGCGCGCCATCGCGTAGCCGTCGATCGCGGTCACGACCGAGCTCGACTCGCCGGGCACGTTGATGAGAATCGCGGTGGTCGAGCCGCCGTACTGCGCGCCGTAATAAATGCCGGCCAGCATGATGAGCGCCGGCGCCGCGTCGAGCGCGTAGATCGACGGCAGCAGCATCGCGATGGTGGCCACCGGCCCGAGGCCCGGCAGCACGCCGATCAAGGTACCGAGCACGCAACCGAAGAATGCGTACATCAGGTTCTGCAGCGTGAAGGCCACGCTGAAACCGAGCGCGAGGTTGTTCAGGAGTTCCATGGCGCGCTCCTCACTTGGCCGCCAGGAAGACAGGCCACAGCGGAATGATCAGGTTCAGGCCCTTGATGAAGATCAGCCACGAAAACAGCGTGAGCACCACGCAACTGGCGATCACGCCCTTCCAGCTGAACTCGTCGCTGGCCAGGCTGGCAATGATGATCAGCAACGGCAGCGAGATGAACATGCCCAGGCGGGGCAGCGCCAAACCAAACGCCACGACCGCCAGCACGACGAGGAACAGCGGCCTCCAGCCGATCTTGCCGATCTTGTCGCCGCCTTCGGTCTCGATCGTCAGCGCCTTGAACAGCACCACTGCACCGAGCACCGCCTGCAGCAGCCCCAGGCCGAGCGGAAAGAAGCCCGCGCCCGGCTTGGCCGACAGTTGCATGAAGCGCGCCCACAGGCTGGTGGCGCACGGGTCGCTGGGTTGGCAGGCCGGGCCCAGGCTGTACTCGGCCGCGCCGATTGCAAACCCCAGGCCGACGACGACGAACATCACGCCCGACCAGAAGTCTTTCTCGTTCTTGATTCTCAAAGCGTTGCTCCTCGCTTGCCGACTCGAAAACGATTCTAGGCAGGCGACCCCACACCACCTCTGTGGTTTACACGTAGCAGCAACGCCGCTCATGAGGAGCCGCAGGGCGGCCCGAAGTCTCCTCATCCCCCTCGGGGGGCGGACGACGTATGTCGTCGGCCTGGGGGCGCCCTCAGGCGCGGAGAGTCACTCCCATTGCGGGGTGCAGCGCAGCACTTCTTCGATCGTGGTCACACCCTCGGCCACCTTCATCGCACCGGCCATCCGCAGCGGTCGCAGGCCGTCCTGCAGCGATTGCGCGCGCAGCTTCGATGTGTCGGGCACCGGGTGGATGCACGCCAACGCGTTCGGCGTGACGGTCAACAATTCGTACAAACCTGCGCGGCCCCGGTAGCCCGTCATGCGGCATTCGAGGCAACCCACCGGCTTGTAGGCGCGCACGTTGCCGGTCAGCCGCCACGGCTTGACGACCTCTTGCAACGTGTCGCGCGTGGTGTCGGCGTCGGGCTGCTTGCAGGCGGGGCACAGCGTGCGCACCAAGCGCTGCGCGAGCACGCCGATCACGGTGGCGCCGATCAGGTACGGCGGCAGCCCGAGGTCGATGAGCCGCGTGATCGCCGTGACCGAGTCGTTCGTGTGCAGCGTGCTGAACACGAGGTGGCCGGTGAGCGCAGCCTGGATCGCCATCTCGGCTGTTTCAAGGTCGCGGATTTCGCCGACCATGATGATGTCCGGGTCCTGCCGCATCAGCGCGCGCAGGCCTTCGGCAAAGCCGAGCTCGACGGCGCTTTGCACCTGCGTCTGGTTGAAGGCCGGCTGGATCATTTCGATCGGGTCTTCGATCGTGCAGACGTTGACCTCGTCGGTGGCCAGGCGCCGCAAGGTCGAGTACAGCGTGGTCGTCTTGCCCGAGCCCGTGGGGCCGGTGACGAGGATGATGCCGTGCGGCCGGGTCACCAATTCTTCCCAGCGCTTGCCGTCGTGCTGGCCGAAACCGAGCGCGTCGATCGGCTTGACCGCGGTGTCGGGGTCGAAGATGCGCATCACCATCTTCTCGCCGAACGCGGTGGGCAGCGTGGACAGCCGCATCTCGACTTCGTCACCCTCGGGGTTGCGCGTCTTGATGCGGCCGTCGAGCGGCCGGCGGCGCTCGACCACGTCCATGCGGCCGAGCACCTTCACGCGCGCGATCATCGCGTTCATCACGCCGGGCGGCAGTTGGTACACGGTGTGCATCACGCCGTCGATGCGAAAGCGGATCGCGGAGAGATCCCGGCGCGGCTCCAGGTGGATGTCGGACGCGCGCTGGTCGAACGCGTACTGCCACAGCCAGTCGACCACCTGCACCACGCCCTGGTCGTTGGCGTCGAGCTGCTTGTTGCTGCGGCCGAGCTCCACCAGTTGCTCGAAGCTCGCGAGCGCCGCCGTCTCGCCGGCCTTGGCGGCGGCGCGCACCGAACGCGACAACGTGTAGAACTCGGTCGTGTAGCGCGCGATCTCTTGCGGGCTGGCGAGCACGAGCTTCACGGTCTTGCGCGTGTGGGCTTCGATTTCGGCCACCCAGGCGGTGTCGAACGGTTCGCAGGTGGCGATCGTCACGTCCTGCAGGCCGAGCTGCACCGGCAGCGCGTGGCGCCGTTCGGCGTAGTTGATCGACATGACTTCGGTGACGCGGCCGACGTCGACCTTGAGCGGGTCGATGCGCAGGTAGGGCAGCTTGCAGCGGCCCGCGAGCCACTCGGTGAGGCGCTCCACATCGAGCGCCTTGGTCGTGCCTTGGCGCACCAACCCGGCGCTGCCCAGACGCACCAGCGCGTGCTGCGCACTGTGGCCGCCGGCAAAGCGGCGCTCGGTCTGCTCGGCGTCTTGCGCGCTGATGAGCTTGTCCTGGCGCAGCCAGTTCAGCAGCATGCGCCAGTCGAGCGTGCCGGTGTGGGCCGGCGGCGCGGCAGCGATGGCGGGGGCAGCGGGGGCGGTGGCGGGCTTCATGGAGGGGGCGCGGGACGCGGTGGGGGCAGCTCAGGCCGAAGGGGCGGAAGGGGCGGTGAGGGCCGGCAGCGGCCGGATCATGCGAATCCATTTTCGCGCCGGCAGGCCGAAGCGAGTCTCGATGTTTTCAGCGCGTGCGGCAAGGGTCGCGCGGTCGGGCATCGCCGCGCTGGCGGCATCGTCCGTGCCATCGTGCCGGATCGCCCCGACGATCGTGTTGCCCTCCTTCGTCGGCTGCAGGCTCCACACCCGGTCGGCGCCGAATGCCGCGGCAATGCGCGCGGCACTGCGCTCGAAGCTGGCGTCGCGGCCGAACAGGTTGACCGTCATCACGCCACCCTCGTCGAGCAGGCGGCGGCAGCGGCGGTAGAACAGTTCGCTGTCGAGCACGGGGCTGGCGGCGTCGTGGTCGTACAGGTCCACGCACAGCACTTGCGCGCTCTGCGCGTGCTCGGCGTCGGCCACATAGTCGGCGGCGTTCGCCTGCAGCACGTTCAACCGCGCCGTGTCTTGCGGCAGGCGGAAGAACATTCGGCAGGCGTCGATCACGCTCGGGTTGAGCTCGACCGCGGTGGTGCGCATGCGCAGCATGCCGTGGCAGTAGCGCGTGATGGCGGCGGCGCCCAGGCCGAGCTGCACCGCGTGGCCGCGCGTCAGATCGGCCGGCGGCCGCAGCAGCATCCACACCATCATGCGCTGGATGTATTCCAACTCCAACTGCTGTGGCCGTTGGATGCGCATCGCACCCTGCACCCACGGCGTGCCGAGGTGCAAGTAGCGCACGCCGTCGGCTTCGGAGATGGTGGCGGGGGCGAGGTCAGGCGCGGGTCTGGAGGTTGTGGCGCTGCGGCTCATGCGATGTGATGTTCCTCAAAGACGATGCGCCAGGCGGCCAGCTTGCGATCGAAGCTCCAGCTGGCGTTGGCGGGGCTGGTGGACGGCAGGCGATGCACGGCCAAGCCGGGCCCGAGCGCCGGGCCGTCCCAAGCCGGGCGAGCCCCTTGGGGGCAGGAGCGTAGCGACACGGGGGCTCCAACCCGTTGAGTGTGGCGCATCGCGCGGGCCGACTCGCCGCCGTTGTGCGCGACCGCGCCGAGCTGCGGCGACCGTTGCTTCAGGCTGGCCAGGTCGTTCAACGTGGGCTGCACGATCGCGCTGTCGAGGCTGCCCTCGCGCTGGCAACTCGCGTACACGTCCCACAGGCCCAGGCCGCGCGCGAGCATCTGCTCCAGCCGCTCGGCATACGGCAGCGCCGGGAGGTCGATCTTCCACAGCGCCGACAAGATGGTGCCAGAATGGGTGAGCGCGAGGTGGTCGTACTACCGGCCCGTCCTGCAGCGATGCCACGCCGGGGAAGCTGCCGAGCACGAGGAGCCGCGTGGCCGCGCCGACGACGGGTGGCAAGCCTTGCAGCAGCCCGCCCATCCGTACCAGCCCCATCAGGCGCGCCGCTCGGCCGGCGCGCCCAGCACCTGGGCAGGCGCCGCTGGCCCGTGCAGGAGACCGAGCCCGGGCAAGGCCGCGCGAGCGTTGGCCGACGTCACCTCGGCCAACGCCGCCAGCGACAGCCCACGCAGGTCGGCCAGTGTGGCCGCGATGCGCGGCAGCTCGGCCGGCTCGTTGCGCGCTTGCTCGCCGGCCGCGCGTTGCGGCGCGGTGCGGTAGAGCCAGTGCGGCGGGATGTCGGGCGCATCGGTCTCCAGCACGATCGCCTCGATCGGCAGGCTCTGCGCGAGGCGGCGTATCTGCAGCGCGCGATCGAATGTCATCGCGCCGCCGAAGCCCAGCTTGAAGCCGAGCTCGACGAAGCCACGCGCCTGCTGCTCGCTGCCGTTGAACGCATGCCCGATGCCGCCACGCACCGGAATGCGGCGCAGATGCTTCAACAAGGTGTCGGCCGAGCGGCGCACGTGCAGCACCACGGGCAGGTCGAACTCGGTGGCCAGCTTCAGTTGCTCGACGTAGAAGTGCTCTTGCCGCGCGCGGTCCAGCCCGGGCACAAAGTGGTCGACGCCGATTTCGCCGACCGCCACCAAACGTGTATCGCCGCGGTGGGCTTGCAGCGTCTGGCGCAAGCGCTGCACGTCGTGGTCGTGCGCGCGGCCGACGTACAGCGGGTGGATGCCCAGCGCGTAGACAAACCCGTGCGCATGCGCCAGCGCGCGCACCGCCTCAAAGTTCGCCATCTCCACCGCCGGCAGCACGATGTGCGTCACGCCGGCCGCCACCGCCCGCGCGACTGCTTCAGCGCGGTCGGCGTCGAACTCCGGCGCGTCGAGGTGGCAATGGGTGTCGGTCCACATGGCGGCATCATGCCTTGGTCGGCGCGCCTTCAATGCCAGCGGCCTGTGACAGGAATTGCACAGCGTGCTACTGTCTGCGTGCAGGTCGGGCAGGCATGTTCCATGCTCGACGCTCGGGGTCTTGTCGCAGGCTTCAGCCGGGATGCAGATGATGAAGAAGGCACCGCTCTACAGTCGCTCGCGCCGCCCCGGCTCGCCCTCTGATGCGGCGCCTGCCGCGCCCGCTGCGGCGGCGGTTGCTGCTCCATCAGGGCGCGCGGCCCGCCTGCGCGCCTGGGCGGGGCGCCACGAACGCCGGCTGTGGGCGGGCAGCCTCGCGTTGCTGTTGCTGGCTGCTGTGCTGCAACCTCGGCTCGCGCCCGGGCCCGCCAACTGGACGTGGGAGCAAATCGACGCCGAAATGCGCAAGTCGATCGCCGCCGAGCCGCTGCCTTCGGCCGCCGCCAAGGCCTACGACGCCGTGCTGCCCTCCCTCGTGCGCGTGGTCGGCCAGACGAACGACGCCGACGACGGCAGCGACGACAAGGACCACCGCGGCGTGGGCAGCGGCGTGGTGATCGTCGACAGCGGCATCATTCTGACCAACCTGCACGTGGTGCAAGGCGCCAAGCGCATCAAGGTGACGTTTGCCGACGGCACCGAGTCGGACGCCGTCGTCACCGGCGTGCAGGCCGAGAACGACCTGGCCGTGCTCAAGGCCAGCAAGATCCCCGACGACCTGCAGGCCGCCACCATGCGCTCCACCGGCGACCTGGCGCCCGGCGACCACGTGGTGGCGGTGGGCTTTCCGTTCGGCATCGGGCCGTCGGTCTCAAGCGGGGTCGTCTCGGGCCTGAAGCGCGAGTTCCGTTCGCCCGAGGGCGACAAGATTCTGACCAACCTGATCCAGTTCGACGCCGCCGCCAACCCGGGCAATTCGGGCGGGCCGCTGGTGACGATGGACGGCGCGGTGGTGGGCATCGTCACCGCCATCCTCAACCCGTCGCGCCAGCGCGTCTTCATCGGCATCGGGTTTGCCGTGCCGATCGAGAACGCCGCTTCGGCCGCCGGCATGCCGCCGTTCTGATCTTCTTCTCCACCCCAAGAGACCCACACCGCCATGGAAAATGCCAACAGCATCAGCGCCCAGGCCTCCAGCCTGATGGAGAGCGTGCTCTACGAGGTCAAGCGCGTCGTCGTCGGGCAGGACCACTTCCTCGAACGCGTGATGGTGGCGGTGCTGGCGCAAGGCCACCTGCTCGTCGAGGGCGTGCCCGGCCTGGCCAAGACACTGACCGTGAAAACGCTCGCACAAACGCTGCGCGGCAGCTTCAAGCGCATCCAGTTCACGCCCGACCTGGTGCCGGCCGACCTGGTGGGCACGCGCATCTACAGCCCAAAAACGGGCGAGTTCGCGACCTCGCTCGGCCCGGTGTTCACGCACCTGCTGCTGGCTGATGAGATCAACCGTGCGCCGGCCAAGGTGCAGAGCGCGCTGCTCGAAGTGATGCAGGAACGCCAGGTCACGATCGCCGGCGAAACGCACAAGGTGCCCGAGCCCTTCCTGGTGATGGCGACGCAGAACCCGATCGAGACCGAAGGCACCTACCCGCTGCCCGAAGCGCAGGTCGACCGCTTCATGATGAAGGTGCTGGTGGACTACCCGAGCGAGGAAGAAGAGTTCGTCATCGCACAGCGCGTCACCGGTGCGCCCGTCACGGTCTCGGCCGTGGCGAGCATGAGCCAGTTGGCCGAGTTGCAGCAGGCGTGCCGCAAGGTCTACGTCGACCCGTCGCTGGTGCAGTACGCCGTCAAGCTGGTCAGCGCCACGCGCCGGCCGCAGCGCTTCGGGCTGGATGATTTGGCCAAGTACCTCACCTACGGCGCCAGCCCGCGCGCCACCATCGGCCTGATCGAAGGCGCGCGTGCGCTGGCGTTCATGCGCGGGCGCTCGTACGCGCTGCCGGAAGACATGACAGGGCTGGTGGGCGACGTGCTGCGCCACCGCCTCGTACTTTCTTATGAAGCGCTGGCCGACGGGCTGGATGCCGACCAGGTGGTGCAGCGCGTGATGAAGAAGATCCCGGTGCCCGACAAGCCGCTCGCCACGCACGCCGATGGCAACGCCGGCACGCCGGGCTGACAAGCCAACGAACCGAAGCGACCGAGGCGCCACCTGTGTCCAGCGCGAGCGTTTTCCGCGACCCGATCCCCGAAACACCGGCTCGGCGCGAGAGCCCCGACACCACTCACGTCGAGCAGGGCTCCGACGCCCTGCTGAAGCGCCTGGAGTGGACCGTGCTGCGCCGCCTCGACGGCCTGCTGCAAGGCGACTACCGCACGCTGTGGCGCGGCACCGGGCTGGACCTGGCCGACCTGCGCGAGTACCAGCACCACGACGACGTGCGCCACATCGACTGGAACGTGACCGCACGCCTGCAGACGCCGTACGTGCGCCAGTTCACCGAAGACCGCGAGCTGTCGGCGTGGTTCCTCGTCGATCTGAGCGCGAGCGTGGACTTCGGCTCCGACCGGCTCACCAAGCGCCGCGTCGCGCGCGAATTTGTCGGCGTGCTGTCGCGCCTGCTCACGCGGCACGGCAACCGCGTCGGCGCGCTGCTCTACGGCACGGCGGTGGACACGGTCGTGCCGGCGCGCAACGGCCGCACGCAGGTGCTGCATATCCTGCAGCGCATGGCGCAGCGGCCGGCTGAAAGCGCCGCCGGCGCCACGCAACTGCGTGACCTGCTGACGGCAGGCCAGCGCATCGTCAAGCGGCGCAGCACGGTGTTCGTGGTGTCCGACTTCATCAGCGCGCCGGGCTGGGAGCGTGCGCTGTCGCAACTCGCGCAGCGCCACGAGGTCACCGCCGTGCGCCTCTATGACCCGCTGGAGATGGATCTGCCCGACCTCGGTCTGGTGACGATGCGCGACGCCGAAACCGGCGAGCAGATCCTCGTCGACACGCAGGACAGCGGCTTTCGCAAGCGCTTTGCCGCCGCCGCCGAGCGGCGCGAGAACACGCTGCGCGAGGGCCTGGCGCGCGCTGGTGTGGACACGCTGGAGCTGGCGACCGACGACGACCTGATGGACGCGATTCTTCGATTTGCCGATCTGCGACGCCAGCGCGCCCGCATCGCCACCGGCGGCGGCGCGCCGAGTCATCTTTCTGCATGGAGGTCTGCCTCACCATGAACAACACCGCCCCCATGACCTTCATCTGGCCCGACATGTTGTGGGCGCTGCTGCTCGTGCCGCTGCTGGTGGCCGGCTACCTTTGGTTGCTCAAGCGCCGCAAGAAGACCGCGCTGCGCTTTGCCAGCCTCAGCCTGGTGAAAGAGGCGATGGGCAAGACCAACGCCTGGCGCCGCCACCTGCCACCGGCGCTGCTGCTGCTGGCCGTCACCGCGCTGCTGCTGGCCGCGGCGCGCCCGGCCGCGGTGATCACGCTGCCGCTGCAAGAGAAGACGATCGTGCTGGCCATCGATGTGTCCGGCAGCATGCGCGCGACCGACGTCAAGCCCAACCGCATCGTCGCGGCGCAAGAGGCGGCCAAGACCTTCGTGACCGAGCTGCCGCGCAGCGTGCGCGTGGCGGTGGTGGCGTTTGCCGGCACCGCCGCGGTGGTGCAGGCGCCCACACTGAGCCGCGACGACGTGCATGCCGCGATCGACCGCTTTCAACTGCAGCGCGGCACCGCCACCGGCAGCGGCATCGTGCTGTCGCTGGCGACGATCTTCCCCGAGGACACGGCGATCGACCTGTCGCAGATCACCGGCCAGCGCGCCATGCCGCCGAGCCCGAACGACAAGCCCAAGGCCAAGTTCGAGCCGGTCGAGCCAGGCTCGTACGGCTCGGCCGCCATCATCATGCTGACCGACGGCCAGCGCACCACCGGACCCGACCCACTCGACGCCGCCAAGATGGCCAGCGAGCGCGGCGTGCGTGTCTACACCGTCGGCGTGGGCACGAAAGAGGGCGAGACGATCGGCTTCGAGGGCTGGTCGATGCGCGTGCGGCTGGACGAAGACACGCTGAAGAACATCGCCGACCGGACCCGCGCCGACTACTTCTACGCCGGCACCGCCGAAGACCTGAAGAAGGTCTACCAGTCGCTCAGCAGCCGGCTCGTGGTCGAGAAGAAGGAGACCGAGATCAGCGCGCTGTTCGCGGCGTTGGGCGCGCTGCTGGTGGTCGGGGCGGCGGGCTTGTCGGTGTGGTGGTTCGGGCGGGTGGCTTGAAGCTTTGGGCTTGAAGCTCGGGGCCTGAAGCCGGTTCGCGTCGCCGAAAACCACCGGGGCAGCAAGTGGGCGCGCTGCTAGACTGCCGCGCAGCCTCGCACCCCGCCTCGATGCACTCCGATTCAGCCGCCCTGCCGTTGAGCGACCTCCACGGGCACACGCCAGTGGACGGGGCCGAGGTGCCGCTGGACGTGGCGCTGCAGTTGCTGCGCCATGCCGGCTACGACCTGCCGGCGCCCGAGGCGGTGGGCAAGGACGCGTGGCTGCTGTCGGTCGTCGCGGGCTTGTGCGAACTCTCCAGCCGCGACCCGCTGACCGGCCTGGCCAACCGCCGCCAGTTCGAGTTGGCGCTGGCGCGCGAGGTGGATCGCGTCGCGCGCACCGGCGAGTCGGCGATGGTGCTGATGATCGACATCGACCACTTCAAGAAGATCAACGACACGCACGGGCACGCCGCCGGCGACCTGGTACTCAAGGCGGTCGCGCTGGTGTTGCAGGACTGCATTCGGCCGATGGACACGGTGGCCCGCTTCGGTGGCGAGGAGTTTGCAATGGTGCTGCCCAACTGCGCGCCCGGCTTCGGCCACGCCGTGGCCGAGCGGATTCGCCTGGAGGTACAAAACCTGGCCGTGCCGGTGGTGCCGGGCCGCGAGATCTCGGTCACCGTCAGCATTGGCGGCGCGTTTGCGCCGCAGTGGGTGCGCTCGTCCGCGCCGCTGTGGCTGGAGCGGGCCGATCAGAAGCTCTACCAGGCCAAGGCCGGCGGGCGCAACCAGGCCCACGTCGAGCAGCCGCTGGTGGCGCCGGTGAGCGCTGAAGAGCGCGGCATGCTGTTCGGCACCTCGACATTTCAGGAACTCGAATGAGCACCGACAGCGCGCGCTCTCCCCCGGCAGGCGGCCCCGCGCCCGCGCCGAGCCCCGCCCACGCTGGGCCGAAGGCGCGCATCCTGGCCATCACCAGCGGCAAAGGCGGCGTGGGCAAGACCTTCGTGGCGGCCAACCTTGCGGCGGCGCTGGTGCGGCAGGGCCGCCGCGTTTTGGTGCTGGACGCCGACCTCGGCCTGGCCAACCTCGACGTGGTGTTGAACCTGGCGCCCAAGGTCACGTTGCACGACGTGTTCACCGGCAAGACGGCGCTCGACGACGCGGTGCTGCCCGCGCCGGGCGGCTTCTCGGTGCTGCTGGCCGGCTCGGGCCTGGTGGAGTATTCGCGCCTGACCAGCGAGGTGCGCGACCAGTTGCTGAAGATCGTGGAGACGCTCACGCCGCGCTACGACCACATCCTGCTCGACACCGGCGCCGGCATCTCCGACGTGGTGCTGTTCGCCGTCTCCCTGGCGCACGAGGTGCTGGTGGTGGCCACGCCCGAGCCCACGTCGATGACCGACGCCTACGCCACCATCAAGGTGCTGGCCACGCAGCAGCAGCGGCGCGACATTCGCCTGGTGGTGAACCAGGCCAGCCGCGTCGGCGAGGGTCGCGCCCTGCGCGCGCAGCTGCAGAAGGTGGTGGACCAGTATGTGACGCCGCTGGTTGCGTCGCCAACAGACGGCGACCCGGCACAACCGGTGCGGCTCGATCTGCTCGGCGAGATCCCGATCGACCCTGCCGTGCGTGAGGCGGTGCAAAAGCGCCGCCTGCTGCTCGAATTGCTGCCCGGCTGCCCTGCGGCGCAGGCCGTCGGCGCCATCGCCACGCGCTTGTTGGCTTGATGCCGGCGCGAGCCAGTTGCAGGCGAGCCCCATGACCACCGACACCACCCGCCTGCGCCTGGCCCGGCGTGCGCACGCGCAGGCCATCGCCACGCTGTCGCGCGACCGCATCGAACAGGGCCTGGGCTGGAGCTGGACGGCCCGGCGCGTGGCGCGCAGCCTGGCCGACCCCGACACCAACGTGCTGGTGGCGCTCGACGCCACCGACGCGGTGAGCGGTTTCGGAATCATGAAGTTCGGCGACGACGAGGCGCACCTGCTGCTGCTGGCCGTGCAGGCCGCGCAGGGCCGGCGCGGCATCGGCAGCGCCATGATGACCTGGCTCGAAGCGGTGGCCGTGGCGGCCGGCGTGCGCCGCATCCTGCTCGAAGCGCGCGATTCCAACGCCCCGGCACGCGCCTTCTACCGGCGGCTGGGCTACCGCGAGCTTGAAATGCTGCCCGGCTACTACCAGGGGCGTGAGGACAGCGTGCGGCTCGTCAAGGATTTGTGGGAATGGGCGGCCACGGGTCTTTCGCGACGAGCCGGCGACCTGCGGGAGTGATCGCCCGAGCCGCCTTGTGTCGGCATTGGCGACGAAATGTAGTATCGTTTCTACATTGATGATTCGGAAAGCGTTGCCATGACGATCACGACCCTTTCCAGCCGAGAGTTCAATCAGGACGTCAGCCACGCCAAGCGAGCCGCCGACGCCGGGCCAGTGGTCATCACAGATCGCGGCCGGCCGGCCTATGTGCTCTTGCGCCACGACGCCTACCGCCGCCTGACCGGCGACGGCCAGTGCATCCGGCAATTGCTGGATCAGCCGGGCACCGAAACGATCGAGTTCGACCCGCCTAGTTTCGGTACCGGCGTGTTCAGGTCGCCGGACCTGTCCTGATGTTCCTTCTGGACACCAACGTCCTGTCGGAGCTGAGGCGGCGCGAACGAACCCACCCCCGCGTGGCGGCCTGGGCCGACTCGGTGCAAGCCGCAGACCTGTTCCTGTCGGCCATCACCGTGCTCGAGATCGAGGCCGGCACCTTGATGCTCGCGCGCCGAGACGAAGCCCAGGGCGCGGTGCTGCGCGCCTGGATCGACGCCAAGGTGTTGCCCGCGTTTGCCGGGCGCATCCTGCCCGTCGACACCGCCGTCGCACAGCGCTGCGCACGTTTGCATGTGCCCGACCCGCGCGCTGAACGCGACGCGCTGATTGCGGCGACGGCGCTGGTACACGGGTTGCACGTCGTCACGCGCAACGTGGCCGACTTCGCGCCGATGGGGGTGGCGCTGGTCAATCCGTGGGAGTGAACGGTTCTTGCGGAAGCTCACGAGAACGTGCGCTGATTCGGACGGTTTGTTTACCTTGGCTCACGTGATGAGCCACCTGGCTCGTACAGTGTGAGCATGACGCATCCGCAAGCCGATTCGTTGAAGAGCCTTCCGGTCTTCTTCTCCACCGCCATGGTGGCCGACAGCCAGAGCTTCTCTCCCAGCGCAGCAAAGCCAAAACTGGTGATCGAGTCGTGGCGCGGGCTCGGTGTTCCTCTGTCGATCTTTTCACCCCCGCCGGCAACGACCGACGAGTTGTCGCAGGCACACGACCGCGATCACGTTGAAGCCATCCTGGCGGGTCGGAGCCGAAACGGCTTCGCGAACACATCGCCGGCTGTCGCTGCCTCATTGCCGTTCACGAATGGAGCCATGCTTGCCGCGGCTCGGGAGGCGCTGATCAACCGTGCTGTTGCTGTGGCGCCGTGCTCCGGCTTTCACCATGCAGGCTACGCCGAGGCGGCCGGCTTTTGCACCTTCAACGGCCTGATGGTTGCGGCACTCGCGCTGCACAACTCGCGCGAGGTCAAACGTGTTGGCATCCTCGACTTCGACGAGCACTACGGCAACGGCACCGACGACATCATCCAGCGATTGAAGATCGACAGGATCACCCACCACAGTGAGGGCAAGTGGCACCGGGTTCCGGGAGACGCCGAGCCCTTCCTCGCGCGCATCTCAAGCCTTGTCCAGACGATGTGTGACTGCGACGTGATCCTCTACCAAGCCGGCGCCGACCCCCACATCGACGACCCGCTGGGCGGCTGGCTCACGACCGAACAGCTTTTCGAACGCGACCGGCGCGTGTTTGGGGCCGCACGCAACGTCGGCGTGCCGATCGCCTGGAATCTTGCGGGTGGATACCAGATGCCGATTCGCAAAGTTCTGGATATTCATGACAACACGATGCGGGCATGCGCGAGTTGGTTTGTTCGATAGGGCGGACGACAAGTTGGCTTGTCGTTCAGCGATTCTTACAGTCCCGCCTGTCTGACGGCGTGCTGGACAAGCGCAATCTCCGCCGCGTCGCCGCGCAGGTTCCTCCAGCGACGATGGCGCACATTGGAGTTGCGCATGCAAGGGTGAACGATGGATGCGACCACGCACGGAAGGACGTTGACGGCATTGAATTTGACGTTCTCCCGAAGTGAAGTCTCATTTGCATCGCGACTGGGAAAACTGCTTTGGCTCGCCCAAGGCTCCAGCTGGTGTGATAGCGGCGCAAGGAGCGGCGGCACATGGCTTCCGAGCGCGAGGATCAGCCTTGGTCGCTGCGTGACAATCTGCTGCAAGAAGAACTGCTGGCATCGCCTGACGAACAGCGGATCGTTTGCTCCTGGGAAGCGCCCGATCACGGCCGTGCCTTCCCGAGGGCCCATGTAGATGTTGGTAAAGAAGCAATTCTCGAAGGGTATCGACACTTGGTTGAGGAAGTTCCTGAGGTGCAACCAAGTCGTTGCGTCCAAATTCTCAGCCTGATGCGCTCGCGACCATTCATACCCGGCAACTGAATGGAAGTCGTGCCCGAGCACCATGACTTCATTGATCGGAAGCGGAGGGATGACACGTGTGTTGCCCCACCAGAGTCCCGTACCGCCTGGAAAGAAGCTTGTTCCCTGAATCTGCTCGGGCACCTCTCGGACACCCGGCGGATACGGGCGAACTTCGTTCGAGAGATCGAACAATCGGTGAACGGGATGCTGGTTCTTTTTCGGCTTGCTCGATTTCATCGCTTTCTTTACCCCCTGGAAAAGCACCTCTTTCACTGCCACCTTCACCAAAGCCTTGCCCAGTTGGCTTTGCGGAAATTGGTTCAGGAGGCCGATCAGCTTTTTCGTCTTTGTGTTTGGCATACACGCTCCCAGAACACTTGATCCGCCTCAATTGCTTGCAAAGAAGAACAACCAATCCTCGATATCCAGTTTCAACCGTGCCTCCGGATTCGCCGCCAGCACCTGTTGCCAGCCATCGTACTGCTGCAACTGCGTCGTGTGGTGCGAGAGCTTCTCCAGACATTCGTCGAGGTCCTTCTGGAGGTCATTGCGCACCATGACCTGCGCGCCCCGGTCCCAGTCGCGGGACTTGGGGTGGCGGTATTCGAGCGCAATCTTCTCGTCGATTTCCAGGCCCTCGGAGCGAATGGTGCTCATCACAGTGGCGCGCTTGGCCTTCCACCAATCGAGCCGCTCCTGGTGGAACGCGATCTTGGTCGAGGCCGCCTCCGCGAGTTTGTGTGCGGTGTAGTCGAATCCCCAGTCTTTCCTCAACATGCCATCTCCCTGTGGGCGCGGCAGGATCACCGCGATGAATTCATTCTGTCAGTCGACTGGCTCACTGGGTGAGCCAGCCCTCAAGCAAACCGCCCCTGCATGAACCACCCCTGCTGCCCCTCCCCCACCGACAGCGGCAGCCGCGCACGGTAGATCCACACCAGCGCGCCCTCGGGGGTCTGGGCGATGAAGTAGTCGCGCTCGGCCAGGGCGGCGTCCCACCAGCCGGTTTCGATGCGTTCGGGGCCGCTCAGCAACTGCAAGGGCTGGCCGTTCAGCACCGGGCGGGCGTGGCGCTCGGTCAAGGGCTCAGGCGGATCGAGCAGCCACACCGGGCCGGCCGGTGATGTCTGGCTGCGGGTTGTTCGGCCAGGCGCTTCGGCCGCGTCCATGAGCAGTTCTGTGCTGGGTGACGTGAGCGTCTTGCTGCCGACATTGCGCGTCGAGCGGCTCGCGTGGCGCACGGCCTTGCCGGCGGCTGTTTCAGCGGCCCGCCCCTCTGCCGAGCCACGGTCGGTACTGCGAGCCCTGGCCACCAGGCCGCTCAGCCCAGCCACCTGCAGCGCGCTGGCGCACTCGGGCCGGTGGTCGGCCACGGGCACCAGGCGCTGCACCTGCTCGGGGCCGAGGCGGGCTTGCAGACGCTCGATCAGGCGCGTCAGGCCTTCGGACTCGCTGGCGGGGGTGGGGAAGAGTTCGGCGTTGGGCGGGGCGCGGCGGGCGATGTCGGCGGCGTGGAGTTGCAAATCCAGCGTGGGCGCGGGCAACTGCAACGCGGCCAGCCGTTCGCGCAGCAGAAGTTGCAGGTGGGCGGCGTCGCGCGAGGGCTCGGCCAGCGCGATGTCGAGCCGAGTGGCGGTGGCGGCGGCTGCGTCGGACCCGCTGCGGCGGCGCGGCTCGTGCTGCATCACCAGCGTGAAGCGGCGCACGAAGGCATGCTGCGCGCTTAGCCAGGCCACCAGCCTCTGCAGCAGCACGCCGGCGCCGAACAGCACCTGCTCGGTGGTGTCGGCGCGGGCGAACAGCTCGAGCCGGCTCTCGAACGACGGCGGCAAGGTGATGGACTCGCGCGGGTCGGGCCGGGTGCCGCGCGCGCGGTCGAGTTCGTCGAGTAGCGCCTCGCCGAAGCGCCGCGCCAGCCCGGCGCGCGGCAGGCGTTGCAGGTCGCCCAGCGTGCGCAGGCCCATGCCCTGAAGCGCGTCCCAGTGCTCGCGGCCGGGGCCCAGCAGCCACACGGGGGCGGCGTCGAGCGCAGCGCGCAGCGTGGTCAGGTCACTGCCGTGCCAATCGGTGTGGACCTGCGCCAGCAGCGCTGCGCCCAGCGGCGTGGGTGCGCTGACGACGTGCACGCGGTGTGCGAGCGGAACCAGCGCTTGCTGCAGGCGCTGCAACAACAACGGCAGGCCGCCGAAGTAGCGCAGGCTGCGCTGCACGTCGAGGAGCACGGTGTGTGTTGCGGTGTGTGCCGTGGTGTGTGTGGCCGAGGCGGAGTCGTGCGCCGACGGCACCACCACGCCGGGCGTGAAGGCGAGCGCTGCGTGCGCCACGGCGAGCAGCGCGCGGGCGTCGCGCGCCGCGTCGGCCTGGCCCAGCACGAGCTGCGGCGCCAGCGCCAGCGCGGTGGCGCGCTTGAGCCCCGGCCGCACGCCGAG
This sequence comes from Methylibium sp. NZG, assembly GCA_001263235.1. Taxonomy (GTDB): domain Bacteria; phylum Pseudomonadota; class Gammaproteobacteria; order Burkholderiales; family Burkholderiaceae_C; genus LGRD01. Next base: position 91,060 of record LGRD01000005.1, on the reverse strand, counting down.
CGCGCGAGCCGCCGGGTTGGCGCTGACGATGCAGCGCGCGTCCATCAGCGCCAGCGGTGGCTCGGTGGCTGGCTCGGCAGTTGTCGCCGTTGCGGTCGATGCTGCTGCGATGGGCTCGACCCCTGGCCCCGGTTCTGCCACAACGCTGCGCGGCAGCGTGGCCACGAACGATTCGAGCGACAGCAGCGGCAGGTGCAGGGCGATCCAGAGCACGGCACGGACTCGGGTGGGAGGTGCAGAGAAAGGGCGGCGGGCGCGGGTACGGCCAGGGGAGCGACGACAGGTGCAAAAACAACGGCAAAGAGTGCAAAGGGTGCAAAAGCGACAGGTGCAACGGCGGCGGCGAACTCGGCGACAACGCGGTCACGCTTCACGCCAGGTTGACGAAGGTCGCGGCCTGCAAGCCCGCCGTGGCGGGTGCGCGCGGCGGCGCACCGCCGTGAACCCCCGCCGCCGCACGCTGCCGCGCCACGCCCGACAGCACCGGCGGCAGCGCCAGCTGCAACGGCGCCGCAAGCGGCGGGCCGCGGCGCTTGAGCACGCGCACGCTCAGCACGTCGGCCCCCAAGGGGCGCAGAACCAGGCGCAGCGGCGCGGCGCTGGGGCGCTGCTGGGCGGCCATTTCGCGCAGCACGAAGGCCGGGCCGTCGTGCGCCTGCGCAGCCAGTTGCAGGCGGCGCAGGCGCTCGGCGCGCAGGCGCGGCGGCAACCAGGCCACCAGCGCGCCGACGTGGCCGCTTTTCAGGGCCTGCTCGAAGGCCCACAAGCTGTCGGAGCCCGGAATGACGCGCGAGCGGGTGTTGATGACCAGCAGTTGCTCCACGTCGAAGCCCAGCGGCGCGAGCGCCCAGGCCGACAGCGCGGCCGGCGGGTCGAACAGCATCACCAGCCGGCCCGCCGCCTGCGTGGCCGCCAGGCTGGGCGCAAGCAGGCGCACCTCGCCCACGCCGGGGTGTGCCAGCAGCAGCTCGGTGAGCACGCGGCGCGGCCAGCCGCCGCCGGGCAACTGGGCGTCGAGCACGGCAAAACCGCTCGGCACAGCGCGCTCGGCGCGGTGGCCGAGCTGGTGGCCGCGCCAGAGCGCGGGGTGCAGGGTTTCAGGGTGGGTGATCGGGTTGGGGGCCGGGCTGGCGGCCAGACGGGCAGCCAGAACGGATGGTGCAACGCCGGGGGGCAGAGCCGCCCGCCCATCACCCCGCGCGACCGACGCCAGCGGCCCCACCGGCGCGGGTGTGAGAACGGCAGCGGGCAGAAGGTCCATTTGAAGACTGTAGTTTTATCCAGTACTGTATGCAAGCCCCCTGTTTTTGGAGGCCAGGTGACCGACGCGGCGCAGGGGTCGCAAGGTTCATTGCCACAGGCATCAAGCAAGTACTCAGTTGCTTTCGGCAACTTTATGCGAGAATGCCCTTTTGCGTTTCGAAACCGCCCTCAATGCCTGCCACCGCCACCGACCGCGTCGAAGCGGTGCGCGAGTTCAATCGCTTCTACACGCACCGCATCGGCGTGCTGCACGAGGGGCTGCTGGACACGCGCTTTTCGCTCACCGAGTCGCGCCTGTTGTGGGAGCTGGCGCACCGCGACGGCCCCACCGCCACCGATCTCACGCGTGCGCTCAAGCTCGACGCGGGCTACCTGAGCCGGCTGCTCGCCGGCTTCACGCAGCGCGGGCTGATCAGGCGCACGCGCTCGGCCGAGGACGCACGGCAGCAGCGCCTCACCCTGTCGGCCACTGGCCGGCGCGCCTTCGCGCCGCTCAACACCCGCTCGCAGGCCGGCGTGGCCGCGCTGCTGGCCGGCCTGACCGAGCCGCAACAGCAGCAACTGCTGCAGGCCATGGCAACGATCGAAAGGCTGCTCGACAACGACGCCGACGACAACGCTGACGCCCCCCGAGGATCCGACGGCGCCAGCGGCCAGCGGCCCCAGCGGCGCCCCCAGCGGCGACAGAAGGCGCCGTACCTGCTGCGGCCGCACCATGCCGGCGACATGGGCTGGGTGGTGTCGCGACACGGTGCGCTGTATGCCACCGAATACCACTGGGACCAGCGCTTCGAGTCGCTGGTGGCGCGCATCGCGGCCGACTTCATCGAGCGCTTCGACGCGCAGCGCGAGGCCTGCTGGATCGCAGAGCGCGACGGAACCAACGTGGGCAGCGTGTTCATCGTGCAGGCACGCGACGACGCCACGCAGGCGCCGCTGCCCGGTGTGGCGCAACTGCGCATGCTGCTCGTCGAGCCGGCCGCGCGCGGCTTGGGGCTGGGCCAGCGCCTGGTGGCCGAATGCGAGCGGTTTGCGCGCCACGCCGGCTACCGCAAGATCGTGCTCTGGACCAACAGCCTGCTGCTGGCCGCACGCGGCATCTACACGAAGGCCGGCTACCGGCTCGTGGCGAGCGAGGCGCACCACAGCTTCGGCCACGCACTGGTGGGCGAAACCTGGGAGCTCGACCTGTCGTGAGTGCTGCCACCGCGCCGCCGCCGTCATCGCCGCTTGCCCGCCCGTGCCCGTGCGGCAGCACCCTCACGCTCGTCGCGTGCTGCGGCCGCTACCACGCTGGTGGTCAGCACCTGCTGGCGCCCACCGCCGAGGCGCTGATGCGCTCACGCTACTGCGCCTACGTGCTGGGCCTGCACGACTACCTGCTCGCCACCTGGCACGCCACCACGCGGCCGGCCGCGCTGCCGACCGACCCGCCGGGCCTGCAGTGGCTCGGGCTGGAAGTGCGCCGGCATGTGCTGCAGGACGACACGCATGCGACCGTTGAATTCGTCGCGCGCAACAAGCTCGGTGGCCGCGCGCAGCGGCTGCACGAAACGAGCCACTTCGTGCGTGAGGGTGGGCGGTGGTACTACGTGGATGGGGACCTGAAGTGACTCGCCAGCGTTGATGACCCGTCGGGGGCCCCTCGCCCTTCGCTTTGGGTTCTCAGTCGCGGGCATCGAGCCCGCTCCTTCGCCGAGCCCGGCGCTGGTCGATCCCCCTGGCGGGGGCCCCTCGCCCTTCGCTTTGGGCTCTCCCTCGCCCTTCGCTTTGGGCTCTAACCGAAGCGCACCGCATGAATCGGCGGCAGCCGGGTGGGGAGGGCTTGCCAGTGGTCGCCACCGTCGTCGCTCGCCCACAGGCCGCCGGTGGTGCTGCCCAGCAGCAGGTCGCGGCCGTCGGCGCCCACGGCCAGGCCGTGGCGGTAGGCCAGGTCGTAGCAGTCGGTCTGCGGCAGGCCGGCGCGCAGCGTCTCGAAGCTGCGCCCGCCGTCGCGCGTGCGGTTGACCACCAGCGCGGCGTCGCGCGGCACGCGCTGCTGGTCGGCCACGGCGGGCACAAACCAGGCCGTGTCCGCGTCTTGCGGATGCACCGCCACCGCAAAGCCGAAGCTCGACACCGGCGCACTCACCTGCTGCCACGAACGCGCGTTGTCGCCCGATCGCCAGATGCCGCAATGGTGCTGGCACCACAGCACCTCGGGGCGCGCAGTGCAGCGCACGATGGCATGCGGGTCTTGCGTGTTCGGGTTGCCGGCCTGTTCGGGCGGCATGAAGTCGGCACGCATGCCGTCGGCCTGCACCGCCCAGCTTATGCCGTCGTCGCGCGTCACCCAGGCGCCGCCGCAGCTGATGCCCACCAGCAGCTCGGCCGGCTGCGTCGGGTGCGGGCAGATGGAATGGATGCCTGGCACGTCGTAACCGCCGCCGAACCACTCGGCCCGCTCGGCGCGGCGCCAGAGCGAATCGACCAGCTGCCACGACGCGCCTCCATCGGCCGAGCGGAACAGCCCACCCGGCAAGGTGCCGGCCCAGACGGTGCCACCGCGCGCCTCCAGCGACCAGATCTGCACCAGCTTCCACGGCACCGAGCCGCCCTCGGCGCCGGGCGCGCGGTCACCCGGGCCGGGCGTCTCGGGCTGCGGTGGGTAGGTGGGCGTGGCGACCTCGGCCCACGTCTTACCGGCGTCGTCCGACGCATGCACCTTGACGCCGAAGTGCCCCAGGTTCAGCGCCGCCAGCATGCGCCCGCCGGCCGCGGCGTGCGGCGGCAGCAGCATCGACACCGGCTCGCCGAGAAAGCTGACCCGCGCGATCGCCCAGGCGCCACCGCGCCGCTGCAACTCGAACAGGCCTTTGCGGGTGGCCACCCAGGCGCGTTGCTCCATGCCGATGTCTCCATGGGTTCGAAGTCGGGCGAAGGTACCTCACCGCCTGGTCCCGTGACAAGCGGCGCGTGGTGGCCGCCGCGACTGGCGCATCAACCGCCAATCAGCCACCAATCAACCACCAGAGAGCGCCTGCATCACGTGGACCCGGCTGGCGGGCTGCAACGCATCGTTCAGCAGCACGCGCTCCACGCAGCGCTGCCCGTCGATGAACACGACCACGTTGGCGCGCAAGTGGCCCTGGTCGTCCAGCACATAACCGCGCAGCCGCGGGTTGATGGCAAACGCTGCCTCCAGCGCTTCGCGCAGTGTGGTGGCAGGCGCATCGACCTCCGGCGTTTCGGTAAAGCGCCGCAGCTGCTGCGTGAATACGAGGTGGGCCATGCGGACACGAGACGTCTGAGCGCGATGATAAGCAGCCGCTTGCATCTGCGAGTGGCGCGCAGCCCACCGTGGCCAGCGCACGTAGCTCTGCGGCAGGCCGCCGACGGTCGGCGCTGCGACTATGCTCCTTGTCATTCAACGCCAAGGCGCACCGACCCATGCCCCGCGGAATCGCCTATGCCGCCCTGGCCTACATCTGCTGGGGTCTGTTCCCGCTCTACTTCCAGCCACTCGCCGCCATTGCGCCCGCCGAGGTGGTGATGCACCGTGTGGTCTGGTCGCTCGTGTTCCTGCTGGTGCTGCTGGCGGTGCGGCGGCAATGGGCGTGGCTCGTGCCGGTGCTGAGCCAACCCAAGCTGCTGCTGACTTTCGGTGCGAGCGCCTTGCTGCTGGCCGGCAATTGGGGCGTCTACATCTGGGCGGTGACGAACGGCCGCGTGCTGGAGGCCAGCCTGGGCTACTTCATCACGCCGCTGGTCAACGTGATGCTCGGCACCACCGTGCTGCACGAGCGGCTGCGCACCGCGCAATGGGCGGCCCTGTCGCTCGCCGCCGCGGGCGTGGTGTGGCTCACCGTCCAGGGCGGGCAGCTGCCCTGGATCGCCCTCGTGCTGGCGGCCTCGTTCGGCACCTATGGGCTGCTGCGCAAGGTCGCGCCGCTCGGGGCGCTGGAGGGCCTGACCCTGGAGACGCTGCTGCTCGCGCCGATCGCGCTCGTGGCGCTGGCCTGGTGGTGGATGCAAGGCACCAGCGCCGCCGCCGCGGCCGATGGGCAGACGCTGCTGTGGCTCGTCGGCGTCGGCCCCGTCACCGCCATCCCGCTGCTGCTGTTCGCGGCTGGCGCGCGCCGCATCACGATGACCACACTGGGGCTGCTGCAGTACCTCGGCCCGACGATCCAGTTCGGGCTCGGTGTGTGGCTGTTCCGGGAGCCGCTGACGGCGCCACGGCTTGTCGGCTTCTGCTTCATCTGGGGGGCGCTGCTGCTCTACAGCGCCGATGGCTGGCGCGTGGCCCGCCGCACCGCTGCGCGCCAAGACCCTGCGAAGGCATCCCCTGCCTGATTGGCGTTGCGCGCCCTTTTCCGCGCTCCACCCACAGCGAGGTGCGGTCAGATCGCCGCCACCGCCAATGCGACGTCCGAAGCGCCCCATGCCGGCGCTGCACAGACCACATCACCGATCACCAGCAACGCCGGGCTCGCAAAGCCGCCAGCTTCGACGGTCTCAGGCAGCATCGCCAGCGTGCACAGCGCCTGGCGCTGGTCGGCGCTGCAGGCGTTCGAGATCACCGCGGCCGGTGTGGCGGGCGGCAACCCGGCCGCCACTAGTTCGGCAACGATCTGTGCGCAGCGCGCAACGCCCATGTAAATCACCAAGGTCAAGCCGCTGCGCGCCAGCGCGGCCCAGTCGGGCGCCTCGCGGCCATGCTGCTGGTGGCCGGTGACGAGCGCCACGCCGCGCGCGTGCCGCCGGTCGGTCACGGGCAGGCCGATCGACGCCGGGCCGGCGATGCCAGCAGTCAGGCCGCTGACCACTTCGACGTCGATGCCCGCCTCGCGCAGCGCATCGCACTCTTCACCACCGCGGCCGAAGACGAACGGGTCGCCGCCCTTCAGGCGCACCACCCGCTCGCCGGCTTTCGCCTGCGCCACCATCAGGCGGTGGATGAACTCCTGCGGTGTGCTGGCACAGCCGCCGCGTTTGCCGACGTGCACGATGCGCGCGCCCTTGCGCGCGTAGCGCAGCACGCCGTCGCTCACCAGGTCGTCTGCCAGCAGCACCGTGGCGCGGCGGATCGCTTTGACGGCGCGGATCGTCAGCAGGTCCGGGTCGCCGGGGCCGGCGCCGACCAGTGTGACGGTGGGTGGCTTCGATGGGTCAGGCATGCGTTTCATCGTGGGTGACGTGGCGCGGGGCCGCGGTCGGACTTCCAATCTGGTCGAGCGTGCGCAGGATCGCGCTCACTTGAAGCGCGATCGACTCGGGCACCGGCAGCGAGCCTTGCAGCACAGCGCCGATGTACGCAGCGGTGGCGGCCACGTCGCACTCACGGGGCAGCTCGGGCAGGTGCGTCAGCACACCTTCGCGGGCCGGCACGCTCAAGGTCTCGCTGCGCTCGCCATTGCAGAACACGTCCATGCGGGGCGTGCGTCGCGCGTCGGCAACCGGCTCGCCCTCGGTGCCCCGCAACAGCATCGCGTTGGCGCCGGTCTCGGTCAGGAAGCGCGTCAGCAGGCCGGCGTATTCGGGGTGGGTGTGGTTGACGACGCGAAAGGTGGCCGGGCAGGTCGCGTGGCCGGCCGCGTTGCCTGCCCCCGCCGCAGGATGCAGCACCTTGGCCACGGTGTGGCCCGAGTTGCGCAGGCCCACCACGCGGCGCACGGCGAGCAGGCGCGCCAGCGGCGGGCACAGCACCTCGGTCGGCACGAAGGCGGGCTCACCGCGTTGCCACGCGAGTTCGATCGCGGCAGCGCTGTCGACGTGGGGCCGGCCCAACGCCTGGAAGATCTCGGCCGTGCTCACGCGCCCCGGCTCGCTCAGCGGCCCGTGCACCAGCACCGGCGCGCCTTCGCGCGCGAGCAGCAGCGCCAGCAGCGGCGTGAGGTTGGCCAGCTTGCGCGCACCGTTGTAGCTGGGCAGCCAAACCGCCGGGCAGGCCGATGCGTGTGGTCGCGGCGCCAGGCAATGCGCCTGCGTCGCCGCCAGAAAGCCGGCCAGCTCGCCCGGCGTTTCGCCCTTGATGCGCATCGCCAGCGCGAACGCGCCGACTTCGAGGTCGGTGACGCGGCCGTCGAGCACCTGCGTCATCAAGTCTTGCGCCTGCTCGGCGCTCAACGACCGCGCGCCGTCCTTGCCGCGGCCGATCTCGCGGATGTACTTTGAGATGCTCATTGCAGAATCATGCAGCAGCGACCACGGCGGCGGCAGCGGCAGCGGCCGTCATGCTGTCTCGCGCCATCGTTCGCAGCGCGGGGAGGCACGAGCCGCAACTCGTGCCGCACTTCAGCGTGGCCTGCAATTGCGCCACGCGGGCCTCGGCGGAACCGCTGGCGTTGGCCAATGCCGCCAGGATGTGCGGCTCGCTCACGTCCAGGCAGTTGCACACCTGCCTGCCGCGCGGCACGGCAGCGCCGGGCGGCTGGCTGCGGCTTTCCAGCAGCGCGCGGCCGAACGAACGCGCCGGTTGTTCGTCCTGCAGCAAGGCCAGCACCCAGGCCTGCGCGCGCGTGTCGCCGGCGAGCAGGAAGGCTTGCAGCCCGGCCGCTTCGCCGCCATCTTCGATCCGCATCGCGCGGCGCTGGCCGTGTTTGGGGTCGCTGTAGCGCAGCACCGGCGCGCCGTGCAGGCCGAGCGCCTGTTCGATGCCGGCCAGCACCGCGTCGGCCACCGGCGCGGTGGCGGCGGCGCGGAACAGCAGGCCCACCTGGGCCGACGGTTCGCGGCCGAACGGCAAGCACGAGGCGTAGTCGAACTGGCCGAAACTCGCGCGCAACCGTTCGCGCACGGCATGCACGTCGGCGGCCGGCAACCAAGCGGCGGCCAGCAGGTTCCACGGCAGCGCGGCGTCTTCCATGCGCACGGCGGCGTGCTTCAGCTCGGGTTGTTTCGACTGCGGGCAAAACGCGGCGGACGTGAGCACGTTCACGCCCAGCATCAACTCGCCCTTGGCGCTGCGCCCGCTCACGAACTCCTCGCCCCAATGCATCGCAATGAAGGCCTGTGCCGGCGTCACGCGGTCGCTCGGCTGCACCGGCAGCACCAGTTCGCCGCGGCGCGAGCGCACACGCACCAGGTCGCCGGCAGCCCACTTGCGGCGCGCCAGTTCTTGCGGGTGCATCTCGATGCAGGGCTCGGCGGCGTGGCCGAACAGCCGCCCCAGCGTGCCGGTGCGGCTCATGCCGTGCCACTGGTCGCGCAGCCGGCCGCTGGTGAGCGAGATGGGGAAGCGCGCATCGCGTGGCTCGCTGACGGGCCGGTACGCGGGCGCGGTGAAGCGCGCGCGGCCGTCTGCGGTGGCAAAGCGGCCGTCTTCGTAGAGGCGCGCACGGCCGACCGCGTCGCCTTCGCGCATCGGCCACTGTTGCGGCGCGGCGTCGAGCGCGGCGTAGCTCAGGCCGGTGATGTCGAGGTCGCGCCCGCGGGTGCTTTCGCGGTGTTCGTTCCACACGCTTTCGGCGTCATCGAAGGCGAACAGGCTGGCGCCGTCGGTGCGGCGTGGGTGACTCACCACGGCCGGCGCGCCGCTGGCGCCACCGACGGCAGACGCGGCCGCTCGTGTCGCCGCCGCCGCGTTCAAGCGCGTCTCAAGGCGGCGCGCAACGTCAATGCCGATTGCCCAGTCGTGTCGCGCCGCCCCCGGCGCGGCCACGGCCGGGCGCACGCGGCTGATGCGGCGCTCGCTGTTGGTCACGGTGCCGTCCTTCTCGCCCCAGGTGGTGGCGGGCAGCAGCAGGTCGGCGTACGCGCACGTCGCTGTGGTGGCAAACGCCTCCTGCACGACGACGAACTCGCAACGCGCCAGCGCGCGCCGCACCGTGGCCTGGTCGGGCATCGACTGCGCCGGGTTCGTGCAGGCGATCCAGAGCGCGCGGATCTCACCGTCGGCTGCGGCCTGGAACATCTCGACCGCGCTCTTGCCGGGCTTCGAAGGCACGGCCGCCTCGCCGCCTGCCAGCCCCCACAGCGCGGCCACTTCGGCACGGTGTTGCGCGTTGCCCAAGTCGCGGTGCGCGCTGAGCAGGTTGGCCAGCCCGCCCACCTCGCGCCCGCCCATCGCGTTGGGCTGGCCGGTGAGCGAGAACGGGCCCGCGCCTGCCTGGCCGATCTGGCCGGTGGCCAGGTGCAGGTTGATCAACGCCGTGTTCTTGTCGGTGCCGCTGCTGCTCTGGTTCAGGCCCTGGCAGTACAGCGACAAGGTCGGCGCGCGCTGCCGTGCGCCGTCGTGCGGCGATGTGCCAGCAGCGCCGTCGATACCGGCGAACCAGCGCGCCGCCTGCACGATGGCGTCTTCCTTCAGCCCACACACCTGCGCCACGTGCTTGGGCGTGAACTCGCGCACCCTGTCGCGCAGCGCGTCGAAGCCGGTGGTGTGGGCGGCGATGAAGGCGGCGTCCGTCAGCCCCTCCCACATCATCACGTGCAGCAGGCCGTGGTACAGCGCCACGTCGGTGCCGGGCAGCAGCGACAGGTGCAGGTCGGCCACGTCGGCGGTCTCAGTCCGGCGCGGGTCGGCCACGATGAGCTTCATCGACGGGTTGGCCGCACGCGCATCTTCGAGCCGGCGGAACAGCACCGGGTGCGCCCAGGCCATGTTCGAGCCTGTGATGAGAACAGTTTGCGCCAGGCCGATGTCGTCGTAGCAATTCGGTGGCGCGTCGGCGCCGAGCGAGGCCTTGTAGCCGGCCACCGCGCTGCTCATGCACAGGCGCGAGTTGGTGTCGACGTTGTTGGTGCCCACCAGGCCTTTGGCGAGCTTGTTGAAGACGTAGTAGTCCTCGGTCAGCAACTGGCCAGAGAGGTAGAAGCCGACGGCGTCGGGGCCGTGCCGTTCGATGATCGATGCAAAGCGTTCGGCCGCATCGCCCAGCGCATCGTCCCAACCCACCGCCTGCGGCGAGGCGCCGCGCGTGGCGCGCCGCATCGGCTGCAGCAGGCGCGTCTGCAATGTGATTGCACTCGATGCGGTCAGGTGCAGCGTGCTGCCCTTGCTGCACAGGCGGCCGAAGTTGGCCGGGTGGTCGGGGTCGCCGCGCACGCCGGTGATTTGCCCACCCGCAGGCGTCGACTCAGACTCGACGATCACGCCGCAGCCAACACCGCAGTACGGGCAGGTGGACTTCGTTTCACGTGCGACCGGGGCAGCCAGGGCGACGGGAACGATCGGGATCACGCGACCGCACCCACCTTCACCACGGCGCTGACCGGCGCGGCGAGCGCCAGCGTGCTCAACTCATCGGCATCGAGGTACACCTGCTTGTCCTCCACCTTGACCGCGAACGGCACGGTGCAGCCTTCGTCCGGCTCCTTGGCGCAGCCGTCGCTCAACTGGATCGTCCAGTTGTGCAGCGGGCACGCCACGTTCTGGCCGAACACGATGCCCTGGCTCAGCGGCCCGCCCTTGTGCGGGCAGCGGTCGAGCAGCGCGAACACATGGTCGTCGGCGGCGCGGAACAGCGCCACCTCCACCGCGCCGTCGCGGTGCACGCGGCGCGAGCCGAGGCGGGGGATGTCGCTCAGGCGGCAGACTAGGGTCCAGCGGCGGTCGGGGCGGTCGTCGTTCATTGGGGTCTCGACTCAGTCAGCTCAGTTTGGCGTAGAGGCCGGTCACGTTGTCCATCACTTGCAAGATGCGTTCGCTGGTGGTGAACACGTTGGTCATGGCTTGCACATCACCGCCTCCCGGACGCAAGGCCCGCAGCGCGGCGTCGAAGAAAACGAACTGGCTGTCGGCCAACGCCAGTTCGGTGCGGATCGCGTCGGTGGCCTCGGGCGCCAGCTTGAGCACGTCGCTGGCCTTCACGAACTCGTCCTTGGCCTTGTTCAGCTCGGCCATCGAGTTGGCGCCCTGCACGCCCCAACCCGCACTCAGGTAGAAGGCCGCCATGCGCTGGCTGAGCATGCGCTGCCGGCCGGCGATGTTGACCAGCCGGCCCACCGGGCGGCCGGACACCGCTTCGAGCTGCACCGTGCCCTGGTTGGCAAGCGCCAGCACCTTGCCGGCCTGCACCAGCACCGGCTCGGCCCCGGCCTTGGCCGGCGAACTGCCCACCAGCCGGGCTTTGTACTCGCTCCACTCCGACTCGAGCGACTGGTACGTCGCCTTCACCTCGGGTGTGGGCGCAAACGCTTTGAGCTCGACCAGTTGCCGGTCGAACAGCGCCATCGAGGCGGCCAGCGTCTTGTCGGCCGCGTCGCTGAGCACGTTCTGCCCCAGCGCCAGGTAGCACTTGGCCATGCGCTGGCTCAGCATGCGCTGGCGGCCGGCCTTGTTGATGGCGTCGTTGATGTCCTTGACCTGCGCCCACAGCAGCGGCACGCCGGCCAAAGCGCCCACCCCGAGCGCCATGTTCAGAAGCAGTCTGCGATGCATTCCTTCCTCCTTGAATTGCTCTGGCAAGACGCAAATCGTAGAAGCTGGCCGGGTCGCCATCCAGGGCTGAAATCACGGTGCCGATCGGTTCGGTGGAGGGTCTACACGGCCAACGCCGCGAACTGCCGCTCGTCCACCGCCGCCTTGTCGAACTCGAACCACGGATCGGGCTCGCCGTCGAGCGAAAACTGCAACCGCTCCCACAGGGCCTTGCGCCCTTCCGCGTCGTCGAGGATCTTCTTCTTCACGTGGTCCAGCCCCACGCGCGACACGTAGTGAACGGTGCGCTCCAGGTACCAGCCTTCCTCGCGGTAGAGCTGGCAAAACGCGCCGGTGTACTCCAGCACCTCGGCCGGCGTCTTGAGCTTGACGAGGAAGTGCGCCACCTCGGTCTTGATGCCGCCGTTGCCCGCCACGTACATCTCCCAGCCTGAGTCCACGCCGATGATGCCGACGTCCTTGATGCCGGCTTCAGCGCAATTGCGCGGGCAGCCGCTGACGGCGAACTTGACCTTGTGCGGCGCGTACATGCGCCACATGGCGCGCTCCAGGTCCTTGCCCATCTGCGTGCTGTCTTGCGTGCCGAAGCGGCACCACTCGCTGCCCACACAGGTCTTGACCGTGCGCAGCGCCTTGGCATAGGCGTGGCCGCTGGGCATGCCGATGTCCTTCCACACCGCGGGCAGGTCTTGCTTCTTCACGCCCAGCAGGTCGATGCGCTGGCCACCGGTGACCTTCACCGTCGGGATGTTGTACTTGTCCACCGCGTTGGCGATGCGGCGCAACTCATCGGCCGTGGTCTCGCCGCCCCACATGCGCGGGATCACGCTGTAGGTGCCGTCCTTCTGGATGTTGGCGTGGCTGCGTTCGTTGATGAAGCGGCTCTGCGGGTCGTCGCGCGCTTCCTTCGGCCAGGTGCTGATGAGGTAGTAGTTGACCGCCGGCCGGCAGCTCGAACAACCGTTCGGCGTGCGCCAGTTCAGCCGCTGGTACACGCCGTCGATGGTCAGCAGGTGCTCGGCCTTGATCGTGTCGCGCACTTCCTGGTGGCTGGCGTCGGTGCAGCCGCACATCGCCTTCTTGGTCGGCGCGGCGGAGTAGTCGCCACCGGCGGTGAACATCAGCAACTGCTCTACCAGCCCGGTGCACGAGCCGCAACTCGCACTTGCCTTGGTGCACTTGCGCACTTCGTCGAGCGTGAACAGGCCCTTCTCCTTGATGGCCTTGCAAATGGTGCCCTTGTTCACGCCGTTGCAGCCGCACACCTCGTCACTGTCGGCCATCGCGGCGGCCTTGCTGTGGCCCTGGTGGCCCACATCGCCGATGTTGCTCTCGCCGAACATCAGCTTGTCGCGGATGTCGGCGATCTTTCTCCCCTCACGGAGCAGCTTGAAGTACCACGAGCCATCGACGGTGTCGCCGTACATGCAGGCGCCGATCAGCTTGTCGTCCTTGATCACGAGCTTCTTGTAGACGCCGCCGTACGGGTCGCTCATGACGATCTCTTCACAGTCGGCGTCTTCGGGCTTGCCGGAGGCCTTGCCCATGAAGTTGCCGGCCGAGAACAGGTCAATGCCGGTGACCTTGAGTTTGGTGGAGGTCTGCGAGCCGGTGTAGCGGCCGATGCCGAAATGCGCCAGGTGCGTGGCGCACACCTTGCCCTGCTCGAACAGCGGCGCCACGAGGCCGTAAGCGATGCCGCGGTGGGCGGCACACTCGCCGACCGAATAGATGCGAGGGTCGGTCACCGTCTGCAGCGTGTCGTTGACGACGATGCCGCGCGCGCAGTGCAGGCCGATCTTCTCGGCCAGCTCGGTGTTGGGGCGGATGCCGGCGGCCATGACCACCAGGTCGGCCGGGATCTCGGTGCCGTCCTTGAACCGGACCGCCCGGACACGCCCTCGGGGCGAGGCCTTGTCCTCCTCCCGTCCGCTCATGCCCTCGTCGGCATTGCCGATCAGCGCCTGCGTCTGCGCGCCGAGCATGAACGTGAGGCCGCGGTCTTCGAGCGACTTCTGCAGCATGCGCGACGACACATCGTCGAGCTGCCGCTCCATCAGCCACGGCATGATGTGCACGACCGTCACTTTCATGCCGCGCAGCATCAGGCCGTTGGCGGCCTCCAGCCCGAGCAGGCCGCCGCCGATCACGACGGCGTGCTTGTACTTCGCGGCCGCGTCGATCATCGTGTTCGTGTCGGCGATGTCGCGGTAGGCGATCACGCCCTGCAAGTCCTTGCCCGGCACCGGCAAGATGAACGGGTGCGAGCCGGTGGCCAGCAGCAGCCGGTCGTACTCGACTTCCATCTCGCTGCCGTCGGCCGCGACAGCGCGCACGAGGCGCCGGCCGCGCAGCACGTCCACCACCTTGCAGCCGGTGTGCAGCGTGATGCCGTGCTCGGCGTACCAGGCCAGGGGATTCAGGATGATCTGGTCCACCGTCTGCTCGCCGGCCAACACCGGGCTGAGCAGGATGCGGTTGTAGTTCGGGTGCGGCTCGGCGCCGAAGACAGTGATCTCGTACAGATCAGGCGCCATCTTCAGCAGCTCTTCGACCGCACGGATGCCGGCCATGCCGTTGCCGACGACGACGAGTTTCATCTTCTTCATGCGGTTCGCTCCACGGTGCGCTGGCGGCCGGTGCGGCGGGTGCCGAGCTGCGCTGGGTTCATCAAAAGTAGAGGGCGACGCAGGCCACGATCCGGCCGTCGCGAACGACCGGGATGGCGGCGATCGACGTGAGCCCCGCCTCGCGGGCGGCAGCACCCAGGCCGAGCGGCTCGGTGTCGGCGTGGTTGCTCACGCCGGGCACGCCGGTCAGCAGCACCTGGCCGATCGTGCCCTGCCCGTGTTGCAGCGACAGCGACGGTTCGCTGGCCGCCAGCGAGCCGAGCACCTCGCAGAAGCCCGACACGCGGCGCAGTTGCGGGCCGGGGGCGCGGTCGGCCCGGCCTGCGGTCGATGGGTTGGCGGGCGCATGGGTATGTGCATGGGTATGTGCATGGGCATGGGCGTGAGCGTTGGCCTCCGGCTCGTCCCACCGCTCCCACACCTCGACCCGCCGTGCGATCGGCGTGGCGCGTGCCGACAGGAAGGCCAGCACGAACATCTGCCCGCGCGCCGCCGGGCAGGGCACCGCAAAGCCGCGGTTGATGCCGACCTTCACCGCCGTGTCGCCGCGCAGAAAGCCGCTGGCCTTGCCCAGGTCTTCCAGGAACACCGGCATGCCGCTGCCCCAGGCCGACCCCGGCAGGCCGTGGCCGCGCCGGATGCTGGTGCGGCGCGAGATGAACTCGAACGCATCGCCGGTGTTGCCGTAGTGGCCGTCGACCAGCGTCATGTCCTTCGACAGCGCCGGGTCGTTGTGCCAGAGCTCGATCGCGCCGGCCTGGTCTTCGTCGTTGTCGCCACAGAAGAACACCAGCACCGAGGTGAGGAATTCGCCCGCGAAGATCGGCATCGCGATCGCGCAGGTCAGCCCCTCGGCGTGCGCGGCCGAGGTGCGCTGAAAGTACGAGCCGACGAACTGGCGCAGCACGATCGGGTGGCCGGCCTCCCAGGCCTGCCCGGGCAGGCCCTCACCGCGCGCAAAGCACCGCGTCTTGCTCAACGCACCGAAGCGCGTGGCCGTGCCGTACAGGCCGCCGCCGTATTCGAGGAAGCTGCGGTCGCGGCTGGGCACCCAGAACTCGGTCGCCTTGATGAAGGTCTTTTTGACGGCCCCTCGTCCGACGAGTACGTCGTCCGATCCCCCAAGGGGATGCGGGCCGGCTTGGGAGCGGCCCGGCGCTCGGCCCGCTTGCTCGCCCTCACCCATCATGGCCATCACGCCACCGCCTTCTCGACATGCCCCTGCCGTGTGTACAGAAAGTCGAGCACCTCCTTGCGGCATTGCACGTAGCGGCGGTCTTCAGCGAGTTCGACGCGGTGGCGCGGGCGCGGCAGGTCCACGCGCAGGATCTCGCCGATGGTGGCGGCCGGGCCGTTGGTCATCATCACGATGCGGTCGGACAGCAGCACCGCCTCGTCCACGTCGTGCGTGACCATCACCACCGTGCTCTGGGTGCGGGCGACGATCTTCAGCAACTCGTCCTGCAGGTGCGCGCGTGTGAGCGCGTCGAGCGCGCCGAAGGGCTCGTCCATCAGCAGCACCTTGGGCTCCATCGCCAGCGCGCGCGCAATGCCCACGCGCTGCTTCATGCCACCGGAGACTTCGTGCGGGCGCTTTTGCAGCGCGTGGCCCATGCCCACGAGCGCGAGCGCGGCTTCGGTGCGCGCCTTCAGTTGGACCTTGCTCTCGCGCTCGCCGAACACCCGTTCGACCGCCAGGTGCACGTTGTCGAAACAGCTCAACCACGGCAGCAGCGAGTGGTTCTGGAACACCACCGCGCGCTCCGGCCCGGGCGCGTTGATCTCGCGCTGGTCGCACAGCAGCACGCCGCTGGTGGGCAAGGTCAGCCCGGCAATCAGGTTCAACAAGGTCGACTTGCCGCAGCCCGAGTGGCCGATCAATGTGATGAACTCGCCCTTGTCGACGGTGAGGTCGATCTCGCGCAGTGCGTGGAAGCTGCCCTTCTTGGTGGTGAACACCATCTCGGCGTTCTCGACCTGGATGAAATGATTCATGCCGGCTCCTCAGTCCGCGAAGCTGAACCGCTTGGCCAGCGTGATGAGCAAATACTCCAGCGCCAGCCCCACGATGCCGATCACGAAGATCGCGATGATGATGTGCTTGACGTTGAGGTTGTTCCACTCGTCCCACACCCAGAAGCCAATGCCCACGCCGCCGGTCAGCATCTCGGCCGCGACGATCACGAGCCACGCCGTGCCCACGCTCAAGCGCACGCCGGTCAGCATGTACGGCAGCACGGCCGGGAACAGGATGCGCGTGATGACCTTCCACTCACTCAGGTTCAGCACCCGCGCCACGTTCAGGTAGTCCTGCGGCACGCGCTGCACACCCACCGCGGTGTTGACCACCATCGGCCAGATCGAGCAAATGAAGATGGTCCAGATGGCCGCCGGGTTGGCAGCCTTGAACACCAGCAGGCCGATCGGCAACCAGGCCAGCGGCGAGACCGGCTTGAGCAGGCTGATCAGCGGCGAGAACATGCGGTTGATGAACTCGAAGCGGCCGATGATGAAACCCAGCGGAATGCCCACCGCCGCCGCCAGCCCGAAGCCCACCGCCACGCGCTCCAGCGAGAACAGGATGTTCCAGCCGATGCCCTGGTCGTTCGGCCCGTTGCTGTAGAACGGGTCGGCAAAGAGCTTGACCGCCGCCTCGAACGTGGCCGCGGGTGTGGGGAAGGTCTTGCTGTTCATCGTGAACAGCGCCCAGATGCCCACCATCAACGCCATGCCGATCACCGGCGGCAAGACCTTCAGCCACAACCCGCGCCAGTCGAAGGGCACGCGCGCCGGCTTGCTCGCCGGCGCCGGCTCGGCGGGCACCGCCTTGGCATGCGGCGCCGCCCCAGGCGCGGCAGCGCCCGGGGGGCTGGGCTGGCCCCCCAGCGGCGAATGGAATACGGCACTGACCATGGTGAACTCCCTTGCGTTGGATGAGCGCTGGCAGAGGGCTCAGGCCTTGACTTTGAACGAATCGGCGTACTTGGCCGGGTTGCTGCCGTCCCACACCACGCCGTCGAGCAACTTGCTGCTGCGCATGTCGCTCTTGGGCACGTTGACCTTCACCTGCGCGGCGGCCTGCTTGTAGAGCTCGGTCTGGTTGATGGACTTGGCAACCGCCAGGTAGTCGGGGTGGTCCTTCAGCAGGCCCCAGCGCTTGTGCTGCGTCAGGAACCACATGCCGTCGCTGAGGTACGGGTAGTTCACCGCACCGTCGTTGAAGAACTTCATGTAGTTCGGGTCGTCCCAGGTCTTGCCCAGGCCGTTCTGGTAGCGGCCCAGGATGCGCTGGTTGATCGCGTCGACACTGGTGTTGACGTACGCCTTCTCGGCGATCGTCTCGGCCATCTTGTTCTTGTTCTGCAGGCCCGCGTCGATCCAGCGGCCGGCCTCCAGAATGGCCATGATCGCCGCGCGCGCGGTGTTCGGGTTCTTCTTGACGAACTCGCCGGTGGCGCCGAGCACCTTCTCGGGGTGGTCTTTCCAGATGTCCTGCGTGGTGATGCCGGTGATGCCGATGCCGTCGATGATGGCGCGGTGGTTCCAGGGCTCGCCGACGCAGTAGCCGTCCATGTTGCCCACGCGCATGTTGGCGACCATCTGCGGCGGCGGCACGGTGATGACCTTGGCGTCCTTCATCGGGTTGATGCCGGCCGATGCCATCCAGTAGTACAGCCACATCGCGTGCGTGCCGGTGGGGAAGGTCTGGGCGAACGTGTAGTCCCCCTTCTCCTTGGCCATCAGCGCCGCCAGGCTGGGGGCGTCCACCGCACCCTTGTCGGCCATCTTCTTCGACAGCGTGATCGCCTGGCCGTTCTGGTTCAGCGTCATCAGCACGGCCATGTCCTTCTTGGGCCCGCCCAGGCCGAGGTGCACGCCGTAGACCAGGCCGTAGAGCACATGCGCCATGTCGAGTTCGCCGTTGACGAGCTTGTCACGCACACCGGCCCACGAGGCTTCTTTGCTGGGGATGATTTTGATGCCGTATTTTTCGTCGAACTTCAGCACCGAGGCCATCACCACCGACGCGCAGTCGGTCAGCGGGATGAAGCCGATGCGCACTTCCTTCTTCTCCGGCGCGTCCGAGCCGGCCGCCCACGCCCCGGGGACGACGCCTGCGGTCACGGCCACTGCCGCGGTGTTCTTGATGAACTGGCGTCGCTTCTCGCTCATGAGCCCCTCGTCGCTGACCATGCACTACTCCTAGACGGCTCGGATGACGAACCACAAACCAAGACACAAAAAAGGCGCCTCGACCCCGGGGCTGCGAACAGACGCGCTGTACACAACCCGAGGTCGGACGCCTTTGCCCGATTCCAGATGCTCGGAGCCCCACGCCGTTGTGGGGCCCTGCTGAAACCCAGTTGCACAAGCCGTGCCAGCACGAAGCGTGGTGAAGCCAGGGTGTGGCCCGCGACATTTGCACGCCAAGGCACCACCGGCGCGCACGCGGCTGCGCGGTCGTGGGCTGATTTGGTGCACCGCAGCATCGCCGCGGTGGGTCGAGCCCGCCGGTGGCTCAACCAGCCGGCCGAAGCAGGTCGCGCGCGTCGATGATGCGTTCAGCCATGTCAGCCAGCTTCAAGCCGCGGTCCATCGCGAGCTTTCGCAGGTGCTTGTGGGCGGCGTCTTCGCTGAGCCCGGCCTGCTCCATCAATACGCCCTTGGCGCGTTCGATGGTCTTGCGCGCCGACAGTTGCGACTGGGCGTCTTCGAGTTGCGCACGCAGCAGCTTGTCCTGCTCGAAGCGCGCGATCGCCACGTTGAGCACCGGCGCCAGGCGCTGCAGCTGCAGCCCGGCCACCACGTACGCGCTGACGCCGGCTTTGAGCGCCAGCCGCAACGGGCTCTCGTCATCGTCTTCGGCAAACACGACCACCGGCCGCGGGTTGTGGGCCGACAGCGTGGCCAGGTGTTCGAGCGTGTCGCGCGTGGGCGACTCGCTGTCGACGATGACCACGTCGGGCGCGAGTTGCACCACGCAGTCGTGGATCAGCGTGGCCGAGTCGAGCACGCCCACCACCACGTAGCCCAGGCGCGTCAGTTCGTCGCGGATCAGGGGCACGCGGTGCGCACCATCGTCGATCAGCAGGACGCGCAGGGCGGACGGTGTGGCGGGCATGGGCTGGCGGCAGGCGCAACGAACTCGCGCAGCTTGCAGCAAGAACCGCGCCGCAGATCAGGCGCAAGACCGGAACGATTGCCGCTTCGGCCACGCAGCGCGTGGCGCTTGGCGCTTGGCGGCTCAGCCCTTCAAGTCGCCTGCCAGGCTGGCGAGCGTCTCGGCCGGCACGGTCATGTGGGCCGGGTAGTGGGTGTGGTCGCAGCCGATCTTGACGGCGGCGCCCGCGCGCACGGCGTCACGCGCGGGCTTGCCCAACTCGAATCGCACGAAATGCACCGCCGACGTCTTCTCGGCGTTCTCGCGGTCCAGGTCTTCGTCGGCGATCGCATACACGCGGGCGTGGCCTTCGACCTCGACGAACAGCCGGTCCTCCACGCCGATCAGCCGCGCCAGCTCGCGCTTGCGCTCGTGCGCATCGGGGTACTCGATCAGCACGGTGGCCTTCCAGTTGCTGCCGTCGGGCACGAGCGCGGCGTAGGCGTCGATCTCGCTCTGGATGCCTTCCTCGTCGAAGATCTTCTCGATGTGCAGCATCTCCTGGATCTGCCGGCGGATCGTCTTCTCGTCCTCGAACTGCAAGGTGAGGTGCTCGCCCAGGTGCACGCTGCGCAGTTTGCGGTGGGCGATGAACTCGGTGCGGGCAGTCTTGCGGATCTTGGCGTAGGCCTCCAGCGTCATCAGGCTGTCTCGGGTGATGGGCGTGCTCACGGTCTACTCCCCGTCAAAGGCCGTAGGCAATGCGGACCAGGCTCAGCGGATGCTGCAGCTTGGCCGCTGGCAGTGAGTTGCTCGCCATGCCTTGTGCGATGTGGTGGCCGGCCAGCGCGCAGTCGGAGCTGATGAAGTCGGGCTCGTCCTTGGCCATCGCCTTGAAGACCGGCTTGCCGATCTTCATCGCGACGGCGTGGAATGCCGTCTTCACGCCATACGTGCCCGCGTGCCCCGAGCAGCGCTCCACCGTGTTGAGCTGCACGCCCACCGTCTGGCCGATCAGCTTGAACACCTCTTCGGTCTTCTTGCCAATCTTCTGCACGCGGCCGTGGCACGGGATGTGGTAACTCACCTTGCCGAGCGCTTGCTTGAAGTCGGTCTTGAGCAGGCCGTCCTTGTGGCGTGCCATCAGGTACTCGAACGGGTCGAACATCGCCTTCTGCACTGCCGCCACGTCGGCGTCGCCGGGGAACAGCAGCGGCAGCTCCTGCTTGAACATCAGCGTGCAGGACGGGATGGCCGACAAAACGGCATAGCCCTCTTTCGCGTAGTTCGCCAGCACCGGGATGTTGGCTTCCTTGTGCTTGGCCACACCATCGAGGTCACCGAGTTCGAGCTTGGGCATGCCACAGCAGCTTTCCTTCTCGACGATCTCGTACGGGATGTCGTTGTGGTTGAGCAGCTTGATGAGGTCGTGCCCGATGCCGGGCTCGTTGTAGTTGACGTAGCAGGTCGCAAAGATCGCCACCTTGCCTGGTGTGCGCTCGCCGTTCGTCACCGTGGTGGCGTAGCCTCGCTTGTCGGCGCTCCAGCGGAAGCGCTGGGTTGCCAGTTCGGGCAGCCAGGCATCGGGGTGCACGTGCAGCGCGCTGTCGAGCAGCTTGCGCACGGGCTTGGTCTTGTTGAGCGCGTTGACGGTCTGCACGACGATCGGGATGCCGGCAAACTGGCCGTGCGTGTCGGTCGAGGCGAGCAGCTTCTCGCCCGCGGCGACCTCGCCGTTCTTGAACTTGATCGCCTTGGCGCGCAACATGGTGTGCGGGAAGTCGAGGTTCCACGGGTGCGGCGGCACGTAAGGGCACTTGGTCAGGTAGCACAGGTCGCACAGGAAGCACTGGTCGACGACGCTCGAATAGTCCTTCTTGGCCACACCGTGCACTTCACCGTCGGCCGTGGCGTCGACCAGGTCGAACAGCGTCGGGAACGAATGGCACAGGCTGACGCAGCGCCGGCAGCCATGGCAGATGTCGAAGATGCGCTCCATCTCCTTCTCGCACGAGGCCTGGTCGTAGAAGTCGGCGCCTTTCCAGTCGACGGGGTGTCGGGTCGGGGCTTCGAGGTTGCCTTCGCGCGTGCTCATGCCATCTCCTGCGGGTTCTTGTGCGTGTTTCTTGTCTCACCAATGAACAAGGGGCGCGAAGCCCCCCGTTCTTGAGCGTCAGGTCACCTCAATCGACGAGCGCGTCCAGCGCCTTCTGGTACCGGTTGGCGTGCGAACGCTCGGCCTTGGCCAGCGTCTCGAACCAGTCGGCAATTTCGTCGAACCCTTCGGTGCGCGCCTGCTTGGCCATGCCCGGGTACATGTCGGTGTACTCGTGCGTTTCGCCGGCCACGGCCGCCATCAGGTTCTGGCGGCTGGAGCCGATGGGCAGTCCGGTGGCCGGGTCGCCCACGGCTTCGAGGAACTCCAGGTGGCCGTGCGCGTGGCCGGTTTCACCTTCGGCGGTGGAGCGAAACAGCGCTGCCACGTCGTTCTGGCCTTCGATGTCGGCCTTGTTTGCGAAATACAGGTAACGGCGGTTGGCCTGCGATTCGCCGGCAAAGGCGTCCTTCAGGTTCTGCTCGGTCTTCGTACCTTTCAAGCCCATGTCGCTCTCCTAGCGTTGAAGTGATCACCAAACGTCCGTCACGGCAGGCTGTGCACCGAGCGCAGTCACTGACGGCTCGCGGCGGACGGTAGCGCAGCCGAGCGCGGCGTGCCAATACATATGCTCAATCCGACTCATGGCCGATCGCTATTGCGTTTTCAGGCCCGATAGCTCACTGATTCGCCTGCACGCTCGGCAAGCCGAGCAACTGCAGCCCCAGCAGATGCAGTCGGCCCTGCGGGTCGGCCAGGTCGTGCAGCACGTTCATGTGGTTGGTGTGCGGGATGGCCTCGCACACCGGCACCGTGCGCGCGCCCCAGGCGCTGCGGATCAGCTCGTTTTGGCGCAAAAACTCTTCACTCTCTTCGGCGCCCACCGTCGCGTACAGCGGGCCCTCGGGCGGCGGGAAGCCCACCGGGCTCAAGCGCCGCACCGATGCCGGCGTCAGCTTCAGGTCGTGCTTCAGGAAGGGCGTGTGGCGCAACGGCTCCAGGTCGAACACGCCAGAGATGGACAGCGCGCCGCGCACCAGCCGCGCCGGCAGGTCTGCGCCGACCTGCTGCCATTGACAGCTGAGCATCATCGCGGCGAGTTGACCCCCCGCCGAATGGCCGGCCACGACGATGCGACTCGGGTCGCCGCCATGTCGGCGCGCGTTGCGATACACCCAGGCCAACGAGCGCGCCATCTGCAGCGCAATGTGATCGACACTCACCGCCGGACACAGCGCGTAGTTGGGCACCACCACCATCGCACCGGCCTGCACGAACGACGGGGCAACGAAGGACGCATCGCTCTTGTCCAGCGCACGCCAGTAGCCGCCGTGGATGAACACCAGCACCGGCGCGTTCTCGCGCGCGGCCGGGAAGACGTCGAGCGTTTCCTTGTCGCCGTCGCCGTACGGCAGGTCGAGCCGCGCGTCCGACTTCTCGCGCGCCAGCGCCGACGCCCGCGCCCACCGCTCGAGGATCTGCGCCGCGTCGGCCACGCGGGCGCGGTTGTTGTACTGGGCGTCCAGCCAGGTGGGGTCGGGTCGGGTCATGCGCGCTCCAGGAGCCGGGGTCGGTGGGGAGCATTCTGATCCAGCCGCCGGGCAAAATGCCAGAGGGAGTGCGATCGTTCGCCGCGCTCCGCGGTTTTGCTCTGGCCGCATCAGCCCAGCAGTCGATTTGATAGACTCGCAGCGCGTGTGGGGGGGTAGCTCAGCTGGGAGAGCGTCGCGTTCGCAATGCGAAGGTCGGGAGTTCGATCCTCCTCCTCTCCACCACCTGAAGATCCAAGGGCCTGTTCTCGTTGCGAGGGCAGGCCCTTTGTGCTTTTCCGAGCGAAACCGAACGGCGCAAGGCACGGGGAAGAACACGGGGCAACGGCGCCAATCTTGATCATTCGTGTATATCGTATAAACTATTTATACGTTTCACGCTGAATGGATACTCGACATGCCCACCCTTGCGAAGACACCTGCGAAAGCGCCTGCAAGCGCGCCCGCCAAGACCGGCGCCGCCTCCAAGCGCGTTGCCCAGAAGACGGCTCCGAAGGCGCCCGTCACCCAGGCCGCCGCTGCGAAGGCCAAAGCACCCGCGAAAGCGTCGAAGAAGGCCGCGCAAGCCGCATCCAAGCCGCCCAAGCTCAAGGTGCCGCTCGTGCGCGATAGCTTCACGATGCCGGCGGCAGACTTCGAACTGGTCGCCGCCTTGAAGCTGCGCGCCCTCAAGCTGATGCGCCCCACCAAGAAGAGCGAGCTGCTGCGCGCCGGGCTGCATGCGCTGTCTGCGTTGGGTGACACGCGGCTTCTCGACACGTTGAACGCGCTGACGCCACTCAAACCCGGCCGGCCCAAGAAGGCCGACTGAGCGGAGGCACGCATGGCACGGACGTCAAGCAAGTCAAGCACGGCACGAAAGACCGATTCAACCAAAGCGTCGTCAGCATCGGCTCCTCAGCCCGGCCCCGCCGAGCGGCGTGCGCAGGGCCGAGCCCAGCGCGACGCCTGCCCGTTCGGCGATCTGGCGAAAGCGCCCAAAGCCGGCGCGAAGGGCGCGCGCGACCCGGTGGCCTGGCTCGATGCGTCCAACGAAGGCCGCGTGCCTGAACTCGCGCCGCTGCGGCGCGAGCGCATGCTGGCCAGCCCGTTCAGCTTCTACCGCGGCGCGGCGGGGCTGATGGCCGACGACCTGGCGGCCCTGCCCCACAGCGGCGTGCTCACCCATCTGTGTGGCGACGCCCATCTGGCGAACTTCGGCTTCTTCGCCAGCCCCGAGCGGGCGCTGCTGTTCGACATCAACGACTTCGACGAAAGCCTGCGCGGCCCGTTCGACTGGGACCTGCGGCGCCTGGCCGCCTCGTTCGCGATCCTCGCGCGCGAACTCGGGCTGCGCGAGCGCGACATGCGCGACGCGGTGCTGAACCTGGCCGAGGCCTACCGCGACCGCATGCGCGGCTTTGCCACGATGGACACGCTGGACGCCTGGTACTACCGCCTCACCTCAGACACGCTGCTCAAGCTCGGCGGCACGGACGACGCGGAGCTGGCCGTCATCCGCAAAGCGCGGCGCGGCACGGTGCGCGTGTTTGCCGAAGAGGCCACCGAACGCGTCGACGGCGCGCTGTTGATCCGGCCCGGGCCGGCCTTTGCCTACGAAGACGCGCGCGCCGGTGAACGCGAGCTGCGCGCCTTCCGTCGCGGCCTTCCCGCCTTCATCGCACGCTACCGGGCGAGCCTGCCGGTCGAGCGCCGGGCGCTGTTCGACCGCTATCAGCTGAACGATGTGGCGGTGATGACGCCCGGCGTCGGCTCGGTCGGGCGCCGCTGCTTCGTGCTGCTGCTGGTGGCCGACGGTGTTCACCCGCTGTTCCTGCAATGCAAGGAAGCCGGCGCATCGGTGCTGCAGGCCGCACTCGGAACGAAGGCCACGGCGCGCCCGGGCGAGCGCGTCGTGCACGGACAGCGCCTCATGCAGGCGGCGAGCGACATCTTCCTGGGCTGGGCCAGTGTCGAAGGGGTGGGCGACTTCTACGTCCGGCAACTCCGCGACATGAAGGGCGCCTACGCCTACGCCGAGTTCAGCGCCAAAGACCTCGAAGAGTACGCCGAGGCGTGCGGCTACGCGCTGGCTCGCGCGCATGCAAAGGGCGGCGACGCCTCGACGATCCGCGGCTACCTCGGCACGTCGCGCAAGTTCAACGAATCGCTGGCACGTTTTGCTGCGAACTACGCGGACGTGAATGAGGCGGACTGGAATGCGTTGAAGAAAGCCAAGGCTCCGAAGAGCGCCGCCAGAAAGTCGCCCGCAAGGCCGGGCGCCGTTGATCGGGCAAGCCCTCCACTGGCCGGCGCCGGCGGCCAGGAGAGCGTTCAGTCCAGGTCGCCCCAGCCGGTCGCCCGGCGGCGGTAGCGACCCTCGTGATCGAGCTGCGAGGCCAGCACCGTCTCGGCGGTGCCTTCGAGCACCTTGCCGTTCAACGCCGTCTCGATGCGATCGCGCGGCGCCTTGTAGGGTGCCGGAAAAGGCGATCGCTGCGTGCCATCGAAGCTCAGGTAGTTGTAGACAGTGACTTCCACAGAGCCTTCTGAAGTTTGCATGCCTGCCTCGCTTGCGTGGTGGTGACGCGGGCATGATATTCAGGCCGAGCAGGTGGGGCTCGATGGCCCCGACGGGCGCGCAGTCTTGGTCGACGCTCCGAGTCACACCCCCACCCGACTGCGTTGAGCTGCTTGCTCAGAATTCGGCGTGAGTGCAAACCAACCGTGAATAGCTTGACAGATTGGAAGGTCTGCGGCACGGGGTTCAGCGTTAGCCGAAGCAGTTGGCGTAGTAGGTCACCGTGCCGGGCCAGTCGGTGAACAGGCCGATGATGCCGACGTCGCGCGCCAGCACGTCCATCAACCGCAGGTAGTCGCCTGGGCCTTTGGTGGCCGCGGCAATGCTCTGGAAGTAGTAGCCGCCACCGTCGGTCAAGGTGCCCGAGCGCTCGAGCGTCCACGAGATGATGTCGAAGCCTTGCTGGCGCGCTGCCTTGGCGTACTCCGACGGCACGATGTTGCCCTGCGCATCGAGCGTGACCAGCGCCCAGGTGGGTGGTGCCACGATCCGCACGCCCTTGGCGCGCATCGCCGGCAGCGCGGCGATGGCTGCCGGCACGTCGGCCGGCACGTTCACGGCCGACAGCGCCACCGCCTGCTTGCCAAAGCGCGGCTCGTTGTCGATCCAGTAGTACACGTCGTCGATGTTGAACGACTGCGGCCACACGCGCCGTGGCGACACGCCCGCGCGCTTGTAGTCGTCGATCATTTGCTGCGCGTAAGCCTGTTGCGTGTAGGTGCCCTCGAACGGCATCGTCACGCTGGGCGACTTAAGCTCGGGCGTCATGCCCACGCCCAGCTTTTTGAACAGCTCGATGCTTTCCTTGTGCGACAGCAAGGTGCCACCCGGCGCATACGCCTCGGTGCGCCAGTCGGCCGTGCCCTTGAGGTACTGCGCGACGGTGGTGGCGCGCGGGTTCGCGCCGTCCATCTTGCCCTTGAGCGTCTTGAACTCGGCCAGCGTGATCTCGCTCGTGCGGCACTCGGCGGTGGCCGGCGTCAACAGCGTCGTGCCGTCGGCGGCAAAGGTGGCCGGCACGAACGGCTTGATGCAGGTCGAGGCCAGCGGCGTGGCCAGGATGTTGGTGCTGGTGTGCAGGTCGTTCTGCGCATGGCGGCACACCAGCTCGCGGTCTTTGGTGAACGTCACGTCGCACTCGACGATGCCCGCGCCCATGCGCGCAGCGGCCTCGTATGACTCTTTGGTGTGCTCGGGAAACTGCAGCGCCGCGCCGCGGTGGCCGATGGAGAAGTCGGTCTTGCGCAGCGGCTTGTTGCTGCAAGCCTGCAGGCGGCTCTTCAGCGGCCCGTCGGCAAGCTGGTCGATCAGGTAGTACGGCCGCGGGCCGACCTGCACGTTCAAACTGTCGCGCCAGCCCTGCTGCGGCCAGCGATCGTCGTCGCCGTGGGCTCGGGCCGGGGGCGTGGCAAGCGAGCCAAGTGTCGAGAGCGCCAGGAGCAGGACAGCGGTCGGGTGTTTCATCGGTGGTTCCAGAGGGAGGTGACGAGGTGGAGAGGGTAAGCGCCTTCGGTGTCGGTCGCATGACGGAGTCGGTGCGCCGTTGCATCCCGCAGGGCGCGAGCTTCTGGCGGGCTTCAAGCCCCAGCGCTGTCACACGACTGCCATCGAGCGCCCATATCGTCAACTCTGTCAAATGGTTTGGACAGGAGCTGCCCGTGAAGGAAATCGATGACGACCTGGTGCGGCGCATCCAGAACGACCTGACGGACAGCTACGACGAGGAGTTCGAGCTCGAACTCGAAGACCGCAACCTCGACGCCATCGCAGGGGCTTTCGCTGGCGATGCCGCGACAGCAGCGCCGGGCGCCCTGCGCGCCGACGACAAAGAACAGCGCCGCCTGTATTTCCGCGAGCTGTTCCGCCTGCAGGGCGAACTCGTCAAGCTGCAGGAGTGGGTGGTGCACAGCGGCCACAAGGCGGTGGTGATCTTCGAGGGGCGCGACTCGGCCGGCAAGGGCGGCGTGATCAAGCGCATCACCCAGCGGCTGAACCCGCGCGTGTGCCGCGTGGTTGCCTTGCCCGCGCCGAACGACCGCGAGCGCACGCAGTGGTACTTCCAGCGCTACGTGTCGCACCTGCCGGCAGCCGGCGAGATCGTGCTGCTGGACCGCAGTTGGTACAACCGCGCCGGCGTCGAGCGGGTGATGGGCTTTTGCACCGACGAGCAGTACGAGGAGTTCTTCCGCAGCGTGCCCGAGTTCGAACGCATGCTGGTGCGCTCAGGCATCCAGCTCATCAAGTACTGGTTCTCGATCTCCGACGAAGAGCAGCACCTGCGCTTCCTCGGCCGCATCCACGACCCGCTGAAGCAGTGGAAGCTCAGCCCGATGGACCTGGAGTCGCGCCGCCGCTGGGAGGACTACACCCGCGCCAAGGAAGTGATGCTGGAGCGCACCCACATCGCCGAGGCGCCGTGGTGGGTGGTGCAGGCGGTGGACAAGAAGAAGGCGCGGCTGAACTGCATCCACCACCTGCTGGGGCAGATGCCTTACGAGGAAGTGCAGCGCCCGACCATCGTGCTGCCGCCTCGCGTGCGCAACGACGACTACGTGCGCCAGGCGGTGCCGCAGGAAATCCTGGTGCCCGAGGTGTACTGAACCGCACCGACTCGACCGCCCCGGTCACCTGGCCACTCCATCGCCGACGCCCCACGGGTCGGCTGGCTGCGCGCCCACCGTCGCAACACCCCGCAGCCCGACATCGAACAACAACGAACGACAACCCAACCCGGAAGGCTGCTCATGCAAGTCGACTATTTCAAGGATCTGCTCGTCCCCGTCAT
The DNA here is from genome assembly GCA_001263235.1 of Methylibium sp. NZG. GTDB lineage: Bacteria > Pseudomonadota > Gammaproteobacteria > Burkholderiales > Burkholderiaceae_C > LGRD01. The sequence continues at coordinate 62,713 of LGRD01000005.1, read as the reverse complement.
CGGCGGGCTGGGCATCTTCATGCTCGGCCTGGAGTTCATGTCCAGCGGCATCCAGTCGCTGGCTGTCAACAAGATGCGCGCGCTGCTCGCTCGCTTTGCCGGCACGCCTGTCAAGGGCCTGCTGGCGGGCACCTTCATCACTGGCGTTCTGCAGTCCAGCACGGCCATGACGGTGATGGTGGTGGGCCTGGTCAACGCCGGCGTGGTGGGCTTGCGGCCGGCCATCAGCGTGATCATGGGAGCCAACATCGGCACCACGCTGGGCAACGGGCTGATCGCGCTGCCGCTGGGGCCACTCGGCCTGTTCCTTGCCGGCCTCTTTGCCCTGGTCTACGTGTTCGGCAAGAGCGACAAGGTGCGTAACATCGCGCTGGCCTGCATGGGTTTTGCGCTCATCTTCTACGGCCTGAACCTGATGACCGGCGGCCTCAAACCGCTGCGCAACATCCCCGAGGTGATGGCGGTCATGTCCACGCTGCGGGCCGACAACCTGATGGGGCTGATCTATTGCATCCTGATTGCCGCCGGCATCACCGCGATGATCCATTCGTCGTCGGCCACCATCGGCATCGTGATGGGCCTGGGCTCGGCCGGCGTGCTCGACTGGCAGACCGCTGTGGCCTTCTCGCTCGGCGCCGACCTGGGCACCACCATCACCTCATGGATGGCCTCGCTGAACTTGTCGAAGAACGCCAAGCGAACGGCGTACGCGCACATCTCGTTCAACATCATCGGGGTGCTGGTGATGATCCCGCTCTTCTTTCCGTCCATGGTCCTGTTGCAATGGGCCATGGGCTTCTTCGGCGGCGACCCGGGCGTGCCCACGATCGTCAACGGCAAGGAGACCTTCCCGCTCGTGCCGGTGGCCGTGGGCCTGTACTCGACGGCGTTCAACATCTTCAACACGATGCTGATGTTCCCGTTCATCGGCGTGTTCGAGCGGGTGCTGTCCAAGGTCGGCTACTCGTCGGTCGAAGACAAGGAAGACTTCTCGCAACCGCGCTTCCTCGACCCGCGGCAGGGCAGCGAACTCGCCACGGGCGTGCCGCTGGTGCGCAAGGAGCTGGCGCGCTACGTGCAAGCGGCGGGGCAGTTCCTGGCCACCGCGCGCAAACAGGAGTCGGCGCCCGACGACGTGGTCGAGCACTACGGCGCCATCGATGTGCTGAACCGCGAAATTCGCAGCTACACCGCGGCGATGTTCAAGCCGGGCTTGCCGCACGCGCAGGCCGACCTGCTGGCCAGCCTGATCGAGGAAGAGGACTTCAGCGCCAGCCTGGGCGAGACGCTGTACCAGACCGCGCGGCGCGTCGAGCGACAGCCGTTCTCGGAGGTCGGCCGTGGCCTGGTCAACGCCACCATCGACCAGATTTCGCAGGCGATGGACAGCATCACCGACCCGGCCCACGGCCACAGCTACAGCAGCGGCCCAGCACAGGCGCAGCGCCAGTCGAACAGCGAGGCGCAGCACACGTTCTTGCTGGAGACACGCGCGCAGTGCCTGAAGCTCGGCGAAAGCCTGCCGTGGGAAGAGCGCGGCGCGATCCTCGCGCTGCTGGGCAGCGCCGAGCGGGCTTTCTTCCTGATCGATCGCATCCATGCCGAGCGGCAGTCGGTGTCGCGCGAGGTGGCGGTGAGCGCGTCGGCAGACTCGCCGCGCTTCCCGGACGGCGGGTTGGTCCCCGTGGTGGGGCAATGAAGCCGCTCGTGCGCCGCTTGAGCAGCGGTCTGCGAGGTGTGCTCGGCCTGGTGGTGCTGGTCAGCGCCGCGGCGGCGCTGACCGCGACCGCACCCGCCAGCGCGCAAGACGTGATGGGCACGGCCGGCGTGCGCGGCGCCGGCTCGACCTTCGCCTACCCGATCATCGCGCGCTGGTCGGCGGCGTACCGCAACGAGCGGGCACGCGGCAGCGCGTTCCCAACCGCTAACAGCGGCCTGGAAGACCCGCCGGCCAGCTCAGCCCTGCAGTACGAACCGGTCGGCTCGCTGGCCGGCATGTTGCGGTTGAAGGTCGGCGCGGTCGACTTCGCCGCATCCGACGTGCCGTTGAAGTCGGCCGAGTTGACGCGGTTCGGGCTGGCGCAGTTTCCGATCGTCGTCGGCGGCATCGTCGCGGTGGTCAACATCGAGGGCGTCGGGCCAGGGCAGCTCAAGCTCACCGGGCCGCTTCTGGCCGACATCTTCCTCGGCAAGGTGCGGGTGTGGGCCGACCCCGCCATCCAGGCCCTCAACCCGACGCTGAAGCTGCCCGACGCTGCCATCGCCGTGGTGCAGCGCGCCGACGGCTCGGGCACCACCTTCAACTTCACCGACTACCTCACCAAGGTGAGCCCGGCCTGGAAAGAGCGCGTCGGCTCCGACCTGCTGGTGCCGTGGCCCACCGGCGCGAGCGCCCGGGGCAACACCGGCATGGCGCAGGCGGTGCGGCAGACGCGCAACTCGATCGGCTACGTCGAATTCGCCACCGCGCTGCAAACCAGGCTCAGCTATGCGCAACTGCAGAACCAGGCCGGCCGCTTCGTGCAGCCGAGCCCGGCGAGCTTCCAGGCCGCGTCGGCCGGCGCCGACTGGGCCAAGGCGAGCGACTTCGACCTGATGTTGACCGACGCGCCCGGGCCGGACGCCTACCCAATCGTCGCCACCGTGTTCGTGCTGATGCAGAAGTCGGCGTCGCGCGTGAAGACTGCTGCGGCGCTCGACTACTTCGGCTGGTCGCTCGACAAGGGCGCGCCAATAGCAGCCAGCCTCGGCTACGTGCCCTTGCCCGAGCCGCTGGTCAAACAAGTCAGGAGCTACTGGGCCACCACGCTCCAGCCGGGCCAGTGAACCCGGCCTTGGCGTCGGTCGGCGTCGGGGCGGTGGTGATCGGGCTGGCCGTGCTGGTCGGCCCGCCGCGCAGCACCTTGGGCGAGTCGGTGTCGCTGACCGTCGCCGGCTCGGAAACCGTGCGGCCGCTGGTCGCGGCGTGCATTGAAAGCTACACCACCAAGAACCCGCGCGCCGCGGTGACGGTGCAAGGCGGTGGGTCGGCGCAAGGCATTGCCGCCGTCATCGACCGCCGCATCGACATCGGCATGGCCTCCCGGCCGCCCAACGCCCGGGAGCGTGAACTCGCGAGCGCCCGCGGCGTGGAGCTGGTGATGTACGAGCTGGCGCTGGACGGTGTGGCTGTGATCGTTCACCGCTCGAACCCGGTCGACGCGCTGGACCTCGACCAACTGCGGCGTGTGTTCAGCGGCGAGATCGTACGTTGGACAGACCTGGGGGTCGCCGCCGCCGGCCGCGGTGGTGCTGCAAGCGCCGGCCTGGGCGACGACCGCATCGTGCCCGTCGCGCGGGCGCCCGGCTCGGGCACGGGCGACCTGTTCGACGAACAAGTGCTCGCAGGCACAGCCCTCGGCCCGGCCACGCGGCGAGTGGCGACGAATGAAGCGATCGTCGCTGACGTGGCCAGCGAGCCGGGCGCGATCGGCTACACCAGCCTCGACGCGTTGAAGCAAGCCGAGCCGGACGCGAAGGTGGTGGGTCTGCGCGGCAAGCGAGAACCGACAGCCACCACACCCACGGCCGACACCTTGCGCTCACGCACCTACCCGCTCACGCGCGTGCTCTACCTCGTCGGCTCAGCACCGCGGTCTTCCGCGTCGCGCGACTTCATGGCGCACTGCACCGGGCCGGCCAATGCGGCGATGCTCAAGCGCACGGGCCATGTGGCGATGCACGCCGGCTTGCTGTGACCGCCCGCGCCACCGTGCGGCGGCTCTGCGGGTGATCGTCGCGCTGACGCTGATCCGCTCGCCGTCACGTGGGCCAGGACGAAGAAGGCGAATCGAGCGCCCGGGCGCGTGGTGCAGGCGTCGCGCGGCGATCACGCAGGATCAGCAGGCACATGACCGCCGCCACCAGCAAGCCCAGCAGCACGATCAGCCAGCCGATGCCGACCCCCGCGGCCAGCAGGGCGGCGTAGGTCGCGAGCATCGCCAGGATGCTCAGGTTCTCGTTGTAGCCCTGCACCGCGATCGACCGGCCGGCCGTGAGCAACCGGCAGCCGCGGTGTTGCAGCAGCGCGTTCATCGGCACGACGAAGAAGCCGGCGCAGGCGCCGATCACAGCCAGCAGCGGCACCGCCACCATCAGCGTGTCGACGGCGGCCATGCAGGGCACGAGCAGGCCCATCGCCACGCCCATCGGCAGCACGCGCGTGGCGCGGTGCAGCGCGATCCAGCGGCCCGCGACGGCCGCGCCCGCCACCACGCCAATGGCGACCACGCCTTGCAGGTAGGCGGCACGGTCGAGCCCCAGCCCGAGCGCGTCTTGCGCCCACTTGAGCACGATGAACTGCAACGTGGCACCCGCACCCCAGAACAGCGTGGTGACCGCCAGCGACAGGCCGCCCTCGCGGTCGGCCCACAGCAGCCGGTTGCCGGCCATGAAGTCGCGCAACATCGTGCGCGGCCCGGCCCACGAAGACGGGTAACGCTTGCCGCTGTCTGGAATGCCCAGGTTCAGCCCACCCGCGACGAGGTACAGCGCGAGCACCACCGCCACCGGCACGGCGAGCGAGGTGATGCCATGCAGCGCCGGCACGGCGGCCTGCGCGATCTGTATCAGCTCAGACGACCATTGCGCGCCGAGCACCCAGGGGCTGACGAGCAAGCCCCCCGTGACCGTGCCCAGCAGCACCGCGCACACGATCGACACCTCGATCCAGCCGTTGGCCGCCACCAGCAGTTCCGGCCGCACCGTCTCGGTGATCAAGCCGTACTTGGCCGGCGCGTAGGCCGCGGCCGCCAGGCCGACCACCGCGAACGACAGCAACGGATGCACGCCGACCAACAGCAGCACGACGCCTGCGAACTTGAGCGCGTTCATCCACGCCATCAGGCGCGCCTTGGGCACCGCGTCGGCCAGCGGCCCGACCCACGGCGCCAGCAGCACGTACGACAAGGTGAACGTGAACTTGAGCAGGGGCGCCCACCAACCCGGCAGGCCCAGCTCCTGCAAGCGGGCGACGGCGACGATGAGCAGCGCGTTGTCCGCCAGCGCCGACGTGAACTGCGCGGCGATGATCAGGTAGAAGCCGGCCGGCATCGGGCACGGCGTTCAGGAACCGAATCGGGGCAGGATGACGTCGGAGCAGGTGCTCGCGTCGAGTTCATCGGGCAAGTCAGCGTGAGCGGGCGTGGCACCGCAACGTGCGGATCGTGCGGTGTGCAGCAACGCGGCCTCGAACTGGTCGACCACGCGGTCCCAGCCCCACTCGGCTGCGGTGTGCCGCGCGCTCTGGCGCATTGCCCGGGTGTCGTCGCGCACCGTCGCCAGGCGGACGGCCCGGCGGATGAAGGCATGGGTGTCGCCGGATTGGGCGTCATACAGTGGCGCGAGCACGCCGTTCTCGCCCGAGCGGATCAACTGGCCAGCGGCTGCGCAGTCGTAGGCCAGCACGACGAGGCCGCTGGCCATCGCCTCTGCGGTGACGTTGCCCCACGTCTCGGTGATGCTGGGGAAGAGGAACACGTCGGCCGACGCATAGTGCGCGGCGAGGTCGGTGCCGGTGCGCTGGCCGGTGAAAACGGCGTGCGGGCATTGCTGCTGCAGGGCCTCGCGCGCGGGCCCGTCGCCCACCAGTACGAGCCGGCTGTCGGGCTGCGCCTGCTGCATCGCTTGATAGGCAGCCACCAGCGTGTCGAGGTTCTTCTCTGGCGCCAGGCGGCCGACGAACAGCACCACCTGCGTCTGCGCCCCCGCGCCCCAGCGGCTGCGCAACGCGTCGCTGCGCCGTTCGGGGTGGAACAGTTCGGTGTCCACCCCGCGCGCCACCACCTGCAGGCGCTGGAAGCCGCGTGCGCCGAGCCGCGAGCGCATGGCCTCGGTGGGCACCAATGTCAACAAAGTGCGGTTATGGAAGTGGCGCAGGTAGGCCTCGATCGGCGCACGCAAGCAGCCGAAGCCGTAGTGGGCGCTGTAGGCGTCGAAGTTGGTGCGGAAGTCGGAACTGACCGGCAGCCCCAGCTTGCGCGCTGCCCGCAACGCAGACCAGCCGAGCGGCCCTTCGGTCACCAGGTGCACGAGGTCGGGCCGTTGTTGCGTCCACAACCGGCACAGCGCGCGCGTGGCGGGCAGGCCCATCTTCAGGTGCGCGTAGCGTGGGATCGGCAGGCCGGGCACCAGTACTTCGTCGAGGTGATCGCCCTGCTGCGCCACGTCGTCAGCGTGCTGGCGCGGGCGGACGAGCTGCACGTCGTGGTGGCGTTGGCGCAAGCCGTCGACGAAGCGTGCGAGCGTCATCGCGACGCCGTTGACTTCGGGCGGGTAGGTTTCGGTCACAACGGCGATGCGCAGCGTGGGCCGTGGCGCAGGCGCAGCCGCTCGCGATGGCACCGTTGCTGACATCTCGACCAGCGGTGGCGTTTCGGCCGGCACCCGCAGCGGCACCCGCGCTGCGCCCGACAGGCTCTCGACCTCTTCGACCTCAGGTATGTCAGTGAGCAACATGCGTGCATGCTGCCGATCGCGTGCAACAGTTCGATGACACGCCACCTGAAGATTCGGTCGCGCTGCAAATAGATCACACGCCTGGTTCGCGCCCCGGGTGGCGGCACGTTGCGGCAACGCTGCGTCACCGCAGCGTCATCGAACGCAGGCAGCATCCAGCGAGCCATCGCGAGCAGGGGAGCCGCTCCGTGCCCGGTCGGTCGAGGACACCCGATGAAGAACTTCTTGCAGATGCTTCACGTCCAGCGCATGGACGACCACCGCTATTACCACCACAGCCGCATCAACCAGTCGCTGCATCTGTTGAGCGCCGTGACCTTCGTGTGCGCGTACGTGCTGATGTTCAGCGACCCGGTGATGGCCGCGCTGCTGGGCTGGCTGATTGCGATGACGAGCCGCCAGATCGGCCACTTCTTCTTCGAGCCCAAGGGCTACGACACGGTGAACCAGGCCACGCACGAGCACAAGGAAGACATCAAGGTCGGCTACAACCTGCGCCGCAAGGTGGTGCTGCAGTCGATCTGGGCGCTGTCGCCGGTGGTGCTGTACATCGAGCCGAGCCTGTTCGGGTTGATGGAGCCGAGCACCACGTTGGAGGGCTTCGTGCGGCAGGTCGGTGCCGTCTGGCTGGCGCTGGGCATCGGCGGCTTGCTGTTCCGCACGATCCACCTGATGTTCCTGCAGGATGTGCAGACCGGGCTGGTGTGGATGACGAAGATCCTGACCGATCCGTTCCACGACATCATGCTTTACTACAAGGCGCCGCTGCACTTGCTGCGGGGTGAGTTGATCGATCCGCACGTGAAGGCTTGATTTGCTCCCTCGCCCCTCTGGGGAGAGGGTTGGGGGCGAAGCGGGGCTTTCGAGCCGCATGCGGCGAGCCCGCGGAGCAGTCGGGGCATGCAAGCCCCGACGCGCACTGCAAGTGAGGGGCGGCGCACCGCCACGGTCGCCGCCCTCACCCCTGCCCTCTCCCAGAGGGAGAGGGAGAAAAGCTCGACAGCATCTCCCGCAAGATGCTCCGCTTGATTCCCTTGTTCGTCAGGCTCGCATCGCTCCACCACCACCCATCGGCGCGCATCGCCTGCGCTGCCGCGACGAAGCGATGCACCACAGCCTCGAAGTCTGCGTCGGAGTAATTCAGGCTGAAGATCAGGCGGCCGGTGCCGACCCAACTCAGCGCCAGGCCCTGCTCGCGCAGGTAGTACTGCAGCATCCAGTTGTAGCGCGACGGTTCGGTGTAGCGCACGGTCCAGATGGACGACAGGTTGGCCACCTGCACCGGCAGGTCGGCCGCCTTCAACCGGTCGTTCAGCAAACGTGCGCGACGGTTCCACAGCGCGTCGAGGCCTTCGTACAGTGCCTTGACCGGCGCGCTGCTCAGCCGCTCCAAAAAGACCTGCATCGCCCCCATCACGTATGGGTGCGAGTTGAAGGTACCGCGGGCAAAGCAGATGTCGGCCGGGCGGTCGTCGCGAAAGCGCTTCATCAGGTCGGTTCGGCCGCACACCACGCCCACCGGCAGGCCGCCACCGAGCGTCTTGCCGTAGGTCACCATATCGGCACGCACGCCGAAATACTCTTGCGCACCGCCGGGCGCGAGCCTGAAGCCGACGAACACCTCGTCGAAGATCAGCACGATGCCGCGCTCGCTGCACACCTGGCGCAGTTGCTGCAGCCAGGCGGTGTAGGCCTCGCGGTCGAATTCCGCGCTGCGGCTGCTGTCCACCAGGGCCGAGTCGCCCGGCGCGCCGGCATTGGGGTGCAGCGCCTGCAGCGGGTTGACGAGCACGCAGGCGATGTCGCTGCGCTTGCGCAATACGCGCAGCGAACGCTCGTCCATCTCCTTCAGCGTGTAGGTCTTGTTCGGCGGCAGCGGGTTGCCGATGCCGGGCTGCACGTCTTCCCACCAGCCGTGGTAGGCGCCGCAGAAGCGCACCAGGTGCGAACTGCGCGTGTGGTAGCGGGCCAGCCGCACCGCCTGCATCACCGCCTCGGTGCCGGACATGTGGAACGACACCTGGTCCAGGCCCGAGATCGCCTTCAGCCGCTCCACGTTGTCGGCCACGCACGGGTGGTAAGCGCCGAGCACGGGCCCCAGGTCTTGCACGCGCCGCGCGCCTTCGGCGATGCACTGTTTGTAGAAGTCGTTGCCGAAGACGTTGACGCCGTACGAACCGGTCAGGTCGAAGAAGACGTTTCCGTCGAGATCGGTCACGGTGACGCCGGACGACGACTGCACGAAGCTGCCGGTCTTCAAAAACTGCCGCAAGTGCCGGCTGTACTGGAACGGCACGCGGTAGGCGCTGGTGAATTGCAGGTCGGCGATGCCGTCCTGCGCGGCGGCCGTCATCGCCAACGACTTGGGGAAGCGCTGGTTGAACGTCTCCGACAGCCGCGCCAGCGCAGCTTGCCGGCGTGCGGCGATGTCGGGCGGCGCCTTGTCGGAGCTGAAGAAGGCGTCGCCCTCGAACGCATAGAAAGGCAGCCACCGCGCCACGCGCTTGGCCATGCGCGAGTGGCCGGTCAGCGACGGGTGCTTGGCCTGCGACAGCTCAAGCCGCTGCTTGACCATCGGATACGCCAGCGCCACAGAAGCGAGCCCCAGCGCCACCATCGGAAACATGTCGTTCATCGAAGACCTCGTGTTCAGTGGGTGCCTGTGTACCGCTCTCTATTGACAAGCCGATGAAACCGAAAAGCCTTCGAGCCATGCAAGCACTCCGGAACCTTCGCGACCGAGTCCTTCAGCAGGAAGACCTGAACTTCCTGCTGACCAACCGCATTCCGCGCATCGCGCTGACGCGCTTCATGGGCTGGTTCAGCAAGATCGAGCAGCCGCTCGTGCGCCACCTGTCCATCGCCGCATGGAAGTTGTTTGCCGAGCTCGACTTGAGCGATGCGAAGAAGCAGCGCTTCACCAGCCTGCACGACTGCTTCACCCGCGAGCTGCAACCGGGCGCACGCACGATCGACACGGACCCGAACGTGCTGTGCAGCCCCAGCGACGGGATCGTCGGCGCCTGCGGCCGCGTGGAAGACGGCCAGGTGTTCCAGGCCAAGGGCTTTCCTTACACGCTGCAAGAGTTGTTCGGCCGCTCGGTGCTGGCCGACTCGCTGGTTCGCGAGTACCGCGGCGGCACCTACGTGACGCTGCGCCTGACCTCCAGCATGTACCACCGCTTCCACGCGCCGCACGACTGCCGCGTGGACCACGTGAGCTACCTCTCGGGCGACACCTGGAACGTCAACCCGATCGCGCTCAAACGCGTCGAGCGGCTGTTCTGCAAGAACGAACGTGCGCTTGTCCGCACGCGGTTGGCGGCCGGCGGGCAGGTGGTGACGCTGGTGCCGGTGGCCGCGGTGCTGGTGGCGAGCATCCGCCTGCACTTTCTCAATGTGCTGCTGCACCTGAAGTACCGCGGCCCGAACGAGATGCCATGCGATGCCGGCTTCGCCAAGGGCCAGGAGATGGGCTGGTTCGAGCACGGCTCGACGATCATCGTGCTGGTTCCGGCCGGCATGTCGTTGTGCGAGGGCATCGCCGAAGGGCGGGCGATCCGCATGGGCAACCCGCTGCTGAGGTTAGATGCTGTGCCTGCGCAGCAACGCCGCGAGTCCGAGCGCGTGAACGCGACCGCAACCGCAACCGCGACCGCGACCGCGACCGCCGACTGAAAGGGCACCACCGGAAAGTGCACCACGGCCGCCGCGCGGCGGCGCCGGTTCAGCGCGGGTCTTTCAACCAGCCCCCGATGTCGCGCGCTTCCGTGGGCCCGATCGTTGTCTGCAGGATGTTCATCACTCGAACGAGGGCGATCACCAGAACGACCTGCGACCCGTCGCCCGCAGCAAGGACCGCCCGCGAATCGGGCGGCACGTTGTGGCAGGAGCTGCAATGCTGCAGGTAAAGCCGCTTGCCATTGGCGGTGTCCGCCGGTCCAGAAGAAGGCGGGGCCGGCGAAGGAGCCGGCGCCGGAGAAGGACTCCCTGCGCTCGCGGGCGCAGAAGAATCCCCACCACCGCCGCATGCTGCCAAGGCGGCGGCCACGGTTGCCGCTCCGAGCGTGCCCCACCAGCCCGACCTCGCCATGACCATCCTTCCGATGCACTCTGCGTCGACGCTTGACGCACGCGACAAGCCTCATCCGTTGATGGTCGACCACCAAGATGTCAAGACCGTGAAAGCCACCGCGCCTTCCGCTATCGTTCGCCCCATCGCAAACCCTCAGGAGTTGAGCATGGGCTGGTTCTCGAAAACGGAAGGCGGCTTCTTCCTCGCCACGGTGGTGCCCAGCGGCGAAGGCGCGCGGGTCGAGAAGTACCTGGGCATCGTCAACGGCGAGGCGATCATCGGCGCGAACATCTTCCGCGACATGTTCTCGACCGTGCGCGACGTGGTCGGCGGCCGGGCTGGCGGCTACGAGCGTGCGCTCTCGGGCGCGCGCGACGCGGCGCTGAAGGACATGATGGAGGCCGCACGCGAGCTCGGCGCCGACGGCATCGTCGGCATCGACTTCGACTACGAGGTGCTGGGCGAGACCAACGGCATGATGATGGTGGCCGTCAGCGGCACCGCCGCGAAGATGGCTTGAGCGGCGCGCTGGCGGGGCCTGCCGCTTCGCGCGGATCGCGCCGGCCGGGCCGGCGCGGCGACATCGACTCGCCTACTGCAGGTGCCGATCGAACTGCAGAAACCACCAGCACACCGCCGTCACCACGTTGAACGGCACCGACAGCGCTGATGGCACGTAGAAGAACGCCGACAGCGTGGGGCTCAAGAGCATCACCTCGACGAAGCTGGCCACGCCGAACAGCACGAGCCCCAGCACCAGCCAGCGCCACATGTAGGTGAGCAGCCAGCGCGACTGCTCCTTGTTGTGGCGCCACGCCTGCGAGCGCTGCCACAGGTTGCCGCGGCACACGTCGCGGAACAGCCACCCGTAGAAGAAGTAGCGGTACCACAAGGTGCGGGAGAACTCGGCGTGGGAGAGAGCGGGCTCCATGCTGATGCCTTCGCTGCGTCCGGTTGGCGTAGAGCGGCAGACTGCCACAGCGGTTCCGCAGTGGCGTACCCGAATTTTTGCGAGCGTGCGATTTCGCCGGTCTGCGGTGGCACCGCAGCGGGCGCCATCGTATTTCCACAAGCCACGCCTGGCTAGCGCGAGCGCAAGGCGCGCTCGATGTGCTGCCGCACCACGCGGGTGCGCGGCACGGCGGCGTGCAGGCCGGCACCCTTGAACCAGCGCCGCACGTCTTCGTCGAGCGCGAGGCCGTGCATGTAGTTGTAGATCGCCTTCTTCAGTGCCACGCCGAGCGCGTCGTGGTCCACGCCGGTCGGGTCGACGAAGCCCACGTCGTTCTTCGCGAACGACACCGGCGGCAGCGGCAGCAGCGTGACGCCGTACGCCGCCGGCTCGCGGCCGACCGGTGAGTGCACCGTGCAGGCAAAGCGGTGGAAGAAGCCGCTGTGGATGCAGCCGGCCTCAAACAGTTGCCTCACGTACTCCAGCGCATCGACCGTGTCCTGCACCGTCTGCGTCGGAAAGCCGTACATCAGGTAGGCGTGCACCAGGATGCCGGCGTCGGCAAAACCGCGCGTCACGCGCGCCACCTGGTCGACCGAGACGCCCTTCTTCATCAGCGCCAGCAAGCGGTCGGATGCGACCTCGAGCCCGCCCGAGATCGCGATGCAGCCGCTGTCGGCCAGCAGTTGGCACAGCGCCGGCGTGAAGCTCTTTTCGAAGCGGATGTTGCCCCACCATGAGATCGACACACGACGCTTGAGCAGCTCTTCGGCGAGCGCCTTCAGCATCTTCGGCGGCGCGGCTTCGTCGACGAAGTGAAAGCCGGTCTGCCCGGTTTCGGCGACGATCGCCTCGATGCGATCGACCAGCATCGCCGCGGTGGTGGTCTCGTAGCGCGAGATGTAGTCCAGGCTCACATCGCAGAAGCTGCACTTCTTCCAGTAGCAGCCTTGTGCGACGGTGAGCTTGTTCCAGCGGCCGTCGGACCACAGGCGGTGCATCGGGTTGAGCATGTCGAGCAGCGACAGGTAGCGCGCCAGTGGCAGGCCGTCCCAGGTGGGGGTGCCGACGTCGTCGAACGGCACATCGGGCTCGGGGAAGTTGACGTAGCGCACTTCGCCAACGTGGGTGCCAAGGGAGGTGCGCAGGTAGGTGCGCACCAGCCGGTTCGCCGAGCGCTTGCCAGCGACGTGCTCCAGCAGCGCCAGCAGCGGGCGCTCGCCCGCATCGAGCGTGACGAAGTCGAAGTGGTCGAACACACGCGGCTCGGTGAGCTCGCGCAATTCGGTGTTGACGAAGCCGCCACCGAGCACGGTAACGATCGACGCGTCGTGCGCCTTGATCGCCTGCGCGATGCGAAAGGCCGCGTACACCGCGCCGGGGAACGGCACCGACACCAGCACCACCGTCGGCTTGTGAAGCGCCAGCGCCTCCAGCGTGAGCGTGTGCAGCGTGCGGTCCACCAGGTTGTGAGGCGCGGCCAGCGCTTGCGCCAGCGGCTCGAAGGTCGGCTGGCTCTGCGCCAGGCTTTCGGCGTAACGCACGAACTCGAAGCGCGGGTCCACCGCGTCGCGCAGCACGTCGGCGATGTCGTTCAGGTACAGCGTGGCGAGGTGGCGCGCGCGGTCGTGCGTGCCGAGCGCACCGAAGGCCCAGGCCATCGGGTCGCCGCCGTCGGGGTCGATGTACTCGTCGAGCGCTGCAAAGCGCGGGCCTTCGGGCAGGAAGCTGCGGCCCGCGATGCGGTGCATCAGCGTGCTGTCGCGGCCTTGCAGGAAGGCGATCGCGGGCTCGATCGTCGCGGCGTAGCGATCGAACTGCGCGTCGAACGTGGCGACGCGCGGCGTGCGCTGCGGCGCCGGCAGCGCAGCGATGCACTCGCGCACCGCCGCCAAGCCGTCGGTGCTGAGCAGCTTGAGGATCAGCGCGAGCGCCAGATCCGCTTGCACGGCATCGACATTGCGCGAGCGCAAAAAGCCGGTCAGGTAGGCGGTGGATGGATACGGCGTGTTCAGCTGCGTCATCGGCGGGATGACGGAGAGCACGCGGGTGACCACGGTGGGCATCGCCGTCACCCGGTGCAGCGTGTCAAGCGGCATTCGGTGGGCCCATCGTGGCAGTGTAGCCAAGCGCAGGTGGGCCGCCCGGCCGCGGCCAAACCGGCCCGGCAGCGCTGCGCAACTCGCTTCGAGCGGCCGGCCCGGCTGGCCCGCCCGGCCTTGTGGCCCGGGCGCCAGACAGCCGGCGCGGCGGCCGCTACTGCTTCAACCCATCCATGCGGATCACCTCGAAGTCGGAGCCCTTCACGCTGCCGAGCTGCGAGCGCAGTGCGCTGTTGTCCCAGCGTTCGTCGGGTGCGCCGCTGACGAACCAGTTGCTGCCGTTGTCGGCAATGTAGGCCTTGAAAGCATTCACTCGCGTGAGCACAGGCCGCCGGCCTGCGTAGGACACCGCCCTGGCCTGCTCGGCCTGCGCCGCGGCGGACCTCGAGTTCACCCCGAACGCCGCTGTGCCCCGTAGAAGGTGTATCGCCACTGCCACGTGAGGGTTTCATATGACGCGCCACTACTTCGTTCTCGCTCGCCGCTGCGGCACCCACGGGCTCGCCCAGGGGCTCGCGACCGCGACGCTGCTGATATCAGCCGCCGCGGCCCAAGCCGTCGGCTCGACCGTGGACGTTCAAGTGGTCGAACGCGACACCGGCTTCACACTCCCGATCCACCCGTTCAGAGGGGCGCAGTACGTGGCCGGCCGGCCCGGCGCGCGCTACGCCATTCGCGTGAGCAACCGCACGGGCGCTCGCGTGCTGGCGGTGATGTCGGTCGACGGCGTCAACATCATCAGCGGCCAGACGGCAGCGTGGAACCAGGGCGGCTATGCGCTCGGCCCCTGGCAGACGCACGAGATCACCGGCTGGCGCAAGAGCCCGCACGAGGTGGCGGCGTTCGAGTTCATCGCGCTGCCCGACTCTTACGCCGCGCGCACCGGCCGGCCGAACGACGTGGGCGTGATCGGCGTGGCGGTGTTCGGCGAGCGGCCGATTGTGGTGCGGCCGGGACCTGCGGTGAGCGAGGACGAGCGGCGCGGGCGGCAGGACGAATCGCGCGACGAACCTCAGGGTCGCTTCGACGATCAGCGTGGCCGCCACGAAGGCGCCACCGGCGCGAGTGCCGAGAAGGCATCGCCTTCGGCGGCGGCCCGCGCGGCGACGCCCGCAGCAGCACCTCTGCCAGGACCATCACCGGAGCAGGACGCCACCGCCCGCTCGGGCCGGCGCTCGGCTCAGGAGGCCCAGACGAGGCTGGGCACCGGCCACGGCGCGCGCGAAGCGTCGTACAGCAGCACGACCCACTTCATCCGCAACAGCACGCGGCCGCTGGAAGTGGTCAGTATTCAATACGACCGGCTCGACAACCTGGTGCGCGCCGGGGTGGTCGCCGCCGAGTGGCCGGCGCAGCCGCGGCCCTTCCCGCGCTCCGGCGCGACGGGCTTCGTGCCCGACCCGCCGGCGTGGTGAGCGGCGCGCAGCCGGCCATCGTGTACCCTGCCCGCTCACCAACGGAGAAGTCAATGGCGATTCAGGCTCAACGAAACAGGGCACGGCTGCATGTGCTGCGCGACAACGTGCACCGCGCCAAGCGCGACGTGAAGCGCAAGCTGCCGGGCGCAGCGGAGCGGCTGAAGGCGCACGTGGCGATCCGGCTCGCTTACGCCGAGAACGGCAAGTAGACGGGCCGACCGCCCGGGAGCGCTGGTGTAGCGCTGGTGTAGCGCTGGCCAGCGCTACACCAGCACCCGCTCGATGCCACCTTCGTTGGCACGCGCAACGTACTCGGGCATCCAGTCGGGGCCGAGGATGCGGTTGGCCATCTCGACCACGATGTAGTCGGCCTCCAGCAGGCCGTTCTTCAAGTCGCCGGTGTAGCGGCTCAGGCCCTGCAGGCAGCTCGGGCAGCTCGTGAGGATCTTGACGGGGCCCTTTTCCGGCACGGCGCCCGCGCCGCCCTCGGCGGCTTTGAGCATCGCTCGCAAGGTCGTCTCGTCCTTGCGCAACTCCTCTTCCTTGCGAAAGCGCACCTGCGTCGAGATGTCGGGCCGCGTGATGCCCAACGTGCCGCTCTCGCCGCAGCAACGCTTGCTGTCGACCACGTTGGGGCCGACGAGCGCCTTCACCGTCTTCAGCGGCTCCTGCAGCTTCATCGGGCTGTGGCAGGGGTCGTGGTACAGGTAGCCGCTGCCCGAGGTGGCGCCGTCGGCCGCGGCCAGCGTGATGCCCTTCTCCAGCAGGTACTCGTGGATGTCGACGATGCGGCAGCCAGGGAAGATGTCCTCGAATTTGTAGCCCTGCAGCTGGTCGTAGCAGGTGCCGCAGCTCACCACCACCGTCTTGATGTCGAGGTAGTTCAGCGTGTTGGCCACGCGGTGGAACAGCACGCGGTTGTCGGTGATGATCTTGTCGGCCTTGAAGAAGTCGCCCGAGCCGCGCTGCGGATATCCGCAGCACAGGTAGCCGGGCGGCAGCACCGTCTGCACACCGGCATGCCACAGCATCGCTTGCGTGGCCAAGCCCACCTGGCTGAACAGCCGCTCCGAGCCGCAGCCGGGAAAGTAGAACACCGCCTCGGTGTCGGCCGTCGTGCCAACGGGATCGCGGATGATCGGGACGTAGTCCTTGTCCTCGATGTCCAGCAGCGCGCGCGCGGTGCGCTTGGGCAGGTTGCCGGGCATCTTCTTGTTGATGAAGTGGATCACCTGCTCCTTGATCGGCGCGGGGCCGACCGTCGGGCGTGGTGCCGCGGTCTGCTTGTTGGCCAGCCCGCGCAGCAGGTCGTTGGCGATGCGTTGCACCTTGAAGCCGACATCGACCATGCCGCGGCGCAGCAGGCGGATCGTCTCGGGGTTGGTCGCATTCAGGAACATCATCGCCATGCGGTTCGCCGGGCGCAGGCTCTTCTTGCCCATCTTGCGCAGCAGGTTGCGCATGTTCATCGACACGTCGCCGAAGTCGATGTTGACCGGGCACGGGCTCAGGCACTTGTGGCACACGGTGCAGTGCTCGGCCACGTCCTCGAACTCGTGCCAGTGCTTCACGCTGATGCCGCGGCGCGTTTGTTCCTCGTACAAGAATGCCTCGACCAGCAGCGACGTGGCGAGGATCTTGTTACGCGGGCTGTACAGCAGGTTGGCACGCGGCACGTGCGTGGCGCACACCGGCTTGCACTTGCCGCAGCGCAGGCAGTCCTTCATGCTGTCGGCGATGGCGCCGATGTCGCTCTGCTGCATGATCAGCGACTCGTGGCCCATCAGGCCGAAGCTGGGCGTGTAGGCGTTGGTGAGATCGGCATGCAACGCAGTGCCATCGACCGCAGCGCCGCGCAGCAGCTTGCCTTTGTTGAAGCGCCCTTCAGGGTCCACGCGCTGTTTGTAGGCGGTGAACTGCGCCATCTCGTCGTCGCTCAGGAATTCGAGCTTGGTGATACCGATGCCGTGCTCGCCGGAAATCACGCCATCGAGCGAGCGGGCCAACTTCATGATGCGCGCCACCGCCTCGTGCGCGGTCTGCAGCATCTCGTAGTTGTCGGAGTTGACGGGGATGTTGGTGTGCACGTTGCCGTCGCCGGCATGCATGTGGAGTGCGATCCACACGCGGCCCTTGAGCACGTCCTTGTGGATCACTTGGCACGCATCGAGGATTGGCTGCAGCGCCTGGCCGGGGAAGATGCTCTGAAGCGGGGCGCGGAGCTGCGTCTTCCACGACGCGCGCAGGGTGTGGTCCTGCAGTTGTTCAAACGTCGTGCGGCGATCGGCGCGTGGGTCGGCTGGTTCGTTTGCTGGCGGCGCATCCAGCCCGTGCAACCATCCCTCCCACAGCCCGCGGACCTCGGCGAGCAGCACCAGCGCCTGCTGCACGCGGTCTTCAAGCAACTCGGCCGATGCAATCTCCCCGGCATCGTCGCTCTTGCCGAGCGGCAGCTTGCCCTTGGTGAAGAACGCTTCCAGCGCGTCCACCAGCGCGAGCTTGTTGCGCAGGCTCAGCTCGATGTTGATGCGCTCGATGCCCTCGGTGTACTCGCCCATGCGCGGCAGCGGGATCACCACGTCTTCGTTCACCTTGAAGGCGTTGGTGTGCTTGCTGATGGCCGCCGTGCGTTTGCGGTCGAGCCAGAACTTCTTGCGCGCGTCGGCGCTGACGGCGATGAAGCCTTCGCCGGCGCGGCCATTCGCCAGCCGCACCACCTCGCTCGTGGCGCGTGCCACCGCATCAGCGTCGTCACCGGCGATGTCGCCGATGAGCACCATCTTCGGCAAACCGCCACGCTTGCTCTTGGTCGCGTAACCGACGGCTTTCAAGTAGCGGTCGTCCAGGTGTTCGAGACCTGCCAACACCGCCCCGCCCTCGCGCGCCTGCGCAAACATGTAGTCCTTGATGTCCACGATGCTCGGCACCGCGTCTTTCGCGTTGCCGAAGAACTCCAGGCACACCGTGCGCGTGTGCGCTGGTGTTCGGTGCACGATCCAGCGCGCGCTGGTGATGAGCCCGTCGCAGCCTTCCTTCTGGATGCCGGGCAGGCCGGCGAGGAACTTGTCGGTCACGTCCTTGCCCAGGCCTTCCTTGCGGAAGACGCGGCCCGGGATGTCGAGCCGCTCGGTGCGCTCAAGCGTCTTGCCCGACGCGTCGAAGTAGCGCAGCTCGAAGCTCGCCACTTCCACGTCGTGGATCTTGCCGAGGTTGTGGTTCAGGCGCGTGACTTCGAGCCACTTGGCCTCGGGCGTGACCATGCGCCACGAGGCCAGGTTGTCGAGCGCGGTGCCCCACAGCACGGCCTTCTTGCCGCCGGCGTTCATCGCGATGTTGCCGCCGATGCACGAGGCTTCGGCCGACGTGGGGTCGACCGCGAACTGGTAGCCGCCGCGCTCGGCCGCGTCGGCCACGCGTTGCGTCACGACGCCGGCTTCGGTCCAGACCGTGGCCACATCGACATCGAGCCCGGGCAGGCGCTGCAGCTCGACCTCGGTCATCGCCTCCAGCTTTTCGGTGTTGATGACGGCGCTGTTCCACACCAGCGGAATGGCGCCGCCGGTGTAGCCGGTGCCGCCGCCGCGGGGGATGATCGTCAGGCCCAGGTCGACGCAGCCCTTGACCAGCCCCGCCATCTCGGCCTCGGTGTCGGGCGTGAGCACGACGAACGGGTACTCGACACGCCAGTCGGTCGCATCCGTCACGTGCGAGACGCGGCTCAGGCCGTCGAACTTGACGTTGTCTTTGGACGTGACGCGGCCTAGCACGCGGTTCGTGCGGCGGCGCAGCTCGGCCACGGTGTCGAACTGGTCGGCAAAGCTCTGCACGGCCGCACGCGCGGCGCTCAGCAGTTCGCCGACGATCAGATCGCGTTCACCGTCACCGGCCGGCTCGCGGCGGGTGTCGATCTCGCGCAGCCGGTGGTGCAGCGCCTCGATCAGCAAGCGGCGGCGCTTCGGGTTGTCGAGCAGGTCGTCTTGCAGGTACGGGTTGCGCTGCACGACCCAGATGTCGCCCAGCACCTCATACAACATGCGCGCCGAGCGGCCGGTGCGGCGCTCTTGGCGCAGCAGGTTCAGCACCTCCCAGGCGCGGCGCCCGAGCAGGCGGATGACGATCTCGCGGTCGGAAAACGAGGTGTAGTTGTAGGGGATCTCGCGCAGCCGGGGCGCGGCGTCTGGCGCCGTCGATGTGCCGGCGCCGTGTCGTGCGGCCAACGGAACCTGGGCGAATGGGAGCGGTGCGTTCATGGGGGCCGGGGCTCGCGGGAAGGCTCGGGGCCGCTGTCGATCACCCGTGCTGGCATGTGGGGTGTGATCGTACCGCAGTGCAGCAATACGGGGCCGGCGCAGGGGCGCGAGACGCTGTCGAACCAGAGGGGTTACCCCCGTTGCCGGGCGCCCGCTTCCACCGGATAAACGCGACTGTCACATTCCGGCCCCACACTCGCGGGCTGCCCTCGAAGCAGCGCCTTGACTTCTCTCATTCCAAAGCACTTTTCTTCAAAGCATCATTTTCCCGACGGAGTTCCCCATGAAGAGCCCTTTCCTTTCCTTGTCCGCCACCGCAATGGCGCTGGCCCTCGTCAGCGCACCGGCACATGCCCAGGTCGAAGTCCAGTGGTGGCATTCGATGGGCGGCGCCCTGGGTGAGTGGGTCAACGACCTGGCCAAGGACTTCAACACCAGCCAGACCGCCTACAAGGTGGTGCCCACCTTCAAGGGCAATTACGACGAGTCGATGACGGCTGCCATCGCGGCGTTCCGTGCCGGCAACGCGCCGCACATACTGCAGGTGTTCGAGGTGGGCACCGCCACGATGATGGCCAGCAAGGGCGCGATCGTGCCGGTCGCCAAGATCATGGCCGATGCGGGCGTCCCCTTCGACCCGAAGGCGTATGTGCCCGCCGTGGCCGGCTACTACACCGCGCCGAACGGGCAGATGCTGAGCTTCCCGTTCAACAGCTCGACCACCGTCTTCCACTACAACAAGGACGCGTTCAAGGCCGCCGGCATCGACGCCGAGAACCCGCCCAAGACCTGGCCTGAAGTGACGCTGGCCGCCGCCAAGCTCAAGGCCAGCGGCCACAAGTGCCCGTTCACCACCAGCTGGGTCAGCTGGACGCAGCTCGAGAGCTTCTCGGCCTGGCACAACGTCGAGTTCGCGACCAAGGGCAACGGCATGCGCGGCAACGACGCACGGCTCGCCTTCAACACGCCGCTGCACGTGCGCCACATCGAAAACCTGGCCAACATGAGCAAGCAGGGCCTGTTCGTCTACAAGGGCCGCGGCAATGCGGCGGACGCGACTTTCGTGTCGGGCGAATGCGCCATGACCACCGGCAGCTCAGCGCTGTACGGCAACATCAAGCGCAACGCCAAGTTCGCCTCCGGCATCTCGACGCTGCCCTACTACCCCGACGTGCCCGGCGCGCCGCAGAACACCGTGATCGGCGGCGCCAGCCTGTGGGTGATGTCGGGCAAGAAGGCCGAGGAGTACAAGGGCGTGGCCCAGTTCTTTGCGCATCTGTCCAAGACTGAGGAGGCGGTCAAGAGCCACCAGCGCACGGGCTACCTGCCCGTCACGATCGCCTCGTACGAAGCAACCGAGAAGAGCGGCTTCTACAAGCAGAACCCGGGCACCGACGTGTCGGTGACGCAGATGATCCGCAAGACCACCGACAAGTCGCGCGGCATCCGACTGGGCAACTTCGTGCAGATCCGCACCATCGTCGACGAGGAGATGGAGAACATCTGGAGCGGCAAGAAGACGGCGCAGGAAGGTCTCGACTCGGCGGTGAAGCGAGGCAACGAGCAGCTGGAGCGGTTCGAGAAGGCCAACAAGTCGTGACGGCTTGGCCCCTTCCCCCGCTGGGGGGCGGAGGCGGGAATCAGCAAAGCACAGCTTTGCTCCGCCGGAGCGGTTCGGCCTTGCAAGGCCGAACCTCCGGTTGGGATGGGGGCTGGTGGGCAGAGGGAAAGCGGCAAATGCGCACTGGAATCGCCCCCACCCCGGCCCTCCCCCAGCGGGGGAGGGAGAGGTCAGCGCTACGCGGGCCTTTTTGATGGAAAAGCGCGTTCTGTTCAAGAGCTGGTGGCTGCCCTGGGTGCTGATCGCGCCGCAGATGGCGATCGTGCTGGTGTTCTTCTTCTGGCCCGCGGGGCAGGCGCTGTACCAGAGCGTGCTGACGCAAGACGCCTTCGGCACCTCCACCGAGTTCGTCGGCATGGAGAACTTCAAGCGGCTGTGGAACGACGAGACCTACCTCGCGTCGTTCAAGACCACGGCCGTGTTCTCGGTGCTGGTGGCGGTGTTTGGCCTGTCGATCGCGCTGCTGCTGGCCGTGATGGCCGACCGCGTGGTGCGCGGCGCCACGATCTACAAGACGCTGCTGATCTGGCCTTACGCGGTGGCGCCGGCCATTGCCGGCGTGCTGTGGTTGTTCATGTTCGCGCCGTCGGTGGGCATCGTGAGCTACGCGCTGCGCGCGCTCGGCTTCAACTGGAACCACCTGCTCGACGGCGACCACGCGATGGCGCTGATCGTGATGGCTGCGGTGTGGAAGCAGATCTCCTACAACTTCTTGTTCTTCCTGGCCGGGCTGCAGTCGATCCCCAAAAGCCTCATCGAAGCTGCCGCGATCGACGGCGCGCGCCCCTGGAAGCGCTTCTGGAGCATCGTCTTCCCGCTGCTGTCGCCGACCACGTTCTTCCTGCTCGTGATCAACATCGTCTACGCATTCTTCGACACGTTCGCCATCGTCGACGCCGCCACCAACGGCGGGCCGGGCAAGGACACCGCGATCCTCGTCTACAAGGTCTACTACGACGGCTTCAAGGCGCTGGACATCGGCGGCTCGGCCGCGCAGTCGGTGGTGTTGATGGTGATCGTGATTGCGTTGACCGTCGTGCAATTCCGCTACGTCGAAAAGAAGGTTCAATACTGAAATGGTCGAACGCGACAAGGTCGGCCGGGCCATTGCCCACGGGATCCTGCTGCTTGGCGTGCTGGTGGTCGCCTTTCCCGTCTACGTGACGCTGATTGCCTCCACACAAACCTCGCAGCAGATCGTGCAGACGGTGCCGATGTCGCTCGCCCCCGGCGGCCACATGATCGAGACCTACCGCGTCGCGCTGTTCGGCGGCGAGACGAGCTACGGCAGCAAGGTCGCACCGGTGGCGCCGATGCTGTGGGTCAGCTTCGTCAGCGCGATGGTGATCGCCATCGGCAAGATCGCCATCTCGCTGCTGTCGGCATTCGCGTTCGTGTACTTCCGCTTCCCCGGCCGCGGGCTGTGCTTCTGGATGGTCTTCATCACGCTGATGCTGCCGGTGGAGGTGCGCATCCTGCCGACCTACCAGGTCATCTCAGACCTGTCGATGCTCAACAGCTATGCCGGCCTCACGGTGCCGCTGATCGCCTCGGCCACCGCCACGTTCCTGTTCCGGCAGTTCTTCCTGACCATTCCCGACGAACTGGTCGAGGCCGCACGCATCGACGGCGCGGGCCCGATCCGCTTCTTCAAGGACGTGCTGGTGCCGCTGTCGATGACGAGCGTGGCAGCGCTCTTCGTCATCCAGTTCATCTACGGCTGGAACCAGTATTTGTGGCCGCTGCTGGTGACCACCGACGAGAGCATGTACCCGATCGTGATGGGCATCAAGCGCATGTTCGCTGGCGGCGACGCGGCCAATGAGTGGAACGTGATCATGGCCACCGCGATCCTGGCGATGATCCCGCCCGCGCTGGTGGTGCTGTTGATGCAGAAATGGTTCGTCAAGGGCCTGGTAGACACCGAGAAATGACGTCCCCCCCGAAGCGCCTTCGGCGCTCCCCCATAGGCCACGAAGGGGCCCCTTGTGGCCCCAGGGGGTGCCGCCAGCGGCCCGGCAAAGCCGGTTCCCCGGCGTCCGCTTGATGGACGCATGACTTCGTCCGCTCAGTTCACTTCACTCGAACCATGGCATCCATCTCGATTCGAAACGTCGTCAAGCGCTACGGCACCGGGCCGAAGGCCAACCAGGTCATCCACGGCGTCAACGCCGAGATCGCCGACCGCGAGTTCATCGTGATCGTCGGCCCGTCGGGCTGCGGCAAGAGCACCTTGTTGCGCATGGTGGCCGGGCTGGAAGAGATCTCCGACGGCCAGATCGCGATCGGCGAGCGCGTGGTCAACGACGTGGAGCCGTCGGACCGCGACATCGCGATGGTGTTCCAGAACTACGCGCTCTACCCGCACATGAGCGTGTTCGAGAACATGGCCTACGGCTTGAAGATCGCCAAGGTGCCGCTCGACGAGATCAAGCAGCGCGTCGACAAGGCCGCCAAGATTCTGGAGATCGGCCCGTTCCTGCAACGCAAGCCGCGCGAGTTGTCGGGCGGGCAGCGCCAGCGCGTGGCGATGGGCCGCGCGATCGTGCGCCAGCCCAAGGTGTTTTTGTTCGACGAGCCGCTGTCCAACCTGGACGCGAAGCTGCGCGCGCAGACACGGCTGGAGATCCAGAAGCTGCACGCCGAGCTGGGCATCACGTCGCTCTTCGTCACGCACGACCAGGTCGAGGCGATGACGCTGGCGCAGCGCATGATCGTGATGAACGCCGGCCGCATGGAGCAGATCGGCACGCCCGAGGAGGTGTACCAGCGCCCAGCCACCACCTTCGTTGCCGGCTTCATCGGCTCGCCGCCGATGAACCTGATCAAGGGGCGGGCCGAGGGTGCGCGCTTCCATGTCGGCAGCCAGGTGCTGGCGCTGCCGATGGCGGTGCCGCGTTCGGGCGAGTTGATCCTCGGGCTGCGGCCCGAGCACGCGCAGATCGGGCCGCAGGGCGCGGCAGATGTCGGATCAGGCTGGCCGCTGAAGGTGGAAGTGATCGAGATGCTCGGCGCCGAGCGGCTGGTCTACGGCCGGCTGGGCAGCGAGCTGTTCACGCTGCGCATGGACGCCACCCTCGCGCCGCCCGCGGTGGGCAGCACGGTGTCGCTGCTGGCGCCGGCAGCGCAGTTGCATTGGTTCGATGCCTCCACGCAGCAGCGCGTCGGCGTGTGAAGGCGACATGGATGGCGATATGAACGGCGGCATGAAAACTTGGCCCTACCCACTCTGGATCGCCCACCGCGGCGCCGGCAAGCTGGCGCCTGAGAACACGCTTGCGGCGTTCCGCGTCGGCGCGGGTTTCGGCTACCGCGCCTTCGAATGCGACGTGAAGCTGAGCGCCGACGGCGTGCCCTTTTTGCTGCACGACGACACGCTGGAGCGCACCACGCCGGCGCGAGGCGTGGCCGGTGATCGGGCGTGGGCCGAGCTGTCTCGCCTCGATGCCGGTGGGTGGCACAGCCCGCTCCATGCCGGCGAGCCGCTGCCCAGCTTGAATGCCATCGCCGCGTACTGTCTGCGCAACGACTTCGCGCTGAACATCGAGATCAAGCCGACGCCGGGGCAGGAAGAACGCACCGGCGAGGTCGTCGCGCGCGAGGCCGCGCGGCTGTGGGCGGGGCAGGCGGTGCCGCCGCTGCTCAGCTCGTTCCGGCCAGAGTCGTTGCGGGGCGCGCGCGGCAGCGCCGCCGAGCTGCCGCGCGCGCTGCTGCTGGACACGTTGTGGGACGGCTGGTTCGAGGCCGCCCAAGGCCTGGGCTGCGTGGCGGTGGTGACGAACCACCGGCTGATGGACGCGCCGCTGATCGGCCGCCTGCACGGCGCCGGGCTGCGGGCGCTGGTCTACACCGTGAACGACGCAACCGAGGCGCAGCGGCTGCTGTCGCTCGGCATCGACGGCATCATCACCGACGCGGTGGACAAGCTCGGCCCGACCGCCTGAGCGCGCCCGCGCCACCCTGACGAGAGTCCAGGCGGCGCGGTGCCTCTATAAAAGACTATAGTTTCCTATAATAGACTGTAGTCTGGCATCGCCACGGAGGACTCCCATGGCCACATCACCCGACCCGTCCGTGTTCCACCGCCTCGATCTGGCGGATGCGCTGACCCAGGCGCTGCTCACCACGGCGCCCGCGTCGGCGTCGAGTTCCGGCCTGTTCCTGGCCGCCCCGCGGCGCACCGGCAAGTCCACCTTCTTGCGTGAAGACCTGCGTCCTGCGCTCGAAAAAGCCGGCGCGCTGGTCGTCTACGCCGACCTGTGGGAAGACCGCAAGGCCGACCCCGGCCAGGTGATCGTCAACGCCGTGCGCGCCGAGTTGCTTCGGCACCAAGGCGCCATCGCCCGTCTGGCGCGCGCGGCGGGCATGGACAAGGTGGCCGTGGGCGGTGTGTCGTTCTCGCTCGACCGCGTCGGGCTGGGGCAGGATGTCTCGCTGTCCACCGCGCTGGCGGCGTTGTCCGACGAGTCGGGCAAGCTCATCGTGCTGATCATCGACGAAGCGCAGCAGGCCATCACCAGCGAGTCGGGCAACGACGCGTTGTTCGCGCTGAAGGCCGCGCGCGACGAGCTCAACAGCAGCCGCCACCACGGCCTGCGCGTGGTCGCCACCGGCTCCAACCAGGACAAACTGGCGATGCTGCGCAACAGCCGCGAGCAGGCGTTCTTCGGCGCGCCGCTGGTGCCCTTCCAGCCGCTCGGCAAAAACTATGTGGACTGGTTCTGCGCCCACGTCGGCCTGCCCGCCCGGCTCGACCCGGACATCGTGTTCGATTTGTTCAAGCGAACCTCGTTTCGGCCCGAGATGATCGGCGCCGCCGCCGACCTGCTGCGCTTCGACTTCGCACTCGCGCCGGCCGATGTGCCGCAGCGTTTTGCCCAAGCGGTCGAAGCGCAGATTGCCGCCAGCGACAACGAGGCGCTGCGCGTGGTGCACAGCCTCACGCCGCTGCAATCGGCCGTGCTGCGCGTGCTCGCAGCGGCGCAGGCCGACTACGCACCGTTCGAGGCCGAAACGATGGCGCGCTACCAGCGCGTGCTCGACGCGGTGGCGCCGAACGCGCAGGTCAGGGCCGATGTGTCGAACGTGCAGCAGGCGCTCGGCGCCTTGCAAGACAAGGCCCTCGTGTGGCGCGCCACGCGCGGTGTGTACGCACTGGAAGACAGCTCGCTCGCCAGCATCATGGCGGCCACGGGGTTACTCGACGTGGCCCGGTGAGCTGGCTCGGCTCGGCGCTCACCCACTCACCCGACCTCTGCCTCTTCCACCCCACGCACCCGCGCATACACCCGCGTGTCGCGCGGCTCGCCGGCCGTCGTCAGCGTATCTCGCCGCAGCAGGCCTTCGAAGGTGAAGCCGGCGCGCTCGGCCACCTTGCGGCTGGGCAGGTTGGCATCGTCCATGCGGATCTCCACACGCTGCGCGTCGAGCCGGTCGAAGGCCAGGCGGTTCAGCGCGCGCGCCGCTTCGGTGGCGATGCCGTGGCCGGGCAGGCCGGCGCGGCGCCAGTAGCCGATCTCGAATCGGCGCACCGTCCAGTCGATGCGGTGCAGGCCGCAGGCGCCCACCAGCACGCCCTCTGCGCCATCGGGTTCGCGCTCGAAGATGAAGAACGACAAGTCCTCGCGCAGTTGGAAGCGGGCGTGATGGCGGCGGCAGTAGGCTTCCGATTCGTCGAGCAGCGGCGCGGCCTGCGCCCAGGGCAACCAGGGGCGCAGCTCGTCCATCGACGCGCAGATGGCGGCGTTGATCGCCGCGCCGTCGCCCGGCCGCGGGCAGCGCAGCGTGAAGCGCTCGGTCTCGATGCGCTCGGGCACGTCGATCAACAACTTGTCCATGCGAGGCTCCTCGGGTTCACAGCGGGCCGCCGCTGCGCGGTGGGTCGGCGTCCGGTCGGTTCAAGGCGTGTCCGGCAGCGGCGCCGTGCGCACCGCCGCCTCGGCGCCGACCCAGTCGTCCGCGCTTTCGGGCTTCGGCAGCTCCCGCACGTTGCGGATCACCGGCGCGCGCCACGCCAGCAGCGCCAGCAACAAGGCGCTGCAGCCCGCAAACGCGAGCGACGCGCGCAAGCCCACGTGCTCGCCCAGCCAGCCGCCGAGCAACGCGCCGGGGCCCGCGGGGATCAGGATCAGCCAGCGCATCGTGCTCGTCATGCGGCCCAGCAGCGGCTCGGGCGTGACCGCCTGGCGCAGCGCCAGGAAGTTGATGAACACCAGCACTGCCCCGGCCGCGAACAGCAGCAGCATCAACGCGAACACCGCCACGCCCCAGGCGTTGGCCGGCGCGAACGACAACAGCAACCAGCCCACGCCGCAAATCGCAAACCCGAGCACCAGGCACGGCCCAGGCCCGATGCGCCGGCTGACGCGGTTGCCGAACAGGCTGGCCAGCACCGTGCCCACGCCCATGCCCATGTAGCTCAAGCCCACCGCCTGCTCGCTCAAGCCCAGCGTGCGTGTGGCAAACAGAATCTGCACCACGATCGCCGCGTGGTGGCACATCTGCCAGCCACCCACCGCAATGGCCAACGCCACCAGCAGCCGGTTGCCGGCGACGAAGCGCACGCCCGCGCGCAGGTCGCGCCAAAAGCGCGCGTCGGGCCGCGGCTTGCGCTCTTCGTTGATGACGATGCCGCGCAAGATCGCCGCCGAGGCGATCAGCAGCACCGCATCCACCAGCAAGGCCAGTGGCGCGCCGACCAGCTTGATCAACGCGCCGGCCACGCCGGGCCCGGCGACTTCGGCGCCAGAACTGGCAAGCGCGTTCTTCGCGTGCGCCTCGACCAGGCGATCACGCGCCACCACCTGCGTCAGCACGATCTGCGCCGCCGTGCCGGCCGTCGTGTAGACCGCGCCGATGACGAAGCCAGCCACGTACATCCACGTCATCGACAACCAGCCCATCCACCACGCGAACGGCACGCTGGCCACCACGACCGCCAGCGCCGATTCACCGAACACGTAGACCGGCAGCTTGCGAACTCGGTCGAGCCACACGCCCGAGGGCAGCGAGAACAGCACGAACGGCAGGATCTCCATCGCCGTGAGCAAGCCCATCTGCGTCGGGCTGGCGTTCAGCAGCACGGCCGCGGTGAGCGGCAGCGCCAGCATCGTCACCTGGCCGCCGAACGAGCTGATGAGGATCGACGTCCACAAGCGCCGGTAGGTGGCGTCGCGCAGCAGGTCGCCGGGTGGCAACGAAAGGCGTGCGGGCCAGTGGCGGCGGAGTTGATTCCTGAATTGGTTCTTGAGCGAAAAGTGCCCCGGCTTCATGGTGGCAACCTCACATTTCTTCTCTCTGCGGGTGCCTCGTGGGCCCCTGGGCGAGTCGTTCGACTCGGGTGCAGCGGGAGAATGAAACTGGCAACTCTTTCCGCTGACCTCTCAGCGGAACTTCGGGTGGAAGTCGGATGCCGAGAGGGCCGCTAAGGGCCAACGAGACCGGTTGCGACCGGCGCGAACCCTGCGTTCGCTGCGCCAGAAATCAAGCGCCCCGATCGCGACAGCTGCGGCAGTCGCGGAACGCACAGGACCAGCGCACGCCGGTGAGCGGCGTGTTCGAGGCTGGCTGGGTGGGCGTTCATGGGGTGGGCTTCAGTGAGTCACGGTCAAATGCTAGCAGCGGCATCGCCGGCCACGCAAGCGAACTTGCCCCGATCTTGTCGCGCCACGTCCACTCGCTTGATGAGCGGCCCACCGGCCAGCAGCGCGAAGCGCGGTGTTGACGCAAGTCACTCGGCGCGAGCAACTTCCGAGGTCGCCTCTGGCAGCCGCAGGCGCAGCAGACGATTGAGCCACGACAGCGCAATGACCGGCACGACCGCGGCAACCTTCACGTTGCCGCGAAACAGCACGGCGAGGACCAGTGCGCAACCGACGGCCGCCAACAGCACCAGCGATGCACGCTTGACGGCCGAGTCGGCTCCGGCCTTGCCGACGAACCCCGCAGGGGACGACAACGTGAAGGCAACCCCGACGATCAGGATCCCCAGGAACAGGCTGGCCTCGCCGAATTGCTGATAGAGCCGAAGCCACCACCATTGCTCAAGGAAGGCGGCCGCGCCACCGGCGATGAGCCACAGGTTGGCCCCGATGATGAGCCGGTTCGCTGGCGCCTTGCGCGCCAGCAGAAGACCCAGCTCCACGGCCGCGAGCAGTGAGCTGGCCTTGAAGGCGAAGACGAACGACTCGTCGGTGGAGGGGCCGCGCCCGAACGCGAGGTAGGCAAACCACGCCAGCGCGATGAAGCCGACAAGGTACTCGACCACGGCAACCGCGGCCGCACGCAGTCTTGAAGGGCGTGACCGAGTCATGCCTGCGTCATCCCGAGTCGCCGTCGCCAGCTCATTGCAGCGCACCGACTGATCGCCGGTTCAACTGCGGTAGTCGGCGTTGATCTTGACGTAGTCGTAGCTCAGGTCGCAGGTCCACACGGTCGAGCTGGCAGCACCGCGGTGCAGGTCGACGCGCACCGTGATCTCGCTGCGCTTCATCACGCGCTGGCCGTCGGCCTCTTGGTAAGCGGGGTGGCGGCCGCCGCGGGTAACGACGTGAACGTCGTCTAGGAACAGCTCGATCAGCGTCTGGTCCAGATCGGCGATGCCGGCGTAGCCGACCGCCGCCAGTATGCGGCCGAGGTTCGGGTCGCTCGCAAAGAAAGCCGTCTTGACCAGCGGCGAATGGGCGATGGCGTAGGCCACTTGGCGGCACTCGTCGATCGTCTTGCCGCCGTCCACCCGCACGGTGATGAACTTGGTGGCGCCCTCGCCGTCGCGCACGATCGCCTGCGCGAGCTGCTGTGCCACGTCGATGACGGCCTGCCGCAGGACCGCGCCGTCGCCAGAGTCAAGTTGCGTGATTGGCGCGTGGCCGGCCTGGTGCGTGGCGATGAGCAGGAACGAATCGTTCGTCGAGGTGTCGCCGTCGATCGTGATGCGGTTGAAGGACAGGTCGGCGGCCTCTCGCACCAAGTCTTGTACCAGGGCTTGCGCCAGGTGCGGGGCGAAGACGGCGTCGGTGGCGACGAAGCCGAGCATCGTCGCCATGTTCGGCCGGATCATGCCGGCGCCCTTGGCGATGCCGGTGACGGTGACGGTGCGGCCGCCGATCTGCACCTGGCGCGACGCGGCTTTGGCGATCGTGTCGGTCGTCATGATCGCCTCGGCCGCCGTGCCCCAGTGGTTCTCGTGCAGGTCGTCCAGCGCGGCGGGCAGGCCGGCTTCGATGCGGTCGTTGGGCAGCGTCTCCATGATCACGCCGGTCGAGAACGGCAGCACCTGCTCGGGCTTCAGGTTCAAGTGACCCGCCAGCGCACTGCACGTGGACAACGCTCGGCGCAAGCCGTCTTCACCCGTGCCAGCGTTGGCGTTGCCGGTGTTGACGAGGATTGCCCGCGCCGCACCACCGTGCGCTGCGAGGTGGTTGCGGCAGAGTTGCACGGGCGCAGCGCAAAAGCGGTTGCGGGTGAACACGCCCGCCACCGACGAGCCCTCCGCCAACGTCACGACGGTCAGATCGCGCCGGTTGGCCTTGCGCACACCGGCCATCGCGATACCGAGCCTGACGCCTTGGACAGGGTGCAGGTCAGCGGGCTGCGGGGCGCGGAGGTTGACGGGCATGGCGACTCACTTCGGGTGGCGGGATGTTCGGGGCGCCAGCCAGCGAGATGGCGGGGCCGAAGGCGCCAGATTGTAGGAGTGCAGGCCGGCGCCTCGACACGTTGGCGGCACCGACCCCGATCAAATTCGCCGACTCCGGATACCTATTTGTCCACCCCCCGATTCAGGGGGTCTGCCGCACGCAATACGACTTTTCGTGAATTACTTCACCATTTGCAAGCCAGAGGGGCATGAAGGCCGAGACCACAATTTCCTATTGCTGCGCTGCAGCGTGAACTTCCACCAGGCCCGTTTGATGCTCCCTTTTTTCGCCGACCTCGTCTCCCGCACCGACGAAGCGCGCCGCGCCTTCGAATCCAACAGCAAGGTTCTCGACATCGTCGCCAACGGCCTGCCGCTAGAGCGCTACCGCAAGCTCCTTTTGGAGCTCTACCACGTGGTGTGGCACTTCAACCCGGTGTGCGCGGCGGCGGCCAGCCGGGTGGGCGACGCGCAAAAGCAGGTGCGCTACTTTCTGTACGACCACATGAACGAGGAGAAGGGGCACGAAGAGTGGGTCGTCAACGACCTGGAGGCCATGGGTGTGACGGCCGAGGAGGCGCTGGCCTACAAGCCCACCGCGCACATGCTGGCGCTCAATGGCTACAACTATTGGTCCGCCGACCGGCTGCACCCCTGTTCGGTGCTGGGCATGCTGTACGCGCTGGAGGTGATCGCCTCGGTCTACGGCGGCCCGATGACGGCGGCCATCACCGATTCGCTGTTGCTGCAGGGCGATCGTGGGATTTCATTCATCAGCTCGCACGCTACGCTGGACGCCGAACACATGGCCGACCTGCGCCTGATCCTGAACACACTCCAGGATGAGGCGGCCAAAGAGGCCATCGTCGAGTCCACCGTCTTCAACTTTCACCAGTTCGGCAGAGTCCTTGAGGCGATATGAACAACATCATCGGCACCACGCTTCCCAGCGCCCTGCACCGCCCGTACAAATATGTGCGCCTGCAATGGAACCCGGAGTTCTCGGCGCTGACGCTGCGGGTCAACGTCAAGCCGATCCAGTGCTACAGCCTGGCCGCGCTGGGCGAGTTGCAGCAGGTCTTCAACGACATCAGCGCCAACCCCGGGCTGGTGCGGCACTTCGTGTACGCCTCTGACGTGCCTGGCGTGTTCAACTTCGGCGGCGATCTGTCGCTGTTCGTGCTGCTGGTGCGGGCGCGCGATCTGGAGTCGCTGCGCTTGTATGCGCGCCGATGCATCGACCTGGTCTGGTGGTGGGAGAACGCCGCCCACCTGGGTGTGCACACCATCGCGCTGGTGCAGGGCGACACCTTGGGCGGCGGGCTCGAGTCGGCTTTGCTGCACCACACGGTTGTCTTCGAACGCAGCGCGCAGGCCGGTTATCCGGAAGTGCTGTTCAACCTCTTCCCGGGCATGGGCGGCTGGAACCTGACCATCCGCAAGGCCGGCTACTCGGTGGCCAACGACATGATCCTATCGGGCCAGATCTACACGGCCGACCAGTTGCATCGACGGGGGTTGATCGAGCACGTGGTCGACGACGGCGCGGGCGAGCAGGCGGTCGAGCACATCATGCGCACACTCGAGCCGCGTTTCCGAGGCAGCCTCGCTGCACTGCAGGCCCGACGCATCGCTGCGCCCATCACCTACGAATCGCTCCAGACCATCGTCGACCACTGGGCGGTGACGGCGATGTCGCTGACCAACCGCGATCTGCGCCTGATGGAGCGCCTGGCGCGCGCCCAGGTGCGCAAGGTGGGCGGCGCCGACGAAGGGGCGGTGGAAGAGATCAAGCGAATGGAGCTGGACACCGCCTGGGGCGTGGAGCGCACCGGGGTCAGCGAGTGGGCCACGCTGACCTGAGCCTTCGTTGTGCGCCGCAGCGCCGGGCCACGGCGCTCAGAGCCAGTGGCTGAGGAGCTTCTGCAACTGGTCCCGTGTGTACGGCTTGGCGAGGTGCCCGTCCATGCCGGCGTCGCGCACGCGGGCAATGTCGTCGCTGAACGCGTCGGCCGTCAACGCCAGGATGGGCGTGCGCGAGCGCTTCTGCTGGCGTTCCCGCCGGCGCAGTTCGTGCGTCGTGGCGTAGCCGTCGAGCACGGGCATGTGACAGTCCATCAGCACCACGTCGACCGACTTCTCCGCCAGCACCTTGAGCGCTTGCGCGCCATCGGTCGCTTCGATCACCTCCATGCCCAACGAGATCAGCATTTCGCGCGCGATCATGAGGTTGACCTCGTTGTCCTCGACCACCAGCACCGTGCTTTGAGGCAGCGCCGGCTCGTCCAGCCCGACCAGACCCGAGTCGACGCTCGCTGCGTGCGCCTCGGTCGGGTCCAGTTCAAGCTCCAATGCGAACTGGAAGCAGGACCCGCGGCCCGGCGCACTCTCGACAACGATCCTGCTGCCCATGGCTTCGGCGATGCGCTGACTGATCGCCAGACCCAGCCCGGTGCCACCGGGCCGCTGGTTGCGCTCGGTCTCGAGTTGGTGGAAGGGCTGGAACAGGCTCTCCAGTTCTTGCGCGCTCATGCCCACGCCGGTGTCGACCACTTCAAAGATGAGCCCGGCTTTTGAAGCAGGCGCCGGCTGCGCGCCGAGGTGCAGGGTCACGCCGCCGCGCTCGGTGAACTTGACGGCGTTGCCCACCAGATTCAGCAGAACCTGCTTGAGCCGCTGCGCGTCCCCCAGCACCCACTCTGCTGCATCGGGGTCGATGTCGAGGTCTAGGGTGATGCCCTTCTTCTCGGCATTGGCGCGGAACAGCGCCACCACCGCGGCGGCCACGGCGTGCGGCGACATCGGCGCGCTCGTGAGCTGGAGCTTGCCGGCTTCGATCTTGGAGTGATCGAGCACGTCGTTGAGGATGCTCATCAAGGCAAAGCCAGACGACGCGGCGGTTCGAACCAGCTTGCGCTGGCTGGAGTCGAGCCTGGAGTGGCGGAGCAGGTCGAGCGAGCCGAGCACGCCGTTCATGGGCGTGCGAATCTCATGGCTCATCGTGGCCAGGAACTGCGACTTCGCCACGTTGGCGGCCTCGGCCGCTTCCTTGGCCTGCGAGAGCGAGGCGTTGACCTGATCGACCTCCAGGCTGTGCCGGATCGCCAGGCGCGTCGTCTCGCTGATCTCGCGCGAAGCACGGAGCATCGTGAAGCCGAGCAACCCGACCAACGCAGCGACCGGATACGACTGAACCGACTCCACCAACAGGCTGACGGCGACCAGAGACCCCAGGCTCAGCGACACGAGCCAAAGAAACGCCCGACCGACGAGCGACATGAACAACGCCGCCGTGGCCACGGAGCCGATGGCGATGACGATGAACGTCGTGGCCAGCGTGCCCGTGAGCAATGGGTAGATGCCGACGGCACACACGGCCCACAGCAGGCCGGCCAGCGCGGAGTTGCCTTCGAGCTCGACGGTGGCACGCGCGATCTGTGCTTCGCTCAAAGCGGCGGTCTGTGCGTAACGCCGCGAGACCGAGAACCGCCAGCCGGCCACTACCAAGCCCAGCGCGGCAGCGATCACACCGACGTCGCGAACGCTCGCCCACTCGGACAGCGCCACGACGATGCCCACCGCGAGCATCTGCAGCGGGATGCTGCGAGAGGAGTTTCGCAATGCCAGGCGCAGCAGCTCGCGGCGCACGGCGGCATCGGGCGTGGATGCTGGGCTCATGGGGGAGCCCAGCATAGCGCGGGTGAACGGCGCAGCTCAGCGCCTGCGCTTCACTTCCGTGCGGAACTTCTCCGAGTCAGGCGAGCTTGCCGTGGCAGAGCTTGAACTTCTTGCCACTGCCGCACGGGCAGGGGTCGTTGCGTCCGACCTTGGGCACCTGCACCTGGGTCTGCAGCGTTGCCGGATCGGCCTCCTGCGAGACGCTGCCATCCTCGTTCGGATGCGTGTAGGTCACGTTGCTGATCTTCTCGGCGCGCTCTTCGATCGCCTCGGCGGCCTGCGCGGCTTCTTCTTGCGTCTGGATGCGCACCGTCATCAGCACGCGCGTCACATCCATCTTGACCACGTCGAGCATCTGCGAGAACAGCTCGAAGGCCTCGCGCTTGTACTCTTGCTTCGGGTTCTTCTGCGCATAGCCGCGCAAATGGATGCCCTGGCGCAGGTAGTCGAGCGCGGCCAGGTGCTCGCGCCAGTGCGAGTCGATCGACTGCAGCAGGATCATGCGCATGAAAGGCGTGAACTGCTCGATGCCGACACGCTCGACCTTGGCCTCGAACAACGTGTTGGCGGCCTTGACGACCTTCTCCGCGATCTCTTCCGCGGTGATCGCATCGCTCTTTTCGACCTCGGCCTGCAGCGGCAGCTCGACTTGCCACTCCTCGCGCAGCACGCGCTCCAGGCCGGGCAGGTCCCATTGCTCCTCAACGCTTTCAGCCGGCACGAAGGTGCGCACCACGTCGGTCATCGCGCTTTCGCGCAGGTTTCCGATCTGCTCGGTCAGGCTGCTCGATTCGAGGATGTCGTTGCGCTGCTGGTAGATCACCTTGCGCTGGTCGTTGGCCACGTCGTCGTATTCGAGCAGCTGCTTTCGCACGTCGAAGTTGCGCGCCTCGACCTTGCGCTGCGCGCCTTCGATGCTGCGCGTGACGATGCCGGCCTCGATCGCCTCGCCGTCGGGCATCTTCAGCCGCTCCATGATCGAGCGCACGCGTTCGCCTGCGAAGATGCGCATCAGCGGATCGTCCAGGCTCAGGTAGAAGCGCGACGAGCCCGGGTCGCCTTGGCGGCCCGAGCGGCCGCGCAGCTGGTTGTCGATGCGGCGCGATTCGTGCCGCTCAGTCGCGATGATTCGCAAGCCGCCCTGCGCCTTCACCGCGTCGTGCAGGCCCTGCCATTCGCTGTGCAACGTTGCAGCGCGCGAGGCCTTGTCATCGGGGTTGATCGCATCGTCGGCGTCGATGACCTTGATCTGGTTCTCGACGTTGCCGCCGAGCACGATGTCGGTGCCGCGGCCGGCCATGTTGGTGGCGATCGTGATGACTCCGGGGCGGCCGGCCTGCGCGACGATTTCGGCTTCTTTGGCGTGCTGCTTGGCGTTGAGCACCTGGTGCGGCAGCTTGGCTTTGTCGAGCAGACCCGAGATGAGCTCCGAGTTCTCGATCGACGTCGTGCCCACCAGCACCGGCTGGCCGCGCTCGTGGCAGTCGCGGATGTCCTTGGTGACGGCCTCGAACTTCTCGCGGTTCGTCTTGTAGACGAGGTCGAGTTCGTCCTGGCGAATCGTGGGTTTGTTCGGCGGGATCACCACCGTCTCCAGGCCGTAGATTTCCTGGAATTCGTACGCCTCGGTGTCGGCCGTGCCGGTCATGCCGGCGAGCTTGCCGTACATGCGGAAATAGTTCTGGAAGGTGATCGAGGCGAGCGTCTGGTTCTCGCTCTGGATCTGCACGCCCTCCTTGGCTTCGACCGCCTGGTGCAGGCCGTCGGACCAGCGGCGACCTGTCATCAGCCGGCCGGTGAATTCGTCGACGATCGTGACCTCGCCGTTTTGCACCACGTAGTGTTGGTCACGGTTGTACAGGTGCTTGGCGCGCAGCGCGGCATACACGTGGTGCATCAACGCGATATTGGCCGGCTCGTACAGGCTCGCACCTTCGGCCAGCAGGCCGGCTTCGCGCAGCAGCCGTTCAGCGTTCTCGTGCCCGTCCTCCGTCAGGAAGACCTGGTGGCTCTTCTCGTCGACGGTGAAGTCGCCCGGCTCGATCACACCCTCGCCGGTGCGCAGGTCGGGCTCGCCGATCTGCTTCTTCAGGTGCGGCACCACGGCGTTGATGCGCACGTACATCTCGGTGTGGTCTTCGGCCTGACCGCTGATGATGAGCGGCGTGCGCGCTTCGTCGATCAGGATCGAGTCGACCTCGTCGACGATCGCGTAATTCAGGCCCCGCGCGACGCGGTCGGCGGTGTCTTGCACCATGTTGTCGCGCAGGTAGTCGAACCCGAACTCGTTGTTGGTGCCGTAGGTCACATCGGCGGCGTAGGCGGCCTGCTTGTCCTCGCGCGACATCTGCGGCAGGTTCACACCCACGGTCAGGCCGAGGAAGTTGTACAGGCGCCCCATCCACTCGGCGTCACGCCGCGCGAGGTAGTCGTTGACCGTCACCACGTGAACGCCCTTGCCGGTGATGGCATTGAGGTACACCGGCAGGGTGGCCATCAGCGTCTTGCCTTCACCGGTGCGCATCTCGCCGATCTTGCCGTCGTGCAGCGCCATGCCACCCTTGAGCTGCACATCGAAGTGGCGCATCTTCAGGCTGCGCTTGCTGCCTTCTCGCACCACGGCGAAGGCTTCGGGCAACAGCGCGTCGAGCGTTTCGCCCTTGGCAAAACGTTGGCGGAACTCGTCGGTCTTGGCCTTCAGCGCAACGTCGTCCAGCGCCTCGAATTGCGACTCGAGCGCGGTGATGCTGGCGACGACGCGGCGGTATTGCTTGAGCAGACGTTCGTTGCGGCTACCGAATATCGAGGTCAGGAACTTGGGCAACATGCGGCTTCAACGTCTGGTTGGGGGATCGGCGAGGGTCGGGCGCCTGCGCTTGACCTCATCAGGACCAGCGACGCCACAGCCTCTGCCGATCCATGGAGTTGTGGGCGGACGCAACGAAAGCAAGGCCTCAGCGCCCGACCAAAAGCCTTGGACTTTACCACCCGGGGGCGGGCCGTCTCGGGCAGCCGCCGGAGGCGGCGCCACGGCGAGCGGGCGTCAGCGCTTTGGCGCGCGCGCCTTGGTCGCGGCGTTGTCGGCAAGCGCAGAATCACCCGCCGCGAGGAACTTGGCCGGGTCTTGCGCCACGCCCTCCACGCGCACCTCGAAGTGCAGGTGCGGCCCGGTAGATCGGCCGGTGGTGCCGACCTCGGCGATGACCTGCGAGCGCTTGACGATGTCACCCGTCTTGACCAGCACTTTGGAGTTGTGGGCGTAACGGGTGACGAGGCCCTTGCCGTGGTCGATTTCCACCACGTTGCCGTATTGAGATTGAAACTCGCTCAGCTGCACCACGCCACCCGCTGCAGCCATCACGGGCGTGCCGACATCGGCGGGGAAGTCCAACCCGGTGTGCAATGCGGCCTGCCCCGTAAAAGGGTCGGTGCGGAAGCCGAAACCGGAGCCGACCGCCACGTCCACCGGCCTGCTCGTCGGCACCATCAATGACTGCATCCGGCTCTCGAACAGCCGCGCCTCGAACAGCGTGAACAGATCGGTGCGCTGGTCTGCCTCCAGGTCGAGCGCGCCGACGATGCTCTTGAGTTGGTCCAGCGAAGCCGATTGCGCCGGCACGAACGGGCCGCCCGACGCCCCCCCTGGCAATGAGGACGGGACCGCGGTTACCGCCGACGTCGGGGTTGCAGGGCTTCTGGGCGCGGCCCCGATGGGCGCACCCGTGTTCACGGCGGATGTCGCGCGTGGGGCGGCACCCGTGGCGTCCACCGGAGACACCTTGAGCATTTGCCGCAACTCTTCGGGCTTGACGCCAATGGCGCCGGCCACGCGCTCGCCCACCGCCTCCAGCTTGACCAGCTTGGCCTGCATCTCGCCGACCTTTTGCGCCATGGCATCGAGGTTCTCGCGCATGAAACGGTCGCGCTGCGCAAACTCGTCGCGCACCACCAGGCGGACGATCTGGCTCACGACGGGCCAGCCCTCACGTGCGGCCTTGAGGAAAACGAAGTGATAGACCGTGCCCGACAACAAGGTAAGCACCACCAGAAGGGTCACGAATGCCAGCACCAACTGCGTTCGACTCAGTTGCATCACGCGTGTGCGGGCCAACCTGCCGTTGGTGATCATGATCTGCATCGGTAAACTCCCACGGGTGAACTCAAGACCGCCTCCGGTGACGCCGAACGCGCTGCCCATCGACGAGGCGCTGCACCGAAGTGCACCACTGGCCCGATTGCAGCAACTGATGCGGGACTCAGCTGCCCGCTTCGACGCCATCCACCCTCTGTTGCCCGCAGCCCTGGCCCCGCACCTGCGGCCAGGGCCCGTGGATGAGCTGGGCTGGACGCTGCTCGCCGCCAATGCTTCGGTGGCCGCCAAACTGCGCCAACTTCAACCGCGACTCGAAGACGCCTTGCGAGTGCGGGGCTGGCAGGTTAGCGCAATCCGGGTCAAGGTTCAACCCAGCTAGTGCAACGAATGGTTTTGCGCGCGCGGCTCGGGCGGGGACACGAGCGGGTGGTGCCGGCTGTCCGAATCGAACGGACGACCTTCCGCTTACAAGGCGGGTGCTCTACCAGCTGAGCTAAGCCGGCACAGGCGCGATGCTACTTGATGCGCTTGAGCGCAGCGCGCTTCGTCGGCGCCGGTTCGGGCGGCGGCTCGGGGGGCGGCTCGCCTGGGTCGACACGCGGGCCGCCTTGTTGCGCCGGCTCTGCCGGTTCGGTGAGCGCCAGCCGGGGGCCGCGGGGCGGTGGTGTCGATGTGTCGCCAGGCGCCGCCGTGCCCGGGTTCGCGCCCGAGGGCGAAGGGAAGGCCATGCCCTGCCCGTTCTCCCGCGCGTAGATCGCGATCACGTGATCTACAGGGACCACGATCTCGCGCGACTTGCCGCCAAAGCGCGCCTTGAACTCGATCGCCTCGTTGCCAAGCTTGAGGGCCGTGGTGGCCTCGAAGCCGACGTTCAGAACGATCTCGTTGTTCTTCACGTACTCACCAGGCACCTGCACATGAGCATCGACGTAGACCGCGATGTATGGGGTGAAGCCGTTGTCGCTGCACCAGTCGTGCAGCGCACGGATCAGGTACGGCCGCGTGGACGTTCCCGAGCCGGCAGGCGCAATGGGCGGCGCGGACATATTGAACCTCGGGCCTACTTGCGCATCACTTTCTCAGAAGGCGTCAGTGCCTCGATATAGGCCGGGCGCGAGAAGATGCGCTCGGCGTACTTGAGCAGCGGCACGGCATTCTTGGACATGTCGATGCCATAGTAGTCCAGCCGCCAAAGCAGCGGGGCAATGGCCACGTCGAGCATCGAGAAGTCGTCGCCCAGCATGTACTTGTTCTTCAGGAAGATCGGCGCAAGCTGCGTGAGCCGGTCGCGAATCTGGGAGCGCGCCTTCTCCATCTGCTTGTCAGTGGGCTTGACGCCGCGCGATTCCAGAATGTTGACGTGGGCAAACAGTTCCTTCTCGAAGTTGAGCAAGAACAGACGCACGCGCGCGCGCGCCACCGGGTCGCCAGGCATCAACTGCGGGTGCGGAAAG
The DNA here is from genome assembly GCA_001263235.1 of Methylibium sp. NZG. Lineage (GTDB taxonomy): Bacteria > Pseudomonadota > Gammaproteobacteria > Burkholderiales > Burkholderiaceae_C > LGRD01. Next base: position 22,938 of record LGRD01000005.1, on the reverse strand, counting down.
CGCTCGTCGATGTACTCATTGATGATGTGCGACTCGTACAGGATGAGGTCGCGCTCGACCAGAATCGGCACCTCGTTGTACGGATTCATCAACGCGATGTCTTCGGGCTTGGCGAACAGATCGACGTCGCGGATCTCGAAGTCCATGCCCTTCTCGAACAGGACAAATCGGCAACGGTGCGAATAGGGGCAGGTCGTTCCGGAGTAAAGCACCATCATGGTGGTGGCTCCTTCTTAGGGTTCTTCATTCGACAAAAAACACGCGGTGGACGATCCACCGGAGGCCATCGTGCAGCCTCCGGTCACGCCAGCGCGCAAGGTACCCACGTCCGCGGCAGCCGCCGCGGCGCTGGCAGGAGGCTTACTTCACGTCCTTCCAGAATGCCGCATTGAGGCGCCACGCCAGCACGGTGAACAGGCCGAGGAACATCAACACCCAAACCCCGACCTGCAAGCGCTTGCTGCGCGAGGGCTCACCCATCCATTGCAAATAGGCGACCAGGTCGGCCACGGCTTCGTCGTACTCCAGCGCAGACAACTTGCCCGGCGACACCGGCTCGAAGCCGACGAAGCGATGGATCACCGCCTTGGGATCGTTCGGATCTTTCTCGTCGACAAACTTGGCGGTACGCTGACCCTCAAGCTCCCAGAGCACATGCGGCATGCCGACATTCGGGTACGCCAGATTGTTCCATCCTGTCGGCTTGCTCGGGTCGCGGTAGTAGGTGCGCAAGAAGGTGTACAGATAGTCCGCGCCGCTGCCCTGACCAAACTTGGCTCGCGATCTCGCGACCAGGGTGAGGTCAGGCGGCACGCCGCCGAACCATTCCTTGGCCTGCTTGGGGTCGAGCGATATCTTCATCGTGTCGCCGACCTTGTCGGTCGCGAACATCAGGTTCTTCTTGATCTGATCCTCGGTCACGCCGATGTCGCGCAGGCGGTTGTAGCGCATGAACGACGCAGCGTGGCAATTGAGGCAGTAGTTGACGAACAGCTGCGCGCCGTTTTGCAGCGCGGCCATGTCGGTCGCTCTTTCAGTCGGGAACTTGTCCCATGCCACGCCGTCGCCCGCGGCGCCAGCACCTGTCACGAGCCCGAAGGAGATCAGGAAGGATGCGATCAGCTTTTTCATGTGTTTGTTCGCCCGTGCGCGCATCAGTGGGCAGCGAAGACGACGCGGTCTGGAACGGGCTTGGGCGTGCCCAGGCGGCTCCACCACGGCATCAGCAAGAAGAAGCCGAAGTAGAACAACGTCCCCACCTGAGACACGCGCTCGCCGGCCAGAGACGGCGGTTGCACACCCAGGTAGCCCAGGATCAGGAAGTTGATGACAAAGATGGCATAGAGGTACTTGTGCCAGCCGGGCCGGTAGCGGATCGACCTGACCGGCGAGTGGTCGAGCCAGGGCAGGAAGAAGAGGATGACCACCGCCAGGCCCATCACCACCACACCCCAGAACTTGGCGTCGATGGCCAGCATCGCCGCTACCAGGGCGACCGCGCCGCCGACGATCACGGCCTTGAAGATACCGCTGATCTGCGCCTTCATCACACCGAGCACCGCGCCGGCCAGCACACAGGCGATCAGCGCGTACATCATCTGGCTGGTGATCGCCCGCAGCATCGAGTAGTACGGCGTGAAGTACCAGACCGGCGCGATGTGCAGCGGCGTCTTCAGCGGGTCGGCCGGGATGAAGTTGTTGAACTCCAGGAAGTAGCCGCCGAACTCCGGTGCAAAGAAGATCACTGCGCTGAAGATGAACAGGAACACGCCCACGGCGAAGATGTCATGCACGGTGTAGTAAGGGTGGAAGGGGATGCCGTCCAGAGGCACGCCCTTCGCATCGGTCTTGGCCTTGATCTCGACGCCGTCGGGGTTGTTGGAGCCCGCTTCGTGCAACGCGATGATGTGCGCGGCCACCAGCCCCAGCAGCACCAGTGGCACCGCGATGACGTGGAAGGCGAAGAAGCGATTCAGCGTGGCGTCGCCGACGACGAAGTCGCCGCGGATCAGCAGCGCAAGGTCCGGCCCGATCAGGGGCACGGCGGCGAACAGGTTCACGATCACCTGCGCGCCCCAGTAGCTCATCTGGCCCCAAGGCAGCAGGTAGCCCATGAAGGCTTCTGCCATCAGGCACAAAAAGATCGCACAGCCGAAGATCCACACCAGTTCGCGCGGCTTGCGGTAGCTGCCGTAGATGAGCCCTCGGAACATGTGCAGGTAGACGACGACGAAGAACGCGCTCGCGCCGGTGGAATGCATGTAGCGCACCAGCCAGCCCCACGGCACGTCGCGCATGATGTACTCGACCGAGCCGAAGGCGAGCGCCGCGTCCGGCTTGTAGTGCATCGTCAGGAAGATGCCGGTGACGATCTGCAGCACCAGCACCAGCAGCGACAGCGAGCCGAAGATGTACCAGAAGTTGAAGTTCTTCGGCGCGTAGTACTCGGCCATGTGCTCGTTGAAGAGCTTCGTCGCGGGGAAGCGGTTGTCCACCCACGTCATCAGCTTTTGCGACATGGGCGCGCCGGCCGGCGCTTCCTTCATTGTTGCCATGGTCGGTTCTCGTGTTGTGCCGTTGCAGTCAGCGCATTCTCGGGCCTTGCTTTCCAGGCCGTATTCGTCAGGCTTTCTTGTCCGACCCGATCAGAAGGACTGTGTCGGAAACGTACATGTGCGGTGGCACCTCGAGGTTGTCGGGCGCGGGCTTGTTCTTGAAGACGCGCCCGGCCAGGTCGAACGTGGAGCCATGGCAGGCGCACAAGAAGCCGCCGACCCAGTCGTCGGGCAGGGAGGGCTGTGGCCCGGGGGTGAACTTGTCGGACGGGGAGCAGCCCAGGTGGGTGCAGATTCCAACCGCGACCATGATCTCGGGCTTGATGGAGCGGTGCTCATTGCGAGCGTACTCGGGTGTCAGTTCGTCCGGGTTGCGCTTGGAGGCGGGGTCGGCCAACTGCGGATCGATCTTCGGGAGGCCGGCCACCTGCTCGGGCGTGCGCTTGATGATCCAGACCGGCTTGCCACGCCACTCGACGGTCAGTTTCTCGCCGGCTTTCAAGCCGCTGATGTCGACCTCCACCGAGGCCCCGGCGGCGCGCGCGCGCTCGGAGGGCATGAAGCTGCTCACGAAAGGCACGGCCGCAAATCCGGCGCCTACCGCCCCGGCGCATCCAGAGGCAATGATCCAGGTGCGTTTGGCGCTGTCGGCTGGGCGGTCACTCATGTGTTTCCTCGGGACTTCACGTCGAGTCAGGGTCAACCCAAGATTCTAGCGGACGCGCGAAAGACCGAATGCACAAGCTCATCGTGCCGGCGCAACGCCGGCCTTGACGGCGCCAGGACTTGCGCAATACTCCGCGGCGCCGGAAAAGGCATCCGACAATCTTTCCACGATCGAAAAAGAGGAGCATCACCATGAGTTTTACAAGCGAGTTCAAAGAATTTGCCATGAAGGGCAATGTCGTCGACCTGGCGGTCGGCGTCATCATCGGCGCGGCATTCGGCAAGATCGTCGACTCGATCGTGAAGGACCTGATCATGCCGGTCGTCGGCAAGATCTTCGGGGGGCTGGACTTCTCCAACTTCTTCGTCATGTTGTCCAACGCGCCCGCCGACTACAAGGGGCCGATGACGTACGAGGCGCTGTCCAAGGCTGGCGTCCCGTTGTTCGCCTACGGCAACTTCATCACGGTGGCCATCAACTTCATCATCCTGGCGTTCATCATCTTCATCATGGTCAAGCAGATCAACCGGCTGAAGAAGGATGCTCCCGCAGCGCCGCCTGCCCCGCCCGCCGAGGATGTGGTGCTTCTGCGTGAAATCCGCGACGCCCTGAAGAAGTAAGGCCTGACCCGCGTCGCGGGTCACTGCACAATCCGGTCCATACTTGCCACTTGATCCGGGTATCCCCGGTGCCGCAACGCCTCCCGCTCGCGGCCCCCGCGGGTCCGTCGGAAGGTGACATGCCCCTTGGGCTGCGGCTTGCTGCGAGATGACCCCGACCGAACCACGTCTACGAGCCGCGCTTGACGCGGCGATGAGCCAGATCCAGACGACCGCGGCCGCCGTCGCCGACCGTGTGTCCGACATGCTCAGCACGATGGCGGAGTCCAGCACCCGCATCATCGAGCGCGACCTGATGCTGCTGGCCCGTGTGGACCTGCTGCGCAACATCGCCTCGTTCCACGCCGCATTCCGCGACGTGTTGCGCGACAAGGTCAATGGTGATCTGGCCCCTCACGGCACCGCACGGCGCTCGCTGGCGGCCACCGATTGGCAGTCGCTCAGCCTGGTGGACGACCAGGAGGTCGAAGAGCGCATGGTGTCCGATCGCATCGCGCAGCTCATCACGCACGAGTGCGAAAGCGAACTTCGTGAGCTCAACAGCTACGTTAGCGCAATGTTGCGCGCCGCGCGCACCGACGACAGCCGCAACCCGCTGCGCGCCGAGATCGTCGGCGCGGCGCTTTACAGCGCGATCGAGGCAGTGACCGACCAGCTCGACCTGCGCAAGCTGCTCACGCGCGACATGGGCTGGGCCATGGCGCGCGCAATGCCGGTCTGCTACGCCGAGATCGTGCGCGACCTCAAGGCGCGCGGCGTTCAACCCATCGGCATGACGGTGCGCTCGGTGGAGGGGCCGGGCAATCAGCTCGGTGGAGCGCAGTCGGGCTACAGCACGGCGGGCAGGGATTGGCATTCCACGGGCAACCACGCAGCAGAGTTCGCCCCGCCCGCCGGCAGTGCTGGCGTATCGGACTTTGCAAGCGGCGTGGGCGGGGTCGGGCAGCGTCACTCTGGGCCTTCGGGCCCAGGGCAATCCGGCCCGGGGTATTCGGGTCCCGGCCATCTGCGCGCAGACTCGATGAGCGGGCGCGGCGGATTCGAGTCGCGCCACGCACCCTCGGCCGCCGACCAGGCGGATGCGCAGTTGATGAACCTGCTGCGCCGCCTGACGGCGCTGGCCAGCCGCCCTGGCGAGCTCGACGAGCGCTTCCGCAACTCAGCGAACGGCGGCATGAACACCGACCTGGACGGCTCCGCCGGTCTTGTCGGTGGGACGGGTGGTGAAGGCGGCCTGGGGGGCGCCGGCTATGGCACAGGCTATGGCACCGGCTACGGCGTTGCTCCCGGTGGCGGCCTGCCCGGGCTGATGGCGAAGAACCTGATCCGCGCCCACCGCGAGGAACTGCGCCAGGCCTCCGGCGGCCGGCTCGACCACATGGTGATCGACGTCGTCGGCAGCCTGTTCGACCAGATCCTGTCCGACTCGCGCGTGCCGCCGCAGATGGCGCGGCAGATCGCGCGGCTGCAGTTGCCGGTGCTGCGCGTGGCGCTCAACGACACCAGCTTCTTCTCGTCGCGCCGCCACCCGGTGCGGCGATTCGTCAACCGCATGGCCTCGCTGGCCTGCGCGTTCGAGGAGTTCGAGGAAGGCCCGGGCAAGGAGTTCATCACCCGCGTGCGCGAGCTGGTGCAGGAGATCGTCGAGGGCGACTTCGACCAGATCGAGATCTATTCGGCCAAACTTTCAGAGCTCGAGTCCTTCATCGCGCGCCAGACGCAGGCCAGCGTCGAGCCGACCGGCGCCGTCGAGACCTTGGAGACCAAGGAGTCGGAGCTGCGCATCCAGCAGCGCTACATGCTGCAGCTGCAATCGGCGCTGGCGCCGATGTCGCTGCCGAAGTATTTGCGCGACTTTCTGTCGCAGGTCTGGAGCCAGGCGATGGTGCTGGCCGTGACGCGCGACGGCGCAGAGTCCGACCGTGCCCAGCGCTACCGCCGCGTCGGCCGCGACCTGGTGATGAGCGTGCAGCCCAAGGGCTCGCCCGCGCTGCGCAAGAAGTTCCTGATGCAGCTGCCACCGATGATGAAGGACCTGTACGAGGGCATGAAGCTGCTCGGCTGGTCGGAGGTGGCGCAGAAGGAGTTCTTCAGCAAGCTGCTGCCAGCGCACGCCGAATCGCTGAAGGGCGCGCCGCTGTCGGAGCTCGACCACAACCTGATGGTCAAGGAGCTGGACGGCGTCTTCAGCATGCCGGTGCCGGGCTCCGAGACGCTCTCGCCCGCCGACATCGTGCCGGAGGTCCAGCCCGGCGTCGAGATCGAACGCCGCTTCACGCCGCAAGAGGCGCAGGCCGTCGGCCTGGTCGAAGAAGCGGCGGTCGACTGGTCGGGCCAGGTCGACATCGACCTCGGGCTGGACAGCGGCCACGGCGCGGCCGACGTGGCGGCGATCGGCGTGGACATCAACCTCGACCTGGCCAGCACCGAGCCGAACGAGCCCTCCAAGGGCCCGAAGCTGATGGACCACATCCAGCTCGGCTTTGCCTACCAGATGAACCTGAAGGACCAGTGGCAAAAGGTGCGCCTGACCTACATGAGCCCGGGTCGCAGCTTCTTCGTGTTCAGCCGCGGCAAGAAGTACCAGGAGACGATCTCGATGACCTCGCGCATGCTCACCCGCATGTGCGAGACGGGCCGGCTGCGCGCGTTCGAGAACGCCTACCTGATGGAGCGCGCCACGCAGCGGGCGCGCAAGCAGTTGGCGGACATGAAAGCGCCGACGCTGAAGCCCGCACCGAAAGTGGCGCCCAAGCCCTGACTCGACTGGCGACGACGCTCGCCCAGCAAGCTCCCTCAGCCGGCCGCCAGTTGCCGGGCCATGCGCACCGCAGCCCGCAGGCTGGCCGCGTCGGCCCGGCCGGTGCCGGCAATGTCGAACGCGGTGCCGTGGTCGGGGCTGGTGCGCACGAACGGCAGGCCCAGCGTCACGTTGACGCCCTGCTCGACGCCGAGGTACTTGACCGGGATCAGCCCGTGATCGTGCGTCATCGCCACCACGATGTCGAACTCGCCCTCGTGATCGGGCGCGTTGCGGGCGCGCATGAACACCGTATCGGGCGCGAACGGCCCGCTCGCGTCGATGCCCTGCGAGCGCGCAGCCTCAATGGCGGGGCCGATGATGCGGACTTCTTCGTCGCCGAACAAACCGCCTTCCCCGGCGTGCGGGTTCAGCCCCGCCACCGCGATGCGCGGCCCCGGCTGGCCCCAGCGCGCGGCGGCTGCGTGGGCAATGCGGATCGTCTGCAGCACCGCGTCGAAGCTCACCGCGTCGATCGCCTGGCGCAGCGACAAATGGATCGTCACCAGCACCGTGCGCAACTGATCGTTCGCCAGCATCATGCGCACCGGCGGGGGCTCGCGGCCGCGCGCGGCCAGCGCTTGCAGCATCTCGGTGTGCCCCGGAAACGGGCTGCCAGCCGCCGCCAATGCCACCTTGTGGATCGGCGCGGTGACGATGGCGGCCACCTCGCCACCGAGCGCCAGTTCCACCGCCCGACCGATGCACGCGGCCGCCGCGGCACCGGCGCGCGCATCGACATGGCCGACCGGCGCCTGCAGCAGATCGGCCGGCAGCCCGTCGATCTGCAGGACGGGGATGCAGTTCGGCGGAACGCTCAAGCCCTCGGCCGCAACATCCACTCGCGCCACCGCCAGCAGGCCGCCGGTGGCCGCGGCAGCGCGGCGCATCACCCCCACATCGCCCAACACGACGCACCCCGCCGACTCGCGGCCTCTAAACAATGTGGCGATGATTTCCGGGCCGATGCCGCAGGCGTCGCCCATCGTGATGGCGAGCGGCAGGCATGGTGATGACGCAGGGCTGACCATCGCTTTGCTTGCGTCGCTCATCGTCACGCAGGGTTGTCGATCTCGATGAAGCGGTGCTCCAGGCCGAACTGTTGCGCCACGTGCGCCGCGACCGCCGGTGCGCCGTACCGCTCGCTCGCGTGGTGCCCGCACGCGAAGAACGCCACGCCGGTCTCATGCGCGTAGTGCGCCTGCGGTTCGGAGATCTCGCCGGTGACGTAGGCATCGGCCCCGGCGGCGATGGCGGCTTCGAAGTAGCCCTGCGCACCGCCAGTGCACCACGCGATGCGGCGCAGCGGCCGGCCGTCGCCCACCACCACGGTGGGCGCGCGGCCGAGCTGGCGCTGCAGCGCAGCGCCGAGTTCAGCCGCCGTCGTCGGCTGCGCCGCGGAGCCGACGAAGCCCAGTCCCTGGTCGCCGAAGCTCGCATCGGCCCGCCACTGAAAGCGCGCGCCGAACTGCGCGTTGTTGCCCAGCTCGGGGTGCGCGTCCAGCGGCAGGTGGTAGGCGAACAGGTTGATCTGGTGCGCCAGCAGCAGCTCCAGCCGCTGCTTGAGCCAGCCGGTCACGCGGCCGTCGTGGCCCTTCCAGAAGAGGCCGTGGTGCACCAGCACGGCGTCGGCCCGCCAGGCCACTGCGGCCTCGATCAGCGCCCGGCTCGCGGTGACGCCGGAGACGAGTCTGCAGACCTCGGGCCTGCCCTCGACTTGCAGACCGTTCGGCCCATAATCCCGAAACCGGCCCGCGTCGAGCAGGGTGTTGAGGGTGGCCTCGATCTCGCCGCGTGTTGCCATAGATGGCCCATTCTGACAGCCCATTCTTCATGCGCAGAACCTGGCTCATATTCTCCCAAGCGGTCACGGTGGCCGTGGCGATGCTGTTCGTGGTGGCCACGCTCAAGCCCGAGTGGCTGGCGCGGCCCGCCTTGTCGTCGGCGCCGAGCACGGCTGCCTTGCCAGAGTTGCCATCACCCGCCCAACCCGTGGCGCTGGACAACCGGCCAGGCGCCGCAGCCACCACCAGCTACAGCGCCGCCGCGCGGCGCGCCACGCCAGCGGTGGTGAGCATCACCGCCAACAAAGCGCCTGCGCGCCACCCGGGCGCCAACGACCCGTGGTTCCAGTTCTTCTTCGGCGAGCGCTCGCGGCAAATGCCGCAAGAGCCGCAGATGGGCCTGGGCTCGGGCGTCATCGTCTCGGCCGACGGCTACCTGATCACCAACAACCACGTGATCGCCGACGCGAACGACATCGAGGTGATGCTCTCCGATGGGCGCAAGGCCAAGGCCAAGGTCATCGGCACCGACCCCGAGACCGACGTGGCGGTGCTCAAGATCGAGCTCGACCGCTTGCCCGCCATCTCCTTTGGCGACACCAACAGCATGCAGGTCGGCGACGTGGTGCTGGCCATCGGCAACCCGTTCGGCGTGGGGCAGACGGTCACCTCCGGCATCATCAGCGCGCTCGGTCGCAACCAGCTCGGCATCAACACGTTCGAGAACTTCATCCAGACCGACGCGGCCATCAACCCTGGCAACTCGGGCGGCGCGCTCGTGGATGCCAACGGCAACCTGCTAGGCATCAACACCGCCATCTACTCGCGCAGCGGCGGCAGCCTGGGCATCGGTTTTGCCATTCCCGTCAGCACCGCGCGGCAAGTGATGGAGGGGCTGATCAAGGACGGCATGGTCACGCGCGGCTGGATCGGCGTGGAGCCACGCGACCTCACGCCCGAGATCGCCCAGACGCTGAACCTGCCCATCCAGCAGGGCGTGCTGATCACGGGCGTGCTCAACAGCGGGCCAGCCAGCAGCGCCGGTTTGCGGCCCGGCGATGTGGTGGTCAAGATTGCCGACACGCCGGTGGTCAACACCGTGCAGTTGCTCAGCGCGGTGGCGGCCCTCAAGCCGCAAGCCACCGCAGTGATCGGCGTTCAGCGCGGCGAGCAAAGCCTGGCACTGAACGTACTGGTGGCGCAGCGGCCCAAGCAGCGGGTGCAGCCCGAGCGCTGACGGCCCGATCGAACCCACGGCGCTTGCGCGCGCCGGCGAGGCCGCCGCTCAAGCGCTGGGCTTGCTCTCCGACGATGCCGCCTCGGGTGGCGCCTGGGTGTGCTTGATGAAAATCTGCGCCGCCCAGATGCCCACCTCGTACAAGATGCACATGGGAATGGCCAGCGCCAGTTGCGACACCACGTCGGGCGGCGTGATGATGGCTGCGATGATGAACGACAGCACGATGAAGTAGCTTCGGAACGCCTTCAGCTTCTCAATGCTGACGATGCCCATGCGCGCCAGCACGATCACCACGATGGGCACCTCGAACGAAACGCCGAAAGCAAGGAACATCGTCAGCACGAAGCTGAGGTAGGCCTCGATGTCCGGTGCGGCGGTGATGCTCTTGGGTGCGAAGCTTTGGATGAACTTGAACACCTGCCCGAACACGAAGAAGTAGCAGAACGCCACGCCGATGAAGAACAGCAGCGTGCTGGAGATCACCAGTGGCATCACCAGCTTCTTCTCGTGCGTGTACAGGCCGGGCGCGACAAAGGCCCATACCTGGTACAGAACGACAGGCAGGGCGATCAAGAAGGCTGCGAGCAGCGTGATCTTGAGCGGCACGACAAACGGCGAGATCACGTTGGTGGCAATCAGCGTCGTTCCCTGCGGCAGCTGCGCCACCATCGGCGCGGCCAGCAGGTCGTAGAGCGCGCTCGGGCCGGGCCACAAGGCGAGCACCGCAAAGCACACGCCCACCGCAATGGCCGCGCGCACCAGCCTGTCGCGCAACTCGACCAGGTGCGTGACGAAAGGCTGCTCGGTGCCCGCGAGTTCGTCGGGGCTCTTGTCGTCGCTGCTCATCGGCGACTCAGGCGGAGACGCGCGGCGGGCGGAAGCGCGCCACCCGCGCCGCGCCCGATTGCGCCTTGGCGCGGATGCCGTTGCGCTGCTTGTACCACTGCGGTGTGGCACCGCGCTTCAGACGCCATTTTTTCTTCGGGTGCTTGTATTCGAGAGGCGGCGGCTGCAAAGGCTCGTAACCGCCGCTGTGGTCGGGCAGGCCCGAGGTGGCGTTCTGCCAGGTCTTGTCGAAGTCGGCGGTGGTCTGGTGGATCTCGTTGCTCACCGACTGCTCGACGTCGCGCGCCGCGCTTTCGATGTCGGTCTTCATCTTCTTGAGCTCTTCGAGCTCGATCGAGCGGTTGACCTCGGCCTTCACGTCGGCCACGTAGCGCTGCGCCTTGCCGATCATGTGACCGACCGTGCGCGCCACGCGGGGCAACTTCTCGGGGCCGATCACGATCAGCGCGACAGCGCCGATGAGTGCGATCTTGTCGAAGCCGAAGTCGATCATGAATCCCGCGCGAGGCGCGCCCTGCTCACCCGGCTCAAGATTTCGTCTTCGCCTGCACGTCCACCGTGTTGTCGTCAGCCGCCTTCTGCGCATTGCTGACCTGCGCTGTCGGCGAGGCCGGGTCGGCCGCAGCAGACGCACCGCCGTCCTTCACACCGTCCTTGAACCCCTTGACGGCGCCGCCCAGGTCGGAGCCGATGTTCTTGAGCTTCTTGGTGCCGAACACGAGCACCACGATCAGCAACACGATCAGCCAATGCCAGACGCTGAATGAACCCATGACGTTTCTCCAAAGAGGGATTGCGGGAATTCTAGGTGCAGCCTGCCGTCAGGGGCTTTGTTTCGGCTGGAGGCTTCAGCCCTTGGCCCAGGGCCGTGGCCCGCCCATGACGTGCATGTGAACATGCTGAACCTCTTGCCGGCCATCGGCGCCGGTGTTGATCAAGGTGCGAAATCCGTTGGTGACACCGTGCTGCAGCATCAGCCGGGGCGCCAGCGCGAGCATGCGCCCGAGCAGCGGCGCGTGCGCGTCGGTCATCTCGTACATCGTGGCCACATGCTGCTTGGGGATGATCAGCAGGTGCACAGGCGCCCACGGCGCGATGTCGTGGAACACCAGCAGTTCGTCGTCCTCGAACGCCTTGCGGCTCGGGATCTCACCGGCAACGATGCGACAGAAGATGCAATCGGGTTCGGCGTTCACTTCAAGCTCTCACTGAGGCATCGCCTTGCCGGCGTTCAGGTTCACCCAGCCGCGGATCACGCGGTACAGGAACCAGATCGAGATCGCCACCCACGCAATCCAGCCTGGCAGCACGAGCAAGATCCACAGCGGGATGGTCACCACGTACAACGCACCGGCCCACAGCACCGACCGAATGCGCCACCGGAAGTGCGACTCCTGCCAGGTGCCGGCGGCGTCGTCCTTCTTCACCATGTCGATGATGAAGGCCACGATCAGCAGCGCGATGCTGGCCTGCACGCCCGGCACCACCGCGCTCAGCGCAACGATGGTGTGCAGCAAGTAACTGATGTGCCCAACGGTCTTCAGGCTCCGCTGCCGGTCGTCTTCGATGTCGATCACGTCGTTCATTGGTCACCCCTCACGTTCCGTCCGCCTCACGTTCTTGCATCTTGCGGGAAGCAAACTCTTCGAGCCCTGAGAGCCCCTCGCGGCGCTCCAGTTCCTTCAGCACATCGGCGGGCTTCAGGCCGTGTGCGGTGAGCGCGAGCATCGAGTGAAACCACAGGTCGGCCACCTCACCGACGATCTTGCCGCGCTCGCCGTCCTTGCACGCCATCACCACCTCGGTGGCTTCCTCGCCGATCTTTTTCAGGATCGCGTCGTGGCCTTTCGAGAACAGCCTAGCGACGTAACTCTTGTCGGGGTCTGCGGCACGGCGAGACTCGATCACCAGCGCCAGCCGCGCCAAGGTGTCGTTGCTGGTGATGCCCCTTTCCACATCACTCATCTGTAGATGCTCTCGGGGTCTTTCAAGACCGACTCGGTGGTTTTCCACTGCCCGTCTTGCAACAGGCTGAAAAAGCAGGAATGCCGGCCGGTGTGGCAGGCAATGCCGGGTGTGTGGCCGAGTTGCTCCACCTTCAGCAGCACCACGTCCTTGTCACAGTCCAGTCGCAATTCATGCACTTTCTGGATGTGGCCGCTCTCTTCGCCCTTGTGCCACAGACGCTTCCGCGAGCGGCTGAAGTACACCGCCTCGCCCAGCTCAGCGGTCTTGCCCAGCGCCTCGCGGTTCATGAAGGCGAACATCAGCACGTCGTTGCTGCCGATCTCCTGCGCGATCACCGGCACCAGGCCCTGCGCGTCCCACTTCACTTCGTCGAGCCAGTTCATGGCGCGCAGTGTAGCGGGGGGTTTAAAGCTCCTGGTGCGGTTCTCTGTGCGTACGGCCGCTGAAGCCTTGCTCTTGCGCAAACCAGCGCAGCACCGGGATCGTGCCCGGCAGCACCGGCGTCACTTCCACCGGCAAGGTCTGCCACGCCATCGCCTGGTGCTCGCGCATCTCGAACGCGCCGGCCCACTCGAACACCTTGCAGAAGTGCAGCCGCACCACGGCGTGCGGGTACTCCATCAGCTCGACTTTCCAAGGTTGCACGGCGCCGATGTGGATGCCGAGTTCTTCGTTCAATTCGCGGCGCAGCGCCTGCTCCACCGACTCACCCACTTCGAGCTTGCCGCCCGGGAACTCCCAGTGGCCGGCGTAGACCTTGCCCGCGGGGCGCGAGGTGAGCAGGAAGCGGCCTTGAGCGTCGATCAACACGCCCACCGCGACGTCCACAGGACGGCGCGGCTCCGGCCCTACGACATCGACCGGCGCGCGGTCGGTGCTCAAGCGTGGTGCCTTCCCGCGTAGTCCTTCGCAAACTGGAACGCCACCCGCCCCGAACGCGAACCGCGTTCCAGCGCCCACACCAGGCTCTCTTGGCGCGCGGCGGCAATCGCGTCTTCGCCCACCGCAAAACCGCGCAACCACTGCGCCACGATCGCCAGGTACTCGTCCTGACTGAACGGGTAGAAGCTGACCCACAGGCCGAAGCGTTCGCTGAGCGAAATCTTCTCCTCGACCACCTCGCCGGGGTGCACCTCGCCGTTCTCCAGGTGCTTGTAGCTCAGGTTTTCCTTCATGTACTCGGGCAGCAGGTGGCGGCGGTTGCTGGTGGCGTAGATCAGCACGTTGTCGCTGGCCTGCGAGACCGAGCCGTCGAGGATCGACTTGAGCGCCTTGTAGCCGGGCTCGCCTTCGTCGAAGCTGAGGTCGTCGCAGAACACGATGAAGCGTTCGGGCCGCTCGGCCACCAGGTCGACGATGTCGGGCAGGTCCACCAGGTCGGTCTTGTCGACCTCGATCAGGCGCAGCCCGCGCGGCGCGAATTCGTTCAGCACCGCCTTGATGAGCGAGCTTTTGCCAGTGCCGCGCGCGCCTGTCAGCAGCACGTTGTTGGCGCCGAAGCCGGCGACGAACTGCTCGGTGTTGCGCACCAGCCGCTCCTTTTGCGGCTCGACTTCGACCAGCGCGTCGAGCCGGATGCCCGCCACATGCCGCACCGGCTCGATGACCCCCGAACCCCCGCGCTTGCGGTAGCGGTACGCGATCGAGGCGGTCCAGTCGGGCGCGGTCAGCGGGTGCGGCAGCACCGCCTCCAGACGGGCCAGCAGCGCTTCGGCGCGAGCGATCAGGTGCAACAACGGGTCGGCAGAGGGAAGCATGGCAGTGGCAGGCGGGGAGCGGATGGAAGTCGATACGGTCGACGCAAGCAGTTTAGCGGCGGCCTGCCACGAGCCGATCTCTTGGCGATCTCGTGCCCTGCGTGCACTGCAGAGGCGGACACCGCCCTTATGATTGAAATCGAGACGACCGCCTCGGAGCCCCCATGCTGATGCCCGCCCTGATCAAGTCGCCGGAAGCGATTGCCACGATGCGCGAGGCCGCGACCATCGTCGCCGGTGCGCTCGACATGATCGGCGCGCACGTGAAGCCCGGCGTGACCACTGCTGAGCTCGACGCGCTGTGTCACCGATTCATCGAAGCGCAAGGTGGCGTGGCGGCGTGCGTGGGCTACCAGGGCTACCGACACGCGACCTGTATCTCTGTCAATCAAGTGGTGTGCCACGGCGTTCCAGGCCCTCGGCAATTGAAGGAGGGCGACTGCCTGAACATCGACCTGGTGGCCCAGGTGCGCGGCATCCACGCCGACACGAGCGCGATGTTCTTCGCTGGCAAGCCCGGTATCGCGGCAGCGCGGCTGGCGCGTATCACCCAGGAGGCGCTGTACCTCGGCATTCGAGAGGTGAAGCCTGGGGCCACACTGGGTGATGTCGGCGCTGCAATTCAACAGCACGCGGCACGGCACGGCGTCAGCGTGGTGCGCGATTTTTGTGGACACGGCATCGGCACAGCAATGCACGAGGAACCGCAGGTGGCTCACTTCGGGCAGCGCGGCACGGGCCGGATGCTGGTGCCGGGCATGACCTTCACCATCGAGCCGATGCTCAACGCCGGTGGGCCGCAAGTGCGCGTGATGCCAGACGGGTGGACGGTGGTGACGCGCGACCGGTCGCTCTCGGCGCAGTGGGAGCACACCGTCCTGGTCGCCCAAGGTGGCGTCGAGGTGCTGACCTTGCGCGCGAGCGAGCGAGCGACTTTCGGGGCGATGGCGGCCGCAGGCTGAGCGCGTCAGGCCAGCGCGGTCACCGAATCGCCGGCTGCCACGAACACGCGATCACCAGGCGCGGGCTGCACCGCGTGCATGCCGGTGAACGAACCGAACGCGGGCAACACACCCACTTGTGACCCGAACCAGAAGCAGGGCAATCGCAAGCGGTCGTGCGCGCGCCCGGCCAAGTGAATGCAAGGGTGAATGTGCCCGGCCAACACGTAGCCTTCTGCGCGCGCCTGCGGGTGGTGGCACAGCGCGAGCCCGCCGATGACCAACGGCTCGTCGACGCAATCGATGCCCAGGCTCGCGGGCGGGTCTCCGGCGCGGTCGTCGTGGTTGCCGCGCACGAGTGTGAGTTGCAGCGCCGCATGCGCCTCTCGCCAGCGCGCCACGGCGCCAAGTGTGGAGTCGGCGTGCGAACGCGCCGAGTGCAGAAAGTCGCCCAGGAACACGATGCGTCGCACCTGCAGCCGCGCCGCCAGATCGGCCAGCACGGCCAGCGTTTCGCTCGTGGTGCCGCGCGGCACCGGCACGCCGAGCTTGCGAAAGCTGACCGCCTTGCCGATGTGCGCGTCGGCCACCAGCAGGGTGTGCAGGTCGGGCAGGAAGGCGGCCTTCTGCGGCAGCAGGCTCAAGCGCTGGCCGCCGAGCGAGATCGTCAGCATCGGCTCAAGGGTGGGCTCAGGGGCTCAGGGGCTCAAGGGCTCAATGGCTCAATGGCTCAACCGCCGATGCTGAGGCACGGAGCGCGGGGTGACGCGGGAGCAGGCGACGCAGAAGCAGGCGATGCGGTGGCAGCCGTGCGGCGCCGCCGCGTTTGCGCCTCAGCCTACGAGCATGCGCAGCGCCGCGTCGAGTTGCTCGGTCGGGCTGCGCTTGAAGCCCGAGCGCGTGTAGCGCTGCAGCCGCCCGACCACGAACGCAGTCAGCACCGACGCGCGCAGATTCGCCTCGACCGTGGGCTGCGTTGACGCTGCGCCCTCAGCCACCATCCGCAGGCTCTGCCGCAACTGCGACTCGATGCGGTCGAAGAACTGGTTCATGCGCACGAGCAGGCGGTCGTTCTCGAACACCAGCGCGTCGCCAACCATCACGCGCGTCATGCCGGGGTTCTTTTCGGCGAACTGCAGCAGCACGGTGAGCACCTTGTTCACTTGCCCCGCCGGGTTGGGCTCGCGCTCGTTGATCTGGTTGACGAGGGTGAACACGCTGTGCTCGATGAACTCGATCAGCCCCTCGAACATCTGCGCCTTGCTGGCGAAGTGGCGGTACAGCGCTGCCTCGCTCACGTCGAGCTTGGCGGCCAGCGCGGCGGTGGTGATGCGCTCGGCGCCCGGCTGCTCCAGCATGCCGGCCAGCGTTTGCAGAATCTGCACGCGACGCTCGCCGGGTTTGGGCCGCTTGCGCGCAGGCGGTGCAGCAACGGTGCCGCTTGCCATGCCGATCAGCGCCTGCGGTTCACGGTCTTCTTCAGCGTCGGTGGAAGGCAGGTCGGAAGTGTGGGTCATCGCAGGTGGCGCAGCGCTTGAAGCGAGTTGATTCTGGCACACACGTAAGAGGGCTTTCGACAAGGGTGAACACCAACTTCAACGCGTTTCGCACCGGCGTTGTCGCAGTCCCGCAACGTGCCACGGAAGCGTCCATCCAGGTAGCGTTGCATCCACGCAGTTCTCATGCCAATGCCGCGCGCCGCCTTCTGGTGCTCGAGCGTGTCTTCGACCAGCACACAGCGGCTAGCGCGCACTTTCAGGCGCGCGCAGACGTGGCGGAACATGCGCGCGTCAGGCTTGGGGCGCAGGTGGCCGAACATGCGCATGTCCTCGATGCTGATGACGCCCTCGAAGCAGTCGGCCAGGCGCAAAGTGTTCAGCACCCGCAACGCGTACGCGCGCGGTGCGTTGGTCAAAATGAAGCGGCGGCCTCTGAGCCGCTTCAGCGCGGCGCGGTCGTGCGCGCTGGTGCGCAGGCGTTGCTCCAGGCCGGGCAGCAGGTGCGTTTCGTGCAGGAAGTGACTGGCCTGCACACCGTGGTGGCGCACCAGCCCGAGCAGGGTGGCGCCGTAACGCCGCCAGTAGTGTTGGCGAAGTTCGGTTGCGGCCTCGGGGTGCAGGCCGAGGTGCGTGCTCATGTAGTCGCTCATCGCGCGGCTGGTCGGGCCGAACGCGGCGTGGCTCGCGTCGTGCAGCGTGTTGTCGAGATCGAACAACCAGACCGGTGGCGCACGACGCGGGCTCGGTGACATCAATGCGTTGCCGCCTTTGCGCCCTGCCCGATGCGCCGGCCCAGTCCCCAGATGCTGCCCAGCAGCAGCGCCCCACCGAGCCACTGCCACGGCCCGAGTTGCTCGCCCAACAGCAGCGCCGCCAGCAGCACGGCCGTCAGCGGCTCGACCAGCGTGGCCACCGTCAGCGCGGTCGGGCTCAGGCGCGCCGCGCCCCAGCTGAAGGCCAGCAGCGCGAGCGCCGCGGTGACGACGCCGAGGTACAGGAACCACGCCTCCGGCGCCACTTCCACAGGCCAATACAGCGGGCGGTACAGCGCCGTGAGGCCCATCACCGCGGCGGCCACCACCGTCAGGCAGGTCGTCGCCGGGCCGGCACCCAGGCTCGTCGACAAACGCCCGCTGACGAGCGTGAAGCCCGCATAGAGCACCGCCGACGCGACCGAGAAGGCGACGCCCAGCAGCAGGTCGTGGCTGTTCACATCGCCCGATGCCGCGCCGTGCTTCGCAACGATCAAGACCGTGCCCACGATCGCCGCCGCCAGCACGAGCACCAGCGACGCATCGAGCCGCTCTTGCCCGCGCGCGAGCGCGACCAGCGTCACCAGCACCGGCGGCAGGCACAGCGCGATCAACGTGGGCACCGCTGCGCCGATGCGCTCGATGCCGAGAAACCAGCACAGCACGTACAGCGCCATCGCCGTGCCCGAACCGACGACGAGCGCGAGCTGCGGCCGCACCGCCTTCCACAACGACACCCGCCCGAACACCGCCAGCAACACCACCGAGCCGACGACGAAGCGCCAGAACGAGATGTTCTCCGGCGTGAAGCCGTGGCGCGCGATCAGCACGTTGACCACCAGCGCACCCGTGCCCCACAGAAAGCCGGCGCCGCAGGCGGCGGCCAGCGCCAGGCGAGCGACTTGCGGGCTGTGTGCGGCGAAAGTGCTCAATGGGAACGGATCATGGTCCCGTACGCTTGCTCGGTCAGCACTTCCAGCAACATCGCATGCGGCACGCGCCCGTCGATGATGTGCACGGTGTTCACGCCGTTCTTGGCGGCGTCGAGCGCCGACGAAATCTTGGGTAGCATGCCGCCGCTGATCGTGCCGTCGGCAAACAGCTCGTCGATCTCGCGCGCGGTCAAGTTCGTCAGCAACTTGCCCGACTTGTCGAGCACGCCGGGCGTGTTGGTCAGCATCATCAGCTTCTCGGCCTTGAGCACCTCGGCGAGCTTGCCGGCCACCACGTCGGCGTTGATGTTGTAGTTCTCGTTGTCGCGGCCGAAGCCCAGCGGCGAGATGACCGGGATGAACTGGTCGTCCTGCAACGCCTTCACCACGCTCGGGTCGATCGACTCGATCTCGCCGACCGAGCCGACGTCGTGCTCCTTGGTCGGATCAACGCGGTCCATCATCTTCAGCTTGCGCGCGCGGATCAGCCCGCCGTCGCGCCCCGTCAGCCCCACCGCCTTGCCGCCGGCCACGTTGATGAGGCCGACGATGTCTTGCTGCACCTGCCCGGCCAGCACCCACTCGACGACCTCCATCGTCTCGTCGTCGGTCACGCGCATGCCCTGGATGAAGGTGCCCTTCTTGCCCAGCTTGGCCAGCGCATCCTCGATCTGCGGGCCGCCGCCGTGCACCACCACCGGGTTCATGCCGACGAGCTTGAGCAGCACCACGTCTTCGGCAAAGTCCTGCTGCAGCGCGGGGTCGGTCATTGCGTTGCCGCCGTACTTGATGACGATCGTCTTGCCGTGGAACTTGCGGATGTAGGGCAGCGCCTGGGCCAGGATCTCGGCCTTGTCGCGCGCGGCGATGTGGGTGAGGTCGGGAGTGGCGGCGATGTGTTCGCTGGTCATGCGTGGCGATCCTTCGATTCGCGATCAAGCGCGTAGCCGGAAATTGTAGGCGTCGCGCGCAAGGCGTCGTTGCCACGAAGCCTTCCCCCAAGACCCCCGCTTGCCGCGCCGGCTCTGCGTGGTCTAGACTCAAGCCATGTTGCGCCGGTTGAGATTGCTGTTGATGGTCTGCGTGGCGGTGGCCCTTCCCGTTCAGGGAATGGCCGCCGTGAAGATGACGCATTGCGGCCCCGGGCACGACGGGCAACCGGCGTTCTCGACCGACCGGCAGCTCCCCGGCCATCACGCTGCGCAGGCGTCGGTGTCTGACGATCACCATGCGGCCACCGTGACCGGTGGCCCGTTGTCCAGCGCGGCGGGTGGCCTCGACTCGCCTGATGCCGTACCCGATGGTGAACCCTCGAAACCTTCCAAGCCGGCCGCATCGACTTCCCTGGCAAAAGGCAGTTGCAGTGCCTGTGCCACGTGCTGCCTCGGGGCCGGAATGACGGCTCCTGCATCCCGACTTCCATCGCCGCCAGGCGCGCCCACCACGTTCGTGGTGAGTGAGGAAGCGGCCCCGGCGGGCGTCACCGTCGGCGGCCTCGAACGCCCTCCCCGCCCGAACCTCGCCTGAAACGCCCGCAGCGCGGGACCGCCGCCCAACTCAGGGCCGGCAGGTCGCAGCTCGCGTCGGCCATGTGACGCGCCGCGCACGCACCCGTGCGCGGGTGCTCCCCCCGTCCAGTCAGCGAGGTTTTTCATGTTCATTGCACTCTCTGTGCGGCACCTGCCCACGCAGGCGCTGGTTGCGTTGGGTTGTCTGCTCAGCCTTCCCGCGCTTGCGCAGGCCCCAGCCAAAGACAAGCCGGCGCTGGCCTCAGCCAGCGACCCCGGCAACCCGCAGGCACGTGTCCGGCCCGTGGCGCATGTCTCGGTATTCGGTCCGTATCGCGCGTTCGCGGATGAGCCGCTCTCTTCGTGGCGCGACGCGAACGAGCTGACCGGACGCATCGGCGGCTGGCGCGCCTATGCGCGTGAAGCGCAACAGCCGGCCGCTGTGGCAAGCCAGCCGGCGGCGTCTGTGCCAGACAAGGAGGCACTCAACCGAGGGCCCACGCCCACCCGCGCAACCTTGCCTCAACCGCACGGCGGCCACACCAAACCATGAAGCGCGCAACGATCGTTGACAGGCGCGCCGCGCGGGCCTGCCTCGCCGCGGCATCGCTGGTCCTGAGCGGCTGCGCCAGCTTCAGCCCGGACGGTGGCTTCGGCCCGGTGCAGCAAGCCGCCAAGGAACGGCTCGGCAAAGAACTGGCCTGGGCGCGCTCCGACCCGGCCCGCGAGGCGCTGCAACAGCGCGTCGCCGAACTGCTGGCCAAACCCTTGTCGGCCGACGATGCCGTGCAGGTGGCCTTGCTGAACAACCGCGGGCTGCAAGCAGCGTTCTTCGAACTCGGCATCTCCGACGCCGACCGGGTGCAGGCCGGCCGCCTGGCCAACCCAGGCTTCAGCTTCGGCCGCCTGCGGCGCGGCGCAGAAGTCGAACTCGAGCGCGGCCTGCACCTGAACCTGGCGCGTCTGCTGGCCATGCCGATGGTCAACCCGATGGAGCGACGGCGATTCGAGCAAACCCAGCGCCAGACCGTTGCGCAGGTGCTCGACGTCGCCAGCGAAACCCGCAAGGCGTACTTCATGGCGGTGGGTGCCGATGAAACCGTGCGCTACATGCGCCAGGTGCAAGACGCCGCCGAGGCCGGCGCCGAACTGGGCAGGCGCATGGCCGCCGTGGGCAACTGGAACAAGCTGAACCAGGCGCGCGAGCAGAGCTTTTACGCCGACGCAGCGCTCAACCTGGCCCGTGCCGTGCAAGCGCAGACCAGCGCCCGCGAGAAGCTCACCCAGCTGCTGGGCGCCTGGGGCGAGCAAACCGCGTTCACGCTGCCCGAGCGCCTGCCCGACCTGCCCCAAAACCCGCAAGACCTGCCCGACGTGGAGCAGGTGGCGATGCAGCAGCGGCTGGACGTTCAAGCCGCCCGATGGGGCGCCGAGCAGACCGCGAAGAACCTGGGCCTGACCCGCACGACGCGCTTCGTCAACGTGCTCGAACTCGGCCTCGTGAACAGCCGCTCGAACGAAGCGCCGACGCAGCGCGGCTACGAAATCGGCTTCGAGCTGCCGCTGTTCGACTGGGGCGGCGCGCGGGTGGCCAAGGCAGAGGCGATCTACATGCAGGCCGTCGAACGGGCTGCGCAGACCGCCATCGAGGCCCGTTCCGAAGTGCGCGAGGCCTACCTCGGCTACCGCAACCGCTACGACATCGCGCGCCACTACCGCGACGAGATCGTGCCGCTGAAAAAGCGCATCTCCGACGAAAACCTGCTGCGCTACAACGGCATGCTCATCGGTGTGTTCGAGCTGCTCGCCGACGCACGTTCGCAGATCGCCAGCGTCAACGGCGCGATCGAAGCGCTGCGTGACTTCTGGGTCGCGCAGGCCGACCTCGACATGGCGCTCATCGGCAAGCCCCGCATGGCAGCGGCCACCGGCCCGGCGCTGGCCGCCGAAGCCGGCGGCCCCGCGCACTGAACCCCAAGGACCACACATGGTTTCCCGACGCAATTTTCTGGGCAACGCCGGTGCCGTCACCGCCGCGGTGAGCGCGGCTGCCGTCAGCAAGGTGGCGATGGCCGCACTGCCCGAGCCGGTGATGCAAACAAAAACCGACACCATGCCGCCGCTCGTGCCCACCACCGGCCGGCCCTACAACCCGGTGGTCACGCTCAACGGCTGGACCTTGCCCTGGCGCATGAACAACGGTATCAAGGAGTTTCATCTGGTCGCCGAACCGGTGGTGCGCGAGATGACACCCGGCTTCAAGGCCCACCTGTGGGGCTACAACGGCCAGAGCCCGGGGCCGACGATCGAGGTGGTCGAAGGCGACCGGGTGCGCATCTTCGTCACCAACAAGCTCGGTGAACTGACCAGTATCCACTGGCACGGCCAGCGACTGCCGAATGGCATGGACGGCGTGACGGGCCTGAACCAGCCGGGCATCCCGCCGGGCAAGACTTTCGTCTACGAGTTCGTGGCGCGCCGGCCTGGCACCTTCATGTACCACCCGCACGCTGACGAGATGGTGCAGATGGCGATGGGGATGATGGGCTTCTGGATCACCCACCCGAAGAACAAGCACCCACTGATCGACGAAGTGGACCGCGACTTCGTCTTCCTGCTCAACGCCTACGACATCGATCCTGGCAGCTACACGCCGAAGATCATGACGATGCTCGACTTCAACCTGTGGAGCTGGAACAGCCGCATCTTTCCCGGCATCGACCCGCTGGTGGTTCGCAAGAACGACAAGGTGCGCATCCGCATCGGCAACCTGACGATGACCAACCACCCGATCCACCTGCACGGGCACGAGTTCCTGATCACCGGCACCGACGGCGGGCCCACGCCCAAGAGCGCGCGGCAGTACGAGATCACGGCCGACATCGCCGTGGGCCAGATGCGCCAGATCGACTTCCTCGCCGACGAGGAAGGCGACTGGGCCTTCCATTGCCACAAGAGCCACCACACGATGAACGCGATGGGCCACGACGTGCCCACGATGATCGGCGTGGACCACCGCGGCCTGGCCGGGAAGATCACCAAACTCGTGCCCGACTACATGGTGATGGG
>LGRD01000010.1 GCA_001263235.1 Methylibium sp. NZG | reverse complement strand
GTCGTCCAGCCCCCTACCCGGCATACATCCCACAGCGACGCGGCCACCAGTGCGCAGGCGGCTCCGACGCGACCGAGCCTGCGACGGGAGGGCGGGTGCGTGAAGGCGCGCAGCCAGCCGAACGCCCGCCCAGGAAACGCCCACCCGAGCAGCGCCCACCCATCGAATCGCCCCTGCGCTGAAACCCGCATGCCACCGCCATCGACAACGGCTTCGACGTGCCGTGATGAGGCGAAATGCTAGCGGCGGCGATCGATGGCGAGCCGAGGGAAAGTGCGGTCAACATGCGTCAGTTCGCTGGCGAGCGCCTGCCTTGCGCGCACATCGTGGGAGCCGAACACGGCCTGCACCGGCCAGACCTCCGGCAGCACGTACACCACCGCGCGGTGGCTGGCAAAGAGCGGCGCGACGTGCGCCTCGAAGAAGGCCACCGGCACGTTGATGCACCCGTATGAAATCCGGTTGTCGTCGATCGTCGGCGAGGCCAGCCGCTGCAGGCGGCGCTCCGATGGTGTGGTGGTGCGAACGCGGTGGATGGAGACGGCCGCGTCGTAGTCGACCCAAACCACGTCTTCACCGAGCGTGTTGCGGCCGCGCTCCGCGACGAAGCGGCCCGCGGGCGTGGTGCGCTCTTCAGGGAGCACCTGCTCCAGCGGTCGTTGGCCGATGCCCGGTACGGTGTGATCGGCCCTCGCCGAGCCGAGCAGCGCAGGCGAGGCAGCGACCCGCCGCGCCTGTGCGTCGAACACATGCACCATCGCGTGTTGTTTGTCGACGATCACGAAGCCGAGGCCGGCGTGGTCGCCGGAGTCGGCGACCCAATCCGCCACATGGCGCACATCGGCAGAGGGTGGGGGGCTGGCGGGATCGGCGTCGAAGTCGGCGTAGCGGGGCCCGGCGGTTGCTGCGGCCGCGGGCGCCGCCGTCCGTCCGACCCCGTCTGCACCCGCCGGCCCGAGCTTCACCGAGGGTGGCAAGACGAGCGCCAGCGTCGCCAGCCCCAACAACAGGCCGCGGCGCAGGCCGTCGGCGAGTTCGGGGTCGGACGCCAGCGCGGCGAGCGGCTTCGACGGGGCGTGCAGCAAGGGCACTTGCTCCGTGTCAGTTCGTCACCGGCCGCCGAGCGAGCAGCAGCCCGATCAGTTGCGGTCGATCTGCGCCTCACGCTCGTTGCTCATGCCGGACGAGTTGGTCGTCGTGTCGGGGGTGGCGGGCATCGGCGTGGTGGGCATCGGCGCAACCGAGGGGCTGGCGGGTGTGGTCGGCTGCGTCATCGTTCCGCTGGGGTTCGACGGCGTGTCGGTGGGGGCCGGTTGCGTCGTCGTTTGCGCGTAGGCCAGACCGATGGCGCCCACCACAGGCACGGCAGCCACTGACGAGACGATGAGTTTGGAAACGTTCATGTCGATACTCCTGGGTTGTGAAGAAGAAGCGGCGAGGCAGGTGGCCCCGACCGCTTGATTCCAAGGCTAGGCGCGTGCGGGGGCCGGTGCAGTCGGGCTTTGCCGAGCCTGGCTGTAGGAGAACGCCGCACCGGCCAGCCCTCGGTCGAGCCCTCGGTGCAGCCGCGTGGGCGCTGGGCGCCGCTTCGCGCCGCACCCACGCACTTCGTCGCACGCCCGGCGACGCCGCAGCCCGTGGCCGGCACAGTGGCGGCGCTGCAATCGCACGCGGCCTTTCCTTCCAACGGAGTCTCAACATGAACACGCACGAATCCACCTCTCGGCGCCATGCCTGGCACGCGGCCGTCACCCTGGCCTGCACGCTCTTGGCCGGCTGCAGCTTCATGGCCGTGCAGACGGCTCCCGTCAAACCCGCCTCCGCCGCCCGCAGCGAGGCCGCGCTGCGCGCCGACACGCTGTTCTGGAAGACGCTGCACGATGGCGACTACGACGGCATCCCGCGTGCGATGCAGGCCGTGAAGGGCGCCTACCTGCAAACACCGGGCGATGCGGTCACCGCGGCGCACGTCGGCTTTCTGCACATCTGGCGGCTGGCTGAAAGCGCACGCCAGGAGTCGCTCTTGCCCAGCATCACCGACGACGCGGTGCTGGCGCGCAAGTTCTTTCAGGAGGCGGTGGCGCTGCACCCCGGCGAGGCGCGCTACCAGGGCTTCCTGGCCTCGTCGATGCTGGCCGAGGCGGCGATCCACAAGGACGAGAAGCTCACCCGCCAGGGCTACTTCACGATGCTCGACGCGATCGACGCGTGGCCCGAGTTCAACCTGTTCACCGCCGGCTACGTGATGAGCCCGCAGCCGGCTGAGTCAGCGCGCTTCAAGGAAGGTCTGGCCTGGCAGTGGCGCACGCTCGACGAATGCGTGGGCGCCACCGTGGACCGGCGCAACCCCGCCTTCGACAGCTACATGAAACTGGCCACGCAGACCGGCCCCAACCGCGTGTGCTGGAACTCGTGGATCGCGCCGCACAACTTCGAGGGCTTCTTCATGAACATGGGCGACATGCTGGTGAAGGCGGGCGACTGGCAGACGGCGCAGAAGATCTACGCCAACGCGAAGCTCTCGCCCGACTACGCGCAGTGGAAGTTCAACGGCGTGCTGGAGGATCGCATTGCACGCGCTGAAGCCAACGTGGCCGCGTTCAACCTGCCGGGGCGGAACAAGGCCGCAGGCGACAACGTCGTCATGAACCACACGCGCTTTGCGTGCGCAGGGTGCCACCAGAAGTAGAGCTTGAGCAGGCCACGTGGGCGTGCACGCTTGCATGGTGCGAGGTGCGAGGTGTGAGGTGCGTGTGCATGCGTGTGCGTATGCGTGTGCGTGTGCGTGAGTGCGCAGCGATACGCCCCGAGGCGCGTTACCAGTCTTCCTTCACCGCCAACGCCATCTGCCGCGTCGCCGCGCCGCGTGCGGCGACCCAGGCCGTGAGCGTGCCGGCCGCCACGACCGCCGCGCACAGCAGCGCCAGGCGCCCCCAGGGCAGCAGCAGATCCATCGTCCAGTGAAAGCTCTGCGGGTTGACCACCTTGACCAGCACCACGCTCACCGCCAGCCCGAGCAGCAAGCCGAGCAGTGCGCCGGCGGCCGTCCACACCGCGCCCTCGGCGGCGACCACGCTGAGCACCTGCCGGCGCGTCAGCCCCAGGTGCGCCAGCAGGCCGAACTCGCGCTTGCGCGCCAGCACCTGTGCCGAGAAGCTGGCCGCGATGCCGAACAGGCCAATCGCGATCGCCACCGCCTGCAGCCAGTAGGTCACCGCAAAGCTGCGGTCGAAGATGCGCAGCGAGGTGGCGCGGATCTCGCTGACGGAGGCGAATTCGAGCGGAGTCGCATTGCCTTGCGAAGCGCCCGCCAGCGCGCTGATGCGCTGGCGCAGCGCGGCCTCGTCGGCGCCCGGTTGCAGCCACAGCGCGAGGTCGTTGGCGCGGTCGTCGCCGGTCAGGCGTTGAAAGTCGGCGGCGTCCAGCATCACCGCGCCGTGCTGGCGTGCGTAGTCGCGCCAGACGCCGCGAACGAACACGCTCTCGGTGCGCGGTTCGCCGCGCGCGGCTGGCAGCGGCAGCGCGAGGCGCGTGCCGACGGCCGCGCCGTACAGGCTCACCATCGCCTCGCTGACGTACGCCGAGGTCACGCCGGGCACGGCCGGCACCAGCTCGCCGACCAGCGGCAGCGCGCGCGCCGGGTCGGCTAGCGGGCGGGCGATCAACGCGACGGCGGGGCGGTTGGCGTCGAGCTGCATTTGCGACACGCGCTGCGTTTCGGCGCGCAGCACGCCGGGCAGCGCGGCGGCGGCCGTTGTGAGCGTGGGCGGGAGGTACACCACATCGGCCATCGCGCTGCTGGTGGCGGTGCGTGCGTACAGGTCGGCCGGCAGCACCGTGCCCAGCCATTGCGTGACCGACTCGCGAAAGCTCGCCACCATCACCGTGAGCGCCACCGACAGGCTCAGGCTCGCCACCACGCCGGCCACCGCGATGGTGGCGGTGTGGCGCTGGTGGCGCGCGCGCTCCACCGCCAGCAGGCTCAGCGGCTGCTCGGGCGGCTTGACCCAGCGCAGCAACAGCCCCACGCCCGCCGGCACGCACGCGATGCCACCGAGCAGCAAGCACGCCACCGACACATACGCGGCCAGCGGCAACTCGGCCACCGGCGGCGCCTGCGTCAGCAGCACGCCGAGTAGCAGCAGTGCCGGGCCCCACCAGGCCGCGCCGGAACGGGAAGACGCATCGCCCAGCCCCTTCAAGGCCTGCGCCGGCGCGATGCGCTGCGCCATGCGCGCCGGCAACCAGCCGCCGACGATTGCCGCGACCACGCCGAGCGTGCCGTAGACGAGCGCCGCCAGCACGCTGAAATGCAGGCTCGGCGTGACGCCCGGAAAGTACGCGCCGCCCAGGTCGCCCGACAGCAGCCGCAACGCCAGCGCCGCCAGCCCGGTGCCCAGCACCAGCCCGGCCACGCTGCCGGCCACGCCGAGCAGTGCCGACTCGACCAGCACCAGCGCCTGCCGCTCGCGCGCGGTGAGCCCGAGCACGCCCAGCAGCGCGAGTTGCGGCAGCCGCTTGGCGACCGACAGCGACAGGATCGAGAACACCAGAAAGCCGCCGGTGAAGAGCGCCACCAGCGCCAGCACCGTCAGGTTCACGCGGTAGGCACGCGACAGGTTGGAGACGCGCTGCGCCGATTCGTCGGGCGCGGCGGCCCGAATCGACGCCGGCAGCGCGAGCTCGCGCAGCACGGTGGTTCGGTCGGCGCCGGGCCGCAAGCGCACGTCGATGCGGCTGATGCGCCCGAGCCAGCCGAACGCGGCCTGCGCGCCGGCAATGTCCATCACCGCCAGTGGCGGGCCGTCGGCGTTGACGCTCCCGCGCACCTGCAGCGGCACGGTTTGCGCGCCGCTTTGCAATTGCAGCGTGGGGGCAACGCCGAGGCGACGCTGCGCGGCAGGGTTGAGGAACAGCGCGTCGGGGTCGAGCACGGCGCGGCCGTCGGGCGAGGCGCGGTCTTGCGGCTCGCTGGCAGTTGCTGCGGATGCCGGAGCCGATGCTGCCGCGGCAGGCGTGGACTCGGACAAAGAAGCGGGCGGCAAGGCAGACGGCGACGGCGGCGGCGGCGATGCAGCGATTGCTGCCGGCACCGGCATCAACCCCGGCGCCACCGCTGCGGCCACCAGCGCGTCCACCCCGAGCACGCGCAGGCTCACGCGCTGAGCCTGCGCGTCGAGCGCGTAGGTTTCGATCTCGACGACCGGGCTGGCCACCGCCACCTGCGGGTGCGCTGCCACGCGCGCGTAAATCTGCTCGTCGAAGCCGCTGCGCTGCGCACGCAGCTCGAAGTCGGGCTGACCGTTGACCTGCCGCACCGCAGCGCTGAACTCGCCCAGCGCCGACTGGTTGATCAGGTGCACCGAAAACGCCAGCGCCACGCCGAGCACCACCGACAGCCACGCGGTGAGGTGCCGCCACGCGTGGTGCCGCGCCTCGGGCCACGACACCTGGCGCAGCAGCATCCACAACGTGTTCATCGGCGCACCTTGCACACGTCGCGTCAGCCCGCCCGAATGCCGTCGGCGGCCAACGTGAGCACGCGGTCGGCGCGCGCGGCGGCGGTGCGCGAGTGCGTCACCAGCACGCAGGCCGCGCCTTCCTGCCGCACCTGGTGGCACAGCGTGTCGAGCACCCGCTCGGCGGTGGCCGGGTCGAGGTTGCCGGTGGGCTCGTCGGCCAGGATGAGTTGCGGTTTGTGCACCAACGCGCGGGCGATGGCGACGCGCTGCAGCTGGCCGCCCGAGAGCGTCTGCGGCAGCCGCGCACCCAACCCATCGAGCCCGACCGCGGCGAGCACCTGCGCCACGCGCGCGGCGTCGGGCCGACCGAGCAGCAGCAGCGGCAAGGCCACGTTGTGCGCCACGCTCAGGTGCGGCAGCACGTGGAACGCCTGGAACACGAAGCCGAGGTGCTCGCGCCGCAGCAGCGCCTGCTGCGCCTCAGCCATCGAGGTCACGTCGCGGCCGGCGATGCGGACGGTGCCGTCGGTCACTGTGTCCAGCCCCGCCATGCAGTTCAGCAGCGTCGATTTGCCGACGCCCGACTCTCCGACGATGGCGACAAACTCGCCCGCATCCACCGTCAGGCTCACGTTGGCGAACACCGCGGTGTCGCCGTAGCGTTTGCTGAGGGACGTGGCTTCGAGCAGGGGCATGGGCGTCGCCAACGGTCAGCCCTCTGCGCGCGCCGGCTGCGCCGCCAGCCACTGCCGCGCAAGCGTGGTCACGCGTTCCAGCGCATCGGGCGCGTCGCACGCCACCACCTGGCGCTGAGGCATGCCGCGCAGCCAGGTGAGCTGGCGCTTGGCGAGTTGGCGTGTGGCGGCCGTTCCGCGTTCGGGCAGCGAGTCCAGGTCGCCTTCCACCAACGCCTCCCACGTCTGGCGGTAGCCGACACAGCGCATCGACGGCAGGTCGGCGTGCAGATCGCCGCGCTCGCCGAGTGCGCGCACTTCCTCCACCAGCCCGGCGTCCAGCATTTGCCTGAAGCGTCGCTCGATGCGCTCGTGCAGCCACGCGCGGTCGGCCGGCTCCAGCGAGATCATCGTGTGCAGCGGCTGGGGCGGCGCGGCTTGCGCGCGCTTGACGCCGTGCAGCGCCGACATCGGCTGCCCGCTGACGCGAAACACCTCGAGCGCACGCTGGATGCGCTGTTGGTCGGCCGGTTTCAGCCGTGCGGCGGTGGCCGGGTCGACGCGTTGCAGCTCGCGGTACAGCGCGTGCAGGCCGTCGCGTTCGAGCTGCGCCGCCAGCGCGGCGCGCACCGTGCGGTCGGCGGCGGGCATCGCGTCGAGGCCATCGAACAACGCCTTGAAGTAGAGCATCGTGCCGCCGACGAGCAGCGGGATGTTGCCGCGCTGCTGGATGGTGTTGATGAGCGCTTGTGCGTCGCCGACGAAGCGGGCGGCCGAATAGGCCTCGGCGGGGTCGATGACGTCGATCAGGTGGTGCGGTACTTGCGCGCGTTCTGCGGGTGTCGGTTTGGCGGTGCCGATGTCCATGCCGCGGTAGACCAGGGCGGAGTCGACGCTGATGATTTCGACCTGGCGGGCGGGGGCCAGCGTTTTGGCGATGGCCATCGCGGCGGCGGTCTTGCCAGTGGCTGTGGGGCCGGCGAGGCACAAAGTGGTGATGTTGTTCGTCAACTCGGGTTGTTGCTTTCTGTGGGTTTGGCTTGCCGCCACGGTTGTGCTTTGTTGTTCGTTCGGCTTACCGCCGAGGTGCCGGGCCGGGACCCGGCACCGTGGCGGTAAGCCAAACCCTCAAAGACGGAATTCAAGCCGCCCGCAAGGCGCCATGCTGCGGATCGCCATGCCTCTGCACCAACGTCCAAGCCACACCAGCCACCACAACGCTGAAAGCCGCCACCCCCAACGTCAACGGAAACACCGTCCCATTCAAACTCCACCCCAGCCACAACCCAATCAGAAACGCCGTCACCATCATGCAAAACCCCGACAGCGAAGCCGCCGTCCCGGCCTTGTCCCGAAACGGCCCCACCGCCCCGGCCTGACCACACGGCTGGTGAATGCCGTGCCCCAGCGAATAGAGCCACAGCGGCACGATGATCGTCCACACCGACCAGGCGTGCGCGCCTGCCAGCGACAACCCCGCCAGCAACACGCCGCCGCTCAAGCTCAAGCCGCCACCCAGCGCCACCGTGGCACGCAGGCCGCGCCGCGTCAGCAGGTGGCGGCACAGCACCGTGCCCACGATGTAGGCGGCCGAGTTGCTCGCCAGCACCACGCCATAAGCCCAGCGCGACAGGCCCAGCACGTCGATGTACACGAACGACGACGCGGCCAGGATGATGAACAAGCCGCCGTAGGTGCTCGACAGCAGCAGCGTGTACGCCACGAACGTCGGGTGGCGCACGATCTGCTTCCAGTTGCGCCACAGCGGGGCCAGGCGGGTGGCGTCGGGGTTGCGCTGCGGCACCGTCTCCTCGAAGCGCCAGGCGACGAACGCCAGCGCACCGGCACCGAACAGCGCCACCGCGACGAAGCTCACCCGCCAGTCGAACCACTGCATCAGCGCGCCGCCGATGATCGGGCACAGCAACGCGATCGTGCCCAGCCCACCGAGCGCCTTCGACATGACGCGCGCGCCTTCTTGCGGCTCGAACAGGTCGCGCACGATCGAGCGGCCACCAGTCACCGCCGCGGCCATCGCCGCGCCTTGCAGGCCGCGCCATGCGATGAGCCAGCCGATGGTGGGCGCCAGCGCCGCCAGCACGCTGGCGACGGTGTAGATCGCCAGCCCGATCAGCAAAACCGGCCGGCGGCCGAAGCGGTCGGCCAGCGGCCCGCACACCAGTTGCGCCACGCCAAAGCAGATGATCAGCACCGACAGCGTGAGCTGCGCCGCGCCGACAGTGGTGCCGAGCGCGCCGGGCAGGCTGGCCATCGACGGCAGGTACAGGTCGGTGGTGACGGGCTGGATGCCCAGCATCAGCACCAGCATCGCCACGACGACGGCGGGGGACATGCCCTGGCGGGTGGCGGCGGTAAGCGGCATGATCAGAGGGTAACAGGGCCCTGGAGCGCAACAACATGACCACCGCAAACGTCGAATTCCTCAACTCTGGCAAGGTGCTGCCGGCCAGCCTGCCCTTCAGCGAGGCGGTGCGTGTGGGCGACACGGTCTACCTGTCGGGCCAGATGGGCATCGTGCCGGGCGAGATGCGGCTGGCGCCCGGCGGCATCCGCGAGCAGTCGCGCCAGACGATGGAGAACATCTCGACCACGCTGCACGCGCATGGCCTGTCGATGCGCAACGTGGTCAAGTGCACCGTGATGCTGGCCGACATCTCGGACTGGCCGGCCTTCAACGAGGTCTACCGGGCCTACTTCGAAGAGGGCCGCTTTCCGGCGCGCAGCGCGTTCGGCGCGAATGCGCTGGCGATGGGCGGGCGGGTGGAGGTGGAGTGCGTGGCGGTGGTGGGCGCATGAACCTCCGTTCGGGCTGAGCTCGTCGAAGCCCTTCGACAAGCTCAGGGCGAACGGTTCATGTTCGCGGCTTCAGGCGAACTTCTCTCAAGCAAACTTCTCTCAAGCAAACGTCTCGCCGACCTTCAAGTAGCGCCACTGCCCGGTCGGCAAGTCGCCCAGCATCACCGTACCGATGCGAACGCGCTTCAGGCCAATCACCTTCAAGCCGACGGCCTCGCACATGCGCCGAATCTGGCGCTTCTTGCCCTGCTTCAGCACGAAACGCAGCTGGTCTTCGTTGACCCATTCGACCTGGGCCGGGCGCAGGGCTTCGCCGTCGAGTTCGAGGCCGTGGTTCAGCAGCGCCAGGCTGGCCTGGGGCAGCGGGCCGCCGTCGGGTCGTTCGACGCGCACGAGGTACTCCTTCTCGATGTCGCTGTCCTCGCCGATCAACTGCTTGGCCACGCGGCCGTCCTGCGTCAGCACCAGCAGGCCGACCGAGTCGATGTCGAGCCGGCCGGCGGGCACCAGGCTGCGCGTGTGCTCGCGCAGGAAGCGCGTGCCCGAGTGGTCCTCGCGCCACTGGTTCTGCGGCGTCACCAGCACCACGGCCGGCTCGTAGCCGTCTTCGGCCTGGCCGCTCACGTAGCCGACCGGTTTGTTGATGAGCACCGTCACGCGCTGCGCCTGCTGGTGGCGCGCCTTGGCGTCGACGGTGACCTGCTGGCCCACCACCACGCGCGAGCCGAGTTCCTTCACCACCTGGCCGTCCACGCGCACCCAGCCGGCCGCGATCCACTCGTCGGCCTCGCGCCGCGAGGCGATGCCGAGTTCGCTCATGCGCTTGGACAGGCGCATGCTGCCGGGGGTGTGGGCCATCGGGTCGCTGTCGCGTTCGTCGCGTGCAGCGGCAGGCGGGCGCACATCACGCCGCGGCGCAGGCGCTGGCCGGCGATGGTCTGCGCGCGCTGGCGGCGCAGACCGGTCGAAGTCCTTCGATGGGCGTGGGGCAAGCGGCGGTGGGTTGTCGGCGGCGAGTCGAGCCGGCTGCGGTGGCCGCTGGCCGAAAGCCGTGTTCACGGCCGGGGTCGGCGGCTGCTGAACGGGCCGGCCCGCGGGCCGCTGAACCTGCTGGCGATCAGGCTTGCGCTCGGGCGTACGCGCGGGTTGGCGCGCTGGCTGGTGCTCAGGCTGGCGCGTGAGTTGGCGCGCTGGTTGATGCGCTGGTTGATGCGCGGGTTGGCGTGCGGGCTGCCGTTCAGCTGGGCGCCCCGTTTCAGCGCCGCGCGTGGGCTCCGGCTGCGCGTCGCGCTGCGGCGGGCGGTGGTCGGGTTGGCGCCGGGTGCTGGCCGGTGGCCGGTCGCCGTACCGTTGGCGCAACTGCTCCTGGTAGCGCGCCTCGCGTTCGGCGCGCTGCGCCTGCGCTTCGGCCAGCGTCGGCCGCTTCTTGACGCCCGAGCCTGTGCCGCGCACCGGCGCGCGGTTGGCGCCCGGCATGCTCGGCGGGCCTTCGCGGCCGCCTGCCACAGCGTCGGGCGTCTTCGGATTGGCGGCAGCGCGAGCGGGCTTGAGTTTGAGCGTGACCATGCCGCGATTGGAGCATGGCGCGCACGTTGCGGCCGGTGCCGCCCGGCGCGCGCGCCGTCAGGCCCCCAGGCCGAACAGCGCCTTCAACGCCTCGCGGTACTGCGTTCTGCCCACGCCGCTGGTGCTGTAGTGCGTGCCGCCTTCGACCAGCACGAAGCGCTTCGGCCCCGCCGCCTTCTCGTACAGCTTGCGGCCCAGTTCGGGCCGGATCAGCGAGTCGTAGCTGCCGTGCACCACCAGCACCGGTGTCTTCACCCGCGCGATCTTGTCGGCCGCCTCGAAGCGCTGGGTGATCAGCGGCGTGATCGGCAGCCAGCCCCATTTGAAGCTCTGGAACACCTCGGGGATCGAGGTGAACGTGCCTTCGACGATCAAACCCTTGGAGTCGGCCACTTCGCCGGCCAGGTGCACCGCAATGGCGCCGCCGAGCGAGTGGCCGAAGATGTAGCGGTCGCGCTCGGGGTGCTCGCGCTCCAGCCAGGCCCAGGCGGCACGGGCGTCTTCGTAGACGGTGGCTTCCGAAGGCAGCTCGTCGGTGCTCTGGCCGAAGCCGCGGTAGTCCACCGCCAGCACGGCAAAGCCCAGCGCCTGCATGTGCCGCATGCGGAAGGCGCTGCCCGCCACGTTGCGCCGCGCGCCATGCAGGTACAGCAAGACCGGCGCGTCGGGTTGCTCGTGCGCGAGCCACAGCGCGTGCAGCTTGACTCCTCTGCCGCTTTCGGCCGAGACGTGTTCGATCCACACGTCATCCATGCCGTCGGTGCGCCCGCCGTACCACGACTGCATGCCCGACGTGACGGAAGCCGGCATGAAGATCCATTTGCGTTGCTGCACTTCGAGGCTAGCGCAGCCGGCGAGCAGCGCGGCGGCCAGCAGGCTGAGCAAGGTGAGCAACGGCCAGCGGCGGCGCAGGACGGTGGAGCGGTTGGGCATCGGTGTGTTCGGTGGATTCGGGGTGGCTGGGGCGGGGAGGGCAGGAAGGGCAGGGAGGGGGTCCGGGATGGCGGCGAGCGCTGGCAGCCCAACGCGGCAGCTTGCAGGCGGGTGGACGGCAGGCTTGCGAATCGGCGGCGGCGCTCGGGCGCAGCGTCACGAACGGGGCGGGTGCTGGCCCGACGCGCGTCGTCGATTCATCGGCCGCGCCAGAACAGTGCGTCGAGCTCCTTCATGGTGACTTGCCGCCAGGTGGGGCGGCCGTGGTTGCATTGGTCGGCGCGCTCGGTGCGCTCCATGTCGCGCAGCAGCGCGTTCATTTCTTCCAGGGTGAGTTGCCGGTTCGCGCGCACCGCGCCATGGCAGGCCATGGTGGAGAGGATCTGGTCTTGCGCACGCTGGATCACGCTGCTGGCGTCGAACTGGCTCAGCTCGCCCAGCACGCTGCGTGCCAACGCCACCACGTCGCCCCCGGCCAGCGCGGCGGGGTGCGAGCGCACCGCCAGCACGCTGGCCGAGAGCGGCGAGATGTCGAGCCCGAGCCGCTGCAACGGCTGCGCCTGCGCCTCGGCGGTGGCGATCTCCTGCGCACTGGCGTGGAAGGTCACCGGGATCAGCAGCGGCTGTGTTTCGATGGCCGCGTTGCCCAGGCTGAGCTTCAGGCGCTCGTAGACGATGCGCTCGTGCGCGGCGTGCATGTCCACGATCACCAGGCCGCGGCTGTTCTCGGCCAGCACGTAGATGCCGGCGAGTTGGGCGATGGCGCGGCCGAGGGGCCAGTCGTCGCCGACGGCACTTGCCGCGGTGGTTGTTGCGCTCGTTGTCGAGGCTGTTGCCGCCGAGGCGGTCGCGCCGGCAGTGGCGGGGTCGAACGCCGCCGCCGCACCGGCGCCGCCCAGCCCGGTCGACAGCGGCGCGCCCGGCACCAGCGGCTGGCCCGCCCAGGTCTGCGGCGGCTCTTGCGCATACAGCACGCCGAGCTGCTGCAAACCGAGGCGAGCTTGATACGCGCCGTCGTATCGCCCGTATCGATCGATGGAGCGACCGAAGCCGCCTGGGTTGGCGGCGCCGCTGCCTCGGCTGACGGCAACTTCGCCGCTGCGATCAACGTGACGCTCGCCGGGCGGTTCGCCCACTGCCCCGCCCGGCCCACCCAGCCCCGCGCGCGACACCGCCAGCGCCGCCCCCACCGCGCGCCGCACCGCCTGGTGCACCTCGCGCGAGTCGCGAAAGCGCACCTCGATCTTGGTCGGGTGCACGTTCACGTCCACGCGGTCGGGTGCGATGTCGATGAACAGCGCGTAGGCCGGTTGCCGCCCGCCGTGCAGCACGTCTTCATAGGCCGAGCGCACGCCGTGTGCGATCAGCTTGTCGCGCACGAAGCGGCCGTTCACATACACAAACTGCTGGTCGGCGCGGGCACGTGCCGCCTCGGGCAGGCCGGCTCGGCCGGTGACGCGCAGCACGCCCAGGTCGAGTTCCACTGCACGGCTTTGCGCGATGAAGTCGTCGCCGAGAACATCGCGCAGGCGCTGCACCCGGCGACCCGTGTCGTCGTTTGACCCGCTGCCCGAACTGCCGCTTGACCGGCCACCCGAAACGATCGGTGGGTTGCCGTCCACACCCGCCACGCGCCGCCACTGCTGCACCAGCTTGCCCTCGTGCCATACGGCAAACCCGACATCAGGCCGCGCCAGCGCATGCCGCCGCACGGCGTCGATGCAGTGGGCCAGCTCGGTCGCCTCGGACTTCAGGAACTTGCGCCGCGCGGGCGTGCTGAAAAACAGCTCGCGCACTTCCATGCTGGTGCCCACGCCGCGCGCAGCGGGCGCCAGCTCGCCGGAGCGGGCGTCGAGCCGCTGTGCCATCGCCGCATCGGCGGTGCGGCTGCACACACTCAACTCGGCGATCGACGCGATGGCGGCCAGCGCCTCGCCCCGAAAGCCCATCGTCGCGACGTTTTCCAGGTCGGGCAGCGATGCGATCTTGCTGGTGGCGTGGCGGCGCAGCGCCAGCGGCAGCTCAAGCGCCGGGATGCCGTGGCCGTCGTCCTCCACCACCACCGCGCGGATGCCGCCGGCCAGCAGCTTCACCGTCACCTCGGTGGCGCCTGCATCCAGCGCGTTGTCCACCAGCTCGCGCACCACCGAGGCCGGCCGCTCCACCACCTCGCCGGCAGCGATCTGGCTCACCAGTTCGTCGGGCAGCTCGCGGATCGGGCGGCGCATCGCCAACTGCAGCACGGCATTCATCGGCGCATTGTAGGAAGCGGGCGAGCGGGCTACGGCTCGCCGGGATAATCGCGGCCCATGGAAATCGCTGCCTTTCTGATCGACTTCATCCTCAACGTCGATGTGCACCTGGCCAACTTCGTGCAGAACTACGGCGCCTGGGTGTACGCGCTGCTGTTCATGATCATCTTCATCGAGACGGGCATCGTCGTCATGCCGTTTTTGCCGGGCGACTCCCTGCTGTTCGTCGTCGGCGCGCTGGCCGGGGCGGGGCTGATGAACTTCCCGCTGGTGGTGGCGCTGCTGATTGCCGCAGCCATTTTGGGCGACCAGTGCAACTACACGATCGGCCGCTACTTCGGCCCGCGTGTGTTCCAGTGGGAGAACTCGCGCTTCTTCAACCGCAACGCCTTCAACCAGGCGCATGCGTTCTACGAAAAGTACGGCGGCGTCACCATCATCGTCGCGCGCTTCATGCCGTTTTTGCGCACCTTCGCCCCGTTCGTGGCCGGTGTGGCCGAGATGACGCGCAGCAAGTTCACGCTGTTCAACGTGGTCGGCGCCGTGCTGTGGGTCGGCGGCATCGGCACCGCGGGCTACCTGTTCGGCAACATCCCGTGGGTGCAGCTGCACCTGGACAAAATCATCTGGGCGATGATCATCGTGCCCGGGCTGATCGTGCTGTTCGGTGCGTGGAAGGCGCGGCGCAACCTGCCCGCGTGAGCGCGCCCGGCCGGCCACGCCGGGCCTGTCGAAGGGTGCGACGGCGCTGAGTTAGGGCCTGTTCACACTACGGGGAGGCACGCGCCGGGGTGGCCCAAGGCGCTGGGCAAGGCGTGACGCGCAGCCCGGGCTGGGCGCCCGGGCAAGCGGCGCAACGCGGCCCAGCGCCTTGGGGTACCCCGGCCCGTAGGGTGATCTCAGCAAACGGGCGCCGGCCGCGTTGCAAATCCTCGCCATAGCAGCCGCTATGGCTGCGGCACGGCCAAGCGGAGCGCAGGCTACGCCTGCTTCAGCCTTGCCGGCGCCCGTTTGCTGAGTCACGCGTGCCTCCCCGTAGTGTGAACAGGCCCTAGTCAAGGCGCACGAGCCTGTTCGGGCTGGCGCTGCGGCAAGAGGCTGTATATATTAACAGTATGTCGCCGCACCCAGACCCACGCAACACGCCTCAAAAGATCCAGATCCAGCCGCTGGTCGAGCTGCCCCAGCCCGGCTCGCGCAAGGGCCGCGGCACCGCCTGGGCCATCGAGCACCGCTTCACCAAGCACGCCACCGAAGACTGGGACGACGGCTGGGGCACGCTCGACCAAGCCGCCACCGAGGAGCGGCTGCCGCCGGCCACGCAGGTCATCGAAGAACGCGTCAAGTCCATCCTGACCAGCAACGACTCGCTCGACATCTCGTTCGACCTGTCGATCAACCCCTACCGAGGTTGCGAACACGGCTGCGTCTACTGCTTCGCCCGCCCGACGCACAGCTACCTCAACCTGTCGCCGGGCCTGGACTTCGAGACCCGCATCATCGCCAAGGTCAACGCCGCCCAGCGCCTGCGCGAAGCGTTTGCGGCGCGCGCCTACGAGCCGCGGCTGCTCAACATCGGCTCGGCGACGGACGCTTACCAGCCGGTCGAGCGCAAGCTGCGCATCACGCGCGCGGTGCTGGAGGTGATGGCCGAATGCAGCCACCCGTTCTCGCTCGTCACCAAATCGTCCGGCGTCGAGCGCGACCTCGACCTGATCGCACCGATGGCCGCGCGCCGGCTCGCGGCGGTGTACGTCTCGGTCACGTCGCTCGATGCCGGCTTGTCGCGCATCCTCGAACCGCGCGCTGCCGCGCCGCAGCGCCGGCTGAAGACGATCGAGGCGCTGGCCCGGGCCGGCGTGCCGGTGGGCGTGAGCGTGTCGCCCGTCATCCCGTTCATCAACGAGCCCGAACTCGAGCGCATCCTGCAAGCCGCTGCCGACGCCGGTGCCACGTCGGCCTTCAGCGTCGTGTTGCGGCTGCCGTGGGAGGTGAACCCTCTGTTCCAGCAGTGGCTGGCCCAGCACTTCCCCGAACGCGCCGCGCGCGTGATGGCGCGTGTGCGCGAGATGCGAGGCGGCCGCGACTACGACGCCCGCTTCGGCGCGCGCATGCGCGGTGAGGGCGTTTGGGCGCAACTGCTGCGCCAGCGCTTCGACAAGGCGGCGGCGCGGTTGGGGCTGAACCGCGAGCGGGTGGAGCTTGATCTAGCGCAGTTTCGCAAGCCTCGACTGCAGGCTGCCGACGGCCAGGGCGACTTGTTCTGATGAACAGGATTGTGTGTTGACCGATGCGAAAGCAGACCCTAAGATGGTCATCTCGATGGTCATCAAGAGGTGTGCCGTGCCTGATTTTTCGATTGCCGAAGCCAAGTCCCAGTTTGCTCAACTGGTCAATCAGGCGGAATCCGGCAAGGCAATTCGGATTACCCGTCGTGGCAGGCCCGTGGCTGTTTTGATGTCCGAGGCCGAGTACGAGCGCCTGTCGGTTCCGCGCGAGGGCCTGCTTGCCTTTACTTCGTCGCTGCGTTCGCAGGCCGTTTCGGCCGGTATCGCGCTCTTCAGTGACGAAGAGTTGGGCGGGCTGCGCGATCAGAGCGAGCGGTCGGTCACCGATCTCACCTGAGCCTCACTCGCATGGCCCTGCGATTCTTGCTCGATACGAACGTGGTCTCGGAACTGACCAAGGCGGTACCCAACCCGGCGTTGGCATCGGCGCTGCAAATGCACGAAGCCGCCTGCGCCATCGGCGCGCCGACGCTGGAGGAGCTCTTCTTCGGCTGCGCCCGCCTGCCCTCTGGAACACGTCGCGTGTGGTTCCGGACCTGGATCGAAGGCTTGGTGGCCAGGACCAGCGTGCTGCCCTACGACTCGAAGGCGGCAGCCTGGCTGGGCGAAGAACGCGCGCGGCTCGCCGGCATCAGCCGCCCAGCGCCGCGCACGGACGGTGAAATCGCTGCGATTGCTGTTACCAGTGGACTGACCTTGGTGACCCGGAACACCCGAGACTTCGCAGGCTTTGCCGGACTGGCACTGCAGGACTGGTACGAAAAGGAAACAGCCGCCTAATGCGTTGGAGTTCCCTCGGATTTCTGCTGAGCGTGCAGTTGGCGAAACTGAGCGGCGAAGCGCGCATTGCGGCAACGCGTGGCGAGGGTGCCTTTCACCCTGGTGTTTGAACCGACTCCACCTCCTCGGTCGCAAAGCCAGCAGGCAAAGCGATTTCGAGCATCTCGATGTCGTCGCTGTGCCCCAGTTCGCGGTGGCGGATACCCGGTGGTTGATGCACGCACGAGCCGGCTTCGAGCCGCACCCGGCCTTGGCCCTCGTACTCGAACTCGATCCAACCCTTCAAGACGTAGACCATCTGAAACGTCGTCTTGTGCAGGTGCGGCTGGCTCGAAAACGCCGAGCCCGCTGCAGATCGGATGACATGTGCGACGACACGGCCGTCGGTTGCATGCTTGATACCGAGATCGCGGTACTCGAAGAAGGAGCGGAGTCCTCTTTCGAACTGAGCGTCCTTGGCGTGCGAAGCGACGAATCCTGAGGTGGTCATTCGGGTGCCTTTGCAGGAGGTGGTGCCACGATCATTCTTGCAGGCACGTGGCGCAAAGTCACCTCACCCGCTACTTGAATATGCCCTTCACCCGATCCGTCCAAGACATCGCATTCGGCGAATGCCGATCCCCCGACTTCTTGAACGAATCGTCGAGCTCCTTCAGCAGCTTGCGTTGGTGTTCGGTCAGCTTGATCGGCGTCTCCACACTGACGTGGCAGTACAGGTCGCCGGGGTAGCTGGAGCGCACGCCGCGGATGCCTTTGCCGCGCAGGCGGAAGGTCTTGCCGTGCTGGGTGCCTTCGGGCAGGTCGATCTCGGCGTTGCCGCCCAGCGTGGGCACCTCGATGGCGCCGCCGAGGGCGGCCATCGTCAGGCCGACCGGCACGGTGCAGTGCAGGTCGTCGCCGTCGCGCTCGAAGACCTCGTGCTGCTTGATGCGGATCTCGATGTACAGGTCGCCCGACGGCCCGCCGTTGGTGCCCGGCTCGCCGTTGCCGGTGGAGCGGATGCGCATGCCCTCGTTGATGCCGGCGGGGATCTTCACCTCCAGCGTCTTGTTCTTCTTGACCCTGCCTTGCCCGTTGCAGGTGGTGCATGGGTCGGGAATGATCTTGCCGGTGCCGTGGCACTGCGGGCAGGCCTGCTGGATGCTGAAGAAGCCCTGGCGCATGTGGACCGTGCCGGCGCCGCTGCAGGTGCCGCAGGTCTTGGCGCTGGTGCCCGGCTTGGCGCCGGTGCCATGGCAGGTCTCGCAGCTTTCGTAAGAGGGAATGCGAATCTGCGAGTCCTTGCCGCCGGCCGCTTCTTCGAGCGTGATCTCCATCGCGTAGTTCAGGTCGGCGCCGCGGAACACCTGCTGCCCGCCCGGGCCGCGGCGGCCGCCCTGGCCGCCTTGGCCGCCGAAGATGTCGCCGAAGATGTCGCCGAAGGCCTCGGCAAACCCGCCGAAGCCTTCCTGCCCCGGCCCGGGCCGGCCGCCGCCCATGTTGGGGTCGACGCCGGCATGGCCGAACTGGTCGTACGCGGCGCGCTTTTGCGCGTCGGACAGCATCTCGTAGGCCTCCTTGGCCTCCTTGAATTTCTCTTCCGACTTCTTGGCACCGTCGCCCTGGTTACGGTCGGGGTGGTGCTTCATGGCCAGCTTGCGGTAGGCCTTCTTGATGTCGTCGTCGCTCGCGTTCTTCGCCACGCCGAGGGTTTCGTAGTAGTCGCGCTTGGCCATCAGCTCACCTGTTCATCGAATCACGTTCATTGCCTGAAACGAAGACGCCGCGCCGAGCCGCAGACCGCCAATTGACGGCCGCACGCTCCAACGCGGCGGGGACCACCGGGGCCGAGCCCGGTGACCATCAAGCTCATTTCTTGTCCTTGACTTCCTTGAACTCGGCGTCGACGACGTTGTCGTCGTCCGCCTTGGCAGCGCCCTGCGCGCCGCCGCCTGCCTCGGCACCCGGCGCGGCACCGGCCGCGCCCGCCGCCGCAGCCTGCGCCGCCTGGCTCTCGGCGTAGACCTTCTCGCCGAGCTTCTGGCTCGCGGTCATCAGCGCTTCGGTCTTGGCGTCGATCGCTTCCTTGTCCTCACCCTTGATCGCCTCTTCGGCTTCCTTGAGCGCGGCTTCGATCTTCTCCTTCTCGGGCGCGTCGAGCTTGTCGCCGTGCTCGGCCAGGCTCTTCTTCACGCTGTGGACCATCGCGTCGGCCGAGTTGCGCGCCTGGATGAGTTCGAGCTTCTTCTTGTCCTCGGCGGCGTTGAGTTCGGCGTCCTTCACCATCTTCTGGATCTCGTCCTCGGTCAGGCCCGAGTTCGCCTTGATGGTGATCTTGTTTTCCTTCCCCGTGGCCTTGTCCTTCGCGCCGACGTGCAGGATGCCGTTCGCGTCGATGTCGAACGTGACCTCGATCTGCGGCATGCCGCGCGGCGACGGCGGAATGCCCTCGAGGTTGAACTCGCCCAGGCTCTTGTTGCCCGAGGCCATCTCGCGCTCGCCCTGGTAGACCTTGATCGTCACCGCCGGCTGGTTGTCGTCGGCGGTGCTGAAGGTCTGCGCGAACTTGGTCGGGATGGTCGTGTTCTTCTTGATCATCTTCGTCATCACGCCGCCGAGCGTCTCGATGCCCAGCGAGAGCGGCGTCACGTCCAGCAGCAGCACGTCCTTGCGGTCGCCCGACAGCACCTGGCCTTGAATGGCGGCGCCCACGGCCACGGCTTCGTCGGGGTTGACGTCCTTGCGCGGCTCCTTGCCGAAGAACTCCTTGACCTTCTCCTGCACCTTGGGCATGCGCGTCATGCCGCCGACGAGAATCACGTCGTCGATCGCGCTCGTGGCCACACCCGCGTCCTTGATGGCGGTGCGGCACGGCGCAATCGTGCGCTCGATCAGCTCATCGACCAGCGCTTCGAGCTTGGCGCGCGAGAGCTTGATGTTCAGGTGCTTCGGGCCCGAGGCATCGGCCGTCACGTAGGGCAGGTTGATGTCGGTCTGCGCACCGTTGCTGAGTTCGATCTTGGCCTTCTCGGCGGCTTCCTTCAGGCGCTGCAGGGCCAGCACGTCCTTGCCCAGGTCGACGCCTTGTTCTTTCTTGAACTCGGCAATGATGTAGTCGATGATGCGCTGGTCGAAGTCTTCGCCGCCCAGGAAGGTGTCGCCGTTGGTCGACAGCACTTCAAACTGCATCTCGCCGTCCACGTCGGCGATCTCGATGATCGAGATGTCGAAGGTGCCGCCGCCCAGGTCGTAGACGGCGATCTTGCGGTCGCCCTTGCCGTGCTTGTCCAGGCCGAAGGCAAGTGCCGCCGCGGTCGGCTCGTTGATGATGCGCTTGACGTCGAGGCCCGCGATGCGGCCGGCGTCTTTGGTGGCTTGCCGCTGCGCGTCGTTGAAGTACGCGGGCACGGTGATGACGGCCTCGGTCACTTCTTCGCCAAGATAGTCCTCGGCGGTCTTCTTCATCTTGCGCAGCACTTCGGCGCTGACCTGTTGGGGTGCGAGCTTCTTGCCACGCACCTCGACCCAGGCGTCGCCGTTGTCGGCGGCGGCAATTTTGTAGGGCATCAGGTCGATGTCCTTCTGCACTTCCTTCTCGGTGAACTTGCGGCCGATCAGGCGCTTCACCGCGTACAGCGTGTTCTTCGGGTTGGTCACGGCTTGGCGCTTGGCCGAGGCGCCGACGAGGATCTCGCCGTCTTCCTGGTAGGCAATGATCGACGGCGTGGTGCGCGCACCCTCGCTGTTCTCGATCACCTTGGTGGTGTTGCCTTCCATGATCGCCACGCACGAATTGGTGGTGCCGAGGTCGATGCCGATGATTTTTGCCATGTCGCGTGCTCCTGAAAGCGATATTCGGTTGTCTTGGAGTTGTGGATAAGGTGTGGGCTTTCAAGGGCCCGCGGTCGTCGCATTCGTCGCAATCGCCGCAATGTGGAAACGGCCTGATGATCGTTCGCGTCTTTCAGCCGGCGCCGGCCACCGTGATCAAGGCCGGTCGCAGCACACGGTCGGAGATGACGTAGCCCTTTTGCAGCACCGTCACCACCGTGTTGGCTTCCTGCTGGGCAGGCACCACGCTGATGGCCTGGTGCTGGTGGGGGTCGAACTTCACGCCGGGGGCCGGGTTGATCTCCAGCACCTTGTTGCGCTCCAGCGCCGCGGCGAGCTGCCGCAAAGTGGCGTGCACGCCTTCGAGCAACTGCTCGGGCGTGGCGGATTGAATCGCGATCGCCGCCTCCAGGCTGTCCTTCACCGGCAGCAGGCTCTCGGCGAAGCTCTCGACGGCGTACTTGCGCGCCTTCGAGATTTCGTCTTCGGCGCGGCGGCGGGTGTTCTCGGCCTCGGCCTTGGCGCGCAGGAAGGCGTCGGACACGTCGGCGTGGCGCGCCTCCAGCTCGGCCAGGCGGGTTGCGAGGCTCAGATCAGCCGGTTCAGGCTCTGCCGCGGGCGCCATGCCTGCCTGGTCGGCGAGGTCGGGGTTGGGGGGGGTGGGTTCGTGGTTTGACATCGGTGACAGGTTCTCCGCAGCCGTCGATCTGGTGGCATTGCCCTCAGATTCAAGAGGGTCAAGTGAAGAGGTGCTGGCCGCAGGGCCCGCGGCGAGCCGATCCGTGATGGGGTTTGCGCCTCGGGCCGCGGCAGGGGTCACTCGTCGGCCGTGGCGCTCCAGCGGTTCCAGTCGGCCAGCTGGCGCCGGTCGCGCTTGGTCGGCCGGCCCTGCTCGATGCTCAGCGCCGGCTCCGGGTTGAGGCGGCGTTGGGCGGCGATCTTCTGGCGCTGCGCCAGGCTGTCGGCGGTTTCTTCATACATCGCCTGGGCGACCGGTGCCGGCCCGCGCTGCACGCCCAGAGCCCGGATCTCAACGGTGCGCAGCACCTCGCCCTGGCGCAGGCTCACGAGGTCGCCGACGCGCAGCTCCTTCGACGCCTTGGCCGCCTGCCCATTCACATCGACGCGGCCCTTGCCGATCTCGTCGCCCGCCAGGCCGCGGGTCTTGAAGAAGCGTGCGGCCCAGAGCCACTTGTCCAGGCGAACCCGGTCGCCGGGCGCGGAGTCGGGTGGCTTCTTGTCGTTCTGCATCGTCGGGTTCGGCCTGTCGTTCAGGGGGTGGTCGATCGGATTCGGTTTCGCCGTCAGGCCGCCAAGTGGGTGGTCATGGCGGTGGCGAGGGGTGCGGCCGAATTGTGAGCCAGCCGAAGCCGCACGATGGCATCCAGCCCCACGACGCGCCCCTCTTCCTCGCG
This sequence comes from Methylibium sp. NZG, assembly GCA_001263235.1. Taxonomy (GTDB): domain Bacteria; phylum Pseudomonadota; class Gammaproteobacteria; order Burkholderiales; family Burkholderiaceae_C; genus LGRD01. The sequence goes on along the minus strand of LGRD01000010.1, from coordinate 136,850 downwards.
GTTGTCGAGCGCAATGCTGCCGTGCAGCGACTCGACGATGCCATGGCAGATGGCCAGCCCCAAACCGGAGCCGCTGCGCGCGTCGCCCGCGCCCGATGCGAAGGGCTGGAACAGCCGCTCGCGTTGCGCTGGGCCGAGCCCGGGGCCGCTGTCGGCGATGGTCAGGCAGGCCCAGGGGCCTCTCGTGTGCAGGTCAGCTTGCGGGTCAGCTTGCGGGCCCGCGTGCGGGCTGGCTTGCAGGTTCGTTTGCGTGTTCGTCAGGCTCACCGCCAGCCGCGAGCCGACCGGCGTCTGCTTGATCGCGTTGTGCAGCAGGTTGCGCGTCAGCTCGCGCAGCGCCCATTCGTGCGCGCGCACCGGCGACGGCACGGTGGTGATCGAGAAGTCGAGCCGCGCCTCGGCGATCAGCGCCGACAGGTCGAGTGCCACCGCGCGCACGACGTCGGCCCAGTCGAGCACGGTCGCGTCGGTCTGCTGGCGCAGTTGCTCGACCTTGGCCAGCGCCAGCATCTGGTTGGCCAGTTCGGTGGCGCGCGCGACGGTGTGGCTCATTTCGGCCAAGGCCTGCGCCGGCGCCACGTCGCCGCGCTGGGCCGACTGGAGCTGCGTCTTCAGCACCGCCAGCGGCGTGCGCAACTGGTGCGAGGTGTCGCGCACGAAACGCTTCTGGTGCTCCAGCAGGTGCGCCAGCCGCGCCATGACGTGGTTGGTGGCGTGCACCAGCGGCTGCAGCTCACGCGGCGCGTCGGCGGTGGCCAGCGGCTGCAGGTCGTTCTCGTCGCGCGCGGTCAGGCGCTCGCTCAGCTCGCGCACCGGCCGCGTGGCGCGCTGCACCACCACGAACACCAGTGCTGCGATCACCGCCACCAGCGCGGCCTGGCGCCACAGGGTGTCGATCAGGATCTGGCGTGCCAACGTCTGGCGCAGCTCCAGCGTCTCGGCCACCTGGATCGTCGCCATGCCGTGGCCACCGACGCCCGACACCGGCTGCAGCAGCACCGCCACGCGCACCGGCTGTCCGCGGTACTCGTCGTTGTAGAAGTCCACCAGCGCTGCGTACAGGCCCTTTGTCGGCAACGTGCCGCGCCACGCCGGCAGATCGGCGAAGCCTGAACTCATCTCGCCCTGGAAGCCGGTGACCTTGTAGAACATGCGGCTGCGGTTGTCGGCCTCGAACGGTTCGAGCGCCGAATAGAGCACGGTGGCCTTGAGCTGCGCCTCGGCGCCGGTGCCGGTGACCTCCAGCAGTTCGCCGATCGACTTGGCCGACGCGAGCAGGGTGCGGTCGTAGGCCGTGTCGGCCGCCCGCAGCGCCTGCTGGTACAGGCTCACGGTGTTGATCACGATGAAGACGCCCATCGGCAGCAAGATGCCGAGCAGCAGGAAACTGCGCAGGGACAGGCTGCGCACGGTGCCGTGAAAGAGCGGCACCTTCACGCGCTGGCCTTCAACAGGTAGCCCAGCCCGCGCAAGGTGACCAGTTGTGCGCCGGTGTGCGCGAGCTTCTTGCGCAGCCGGTAGGCCACCACCTCGATCGCTTCGGCCTGCACCTGCAGTTCGCCAGGGAACACGGCTTCGAGCAGCCGCTCGCGTGCCACCGCGTGTCCGGGCCGGGCGAGCAGGCTGCGCAGCAGTGCCAGTTCGCGCGGCGGCAGGTCGAGCACTTGGCCGTTGAAGTAGACCGCACCGCTGCGGCTGTCGCAGCGCAGGCCGCAGAACTCGGCGGCGGTGGGTTCGGTGCGCGTGTCATCGGCCAGCGCGGCGGCCGAGCGCCGCACGAGCGCCCGCACGCGCGCCTCGAGTTCGTCCAGGTCGAACGGCTTGGGCAGGTAGTCGTCGGCGCCGGTGTTCAGGCCGAGGATGCGGTCGCCCACCGTGCCGCGCGCCGTCAGGATCAGCACCGGGGTGCGCAGCCCCGCGGCGCGTGCGCGGGCCAGCACCTCCAGGCCGTCCAGGCCCGGCAGGCTGAGGTCGAGCAGCACCACGTCGGGCCTGCTCGCGTGCCAGCGGTCGAGCGCGCGGGCGCCGTCGTCGCAAGTCACGATCTGCATGCCGCGGCGCTCGAAGCTGCGCTGCAGCGTCGTGCGCATGGCGGGGTTGTCTTCGATCAGCAGCAGCTTCATGACAGGGGCGGCAGAGGGCGGCGGCAATGCGCAGGGGCGCATTGTCGGGCGCTCCCAAGGTCCGGCGGCCAGGTATTCGCAACCTCGCCCTGACGGGCCGTCCCAAGTCCTGCGGGCGGTCGCTGCGGCGCTGCGTCAGGCCGCCGCCGCGAGCGCCTGCATCAGCCGAACCAATTCGCCGCCGGGCGGCATGTCCACGGTGCGAAAGGCCAGGCGCCCCTGGCGGTCGAACAGATAAGCCTGCGCCGTGTGCCGATCGGCGCCGACCGCGCGGCCGCGCAGGAAGTCCAGCATCGGGTCCACGTCGCGCACCGCCGGCGCTGCCGCCGACCAGCGTTGCGGCTGCGCGCCGAAGCGGGCCAGCCAGCGCGCCAGCGCGGGCGCGTCGTCGCTCAGCGGGTCGATCGAGATCGACAGCAGGCGAAGCTGCTTGTCGGCCGACGCGAGGCGCGCTTGCGCGTCGGCAAAGATCGCGCCCTGGATCGGGCAGGTCGCGCTGCAGCCGGTGAACATGAGTTGCAGCGCGGTGACGTTGCCTTTGAGCAGGTTGTGCAGCAACGCGGGCTTGCCGCTGCCGGGGTTGCTGCCATCGCCCTCGACCAGGCTCAGGCGCAAGTTGGCAGGCCGCTCGCGCGGGAGCACGGGGCCGGCCGACTCGTGCGCAGCCGTCGCGCCGTGGCGGCTCGCGAGCAACGCCAGCGCGCCAGCCGCCAGCAGGCGGCGGCGCGGCAGCCTGTCGGCGGCCGCAGGGTGTGCGTTCAGCGCGCCGGCCGGGTCAGGAAGATCCACAGCGCCTTGCAGTCGGCAGGTGAGAGTTCGTAGCGGGGCATGCTGGCGGGGATGATGATGTAGGCCGGGTCGATGCCGGTGGTGAGCAGCTTGCACAGTGCCGCTTCATCGTAGCGCGACGGCGGGCCGCCGCGGCGGCGGGCGTCCTGCAACAGCAGGCGGGCGTCCAGGGCCGGGCCGAAGGACGAGGTCGAGGCACTGCTGGCGCCCGCCGATGGGCTAGGGGGCGGCGCCGAGCCCGCGGCGTGGCAGTTCACGCAGCGGCTGGCTTGGGCGGGCAGCGCGGACGTGTGGCCCGCGATCTTGGCTGTCAACGGCAGCTCGCCGTGGAACAAGCGCCGGCCGCGTTCGGCGTCGGGCGCCTGCGCGGCGGCGCCTGCGGCTGAGGCGAGCAAGCCGGCGAGCAAGCCGGCCAGCCAGCAGGCCCTGGCCAGAGCCGTCCGGCGCGGGTCGGAGGCGATCGACATCGGCAACGCGATCAATTCGTGAACAGGCTCGCCGCCGGAATCGCCACGTAGCCGGTGGTGCCGGGCCGCTGCCAGCGCAACTGCATCACCGCACCGCCACCCCGCTCGTAGTATTCGAGCTGAATTGTGTAGCGCTGCCCGGCCACCAGGTTGATCGCGGCGCTGGTGTTCAGCGTGGGCGCGTGGTCGGTCCAGTTGTTGATCACCTGCACGCCGTTGACCCACAGCCGCACGCCATCGTCCGAATTCGTCCGGAAGCGGTAGTTGCCACTCGTCGTCGGCGCCACCGTGCCGCTCCAGCGCGCCGAGAAGTTGTTCGCATTCACGGCGGCGCCCGGCGAGCCGGTGCCCCAGTTGAAGTTGACGGCCTCGGTGCGCGTCAGCACCGGCGTGCCGGTCAACGTGATGTTGTTGAAGTAGCTGCCGGTCAGCCCGTTGGCCACCACCGAGGACGGCGCAGCCGCTTCATCGCTGCCGATCTCCTTCAGGTACGCCACCAGGTTGGCCATGTCGCCAGCGGCGACGCTCACGTTGTTGTGCGAGCGCACCGCATCGTCCAGCGTGGCGGCCGAGCCGTCGTGCAGGTACGGCGCGGTGGCCCACACGTCGCGCAGCGTCGGCACGTCGATGCCGGTGAGCGCTGCGCCCAGCCGCTGCCCGCTGCTGGCCTTGAGCGTGCCGACGTTGGACAAAGTGTTCGCCCCGCTGCTGCTGAACGCGGTGCCGCTGTGGCAAGACGCGCAGTTCATCGTGGTGAAGACGGCCCGGCCTGCCGTGGCGGCGGCCGACAGGGTCGATGCATCCGGCCTCAGCGGGCTGGCATCGAAGGTGTTGAGCGAGGCCACGTAAGCCGCCAGCGCATCCAGGTCGGCCGACACGCCGGCCTTGGCGGTGCCCAGCGGCTGGCTGCGCGTGCCGGTGGTGAACTGCGCATCGCTCATCAAGCCGGTGCCGCCGGCCAGGTTGCGGATCTGGCCCTCGAAGTCCTGCACCTCGTCGAAGTTGTTGCTCCAGTGCAGCGAGCCGTGGCCCAGACCGGCACGGCCGCGCAGGCTGATGGTGTTGCGCAGGCCTTCGCCGAAGCCGGTCAAGTCCCACACCCGGCCGTCGTGGCCGCCGTCGTTGTGGCAACTGGCGCAGCTCATGTAGGCGTCGCGCGCAAGACGGGTGTCGCGGGCGTCGTAGAACAGGCGCTTGCCGTTCAGCACTTGCGCGGTGAGGCGTTCGGTCGCCACGGCCCCCGGCGCGGCGACCGGGTTGACGACCGACTCGCCGTAGTTCACGAGCCTCGTCAGGTCGAACACGCCGAGCGTGCGGTCCATGAAGTTGTTGACGAACAGGCGCAGGCCGTCGGCCGAGATCGTCAGCCCGTCGGGCGCGCGGCCGGCGTCGAAGCGCAGGATCTCGCTGCGGCTCACCGGGTCGATCACCGCCACATGGCGGCTCGTCTGCAGTGCGACGAAAAGGTAGGCGCCACTCGGGTGGAACACCGCGGCGCTGCCCAGGCTGGAGTTGTCGTGGTCCACGCGCGCGGCGGCGTCCTCACTCAGGCTCGCCAGATCGATGCGCGAGGTGATGGCCCGCACCGTGTTCTGGAAGTCGAGCGGCAGACCATCGCGCAAGGCGCCGCGTTGTACGTTGTCCTGCTTGGACGGCAGCCAGGCGCTGCGGCCGTCGGGCGAGATCACCGCCGCGCCCAGGTAGTTGGGCAGGCCGCGGCCTTGCGCGGTGGAGTCGGGCCGCTCGCTGTGTTGCAGCACGATCATGCGTTCGACGGCCATGGCGGCATTCACCACCACCACCTCGCCGCCGCGGGGCGCGCCGCCGGCCTGCGTCTGCACGCTGGCCGTGCCTTCGCCGGGCAAGGCTGGTGAGATGAAGCGCGACACCAGCACGCGGTCGCTCGCCGCGGTGACCGACAACTGGCGTGGGTTCGCGCCCACGTCCACCGCGGCCAGCGTGGCGCCGCTGGCCACGTCCAGGCGCAGCAGTTGGCCGCTGGCTTCCAGGGCCACGTACGCCGCGCTGCCGTTGGGCGCGAAGGCCAGGCCGAACGGCATGCTGGCGCGCGGCAGGCTCACGGTCTGCACCACCGCCAGCGTGCTCGGGCTGACGATGCTGATGCTGGCGCTGCCCTTGTTCGTGACCCAGACGCGACCGTCCGGCGCCACCGCCACGCTGCGCGGCGCGGCTCCGACCGCAATTTCGGCGAGCCGCGCGGAGGTGACCGCGTCGAACACGCTGACGCTGTCGTTGTCCTGGTTCACGAGCCACACGCGGGCATTGGCGCCGGCACGACGCTCAAGCACGACATTGCTCGAATGCGTTGGCTGCGCCGTACCCGACGGCGACGCAAAGATCGCCTGCGTGAAGAACAGCGTCTCGACGCGGCCGAGCGCGTCGGTGGCGGTGACGGTGATGGTGTACAGCCCCGGCGCCGCATACGTATGGCTGGCGCTGCCCGAGGTGCTGTCGGCCGTGGTCGGCGTGCCGTCGCCGAAGTTCCAGCGGTAGGTCACGCCCGTGCCATTGGAGCTGACGGTGAAGGAGGCAACACTGCCGGCGGCCACCGGTGGCGCGAGCACGGGGTTGACGGCCAGCGAGGCCGGCGAGATCGTCCACACGAACGAGCGACTCGCCACGCCGCCGCGGCCGTCACTGACTGTGGCGCTGACGTTGAAGCTGCCCGCGCTCGTCGGTGCGCCGGAGATCGCCCCGCTGGTGGCGTTCAACCCCAGGCCTGCGGGCAGGCCGCTGGCGGCGTAGGTCAGTGCATCGCCGTCGGGGTCGGCGCCTCGCAACGACAGCGGCGCAATCGACTGGCCCGCCAAGCCGCTCTGGTCGGCGACCGCCTGCAGCGTAGGCGGCTGGTTGGGCGGCGGGGCGGCGAACATCACCGTCTTCTCGGCCGCGTTGTTGCCGGCGGTGGTGAAGTTGCCTTCGGCGACCTGCGTCCAGTTCACGCCGTCCAGGCTGGTGTGCAAGCGCCACGCAGCGATCGTGCCGTTGCCGCCGCCGCTGCGCGGCAGGTAGCGGAAGCCGCCGAGCGTGCGCACCTGCCCCATGTTGACGGTGAAGGTGTGCGGGTGAACCGGGTTGGCCGCCTGCCACTGGGTGTGCCAGAAGGTGGCGGCATTGCCGTCGACGGCGTTCGCCGCGGCGCCGTTCTCGCCGGCGAGCTCAACGCTGTCGGCACTGACGATCCAGCCGCTGCGACCGATGGCGCCGCCGCTGGTGTCGAGCAGGTTGAACTCGGCCATCGAGGTCCACGGGTTGCCGGCCACCTCGCTCAGCGCTTCGAGGCGCACGAACTGCACGCCCGAGCCGGGTGCGGCGATGGTCCAGATCAGCGTCGTGCTCGTCGCGGCGGTGGCGTTGCTCGCCGTCAGCGTCACGTTGTAGCGGCCGGGCTGGGTGGGAATGCCGCTGACGGTGCCGGTGGCGGCGTTGATGGCCAGGCCGGGCGGCAGGTTGGTGGCGGCAAAGCTGGTGGCGGCGCTCACCGAGAGCGGCAGGTTCACGCCGGCGTTGAGCACGCCCGACTGGTCGCCCGGGTGGGTGATGCGCGGTGCGCCGGTGCCGGTGATCTGGATCGAGCGCGAGATCGACGGCACGCCGTCGGCGTTCATCGCGAACAGCATGTAGTAGCCAGGGGTCACCACGCCGGGGTTGGACGGGATGTCGAGCTGGTAGCTGTTGCCCGCGCCGGCCGTGAAGGTCAGCGGGACGCGGCGCTGGTCGTTGTTCACCGCGTGCGTGGTCGACGACAGGCGCACGAGCGAGAACGAACCGATGGTTGAGTCGGTGCTGACGTTGATGCGCGTGCCGTGCGTCGCACTCGCTGGCGCCAAGGTGATGACCGGGCGCGTGGCCGGCGAGCCGTCGGCATTGAACAGGTAGTGCGGCGACAGGATCTGCAGGTCGGGGTGGTTGGCTGCGCATCCCTGGCCGCACAGCCCGCCGCCGGAGGACATGACGCGCGCATCGGGAAGCAGCAGCGCCACGCTGTGGTAGTTGCGGCCCACCGCAATCGGCGGCATCAGCGTGAAGGTTTCGGTCACTGGGTCGAAAAGCTCGGGGCGCAGCACCGCGAAGTTGTCGGTGAAGGCGTTGGCGTACGTCTGCCCGCCGACGATCAGCACCTGCCCGTTGGGCAACACCACGCTGTTGTGGAACACGCGCGCGTACGCCATCGGCGCGATCTTGCGCACGGTGGCGCCGTCGTTGACGTCGATGATGTACGAATTCGCGTTCGCGTTCGTACCTTCGTACGCCGGGCCGCCGCCGGTCTTGAGGATCTTGCCGATGTCGTACATCACGGCGTTGCCGTTGACGCTGAACTGGTCGTCGCCACGCGGGCCGGCGGGCGTCACGCTACCGTTGCCCTGGGTGCCGATCCAGTGCATGTTGATGCCCGGGCCGGCATGGAACACACGGCCGTTCGGCGCGGGGAACATCCAGAAGTGGCTGTCGCCACCGAAGCCGCGCGACGGGTCGCTGGACAGCATCGGCGTGATCGGCACGCTGCTCAGGCGCCGCCAGCCGGCGGCCTCGGTCCAGACCTCGCCGTGCTTGTTGCCCACGCCGCCCGACCACGAGCCACCGAGCGTGAAGACCGAACCGTCCTCGAGCACGCAGTTGGCCTGGTAGCCGCGCGCGATGTTCATCGTCGCGCCCGTCGACCAGGTGTTGGTGGTGGCGTTGTACAGGCTGGTCTTGCCCGAGTCGATGCCGCCGTTGACCAGCAGCCGCCCGTCGGGCAGGTTGCTGGTGCCGGGGCAGAACATGTTGTGGCCGGTGTTGCTGACGAGCGTTTCGGCCGCGGTGTTGGTCACCGGGTCGTAGATCGTTGTGTAGGTCCGGCCGCTGGCGCTGAAAGAGAAGCGTGTCTCTGACGACCAGAGCACAACCTTGCCGTCGGGCAGGTTGGCCGCCGCCGCCGGCACCAGCGACAGCGGGATCAGCGGCGTCCACTGCCCGGTGCCCGGCGCGGCGGTGGCCAGCGCCGTTTTGCGCCCGCCCTCCGATGTGCTTTCGGTTCCCTCGGGTGCGTCGCTGCCGCCGCACGCGGCCAGGATTGCCGCCGCGGCGAGTGCCGGAAGGAGGGTTTGTGTTTTTCTCATTCAGCCGCCCCTGAAACAATTTGAAACCCCAGTTTCAGCGCGCGGCTCGATCTGACAAACCCCTAGCCCATGGGGTGATCCCCCATCTTGTGGGGGTCGAGCCACGTTCCGGGAGTGATTGGCGCGGTGCGTCTGTCCAGGCGAAGCTCGGGCCGCTCCCCAGACGCTGCCGCGCGGCCCTCGTTGGTGTTTGTCCTAGGTCCTTGGACAGCCGAGTGACAGACTTTGCCGCGAACATCGCGGCTGTTGTGTCTACTGCAGGAGAACGCTGATGCGTCGCGATACTTTCTTGAAGGCCCTGGCTGCGCTGGCGGCCACCGGTGGCCTGCCGAACCTGGCTTTGGCGAGCGCCAACCTGAAGATGATGATCCCCGCCAACCCCGGCGGCGGCTGGGACACCACCGGCCGTGCGCTCGGCAAGGCGTTGCAAGACGCCGGCGTGGCTGCTTCGGTCAGCTTCGACAACAAGGGCGGCGCGGCAGGCGCCATCGGCCTGGCGCAGTTCGTCAACGGCAGCAAAGGTGACCCGAACGCGCTGATGGTGATGGGCGCGGTGATGCTGGGCGGCATCATCACCGGCAAGCCGCCGGTGAGCCTGAGCCAGGCCACGCCGATCGCGCGGCTGACCAGCGAGTACAACGTCTTCGTGCTGCCGGCCAACTCGCCGCTGAAGACGATGAAGGACGTGATCGAGCAGATGAAGAAGGACCCCGGCAGCGTGAAGTGGGGCGGCGGCTCGCGCGGATCGACCGAGCACATTGCTGCGGCGATGATCGCGCGCGAGGTGGGCGTCGATCCTTCCAAGATCAACTACGTCGCCTTCCGTGGGGGCGGAGAAGCCACCGCGGCCATCCTGGGCGGCAACGTCACGGTGGGCGGCAGCGGCTACAGCGAGTTCGCCGAGTACATCAACACCGGCAAGATGCGCGCGCTGGCGGTCACGTCGGAGACGCGCCTGAAGGGCATCGACGTGCCGACGCTGAAAGAGCAGGGCGTCAACGTGGTGCTGGGCAACTGGCGCGGCGTGTATGGCGCCGCCGGCATCACCGCCGAGCAGCGCAAGGTGCTGACGGACATGGTGATCAAGGCCACCAAGAGCAAGGCCTGGGCCGAGTCGATGGAGAAGAACAACTGGACGCCGGCCCTGCTCAGCGGCCCGGCGTTCGACAAGTTCGTCGACGATGAGTTTGCGAGCCTGCGCGCGGTGATGGTCAAGTCCGGCATGGTGTGATGGCAGTCGCTGCGGCGGGCCGGCCCCATCCGGCGATCCCCAGGGCACATGGGGATCGACCGCCCTACCCGTCGGGCCAGGGGCCGGCGTGAAGCCGCAGACCGCGATCGGCCTGGGCACGCTGGCGCTGAGCGGACTGCTCGCCGCGGGTGCGACGCAGATCAGCTCCGACGCGGGTTACGCCGGCGTCGGCCCGAACTTCCTGCCGTGGGTGGTGGCCGTGGTGCTCGCGCTGTGTGGCGTGTTCCTGTTGCGCGAGGCGCTGACCAGCGGCTTTCGCGACATGGACGAGCCCAGCGGCGCAGCAACCGGCCACTGGCCCGGCTTCGTATGGGTTTCAGTCGGCGTGCTGCTGAACGCTGCGCTGATCACCACCGTCGGCTTCATCCTGAGCTGCACGCTGTGCTTCATGCTGGCGGCGCAGGGCTTCACGTCGGCGCAGGGGCGGCTCGACCTGCGGCCCGCAGCGTGGCTGAAGAACGCGCTGATCGGCTTCCTGATCGCTGCGCCGGTGTACTGGATGTTCACCAAGCTGCTGGCGATCAACCTGCCCGGACTGACGTCCACCGGCTGGTTGTGACGAAGGTCGAACGGGCATGACCGAGACCTGGAACAACCTGCTGCAGGGCTTCATCACGGCGGGCACGCCGATCAACCTGCTGTGGGCGTTGGTGGGTTGCACGATCGGCACGGCCGTCGGCGTGCTGCCCGGCATCGGGCCGGCCACCGCGGTGGCGATGCTGCTGCCGATCACGCTGAAGGTGGAGGCGACCGCCTCGATGATCTTCTTCGCCGGCATCTACTACGGCGCGATGTACGGCGGCTCGACGACCTCGATCCTGCTGAACACACCGGGCGAGGCGGGCTCCATGGTCACGGCCATGGAAGGCAACAAGATGGCCAAGCACGGCCGCGCCGGTGCGGCGCTGGCCACCGCCGCCATCGGCTCGTTCGTCGCCGGCACGATCGCCACGGTGCTAGTCACCTTCTTCGCGCCGGTGGTGGCCGAGTACGCCGTGCGGCTCGGCCCGCCGGAGTACTTCATGCTGATGGTGCTGGCCTTCTGCACGGTCAGCGCGGTGCTGGGCAAGAGCACACTGCGCGGCCTGACGGCGCTGTTCATCGGCCTCACGATGGGGCTGGTGGGGCTGGACCAGATCACCGGCCAGGCGCGCTACACCGGCGGTGTGCCGGAGTTGCTCGACGGGCTGGAGGTGGTGCTGATCGCGGTCGGCCTCTTTGCCGTCGGCGAGGCGCTGTACGCCGTGCTGTACGAAGGCAAAACGGTTGAGTCGCAAAACAAGATGAGCAAGGTGCACATGACCGCTGCAGAGTGGCGTCGCTCCGTGCCCGCTTGGCTGCGCGCCACCTTCATCGGCTTTCCGTTCGGCACCATTCCGGCCGGCGGCAGCGAGATTCCGACCTTTCTGAGTTACTCGACTGAGAAGAAGCTCTCCAAGCACCCGGAAGAATTCGGCACCACCGGCGCCATCGAAGGCGTGGCCGGCCCGGAGGCGGCCAACAACGCGGCGATCACCGCCACGCTGATTCCGCTGCTCACGCTGGGCATTCCCACCTCCAACACCACCGCCATCCTGCTCGGCGCGTTCCAGAACTACGGCATCCAGCCCGGGCCGCAGTTGTTCGACAAGAACGGCGCGCTGGTCTGGGCGCTGATCGCCTCGCTCTACATCGGCAACGTGATGTTGCTGGTGCTGAACCTGCCGCTGGTGGGGTTGTGGGTCAAGCTGCTGAAGATCCCCAAGGCACAGCTCTACGCCGGCATCCTGATCTTCGCGACGGTGGGCGTGTACGGCATGCGTCAGTCGGCGTTCGACCTGGTGCTGCTGTACGCCATCGGCCTGCTCGGCGTGGTGATGCGGCGCTTCGACTTCCCGACCGCGCCGGTCGTCGTCGGCATGATCCTGGGGCCGCTGGCCGAGGCGCAGATGCGCAACGCGCTGTCGATCGGCGAGGGTAAGTGGAGCGTGTTCCTGGAGCGGCCGATGTCGGCGGCGCTCATCGTCGTGGTGATCGCGATCCTGGTGCTGCCGCGCTTGCTGAAGTGGCGCAAAGGCCGGGCAGGTTGATCGCACGCTCGGCGGGCCGGCCGAACCACCGCTGAAGATCGGTCAAGCTGTGGCGCCGCGCGCCAGCGCGCGCTGGCGCGTCGCTTCCAGCGCTTGTTGAACCGCCTGCTCGTCCGCGGGCACCTGAGTCGGCCAGCCGCCCATGTGCTGGATGGCCACGCCCGCGAGCGCCGCAATCCACTCGTGCTGGTCGTTCAGGCACTCGATGTAGTGGAACTCCGCGCCGCCAGCGTGCAGGAAGGCCTCGCGCGCCTCCTGGTTGATCTCCTCCAGCGTCTCCAGGCAGTCCGACGTGAAGCCGGGGCACATCACATCCACCCGCTTCACGCCCTTCTGCGCCAGCGACACCAGCGTCGGCTCGGTGTAGGGCTGCAGCCACTCGGCCTTGCCGAAGCGGCTCTGGAACGTGACCACCACCTGCTCGGCCGGCAGGCCGAGCTTCTCGCGCAGCAGCCGCGCGGTCTTCAGGCACTCGCAGTGGTACGGGTCGCCGAGCGTGAGCGTGCGCTTGGGCACCCCGTGGAAGGTCAGCACCAGCTTGTCGGGGCGGCCATGGACGAACCAATGGTCGGTGACGCGCTTGGCGAGTGCTGCGATGTAGCCCGTGTCGTCGTGGTAGCGGTTGACGAAACGCAGCTCGGGCACGTTGCGCACCTTCTGCGCCCAGTCATAGACCGCGTCGCTGACGCTGGCGGTCGTCGGCCCCGAGTACTGCGGGTAAGCCGGCAGCACCAGCACGCGCGTGACGCCGTGCGACTTCAGCTCGTCCAGCACCGAGGCGATGGAAGGGTTGCCATAACGCATTGCGTAACGCACCCGCACGCGGTGGCCGCGCTCGCCGAGGTAGCCGCGCAGCAGGGTGGCTTGGCGGTCGGTCCAGACCTTCAGCGGCGAGCCCTCAGGCAGCCAGATGCTGGCGTACTTGGCGGCCGACTTGGCCGGCCGCACGCGCAGGATCACGCCGTGCAGGATCAGCCACCACAGCGCGCGCGGGATCTCGACCACGCGCCGGTCGCTCAAAAACTCCGCCAGGTAGCGGCGCAGTGCCGGCGCGGTGGGGGCGTCGGGCGTGCCCAGGTTGCACAACAGCACCGCAGTGGCCGGCGCGGTGCCGTGCACGTAAGGCGGTTCAGGAGAAAAACTCATGGTGAAGCGGGGCTGCTGCGCGGCTCACGGGCAGCGGTGTTGTCAACAAGGGTGCCGGCCGCGAGCCGAACACCGTGCAGGCCTCAAGCCTTGCGCCCGTGGGGTTCGTGTTCGCCGTGGAGGTTTGGCCCGGCCTGGCCATTTTGCCCGTTCGGCGCGAACTCGGAGGCACGCTGCGGCTGCGTGTCGCCGAACTTCATCACCTCGAAGCGCACGCTCGGGCTCATCGGGTCGACCGGCGCCGTGCCCAGGCCGATGATGCCGCTGGCGTGCAGCGTGCAACTGCCCCGCCGCAGGCTGATGATCTCGGGGTCGTTGTCGAAGCGCACATAAGTGCCGTTGTAGCTCAGGTCGGTGAGCTGGAAGGTGCCGCCGTGCCAGTCGATGCGCGCATGCGAGCGCGACACGCGGTTGTCGTCGATGCAGTAAGCCGCTTGCGGGCTGCGGCCCAGCACCACCGGCAGGCTCGCACCGGTGTAGACGCGGTTCAGGTCGAGCCACACCAGGCGAATGCCTTCGGGTTCGGGCACCACCGCCATGTCGCCGAAGGCGGTGGTGGCGGTGTCGCCGAACTTGCGCTCGGGTTCCAGCAGGTGCACATGCACCGGCTCGGCGCGGCCGCGCAATTGCATGCGGTCCAGGCTGCGAAAGCGCGCTTTTTCCTTCTCGGACAAACCGTTCAACACGTTCACGGTGGCCAGCGTTTCGTTGTCGCCAGCATGATCGAGCAGCCGGGCGGCCACGTTGACGGCATCGCCGAACAGGTCGCCCGCCATCTCGACCACCTCGCCGTGGGCCAGCGCCACTTGCAGCTTGAGCGGCGGCAACTGCGCCGACGCCGCCAGCCCGCCAGTGCCCAGCGGGCCGATGCGTTCGAGCGATTCGTGCATCTCGTCGGCGGCCTGGATGGCGGACGCCGACTCGTGAAAGATCGCCATCAACCCATCGCCCAGTGTCTTCACGACACGCCCGCTGCGGGTGCGCACGATGTGCGCCAGCAAGGCAACGCTTTGCGTCACGACCGCAGTGGCCTCGGTGTTGCCCAGCGTTTCGTACAGGGACGTGCTCCCCCGCAGGTCCGTGAACAGAATGGTGCCTTCGACGATCTGTGTCATTCGGGCAACTCGATGTTCATGGGCGCGAGTTTATATCGGGCCTGTGACCGGAAAAAGGGGCCGCAGCCCCGATTCGGCCCGGCTTCCCCACTAAGGGGGAGAGGGTCAGAGGGTGTCCAGGGTCGTCCTCAGCTTGTGCCTGCGGCGCAAGCCGAGACGCGCTCGCTGCGCGACCGCAGCCGCCTGCGGCGGCACGTACCAAGCCAACCTCAAAGGTTGTCCAGGTACGTCCTGAGCTTGTCCGACCGGCTCGGGTGCTTGAGCTTGCGGATGGCCTTCGCCTCGATCTGGCGTATGCGCTCGCGCGTCACGTCGAACTGCTTGCCGACTTCTTCCAGCGTGTGGTCGGTGCTCATCTCGATGCCGAAGCGCATGCGCAGCACCTTGGCTTCGCGCGGGGTCAGGCTGTCCAGGATGTCCTTCACCACATCGCGCAAGCCGGCCTGCATGGCGGCCTCGATCGGCGCGGTGTTGTTGGTGTCCTCGATGAAGTCGCCCAGGTGAGAGTCGTCGTCGTCGCCGATCGGCGTTTCCATCGAGATCGGCTCCTTGGCGATCTTCATGATCTTGCGGATCTTGTCCTCGGGGATCTCCATCTTCTCGGCCAGCGTCGGCGCGTCGGGCTCGAAGCCGAACTCCTGAAGGTGCTGGCGCGACAAGCGGTTCATCTTGTTGATCGTCTCGATCATGTGCACCGGGATGCGGATGGTGCGCGCCTGGTCGGCGATCGAGCGGGTGATCGCCTGGCGAATCCACCACGTCGCGTAGGTCGAGAACTTGTAGCCGCGGCGGTATTCGAACTTGTCGACCGCCTTCATCAGGCCGATGTTGCCTTCTTGGATCAGGTCGAGGAACTGCAGGCCGCGGTTGGTGTACTTCTTGGCGATGGAGATCACGAGGCGCAGGTTGGCCTCGATCATTTCCTTCTTCGCATCGCGCGAGGACTTCTCGCCCTCGTTCATGCGCTTGTTGATCAGCTTCAGGTCTTCCAGCGGCACCACGGCGCGAGCCTGCTGGTCGGTCAGCTTCTTTTGCAGCTCCTGCACCGGCGGCAGGTTGCGCGCCAGGATGATGCTGTAGGGCTTGCCGGCCGCCACTTCCTTCTCGGCCCACTTCAGGTTCAGGATGTTGGGCGGGAAGTGCTTGATGAAGTATTCCTGCGGCATGCCGCACTTGTCGACGAGGATCTTGCGCAGCTCGCGTTCATAGCGGCGCACGTCGTCCACCTGGCTGCGCAGAATGCCGCACAGCTTCTCGATCGTCTTGACGGTGAAGCGGATCGTCATCAGCTCCGTGCTGATCGCCTGCTGCGCCTTGTTGTACGAGGGCGACTGGTAGCCGTCCTTCTCGAAAGCCTTGCGCATCTTGTCGAAGTTGGTGCTCAGCGTGGCGAACTTGACCAGCGCCGCGGCCTTCAACTCTTCAAGCTTCTTGGTCAGCGCTTTGCTGCCGCCCTGGCCGTCGTCGTCGTCTTCTTCGTCGAAGAAGTCGACGTCTTCCTCGGCCACGTAGTCGTCGGCCTCGCCTTCGGAGACGAAACCGTCCACGGCTTCAGAGATCTTCATCTCGCCGGCGGCAATTCTGTCGGCGTAGCTCAAGATCTCGGCGATCGTCGTCGGCGACGCGCTGATCGCCAGCATCATCGCCTGCAAGCCGCCTTCGATGCGCTTGGCGATCTCGATCTCGCCCTCGCGCGTGAGCAACTCCACCGTGCCCATCTCGCGCATGTACATGCGCACCGGGTCGGTCGTGCGGCCGAATTCCGAATCGACGGTGGACAGCGCCGCTTCTGCCGCTTCCTCAGCTTCTTCTTCCGTCGCCGTGGTCGTGCCGCCACCGGCGATCAGCAGCGTCGCGGCGTCGGGCGCCTGCTCGTACACCGCGATGCCCATGTCGTTCAGCATCGAGACGATGGCTTCCAAGATCTCGTTGTCGACCAGCTTCTCCGGCAGGTGGTCGTTGATCTCCTGGTGCGTCAGGAAGCCGCGCGTCTTGCCCATCTTGATGAGCGTCTTCAGCTCTTGGCGGCGCTTGGCGACTTCTTCTTCAGTGAGCGCGGTTTCGTCCAGACCGAACTCGCGCATCAGCGCGCGCTCCTTGGCGCGCGAGACCTTCATTCGCAGGGGTTTGGCCTTGACCTTGGTCTCGCTGTCTTCGGCCGCATCCGCCTCGGGTTCGCCTTCGAGGTCGGCTTCCAGGTCGGAGAGGTCGACATCGCTCTCTTCGGGCTTGGCCTTGGCGTCCTCTTTGGGCTTGCGGCCCGGCTTGCCCTTCGCGGCGGGCGGCTCGACCTTGCCCTTGGACGCACCGGCCTTGGTCGGCGCGGCTTTGGTGGCGGCAGAGGCGGCCTTGTGCTTATCGTCAGCCTTCGCTGCGGGGGCTGCCGCGCCAGCCTTGGCGGGCTTGCCAGGGACGGCGGGCTTGGCGGCGGCGGGAGTGGCCTTGGCGGGAGCGGGCTTCTTCGCGGTCATGCGATTCCTTGGATGTTGGTTGCCCACGGCACCGGCCTCGCGCCGCAGCCGGGCAGACCGGGTCGGTCGGCCGCGGGCTGGCGTGCACGCGTTCGGCGCATTGGAATGCGTGGTGGCAATCGTTGCTGCAGCCCTTGCGGGTGAAGGGTGGCCTTTTGGGTGTGACCCTGGGTCAGAGGGTGGCCGGGGCCCGGAGGTGCTGCTGTCACGCTGATGTCGCCATGTACGGCCCCCACTATCGACCCAGTCTCTTCGACAAGCCAAAGCGTGCTGCGCGTACGAAACCCAGAATTATCGTCTACGCGCGAAGCTTAGTCAAAGCCGAGCCTTCAGCCGCGCGCGCGTCTCCATCAGATCCTTGCAACGCTGCTGCGCGTCGGGCGACTGCACGCCCGACTCGAAGATCAACTGCAACTCCTCACCGACCGATTGAAGACGCAGTCCGTCGAGCGTCCTGGTCAGCTCGATGGCGATGTCGGTCTGAGCCTCGGGGTCGTGGAATCGGGCGATGCGGGCCAGCACGATGCTGTCTCCGCCGTCCTGCTCGGCGGCCGCTCGCAGTTCCTGCATCAGCGCGGCGGGAGTCGGCGGGCCGTGCTCCATCACCGTGCGGTCGATGCAAGCGAAGAAGGCGTCGTACGGGGCGGGCTGGCCCGCCAGCAGGTCGTGGGAGTCGCCGTCCAGCGAGGCCCAGAGATCGCTGCGTTGCAGCACCAGCCACAAGGCGCGGTCCAGCAGGTTGGCCGTGCCCAGGCTCAGGCGCCCGGCACGGCGTGTGGCCGGCTTGCGGGCTGGCGGCGCGCTCGCGCCTCGGGGCGCCGGGGTGGCGCCCCAAAGCGCAAGCAATTCGGCCGATTCCAGCCGGCCGCGCGTGGCCAGGTCGCCCAGCACTTGCAGGCGCAGCCCGCCCTCGGGCAGCGCCGACCACAGCGGCCGCGCGTTGGCAAGCATGCGGGCGCGGCCCTCGGCGTCGTCGAGCTTGCACCCGTCGGCCGCGGTTTCGGCGATCTGTCGCGACAGCGGCACGGCCTCGGCCACGCATTGCTCGAACGCTGCGGCGCCGTGTTCGCGCACGAACGAGTCCGGGTCGTGCTCGGGCGGCAGAAACAGGAAGCGCACCGTGCGCGTGTCGCTCGCGTGCGGCAGGCTCGCTTCGAGCGCGCGGCCGGCGGCGCGCCGGCCGGCGGCGTCGCCGTCGAAGCTGAAGACCACCGAGTCGGTGAAGCGGAACAGCTTTTGCACGTGGTCGGGCGTGCACGCGGTGCCCAGCGTGGCCACCGCATTCGCAAAGCCGGCCTGGGCGAGTGCCACCACATCCATGTAGCCCTCGACCACGAGCGCGTAGCCACGCTGGCGCAGGGCGGTGCGGGCTTCATGCAGGCCGTAGAGTTCGCGGCCTTTGCTGAAGACCGGGGTTTCGGGCGAGTTGAGGTACTTCGGTTCACCTTGATCGAGCACCCGCCCGCCGAAGCCGATCACCTCGCCCTGCACCGACCTGATCGGAAACATGATGCGGTCTCGGAATCTGTCGTAGCGCTTGCGGCTCGCTTCGTCGCCGCCATCGCCCTCCTGCACGATCACCATGCCGCTCTCTTCGAGCAACGGGTCGTCGTACGAGGGGAAGGCGCTGGCCAGCGCGCGCCAGCCTTCAGGCGCGTAACCCAGCCCGAATTGCGCCGCGATCTCGCCGCTGAGGCCGCGCCGCTTCAGGTAGTCGATCGCACGCGGGCTCGACTTGAGCTGGCGGCGGTAGTGCTCTGCGGCCTTGGCGAGCACGTCGCTGAACGTCGCGCGCTTTTGCTTCATCGCGCTGGCGCGTTCGCGCTCGGCCGGGGTGCTCTCTTCCTCGGGCACGGTCATGCCCACCTGCTGCGCCAGATCGTTCACCGCTTCGATGAAGCTGGCGCCGGTGTGCTCGGTCAGGAAGCGGATCGCATCACCACTCGCCCCGCAGCCGAAGCAGTGATAGAACTGTTTGCTCGGGCTGACTGAAAAGCTCGGCGACTTCTCGCCGTGGAACGGGCACAGCCCCATCAGGTTGGCGCCGCCCTTCTTGAGCTGCACATGGCGGCCGATCACATCGACGATGTCGACGCGGGCCAGCAGGTCGTGCAAAAAAGCGGGCGGGATCATGCCGGTCAGTCTAAGCGGTGCCTCGCTGCAGGCACCGCGGAGCCAGGCTCAACGCGGCAGCGGCGCGGCCATCGTCTCCATGCCGGCGAAGTTGTGCACCCACGCGACAACAGCGTCGGCCGGCATGGCCCGCGCGATGCCGTTGCCCTGGCCGATGTCGCAGCCGATCTCGATCAGCGCCTGCGCTTGCTCCAGCGTCTCGACGCCTTCGGCCACGACGGAGCAACCGAAGGTCTGCGACAGCCCGATCACGCCTTCGACGATGGCCATGTCCTGCCGGTCGTTGAGCATGTTGATGACGAAAGAGCGGTCGATCTTGAGCATGTCCAGCGGCAGCCGCTTCAGGTAGGTCAGCGTGGAGTAACCGGTGCCGAAGTCGTCGAGCGCAAAACGCACGCCGAGCGCTCGGCATTGCTCCATCAGTCCGCAGGTGAAGTTGATGTCGGCCAATGCCGTCGTCTCCAGCACCTCCAGGATCAGCCGGTCGGCCACCGGCAGGCGCTGCGCAGCGAGCAGGTCGGCCAGGTTGCGGGCGAACATGGGCTCTTGCAGATGGCGGGCCGAGACGTTGATGCTGACGGTGAGGTCCAGCCCGATGCTCTGCCAGCGCACGAGTTGCTCGATGCCTTCACGCAGCACCCAGTCGCCCACCGCGATGCTCAGGCGGGTGTGCTCGATCAGCGGCAGAAAGTGCGCCGGGGTGAGCAGGCCCTGCTGGGGGTGGTTCCAGCGCAACAGCGCTTCGACGCCCATGGCGCGGCCGTTGCGCATGTCGACCTTGGGCTGGAAGTAAAGCTGAAGCTCCTTCGCTTCGAGGGCATCCTGCACTCGGCCGATCTCGACGAAACGAGCCTCTGCAAGGCGGTCGCGCTCGGCATCGAAGAACTGGTAGCCGCTGCGGCCGGCCTGCTTGGCGCCGTACATCGCGTGGTCGGCGTGGCGCAGCAGAGTCTCGGCATCGGCGTTGTCGAGCGGGAAGACGGTGGCGCCGATGCTGGCCGTCACGCGAACCGGCACATCGCTCATCGGCAAGCCGAACGGCAAACCGACGATGCGCAACATGCGTTCGACCGCGAGCCGGCTCTCCTCGGTGCTGGCCGCGCGCAGCAAGAGCACGAATTCGTCACCGCCGATGCGCGCCACCACGTCGTCGCCGCTGGCGGAGGTGCGCAGCGAGCGGCGCAGCCGCTCCGCCATCTTGAGCAGCAGCTGGTCGCCGGCATAGTGGCCGTGCTCGTCGTTCACGGGTTTGAAGTGGTCCAGATCGACGTAGCACACCGTCAGCAGCGTGCCGTCGCGCTCGGCGGCGGCCAGGGCTTCGATCAGCAGTTGCGTGAGACGAACGCGGTTGGGCAGGCCCGTCAATTCGTCGAAGTGCGCCTGGCGCTGCAGCTGCACGATCTGCTGGCGGGCCTGCGTCACGTCGGTCAGCGCCAGCACGTGGTTGTGCACGTGGCCCTCGGCGTCTTTCACCACCGACACGATGGCCTGCAGCGTGCACGGCTCGCCGTTGCGGCGTCGGGTCACCATCTCGCCACGCCATACGCCGTGAACGCTCAGGCTGTCGAAGCGGCGGGCCTGTGCCTCGGCCTCTGGAGAGCCTCTGGGCGCAGCGCGCAGCATGGCCGGAACGGTGCCCTGGAGTTCGTCCAGCGTGAAGCCGCTGATGCGGCAATAGCTCGGGTTGGCCTGCAGCACGCGGTGTTGCGCGTCGGTGACCAGCAGGCCCTCGTTCAGGTTCTGGAACAGGTGGTCGGCAAGGCGTTGCGCCCGTTGCGCTGCATGCCGCTGGGCACTTTCGCGCGCCAGGAACAGCATGCGCAATGGCACACCTGCGGCGTCGCGGTCGACGACGATGGCTCGCAGCCCGAACCAGCGCCATTGCCCGTCCTTGCCCAGCAGCCGGCACTCGGCCTGGGCATCGACCACGGTCGCTGAGCGAACAGGCTCGAACGAGCGCTGCACTGCACGCAAGTCGTCGGGGTGGACCCGATTCCAGAAGGTGGCCACCGAGTGGCCGAACTCCTGCGTGGCAAAGCCGAGTTGGCTGAGCCAGCCGGCCGACAGGTCGAGCCGGCCGCTCGCGACCTCGAGTTCGGCCACGCCCGTGCCCGACGCTTCGAGCGCGCGCTTCCAGTGTTTGCCGCTGGCGGTCATCTCACCGATCAAGGGGGACGCCAGCAGCGGAACGGCGACCAGCATGAACACGCAGCCCCAAAGCAGCGCCACGCCGTGCTGCGGGTCGAGCTGCTGCAACGGCCCCACGCCGTTGACGGTCGCGAGCGCCGCGCCCAGGCTCACGAGCAGCGCGGCTGCTGACCCCGCAAACAGGCCGTTGTGTACCGCCAGCCACGCCAGCAGCAGAGGCGGAAGAAGGACCGACGGGACCAAAAGCAGGTACGCCCCGCCCGAGACCGCCAACGCGAGCCAACCGCTCGCCAGGGCGCCGATCGACAGGATCAGCGTGGCTGCCCACCGCGATGGCCCCAACGCGCGGGCCACCGCAACGTACGACACCGTGAGCAATGGGACGCCGACCGCCAGCGTGCCCAGCGCGTCGCCAAGCCACGCGTGAACCCACGCAACACCAAGCTCGTCCCAGCGCAGTGCGCCGCCGACAGCCAGCCACGCCACGCCGCTGCTGGCCGTGATCAACGTGGCCGCGCCGACGCCGAGGGTCGCGAACATCCACAGGTCCCGGCGGCGGTCGAGTTCGAAGCGGAGCCCGTGTCGGCGCAACCAGAAGCTCGCCAGGGCCGGGCCGAGCGTGTTGCCGCTGGCCAGCAGCGCCGCCAGCCAGGGCGTCGAGCCGGCGCCCAGCGCCAGCAGGAAGGCGCCGATCCAAACCCCCGGCCACATGCCGACTCCCAGTCGCAACATCGCCGCCAACGCGATGCCGGCGGGCGGCCACAGCACGTGGAAGTGCGGCCCAAACGCCGGCAGTGCCTGCCCGATCCGCCCGCCGAGGTAACACGCCAGCGCCAGCAAGCTCACCGAGCGGACCCACTGAATGGACCCGGCCGGTACATGCAGCGCGGCGGTGAAACTGGACAAGCGGAGTTCGGGCACGGCGTGATTGAAATACGCAGACGAAGATAAATGACTGTACGGCGATTGACTTGCCTCGCCCGGCGTTGCAGTGCCGAACCCCCTGACTGCGGGGGTTTTGGCGGCGCGCCACATTCAAGGGTTTTCTGGCCCGAAATGAAACAAGCCGCCCCGGAGGGCGGCTTGTCGATGGGTCAGGGGCCCGACCAGCGTGTGCGAGGGTCCTCGCTCAGACGGAGAACTCGTCGATTTTGCGCCCCGCCGCAAGTGCAGCCTTCAGCCACTTGGGCTGCAATCCACGCCCGCTCCAGGTATCGCCGGTCGCAGCGTTTCGGTACTTCACCGCAACCTTGCCGCCTTTGGTGCTCTTGGCGCCTGCGGCCCTCGCCGAGGCCCTGCCAGCCAGGTCGGCCGCCGTCAGGCCATATTCGGCCATCATAGATCGGACCTTGGCAATCGCCTCGGCGCGGTGGTGTTTCTTGGTGTTCTCGATTTCCCGTTCGAGGGCTTCTTTTTGAGCCAGCAGATCCTGCAACGTTGCCACGACGATTTCCTTCTGTAAATGAGACCTGAGCAGAATACCCGGGTGGATTCTATTCAAGCCTCATCGACATGGCAAGGTGCTCGGGCCGAGGATTCAAATGGCTGCACCGCGGCATGTATCTGCCGCCGGCATTATTTGTAGCCGACGCGGTCCAGAATCTGTTGGACCTTGCCCTGGTTCATTCCGACGACGGAAATCGGGATCGTCTCCGACTTGAATGCGCCCATCGCCGTCAGGGCAGGGTTCGTCAGGTTGACACCCTTGACCACCGGCCATTCGTTGTTTCCGTCGGCGAAATAGGCCTGTGCGGAGTCGCTCGCAAGATACTCCAGGAACTGCACCGCTGCCGCGCGGTTCGGCGCAAACTTGGCTGCCGCGGCGCCCGCGATATTGACGTGGGTGCCCCAGCTTTGCTGGTTCGGGAACACCACGCCCACCTTGTCGATCACCTGCTGGTCGTCCGGCTTGCCCGAGCGCATCATGCGCGCGAGGTAATAGGTGTTGGTCACGGCGATCTGGCATTCACCCGTGGCGACAGCCTTGATCTGATCAGTGTCGCCACCCTTGGGCGCGCGCGCCATGTTGCCCACCATGCCCTGCAGCCAGGTTTCGGTGGCTTGCGGACCGAGGTGTTCCATGACCGACCCGAACAGCGACAGGTTGTAGGGGTGCGAGCCCGACCGGGTGCAGACCTTGCCCTTGTTCTTGGGGTCGGCCAGCTCTTCGTAGGTATCGACGTCGTCTCGTTTGACCGAGGTCTTGTTGTAGACGACGACACGGGCGCGCGTGGACACGCCGAACCACGAACTCCCTTGGCCGGTGTCGGCCCCACGCAGGCCGGCAGGAATACGGGCTTCTAGGAGCTTGGACTTGACCGGCTGAAACAAGCCCTCGGTTTCTGCGCGCCACAACCGCGCCGCATCGACGAGCAGGATCACATCGGCCGGGCTGGACGCGCCCTCGCTCTTCAAGCGCGTCAGGATGCCGGCGTCGTCGGCGTCGACCCGGTTGATCTTGATGCCGGTGGCCTTGGTGAAGTCGGCGTAAAGCGCCTCGTCGGTCTGGTAGTGACGCGCCGAGTACAGGTTCAGCACCTTGTCCTGGGCGGTCGCCAGGGGCGCGGCCAGCGCAGTCAGGCAGGTCAGGGCGGCGATCGCCGCGCAGCGAGGGGTGAACATGAAAGACCTCCGTGGTCGGTTGAGACCAGTGAAGTCTACCTGCAAACGCGAATCGTTCTCAGTAACTTTGAGAATCTCGGAACTTCGGTCTTCGATTTTCCGCTTGGGTCGTGCGTCGATCGGCCGTTCAGGCGTCAGGTGGTCGGCGGCACGTAACCCGCCGGCTTGTCGCCCCCGTCGCCGAAGAAGAACAGCTCCATCTGCCGCGCCAGGTACTGGCGCGAGCGCTGATCGGCGAGGTTCAGGCGGTTCTCATTCACCAGCATGGTCTGGTGTTTCATCCACAGTTGCCAGGCTTCCTTGCTGATCTGGTTGTAGATGCGCTTGCCCAGCTCGCCGGGGTAGGGCGAGTAGTCCATGCCCTCGCCCTCTTTTTTCAGGTGAACACATTGAACGGTGCGTGCCATGGTGTGGCTCCTCAAAGTTTCTTGACCAGCACCTGGGACTTTCGGTCCCAGTTGTACTTGCGTTTGCGCGCTTCGGGCAGCCAGTCGGGGTCGACCGGGTTGAAGCCGCGCTTGATGAACCAGTGCATCGTGCGCGTCGTCAGCACGAAGATGCTGTCCAGCCCCATGCCCTTGGCGCGCTGCTCGACGCGCTTCAGGATGCGCTCGCCGTCGCCCTGGCTCTGCACTTGCGGTGACACCGTCAGCGCCGCCATCTCGGCCGTCTTCGCTTCCGGATAGGGATACAGTGCGGCGCAGCCGAAGATCACGCCGTCGTGCTCGATCACGGTGTAGTGGCCGATGTCGCGCTCGATCTCGGTGCGGTCGCGCTTGACGAGCGTGCCGTCGCGCTCGAAGGGCTCGATCAACTGAAGCACACCGCCGATGTCGTCGGCCGTCGCTTCACGCAGGCTCTCCAGCTTCTCATCGACCACCATCGTGCCGATGCCGTCGTGCGTGAACACCTCCATCAGCAGCGCGCCGTCCACTGCGAACGGCAGGATGTGCGAGCGCTCGACGCCGCCGCGGCACGCCTTCACGCAGTGCTGCAAGTAGAACGCCGGGTCGGTCGGCTGGGCTGGCGCCGGCAGCGAGGCGAGCAGCCGTTCGGCCTCGGCCAGCGAGAGTTCGGTGTCGATCGGGCTCTCGGCATCGTCGAGCTGTTCGTGGATGCCCGCCACCTCGGTGATGAACAGCAGCTTGTCGGCCTGCAACGCGATGGCCGTGCTCGTGGCCACGTCTTCCATCGTCAGGTTGAAGGCCTCGCCGGTGGGCGAAAAGCCGAACGGCGACAGCAGCACCATCGCGCCGATGTCAATGGCGCGCGTGATGGCCGCACCGTCCACCTTGCGCACCACGCCGCTGTGCATGAAGTTCACGCCGTCGACGATGCCCACCGGCCGCGCGGTGAGGAAGTTGCCCGACACCACACGCACGATGGCGTTGGCCATCGGTGTGTTCGGCAGCCCTTGCGAGAACGCCGCTTCGATCTCGAAGCGCAACTGCCCGGCCGCCTCCTGCGCGCAGTCGAGCGCCACCGCGTCGGTGATGCGCAGGCCGTGGCTGTAGCGCGACTCGTGCCCTTTGGCACGCAGCTGCTCGTTCACCTGCGGCCGAAATCCGTGCACGAGCACGAGCTTGATGCCCATCGCATGCAGGATCGCCAGGTCCTGTGCAAATGGGCTCAGCCGGCCCGCCGCGATCAACTCGCCGGCAATCGCCACCACGAAGGTCTTGCCGTGGTAAGCGTGGATGTGCGGTGCCACGGCGCGGAACCAGGGCACGAAGGTGTGGGGGAAGACGAGGCTCATGAAGGGCTGGGCAATGGCGACCCGGATTCTGCCCCATGCCATGCGCGACACCCTGCGGCGCGACGCCTTCTCCGATAATCCGCGCCTCGTGTCTGCACCGCCTCCACTCCATCGCCCACCGCAACGCCGGCCCGCCAACGCGGTGCCGCCGATCACGTTCCCTGAATCGCTGCCGGTCTCCGCGCGGCGTGACGAGATTGCGCAAGCCATCTCAGCGCACCAGGTCGTGATCGTCTGCGGCGAAACCGGCTCGGGCAAGACCACGCAGTTGCCCAAGATCGTGTTGTCCCTGGGGCGCGGCATCGGCGCCGGTGGCCAGGGGCTGATCGGCCACACGCAGCCACGACGCATCGCGGCGTCGAGTGTGGCCAAGCGCATCGCGCAGGAGTTGAATTCGCCGCTCGGTGAGGTCGTCGGCTTCAAGGTGCGCTTTCAGGACCGTTTGCAAGGCGGCGCCACGGTCAAGCTGATGACCGACGGCATCTTGCTGGCCGAAACACAGAGCGACCCGCTGCTGCGCGCCTACGACACGCTGATCATCGACGAGGCGCACGAGCGCAGCCTGAACATCGACTTCCTGCTCGGCCATCTGCGGCAAGTCTTGCCGCGTCGGCCCGACCTGAAGGTGATCGTCACGTCGGCAACGATCGACGCCGATCGGTTCGCGCAGCACTTCGCATCGAAGGACGGGCCGGCGCCGGTCATCCAAGTCTCGGGCCGGCTGTTCCCGGTCGAACAGCGCTGGCGGCCGTTCGAGGAAAGCCGCGAGTACGACCTGAACAACGCCATCGGCGATGCCGTCGACGAACTCTGGCGCGAAGGTGCTGGCGATGCGCTGGTCTTCCTGCCCGGCGAACGCGAGATTCGAGAAGCCGCCGACCACCTGCGCAAGCACCATCCGCCGGGGGTTGAAGTCGTTCCTCTGTTCGCAAGACTCAGCCAGCAGGAGCAGGACGCCGTCTTCGAGCCGCACAGCGCGCGCCGCATCGTGCTCTCCACCAACGTGGCAGAAACCTCGCTGACGGTGCCTGGCATCCAGTACGTCATCGACGCCGGCACCGCGCGCATCAAGCGCTACAGCTACCGCAACAAGGTCGAGCAGTTGCTGGTCGAGCCGATCAGCCAGGCGGCGGCCAACCAGCGCGCCGGGCGCTGCGGGCGCGTCAGCAATGGCATCTGCATTCGCCTCTACGACGAAAAAGACTTCGCCGGCCGGCCGCGCTTCACCGACCCGGAGATCATGCGGTCGTCGCTGGCCGGCGTGATCTTGCGGATGAAGTCGCTCGGCCTGGGCACGGTCGAGGACTTTCCTTTCCTGGAGCCACCGCCGCGCCGGGCCATCGCCGACGGCTACCAGTTGCTCGCCGAACTGGGCGCGGTCGATGAAGCCAACGAGCTGACGCCGATCGGCCGCGAACTCTCGAAGTTGCCGCTCGACCCGCGCGTCGGCCGCATGATTTTGGAGGCCAAGGAGCGCCAGGCGCTGACCGAGGTGCTGATCATCGCCAGCGCGTTCAGCGTGCAGAACGTGCGCGACCGGCCGCTCGAACACCAGCAGGCGGCGGATGCGGCGCACAAGAAGTTCGACGACGAGCGCTCGGAGTTCCTCGGCGACTTGAAGTTGTGGAAGTGGTTGGAAGCGTCGCGCGGCGTTCACTCACCCTCCGCACAACCCGACGGCGCGCCGGCCCCGGCGCGGCGCGGTGCCGCTGCGGCCGGAGCGCCAGACGCCGCGGGCCACAAGCTCTCGCACCGCAAGCAGGAGCAACTGCTGCGCGACCACTTCATCTCGCCACGCCGCGTGCGCGAGTGGCGCGACATCCACTCGCAGCTCCACACGGTGGTGGCAGAGCACGGCTGGCGCCTGAACACGCTGCCCGCCACCTACGAACAACTGCACTTGTCGATGCTCGCCGGGCTGCTCGGCAACATCGGCTGCAAGAGCGACGAGGACGAGTGGTACCTCGGTGCACGTGGCATCCGCTTCTACCGCCACCCGGGCGCGAATCTGTCGAAAAAGCCGGGGCGCTGGATCGTCGCGGCCGAACTCGTCGAGACGACGCGGCTCTTCGGCCGCGGCATCGCCGCCATCGAGCCGCAGTGGCTGCCGTCAATTGCCGGCCACGTCATCAAGACGCAGTTGCTCGAACCCCACTGGGAGAAGAAGGCGGCCGAGGTGGTGGCGCTGGAGCGCGCCACGCTGTACGGCATCGTGATCTACAGCAACCGGCGCGTGAACTTCGGCAAGGTCGACCCGGCGGCGGCACGCGAGATCTTCATCCGCGAGGCGTTGGTGGCCGGCCTGAAGGAAGACACCTGGGACAGCCCGCTGCCCTTCCTCGCCGCCAACCGCAAGCTGATTGCGCAGGTCGAAGAGCTGGAGCACAAGTCGCGCCGGCAAGACGTGCTGGTCGACGACGAGCTGATCCACGCCTTCTACGACCAGCAGTTGCCGGCCGACGTGTTCAGCGGCCACACGCTGGAACGCTGGTACCGCGAGGAGATCAAGCGCCAGCCCCGACTGCTGCTGCTCACGCGCGAGGAGCTGATGCGCCACGAGGCGGCGGGCATCACGACCGCGGCGTTCCCGAAGACGATCCGCCTGGGCGGCGTCGATTGCGCTGCGAGCTACCTGCACGAGCCGGGCGACGCGAAAGACGGCGTCACCGTGACGGTGCCGATCTACTCGCTGAACCAGGTGAACGACGAGCGCTGCGAGTGGCTCGTGCCCGGCATGCTGAAGGACAAGGTGCTGGCGCTGGTGAAGAGCCTGCACCAGAAGCCGCGCGCGCGGCTGGTGCCTTTGCCCGACTACGTGGACGAGTTCGTCGCCACGCACGACTTTGCGCAGGGCGGCCTGCTCGACGTGCTGCTCAAGAGCGTGCGCGACAAGACCCAGCTCGACATCAAACGCGCCGACTTCAAGCTGGAGCAGGTGCCTGCGCACTTGTTGATGAACTTCCGCGTTGTCGACGAACACGGCCGGCAGCTCGGAACCGGGCGCAATCTGGCAGCGCTGAAAGCGGAACTGGGCGGGCAGGCGCGCTCGGCCTTCCAGGCGCTGGCGGTGTTGAAGGCGGCGCCACGTGCCGAAACGGCTGCGCAGCCGCCCCTCGGCGCTGCGGCCGAGTCCAGCCCGAAGCTGGGCCCGACCGCAAACCCGAACGCCAAGCAGCCGCCTGGCGACCAGGCCGCCGCATCTGCGCCAGCGGCCCACAAGCCTGCCGAGAAGCACACCGACTGGACCTTCGGCGACCTGCCCGAGCTGATGGAAATCCGCCGCGGCGCGCAATCGCTGATCGGGTTCCCGGCGCTGATCGACAAGCTCACGCACATCGAGATCGAAGTCTTCGACGAGCCCGATGTCGCCGCGCAGAAACACCGCGCCGGCCTGCGCCGGCTGGTGGCGCTGCAAATCCGCGACTCGCTGAAGTACCTTGAGAAGAACATCCCCGACCTGCAGAAGATGGCCGTCGCTTACCTGCCGTTGGGCACCGCCGACGAGCTGCGCGACCAGGTCATCGAACTCGCGCTGGAGCGCGCCTTCCTGGCCGACCCGCTGCCCACCGACGCTGGCTCGTTCGCGCGGCGCTTGGCCGAAGGGCGCGGCCGCTTGACATTGATCGCCGGCGAAGTCGCGCGCAGCGCGGGTGGGGTGCTGGCCGAGTACACCGCTGCCGTGCGCAAAGTGAAAGACGCGCGCGCACCGAAAGAGGTGAGCGACGATGTCACCGCCCAACTCTCGCGCCTCGTGCCCAAGCGCTTCATCGTCGCCACGCCGTGGCCGCAACTGGCGCACCTGCCGCGCTACCTCAAGGCCGTCGTGATGCGGCTGGACAAGCTGCGCGCCGACCCGCAGCGCGACGCCGACCGGCTGGCCGAACTGCGCCCCGTCGAGCAACGCTACTGGCGGGTGCTCGCCGAGCGCCGCGGCACACCCGACGCACGGCTCGACGAATTCCGCTGGTTGCTCGAAGAGCTGCGTGTGAGCCTGTTCGCGCAGGAGCTGCGCACGCCCCAGCCGGTCAGCGTCAAGCGGCTGGAGAAAGTCTGGAGC
Organism: Methylibium sp. NZG; assembly: GCA_001263235.1. Lineage (GTDB taxonomy): Bacteria > Pseudomonadota > Gammaproteobacteria > Burkholderiales > Burkholderiaceae_C > LGRD01. The sequence goes on along the minus strand of LGRD01000010.1, from coordinate 107,579 downwards.
CAACTGTCCGTGTAAGGCAACGGGCTGGGTTCACCCACGCTCCGCGGGCGGGATCGGCGCTACGCAGCATCGCTCGATCAGCTACATTGCGGTCGCCGCCGGGGCCCGGCCTGCCGGCGCTGCGTTGGAAGCCGGGCCTTCGACAGTTCTCGTCAGTCAGACAACTTTTCACTCAGGAGAAGCGCATGGGCATCTTGTGGATGGCGTTGGTGGGTCTGCTCGTCGGCTTCGTGGCCCGCGCGATCCTGCCGGGCACGCAGCAACTCGGCTTGATCCTGACCGCCGCGCTCGGCATCGCCGGCTCGTTCATCGCGGGCTTCGCAGGCCAGGCGTTGGGCTGGTATCCGGCGGGGCAGGGGGCCGGGTTCATCGGCTCGGTGGTCGGCGCGATCGTGTTGCTGTTCGTCGTCGGCAAGCTCAAGGGCTCGTCGAGCTCCTGAACGAGCCACGAGCCACGAGCCGCCCATGAACCGGCGACCCGCGCAAACCAAGCCCGAGGCGGTTGACTGGGTCGTCGTGCCGGGCACGCCGGCGCAGATCGAGGCGGCCGCGCGCGAGTGCCGGCGCCTGGTCAACCGCCGCTCGCTGGTGGCCGCGGGCGTGGCCGTCGTGCCGATTCCGGGCCTCGACTGGCTCACCGATGTGGGCGTGCTGCTCAAGCTCATCCCCGAGATCAACCGCGCCTTCGGCCTCACGCCCGAGCAGGTCGAGAGGCTCGCGCCCGAGCGGCGGCTCGTGGTTTACAAGGCGATGTCGGCGGCCGGCAGCCTGCTGGTGGGCAAGCTGGTCACGCGCGGGGTGATCCTGCAAGCGCTCAAGCTCGTCGGCGTGCGGCTGACCACCCAGCAAGCCGCGAAGTACGTGCCGGTGGCGGGCCAGGCGTTGTCTGCGCTGCTCACGTATTCGGCGCTGCGCTTCGTCTGCGAGCAGCACATCCGCCAGTGCATCGCCGTGGCGCAGCAGTTGATGTTGCCGCCGCCTGCGACGCAGACCGTTGTGGCCGATGTTCGTGTCGACGCGGTGTCAGACGTGGTGTCGGATTGACCCTGCGTACAATCGTGGCGTTCGGGGTGTAGCGCAGCCTGGTAGCGCAACTGGTTTGGGACCAGTAGGTCGCGAGTTCGAATCCCGCCACCCCGACCACCAGCCAATCGCCCATAGGCGCAGGAGCGGCACCCACGTGCTCAGGCGCCCACAGCCCGCCGCCTTCGCGGGCCTCACTGCCCGTAGCTCAACTGGATAGAGCACCAGCCTTCTAAGCTGGGGGTCGGGGGTTCGAGTCCCTCCGGGCAGGCCAAGACCAACCACGCGCGAACTACCCACCCGCGAGCCCGGCCAGCGCGTCGTCGGCAAACGCCATCCCGGCCTCGTCGTAGATGTGGAACACCGCGTCGGCCCCCAGCCCCTTCAAGACGTCGATTTCTTCCGGGTAGCGCACGATGGCGGCGATGCGCCCACTGAACGCCCGGTGTCTGAGCTGCCGCAGCGCGTGGACGTTGCCGGCATGGCCTGGCATGGCCAGCAGCACGAGCTTGACGGAGTCGGTGAGGAGCAGCTTGTCCCAGAAGTCGGAGTCCACCGCATCGCCTTCGATCACGCGGCGGCCGGCTGCTTTGTGGGCTTCCAGCTTGGCCGCGTCGCTGTCCACACCGAGCACCCGCAGGCCGTGGCCTTCGCTCAGGCGCAGGTAGGCGCCGCTGCCGATCTGCCCCAGGCCCAGCACCACGGCATCGACCTGGTCGACGGCAATCGGCTGGTCGGCAGCCAGCAACGACGTGGCCTGCAGCGGCGCCAGCGGCCCCTTGAGCCGGGTGTAGATGCGTTCGCTGGCCGAATTCAACGGTGCGGCCAGCACGAAGCTGCCCGCCACGGCCAGCGAGATGACCACCAGCCACTCGGCCGACAACCAGCCCGAAGCGGCGGCCAGCGCCGCGACGATGAGCCCGAACTCAGAGTAGTTGGTCAACGACAGCGTCGACAGCACGCCGCTGCGGGTGCGCAAGCCGAAGCGCATCAACACGCCGTAGTACAGCGCGCTTTTCAATGGCAGCACCAGCAGCAGCACAAGCGCCATCGCAATCATCGGCAGGTTGGGCAGGGCCCCCAGCCCGACGCTGACGAAGAAGCCCACCAAGAACAGCTCCTTCATGTGAAAGAGCGACTTCGCCAGGCCCGCGGTGGCCGGGTGCGACGCCAGCAGCATGCCCACGATCAAGGCCCCCAGGTCCCCTTTGACGCCCACGGCTTCGAACAGGCTGTAGCCCACCGCCAGCGACAGGAAGGAGCCGTACAGCACTTGCAGGTCGCCATGGCCGACCCGGTCGAGCATGAAGCGCATCAGCTTCGCCGCCGGCCACAGCGCAACCAGGCCGAGTGCCCAGATCGTGGGCAGGCTGCCGGTGGAGGCGCTGAGAAAGATCACCGCGAAAACATCCTGCATGACCAGGATTCCGATGGCCACGCGGCCGTAGAACGAACCCAGCTCGCTGCGCTCTTCCAGTACCTTGACCGCGAACACCGTGCTCGAAAAGCTCAGCGCGAAGCCCAGCAGCAACATCACTGGCCAGCCCAGTTCGCTCGCCAGGGAAAGGCCCAGCGCCTTCAGCACGAAAAGGATGGCGGCGAAAAGCAGGGTCGAGCCGACGAGGTGCAGACTGGCCGTGGCCCAGACTTCGGCGCGCAGCAGCGTGCGGATGTCCAGTTTCAGCCCGATGGTGAACAGCAGCAGCGTCACGCCCAGGTTGGCGATGGTGTCGAGCATCGGGCTGCGCTCGAACCCCATCGCATTGAGCGCAAAGCCGGAGGCCAGGAAGCCCACCATTGGCGGCAAGCGCACGAGTTGCACGGCGAAGCCGGCAACAAACGCCAGCGCAATCATCAGCGGCTCCATATCCCTCCTGCGCAAGCACCTGCTCGGGGCTGGTGCAGAGATATGCTAAGCGCCTTCAACAACCCTTCAACGCCACGTCGGCGAGTTCTGCCACTTCGTCGAGCGTGCACTCCTTGCGCATCAACACGCGCACGCCCAGTTGACTCGCTTCGGCCCGCATCGCTTCTTCGATGTGGCCCGAGCTGATCATCACCGGCAAGCTGGGCCGCAGCGGCCTCAGCGAACGCACCACGTCCAGGCCAGACATGTCGGGCATGTTGAAGTCGGTGATCACCAGGTCCACGTCGTCGGGCGCCGCGCGCACGGCGCCAATGGCCTCTGCAGCGCGATGGAAGGTCTGCACACGGTAGCCTGCCCGCAGCAGCACCCGCTGCGTCACCAGCAGCATCACCTCGTCGTCGTCGATCACCACCACCCGGCGACCGCGCCCCTGCAGTTCCGATGACGCGCGAGCTTCGACAGGCTCGGCTGGCAATGCAGCATCGTCTGGTTGGCACGGCAGGTACACGTCGAATCGGCTGCCCTCGGCGGGGGCACTGGTCACCCGGATGGCGCCTCGGTGGGAGCTGACGATGCCGTGCGCCACGGCCAGCCCCAGACCCGTGCCCTGTCCTTTGGGTTTGGTGGTGAAGAAGGGCTCGAAGATACGGGCCAGCGTGGCGGCGTCCATGCCACAGCCATGGTCGCGAACCCAGAGTTGCGCGTAGCGGCCGGAGCCACCCAGCCCCAGTGCGGCGGCAGCCACAGCGTCGAGTTCGACGGCACCGAGACCCACCCCCAGCGCGGCGGTCGGCTCGGGGCTGGCGTGCCAGGCGTTGGTGCACAGATTCAACAGGACCTGCTGGAGTTGCGTGCTGTCGACCTGAACCTGTAGCGCGGAGTCGGTGAGCTCCAGCTCGAAGGACACGCCCGCCGGCATGGTGGCGCGCAGCATGGTGATCGTCTCTTCCACGATCGGCCGCAGCGGCTGGCAGGTCATCTCCGGCGGCTGGCGCCGGCTGAAGGTCAGGATCTGACGAACCAGGCTGCGCGCGCGAAGCGCCGAGCCGTTGATCTGCTGCAAGCTCTGCTGCGCTGCGTGCAGCGGCCCGATCTCGTCGCGCGCCAGGGCCACGTTGCCCAGGATGGCGCCGAGAATGTTGTTGAAGTCGTGCGCAATGCCGCCGGCCAGCGTGCCCACCGACTCCATCTTCTGAGACTCGCGGAGTTGCGCCTCCAGCGCGCGCTGTGCTTGCGCGGCCCGCACGCTGGCTGTGACGTCACGACCCACCCCGCGATACCCCGTGAACCGGCCTTCATCGTCGAAGACCGGGTCGCCACTGATGGCGTACACATGGACCTCGCCGTCGGCGCCCGGCCGTTGAATCTGAAAGTCGCGGAAGGGCTCGTGTCGCTCCAGCAACTCGCGGTGCGCGCGCCAAGTGGACGCGTCCATGTTGACGTACTCCAACTCCCAACGGGCCTTTCCAAGGTGTGTTTGCGCGGTGACGTCCCCGCGCTGGCCGATGCCGGCCGAGATTTCCACGAACCGGAACTGACTGTCTTGCTCCCAGTACCAGTCGGAGCCCATTTGCGTGAAGTTGCGAAACCGCGCCTCGCTCGCGCGCAGCGCAGCCTCGGCGCGGCGAAGATCGGTCACGTCGCATCCGACGCCCTGGTATCCGACGAACGCGCCGTCCGCGCCGAACACTGGCGACCCGCTGACGTTGTAGACCCGCCACTGCCCATCGGGCGACTGGGCCTGGTACTCGAATCGCTCGAACGGTTCGCGTCGCTCAAGTTGCTCGCGGTGCTGCCGCCACACGCCGGAATCTGCACTGGCGCCGGCCCGCTCCCAGCGGGTTTGCCCGAGCATCGACGTCAGGTCGACGCTGTCGACGCGTTGTGAGCCCCACAGGCGGGTGAACCGGAGCTCGCGGTCCTGTTCCCACAACCAATGCGCGGTCAGCGTCGAGAGCCGATCAAAGCGTGCCTGAGACTCGGTCAGCGCCACCCGCAGGCGGGCGCACTCGTCGCGCAGCGCGTCGTCGCCGGGGGTCGCTGAGGCGTCGGCGCAGCGCGCGCCGGGCTCGATGGCGGGGACGGCGTTTGGCGAAGTCTTGGCGGCCATGCTTCTCCTGGTTGCCTTGGCACCCGCCTCGATCAGTGTGGCTGTAGGGTTGGGCAGCGCTCTGTTGTGCGGGCGTCCGTCGGGGTCTGCCAAGTGTGCATCGCGAGTCGAGCAACGAAAGCCGGAATTGGCCCTGCTGTTCATGCCAATCCTGTGCAGAAGCACACGCCGGGGTTCACCGGCTCAAGCGTGTTTGCCGATCTCCAGCTTGGCGATCGCATTGCGATGCACTTCGTCGGGTCCGTCGGCAAAGCGCAGCGTGCGCGCGGCGGTGTAGAAGTAGGCGAGCGGAAAGTCCTGGCTCATGCCGCCGCCGCCGTGCACCTGCATCGCCCAGTCGATCACCTTGCAGGCCATTTGCGGCGCGACCACCTTGATCATCGCGATCTCGCTCTTGGCGGTCTTGTTGCCGGCCACATCCATCATCCACGCGGCCTTGAGCGTGAGCAGGCGCGACTGGTCGATCATGCAGCGCGCCTCGGCGATGCGCTCGCGCGTGACGCCCTGGTCGCTCACCGGCTTGCCGAAAGCGACTCGTTTCGTCGCGCGCTGGCACATCATCTCCAGCGCACGCTCGGCCAGGCCCGTGAGGCGCATGCAGTGGTGGATGCGCCCGGGCCCGAGGCGCCCTTGCGCGATCTCGAAGCCGCGGCCTTCGCCGAGCAGGATGTTGCTCACCGGCACGCGCACGTTCTCGAACAGCACCTCCATGTGGCCGTGCGGTGCGTCGTCGTAGCCGAACACCGAGAGCGGGCGCAGCACCTTGACGCCGGGTGTGTCGGCCGGCACGAGGATCATCGACTGCTGCGAATGGCGGGGAGCCTGCGGGTCGGTCTTGCCCATGAAGATGTAGATCTTGCAGCGCGGGTCGCCGGCGCCCGAGGTCCACCACTTGCGGCCGTTGATGACGTAGTGCTCGCCGTCGCGCCGGATGCTGGCCTCGATGTTGGTGGCGTCGGACGACGCCACCGCCGGCTCGGTCATCGCAAAGGCGCTGCGGATCTTGCCGTCCAGCAGCGGCTCCAGCCACTGCTTCTTGTGCTCCGCGGTGCCGTAGCGGACGATGGTTTCCATGTTGCCGGTGTCGGGCGCCGAGCAGTTGAACACCTCGCTGCACCAGGGCACGCGGCCCATGATCTCGGCCAGCGGCGCGTACTCCTGGTTGGTCAGGCCGACGCCGTAGTCGCTCTCGGGCAGGAACAAGTTCCACAGGCCTTGGGCGCGCGCCTTGGGCTTGAGCGTCTCGATGGTTTGCAGCGGCGTCCAGCGCTTGCCGGCGGCGGTGTTGGCGTCGATTTCGGCGTGGTAGGCGGCCTCGGCGGGGTAGATGTGTTCGTCCATGAAGCGCAGCAGCCGGGCCTGCAGTTCCTGGGTGCGGGGGGAGTAGCTGAAGTCCATGGCGGGTCTTTCGTGGGTCGAGGGTTCGGGTTGGGGTGCGTGCGGTCAGCCCGCGCGTTGGGCGCGTTGGGCGATCTGCCAGCCCATCTCGGCCAGCGGCCGTGCGCCTGCGCCGGCCTGCTTGGCCTGGGCGCTGGAGGCAGTGCCATCGACCACCCGCTTGGCAATGCCCTGCAGGATGGCGGCCATGCGGAACAAGTTGTAGGCCATGTAGAAGTTCCAGTCGGCCATCACCGCGGCCGGGTCGCCGCCCATGCCGATCCTGCCTGTGCGCTCGCAGTAGCGGCGCACATACGCCTTCTCGTCGGGGATGCCGAGCGCTGCCAGGTCGAGCCCGCCGATGCCGCGGAACGCGCCGGGCGTGATGTGCCACGACATGCAGTGGTAACTGAAGTCGGCCAGCGGGTGGCCCAGCGTGGACAGCTCCCAGTCGAGCACCGCGATGATGCGCGGCTCGGTGGGGTGGAACACCAGGTTGTCGAGGCGGAAGTCGCCATGCACGACGGCCACCTGGCTCTCGTCGCGCGCGCTCGCGGGCATGTGCGCGGGCAGCCATTGCATCAGCCGGTCCATCGCCTCGATCGGCTCGATCGACTCGGTTATGGAGGCGAGGTACTGCTTGCTCCAGCGGCCGAGTTGGCGGTCGAAGTAGTTGCCCGGCTTGCCGTAGGCCGCAAGGCCGGCAGCCTGCACATCGACCTGGTGCAGCGCCGAGATGACGCGGTTCATCTCGTCGTAGACGGCGCCGCGGGTCGGCTTGCCCATGTCGGGCAGCGACTGCTCCCACAGCACCCGGCCCTGCATGAACTCCATGACGAAGAAGGCGCGCCCGATCACGCTTTCGTCCTCGCACAGCAGGTGCATCTGCGGCACCGGCACGCCGCTGCCCTGCAGCGCCTTCATCACGGTGAACTCGCGGTCGATCGCGTGCGCGGACGGCAGCAGCTTGGCGGCCGGGCCAGGCTTGGAGCGCATCACGTAGGCGCGCTGCGGTGTGACGAGTTTGTAGGTCGGGTTCGACTGGCCGCCCTTGAACTGCTCCACGCTCAACGGTCCGGCGAAGTCGGCGAGCCGGGCTTCGAGGTAGCGCTGCAGGGCGGCCGTGTCGAAAGCGTGTTGTTCGGCGACGGGTTTGGTACCGGAGTAGTTGTCCATGGGCTCAGAGAGGGGTGGTGACTGGAATCGGCGCAAATCGGCGGGCAGCCATCAGCGGTCGGCCATTCAGCGGTCCGCAACGGCGAGCAGCTTGTCCTTGGACAGCACCACCAGCCGCGTCGGCTCGATGCGCACCGCGCCGTCGCGCTCGAAGCCCTTCAACTCCTGGTTGACGCGCTGGCGCGACGCGCCGAGCAATTGCGCCAGGTCTTCTTGTGCGAGCTGCAGGCCGATGCGGATCTCTTCACCTTGCGCCACGCCGTAGCTGCGCGCTAGCAGCAATATCTGCTTGGCCAGTCGCGACGACAGCGGCCGTGTGTTCAGGTCTTCCACCACGTCGAACAGCAGGCGCAGGCGGCGGCAGTTCAGGCGAAGCAGCGCTTCGTACAGCTCGGTATGCTGCGCCAGCAAGTCCTTGAAGTCGCCCTTGTGCACCACCAGCAGCGTGGTTTCGCCGTGCGCATTGGCGTCGTGCGTGCGGGGCAGCCCGTCGAACAGCGCGATATCGCCGAACCAGGTGCCGGGCTCCACGTAGGTCAGCGTGATCTGCTTGCCCGACAGGGACACCGAACTGACCCGCACCGCGCCTTTGGCCACGCCACACCACTGGTCGGCCGGTGTGCCGCGCGAGGCCAGCATGGCGCCGTCGGACAGGCGCCGCATCGCGGCCCGCGCCAGGATTGCCTGACGCAGGCCCGCAGACAGTCTGGAGAACCACGACCCGGCCTCGATGCTGGTTCGTTCGAGGTCGGTGAGGGCTTCGATATTCATGTTCAGTCGCTGATGTGACAGCATGATGCGGCTGGCAAAACCTATTGTCCATGAGCGTCCCCCCGGGTCGCGTCGACTCCGAGGAGAACCCTGTGTCTGCTTCGTCATCTACTTCGTCCTCTTCTGCGCTGAACATTCCCTCATTGAAGCACCGCGTCTCCGCTGCCGAGTGGCAGACGCGTGTCGATCTCGCCGCTGCCTACCGGTTGGTGGCCGCCTTCAAGTGGGACGACCTGGTGTTCACGCACATCAGCGCGCGGGTGCCGGGCACTGAAGATCAGTTCCTGATCAACCCGTACGGCCTGCTGTTCGAGGAGATCACAGCGTCATGCCTGATTACGATCGACCTGCACAGCAACAAGCTCGACGACTCGGCGTTCTCGGTCAACCCGGCCGGCTTCACGATCCACAGCGCGATTCACTCCGCACGCCACGACGCGCACTGCGTGATGCACACGCACACGCTCAACGGCATTGCGGTGTCGGCGCAGCGGGGCGGCGTGCTGCCGCTGTCGCAGCAATCGATCTTCGTGCTGTCCAGCCTCGGTTACCACGACTACGAGGGCGTGGCGCTGCGCGACGACGAGAAGCCGCGGCTGGTGGCCGACCTGGGCCGAAACAACTACCTGATGTTGCGCAATCACGGGTTGCTGACCGTCGGCCCCACGATCGCCGATGCCTTCCTGGCGATGTACCTGTTCGAGACGGTCTGCACGATCCAGCTGCGCGCGATGGCCGGTGGCACCCCCCTCATTCATGTGGATCCGCAGATCATCGCGACGGCGGCCGAGCAGGCGCGTCAAGCCACCCGCGGCACCGGCGGCGGTGCGCTCACCTGGCCGGGCCTGCTGCGCCGGCTGGACCGCATCGACGCTGGGTTTCGCCATTGAGTGGCGCGCCCGCGGGCCGCGCCGCCGTGCCCTCGCAGCGACAGCAGAATCCGCGCTGATTCGCGTATCCGTGGCATGTAGCACACCCCGTCCCAGTTGGTGATGGCAGGGGGTTTGCAAATGTGTCTTCATGCTAGAGTTCGCGGGCTTTTTGCACCCCCACACGCATGCGCAGAGCTTCGACCCACTACGCCCTTGGCTCCGTCCTGTGGGTCGCTGTGTCCACGGTTCAGGCGATGGGGTTCGGACGGGTCACCAACTCGACATCGCTCGGCCAGCCACTGAACTTCGAGGCTGCGGTCCGCCTGAACGCCGACGAAACCTTGACCCCAGAGTGCGTTTTCGCGGAAGTCTTTTCCGGCGACAACAAGCTGGTGCAACCGCTGGTCCGTGTGCAACTCGACGGCAGCGAAGGCAGCGAGCGACGGGTGCGCGTGCGCACGACGACGGTGATCGACGAGCCGGTCGTCACCGTCGTGCTGACCCTCGGGTGCGACAACAAAACCACGCGCAAGTTCGTCGCGTTCATTGACCCGCCGTCGATGGCGCTCGCCCAGGCCGCCACGCCGGTGGAGTCCACGCTGCCCGCGCCTGCAGTCAGCGAGGCGGCATCTGCGCCGACCGGCACGGCCCTTCGGCCGGCGCCGGAACCGGCCGGCGGTGCGAGCAACTCCGCGTCGCAGCGGCCGACCCGAGCCGCGTCGTCCGCGCCCCGGGCGGCGGTGCGCCGCAGTGGCAACACCGCCGCGGCGACACCAGCGCGCCGGACGCAGGCGCCCACGTTCAAGACGGCTCGCGCGCCCGCTCAGTCCGGCTCGCGCTTGCAACTCGAAGCACCGGCGCTGATGGCCAAGGCGCCGACGGCCGCAGCCCCCGCGCTGGCTGCCGCGCCCCTTGCAGCGCCTGCGGCAGCGCCTGTCGTGCCGCCGGTTTCGGCCGCCACCGCGCCGGCCTCGGCCGTGTTGCTGGCAGAGGCGCCCAAGCCAGCGCCCCCACCGACGGACGCTGCAGTGCCGGACGCGCTGGCGCAAGAACGCGATCGCCTCAAGGCGCTCGAAGACAGCCTGAAGCGCGTGCGTGACGAAACCCAGGCCGCACAAAAGGCGCTGGTCTCGTTGCAGGCGCGCGTGAAGGAAGCTGAATCGCAGCGGTACGCGAACCCGCTCGTGTATGCGCTGGCGGCTGCGAGCGCGCTGCTGGCGCTGGCGGTGGTCGCCTTGTGGCGCCGTCAGTCCAAGGCGCGCAACGATCCCAAGTGGTGGGGAACCGTGGCGCCGACCCCGGCCGCCGCCAGCCGCCTGCCCGAGCCTGAGGACGACGTGCCTTCCCAGTTTGCCGACGAGGCCGAGGTGTTGAAGCCTCCCGCCAAGGTGGTCGTTGCCCCCGAGCCGGCCAGGGCGGTGAATTGGGCCGACTCGCGCCAGACCGAGCCAGCGCCCGACCTGGTGCCCGAACCGCGCCGCGACCTGTCGGTCGAGGAACTGATCGACCTCGAACAGCAGGCCGAGTTTTTCGTCGTGCTGGGCCAGGACGACGCGGCCATCGACCTGCTGATGGGCCACGTGCGCAGCACCGGCGGCATCAGCCCGCTGCCGTACCTGAAGCTGCTCGAGATCTACCGCCGCCGCGGCGACCGCAGCGCCTACGAACGCATCCGCGAGCGCTTCAACCGCCGCTTCAACGCCTACGCGCCCGATTGGGACGCCGATCTGCAGCAAGGCCGCTCGCTCGAGGACTACCCCGCGACGATCGCGCGCCTGGAGGCGCTCTGGGTCATGCCCTCGCGTGTGATGGAGACGCTGGAGGCCTCGCTCTTCCGGCGCGACGAGACCGAAGAAGCCTTCGACCTGCCCGCCTACCGCGAACTGCTGTTTCTCTACGCCGTGGCACGCGACTTTGCGCACAAGGCCGACGACGGCAGCGCGGTCGACCTGCTGCTGCCGATGGACAGCGACGCGCCGAGCGCGCCGGTCTCGCGGCTCGTGGCGTCGATGCCGAGCATCATGGCCCATCGAAGCGCGGCGGCTGCCAAGCCCGACGCCGGGGCTGACGCGGCGAGCCAGGGGCCCGACTCGACGCTGGACAGCCGCAGTCTGTCGCTGGACCTCGGGCCGCTCGACCTCACCGACGATTCGACGAAGCCGGGCGGCATCATTCGCCGCTGAGCCGCTGAGCCGCTGAGCCCCCCGCTCAGTCCCGAGCCGGCGCGAGGTTTCGCGTCGGTCCGCCGCTGACTCAGAGCCGAGCCAGCCGCCCCAGCGCCAGGTTCAACGTCTCGTCCTTCTTTGCAAAGCAGAAGCGCGCGAAACGCTGCTCGAAACCGCCCTGGTAGAAGGCCGACAGTGGGATCGCTGCCACGCCCACTTCGGCGGTGATCCAGCGGCAGAACGCTTCTTCGCTCAGGTCGCTCACGGCCGAGTAGTCCACGCACTGGAAGTAGCTGCCCTGGCTGGGCAGCAAACGCAGGCGTGTCTTTGCCAGCCCGGCCCGAAACAGGTCGCGCTTGCGCTGGTAGAACGCCGGCAGGCTCAGGTGATGCGCCGGATCGGCCATGAACTTCGCCAGGCCGTGCTGCATCGGCGTGTTGACGGTGAACACGTTGAACTGGTGCACCTTGCGGAACTCGGCCATCAGCGAGGCCGGCGCCGCAACGTAGCCGATCTTCCAGCCCGTCACGTGGTACGTCTTGCCGAAGCTCGACACAACGAAACTGCGCTGTGCCAATTCGGGCCAGCGCGACACGCTTTGGTGCTGTTCGCCGTCGAAGACCATGTGCTCATACACCTCGTCGGCGATGAGCAGCACGTCGGTCGGGCGCAGCAGTTCGGCCAGCCGCCGCATGTGAGCAGCCGACCAGACGGTGGCGCTCGGGTTGTGCGGCGTATTGATGATCAGCGCGCGTGTGCGCGGCGTGATCGCCGCTGCGATCTTGGCGAAGTCGGGCGCGAAGCTGCCCGGCGTCAGCGGCACATGCACCGCCACGCCGCCGGCGAGGTGGATGTTCGGCTCGTAGCTGTCATAGCAAGGGTCGAGCACGATCACCTCGTCGCCTGGGTGAACGATGGCCAGGATGGCGGTGATGATCGCCTGCGTGGCGCCGGCGGTGATGGTGATTTCCGTGCCTGGGTCGTAGGCGTGGCCGTAGAGTGCGCCCACCTTGGCCGCGACGGCGTCGCGCAGCGCCGGCACGCCGGTCATCGGCGGGTACTGGTTCAGGCCGGAGCGCATCGCGGCGTCCACCGCGTCCAGCAGCGCCGGATCGCAGTCGAAGTCGGGGAAGCCCTGGCCGAGGTTGACGGCGTCGTGCTGTTGCGCCAGGGCCGACATCACGGTGAAGATCGTCGTGCCGACCTGGGGCAAGCGGCTGGCAACGTAGGGCGTTCGAGGCGGCGTTCGGGTCTGGGTGCTTTGCATGGCTGTTCGAAGTGTGGTCTCAGAGCTGGTAGTCCTGCGCGTCGCCGGCCAGCACACGCGCAATCAGCGCGCGGCTGAGGCGGGTCGACAGCATTTCGGCGAACGAATAAACATAGTTTCGCAGGTAGGCGCCGCGCTTGAAGGCGATGCGGGTGACGTTCTGGCCGAACAGGTGGCCCACCGGGCGCGACACCAGGTCACCATCGGGCGGGTCGTCGCGCACCGCGAGCTCGGCGACGATGCCCACGCCCAGGCCGAGGCGCACGTAGGTCTTGATGACGTCGGCGTCGATCGCCTCCAGCACGATGTTCGGCTTGAGCCGGCGCGCCGCGAACGCCTGGTCCACGCGCGTGCGCCCGCTGAACGACGGGTGATACGAGACCAGCGGCTCGGCGGCCAGCGCTTCCAGCGAAATGCGGTCGAGCGCTGCGAGCCGATGCCCGGCCGGCATCACGACGGCGTGGTGCCACTCATAGCAGGGCAGGCTCACGAGCCCCTCCATATCGGCGAGCGACTCGGTGGCCAGGCCGATGTCGGCCACCTCTTCGATCACCATCCGGGCCACTTGGCTGGGCGACCCCTGGTGCAGGCTGATCGCCACGTTCGGGTGCCGGCGCCGCAACTCCGCCACCGGCCCGGGCAGGAAGTAGCGCGCCTGGCTGTGCGTGGTGGCGATCGACAGGGTGCCTGCGTCCTGGGTCGAGAACTCCGCGCCGATGCGCTTGAGGTTGCCCACCTCGCGCAGGATGACCTCGATCGACTTGAGCACCTGCTCGCCGGGCTCGGTGATGCGCTTGAGCCGCTTGCCGTGGCGCGCGAAGATGTCCACACCGAGCTCGCTCTCGAGTTCGAGGATGGCTTTGGACACGCCCGGCTGCGAAGTGAACAGCGCCTTGGCGGTCTCGGTCAGGTTCAGGTCGTGGCGCACCGCTTCCTGGACGAAACGAAACTGGTGCAAGTTCATGGCGCTGCTGTTATGTCGATCAAGGTCTGAAGAACGGCCGCATTATTCCATTCAGAACCTCAATCGTCGCGCATGGACTCCAGTGCGGCGTCGGCGATGGCGGTGATCACGCTCTCCAGTTCGCCAATGGCCGGGCGAAGAATCCACTGCACACCGACGTGGCGTGCGCCGAGCGTCTCCAGCAGCTCCGGCAGGTCTTTGCGGACATGGCCGCCGGCGCCCAGAAAGAGCGGCACCACGTCCACCTGCACGCAACCCGCCGCAGCGAGGCGATCGCCGGCGCCGAGGAGGTCCGGCGTCATGAATTCCAGGTACGCCAATTCCACATCGAGCGACGGCGCACGCGCGCGCACGCGCTGCGTGACGGCCTTGAACGGCAGCGCCCAGCGCGGGTCGCGCGCGCCGTGGGCAAACAGCAGCAAGCCTTGTTTCATCGATGACACCTCAGCGGTAACGCACCAGCCAGCTGAACGCAGCCAGCGAGAGCAGCAGGTAGAGCGCACTCGGCGCGGCCGCCACCATCCACGGTGTCCAGTCGCGCAGCAGGCCCAGGTGGCCGGCGACGTTGTTCAGCAACACGAAGCTGATGCCCAGCATGATCCCGCCGAACACCTTCAAGCTCACGCTGCCGGCGCGCGCATGCATGTAGGCAAACGGCAGCGCCAGGCCGACCATCACGAGGCAGGCGAACGGGTACAGCGCGCGTTTCCAGAACTGGATCTCGTAGCGTTGTGCGGCTTGCTCGTTGTCGGCCAGGTGAACGATGTAGCGGAACAACTCGAACGTCGACATGTTGCTCACCGGCAGCACCGCGGCGGCCACCACGCCGGCCGACAGGCTGCTGGGCCAGTTCAGTTCGGCGTACCGCGTCTCGCCGGCGCGCACCGCGCTGGCGGGGCCGGGGTTGCCTGAGCTGCCAAGGCTGGCGGGGGTGAGGTCGGTGTCCCAGTGCGTCACGGCCACGTCGCGGAGCGACCAGACGGCGTTGCCCTGCACCACGGCGCTGGCCGCCGCGATGCGCTGCACCAAGCGGCCGTCGGCGTTGAACTCGAAGATGCGGATGTCGTTGAGCACCGAGTCGGCCGACGCCGAACCGACGTTGATCGAGTAGCTGCGCTCACCGGCCGGCGTGGTGGCGTGGTCCTTCAGCCACGCGCCGGTGCGGCCGACGCGAATGCCGCCCTTGAAGCGTGCTTGCACGTCGGTGGCGTAGCGCTCGCTCAGCGGCGCGACGTAGTCGCCCACGACGAACGTAAACACGCCGAACGCCAGCCCCAGGCTGGCCAGCAGCAGCAGGGCGCGGGCCGGGCCGAGGCCACCGGTGCGCAGGATCGTGTACTCCGACGATTGCGCCAGCCGCGCCAGCGCGTAGATCGTGCCGATCAGCACCGCGATCGGCATCAGCTCGTACAGATGCCCTGGCAACAGCAGCAACGAGTAGGCGGCGGCATGCAGCGCGGTGTAGCCGCGCGTGCCCACGTCGGTCAACTCGTCGACGAAGTCGATGAAGTAGAACAACGACAGGAACGCGAGCGAGACGAACACCACCGAGGACACGATGTCCTTGTAGAACAGGCGCCGGACGGTCCTCATGCGGGCTTCAACCCGCGGCTGGCACGCGCTCGCCACCACGCCAGTCGCTGGATGTTGGCCGTCTCGCGCCACCACAGCACCGCCATCGCCACCAAGAAGGCGCCGCCGTGCACCAGCACCAGCGCCGCGCCCATGCCGAGCTTGCCGTTGGCCACCCACGCCTGCGACAAGGTGATGAGGTTGTAGTAGACAACGAAGGTCAGCAGCGCAAAGAGCAGGTTCCAGTTGCTCGCGCGGCGCGGGTTCGAGGCCGACAGGCCGATCCCCAGCAGCAGCAGGTTCGCGCAGCCCAGCACCAGGCCCAGCCGCCACGCCAGTTCGCCCTGGTGGCGCGCGGTCGGCTGGCGCAGCAGCTCGATCGTGCGGCGTGCCTTGGGTGGCAGGTCGCTGGCGCTGCTGAGCAGCCGCTCGCCGGCCAGCGCGCGAAAGGTCTCGAAGCGCGACAGCGTCTTGGCGCCGGTGCCCAGCTCCTGCTCGTTGCGCTGGCCGCGCGCGAGCACGAGAAAGCGGTCGTCGCCGAACATCTCGGTGCGCCCGCTGCGCGCGGTGGTGACGGCCTCGGTGTCGCCCAGCACCGACAGAATGAACACGTTGCGGCCGATGCGGCTGTCTTCGGTATCGCGCTCGATGAAGAACACGCGCCGCCCGTCGCTCGAAGTCTGGAACTGGCCCGGCGCCACGCGCGACAGGTCGGAGCGCCGCTCGAAGCGCTCTTTCAACTCGGCGCTGTGCTTGTTCGCCCACGGCCACACGAACAGCGCCAGCAGCGCCACCACCAGCAGCACCGGCCAGCTCATGCGCAGCACCGGCCGCACGAAGCGGCCGATGCCGATGCCGCTGGTGAACCAGATCGCCATCTCGCTGTCGCGGTACATGCGCCCGAGTGTGGCGACCACCGCGATGAAGAGCGACAGCGCCAGCATCGTCGGCAACTGGCCGAGCGCGATGTAGCCCAGCAGCAGCACCACGTCTTGCGGCGCCACGCGCCCGAGCGCGGCCTGGCCGAGCGTGCGGATCAGCATGATCGTCAGCACGATCGTCAGGATCACGACCAGCGTGGCACCGAAGCTGCGCGACAGGTCTCTGCGCAAAGTGGAATCGAATAACATCGCCGGCTTGTTTCAGGTGCGCTCGTTCAGGGCGTTGCGATTATGGACTTTCGTCATCAAATCTCCTTGCCCGGCGTCCTTGCCGACCTGGTCTGCGACGCGCTGGTGCTGGTGGTGACGGGGGACGCCGTCGACGCCGCACTCGATGCCCGCCTTGCTGCCGCGCTGACCGATGCCGTCTCCGGCGGCGACCTCGCGCTGAAGAAGGGCAAGTCGCTCTACCTGCATCGCCCGACGGGCGTGAGGGCAGCACGGCTGGTGTTCGTGGTGGCCGGCGGCGCGTCGGCCAAGGCCTTCAAGGCCGCGGTGGCGCAAGGCTTGGGGCAAATCAAGGGACTGGGCGCCAAACACGTGGCGGTGGCGCTGGCAGGCGTTGGCGAACTGGGCTCGGCGCACGCCGAAGCGCTGGTCTGCGCGGCGGCCGAGGCGACTTATCTGTACCGCCACACCAAGCCGAGCGCGCCGGCTGCGCCGGGCATGTCCAAGCTCACGCTCGTCTGCGCGAAAGCCGATGCCAAGGCGGTGCAAGAGGGCCTGGTGCGGGGGCAGGCCATCGCCGGCGGCGTGACGCTCGCGCGCGAGTTCGCCAACCGCCCGGGCAACCACTGCACGCCCACCTACCTTGCCAACCAGGCGAAGAAGCTCGGCAAGGAGTTCGGCCTCAAGATCGACGTGCTCGACCGCAAGGCGGTCGAAAAGCTCGGCATGGGCTCGTTCCTGGCAGTCGCGCAGGGTTCGGCCGAGCCGCTGCGCTTCATCGTCGCCAAGTACGACGGCGCGCCCAAGGGCCAGGCGCCGGTGGTGCTGGTGGGCAAGGGAATCACCTTCGACACCGGCGGCATCTCGATCAAGTCTGCCGCCGACATGGACGAGATGAAGTTCGACATGGGCGGCGCCGCCAGCGTGCTCGGCACGTTGCACGCGGTGTGCCAGTTGAAGCCGAAGCTGAACCTGGTGTGCATCATCCCGGCGTGCGAGAACATGCCCAGCAGCAGGGCCGTCAAGCCGGGCGACGTGGTGACGAGCCTGTCGGGCCAGACCATCGAGATACTGAACACCGATGCCGAGGGCCGGCTCATCTTGTGCGACGCGCTGACGTACGCTGAGCGCTTCAAGCCCGCGGTGGTGGTGGACATCGCCACGCTGACCGGCGCGTGCGTTGTCGCCCTCGGCCACCACCACTCTGGCCTGTTCACCGCCGACGACAAGGTCGCCGGCCAGATGCTCGCCGCCAGCGAGGCCGCGCTCGACCCGTGCTGGCGCATGCCGCTCGACGACGAATACGACGAGGCGCTGAAGAGCAACTTCGCCGACATGGGCAACGTCGGTGGCCGGGCCGGCGGCGCCATCACCGCCGCGATGTTCCTGAAGCGCTTCACTGCCAAGTACCCGTGGGCACACCTCGACATCGCGGGCACGGCGTGGAAGTCGGGCGCCGCCAAGGGCTCGACCGGCCGGCCGGTGGCGCTGCTGACGCACTTCGTGCTGGCGCACGCCGGGTAGGCGTCGCAGGGCGGTCACGGGCAGCACGAATGACCGAGGTCAGCTTTCACTTCAACGTGCCGGACCGGCTGCTGTACGCGTGCCGCCTGCTGCGCAAGGCCACGCGCAAGGGCGCGCGGGTCACGGTGGCCGCGCCGCCCGCCACGCTGGAGCAACTCGACCGCGTGTTGTGGACGTTCGACCCGATCGAATTTTTGCCGCACCTGCGCGTGCCGCCAGGTGGGGCGGTAACGCCGCGCCTGCGTGACACGCCAGTGTGGCTCGTCGAGACGACCGCCGATGCCGGCCACCACGAAGTGCTGCTGAACCTGGGCTCGCAGCCGCCGATCGGGTTCGAGAGCTTCGCGCGTGTGATCGAGATCGTCGCAACAGACGAGCAGGAGCGGTCGACGGGCCGCGACCGCTGGAAGCACTATGCCGGGCGCGGCTACGCAATTCAGCGGCACGAGGTTTCGGATTGAGTACCGATCGCGCCACCGCCCCACAGCGCGTGCCGGTGCTCACCGAAGTGGTGCAGCTGGCGGACTCGGACTTGGTGGACATTCCCATCGATCCACCCGAGTCCGCTGTGGCCGCGGCGCCTTCGCCGCCCGCTGAAACACCGCCGCCGACACAGCTGCCGCAGCCCCTGGCCGCCTCGCCGATGCCCGCCGAGCCTGCCGCCGGTTCGCCCCCGGTTGAGCGTGTGGACGAGCACGCCGAGGAGAAGGTCGAAGAAGCGCTCGTCGAGCATGTCTGGAACGACCTGCAGCGGCAGGTCGACCTGATGCTCGAGTACCGACTGCGGGAAACCCTTGCTCCGATACTGACCCGCGCGACCGAGGCGGTGATGCGCGAGACGCGCCAGCAACTGGCATCAACCTTGCGAGACATGGTGGCCAGGGCGGTCGCTCAGGAACTGGCGCGTCATCGGGGGCGCTAGCCCGCGCGTTGTGCTGCCACCTGAGGCCAGCGTCCAGCGAACCTGGATGCGAGCTCAGCGACCGTGCCGCGTCTTCTTCGGTGACCCCGGCGCCGCGCCGACGATTCGACCAACGAATCGGCGGTTCGACCCGTGGATTCCCGGTGGAGATGCGGTTTGTTTTGGGGTATTGTGTCGCCCGTTGAGAGCCAGGGGCTCTCTCCAACTTTGAAGTCCTAACCGGAGATATTGCATGCAAGTCAGACTGAATGTGTTCGTGGCTGCGGCCGCGGTCCTGTTCGCAGGCGCCGCCTCGGCGCAAGACATGGTCGTCAAGATCGGCCACGTCGCCCCGACCAGCGGTGGCATCGCCCACCTCGGCAAGGACAACGAGATGGGCGCCAAGATGGCCATCGAGGAAGCCAACGCCAAGGGCA
Source organism: Methylibium sp. NZG (assembly GCA_001263235.1). Lineage (GTDB taxonomy): Bacteria > Pseudomonadota > Gammaproteobacteria > Burkholderiales > Burkholderiaceae_C > LGRD01. The sequence continues at coordinate 88,444 of LGRD01000010.1, read as the reverse complement.
CCATGATCGGTGGCAAGAAGGTCAAGTTCGAACTGCTCGCCGAAGACGACGCTGGCGATCCGAAGCAGGGCACCTCGGTTGCCAACAAGCTGGTCGATGCCAAGGTGATGGGCGTGATCGGTCACCTGAACTCGGGCACGTCGATTCCGGCCTCCAAGATTTACAGCGACGCCGGCATTCCGCAAATCTCGCCGTCGGCGACGAACCCCAAGTTCACCCGCCAGGGCTTCAAGACCACCTTCCGCGTCGTCGCTGACGACGTGCACCTGGGCGGCACGCTCGGCCGCTACGCCGTGAAGGAACTCAAAGGCAAGTCGATCGCCGTGATCGACGACCGCACGGCCTACGGCCAGGGCGTCGCCGAAGAGTTCACCAAGGCCGTGAAGGCCTCTGGTGGCGCGATTGCCGAAACCCAGTTCACCACCGACAAGGCAACGGACTTCACCGCCATCCTAACTGCCATCAAGGCCAAGAAGCCCGATGTCATCTTCTTCGGCGGCATGGACGCCGTGGCCGGCCCGATGATCCGCCAGATGAAGCAACTCGGCATCGACGCCAAGTTCGTCGGCGGCGACGGCATCTGCTCGGGCGAGCTGCCCAAGCTGTCGGCCGGCGCGATGGCCGACGGCCAGGTGGTGTGCGCTGAAGCGGGTGGTGTCGAAGGCGCGCAAAAGGCGGGCATGGACGACTTCTACAAGCGCTTCAAGGCGAAGTACAACGTCGACGTGCAGGTCTACTCGCCTTACGTTTACGATGCGATGAACATCATGATCGCCGCGATGGTCAAGGCCGGTTCTGCCGAGCCGGCGAAGTACCTGCCGGTGCTGGCCAAGACCGAAAACTTCAAGGGCGTGACGGGCAACATCTCGTTCGACGAAAAGGGCGACGTGAAGAACGGCGCGCTGACCTTGTTCACCTACAAGGGCGGCAAGCGCGACCAGATCGCCGTGGTTCGCTGATCGAACGCGTCGGCTGACGCAGGTTAGTCGATACAGAAAGGGCGCCGCGAGGCGCCCTTTTTCTTTGTGCGCGCGAGCCGCTCACCTGTGCGAAACCTTCGTGCTACGTCGCTCGCCCATACAACTGGCACAGCGCCTTCAACCGCTGCGCGTGCTCGGGCTGCACCTGGTCCCAGCTGAAGCGCCATTCCCAGTAGCCCTCGCCCTTGCCAGGGAAGTTCATGCGCTGCTCGGTGGGCAGGCCCAGCACGTCCTGCATCGGGTGCACGGCGGTGTCGGCCACGCTGGCGCAGGCGGCGCGGATCAGGTCCCAATGGATCTCGGCGCCGTCGGTGTTCAGGTAGTCGCTCGCGTGCTGGCGCTCCTCGGGCTTGGCGCTGGCCCACCAGCCAACGCTGGTGTCGTTGTCGTGCGTGCCGGTGTAGACGACGGTGTCCACCTCGTGGTTGTGCGGCAGGAAGGCGTTGTCGCTGCCGCCGCCGAACGCGAATTGCAGGATGCGCATGCCCGGCAGGCTGAACTTCTTGCGCAGCGCCACCACGTCGGGCGTGACCACGCCGAGGTCTTCGGCAATGATCGGCACCGGCCCGAGCGCATTGGCGATCGCCTTGAACAGCGGTGCGCCCGGCCCCGGCATCCAGCGGCCCTTGACGGCGGTGGGCTCGCTGGCCGGTATCTCCCAGTAGCCGGCAAAGCCGCGAAAGTGGTCGATGCGCACGATGTCCACCAGCTCGAAGGTGCGGCGGATGCGCTCGACCCACCATGCGTAGCCCTCCTTCGCGTGCGTGCGCCAACGGTACAGCGGGTTGCCCCAGCGCTGCCCGGTCTCGCTGAAGAAGTCGGGCGGCACGCCGGCCACCACGCTGGGTTTGCCGCGCGCGTCCAGGTCGAACAGGTCTTGCCGGGCCCACACCTCGGCGCTCTGGTAGGCGATGAAGATCGGTGCGTCTCCGACGATCTCGACGCCACGCTGGTTGGCGTAGGCCTTGATGCGCAGCCACTGGCGGAAGAAGCACCACTGGCAGAACTTCCAGAACGCCACGCCGTCGGCATTCGCTGCGGCGGCCGCGGCCAGTGCGGCGGGGTCGCGGTGGGCGAGCGGCTCGTCCCAGTCGCTCCAGTCGCGCCAGCCGAAGTGGTTGGCCAGCGTCATGAACAGCGCGTAATCGTCGAGCCAGCTCTTCTGGCGCGCGCAGAAGGCGTCGAAGTCGGCGCGCTCGTCGCTTGAGGCCGAGCGTGCGAAGGCACGCGCCGCGGTGTTCAGCCGCTCGATGCGAAACGGCACGACGCGGGCGAAGTGAATGCGCCGCTCGTCGAAGGGTTGGGTGGCGCTCGCGTCGAATGTCAGGTCGGCCGCTGGCAGCCAGCCGCGTTCGCGCAATTCGTCCAGGTCGATCAGCAGCACGTTGCCGGCAAACGCCGAGGTGCTCATGTAGGGCGAGTTGCCCGGGCCGATGCCGCCCAGCGGGAGGATCTGCCACAGCCGCTGGCCCGCGCCTGCGAGCCAGTCGATGAAGTGGTGGGCTCCCGGCCCGAAGTCGCCCGAGCCGTGCGGGCCGGGCAGCGAGGTGGGGTGCAGCAGCACGCCGCTGGCGCGAGGGAAACGCATGGGTGGTGGTCCTCTGGGTTCGAGACGCGGCAGCGGTTGGCTCGGGTGCGGTGGCGCGCTCGTGGGCGGGTCAGATCACGTGAGGCCTGTGGCCGCGCGCCGAATGTCAGGCCAGCGGCGCGGGCTCGGCGCCGAAGGTGACCAGCAGGGCCAGGCTGCGCGCGGGCAAGCTCACGGTCGGATCGGACTCGCCGCGAGCCAGCGGCAGCCCGGTGGCTTGAGAGGTGTCGAGCACCGGCTGCCACCGCCCCGGCGGCAGTGTGAACACATGGTCCACCGGCTCGGCATTGACCAGCAGCAGCAGCGGTTCGGTCGCCTTGGCCGGCTTGCCGATCAGGCAGCCGAGCACGCGGCTGTTCGGGTCGCGCCAGCCTTCGCCTTCGAGCGACTTGCCGTCGGCGCTGAACCAGGCCAGGTCGTAGCGACCGCGCACGTCGCTCAAGCCGTCGTACCAGCGGTCGCCCAGCGGCAGCAGGCGGTGGCGCAGCGCGATCACGCGCTGCGTGAAGGCAAGCAGTTCAGCGTCGGCGCGGGACCAGTCGATCCAGGTGATCTCGTTGTCCTGGCAGTACGGGTTGTTGTTGCCGCGTTGGGTGTGGCCGAGTTCGTCGCCGGCGGCCAGCATCGGCGTGCCTTGCGACAGCAGCGTGGTGGCCAGCAGCGCGCGCTGCAGCCGGCCGCGCAGCGCAGTCACCACCGGGTCGTCGGTCGGCCCCTCGACGCCGCAGTTCCAGTTGCGGTTGTGGTTGTGGCCGTCGCGGTTGTTCTCGCCGTTGGCGAGGTTGTGCTTGGCATCGAAGCTGAGCATGTCGCGCAGCGTGAAGCCGTCGTGCGACACCACGTAGTTGACCGACTCGCCCGGCGAGCGCCCGCGCGGCTGGAAGATGTCGGACGAGCCGCACAGCCGCAGCGCAAAGTCGCCGCGCGTGCTGCTGCCCTGCACCCAGAAGCTGCGCATCGAATCGCGGAAGTGGTCGTTCCACTCCAGCCAGCCCGCCGGGAAGCCACCCACCTGGTAGCCGCCGGGGCCGATGTCCCATGGCTCGGCGATCATCTTCACGCGCGACAGCACCGGGTCTTGCGCCACCGCGCTGAAGAACGGGCCGTTGCGCTCGAAGCCGTGGTCGCCACGGCCGAGCACCGGCGCCAGGTCGAAGCGGAAGCCGTCGACGTGCATCTCCTGCACCCAGTAGCGCAGCGAGTCCATCACCATCTGCAGCACGCGCGGGTGGCGAATGTCGATGGTGTTGCCGCAGCCGGAGTGGTTCTCAAAAGCGTCCTTGCGGTGTGGCGGCAGGCGGTAGTAGCTCGCGTTGTCCAGGCCGCGAAAGCTGATCGATGGGCCGTCCTCGCCGGCTTCGGCGGTGTGGTTGTAGACCACGTCGAGGATGACTTCGATGCCGGCCCGGTGCAGCCGCTTGACCATCGTGCGGAACTCGTCGCGCACGTTCATGTTCTCGGCTCCCGACGCAAAGCGCGGGCTCGGGCAGAAGAAGCCGATCGAGTTGTAGCCCCAATGGTTGCTCAGGTCGAGCTTGACGAGCCGCTCTTCGTCGATGTGCTGGTGCACTGGCAGCAGGTTCACCGCAGTGACCTTCAGCGCCTTCAGGTGTGCCAGCGCGGCGTCGCTGGCCAGGCCGGCGTAGGTGCCGCGCAGTGACTCGGGCACACCGGCATGCAGTCGGGTGAAGCCCTTGACGTGCAGTTCGTACAGCACCGTCTGCTCCAGCGGCGTGTGGGGCGCGCGGTCGTCTTCCCAGTCGAAGCGGTCGGCCACCACACGCGCCTTCAGCGCGGTGGGCGCGTTGTCGCGTGGGTCCAGGTGATGCGCGAGGTTCGGGCCGGCACCCAAGTGCTCGGCGCTCCAATCGAAGGTGCCGACGATCTCGCGCGCATACGGGTCGAGCAGCAGCTTGTGCGGGTTGAAGCGGTGGCCGCGCTCGGGCCGCCATGGGCCGTGCGCGCGCAGACCGTACACCAGCCCCGGTGCAGCGCCGGGCAGGTAGCCGTGCCACACGTCCTGCGTGCGGCCGGGCAGCGGCGTGCGGGACAGCTCCTGCTTGCCCTCGGCATCGAACACGCACAGGTCGATTCGATTCGCGTTCGCCGAGAAGACGGCGATGTTGACGCCCAGCCCGTCCCAATGCGCCCCCAGCGGCCAGGGCCGGCCGCGCTCCAGCGCGCTCAGGCTTTCCATTCGAGGAATACGGTGGCCAGCGGCGGCAGGTCCACTTCGATCGAACAGGGTTTGCCGTGCGAGCCGAACGAGCGCGCGGTGATCTCGCCGAACGGCGCGCCGACGTTGCTGCCACCGTAGTGCTGCGAGTCGGTGTTGATGCGCTCGCGGTACACCCCCGCGTGCGGCACACCGACACGGTAGGCGCGCTGAATGATCGGCGTGAAGTTGCACAGCACCACGATCAGCGAGGCGCCACCACCGCCGTCACCGCCTCGGCGCATGAAGCTGAGCACCGAGCGCTCGGCGTCGTCGTGCGAAATCCACTCGAAGCCGTTGCCGTCGAAGTCGCGCTGGTACAGCGCGGGCGTGTCGCGGTACAGGTGATTCAGGTCGTGCACGAGGCGCTGAACGCCTTCATGTTGCGGGTCGCCCAGCAGGTGCCAGTCCAGGCTGTGGTCGTGGTTCCACTCGCGCTCCTGCGCAAACTCGCAGCCCATGAACAGCAGCTTCTTGCCCGGGTGGCCGAACATGAAGCCGAGGTAGGCGCGCAGGTTGGCGAACTTCTGCCAGCGGTCGCCGGGCATCTTGTTCAGCAGGCTGCCCTTGCCGTGCACCACCTCGTCATGCGAGATCGGCAGCACGAAGTTCTCGTTGAAGGCGTACACCAGCCCGAACGTCATCTCGCCGTGGTGGTGCTTGCGGTGGATCGGGTCGCGCGCCATGTAGGCCAGCGTGTCGTGCATCCAGCCCATGTTCCACTTGTAGTGGAAGCCCAGCCCGCCCGCGTAGGTCGGGCGCGAGACGGCGGGGAACGCGGTCGATTCCTCGGCCAGCGTCACCGCCTGCGGCCGCTCCACGCCGACGACTTCGTTCATGCGGCGCAGAAAGCCGATGGCCTCCAGGTTCTCGCGCCCGCCGTGCGCGTTGGGCACCCACTCGCCAGCCTTGCGGCTGTAGTCGCGGTAGAGCATCGAGGCGACCGCATCGACGCGCAAGCCGTCGACGTTGTAGCGCTCCAGCCAGAACAGCGCATTGGCGACGAGGAAGTTGCACACCTCGGTGCGGCCGAAGTTGTAGATCAGCGTGTTCCAGTCTTGATGAAAACCTTCGCGCGGGTCGGCGTACTCGTACAGGTGCGTGCCGTCGAAGTTGGCCACGCCGTGCGCGTCGGACGGAAAGTGCGCCGGCACCCAGTCGAGCAGCACGCCCAGCCCTTCGGCGTGGCAGCGTTCGACGAAGCGGCGAAAGCCGGCGCCCAGGCCGCGGCCGGCGGTTTCGTCTTCCGGCACACCGAAGCGCGCCGTCGGCGCAAACAGGCTCACCGGCTGGTAGCCCCACGAGCCGTCGAACGGGTGTTCGCTGACGGGCAGCAACTCCAGGTGCGTGAAGCCCATGTCGCGGGCGTACGGCACCAGCGTGTCGCCGAGTTCGTCCCAGTTGAGCAGGCGGTTGCCCTCTTCGGGCTTGCGGCGCCACGAGCCGAGGTGCACCTCGTAGATGCTCATCGGCGCGTCCAGCGCATTAGCGGCCTGGCGCTGGTCAGACGGTGGCGCGACCGACGGCAGCCGCGCCACCACGCTCGCGGTGGCGGGGCGCAACTCGGCCTGCAATGCGTACGGGTCGGCCTTCAGCGGCAGCACGTGGCCATCGCGCGAGCGCACCTCGTACTTGTAGCGCGCGCCAGCGCCCACGCCGGGCAGGAAGATCTCCCACACGCCGCACTCGCGGCGCAACCGCATCGGGTGGCGCCGGCCGTCCCAGTGGTTGAAATCGCCGACCACGCTGACGCGAGACGCGTTCGGCGCCCACACCGCAAAGCTCGTTCCCGCCACGCCCTGCATCACGCGCTGCGTGGCGCCGAGCACTTCGTAGGGGCGCAGGTGCGAGCCTTCGCCCATCAGCCACACGTCCATCTCGCCCAGCACGGGCGGGAAGCGGTACGGGTCGTCGATGAGCGACGTTTTACCGTCGGCCCAGGCGACCTGCAAGCGGTAGTCGGGGCGCGTGGCGACCGGCAACAGCCCTTCGAAGAAGCCGTCGGCGTGGCGCGGATCGAGCACCCCCAGCGAGGCGCCGGTGCGCGCGTCGAGCACAGTCAGTTGTGAGGCGCCGGGCAGGAAGGCGCGCAACCAGAAGCGCTGCTGGGCATCCTCGTGCACGCCGAGGACGGAGAACGGGTCGCCGTGGCTGGCGGTGCGGATCTTGTTTAGCTCTTGCTCCAGGAGCACGGTCATCGCCTTCGCAGAAAGCCTTTGCAGTGAACCCTGCGCAGGCTATCGCGCAGCGGGTTCGATGTTCCAGATCTGCCGAGCGTACTCGCGAATCGTGCGGTCGGACGAAAACGCGCCCATGCCCGCCACGTTGCTGATCGCCCGGGCCGCCCATTCTGCGGGGCGGCGGTAGAGCGCGTCCACGCGCTGTTGTGTCTGCACGTAGTCGGCGTAGTCGGCCAGCAGCAGGTAGTGGTCGCCGCCCCACAGCAGCGAGTCGACCAGACCGCGGTAGCGCTGCGGTTCTTCGGGCGAGAAGCCGCCGCCGCCGATCGCGTCGAGCACCGCCTTGAGGGCAGGGTTGCCTTCGTAGAAACGCATCGGCTGGTAGCCGCTCTTCTTCAGCGCCACCACCTCCGGCGTCTTCAGGCCGAAGATGAAGATGTTGTCGTCGCCCACGTTCTGGCGGATCTCGATGTTGGCGCCGTCGTCGGTGCCGATGGTGAGCGCACCGTTCAGCGCCAGCTTCATGTTGCCGGTGCCCGAGGCTTCGGTGCCGGCGGTGGAAATCTGCTCCGACAAATCGGCGCCGGGCATGATGACCTCGGCCACCGACACGCCGTAGTTCGGGATGAACACCACCTTGAGCCGGCCCGCCACGCGCGGGTCGGTGTTGACCACCGAACCCACGTCGTGGATCAGCCGGATGATGTTCTTGGCCATGTGGTAGCTCGACGCCGCCTTGCCCGCAAAGACGACGGTGCGCGGCACCCACTCGGCGCCCGGGTCGGCCAGGATTGCCTGGTAGCGCGTCACCACGTGCAGCACGTTCAGCAACTGGCGCTTGTATTCGTGGATGCGTTTGACCTGCACGTCGAACAGGCTCGATGCATCGACCTCGATGCCAGTCGCGCGGCGAATGTGGTCGGCCAGGCGCTGCTTGTTGGCACGCTTGATCGCCATGAAGCGTTGGCTGAAGGCGGGCGTGTTCTTATGCTGTTCCAGGCCACGCAACAAGTCGAGGTCAAGCCGCCACGCGCGGCCCAGCGTTTCGTCGAGCAACCCGGCCAGGCCGGGGTTGGCCTGCGACAGCCAGCGCCGTGGCGTGACGCCGTTGGTCATGTTCGTGAAGCGCTCGGGCCACAGCGCCGCGAAGTCGGCGAACAGGCCGCTCACCAGCAGGTCGGAGTGCAACGCCGACACGCCGTTGACCTTGTGGCTGCCGACGATCGACAGGTTGGCCATGCGCACGCGCCGCTCGCCGTGCTCGTCGATCAGCGACAGGCGGCTCAGGAAGCCGAGGTCGCCCGGCCGGTGCTTGGCGGCGAACTCCAGGAACTCCTGGTTGATGCGGAAGATGATCTCAAGGTGCCGCGGCAGCACGTGCTGCATCAGCGCCACGGGCCAGGTCTCGAGCGCCTCGGGCATCAGCGTGTGGTTGGTGTACGAGAACACTTTGGTGCACAGCGCCCAGGCCTTGGCCCACGGCAGGCCGTGCTCGTCGCACAGCAGCCGCATCAGCTCGGCCACGCCGATGGCCGGGTGCGTGTCGTTCAGGTGGATCGCCACCTTGTCGGCAAGGTTGGCAAGGCTCGGGTGTTCTTCGAGGTGGCGCTTGACGATGTCCTGCATCGACGCGGCGACGAAGAAATACTCCTGCCGCAGACGCAGCTCGCGGCCGGCCGGCGTGCTGTCGTTCGGGTACAGCACCCACGAGATGTTCTCGTACTCGTTCTTCACGCCCGCGGCGCGTGCGTAGTCGCCGGTGTTGAAGGCGTTGAGGTCGATGTGCGCCGGCGCCTCGGCCTTCCACAGCCGCAGCGTGCTCACGCGCTGCGTGCCGTGGCCGGGCACGACCATGTCGTGCGCCTTGGCGGCCACCTCGGCGGCGGGGCGCCACACGGCCTTGTCGCCCCCGCTCTTGTCGTGTTGGTGTTCGACCCAGCCGCCAAAGCGCACCGGGTAGCTGATGCCCGCGCGCGGGAACTCCCAGGCCGTGCCGTTGGTGAGCCACGGGTCGGGGTACTCGACCTGGCAGCCGCCCTGGATCTGCTGCGCGAACATGCCGTACTCGTAGCGGATGCCGTAGCCGAACGACGGCAGGCCCAGCGTGGCCATCGAGTCGAGAAAGCATGCGGCCAGCCGCCCCAGGCCGCCGTTGCCGAGCGCGGCGTCGGCCTCGCGGTCGGCCACGTCTTCCATCTTCTGCGCATGGGCGGCAACAGTGGCACCGGCGGCGTCACGCAGGTCGAGCGCGGCAAGTGCGTTGGACAGCGTCCTGCCGATCAGGAACTCCATCGACATGTAGTACACCCGGCGCGCCTTCTCGGTGCGCTCGCGCGTTTGCGTCTGCACCCAGCGGGTCGACAGTTGCTGGCGCGCCAGTTGCGACACCGCCTGCATCAGGTCGGTCGGGCTGGCGTCGGGCGGGTTCACGCCGACGGTTTGCAGCAGCAGCTGTTCGACGGCGGCGTTCACGGTGTTTCCCGTGGCGGGGTGGTCTGAAGCGGTGGTCACCAGGATGTCCTTCTCGGGTCGGCAGGCCGTTTGGAGCCGGCATTGTGGGGCGTTGGTGCCCGCGGGCGCAGCATGCAATCGGCGTGCCGTGCGAAGAATTCGCCACCTGGCGCGGCCGATGCGAAGATCGGCGTGGGTTTCACCCGGTTTCGGAGCGCGCCGACGGGCTCAGAATGCGTTGATGCGAGCCAGAGCGAGCCCAGGTCGGCGCTGCTCGCGTGGCCCCGAAAGACAACACGACCCCCGGAGGATCGATATGCAACCCAAGGACCTTGCGCTCAGTTTCGACCTGCCCAAGCGAACCGTCGCGTTGGTGCTGGCGGGCGGGCGCGGCAGCCGCCTGAAGAGCCTGACCGACCGGCGCGCCAAGCCGGCCGTGTACTTCGGCGGCAAGTTCCGCATCGTCGACTTTGCGCTGTCGAACTGCCTCAACTCCGGCATCCGCCGCATCGGCGTCATCACGCAGTACAAGAGCCACAGCCTGCTGCGCCACCTGCAGCGCGGCTGGGCGTTTCTGAAGACCGAGATGAACGAGTTCGTCGACCTGCTGCCCGCGCAACAGCGCATGGACGAAGAGAGCTGGTACCGCGGCACCGCCGACGCCGTCTACCAGAACCACGACATCCTGGACGGCTACGGCGCCGACTATGTGGTGGTGCTCGCCGGGGACCACATCTACAAGCAGAACTACGCGCTGATGCTGGCCGACCACGTGGCCAAGGGCCGGCCGTGCACGGTCGGCTGCATCGAGGTGCCGCGCGCGCAGGCCAGCGCCTTCGGCGTGATGGCGGTCGACAAGAACTGGAAGATCATCGACTTCGTCGAGAAGCCGGCCGACCCGCCGGCCATGCCCGGCAACCCCGAGATGTCGCTGGCAAGCATGGGCATCTACATCTTCGATGCCAAGTACCTGCACGATGAACTCGCGCGCGACATGGCCGACCCGAACTCGAGCCACGACTTCGGCAAAGACATCATTCCGCACGCCGTGCGCAACGGCTGCGCCAGCGCCCACCCGTTCGGCCTGAGCTGCGTTTCCACCAAAGAGGGCGAAGAGCCGTACTGGCGCGACGTCGGCACGATCGACGCCTACTGGGACGCCAACATCGACCTCACCGCCACCGACCCGCTGCTGAACCTGTACGACACCACCTGGCCGATCTGGACGCACCAGCCGCAACTGCCGCCTGCCAAGTTCGTGCACAACCAGGAAGACCGGCGTGGCATGGCGATCGAGTCGATGGTCTCGGGCGGCTGCATCGTCTCGGGCCACGTGTTCCGCTCGGTGTTGTTCTCGAGCGTGCGGGTGCATTCGCATTCGGCCGTCAACTGGTCGGTGCTGCTGCCGGCCGTTGAAGTGGGCCGGCGCGTGCGCCTCACGCGGGTGGTGGTGGACCGCGGCTGCATCCTGCCCGACGGCCTGGTGGTCGGCGAAGACCCGGTGGCCGACGCCGCGCGTTTTGAGCGCACCGCCAACGGCATCACGCTGGTCACCGCTGCTATGCTGGCGCGCCTCGAAACCTGAAGCCGCTGTCGATGAGAGCACTGCGATGAGAGCGCTGCAATGAGAGTGCTGCACGTTGCAGCCGAAGTCTTTCCACTGATCAAGACGGGCGGCCTGGCCGATGTGGTCGGCGCGCTGCCACAAGCGCTGATCGGCTGCGGCGCCGAAACCCGCCTTCTGCTGCCCGGCCTGCCGGCCATTGCCGACGCGGTGCTGCACCAGAAGCCGGTGTGCACGCTGGGTGCGGTCTTCGGCGCCGGCCGCGTGACGGTGCGGCTGGGGCAACTGCCCTACAGCCGCGTGCCTGCCTACGTGATCGACGCGCCCTACCTGTACCGCCGTGAGGGCAGCCCCTACCAGGCCAGCGACGGCACCGAGTGGGGCGACAACCTGCAGCGCTTCGGCCTGCTCGGCTGGGTGGCGGCGCACTTGGGGGCAGGCGAGCTCGACCCCGGCTGGACACCGCAGGTCGTGCACGCGCACGACTGGCATGCCGGCATGACCTGCGCCTACATGGCCTCGCACCCGCCCACGCGCGCGGCCTCGGTGTTCACCATCCACAACCTCGCGTTCCAGGGTCTGTTCGCGCAGGCCGATTTCGGGCTGCTCGGCCTGCCGGCGCGCTTTCTGGTGTCGCACGGTGTCGAGTACCACGGCCAGGTGTCGTTCATGAAGGCGGGGCTGAAGTACGCCAACCGCATCACCACCGTGAGCCCGACCTACGCGGCCGAGATCGCCACGCCCGAGTTCGGCGCGGGCCTCGACGGCGTGATCCGCGGCCGGGCGGGCCAGGTATCGGGCATCTTGAACGGCGTGGATGGCACGGTGTGGAACCCCGAGCGGGACACCGGCCTCGTCGCACGCTACAGCGCGCAAGACTTTCGCGGCAAGGCGCTGTGCAAGCAGGCGCTGCAGACCGAGCTCGGCCTGGCCGTGCAGGCCGACGCGCCGGTGTTCGGCATCGTCAGCCGGCTCAGCTCGCAAAAGGGGCTCGACCTGGTGCTCGGCGCCTTGCCCGGCCTGCTGCGCCGCGGCGGCCAACTGGCGCTGCAAGGCACCGGCGACCCGGCGCTCGAATCGGCCTTCGCGGCCGCCGCGCAAGCAAACCCCGGCCGCGTGGCGGTGCGCATCGGCTACGACGAGGCGCTGGCGCACCGGCTCATCGCCGGGGCCGACGTGATCATGGTGCCGTCGCGCTTCGAGCCCTGCGGCCTGACGCAGCTCTACGGCCTGCGCTACGGCACCTTGCCGCTGGTGCGGCGTGTCGGCGGGCTGGTGGACACGGTCGTCGACGCGACCGCCGATGCCGTCACCGCCGACCGCGCCACCGGCTTCGCCTTCGACGCCGCCAGCCCCGCCGCGCTGGAAAACGCGCTGCAGCGCGCCATCGAGTTCTATCAACAGCCGCCGTTGTGGTGCCAGTTGATGCTGCGCGCGATGGCGCAAGACTTCTCGTGGGAAGGCGCGGCGCGCAAGTACATGGCGTTGTATGCGGAGGTGACGGGTACGCGGCCGGTAGGGCGGGTGGCGGCTTGAGCTTCGTTCAGCCGCCTGGCCAACCTCAGCGGTCGCAGAACTTGCGGGCCACCGCGTGGACTCCGTCGGCTGAGTGAACCGTTGCGTCGCCGCCGTTGAGGGTTTCCAGCCTGCGGCGAATCTCAGCGTCCCAAGCAATCTCGACGTCGGCCTCTCTTCCGTCCGCAACGCTCGTCAACGCGACCTGAGGCGTCTTGTCGGTCATCCGCATGGCATCGATGGGCACGACGGCGCCCTCGTACTTCAGCAGCAACTGAAGTTGCTTCAGGCTCGCCGGCTTGCGGCGTTTCAAGGTGACCCACATGGTGTGTGCGGTGCCAGCCTGGCCGTCCGGGCGTCGTAGGCTACGTCCGTGATCGTCCCGGCTCGAATGCGTTCGACCGCCTCGTCGATCACGTGAAGCGGAACGACGAACCACTCCCTCGGCTTCACCGGCTTGCCGAAACGATCTTCGATGGTCAGGTCGAGCTGCGCGCTGCTGAACACCCGATGGAAGATGCCTTCGAGCTTGGTTCTGCTGAGGTTGTGCAGCTTGTACTCGGCCACGATCTCGACCGGGGCCAGCAGGTATGTCGCCTGGTTCTCAGCATCGGCGATGCGGGTCGCGACCTTGCCACCCGTCACGCCGATCTTGTGGATCAGCATCCGGTGCTCGGAGACGAACGGGTGCCTGGAGAGGCTGCGCAGCACGTAGATCGTGCCGGATTCGATGTCGTCCGGCTCGGCCGAGTCGCCGAAGAGAGGCCCAGGTGTTGCGCTGAACAGCGGGCCCGCGTCGGGGTCACTCAGGCGGCGCCCGTTGCCGTCCTGGGTCAGCGCCTTTTGCAATGAGCGCATCAACAAGTTGCTCTCGGTCCCATTGCCATAGATGACCCGAAGCCGCGCGTCGGGCTGGCCGCTGCTGGTCTCGAATTCTTCGCCCTTCGCTGCAACGTACGCGAACTGCCCGCCGAGGATGAAGAAGTGTCCCCGTTCGACACTGGCTTCGCCCTTGAACGGAACCGCCTTGCGAATGCCGTCTTTCAGCTCGCGCTCCACCTTGTTGAACACTGGCTGAAACTTGTCGAAGTCCTCGCACGGCGTGCGGTCGGCGATCTCTTCGGCTGCTTGTTTTTCGGCGATCGAACGAACATGGCGAAGCACGGTGATGTCGCCATGGTCCGATGGATCACTGCTCGCACCCAACTCGGCCAGCAATGCATCTTCGTCCAGTTCATCCACGTCGGCAGCAGTGGCGGCCGCTGCGGACAGCAGCCCCGGCGTGTCCAGCTCGGCCAGCAACGCGTGAGCCTCCGGTAGCTTGCGAAGCTGATCCAGGCGCACCGCGTACAGGCGCTCGAAGATGTCGATGCTTGCGTCGTCCACGCCGTGCCTCGGCGCACGCTGGTGCGCTTCGTGAAAGCGGAGGATGTCCTCGAAGCCCGCGATGATCCGTTCTTCGCGCGGCGTGCGACCGCCGGCCTTGGCGGGCGCGACATCAACGCCCAACGCCTCCAGCAGTTCGTCGTCGTCCAGATCAGGCATGGTCGGAAGGTCCTTGCGCTTGCGCTGCCTTGGATTGGGCGCCCTTCGCCAGCGCCCTGTACCGCGCAAAAGCCGCTACGCCCTCGGCCATCCTCTTTTCCCAGGCGTCGGCCGAGTTGATGGCAGGCACCCGGCCGCGCTCGTTCTTGAATTGCAATGCGCGTTTTGCCAGCTCGCGCGCTTCATCCTCGGTGATCTTGATGCTCTTGCCGGCAATGCTGGCTTGGATCTGACGCAAGGATTTCTCGTCCATCGTCTTGGCCAGCACCGCATACGCGGCCTCGAACGGATTGATGCGGTCGATCAGGTCGATGTCCAGGTCTCGAACATTGATGAACTTCCGCACCCCTTCGATCAGGTCTGTGTTGCCCTTCGCGGGGGAGCCATCATCGGCGCCCTCCGGGGTAGAAATCGGCGGCTGAACCTGGTCGGGCGTGTCCAGTGCCAGCTTGGCCTGCTGGGTGATGTTGATGACCGCGATGGCGTGCTGGCGCACCGCTTCCTGGTCGGCATCGGTCAGCTCCGGGTAGCGCTCGCGCACGATCTTGCCCAGGCGCTCGATGGTCAGCTCTTCCGGGATCGTGTTCTCCTTGTCCAGCGTGCCGCGCTCAAGCGCAGGCTTGTCCTGGATGAAGGCTGCGATGACCTCGTTCAGGTCTTCCTTGCAGATGCGCTTGGCCTCCTTGCTCTTGGGCTTGGCCAGGCCGTTGATCTCGATGTGGACCTCGCCGTTTTCTTTGTTCACGCCCAGGTTCTTGCCGCCTTCCACGTAGCCTTCTGCGCCGTAGTCGAAGCCTTCCTGCGCGCCCATGTTGCGCGGCGTGAACTCGTAGCGCGGCGCCAGCACCTGCTCCATCAGCAGGCTGGCGGATATCGCCTTGAGCATGTCGTTCACCGCCTCGGCCACCGTCGCTTGCTCGGCCGTCGGCTCAGCGATCAAATTCGTGAATCGCGCGCGTTCCTTTCCATCCGCGTCGCGCGTGGCACGGCCGATGATCTGCACCACCTCGGTCAGGCTGCTGCGGTAGCCGATGGTCAGGGCGTGTTCGCACCAGATCCAGTCGAAGCCTTCCTTCGCCATGCCCAGCGCGATGATGATGTCCACGTGGTCGCGGTCGTGCTTGTGCGCCGGGTCCTTCAGCGCGCCGAGCACGCGGGCGCGCCGGGCGGCATCGCTGTCGTCCACCAGGTCGGCCACCTTCAAGGTGCGGCCGTCGTTGGTGCCGATGAGGTGAAAGCCGGTCGTCGGGTCAACGCCCTTCCACTCGCCCAGCGCCTGCATGATCTCGTTGACCTCGCGCTCCTTGTCCTTCAGGCTTTCGCGCGAATTGACGCTCGGGATGTGGACGATGGTCTTCAGCGCAGGGTCCAGCACTTTCGCCACGGCATCGACGTAGCGGCCGGTGTAGAAAAAGTGCCCGATGTCGAGCGACTTCAACCAGCGGTAGCCGTTGAGCTGTTCGTAGTAGGTGTAGGTGACGGTCTCGAACCTGCCTTCGTCGGCCGGCCCCAGCACTGCCTCGCTGTCGCCGCGAAAGTACGAGCCCGTCATCGCCACCACATGCACCTTGTCGCGCGCCATGAAGGTGCCCAGCTGGCTGCCGAGCTTGTTGTCCGGGTTGGCCGAAACGTGATGAAACTCGTCGATGGCGATCAGGCGGTTGTCGAAGGCCTGCGTGCCCAGCTCTTCCACCGCAAAACGAAAGGTCGCATGCGTGCAGACCAGCACCTTGTCCGCACTCGCCAGGAAACTCTTGACTGCCTCGACCTTCGACTTGGCCACGCGCAGCTCGTCGATGCCCGGCGCGTTGCACAGGTTCCATTGCGGCGCGACCGTCCAGTCCCAGTAAAAGCCGTGCTGCGTCAGCGCTTCGTCGGCAAAGCTGCCACCGATCGATCGCTCCGGCACCACCACGATCGCCTGCTGAATGCCCTGGTTGTGCAGCTTGTCCAGCGCAATGAACATCAGCGCCCGGCTCTTGCCCGATGCCGGCGGCGACTTGATGAGCAGGTATTGCTCGCCGCGCTTGGCGTAGGCGCGCTCCTGCATCGTGCGCATGCCCAGCTCGTTGGCCTTGGCAGAAGCGCCAGTGCGCGCCGTGGTGATGGAGACCGACGGCACGGTGTGGGTGTTGAGCGGGTTGCTGTTCATGCTGAGTTCATGCTGAGTATCGAGAACCCTTAAAATTTCAGCTGCGGGGGCGTGCATGGTTACACCGCAAAACGTTCACTCCCGCAGACCACTGCCAACTTCCCACGATCGCCATGACCACGCTGACCATCGAACTGCCGGAAGACATCATTGCCCAGGTCAAGGCCGACACCGGCAAGCGCACCGCGCGAACGGCCGTGCTGGCGGCGCTGAAGGCGTACCACGAGGAACGCAAGTTTGAACCGCCCACGCCCGAGCAGTGCGCGCGGCAGATGCGCAAGCGCGGCCCCATGCCGCTGGCGCCGGAGCTGATTGCGCTGGGCGCGGGCAAAGACTTCCTCAAGCGGTGAGGCTGCCCAAGCCGCTCGACGTGGTGTGGTGCAATTTCCCGTTGCGCGAAGCGATTGACGCGCCGGGGCCGAAGGCTCGGCCGATCCTGGTGTTGAACATCGCGCCCGATGGCACGGTCATCGCCGCCGCCTACGGCACCAGCCAAGCGCACACGGCGCCGCGCGATTGGGAACTGCGCCACGAGGCTCAGCGCGGCACGCTGACCACCTTCGACATGAGCCGCGTTCTGCAACTGCCTGCCAAGCGCGAGTACTTCCCGCCGGGTCTGCCGGCGCTGCGCGCGTTCCCGGCGGCGCGATTCGCTGAAGTCGTGGCGGCCGACGCCGCAGCGCGGGCCGCGCTGGCCGCACGCCGCAGAAGGCCGAGGACTTAGCCGCATGCCATCGCCCAACAACTTGTTGGGCAATTGTGCAAGGGGTTGCTGCACAAATGGACTGATTGCCGGCCGCCCGGCCGCTCGTGAAGTAACGCGCGGCACAAGGTTGGCGCGGCGCGGCGCAGCGGCGGACAGTGCGGTTCCCCACGGTTTCACGCCGACTTCCTTCTTGCGGCCTTTTTCGCGGGCGCGGCTGTGGCCAGCGCCACGGTCATCTTCGTGTACAGCTCGAACAGCTTCTCCAGCCGCTCGGTGTCGTTCTTGAAGCGGCGGCCGATGTAGATGCGCTCCAGCACCTCGTCGTTGTGCTCGTGGGCGTGGCGCAGGTTCTCCGGCATCGCGTCCGGGTCGTACAGGTCGGCGATGGTCGCGGGGAAGTGCGCTTCTCGGGCCAGCAGGATGTTTTCGGCGCAGCAGATCAGGTCCGCCTTGTTCTGCTCTGTCAGCAGGGGGACGGGGAAGGTGTTCCAGCCGAGGGTGTTGGAGTAGCGGAAGTCGGTTTTCAGCTTGCCGCAGACGGTGGCGATCCAGACCAGGTGCAGGCGGCTGGCGATGAGGGCCATGTTCCAGAGCGGGGCGTCGTAGAGGGCGTAGGCCTGATTGGTGGTTCCTGTGCGGAGCCTGTCCTGAATTTTGTTGGAAGGTAGTCCCTCGCTTCTGAACTGACTGTAGGAGCAAGAATGGTTAAGCGGTCCGCAAGGTTTCTATCGCGGAACTGATGGGAGCGATCGACTAGGGAGTTGTAACTTGCATCGGGACTTTCTCTGCGTGTCTTGTTGACGGCCTCGATCCGCTTCGACACAAAGTCATTCCTCAAAGCTAACGACAGATCCTCATCTTCAATCCAAAGGCAGAAGCGCTGCAATCCACGAATGAACTCTTGTGCGCCGAAGAGCGGGATCACCATCCGTTCAAACTCTGGTTCCTTCCTCAATAGATCGTTTCGCTCGGACAAACTCAAGGTGAGGTAGTTGCCGTCACCCGGGAGATTTCCATATCGCATCCTTGCGAGACCAGAGATTGGGGTCGACCTTGTCTCCACTACCTGCAAGTCGGAACCAAGGAGGTACGCATTGATGGCAGTGACCTGTTGGCGCTGCGTGCCATCAAAAATTGACTTGTCAGTTCTGGGCTGACCGATCCCCAATATGACGCAAGTCACGCCAGCGTTGTCTGAGGCGTTGTTCGTCCACGGAAAGGAACGATGAGCGAAATTGATCTCTAAGCCCTTGGAGAAAAGATGTGGCCAGAAGATCGGTATCTGCGTTCCCTGTGAGACGGAGTTCGTCGTCACAAACGCGAACTCGCCACGACATCTGAGTACGTAATCTGAAGCCTTCTCTATCCAGCAGAAGACGTAGTCAAGCGACGCACTTGATCTCACCCTTCCGAGGACTTGCCTAATTTCATCTTTCTGCTCCTTGGTCTGATTCCGCCGTCCGACGTACGGTGGATTGCCGCAGATGTAGGTCTCGCCACCCTCGTTTTCGAAGTCGATTTCGGTCTGATCGAGCGGCGTTTCGAGCAAGTCATCCGCCGCAACCTTGACGCTCGTTCCCGTCGCCGGACAGACGCTCAGCCAATCGAGCCGAAGCGCATTGCCGCAAACGATCCAATTGTCCGCAGACAGAGGCAAGAACTCCGCCAGCGCATCCTTCTGCCCCCGATAAAGCACATCGCACTGAAACTCCGCAATGATCAGCGCCAGCCGCGCAATCTCAGCCGGAAAGTCCCTCAGCTCGATACCGCGGAAGTTGGTCAGCGGAATCTCGCTGCCCAGGTGCGCTTCACCCCGCCGCCGATTGATCTCTGCCTCGATCTTGCGCATCTGCTTGTAGGCGATGACCAGGAAGTTGCCGCTGCCACACGCCGGGTCGAACACCCGAATGCGCGCCATGCGCTTGCGCAGGTTCAGCAGCTTGATCTTGTTGTCGCCCGCGGCCTCCAGCTGCGCGCGCAGGTCGTCGAGGAAGAGCGGGTTCAGCACCTTCAGGATGTTGGGTACGCTGGTGTAGTGCATGCCCAGTTCGCCGCGCTCTTCGTCGTCGGCCACGGCCTGGATCATGCTGCCGAAGATGTCGGGGTTGATCTGCTTCCAGTTCAGCGTGCCGGCGTGCAGCAGGTAGGTACGGGCCATGCGGTTGAAACGCGGCACGTCCGGGCTGCCGGAGAAGAGCCCGCCGTTGACGTAGGGGAACTGGTCGGCCCAGGGGCGCAGACTGGCGCCAGCGCGGTCGGCGACTTTCACGTTCATCGCGCGGAAGATTTGTGACATCACCTCGTGGGTGTTGCTGGCGTCGCGGTCGCTGAACTGCTCGAGCGTGCGGGTGAACAGGGCGTCGCCGTTGAAGATGTCGGTGTCTTCGGCGAAGAAGCAAAAGATCAGCCGGGCCATGAAGTGGTTCATGTCGGCGCGGCGTTCGGCCGTGGCCCAGGTGGGGTTCTCGCGCAGCAGCTCGACGTACAGCTTGTTCAGGCGGCCGGTGGCGCGCACGTCGATGGGGTTGTCCTTGATCTCCTTGATGGTGGAGATGCCCGCCAGCGGGAGGAAGAAGCCGAAGTGGTCGGGGAAGTCGGGGTAGTCGCAGGCGATAGGTTCGCCGGCGGTCAGGTCTTCGGCTTCGAGCGTCTGGCCGTCCGTGGCGAGGATGAACTTGGCCTTGCCCTTGGTGGTGGCCGGGCTGCTGCGCAGCGCGTGCAGGCCGGCGCCGGTGGTGCCGGGCAGGCAGACGGCCATGTGAATGTGGTTGCGCTGGAGCACGCCGCCGGGCACGTCGGAGGCGTTGTTGTTGCCGGCGCGCAGGCGCCTGAGCGTGGTGTCCTTGTTGCCGAAGGCGGCCAGGAAGGCAAACGGGAACTCGGCCGCGTCGAAGGGCTGAAGCGCCAGGTCGGAGATGGCTTGTTCGATTTCTACGGCGTTCATGGGTGTGCGGGCGCACCTCGGGCGCTGGCGGATCGTAGCAACCGCCGCCGGGACTCTGAGCAGCGCTTGGCGTATTGGTCCGTTCATGCAGAACCCTCTCTTGCAATATGCTGTAGGTTTATACAGTATTCCATGCTCCCCCCCTACGCCGAGCTGCACTGCCGCAGCAACTTCAGCTTCCTGACCGGTGCATCGCACCCGGAAGAGCTGGTGCTGCGCGCGGCGCACCTGGGTTACAGCGCGCTGGCCATCACCGACGAGTGTTCGCTCTCGGGCGTGGTGCGGGCGCACACCGAGGCCAAGCGCTGCGGGCTGCACTTGATCATCGGCAGCGAGATGCAGTTGACGTTGCCGTCGAAGCTGGCCGCAGCGGCACCGGCGCCGTCTGGCGCGAACCAGGCCGCCACGGCCGCTTCAGACGTCACCACCGGCGAGCGCCACGCCCGCCTGGTGTTGCTGGCACAAACCCGGCGCGGTTACGGCAACCTGTCGCAGTGGATCACCGTGGCGCGGCGGCGGGCGCCCAAGGGCAGCTATCTCGCGCACCCGTCCGACGTGGAGGGCAGGGTGCCCAACGCGCCGATGCTGACCGGCCTGCCCGACTGCCTGGCGGTGCTGGTGCCCGACGCGAGCCAGCCGTTCGAGCAGGTGTTCGCCCACGCGATGTGGCTCAAGACCTGGTTCCAGGAGCGCGCCGCGATCGCGCTGGAGCTGCTGCACCGCGCGGGCGACGAAGACCTGGCCGAGCGCGTGCGGCAGGTGGCCGAGCACGCCGGCCTGCCCATCGTCGCAGCGGGTGACGTGCTGATGCACCTGCGCTCGCGCAAGCCGCTGCAGGACACGCTCACCGCCACGCGCCTGGGCCTGCCTGTTTCGCAGTGCGGCTGGCAACTGCAGCCCAACGCCGAGGCGCACCTGCGCTCGCGCGGGCGGCTGGCGGCGCTGTACGAGCCGCAATGGCTGCACAACACGCTGGTGCTGGCCGGCACCTGCCGCTTCTCGCTCGACGAACTTCGCTACGAATACCCGCAAGAGATCGTGCCCGATGGCGAGACGCCGGCCTCGCACCTGCGCCAGCTCACCGAGGCCGGCGCGCTCACGCGCTTCCCGCCGGCCAGGCATCCGCACGGCATCCCGCCCAAGGTGCGCACGCAGATCGAACACGAGCTCGCGCTGATCGCGCAATTGAAGTACGAGCCGTACTTCCTGACCGTGGCCGACATCGTGCAGTGGGCACGTGCGCAAGGCATCTTGTGCCAGGGGCGCGGCAGCGCGGCCAACTCGGCGGTGTGCTACTGCCTGGGCGTGACGGAGGTCGACCCGTCGCGCATGAGCACACTCTTCGAGCGCTTCATCAGCGCCGAGCGCGGCGAGCCGCCCGACATCGACGTGGACTTCGAGCACCAGCGGCGCGAGGAGGTCATCCAGTACATCTACCGCAAGTACGGCCGCCACCGTGCGGCGTTGACGGCGGTGGTCATCAGCTACCGGCCGCGGTCAGCGGTGCGCGATGTGGGGCGTGCGCTGGGCATCGACCTGCAGCGCATCGACGCGGTGGCCAAGAGCCAGCAGTGGTACGACGGCCGCAGCATCAGCACCGAACGCCTGCGCGAAAACGGCTTCGACCCCGACGCGCCGATCACCAAGTTGTGGGCCGAGCTGACGCACCAGTTGATCGGCTTCCCGCGCCACCTGAGCCAGCACCCGGGCGGCTTTCTGATCGCGAAGGAGCAGATCGCGCAGCTCGTGCCGGTCGAGAACACTGCGATGACCGGGGCCGACGCCACACGCACCGTCATCCAGTGGGAGAAGGACGACCTCGACGCGCTCGGTTTGCTGAAGGTCGACGTGCTGGCACTCGGCATGCTGAGCGCCATCCGCCGCGCGCTCGATTTCATCGGAACCAAGCGCGGCGGCGAGCCGATGCTGATGCAGGACGTGCCAGCCGAAGACCCGGCCACCTACGACATGATCTGCAAGGCCGACACGGTCGGCGTGTTCCAGATCGAGAGCCGCGCGCAGATGAGCATGCTGCCGCGCCTGCAACCGCGCAAGTTCTACGACCTGGTGATCGAGGTGGCGATCGTGCGGCCCGGCCCCATCCAGGGCGGCATGGTCCACCCGTACCTGCGCCGCCGCAACGGCGAGGAGCCGGTCGACTACCCGAGCGATGAAGTCAAGCAGGCGCTGGAGCGCACCTGCGGCGTGCCGATCTTTCAAGAGCAGGTGATGCAGCTCGCCGTGCTGGCCGCCGACTTCACCCCCGGCGAGGCCGACAGCCTGCGCCGCGCGATGGCGGCCTGGAAGCGCAAGGGCGGGCTCGGGCCCTTCCACGAGCGGCTGGTCGGCCGCATGGTCGAGAAGGGCTACGAGCGCGACTACGCCGAGCGCATCTTCAAGCAGATCCAGGGCTTCGGCGAATACGGCTTTCCTGAGAGCCACGCCGCCAGTTTTGCGCTGCTGGTGTACGTGAGCTGCTGGATCAAGCGGCACCACCCCGATGCCTTTTTGGCCGCGCTGCTGAACAGCCAGCCGATGGGCTTTTACGCGCCCGCGCAGCTGGTGCGCGATGCGCGTGAGCATGGGGTGGAGGTGTTGCCTGTGGATGTGGCGGTGAGTGGGTGGGAGAGTTCGTTGGAGGGGGGTGGTGAGGCCGCGGCCCTCACCCCAACCCTCTCCCAGAGGGAGAGGGAGGAAGAGCCGCAGGGGCCTCTCCGTGGTCCTTGGAGAGGGCTCCCTCTCCCTCTGGGAGAGGGCAGGGGTGAGGGCCAGCTACCTCACCCCGTTCGCCTGGGTTTGAACCGCATCACCGGCCTCCCCGAAGCCACCGTGCAACGCATCGTGCAAGCCCGCACCCAATCCCCCTTCACCACCCCCGAAGATCTGACCCGCCGCGCCACGCTGAACGCGCACGACCTGCAAGCCCTCGCCGATGCCGGCGCGCTGAACGGCTTGGCCGGCCACCGCCACCAGACCGCCTGGGCCGTGGCCGGCATCGACACCCGCCCCACCGAACTGCTGCGCCAGACCCGCGTGCACGAGGCGCCCGCGCAGCTCGATGCACCCACCGAAGCGCAAGACATGCTGGCCGACTACCGCTCGCTCGGCCTCACGCTCGGCCGCCACCCGCTGGCGCTGCTGCGCGCGCAGCTCGATCAATTCAAGGTGCAGCCCGCCGCGGTGCTGCGCGGCTACCCGAACGGACGCATCGCGCGCGCCAGCGGGCTGGTGACGCACCGCCAGCGGCCCGAGACGGCCAAGGGCACGGTGTTCGTCACCTTGGAAGACGACACCGGCGCCGTCAACGTGATCGTGTGGCCCGCGGTGGCCGAGGCGCAGCGCAAGCCGCTGTTGGCGGCGCGGCTGCTCACGGTGTTCGGTCAGTGGCAGCGCCAAGGGGATGACGAACACGCGGTCATGCACCTGCTGGCCGTGAAGATGATCGACCACTCGCACCTGCTGGGCGGGCTGGTGGGCCGCAGCCGCGACTTCCGCTGAACGCCGGCGGGCGGGGGCGGGTTTGTAGGAACCGACCGACAGCCGCTTGCGCCGGCCTCCGAACGACAGCGATCTGCGCGCCCGATAAATTTCTGCACAGGCTGTCGATGCAGCCGGCACCGTGGCCCAGACCGCGACGATTCAACCCAACGCACCGGAGAAAGTCATGCTGAACCTCAAGACGTCGATCTACCCCATCATCGCCGCCAGCGCACTCGTGCTGGCCGCCTGCCAGCCGGCCGAAGGGCCGCTGGAGCGCGCCGGCAAGTCGGTCGACAACGCCGCCGCGAAGGTGGGCAACGAGGCCGAGAAAGTCGGCGACAAGATCAAGGGCGCGGTGAACGACGCGAAGAAGTAAGCACAGCGCCGCGCGCCGTGCCGCGGCGGGGGTGCCGGCCACGGCCGCGCTCTGTCGAAATCTTTCGATAGAGTCGCGGCTGTCCGTCCACACCGCTCGCCACGGCCCGGCGCCTGCATGCTGTTCCTGCTGTCACCCGCCAAGTCGCTCGACTACGAAACGCCGTACAGCGCACCCTCGACCGTCGCCCGCCCGAGCACGCCGCAGTTCGTCGCGCAGTCGGCCGAACTGATCGAGTTGCTGCGGCCCAAGAGCGCCGCGCAGATTGCGCGGCTGATGGATCTGTCGGCGCCGCTGGCTGAACTGAACGTCGCCCGCTATGCCGCGTGGCGCCCGCGCTTCACCGCCAAGAACAGCAAGCCGGCGCTGCTGGCGTTCAACGGCGATGTCTACGAAGGTTTGCAAGCCGCAACGCTCAACGAGGCCGATCTGGCCTGGGCGCAGCAGCACGTGGCGATCCTCAGTGGCCTGCACGGCGTGCTGCGGCCGCTCGACCGGCTGCAGCCGTATCGGCTGGAGATGGGCACCGCGCTGCGCAACCCACGCGGCAAGGACCTGTACGCGTTCTGGGGCGACACCGTCACCGCCCACCTGAATGAACGGCTCGCAGCCGAGGCCGCGCCGGTGGTCGTGAACCTCGCCTCGCAGGAGTACTTCAAGGTCGTCCAGCGCAAGGCGCTGAACGCGCGCGTGATCGACTGCGTGTTCGAAGACTGGAAGGGCGGGCAGTACAAGATCATCAGCTTCTTCGCCAAACGCGCGCGTGGGCTGATGGTTCGGCACGCGGTGCAGCAGCGGCTCACCCAACCCGCCGGCCTGAAGAAGTTCAAGCTCGACGGCTATGCGTTCGACGCGGCTGCGTCCGAGCCCGACCGGCTGGTGTTTCGCCGCCGGGTCGATGGCTGATCGACCTGCCGGCTGTTTGTGATGCCCAGCGAGCCGGTGATGCAGACCGGCATCCCGCGCCGCATCCTGCCAGCGGTGGCGGTGTCGCAGTTTGCAGGCACGTCGCTGTGGTTCGCCATCAACGCGGTGATGCCCGAATTGCAGCGCAGCGCCGCGCTGCCCGAGGCCGCCACCGGCTGGCTGACGGCCGCGGTGCAACTCGGCTTCATCGCGGGCACGCTGGTGTTTGCGCTGCTGGCGGTGGCCGACCGTTTCTCGCCGCGGCTCGTCTTCCTGGTGTGCTCGCTGGCGGGCGCTGCGTTGGCGGCGATGACGGTGCTGCTGCCGCCCACGCTGCCCACCTTGATCGTGTTGCGGGTGGCGACTGGCGTGTGCCTGGCCGGCATTTACCCGGTGGGCATGAAGATCGCAGCCGGCTGGTACGCGCAGGGCCTGGGCTGGGCGCTGGGCGTGCTGGTGGGCGCGCTGGTGCTGGGCACGGCCATGCCGTTCGGCCTGCGCGCGTGGGGCGCGAACTGGGACTGGCGCACGGTGATGATGGTCGTGGCGTGCGTGGCCGCGGCCGGCGGTGTGCTGATGGCGCTGGCGGTGCCCGACGGGCCGCACCTGGTGCGCCGCACGCACGCGAGTGCGCTGTCGCCGAGGGCGCTGGCCGTCATCTGGACCGACCGGCCGCTGCGCGCCTCGGTGCTCGGCTACTTCGGCCACATGTGGGAGCTGTACGCGTTCTTCGTGCTGCTGCCGGCCATCGTCGGCCTGCGCTGGCAAGGCTCGGCGGCGTGGTGGTGGGTGTTTGCCGCCATCGCGGTGGGGGGCATCAGTTGCGTGGGCGGGGGGCTGCTGGCGCGGCGTTTCGGGGGCGCGCGCGTGGGCGGCGCGCAAGTGGCCTGCAGCGCCGCGTGCGGGCTCATCGCGCCGTGGCTGCTGGATGCGCCGCTGTGGCTGTGGGCGCCGTGGCTGCTGGTGTGGGGCGCCACGGTTTCGGGTGATTCGCCGCAGTTCAGCGCGCTCACCGCCACCAACGCGCCGCGCGCGCTCGTGGGCAGCGTGCTGACGTTGGTCAACAGCATCGGCTTTGCAATCTCGGTGGCGACCATCACGCTGTTCAGCGCGCTCGCCACGGCGTGGCCGTTGGCCCAAGTGCTGCCGTGGCTGGCGGTCGGGCCGGTGCTGGGCGTGTGGTGCCTGCGGCCGTTGCTCAGGGCGCCCGGCTGACCGCCCGGCGGCCGCTTTGCACCTTGGCCGGCACCGCCTTGGCAACGCAAGCGGGCAGCTGGGCGACGAGTTCGGCCGGGCTCAGGTGCAGGTCGCTCGCCTGAGCGAGTTGCGCGAGAAGGTGATCCACCACCACGCGCATCCGCGGCGCGAGGTACTGACGGTGCGGGTAGTGCAGCACCACCTCGCGGTCACCGGCGTCGTGCCAGTCGGCCAGCACCAGCTTCAAGCGGCCCGATCGCAGAAAGGGCAGGGCGTGGTGCAGGCCTGCCTGCACGATGCCGGCGTCGGCCAAGGCCAGCTCGATCACCGCTTCGGGGTCGCTCACGCTGAGCTGCGGCTCGGGTGCGAACTCGATGTTGCTGGCCCGCGACGTGCTGCGTGAGCCCGGTCGCCGGAAGCGCCACACGCCCTGCGCGCCGCTGGTCAGTCTGACGACGCTGCATGTGTGGCCGGGCAGTTCGTCCGGCGACTGCGGCACACCGGCGCGGCGCAGGTAGCCGGGGCTGGCGAGCAGCGCGAGTGGCAGCGGGCAGATGCGCCGCGCGATCAGGCTGCTGTCTTCGATCAAGCCACCGCGGATGCCGATGTCGAAGCCTTCGGCCACCAGGTCGACCGGGCGGTTGTCCAGGTCGACGTCGATGCTCAGTTGCGGGTGCTTGCGCGTCAGCGCCGGCAATAGTGGCAGCACCCATCGCCGCCCGAACGCCATGCCAACCGAAATGCGCACACGCCCCACCGGCGCGGTGGCCGACTGAGAGACTTCGGCCACCGCCTCGTCGAGCGCGCGCAGCGCGGCACGTGCCTTGTCGAGGAAGGCGCTGCCCTCGCCGGTGAGCCGCAGGCGCCGCGTGCTGCGGTTGAACAGGCGCACACCCAACTGCTCTTCGAGCCGCAGAAGGCTTTTGCTGACGGCCGCGGGCGTAAGGTCGAGCCGAGCGGCTGCGGCGGTCAGGCTGCCGGCGGCAGCGACCTCGGTGAAGGCGATCAGGCCTTGCAGCTGTTTCATCGGGCGATTATCAACTCATGGTTGTCAATCTATCAACTGGATGTGACTTCCGATCGCGGTGTGCCGTGCCTACAGTTCGCATCGTCATCCACCCGGACCGCGCCGACCGGCCGCTCCAGCCCTTGAAAGGAAACCCCATGAACCGCATCCTCGTGACCGGCGCCTCCGGCCACATCGGCACCGAACTCGTGAATCTGCTCAAGGCGCGTGGCGCCGACTTTGCGGTGATGAGTTCCCGCCCCGGTTCCGCCGCGGCCGGCGTGCTCGGCATCCCAGGCGACTTTGCCGACCCAGCTTCGCTGCAGCGCGCCTTCAGCGGCTTCGACACGCTGTTCCTGCTGCTGCCCTTGGTGCCGAACAAGCTCGAACTGGCGCGCAATGCCGTGCAGGCCGCCAAGGCAGCGGGCGTGCGACACATCGTTCGCTCGTCGGGCGCGGGGGCCGATGCCGCCAGCCCGGTGTCGCTGGCCCGGCTGCAGGGCAGCATCGACCAACTCGTGGTTGAAAGCGGCATCGCACACACCTTCCTGCGCCCGGCCACCTTCATGCAGAACCTGGTGAACTTCAGCGCCGCGCAGATCAAGGGCGGCACCTTGTACGCGCCGCACGGCGACGGCGCGCAGAGCTTGGTGGACGTGCGCGACATCGCCGAGTGCGCCGCCGTCGTGCTGGCCGACCCGGCTGCGCACGCGGGCCAGGCCTACACGCTGACCGGCGGCGAGGCCTTCAGCAATGCGCAGCAGATGGCACTCGTCTCGCGCGCCATCGGCCGCCCGGTGGCGTATGTCGATGTGCCCGAGGCCGCTGCTGTCGAGGCCATGCAAGGCATGGGCGTGCCCGCACCACTGATCGGCTGGTTCATGAGCCTCAACCACGTCGTCAAGCAGGGCTGGGCCGCGGGCATCAGCGGCGACGTGGCGGCACTCACCGGTCACCCACCCCGGCGGCTCGAAGCCTTCATCGCCGAGAACGTGGCCGCCTGGCGTGCCTGAGGCGACTTGGCGACCCCGCCGCGACCCCGCGGCGATTCGTGACAAGCCGTGCGCGGCCTGGTCCGGCAGTCGGCGGCATCCGGCAAAATGTGCGGTATGAGCGATCAAGCCATCACGCCCGAGTTGCGCCAATGGATCATCGAGCAGGCCAAGGCGGGCCAGCCGCCGGACGCGGTGCTGAAGTCCATGCTGGACAGCGGCTGGAAGGAAGACGTAGCGATCACCGCACTCGAAGACACGCTGCGCGGCCACCTCGATGCCCATGCCAAAGCCACCGGGCTGCCGCCGCCCGTGCTGGTGCCCGAGCCGATGGTGGGCGAGTTGACCGCCACGCTGCCGGCAGGCGAATGCGACGTGCGCGTGCTGGCCAGCATGCGCAATCCGCGCGTGATCGTCTTCGGTGGCCTGCTGCGTGACGATGAATGCGATGAACTCGTCGAACTCGCGCGCCAGCGCCTGGTGCGCTCCGAGACGGTCGAGACGCGCACTGGCGGCAGCGAAGTGAACGCCGCGCGCACCAGCGACGGCATGTTCTTCACGCGGGGCGAAACTGCTCTCATCAGCCGCATCGAAGAACGCATGGCCACGCTGCTCGGCTGGCCGGTCGAGAACGGCGAGGGCCTGCAGATTCTTCGCTACCGACCCGGCGCCGAATACAAGCCGCACTACGACTACTTCGACCCTGCGCTGTCGGGCACGACCAGCATCTTGAAGCGCGGCGGCCAGCGCGTCGGCTCGCTCGTGTGCTACCTGAACACGCCGACCAAGGGCGGCGCCACCGTGTTCCCCGACGTCAAGCTCGACGTCGCACCCGTCAAGGGCAACGCGGTGTTCTTCAGCTACGACCGCCCGCACCCGATGACGCGCTCGCTGCACGGCGGTGCGCCGGTGGTCGAGGGCGAGAAGTGGGTCGCGACGAAGTGGATGCGCGAGGGCCGCTTCGATTGAAGGCAGGCGCGCGCGCTTTTCGAGGGTCTTGGTCAGCCTTGCCTCGGGTGTGTCCGCTGGTAACTTGAATCACCAGCGTTTGCGCAGCGCCGACCGACGGCGTTTTCGCTGTCAACGTTGCCGATCCGGGGCACGTTGAGCCCCCGAGCAATTCGCTCGTCAATCTGTTCCCTCCAGGAGATAACCATGAACAAGATCATCGCTGCCCTGATCGCCTCGGCCTTCACCATGGGCGCTGTCGCCCAGGACAAGCCGGCCGCTGCCGCTGCCGCTGCTGCCCCGGCCGCAAAGGCCGCCGCTGCTGCTCCGGCCGCTGCTGCTGCGCCGGCCGCCGCCAAGGCCGCTGATGCCGCCCCGGCCAAGAAGGCCAAGAAAGCTGCCAAGAAGGCCAAGAAGGCTGAGAAGGCCGCCTGAATCAGGCATTCCGACGCGCGCTCCGACGGGGCGCCTTCGGCAGGAAACCCGGCTTCGGCCGGGTTTTTTTTCGCGGCCGAGCCAACCGCATGCAGGCCGGTCGGCCGCGGTGGGTTTGATTCGGTTCTACGCCTTGGGGATGCTGCAGCCGCGCCGGTGCGCTACAACGCCACATGAACGCAGACACCGCCCCGAAACGGCAGCCTCTGGTCGGCGAGGCCGCAAGACCGCCGCAGCGGGATGTCCTGGCCGCCGGCCAGTCTGTCGATGCCGCTGAGCGGCCGGGTGCGCCAGTGGCTGCGCCGATCATCGCGCTGCACGGCGTCGGCGAGTTTGCGCACGGCGACGTGATCGGCGAGATCGCCCGCCACCCGGTGTTCTCGCGCGGCGGCAGCTTCCGGCGTGAAACGGTGTTTGCGAGCGACCACCGCTTCACCGCGCTGGTAGAGGCCCGCGCGGCCGACGACGCGACGCGCGTCACCCGCTTGCTGGAGATCAACTGGTCCGAGGTGCGGCACGCGATGCCCAACCTGCTGGGGCTGCTGCGCAACTTCGTCACCCTGTTGATGGCGCTCAACCGTGTGGGCGGGCAGGGCGCCTACGGATCGGCCAGCTTGTCGGTGCCGTTGCACACCGGGCTGGCATCGCTGTGGCTGGTCGAGGCTGTGCTGGTGTGGGCGTCGCTCGCGCCGGCGCTGTCGGCGCTGTTGTGGCAACTCGACCCCGGCCAGCGCATGGCCACCGGTGCGCTCGTCGGCCTGGCGGCGTTGTACGTGGCGGCGCTGGTGCGCGAGATCAGCACGCCACTGGCGGTGGGTGGCGCAGCGTTCTCGGTGCTGGCGGTGTGTGCCGGCGGGTGGACGTGCTTCGTCTCGCAAGGCACGCTCAGCTTTGCGGCTGCCGCGGCGCAGTTGCACAGCTGGGCCACGCTCGCGGGCTGCACCGCGGTGCTGTTGAGCGCGATCGAGATCCTGCTGCGCCAGCGTGCACCAGGCAACGGCGACGTCCGCACGATCCACCGCCTCGCGCGCATCGCCTGCCTGTGGTTGCCGCTGGTGATGCTGGTGGTGCTGCAGCCGCTGACCGTCTCGGCGATGCTGCTGACGATGAACAGCGGCATGCGCAGCGAATGGGGCCGGGCGTTCGCGGCGGGTGTGCCATTCGACCCGCTCGACGGCCAGCGCGCGGCGAGCTGGATCGCGCTGGCGCTGGCAGGCACGCTGGTGCTGGGGGCGCTGCAGTTCCGCCTCGTGCAGGCCCTGGGCCGCAACCGCGCGGTGGTGATGGGCATCGTGGTCGGGCTGGCCATGCTGGTGACGGCGCGCTGGCTCGAGTCGGACGCCTTCTTGAACTGCGAGCTGTGCCAGAGGTGCGTGCGCACCGACTGGCTCGGCGCGGCCGGGCTCGTGTTGGTGCTCGGCGCCAGCGTCACGCGGGTGCTGTTCGATGAGGGCGCGTTGCCGCACGACCCTGCCGGCGCCACCTGGCACCCCGCCGGTTCGTTTGCGCGCTTTTGGGCGAGCGTGATGCTGGCCGTCATGCCGCTGGTGCTCACCGCCACGCTGCTGTGGCTGCTGACCCGCGCCGTGCAGCACGGCGGTGTGCGCTCGACGACCGATGCGTCGGAGATCTTCCTGCAATCCACCAAGTACGCGCTGCTGCTGGCGCCGCTGGCGACCAAGCCGTTCGCGCGCTTCCTAGACGCGCTGGGCGATGTGTTTTTCTACCTTGTGCGCCAGCGCAACCTGCACACCCGCAAAGACACCTTGCCGCGCTTGTGGAAGGCGCTGCGCCTGCTCGACGATGGCCGCGACGGCTGCCACGTCGTCGTCTTCGCACACAGCCAAGGCACGGTCATCGCGGCGGGCATGTTCTCGCGCATGGTGCGGGTGCTGCTGCGCTCGCGCATGCGGCTCACGCTGGTGACGGTGGGCAGCCCGGTGACCACGCTGTACCGCAACTTCCTCGGCGCGACGATCGGCGTCGAGTTTGCGGCGCTGTGCCGGTCGCAACCGGAGCGCTTCCGGTGGTTCAACCTGTATCGCCCGGCCGACTACATCGGTGGCGCGGTCGAACTCGACGGCGTCGTCAACCGAGACCTGCTCACCCCCGGCGACCACGTCGGCTACTGGTGCGACCGCGAGTTGCTGAAGTGGCTGAAGGAGTTGTCCGAAGGTCGCGCTGCGTAAGGCCGCTGACAACCGGACACAGACCGGGTGAGCCCGCTGGTTGGCAAATGCACCTGATCGCGTGTCTACTTTGCGGCTTTCCTGGCTGTCGTTTCAGCCAGACTTCGCAGCCCAACATTCGCGCGCTACCGGCGCCTGTACCCGATGCGATCTGCCACGCCGCACCCACCGAGCCCCCGCCTGTCGATGCGCGCCCGCCCCGTCGATCACTCTCGTCGCCAGTGGCTGCGAGCGGCTCCGGGACTCGGCCTTTCACTGACGGGCGCCAGCCTGTTGTCGGGCTGCGCCTCGGCGCCCGAGCTTGCGGCAGGCGCCGCCGAACGCGGCGCCGTCGTTCCGTTCTCGCAGCTCCCCGCCAACGGCGCACCCCCCGTGGGCTGGGCGCCCTACATCATCCGGCGCGACCTGCCCAAGACCTCGTACGCCGTTGAACGCCGTGACGGGCGCAGCGTGCTGCATGCCAACGCCGACTGCGCGCGCTCCGGCCTGCATTGCCCTGTGCACATCGACCCGGCGGCCACGCCCTGGCTGCGGTGGCAATGGCGGGTCGACGCGCTGCATGAAGACGCGACCGTCGGCAACGACGACGCCGAAGACACGCCCGTGCGCCTGGTCGTTGCCTTCGCGGGCGACGTGTCGCGCCTGCCCTTGCGCGACCGCATCTTCTTCGAGCAGGTCGAGCTGTTCACCGGAAACAAGCTGCCCTTTGCCACGCTCACCTACGTGTGGGATGGTCAGTTGCCGGTCGGCCGCGTGGTGCCGTACGCGCGCACGCCGCGCATTCAGTACCAGGTCGTCGAGAGCGGGCCCGCGCGGCTCGGCCAGTGGCTGGCCTACGAGCGCAACGTCGTCGAAGACTTCACCCGGGTGTTCGGTCAGGCGCCGCCCGGGCACATCAGCAGCGTGGGCGTGCTGACCGACAGCGACGACCTCAAGAACCAGGTCGAGGCCTGGTATGGCGACATCGGCTTGTTCGCCGGGCCGCAACAGGCGGGTTGATCCACCGGCTGATTCGGTAGGCTGGCTCAGTGGGTGAGCGAGGCGCGCGCTGCGTTCAAGGCCGCCCGCTGCGCGCCTGGCGCGCCTGCTCGCGGAGCATGAACCGGTAGAGCCCCTCGACCTTCTCGCGCGCCCACGGCGTCTTGCGCAGGAACTTCAGGCTCGACGCCACGCTCGGCTCGCTCGTGAAGCAGCGGATCGCGATGCGCTCGCCCAAGCCGGGCCAGCCGAAGTGGGCGACCAACTCGGTCAGCATCGCTTCCAGCGTGACGCCGTGAAGCGGGTTACGGGCTTGCGGAGTCGTGTCCATCGAAAAGGCGTCAGCCGCGAGCCGCTGCCTTGATCATGTCGGCCGCCTTCTCCGCAATCATGATCGTCGGCGCGTTCGTGTTGCCACCGACGATGCGCGGCATGATCGACGCGTCCACCACGCGCAGGCTTTGCACGCCGTGCACCCGCAACTGCGCATCGACCACATCGTGCGGCCCTGGGCCCATGCGGCAGGTGCCGACCGGGTGGTAGATCGTGTCGGCCCGCTCGCGGATGAACTGCTCGATCTGCGCATCGGTCTGCGCGCCGGCCGAGGCCGGCAGCTCCGTGCCTCGGTGGCCGGCGAGTGCCGGTTGCTGCAGCAGGTGGCGCATCAGCTTGAAGCCGCGAACCATGCGCTCCATGTCGTCGCGCTCGGCCAGAAAGTTCGGGTCGATCAGCGGCGCGGCAGTCGGGTCGGCACTGGCGAGCTCGACCTTGCCGCGGCTCAGCGGCCGCAGCAGGCACACGTGGCACGAGTAGCCGTGGCCGAACACCGTCTTGCGGCCGTGGTCGATCAATTTGCCGATGACGAAGTGCAATTGCAGGTCGGGCAGCGCCTCGCTGGGATCGCTCTTGATGAAGCCGCCGGCTTCGGCGAAGTTGGTCGTCAGCATGCCCCGGCGGTGGCGGCGCCACTCGACGATGCCCTTGACCGCATTCCACGCGCCGGTGAGCGACAGGCCGAACAGGTCGGTCAGGTGCGGTGCGTTGACCACTTGCACCACATCGACATGGTCGTGCAGGTGGCGGCCGACGCCGGGCAGGTCGTGCACGGTGCCGATGCCGTGGCTTTGCAAGTGCGCACCGGGGCCGATGCCCGAGAGCATCAGCAACTGCGGCGACTGCAGCGCGCCCGCGCTGAGCAGCACCTCGCGGCGGGCGTCGAGGCGGCGCGTCTCGTTGCCGATGCGCACTTCGACGCCGACCGCACGGCGACCCTCCATCAGGATGCGTGTTGTGCGCGCACCGGTGATCACCTCCAGGTTGGGCCGCGCCAGGCTCGGCGTGAGGTACGCCTTGGCGGCGCTGAAGCGCTCGCCGGCCTTGTGCGTCACCTGGTACAGGCCCACGCCTTCTTGCTGCGGCCCGTTGAAGTCGCGGTTCTCGGCGTACCCGGCCTGCACGCCGGCCTGCACGAAGATCGGCCCGAAGCGGTTTGGGCTGCGCAGGTCCATCACATTGAGCGGCCCGCTGCTGCCGTGAAAGGCATCGCCGCCGCGTTCGTTGTGTTCGGCGCGCTTGAACAGCGGCAGCACGTCGTCGAAGGCCCAGCCGGGGTTGCCCTGCGCGGCCCAGTGGTCGTAGTCGGCGCGGTGGCCGCGGGCGTAGATCATCGCGTTGATGGAACTCGAACCGCCCAGCACCTTGCCACGCGGCTGGTAGCCGCGGCGGCTGTTCAGGCCGGGCTGCGGCACCGTCTCGAAGGCCCAATTGGCGTGGCCCGTTTGCGCCATCAGCGCGAGGCCTGCGGGGCAGTGGATCAACACGCTCCGGTCGGGCGGGCCGGCCTCGACCAGGCAGACGCGTACGCCAGGGTCTTCGCTCAGCCGGGCCGCGAGCACGCAGCCGGCCGAGCCGGCGCCGACGATGAGATAGTCGAACATGAGGGGTGACGCGCGGCCTCTTGCGTGCGAGATGACGGCAAGGGCAAGCGCGCCGATGGTGGCGACGCCGGATGGTAGCGGCGCGGTGCAGCGCAAATTAGAGGGCTGAATCAACAACGACGCAGGTCGGATCTGTGCTGCCGTACCCGCCCTCGTAGCTGCCGCTGGGACGGCTGTCGGGTCTTCGGCAGCCGAACTGAGTACGTCGTTTGCGGCGCGAGCGTTCCCCGGCGCTCGGCAGGCAGTTCAGCGCCGCCTACCGGCCCAGCGCCTTGCGCGACCCGTCTTCGAAGACCTCTTCATCGCGCGTGACCGCGCCGGCCTCGTCCAGGTCGCGCTCGCGGTTGACGCGGCCGCGGCCGTCGTGGAAGCGTTCGCGCCGCAGCCGGCCTGTGTCGTCGAACTGCTTGTGAACGCCGCTGGCCACGGTGTCGTAACGGCCCTTGAGCAGCCACAGGCCCTCGGACGCCGGCTTGCCGTTGTCGTGAAACTGCGTGTCGCGCCGGGCGGGCTGGTTGTCCACGCTCAGGTAGTCGAGACGCGCCTTGGGTTGGCCGTTGAGGTACCAGGTGTGTTCGAGCTCGAGTTCGCCGCCGCGGTCGGTGACTCGCCAGCGGCGCTCGCGCACGAGCTTGCCGCTCTCGTGGAACTCCTGGTCCAGTGTGGTGACCCTGCGGCTGCGCGTGCCGTCGGCTGCGGCGACCCAACGCTGCTCGCGGCGTTTCACGCCGTCAGCGGAAAAGCTGCGCTCGCTGCCGTCGGTGGTGCCCATCTCCTGCAGTTCGCGCACCTGGCCGTTGCCCCACAGCAGCTCGCTGCGGCGCCGCTCGCCGCGCTCGTGCGTGAGGCGCGATCGCAGCGTGCCGTCTTCGCCGTGCAGCCCCACCGTCACCGGCTTGTCGCTCGCGTGGCCGCACAGCGCGTCGTCGGCCACATCGGGCTTGAGCACGGGGCGCGGCCCGCAGCGCAATTCACTGAGCTGGCCTTGCGGCGTGAAACGGGCCGACGCCAACTCGCGCCCCCCGTCGTCCATGAAGCTGACGCGCCGCAGGCGACCATTGGGGTGCCAGGCGCGCGTCAGGCCGACGTTGCTGCCATCGCGCATCGTTTCTTCGAGCAGTAGCTGGTTGGGGCTGGCGGTCGCCGCGTATTCGCGCGCGATGCCGTCGCGGTTGCCGCGTTCGTTGACCTGGTGCTCGCGTTGCAGAAAGCCATCGCGGTACTGGCGCACGAGGCCCATGAACACGCCGTTGCGCAGCTCCTGCTCACGCTGCA
Organism: Methylibium sp. NZG; assembly: GCA_001263235.1. Lineage (GTDB taxonomy): Bacteria > Pseudomonadota > Gammaproteobacteria > Burkholderiales > Burkholderiaceae_C > LGRD01. Next base: position 52,885 of record LGRD01000010.1, on the reverse strand, counting down.
GGGGGCCGCCCGCGCCATCGCGGCAGCGCATCAGCCCGGTTTTGCCGGCGGTGGTGTTTCCGTTGGCTGGGTTGACAGACTGGCCGTCGAGGTCGCAAACCTGAACGGCATGCGCCGACGCCGTCAGCGCGAAGAACAAAAGGAAGAGAGCAGGTGCTGGAAGCCGGGAATGCATCGGCGGAATTGTCGCCTGGACGGCTACATGCGCCCGGCTTGCGTGTCGCGTCCCCAGGCTCCGCCATGGCTTGGCGCCTCAGCGAGCGACTCGGGTGCGCCCAGGGGCTCCGACGCTTTGCCCCTCGGGCGCACCCGAGCTCGCACGAGCAGGTAGCCGCACGCGACGCTCCAGCCCACAGCGAGAAGGACATAGGGCCACAAGGGTTCTGAGGGTGAGGTCACTGCCTGCTCCAAGTTGTCAATGCCGCGCTCAAAGCGCACGGACCAAACGCCGGAAGAACGCCGGGTCCTCGTTTTCTTCAAGACGCAACGCCGACACCGTGTGTCGCACGTCCAGCGCCGCCTGAAGCTCCAGCGCATTCAGTTGGGCGGCGCGCAGGTCGTTGCGCAGGCCGTGGAGCTTTCTGTCCTGGGCGTCGAGCTGCTCGCAGAGCTTTGCGACCCGAGCCGCCGCAGCGCGCTCGCCAAGTTGACCGCGCACGAGCCCCAGCACCCAGCCGCACAGCAATCCCGCCAAGCCGATCGCCAACAGCGGAAACCACGGGCTGGCTTGCAGCGAGGCCATCAGACCATTCCCCCTGCGACAGGCCACTGCGACTGCGACCCCGACTGAGTGACGACGTCGTGCCGACTGCTGCACGTCCAGGCGATGCCTGCAAGGCCAATCGCCCAGGCCACGATGATCAGATTCTTCTTCATGCGCATGGACTCTTTCGGTTGCGCTCTCAATGGGTCGTGCGACGTCTCACGTCGCTGAATTAACCAGTTCGAACATCATTGTCACTCAGCGTGCTGGTGTTGAAAATCGGGTGCCGCAGGGTGGCGCAGCAACGTGCATGAAATCGCTGCGATTCGTCGCGCGGGCGCCGCCCGACTGTGACTTTTGCCCCCGGGTGCGACGCCGCTGTCCGCAGCGCCAGGCGGCGCTCAGGAGCTGGCTTGCGGGAGCTTCGGCGTGACGTCGTCGACCAGTTCGACCGCCAGCCGCTGGCGCGCCTGCAGCGGCCTGGCGCGAGACGTCACCTTGGACAGCAGATCCTGCAGGTCGCGGACCTGACCTTCGAGCGTCGCGATGCGATCGGCCTGCAACGAGGCGCCTGCCGCGTCAGGCTCCGGCGAGCGGTCGACCTGGAAGGTTTCGGCGTCAAAGGAAATCGGTGTCGGACTCGACTGCGCCCAATCGCTCTCCCGTGATTCGAGTTCATGCTCAAGTGCAAAGCAGCGCGCCCGCTGGGCATGCAGTTCGGCCTCGAGTTGCTCGCGACGCAGTCGCTCTTGGTCGAACATCGCCTGGACCGCCGCCAGCTTGCCGGCGCGCCGGCGCCGCGCGTGCGACGAGCGCAATCGAGCCCACCCCCTCCCGGCGGCCACCCCTAGCAGGCCCACACCTGCAACGACAGCCCACAATTCCACCAGCCACTCATCCATCACCGCCCCTTGCCACCCCTTTGCAGCGCGCCGCGCCGTCAGGCGCCGAGCTCCGCACACGAATCATCGGCAAGATTGTCGGCGGGCGCAGTCCCACGTTCGTGGTTCGTTGCACGCACGCGGTGCAAAAACGGTGCAGCGTGACGCACCCGCGCGTCGGTTCGTGGCTCGCTCGCCGCGGGCCTGCACACTTGTTCCGCAAGCGGCAACTTGCCGATGCGCTTCAGTCGAACCGAGGCGGTCTCGGGATCGGCCGCACGCACTCCCAGGCACGCGCGGCGCGCAGCACCCGCGCGTCGCCGAGCATCGGGCCGACGAACTGAAGGCCGATCGGCAGCCCGGCCCGCGTCAGGCCGCAAGGAATGGTGCAGGCGGGCTGCTGGGTCAGGTTGAACGGGTAGGAGAACGGCGTCCAGCCGAGCATGGCGCGCGGGTTCATCGGCGAGTGGCCGGCCGGCCGCGCCTCGAACGCGGGCACGGCCACTGTCGGTGTGACGAGCAGGTCAAAGCGCTGCATGAACTGGCGCATGTGCGCGCCCAGCACGCCGCGCCGTGCGTTGAGTTGCTGGATGTCGAGCGCGCTCTGCGTCGAGCCGAGTTGCGCCTGGGCCCGAAAGTCGGGGTCGACGACGGCCTGCTGCTCAGGCGTCAGCGTGTTCCACACCGTCCATGAGCCCAGGAACCACAAGCCGGTGGTGATGTCCAGCGGGTCGTCGAAGCCAGGGTCGATCTGCTCCACATGCGCGCCGAGGGTTTGCAGTTGCTGCACCGCGGCGTGCACGGCAGCGGCGACTTCCGGGTCGACGTTGGTGGCGTAGCCGAGGGTCGGCGAGTAGGCGATTTTCCACCCGCGAATGCCATCGTCGAGCCCGGCGAGGCTGTCGCTGGCGTCGGGCGGCAGCGAGGTCCAGTCGCGCGGGTCAGGCTGCTTCAGCACATCGAGCATCAGCGCCGCGTCGCGCACGCTCATCGTGTGCGGGCCCAGGTGCGCCACCGAGCCGAACGGCGACAGCGGATACGCCGGCACCCGCCCGAAGCTCGGCTTCAAGCCGACATTGCCGCAGAACGCCGCCGGGATGCGCACTGAGCCTGCCCCGTCGGTGCCCACCGACAGTGGCCCCAGGCCCGCCGCCACCGCCGCGGCTGTGCCGCCCGACGAGCCGCCGGGCGTCTTGCTCAAGTCCCACGGATTGCGGGTGATGCCGCTGCGCGGCGAGTTGGTTTCGCCCTTGCAGCCGAACTCGGGCGTCGTCGTCTTGCCCAGCAGCACGGCGCCGGCTTGCCGCAGGCGGGCGGTGGCGGGGGCGTCGACCTCCCAGGGCTGCTTGGCGTCGACCGTGAGGCTGCCACGCAGCGTGGGCCAGCCGCGCGTGAGGATCAGGTCCTTGATCGACACCGGCACGCCGTCGAGTGGGCCTTTCGGCTCCGCGCGCAGCCAGCGCGCCTCGCTGTCGCGCGCCTGTTGCAGCGCCGTCTCGTGGGCGACGAGGCAGAACGCGTTGAGCTTGGGGTTGAGGGAGTCGATGCGCGCCAGCACCGCACGTGTGGCCTCCAACGGCGAAGCTCGGCGGGCTCGGTACAAGTCCAGCAGCTCGCTGGCGGTGCAGTCGGCCAACTGCGTGGCCGCAGGGTGGGAAGGGTTCATTCGCGCTCCAGACGTGGCGTGTTCTTGCCTTGCCGAAGCATGCTACCCGCCGCGAAGTGGAGACCGGCTGTGGCCGCCAGCATCGACGCTTCAACGCACTCGGCGCGCTGCGCCGACCCGACCCGTCAAGCGGAGTTGCTCATCCCGAACAGCTCGCCGAGCGCTGCGCGGCACTGCGCCTGCCCGAGCGCGTGCGTGTCGTGGTGAGCGCCGCCCTGCACGAGCACGAAGCGCTTGGGCGCCGTGACGCGCTCGAACAGGGCGTGGCCCAACTCGGGGCGTACGAACACGTCGGCACTGCCGTGCACCACCAGCGTGGGCACCTTGACCTGATGGACTTGCGCCGCCGAATCGAAGCGCTGTGTGATCAACGAGGCGATCAACGAGCCGATCATCGAGCCAACCAGCGAGCCAAGTGGCCGCCAGCGTCGGTTCAGGCCGATCACCTCGGGGATGGAGGTGAACGTGCCTTCGACGATCAGGCCCGAGGCGTCGTCCACCTGCGTCGCCAACTGCACTGCAATCGCGCCACCGAGCGAGTGGCCGCCGATGTAGCGCCGCGTCTGCGGATGCTGGCGTGCAAGCCAGGCCCAGGCCGCGCGTGCGTCTTCGCAGGCCAGCCGTTCAGACGGCAGGGCCGGCGTGCTCTGGCCGAAGCCGCGGTAGTCGATGCCCAGCACCGAAAAGCCCAACGCGTGCAGGCTGCGCATGCGCTGTGCGCTGCTGCGAATGTCCCAGCGCGCGCCATGCAGGAACAGCAGCACCGGCGCATCCTCGGTCATCTGCGGCAGCCACAGGCCGTGCAGTTGCGCGGGGGCGCCGCTCTCTTCGGAGTCGAACGCGATCCAGCGGTCCTGCAGCCCGGCGGCGGCTTGCGCGCGCGCCGGGTTGCTGGACAAGCCGGCCTGGAAGATCCAGCGCCGCTGCTGCACCTCCAGGCTGGTCACGCCGGCCAGCGTCGCCAGCGCCGCCAGCGCGCCGCGCAGCAGCCAGCGCGGGCGGCGCAGCAGCAGGGATCCGAAGCTGAGCGAGGCCGTGTGCATGGTGAAACCATCGTGGCACCGGCGCTGCGCCGTCGTCATCCCCCAGGTGAAGGATCGGCGCCTGCGTGCGTGTGAAAACTTGCCGCACGGCGCAGCGACGTTCATCGACTGCCAGGACGTTGCGGAAGGCTCAGATAATCCGGCGCGACATGGGCCACGGGTCGCCTGTGCATCCTTCAACCGAACCATCGGAGACGACACCGTGCTCAGTGACATCGACATCGCCCAGGCGGCCAAGCTGCAAAGGATCATCCCGCTGGCCCGTGAGCGGCTCGGGCTGGCTGATGAGCACCTGTCGCCCTACGGTCACCACAAGGCCAAGCTGTCGCTCGACCACATCGCCTCGCTGCAGGGGCGGCCCGACGGCAAGCTCATCCTGGTGACGGCCATTTCGCCCACGCCGGCCGGCGAAGGCAAAACCACCACCACCGTCGGCCTTGGCGACGCGCTGAACCACATCGGCAAGAAGGCGGTGATCTGCCTGCGCGAACCCTCGCTCGGCCCGGTGTTCGGCATGAAAGGCGGTGCAGCCGGCGGCGGCCATGCGCAGGTGGTGCCGATGGAAGACATCAACCTGCACTTCACCGGCGACTTCGCGGCCATCGCACTGGCCAACAACCTGCTCGCCGCGCTGATCGACAACCACATCCACCACGGCAATGCGCTCGGCTTCGACGTGCGGCGCATCACGTGGAAGCGGGTGATGGACATGAACGACCGCGCGCTGCGCGACATCAACGTGGGCCTGGGCGGGCCGGCCAACGGCTACCCGCGGCAGGACAGTTTCGACATCGTCGTCGCCTCCGAAGTGATGGCGATCCTGTGCCTTGCCACCAGCCTGGCCGACCTGAAGGCGCGGCTGGGCCGCATCGTCGTCGGCCGCACAGCAGACCTCAAACCCATCTGCGCCGCCGACCTGCAAGCCCACGGCGCGATGACCGCGCTGCTGAAGGACGCGCTCGCGCCCAACCTGGTGCAGACGCTGGAGCACAACCTGGCGTTCATCCACGGCGGCCCGTTTGCCAACATCGCGCACGGCTGCAACTCGGTGCTGGCAACCAGCACGGCGCTGAAGCTGGCCGATTACGTGGTGACCGAAGCCGGGTTCGGCGCTGACCTGGGCGCCGAGAAATTCATCGACATCAAGTGCCGCGAGTCGGGCTTGAGGCCGTCGGCAGTGGTGATCGTGGCGACGGTGCGCGCGCTCAAGTACCACGGCGGCGTGGAGGTGAAGGACGCGTCGATCGAAAACCTCGACGCGCTGCAGCGCGGCCTGGTCAACCTGGAGCGCCACGTCGACAACGTGCAGCAGCGCTACGGCATGCCTTGCGTGGTGGCGCTGAACCACCGCACGCACGACACTGCGGCCGAGGTCGACTTGCTGACCTCGCGCACGCAGGCGCAAGGCGCCAAGGTGGTGGTGGCCCGCCATTGGGCCGAGGGCGGCAAAGGCGCTGCCGACCTGGCCCGCGAGGTGGTGGCGCTGTGCGACCGGCCGAACAGTTTTCGCTTCGTCTACGAAACCGACGACAGCCTGTGGGACAAGGTGACGCACATCGCCACGCGCGTCTACGGTGCGGCCGGCGTGGAAGCCGACGCCAAGGTGCGCGCGCAGATCGACGCGCTGCAGGCGCAGGGTTACGGCCGCTTGCCGGTGTGCATTGCGAAAACGCAGTACTCGTTCTCGACCGATCCGAAACTGCGCGGCGCGCCGAGTGGGCATGTGCTCGACGTGCGCGAAGTGCGGCTGGCCGCCGGCGCCGGCTTCGTCGTGATGGTCTGCGGCGACGTGATGACGATGCCGGGGCTGCCCAAGGTGCCGTCGGCCAACGCGATCGACGTGGACGACGCGGGGCGGATCAAGGGGTTGTTCTGATGAACCGTCCCCTGCGGCGGCGCCCGACGCGCACGATGCGCGTCAAGCCCGTTCAGCGCATGAAGATTGCGTACGGCCCCGAGGCGCAGAGGTTGGCGTTGCCCGATTCGAGCTGGCGCATGCGGCGCTCCAGGTCGTAGAGGTCGGCCGAGTCGGCGAGGTATTTTTCGTCGCGGTCTTGCGTGGACACGGGTGAGAAGTCGAGCAGGCTCACGAGGGAGCTGAAGAACGAAGCCATGAGAGAAGGGAGACGAGGTCTGAATTGAGGAAGGTGCCAGTCTAAGGGAAAACCCGTATTCATCCTGGACTGGTGCCGAATTGACCCTGATTCGGTCATCTTTGTCTCAATCTGGCGGACACAGATCAAGCAACGCACCTTCGCGGTGCGGCCGGCGTCTCGTACCGGGTTGCCGCAACCAAGCTATTCGACGAGCCGCGCCTTCACGCTCTTGCCCTTGACCCTGCCGCCGTTGAGCTTGGCCAGCGCCTGTTTGGCAATCTGTCGATCGACCGCGACGTAGGTCGAAAACGGGTTCACGTCGATCTTGCCGATCTGCGCCGCCGCAAAGCCGGCGTCCTTGGTCAGCGCGCCCAGCACGTCGCCGGCGCGGATCTTCTCTTTGCGGCCGCCGACGATCTGCAGCGTCACGCGCGGCGGCACCAGCGGCTCGGTGCTGCTGGGCACGAGGCTGCTCAGCGGGTGCCATTCGCTCTCAGTACCCTGCGCCTGCTCGATCTTGCCGACGCTGCCCATCTCGTCCAGGCTGGCCAGGCTGAACGCCCAGCCTGCCTCGTCAACACGGCCGGTGCGGCCGATGCGGTGCACGTGCACCTCGGGGTCGGGCGTGATGTCGACATTGATCACCGCCTCGAGCTGCGCGATGTCCAGGCCGCGCGCGGCCACGTCGGTGGCCACCAGAACCGAACAACTGCGGTTGGCAAACTGCACCAGCACCTGGTCGCGCTCGCGCTGGTCGAGCTCGCCGTGCAGCGCCAGCGCGACGAAGCCTTGCGCGCGCAGCACCGCCACCAGGTCGCGGCACTGCTGGCGCGTGTTGCAGAACGCGAGCGTGCTGGCGGGCCGAAAGTGGTTCAGCAGCAGCGAGACGGCGTGCAGCCGTTCGTCCTCGCGCACCTCGTAGAAGCGCTGGCGGATCTTGCCGGCGGCGTGGCGCGCGAGCAGCTTGACCTCTTTGGGCTCGCGCATGAACTGCGCTGCGAGCTTGGCGATGCCCTCGGGGTAGGTGGCCGAGAACAGCAGCGTCTGGCGCTCCTTCGGCGCTTGTTTGGCGACCGCAGCGATGTCGTCGAAGAAGCCCATGTCGAGCATGCGGTCGGCCTCGTCCAGCACCAGCGTCTGCAGGCCAGCCAGGTTCAGGCTGCCGCGCTGAAGGTGGTCCAGCACGCGTCCCGGCGTGCCCACCACCACGTGGGCGCCGTGAGCCAGGCTCTGTTCTTGCGGCCTCAGCGCCGAGCCGCCGCACAGTGTCAGCGCCTTGATGTTTTCCTCGGCACGCGCGAGGCGGCGAATCTCTTGAGTGACCTGCTCGGCCAGCTCGCGCGTGGGGCACAGCACGAGCGCCTGCACGGCCGGCACGTGGGAGGCGACTCCATCGTTCTTGCGCACATCACGGCGCTCGCTGCGCCGCTGCGCCAGCGCGTTCAGCAACACGAGCGCATACGCCGCGGTCTTGCCGCTGCCGGTCTTGGCCTGCGCGATCAGGTCGTGGCCAGCCAGCGCCAGCGGCAGGCTCGCGGCCTGGATCGGCGTCATGCCGAGGTAGCCGAGTTGCTGCAAGTTGACCCGCATCGTGGCGGGCAGGTCCAGCGTGTCGAACGATGGACCGTCGGTGGGCGAGGTGGGCGGAGTCGGCGTGGCGGTCATGCCTGATTATCGGGACGCAGGTGCTGCGCAGGCCTGCGCCGCCACCCGTGAAGTCTGCCGCCAGCGTCGTTTACGATGCAGTGGCCCGCGCCGTCGGCCTTGCCACCCACCCTGCCGGAGTTCCGTATGGCCGCCGCCAACCTGCTGACCCTCATCGACGACATCGCCACCGTGCTCGACGACGTGGCGGTGCTGACCAAGATCGCCGCCAAGAAGACCGCTGGCGTGCTGGGCGACGATCTGGCGCTGAATGCGCAGCAGGTCTCGGGCGTGCGAGCCGACCGCGAACTGCCGGTGGTGTGGGCGGTCGCCAAGGGCTCGTTCGTCAACAAGGCCATCCTGGTGCCGGCGGCGCTGGCCATCAGCGCGTTCGCGCCGTGGGCCGTCACGCCGCTGCTGATGATCGGCGGCGCGTTCCTGTGCTATGAGGGGTTCGAGAAACTGGCGCACAAGTTCGTGCACGCTAAGGAAGACGAGCAGGCCCAGCATGCCGAACGCGTGAGCGCGCTGGCTAACGCAGACGTGGACATGGTGGCGCTCGAGAAGGACAAGATCAAGGGCGCCGTGCGCACCGACTTCATCCTGTCGGCCGAGATCATCGCGATCACGCTCGGCACCGTCGCCGCGTCGCCGTTCGGCACGCAAGTGGCGGTGTTGTGCGGCATGGCGGTGCTGATGACGGTGGGCGTCTACGGCCTGGTGGCGGGCATTGTCAAGCTCGACGACGGTGGCTTGTACCTCAGCCAGCGGGCGGGCGAGGGGGCTTGGACGCGCCTTCAGCGCAGCATCGGGCGCGGTGTGCTGAAGGCCGCGCCGTACATGATGAAGGGGCTGTCGATCGCCGGCACGGCGGCGATGTTCCTGGTGGGCGGCGGCATCTTGACGCACGGGTTTGCGGCGCTGGCTCAGGGCATCGAGGGCATCGCCACGCGCCTGAGCACGCTGCCGGCGGTCGGCACCGTCTTCCAGGCGTTGACGCCGATGGTGCTCGACGGCCTCGTCGGCATCGCAGCCGGCGCGCTCGCGCTGCTGCTGGTCACCGGCGTGCAGCGCGGCTGGCGCGCGGTGCGCGCGCCGGCTTGAGTCGAGCCACGCTGCCCCGTTGCGAAAGGCGATGACCTTGCTGCTGGCCCCCATGGAGGGCCTTCTCGACTTCACTTTGCGCGACATCCTGACCCGCGTGGGCGGCATCGACCGCTGCGTGTCGGAGTTCATCCGCGTCTCGGGCACGCTGCTGCCGGAGCGCGCGTTCGTGCGCGTCGTGCCCGAGCTGAACCACGGCGGCCGCACGCGGGCCGGCGTGCCGGTGCGGGCGCAGTTGATGGGCTCCGACCCGGTCTGCCTGGCCGAGAACGCTGCGCGCCTGGCCGGGCTCGGGCCGGCCGGGATCGACCTGAACTTCGGCTGCCCGGCCAAGGTGGTGAACCGCCACGGCGGCGGCGCAGCATTGCTGGACGACCCGGAGCTGGTGGCGCGCATCGTGTCGGCCGTGCGGCGCGCGGTGCCGCGCTCGATGCCGGTGTCGGCCAAGATGCGCCTGGGCAACCTGTGCGACACGCGTGCGGTGGAGTGCGCGCAGGCGATCGAAGGCGCGGGCGCCAGCGAACTGGTGGTGCACGCGCGCACCAAGGCGCACGGCTACAAGCCGCCAGCGTACTGGGAGCGCATTCGCGACATCCGCGCGCACGTCTCGATCCCCGTCATCGCCAACGGCGAGATCTGGAGCGTGGCCGACGCACTGCGTTGCCGCGAGCAGTCGGGCTGTGATGCGCTGATGCTCGGTCGCGGGCAGGTGTGCGACCCCGGCCTGGCGCTGGCCATCGCCCGGCCTGGCCATGCGCCGCTGGCGTGGGAGGCGCTGCTGCCGTTGATGGCTGAGTTCTGGCAACTCATCAAGGCCCACATCGAGCCGCGCGCCCGCGCTGGGCGGCTGAAGCAGTGGCTCAACTACCTGCGTCGGCGCCACCCGCAGGCCGAGGCCGCGTATGCGGCCGTGCGCACAGAGAACGACCCGGCGCGGGTGAGCCAAACCCTGTTCGGCACCGAGCCGGCATGGCACCACGGAGCCCCAGGATGAAAACCTACGAGATCGAAATCCAGCGCCTGAAGGCGATCGGCCACGCCGACGGTTTGGTCGAGGCGCAGATCGACGCGCTGGTGCAGCCGTCGCCGCGCAACGCCGACGGCGCGGCCCCGACCACCGTGCTGCGCATGACCGAAGCCAACGCTCGCGTGCTGCAAGCCCTGCTCAAGACGCAGCTCACCGAGCTCGACAAGCGCAAGGCGCGCAGCCAGCGTTGAGCGGGGCACGGCGCGGGTGCCGCGTCAACGACAGGCGTCCTCGTGCGCTGCAAAGAAGGGTGACTTGCGCCGCGCGCACGGTGTGTGCCGCCGAGCGCCGTCGTGTGCAGCCGGGCCAGAAGCACTACAGTGCCATCCATGGTCGAAAAGTCTTTCGCTGCGCTGGTGGCCCTGGTCTGCCTCGTGTTGCTGGCCCGCCTGTTCATGCCGGAGCGCTACCGCTGGCGGCTGGATGCGTGGGCGCGGGGCGTGTGGCGTTCGCTGCGGTCGGCGGCGCAGCGCGTGTGGGGGTTGCGGCACTGGCGCTCGTCGCGCCAGCAGGCGGCCCGCATGGCCGACGACGCCATCCGCCGTGCGCGCCACGGCGTGGAGCGCGACGGCAATGTGCTGCGGCCGAAGTCGTTCGGCGATCGAGGAGGGTCGCGCGGCTCGCGCGAATCACGCGACACCGGGGAGCCGCGCAAGCCTCACTGAGGAGGCGCAGGGCACTGCAGAGGGCTGGGCGACGTTGCCCGGTGAGCTGCGCCCGCCGCTGCCAGGTTCAGCGCAGATTCAGCGCAGATTCAGCGCAGGTCCAGTCAGCGACCGTAACCGCGCCGGCCGTGATGCCCGCCGTGCGGCGAACCGGCGTGGCCCGGCTCGACGATCACCACATGGGGCACGAACGGCCGCGGCAGGTAAGGCCGCGGCAGGATGATGCAGGCGCTGAGCAACTGGGTGCTGAGCAGGACGCCCAGGACGGCCAGGCGGCGGTGAATGGAACGCTTCATTGTTGGTTCTCCTCGGTGACCAGTGGCCTCAACGGCAACGCCGGCCGGCCTGTTGACCGGCGCCAGGTTTCTACATCGTAAAGCGCGCCGACGGCCCGATCAGGGTGGCAGGAACAGCGCCGGGTCCACCATCACCCGGTTCAGGCTGACCGACCAGTGCAGGTGCGGCCCGGTCACGCGGCCGGTGGCGCCGACGGCGCCGAGCAGGTCGCCGTCGGCCACCTCGTCGCCGACCTTCACGCGGATGTCGCTCAGGTGGCAGTACATCGTCAGCAGCCCCGCGCCGTGGTCGAGCCACACCGTCTTGCCGTTGAAGAAGTAGTCGCCGGTGTCGATCACCCGGCCCGCGCGCGGCGCCAGCACCGGCGTGCCGGTGGGCGCGGCGATGTCCATGCCGCTGTGCGGATTGCGCGCCTGGCCGTTGAACACGCGCCGCAGCCCGAACGAACCCGAGCGCGGCCCGGCCACGGGTGAGCGCAGCGTCAGGTCGGTCGGTGGTGCGTCGGTGAACGTGGCGATGACCTGCGACTGGCGGGCGCGCTCGCGCTCGTGGCGGGCCAGATCGGCGGGCGACAGATCGACCTTGCCCGGCGCGACGGTCAACCGTTGCTCGGCGTACTGCATCGGCTCGATGGCAAACGTCTTGCGCAGGGGCTCAGCCGTCGCGCCCCGGCGCACCAGCAATTGCCCGGTGCCCGGCGGGGCCGACAGAGCAATGCCCACCACCGCCTTCCAGCCGGCCGGCTGCCCCAGCACCAGCACCGGCACGCCGCTGGGCAAGCTCGCCAGCGGGCGCGTCGGCGCCGGCCCGAGGTCGATCGTCACCACGCCGCCCGGAACGGGCTTCGAGACCTCCAGCACGGGTTTCGAGATGTCCTGCGCCAATGCGTGATCGGAGGGCAGCCAGCAGACCAGCGCGGCCAAAGCAGCGCTGACAGCAGACCCGAAGTTCGTGAAAGAGGCTCGGCGTGTGGTCGTCATCCGCGAGATTGTGGGCCAACGCAGCGCTCAAGCAGCCGCACAATGGAGCCCCGCACGGTCTTGAGCAGATCACCATGGACACCGTCCCCTCCGAGCTCTGGCACACCCTCGATGGCAAGGACTCTGCCGTGCCGCCGGCCTGGGCCGACCACCCGCGCGCCACGCAAAAGTCGCCGGTGCTGGCGGCCGCGGCGATCAAGCTGCTGCGCACGCCAACGGCCCTCGCGCAACTCAGCCCGGAAGAGTCCGCGTGCATCGTCTCCTTCATGCGGCTGACCGGCTTTGCGCCCGGCGCCACCATCCTGCGGGAAGGCGACCAGCAGGAAACCGGCTACATGCTGCTGGTGCTGACCGGCGAGGTGTCGGTGCAGACGACCGACGGCGGCACGCACGAGCCGGTGGTCATCTCGGTGCTCGGCCCGGGCAACGTGATCGGCGCGATGGGGCTGCTCGACGGCGCGCCGCGCTCGGCCACCTGCGTGGCGTCCAGCCGCATCGAGGCCGCGGTGCTGTCGCGCGGCGCGCTCGACCAGTTGATCGCGCAGCACCCGCACGTCGGCGCCAAGCTGATGGTGGCGCTGTGCCAGCGCGTGAGTGACCAGCTTCGCGCCACCGGCCAGCAGATCGGCATGTACGTGCAGTTGATGCAGACCATGCAGGCCGAGATCGACGCGCTGAAGCAGCAGTTGCGCGACGACCGCCGCGACTGACGTCACTGCCTCACTGCGGTGGCGTCGCGCGTGGTGGTGCCGCCGCCTGCTGCTCCAGAAAGTGCACGAACGCCAACACCTCCGCCACCGCGCGGTACAGCGGTTCAGGGATCTGCTCGTCGAGGTTCAACTGCATCAGCAGGTTGACCAGTTCGGGTGAGTCGTGCACGAACACGCCGGCACCGCGGGCCTGTTCGACGATGCGTTCGGCCATCGAGCCGTAGCCCTTGGCCACCACCTTTGGGGCGTGCTGGCCGGGCCGGTACGACAGCGCCACGGCCGACGGCCGATCAGGCTTCTTCGTTGTTGCCATCACGTGTCGAGGCGAGCGTGACCGTCAACTCGGCCAGGTCGAGGCCCGCTGCCCGGAGTGCCGACACCAGGCGCTCGCGGTGGGCGGCCACCAGCGCGGCGTGGGCGTCGCCGTCGAGCGTCATCGCCAGTGTGAGCTGCGTGCCGCTCAAGCGCAGCTGCGCACCCAGCGCACCGAGCCGCGGCAGATCGAGCTGGAGTTGCGTGGACCAAGCGGGTTCGGGCTCGGCGTCGGCGACTGCGCCTCGTGCGGGACGGTCACCGTCGTGCGCATCTGGCGCGGGATCACGCTGGATGTGCCACTGCGCGGGCTGCCCCGGCCAGGCCCAGCCGGCAAAGCTCATCGGTTTGCCATCGAGCACATCGAGCTGGCGCTGCACGACGCTGCCCAGTTCGGCGCTGGCGGCTTGCCGGTCGGCGTCGGGCGTGTCCTGAAGGGCTCGTTGCAGAGCGGCTTGCGGCTCGGTGGCCAGGGCGGCCAGCGGCAGGCGACCCTCGGTCCAGGCGCGCAGGTGCGATTCGTAGAACAGGCCGCTGTGGACAACCGCCTGCGCCACTTCACGGGCGCGATCGGCGGGTGGCGCGGTCGGGTCGGGCATCAGCAACGGCGGTGGGCCGATTCGCGCCAGCGGCGCGTCGGTGCGCAGCAGCGCGGCCAGCGCCTGCGCCGCTGCGCTGAGTTGCAGCGCCACCGCACCAGCGACGGTGGCTGTCGGGCCGCCGCCGACGGCGACCGTTGTGCGCCCCGCGACGGGCAGGCGCTCATCGTCTGCGCCGGGCCGCAGGACTGCGCCAGGCGGTGTTGACGCGACCACCTTGCCGACCGCGGGGTCGATGGGCTTGATCACGGCCGGATTCTAGGCAGCGGGTGTCGGTGCAACGGTCACGCCGAAAGGCGCGGTCAGTACGGCCGCCGGCCCAGCACGTTGCCCGCTGGGCTGTAGTTGCACGCCACGATCAGCGTGCCTTTGCAGATGGCCTGGCCGCAACCGAGTTGGGTGGTCTGGCGCCACACCATCTGCGTGTAGTGGCCGGCGGGCGCAAAGTTGGCCTCGGTGAGCACGCCGCCACGGTAGTCCTTCTTCTCGGTCTCCCAGGCCTTGGCGGCATCGACCGCGGTGAACGCGCCGAAGGTGCCCTGGAACAGGTTCTCGCCATGCACGTTCGGGCTGCGGTGCTTCATGCGGCAACCGGAGATGGCGAGCTGCTCGGCCCACTCCTGTGCGACTGCGGCGAGATCGGTGGACCAGGTGAGCGGGCCCACGCCAACGTCGGCGCGCACCTGGTTGTGGTGTGCGGTGATGGCCCGCATGTCTTGCGGCGACAGGCCTGGCGCGGTCGCGGCAACAGGCCTTGCCGACGGGTTCGCAGATGGGGTCGTCGGCGCGGTGGTAGCCGCCGGGGCGATTGGCGCCGCAGGGCGCTGCATCGGTGCGGGCTTGTCGGCCGACGACGCGCAGGCTGCGAGCAGCAGGCCGATCGGCATCAGAACGCGGGATCGCATGAACGACATCAGCGTGCCTCCAACAAGAACGCCCGAGCGCGCTACTTGCTCCAGGTGTCCTTCAACGTCGCCGTCCGGTTGAACACCAGCCGGCCCGGTGCGTGGTCTTGTCGGTCGGCGACGAAGTAGCCGTGCCGCTCGAACTGAAAGCGCTCGTCGGCCTGCGCTGTCGCCAGGCCCGGCTCGACGTAAGCCAGCACCGTCTTCTTGGCTGCAGGGTTCAGCACGCTCAAAAAGTCGCGCCCGCCTGCGTCGGGCTGCGCTTCGGTGAACAGGCGGTCGTACAGGCGCACCTCGGCCGGCACGCCGTCGGCCGCGCTGACCCAGGTGATCACGCCCTTGACCTTGACCGCGTCGGCCCCCGGCGTGCCGCTCTTGGTGCCCGGCACCAGCGCGGCGAGCACGGCGCTGACTTGGCCTTGTGCGTCTGTCTCGAAGCCGGTGCACTCGATCACGTAACCGTACTTCAGCCGGCTCCTGGCGCCAGCCACTGCCGCACCGGCCGCGTCCACACTCGGCGGGCTCAAGCGGAAGAAGCCCTTGCTCGGCAGCTCCATGAAGTCTTCGCGCTCGATCCACACCTCGCTCGTCAGCACGAAGTCGCGCTGCCCGCGTTCGGGGTGGGCCGGGTGCACCGGCGCGTGGCAGGGCTCGCGGTGCGCGTGGCTGCCGAACACCTCGGCAAAGTTGACGAGCTTGAGCTTGAGCGGGTCCAGCACCACGCAGGCGCGCGGCGCCTTGGCGTCGAGGTCGTCGCGCAGCGCGATGTCGAGCGACGAATAATCGATCCAGCCGCCCGCCTTGCTCACGCCGCTGCGTTCGGCCAGCAGCTGCAGGCTCTCCGGCGTGTAGCCGCGCCGGCGCATGCCCACCAGCGTGGGCATGCGCGGGTCGTCCCAGCCGTCCACGTGGCCTTCGTCGACCAACTGGCGCAGCTTGCGCTTGCTGGTGACGATGTAGGTCAGGTTCAGCCGCGCAAACTCGTACTGGTGAGGGCGCGGTCGGCTGATCAGCCCGAGCGTGCACAAGGTGTCGAGCAGCCAGTCGTAGAACGGCCGCTGGTCTTCGAACTCGAGCGTGCAGATGCTGTGGGTGATGTTCTCCAGCGCGTCCTCGATCGGGTGCGCGTAGGTGTACATCGGGTAGATGCACCACGTGTCGCCGGTGTTGTGGTGCGTAGCGCGCTTGATGCGGTAGAGCGCCGGGTCGCGCAGGTTGATGTTCGGGCTGGCCATGTCGATCTTGGCGCGCAGCACCATCGCGCCGTCGGCATGCACACCGCCGCGCATCTCGCGAAAGCGGGCCAGGTTCTGCGCCGGCGTGCGCGTGCGGAACGGGCTGTCGGTGCCGGCGTGGCCGAAGTCGCCGCGGTTCTGGCGCATCTCGTCGGCTGATTGCTCGTCAACGTACGCGTGGCCGGCTTCGATCAGCGCCTCGGCGGCGAAGTACATGAAGTCGAAGTAGTTGCTGGCGTAGTAGAGGTGGCTGCGGCTTGCGCCGGGGTGCAGCGGGTCGGGCGTTTCCCAGTCGAAGCCGAGCCACTTGACCATCTCGACGATCGCGTCGACGTACTCCTGTTCTTCCTTCTCGGGGTTGGTGTCGTCGAAGCGCAGGTGGCACACGCCGCCGTACTCACGCGCCAGGCCGAAGTTCAGGCAGATACTTTTGGCGTGCCCCACGTGCAGGTAACCGTTGGGCTCGGGCGGGAAGCGGGTGCGGATGCGCGCCGGGTCGGCCGGCCCGGTGGCGTGGTGCGCCGCGTCGCCCGGCGTGCCGGCAAACGTGCGGCTGGCGTAGGTGCCCTGGGCCAGGTCGCGCTCGATGATCTGGCGCAAAAAGTGGCTCGGTTTGTCGGCTTCGGCAGCGTTCGCAGTCATGGTTTCGATTCTATCGGCCGGGTCAGACGGCGCCTGGTACCGAGGCGCTGGCGCAGGCGCGCCGCTACCTTTGTAAACCGCAGCTTTACCTTTTTTGACACGGGCCGTCGTCAACAGCGGCCGGGCGGGTGTCGTTGTGGGCTCAGGTTCGCAATTGCTGCGTGCCGCCCAAGGAGAAACGGAAATGAACAAGCCCCTGATCGCAGCCCTTGCCGCCGCCGCTTCGGCCCTGGCCGCAGGCACCGCTCACGCCGGTGGCAACGTGCAATGGTCCGTCGATGTCCAGTTGCCTCACGTCGCCACGGTGATCTCCAACTTCCCGCTGCCGCCCCTGCCGCCTCTGCCGCGAGTGGTGGTGCGGCACCAGCCTGCCGTGGTCTATGCACCGGCGCCGGTGGTGTACGCGCCGCCGCCGGTGGTGTATCAGCCTGCGCCGCGTGTGGTGTACCACCCGGTGCCGGTGGTCGTGCATCCCGGCTACCGGGACCGTGACCACGACGGCATCCCGAACCGCTACGATCGCCATGACGGCCGCTACGACAATCGCAAGCACGGCGCCTACGGCGACCGCGACCGCGACGGCATCCCGAACCGCTACGACCGGGTCGACAACCGGGTGCACGGCTACGGTTATGGCGACCGCGACCGCGACGGCATCCCGAACCGTTACGACCAGGTCGACAACCGCGGACACGACAAGGGGCACGGCGACCGAGACCGCGACGGGGTTCCCGACCGCCACGACCGGTACGACAACCGCAAGGGCCGGCACTGAGTCACTGACGACAGGCCGGCGCCAAGCGGCCTGAGACCGGTGAGTCGATGACAGCAAGGGCGCCCGCGGGCGCCCTTGCGCTTCAGGCTCCCGTTACCATCGCCCGACAACCACTTCCAGCAGGACCCGGCGATGACTCAGAAAGACCCCGTGATGGTGATCGGCTCGCCGGTGCCGGTGATCGAGCAAGGCCTGGCAGCGCGTTTCGAGCTGGTGCGCGAGGCGCGCGCCGGCATCCGCGGCGTGGCGGTGGCCGGCGGGCACGTTCGCATCGATGCGGCGTTGATGGACACGCTGCCCGACCTGGAGGTGGTGGCCAGCCTGGGCGTCGGCTACGACCACGTCGACGCCAAGGAAGCCGCGCGCCGCGGCGTGGTGGTGACGCACACGCCCGACGTGCTCACCGGCGAGGTGGCCGACCTGGCGCTGTGCCTGCTGCTGGCCACCATCCGTCAGATTCCGCAGGCCGATCGTTATGTGCGTGCCGGGCACTGGCTCAAGAGCGCGATGCCGCTGACCACCACGCTGCGCGAGCGCAAGGTCGGCATCCTCGGCCTCGGGCGCATCGGCAAGGCGATCGCCAAGCGGCTCGACGCGTGTGACGTGACGGTCGAGTACCACGGCCGCCAGCCGCAAGAGGGCGTGCCGTACCGCTACCACCCGACGCTGCTCGGCCTGGCGCAAGAGTGCGATGTGCTGCTCGTCGTCGCCTCCGGCGGCGCCGAAACGCACCACCTCGTCAACGCCGACGTGCTGAAGGCGCTCGGGCCCGACGGCATCCTCGTCAACGTCGGCCGCGGCACGGTGGTCGATGAAGCGGCGCTGGTCCAGGCGCTGCAGAACAAGACCATCTTGTCGGCCGGCCTGGATGTGTTCGAGAACGAACCCCACGTGCCGCCGGCGCTGATCGCGATGGACCATGTGGTGTTGCTGCCGCACGTCGGCTCGGCGTCGGTCTACACCCGCAAGGCGATGGCGCAGCTGGTGGTGGACAACCTCTTGGCGTGGTTCGACGGCCGCGGGCCGCTGACGGCAGTGCCCGAGTGCAAACACCTCGGAGCTGGCCAGCGCTGACAACGGGCAGGTTCCAGGTCGCGTTGGACGGGCACCCGATCTTGCCGCGAATCAAGACATGACACGCCCCGACTTGTCCGAGTCAGATGCCGACTTGGCTCGCCACATGGCGGCCGCTGACCCGACGAACAAGCTCGACCCGCCGGCAGCCGCCGCTGCCGCGCGGGCGGCGATCGAGCTTGCGCAGGCCGCAGGCAGGCCGCAGGACGCAGCCAGGGCGGGCACCTGGTTGTGCGGTCACCTGCTTCGGCAGGGCCTGCACCTGGAAGCTGCCGAAGCCGCTGCCGCGCTCGAGCCGCAGTTGCAAGATGCTGCCCTGCAGGCAGAGCGCTGCGAGGCCCTGCGCGTGCGGGCCCGGGCGTTGTGCGAGGTCGGGCGATTCGAGTTGGCGCTGGCGGCCGCGCACCGGCTCGAGATCGAAGCCGCCCGGGCCGGTTCGGCCGATCTGGCGCTCACCGCGGCCTACACACTGGGCGCCTGCCTGGACCGGCTGGGCGACCCGTGGCAAGCCACCCGCGTGCTGCAAACCGCCTCCGACGTGCACGGCGCGATGGCGTCGCCGCGGCAACGCTTCATGGTGCACGTGGGGTTGTGCGCGTTCCTCGGCGACACATTCCACCGCATGCGAGACGCCGCTGCGCCCAACGAGCGGGCAGATGTGCTCGCACGCGCTCGTGTGCATGCCGAGGCCGCCCGCCAATTGCTGCCGAAGCCGAGCGACCCGGTCCACGAGGTCGTGGTCACCGGTAACCTGGGTGAAGTGCTGCTGCATTGCGGCGAGCACCAGCGGGCGGGCGAGTTGCTGCAGAGCAGCCGGCAGCGCGCCGAGTCCGCCGGCCTGGTGGCCTACCGCTGGCGCGCCGAGACCAGTCTGGCCGACTGGCTGCTGGCGCAGGGCCACGCCGCCGAGGCTGCCGAACTGGCGCTGGCCGTGCTGCAGGAGATGGGCTCCGCTGCACCGGTGCACACCGAGATCCGCGCGCGCGACGCTGCCGCGCGGGCCTTGTGTGCGCTCGGCCGGCACGAGCAGGCGCTTGAACACTTCATGGTCTTCGAGCGGCTGGAGCGGCGCCGCACGCTGCACGAGTTGCGCGCGCAGTCGCAACTGTTCGTCACCCGCATCGAAGCGCAGCGCGCACAGTGGCAGGCCGAGCAGGCGCGTGGCGAGGCGGTGCGGCAATCGCAACGCGCGCACGAGTTTGCCGAGCGGGCCGAGCGCGACTCGCTCACCGGCCTGGGCAACCGGGCCCACCTGGAGCGGCGCGCTGCCGAACTGTGGCCCGCGCTCGACCGCCGCCGGGCCGCGCTGAGCCTCGCGCTGCTCGACGTCGACCATTTCAAGCAGGTGAACGACGAGCTTGGCCATGCCGCGGGCGATGCGGTGCTGGTGCACCTGGCGCTGGTGCTGCGCGAGGACAGCCGTTCCGGCGACGTGCTCGTGCGGCTGGGCGGCGAAGAGTTCGTGGTGCTGATGCCCGGCACCGGCGCCGAAACGGCGCGAGACGCCTGCGAAAGGCTGCGCCAGGCCGTCGCCGGCCGGCACGATTGGCCTGCGCTGCCTGCGGGCCGCAAGATGACGGTGAGCATCGGCCTGGCCTTCTCCCAGGGCCCGGCGGAAGACCTGGTGACGCTACTGGGTCGTGCCGACGCGGCCCTTTACCAAGCGAAGAACGGCGGGCGCGACCGGGTGTGCCTGGCGGGTGCGCCCGCCACTGCTACATCGCTTTGAATCGGTGCGCGTACAGGCGGCTCGCGGTCAGCTTCTGCTTCACGCCGCGCAGGGTCAGCGTGACCTTGCCGGACTCCTCGCGCACCGCGGTCGCAATCGCGTCCGCGCGCACCACGGTGCCGCGGTGCACCTGCCAGAACTGGTGCTCGTCGAGCTGCGGCAGCAGCTCGCGCAGCGAAGTGCGGATGAGCAGCTCGCGCTCAGCGGTGATCACGCGCACGTACTTGTCGGCCGCTTCGAAGTACAGCACCTCGGCCACCGGCACCATGTGGATCGCGGCGCCGACGCCGGCCTGGATCACGCCGAGCTTGGGCAAGGCGCCAGCCGGTTGCAGGCCGGGGGCGGCGAGCAGGCTGCGCAACTGGCCGAGCGTGGCCTCCAGCGCCGCGCCGCTGGCGGTGGGTGGCTCCATGCGCTGGCGCAGGGCGGCTTGCAGACGCACGCAGGTTTGCGCCAGGCGCTCGGGCTGCACTGGCTTGAGCACGTAGTCCACCGCGGCGCGGTCGAAGGCCTGCGTGGCGTAATGGTCGAACGCCGTCACGAACACGATCAGCGGCAGCGGCGCGCCGTGCGCACCCGCGTCGGGCCAGTCTTCGGCAAGCGTTTGCGCCGCTTCCAGGCCGCTGAGGCCGGGCATGCGGATGTCCAGGAACAGCAGGTCGGGCTGCCGGGCAAGCGCTTGCTCCACCGCCGCGTGCCCGTGGTCGACGCTGGCGACGATGCGCAGCTCGGGCCACAGCCGACCGAGCTCGGCCTTCAGGTTGGCGGCGAGCAGCGGTTCGTCTTCGGCGATCAGGGCGGTGGGAGGCGGGATGAACATCTGATTGGACACCTGACTGGATCACCTGATTCGGCGCGCGGCTCGCATGCTTCA
The DNA here is from genome assembly GCA_001263235.1 of Methylibium sp. NZG. Classification (GTDB taxonomy): domain Bacteria; phylum Pseudomonadota; class Gammaproteobacteria; order Burkholderiales; family Burkholderiaceae_C; genus LGRD01. The sequence goes on along the minus strand of LGRD01000010.1, from coordinate 31,924 downwards.
CGCCTCGAACGGCAACCGCACCGTGGCCAGTGTGCCGCGTTCGCCGCCGGGCGCTGCCGTCAGTTGCAGCGACGCGCGCGGGCCGTACCAGGCGGAGAGTCTCTCGCGCACCTGGGCCAAGCCGAACGCCGCCGGGTTGCCATCGATACTCGAACCGTCACGGTGCCCCGCCGCCGCGCGAGCCGCAGTCGTCGGCGTGGCAGGGCTTGTGGGGCCCACCAAGCCGCCGCCGCTGTCGTGCACGCGCAGCACCAGCTCATTGCCTTCGCGCGCGGCGCTCACACGCACCCGCCCGCCCGCCACGGTGGGCTCCAGGCCGTGCTTGATGGCGTTCTCGACCAGCGGCTGCAGCAGCAGCGGCGGCACGGGGTGGTCTGCCAGCGCGTCCGGCAGGTCCAGGGTGGTCGCCAGCCGTGCGTCCATGCGCACCTTCATCAACGCCAAATAGTCGCCGAGCCGGGCAAACTCGGCCGACAGCGGGTGCTGTGCCACGCGCGATGCGCCGAGCGTGGCGCGCAGAAAGGCGATCAGCTGGTCGAGCATGGCCTGCGCGCGCGCCGGGTCGGTGGCGATCAGCACGCGCAGGTTGGCCAGCGTGTTGAACAGCATGTGCGGCTCAAGCTGCGATTCGAGCAGCTTGAGCTGGTGCTCGGCCGCGGCGCGTTTCGCGGCTTCGGCGCTCGCGCGCGCACTGGCCAGGCGCTCCATTGAACTCAGCGTGATGACCGAGACGATCGAGGTCAGCACCGTCAGCAGCATCGTCACCTGCGACGAGGGCGAGTCCAGTTGCAGCACGTTCGGGGTGGTGCTGCCCTGGATCACGTCGGCCAGCGCCGTTCCCACCATCGGGCCGACGAGCACGCCGAGCACCGACATCGCGATCATCCACAACCAGCCCGGGAATCCAGGGTAGGGCAGCGGCGCCAGGCCCCGCGCGGCGCGCCGCCGGTCGATCAGTGCGGCCACCAGCACCCGGCCCAAGTCGATGATGAACCAGCAGCACACGCCGATGCTGAACGAGTAGACAAGCTGCGTGCCGAAGCGCCCGCCCTTCATCGCCGTCAGCAGACCGGCGATGGTGGTGCACAGCACGGTCAGCAGCACAGCGCCGCGCAGCAGGTGCGACCACCACGCCGGGCGGGCGGTCGCGGCCGCAAGGGGGGCCACGACCGGCGATGCGTGATGGGGATCCATCAAATGAACGGGCACGCAGTGCGGGGCGATCGGGTCACGTTGCCGACTGTGCGGCGCGGGCGCTGCCGCCAGCGTGCCGTTGCGACGAAGTGCGCCGTGTCGTCGCCATGCGATGCCCAAGCGCCGCGAAACGCGCCGAGCTGCGGTTCGACAGCGGTGGGCGGAGCCATCGGCAAGCGCGTCGGCGCAACGCGGGCCGCCATCCTCGGCAAGACGTCAGCGCGGCTGCGCATCGGCCCACGCCGCCAGGAACTCGCGCGCTGCGCTGCCCACCGCTTGCAGGCTCATGCCCGGCTGGAACAACTGGCTGCCGATGCCGAAACCGGTGGCGCCTGCCCGCAGCCATGGCCCGATGCTCTGTGGCGTGACGCCCCCCACCGGCCACAGCGGCGTGCCGGCCGGCAGCACCGAGATCAGCGCCTTCATGCCCCCCACGCCGAGCGCCTCGGCCGGGAACAGCTTCAGCGCGTGCGCGCCGGCATCGAGCGCGGCGAAGGCTTCGGTGGCGGTGGCGATGCCGGGCGCCGTCAGCAGCCCTCGCGCCACGGCGTGGCGAATGACGGCCGGGTTGCAGTTCGGCGCCACCATCAGGCGGCCGCCGGCAGCGTGCACGGCATCGGCGTCGGCGTGCGTCAACATCGTGCCGCCGCCGATCAGCGCATCGGCCGGGGCGCAGGCGGCGAGCGAGGCGATGCAGTCGAGCGCGCCGGGCCGGTTCAGCGGCACCTCCAGGATGCGAAAGCCGGCGTCGAACAGCACCTGGCCGACGTCGGCCGCGCGTTCGGGCTCGAGCCCGCGCAGGATCGCGACGAGCGGTGGCTGGAAGACCTGGAGCGTGGGCATGGTGGTGTGTGGTGTGTGGTGTGTGGGGTGTGTTGCGTATGTGCGCGGGCCGCTTGCCTCTTCGACTCAGCCGCCTGCCGAGGCGCCCGGCCCGGACGCGCGCACCGCACCCCACAGTGCGCGAAACGCAGCCAGTTGCACCGCTTGCGCGTCCAGCGTGGTGACGCGGCACCCCGCAGCCGCCGCCAGGCGCGCGTAACGCTGCGCCAGCGCAGGCGTGCCGATCAGCGTGATGTGCTCGGGCGGCCGGCCGGCGCGGCGCAGCACGTCGTGCCACTCGGCGCCGATCAGCAGGCCGGAGAGGTACTCGCGCGCTTCGCCTGCCGGCATGCGCCCGGCGACCACCTGCGCGCGGCAACCGAACAGCGCGTTGGACAGACCGGAGCGCCCGGCGGCAGCGACACCGCGCGTGAACGGGTCGGCGAGGGCAGGGGCTTTGGAGGAGGCATCAGACGAGACATCAGACGAAACATCAGACGAGGCACCACCTGCGACCTCCACCCCAGCCACCGACCCACCGGCCACAGTGCTCAAGGTGCCGTGCTGCGTGAGCAGCGCAAACAGCTCGCCCGTCATGTAGGTCGCCAGGTCGGCCACGCGGCCACCCTGCAGCCTCACCCATTTGCTGTGTGTTCCCGGCAGCACGTACCAGCCGTCGCCGTGGCCGAGCGCGAGGGCGCCCAGCAGCTGCGTCTCTTCGCCACGCATCACGTCCACCGTGCCATCGGCCGTTGCCAGGCACACCCCCGGCACGATGAAGCTGCGGGGCCCGGCGGCCGGCAGCGGCATCAGATGCTGCGCCAGCTCGGCCAGCGGTTGCGCAGCGTCCATGTAGGGCGCCTCCCGCCAGCCGGTGGCCGCGCCGACCATGCCGGCCATCAGCACGGGTGCGTGCGTCGGCAACGCCGGGCCGGCCGTCAACAGGCTTTGCAGCGCCTGCGCAAACCGCCCCTGGCTCGCCAGCAACCCCTGGTCGTCGCAGGTCTCGGCCCGCACCGAGCCGTCGGCGCCGAGCCACCACGCGCGCCGGTTGCTGGTGCCCCAGTCGATGCACACCATCGCCGGTTCGCTCAGAGATGTCATGCGGGGAACTGTACGGCACGGCGCTGGGGGCGCCCGTTGCCAAACACGTGCTGACCACGCGCTGATCACGCGCTGACTACCCGCTGCCCCCGCGCTGCCCGGGCGCTGTTGCCCATGCGCGTGCCCCTGCCGCTGCCAGCGTCGTTGCCGACCTTGCGCAGCGAGCCGGTGCTATCGTTTTGGCTCGCACCGTGCTCCGGCAGCGAACAACCCACAGGACGATTCATCCATGAGCGCCAGACCCATCCCGACGGTGACGTACGCCGGCGTCACCTACAACAGCCTGCGTGGCAAGGGCGTCGTCGTCACCGGCGGGGCCACCGGCATCGGCTCGGACATCGTGCGCGGCTTTGCCGGCCAGGGCTGCCACGTCGGCTTCCTCGACCGCGAGGCGGCGGCCGGCCAGGCGCTGGCCGCGAGCCTGGGCGCCACGGTGCACTTCGAGCCCTGCGACGTGACCGACGTGGCCGCGCTGAAGGCGGCCGTCGCCGCGCTGTCGCAGCGCATCGGCGGCGTGGACGTGCTGGTGAACAACGTCGCGAACGACCAGCGCCACCAGATCGACGAGGTCACGCCCGAGTACTTCGACGAGCGCGTGGCGATCAACCTGCGGCCGAACTTCTTTGCCGCCCAGGCGGTGCTGCCGTCGATGCGCGCGCGCGGCGGCGGCGCTATCGTCAACCTCGGCTCGGTGAGCTGGAAGAACAAGAACCTCGACCTGTCGGTCTACGCCACCTGCAAGTCGGCCATGTCGGGCTTCACCCGCGTGCTGGCCAAGGAGGTGGGGCGCGACCACATCCGCGTCAACTGCGTCGTGCCGGGTTGGGTGATGACGGAGCGCCAGGTGTCGTTGTGGCTGGACGAAGCCGGCGAACGTGCGATGGACGAGAACCACTGCCTGCCGGGCCGCGTGATCGGCGCCGACATCGCGAACATGGTGATGTTCCTGGCCGCCGACACGGCGCGGATGATCACCGCGCAGGAGTTCGTGGTGGACGCCGGTTGGTCGTGATGGGTGGTGGGTGACGCCGCTGTCGTCGCTGGTGACGGAACTGGTGACGGCACTAATGACGAAACGGCGGATCAGGGCGCCTCGGCCAGGCGGGTGCGGATGTCTTCGACGCGCGCGCGGTTCAACCCGCGGTCGCCGTGGCCGACGCGCGATGCCGAACGCACCTGCACCCTGCCGGCAGCCGGGTCGAACCAGAACTCCACGTCGTCGACGAACCGCATCAACGGCGTGGTGAATTGCGCGTAAAGGTAGTCCGGTTCGCTCTTGACCACCTGTGCGCCGGGCAGGGCCTCGACGATGCGGCGCAGGCGGGCCAAGGTGGCCGGGCCGTCGCCCTTGATCGGCAGCGGTTCGATCTGGGCGAAGTCGCGTCGCGGATGGTCGGGGTACAGCAGGGCCTGGCTGCTGACGCTGTTGGGCGTTTTGGCTGGCGGCTTCAGCCGGCCGTCGCGCACCCCCAGGTTGCTCGGCGGCTTGCCTTGCAGCAGGCCGAGCCTGCCAGCCAACAGCGAGATGAGGACCAGGGCAACGAAGCCCACCACCAACCACTTCAACACGCTCATGGCCGAACCCCGATTCGATGCGAGGGGGCATTGTGACCGCGTGGTGATAATCCGACCGCTGCGGGCTGCGTGCCCCGTTTTTCAGCAGCGGAGACCTCAGATGCAAGCTCTCGGACACCTCGCCCTGCGAACCCTCGCCTGCGTGATGGCGATCGGCGTGGCCGGCTGCGCGCCGATGCCCCACGCGCCGACGCCGGCCACACCCTCATCCGCGCCCGCGCCTGGTCAACCGGCACCTGCGGCCCCGGCCTCGACGCCACCCTCCACGCCAACGCCGACGTCACCACCGACACCGGCGCCGACATCAGCGCCGACCTCGGCCGCTGCTGCAGGCCTGCCCTACAGCGCCGCCGTGGCCGAGCGCTTTCCCGATCCGGCGGTGAGCTACGCCACGCCGGCTTTGCAAGATGCGCGCGCCGGCTTCACCACCAACGCAGAACTGCAGGCGCTGATGCGCTCGCTGGTCACACCCGGCGACGCGGCTGGGCTGCCCAGCGTGAGCCTGCTGGCGCTCGGCAGTTCGCAGAACGGCGTGCCGATCGAGGCGCTGTTGTTCAGCCGCGTGTCCGGCGCGGCCGTCGGGTCAGGCGATGCAGCCCAGCGCGCCCTGCGCCCAACCGTGCTTCTCGTCGGCCAGCAGCACGGCGACGAACCCGCCGGCAGCGAGGCGCTGCTCGTCATCGCGCAAGAGCTGGCGCGCGGCCCGCTGATGCGCCTGCTCGACCGCATCAACGTGATCGTGCTGCCGCGCGCCAACCCCGACGGCGCGCAGGCCAACCAGCGCGCCACCGCCGGTGGCATCGACGCCAACCGCGACCACCTGCTGCTGCGCACGCCCGAGGCGCAGGCCCAGGCGCGGCTGGTGCGTGAGCACCAGCCGGTGGTGGTGGTGGACGCGCACGAATACACCGTCGTCGGGCGCTACCTGGAGAAGTTCGGCACGGTGCAGCGCTTCGACGCATTGGTGCAGTACGCGATGACGGCCAACATGCCACCCTTCATCAGCAGGGCCGCCGAAGAGTGGTTCCGCGCGCCCTTGCTGGCCGGTCTGAGGGAGCAAGGCCTCACGGCAGAGTGGTACTACACCACCTCGACCGACCTGCAGGACAAGAAGATATCGATGGGCGGCGCCCAGCCCGACACCGGCCGCAACGTCAACGGACTCAAGAACGCGGTGAGCATCCTGCTGGAGACGCGCGGCGTGGGCATCGGCCGGCTGCACCTGAAACGCCGCGTGCACACGCACGTGACGGCCGTGCGCAGCGTGCTTGAGAGCACCCACGCGCGCGCCGCCGACCTGCTGAAGCTGCGCCAGTTCGTCGACAACGACGTGAGCCTGCAGGCCTGCCGTGGCGAGGTGGTGGTGCAGGCCGCGCTGACGCCGAGCGAATACAACCTGCTGATGCTCGACCCCGTCACCGGGGCCGACCGCACCCTCACTGTTGCGTGGGACTCGGCGCTGGAGCTGCAGACCGTGAAGGCGCGCGCGCGCCCTTGCGGCTACTGGCTCGCCGCCGACCAGCAAGACGCGGTGGCGCGGCTGCGCAGCCTGGGCGTGCATGTGCGCCGCGTCACCGAAAACAGCGTCGCGCGCGGCGAGACCTATGCCGAAACGTCGCGCGAGGAAGGCGCCCGCACCGACGTGCGCGGAACCATCGCCGACGCCGCGCCGCTGCTGCGCCTGCAGGTGCAACTGGTGCCAGCGCTGATCGACGTGCCGGTGGGCAGCTACTACGTGCCGCTGGAGCAGCCGCTGGCCAACCTCGCGGTGGCTGCGCTCGAGCCGGACACGCAGAACAGCTATGTCGCCAACCGCATCGTCAGCGACCTGGCGGCGCAGGCGCGCGTGCTTGCAAGGCCCGAACTGAAGAGCGTGCCGGTGCCCTGACCCGGTTTCGTCGAGATCCACCACCAAGGAACCAGCGAATGAAGAAGACACTGCTCGGCACGCTCGCCGTGCTGGCCGCGTGCGGCGCCGCCGCACAGCCGGTCGGCGAGGTGGACACGGTGTTCAAGTTCATCGGGCCCGACCACAAAATCGTCGTCGACGCGCACGACGACCCGGGCGTGCAGGGCGTGACCTGCTACGTGTCGCGCGCCAAAACCGGCGGCATCAAAGGCGCGCTGGGCCTGGCCGAAGACAAGGCCGAAGCGTCGATCGCCTGCCGGCAGGTCGGCCCCATCGTCATCGCCAAACCGCTGCCGCAGCAGGAAGACGTGTTCGCCGAACGCATCTCGCTGGTGTTCAAGAAGCTGCGCATCGTGCGCATGGTCGACGCCAAGCGCAACACGCTGGTGTATCTGACGTATTCAGACCGTGTGATCGAAGGCTCGCCGCAGAACAGCGTCACCGCGGTGCCGGTGGATCGGGGGACGCCGATTCCGGTGAGGTAGTGGCGCGCCCGCACTCTCAGTCGCGGGCATCTAGCCCGCTCCTTCGCCGATCGCTTCGCTGGTCGATCCCCAAGGGCCACGAAGGGGCCGTTCCGGCCCAGCGGGGCCCCTCGCCCTTCGCTCTCGCGCTCTACCGCCTCCTTCCACCGCCCAGAATGCCACCCAGCACCCCGCGGATGATCTCGCGCCCGACGGCCGAGCCTACGCTGCGCATGGCCGAGCGCGCGGCCGACTCGGCCAGGCCCTCGCGCTTGCCGCCGCGCGGGCCGGTGGAGCCGAACAGTACGTCCTTCAAGCCGCCGAGCATCCCGGTGTCGGCCGGTTGCTGCTGCGCGCTGCCGGCAGCGGCGCCGCCTGCTTTGCCCCCCGGCGCGGGTGCTGCGTCCATCTCCTGCGCGATGTCGGCGCTTTCCGCAGCGCGGCCTTTGAGTTTTTCGTAGGCCGACTCGCGGTCCACTGTCTTCTCGTACACGCCGGCCACGAGTGAGTCGCCGATCAGCGCTTTGCGTTGCTCGGGCGTGATCGGCCCGATCTGGCTGCCCGGCGGCAACACGTACACGCGCTCGGTCACGCTCGGCCGGCCCTTGGCGTCGAGGAAGCTCACCAGCGCCTCGCCGACCGCCAGTTCAGTGATCGCCGCTTCCACGTCGAGCTTCGGGTTCGGCCGCATCGTGCTGGCCGCCGCCTTGACGGCCTTCTGGTCGCGCGGCGTGAAGGCGCGCAGCGCGTGCTGCACGCGGTTGCCGAGTTGCGCCAGCACGGTGTCGGGGATGTCCAGCGGGTTCTGCGTCACGAAGTACACGCCCACGCCCTTGCTGCGCACCAGCCGCACGACGAGCTCGATGCGCTCCACCAGCGCGGCCGGCGCTTCCTTGAACAGCAGGTGCGCCTCGTCGAAGAAGAACACCAGCTTGGGCTGCTCCAGGTCGCCCACCTCGGGCAGTTGCTCGAACAACTCGCTCAGCATCCACAGCAGAAAGGTCGCGTACAGGCGCGGGCTGTTCATCAGCTGGTCGGCGGCCAGAATATTGACGACGCCGCGGCCTTCGACCGTCTGCATGAAGTCGGCGATGTTGAGCATCGGCTCGCCGAAGAAGCGGTCGCCGCCCTGTTCACCGATCTGCAGAATGCCGCGCTGGATGGCGCCGATGCTCGCCGCGCTGACGTTGCCGTATTCGGTCGTGAACTGACTCGCGTTGTCGCCCACGTATTGCAGCATCGCGCGCAGGTCCTTCAGGTCGAGCAGCGCCAGGCCGTTGTCATCGGCGATCTTGAAGACAAGGGCCAGCACGCCGCGCTGCGTCTCGTTCAGCGCCAGCATGCGGGCCAGCAGCAGCGGGCCCATGTCGCTGATGGTGGCGCGAACCGGGTGGCCTTGTGCTTTGGTGCCGTCGGCAAACACGTCCCACAGCGTTGCGGGGCAGGCGACTGCGGTGGGCAAGTCCAGGCCTCGCTCTTTCAACACGGCGGCCAGTTTGTCGCTCACCTTGCCGGTCTGCGTGATGCCGGTCAGGTCGCCCTTCACGTCGGCCATGAACACCGGCACGCCGATGCGGCTGAAGTGTTCGGCCAGCGTTTGCAGGCTGATCGTCTTGCCCGTGCCGGTGGCACCGGTGATGAGGCCGTGGCGGTTGGCCATGGCTGGCAGCAGAACGCACTCGGTGGCGCCATGTTTGGCGATGAGGAAGGGGTCGGCCATGGGAGCTCCGGGTTGCAAGGGTGGGGCGAGCGACGTGCTCGACGGGGTTTCAGCGCAGGTTTCAGCGCGGGTTCGGTGTGGCGCTTGCGAAACGGCGCGCACGTAAAATCACAGTCTATCCAACAAACTCGACAGGCCGCCCGCAGCGACGCGAGCGACGCCTGCGCACCAGGAGCCTGCCATGGCCGGACATTCCAAGTGGGCCAACATCCAGCACCGCAAAGGCCGGCAGGACGAGAAGCGCGGCAAGATCTGGACCCGCGTGATCCGCGAGATCACCGTGGCCGCCCGCCAGGCCGGAGGCGACCCGGCGATGAACCCGCGCCTGCGGCTGGCCATCGACAAGGCGAAGGCGTGCAACATGCCGGCCGACCGCATCAAGTACAACGTCGAGAAGGCCTCGGGCACGCTGGAAGGCCTGAGCTACGAAGAGATCCGCTACGAAGGCTACGGCATCGGCGGCGCCGCGATCATCGTGGACTGCATGACCGACAACCGCGTGCGCACCGTGGCCGAAGTGCGCCACGCCTTCAGCAAGTACGGCGGCAACATGGGTACCGAGGGTTCGGTGGCGTTCCAGTTCAAGCACTGCGGGCAGTTCGTGTTTGCGCCCGGCACGAGCGAAGACAAGGTGATGGAAGTGGCGCTGGAGGCCGGCGCCGAAGACGTGGTGAGCGACGACGACGGCGCGGTCGAAGTGCTGTGCGCACCGCCCGACTTCGAGCGCGTGAAGATCGCGCTGGAATCGTCCGGCCTCAAGCCCGAGGTGGCTGAAGTGACGATGCGCGCCGAGAACACGGTCGAGCTGACCGGCGAAGACGCGCAGCGCATGCAAAAGCTGCTGGACATCATCGAAGACCTGGACGACACGCAGGCGGTGTTTCACAACGCGGTCATGAACGAGTGACCCTCGCTCGTATGAACGGCTGCCGCTTCAAAGAGGAACGCATGAAGGCCAGCGCATGAAAGTCCTCGTCATCGGCAACGGCGGCCGCGAGCACGCGCTGGCGTGGAAGCTGGCGCAGTCGTCCAAGGTGCAGATGGTGTTCGTGGCGCCCGGCAACGGCGGCACCGCGGCCGACACGCGGCTTCGCAACGTGCCGATCACCGACCTCGGTGCGCTGGCCGAATTTGCGCTGCACGAGAAGATCGGGCTCACCGTGGTCGGCCCCGAGGGGCCGCTGGCGGCCGGCGTGGTCGACCTGTTCCGCAACCGCGGGCTGCGGGTGTTCGGGCCCACGCAGGCGGCCGCGCAGCTCGAAAGCTCCAAGGCCTTCGCCAAGGAGTTCATGCAGCGCCACCACATCCCAACCGCCACGCACCAGACCTTCGGCGACGCTGCGCAGGCGCATGCGTACGTCGACGGCAAGGGCGCACCGATCGTCATCAAGGCCGACGGCCTGGCGGCGGGCAAGGGCGTGGTGGTGGCCGCCACGCTGGCGCAGGCGCACGAGGCGATCGACTGGATGCTCGCCGGCCATGAGGCCGACAACAAGCTGGGCGTGCAGCACAACGCTGGCGGCGCGCGTGTCGTGATCGAGGACTTTCTCGAAGGCGAAGAAGCCAGTTTCATCGTGCTGTGCGACGGCAAGAACGTGCTCTCGCTGGCCACCAGCCAGGACCACAAGCGCCTGCTCGACGACGACCAGGGCCCCAACACCGGCGGCATGGGCGCCTACTCGCCGGCACCGGTCGTCACGCCCAACGTGCACGCCAAGGTGATGCAGGAAATCATCCTGCCCACCATTCACGGCATGGCCCGCGACGGGCACGTGTACACAGGCTTTCTCTATGCCGGGCTGATGATCGACGCGCACGGCCAGCCACGCACGGTCGAGTTCAACTGCCGCCTTGGCGACCCCGAAACACAACCGATCCTGATGCGTCTGAAGAGCGACCTGGTCGATGTGCTCGCTCACGCCGTCGAGGGCACGCTCGACCAGGTCGAGCTCGAGTGGGACCGGCGCGTCTCGCTCGGCGTGGTGATGGCCAGCGCCGGCTACCCGCTCACGCCACGCAAAGGCGATGCTATCCACGGGCTGCCGGCTGAAAGTTCTGATGCTGTTGTGTTCCACGCCGGCACGGCGGCGGCCGGTGGCGGTGCGCTGCTCACTGCCGGCGGGCGCGTGCTGTGCGTCACCGCACTCGCCGACTCGGTCAAGCAGGCGCAGCAGCGTGCGCACGACGTGCTGCGCGGCATTCATTTCGACGGAGCGCAGTACCGCCGCGACATCGGGCACCGGGCCATCAAGCGGTGATCGCTTCACTGCCGGTCAAGCTCCAGGGCAGCGCACTTGCGCGCGGCGTGCTGCGGCTGGCCGGGTGGCGCCTGTGCTTCAACGGGCTGCCGGCGCGCCAGGGGGTGTTGATCGTGTATCCGCACACGTCCAACTGGGATTTCGTCCTGGCGATGCTGGCCAAATGGGGCATCGGCATGCCGGTGGCCTTCTGGGCCAAGGACAGCCTCTTCCAGGTGCCGATTCTGGGGTCCTGGGTGCGCTGGATCGGTGGTGTGCCGGTTGATCGAACGGCGGCCAACGGGATCGTCGGGCAGATCGTGCGTGAGCTCGAGTCGGCGCGCGAGCAAGACCGATTTCTTTGGCTGGCGTTGACGCCGGAAGGCACGCGCCGCCATGCCGCCGCCTGGCGCTCGGGCTTTTATCATGTGGCGCTCGGCGCGCAGGTGCCGCTGGGCCTGGGGTTCATCGACTACCGCACGCGCGAGCTGGGGGTCGAAGACTTCATGCTCCTCAGCGGCGACGAGGCCGCCGACATGGGCGAGATGCGCGGGCAACTCGCCCCCCGAACCGGCCGCCACCCCGAACGCGCTGCTCCGATCGAACTGAAAGAATGAACACACTCGACGTCCGCCACTACCTGCTCGGCCTGCAGGGCCGCATCATCGCTGCGCTCGAAGCCGAAGAAGGCCAGCCCTTTGCCACCGACGGCTGGACGCGCGAGCCCGGCGGCAAGCTCGAAGGCGACGGCCTGTCGCGCCTGATCGAAGGTGGCGACTTGCTGGAGCGTGGCGGCTGCAACTTCTCGCACGTGAAAGGCAAGACGCTGCCACCCTCGGCCACGCAGCATCGCCCTGAACTCGCCGGCGCGCCGTTCGAGGCGCTCGGCGTGTCGCTGGTGATGCACCCCCGCAACCCCCACGTGCCCACCGTGCACATGAACGTGCGCATGTTCGCGGCGCTGCCGGCCGGGCTGCCGCCGGTGACGTGGTTCGGCGGCGGTATGGACCTGACGCCGTACTACGGTGTCGAGGACGACGCGCGCCACTTTCACCGCGTCAACCGCGACGCACTCGCGCCCTTCGGCCCCGACAAGTACCCGCGCTTCAAGATGTGGTGCGACGAGTACTTCTTCCTGAAGCACCGCAACGAGCCGCGCGGCATCGGCGGTGTCTTCTTCGACGACTTCGCCGCGCTCGGCTTCGAGGGCAGCTTCTCGATGATGCGTGCGGTGGGCGATGCCTTCATCAGCGCCTACCTGCCGATCGTGCAACGCCGCCGGACCACGCCCTATGGCGAGGCCGAACGCGACTTCCAGGCCTACCGGCGCGGGCGTTACGTCGAATTCAACCTGGTCTTCGACCGCGGCACGCTGTTCGGCCTGCAGTCCGGCGGGCGCACCGAAAGCATCCTGATGTCGATGCCGCCCATCGTGAAGTGGCGCTACGACTGGAAGCCGCAGGCCGGCACGCCCGAGGCGAAGCTGTACAGCGACTTTCTGCGCCCGCGCGACTGGCTCGGCGAGGTCGCGGCTTGAAGTGCTGGCTGCGTTGGCCGCATTGCGGTGCGCCTCGCGCCGCCGTCTCCCCCGCCCGGAGGACCGCGCCCGGATCGACGGCATGGTGCGCCTCGGCGTGCCGGGATATATTGACCGCGCGCCCCCACTGAACACGCCCACCACCCGCCCACAAAGCGGCAAGCCCAGGAGCTGAATGGACATCCGAAAACTGCAACGCGCCATCGTCGATGGTCTGGAAGACGTGAAGGCCCAGAACATCGTCGTCTTCAACACCGAGCACCTGTCGCCGCTGTTCGAGCGCGTGATCATCGCCTCGGGCACGAGCAACCGGCAGACCAAGTCGCTGGCCTCCAGCGTGCGCGACGCGGTCAAGGGCAGCGGCTTCCCGGTGCTGCGCACCGAGGGCGAGGCCAATGGTGAGTGGATCATCGTCGACTGCGGCGCAGCCGTGGTGCATGTGATGCAGCCATCGATCCGCGAGTACTACCACCTCGAAGAGATCTGGGGTGACAAGCCGGTCAACATGAAGCTCGCTGCGGCGACGGGCAAGCTGGTGAAGGCCGCTGAGCCCGAGGCGCCGACCCGCTCCAAGGCCGTGGCCCGAACGGCGCCCGCACCGAAAGCGCCGGCAAGAAAGCCCGCTGCGAAGCCGGCGCCGGCCAAGAGGGCGCCTGCGAAACAAGCACCCGCAAAACAAGCGCCTGCAAAGCAAGCACCTGCAAAGCGAGCAGCTGCAAAGACAACCACGTCGGCCCGCCAGACAGCCGCCAAGGCCCCGGCACGCAAGACTGCGCCACCTGCGGGCAAGGCGGTGGTGACGCGGGTGGTCGGCGTCAAGCGCCCGGTGGCGAAGGCGGCTGCCGCGCCAGCCAAGACCTCATCGCCCAAGCGAGCGGCCGTCGCCAAGCCGGCGGCGAAAAAGACTGTCGCCAGAAAGAGCCCGTCTCGTTGATGAGCGTCCCCAGGCTGGCGCCCCCGGCCGATGTGCCTGAGACCCGCAGCAGCTGGCGGCAGGCTTGAAGCTGCTGTTGGTCGCCGTCGGGCAGCGCCAGCCCGCCTGGGCAGAGGCCGCGTACGCCGACTTTGCCAAGCGCTTCCCGCCCGAGATGGCTCTGGAGCTGAAGGCCGTGAAGGCCGAGCCGCGCGGCTCGCGCACCCCTGAACAACTGATGGCCGCCGAGGCCACGCGCCTGCAGGCCGCCGTGCCCAAAGGCGCGCGCCGCGTGGTGCTCGACGAACGTGGCGACCGGCTGACCACGATTCAACTCGCCGAGCGCATGAAGGGCTGGCTTGGCGATGGCCGCGATGTGGCCTTGCTCGTCGGTGGCCCCGACGGCCTGGACGCGGCGCTGAAGGCCAGCGCGCACGAAACCCTGCGCCTGTCGGACCTGACGTTGCCGCACGCCTTCGTGCGTGTGATGCTGGCCGAGGCGCTCTACCGTGCCTGGACGGTGACGATCAACCACCCTTACCACCGAGAGTGAGCCCAGTGAGCCCCGACCCGCATGCCCGCTGACTTCGTCTACCTCGCGTCGCAGAGCCCGCGCCGGCGCCAGTTGCTTGAGCAGATCGGCGTGGCGCACGAGTTGCTGTTGCCCGGCGCCGACGAAGATGCCGAAGCGCTGGAGGCCGAGCGCCAGGGGGAGTTGCCGGCCGCCTACTGCGAGCGCGTGACGCTGGCCAAGCTCGCGGCCGCGCGCCAGCGGTTGAAACGCAGGTGCTTGCCCGACGCGCCGATCGTGTGCTCGGACACCACGGTGGCGCTCGGCCGGCGCATCCTGGGCAAGCCGGTGGACGCTGCCGACGCCTGTGCGACGCTGCGCTTGCTCTCTGGCCAGACGCACCGCGTGATCACCGCCGTGGCCGTGGCGGCAGGCGGCAAAACGTGGCAGGCAGCCAGCGTGTCGCGCGTTCGCTTTGCCGAGTTGCCCGAAGTGGTGATTCAGGCTTACGTCGCCACCGGCGAGCCGTTCGGCAAGGCCGGCGCTTATGCGATCCAGAGTTCGCTCGCCGGCTGGATCGCGCACATCGACGGCAGCTACAGCGGCATCATGGGCCTGCCCTTGTTCGAGACCACGCAGTTGCTGCGCAAGGCTGGCATACCATGGCCGACATGCAAGACATCCTGATCAATTGGGCGCCGCAGGAAACGCGCGTCGCCGTTGTCGAGAGCGGTGCAGTGCAAGAGCTGCACATTGAGCGCACGCTTGAGCGCGGCCTGGTCGGCAACATCTACGCAGGCCGTGTGGCGCGCGTGCTGCCGGGCATGCAGTCGGCCTTCATCGACATCGGCCTGGAGCGCGCGGCGTTCTTGCACGTGGCGGACGTGCAGGTCAACGGCGCCACGCCGCGCAACACCGCCAACGGCGCGCCGCGGGGCGAACACGGCGCAGCTTCTGCGCCGGCAACGCCGATCGAGCGGCTGGTGTTCGAGGGGCAGACGCTGACGGTGCAGGTCATCAAGGACCCGATCGGCACCAAGGGCGCGCGGCTGTCCACGCAAGTCAGCATCGCCGGGCGGCTGCTGGTTTTCTTGCCGCAGGACGACCGCATCGGCATCTCGCAGAAGATCGGCTCCAGCGAGCTGCGCGAGCAGTTGCGAACGCGCATGACGGCGCTCGCCGCGCTGCCCGAAGGCGCCGGGCCGGCGGGGGGCTTCATCTTGCGCACCAATGCCGAGGAGGCGACCGACGCCGAGTTGGCGGATGACATCAGCTACCTGCGCAAGACCTGGGCGGCCGTGCGGGAGCGCAGCTTCAAGTCCGCGCCGGGGACGTTGCTGCATCAGGACCTGAGTTTGGTGGAGCGCGTGCTGCGCGACCTGGCGCACGACGGCACGCAGGCCATCCGCATCGACTCGCTGATGCAGTTCGACCTGCTGAAGAAGTTCGGTTCCGAGTTCACGCCCACCTCGGTGGACCGGCTCGAACACTACAAGGGCGAGCGGCCGATCTTCGACCTGTTCAACATCGACGAAGAGATCGAGCGTGCGCTCGCGCGCCGCGTGGACCTCAAGAGCGGCGGCTACCTCATCATCGACCAGACCGAAGCGCTGACCACGGTGGACGTGAACACCGGCGGCTTCGTCGGCGCGCGCAACTTCGACGACACGATCTTCAAGACCAACTTGGAGGCCGCGCAGGCGATGGCGCGGCAACTGCGCCTGCGCAACCTCGGCGGCATCATCATCATCGACTTCATCGACATGTCGCGCGAGGAGCACCAGGCGGCGGTACTGTCCGAACTGCGCAAGCAACTCGCGCGCGACCGCACCAAGATCACCGTCAGCGGCTTCACGCAACTCGGGCTGGTGGAGATGACGCGCAAGCGCACGCGCGAGAGCCTGGCGCACATGCTGTGCGAACCGTGCCCCACCTGCGGCGGCAAGGGCGAGGTAAAGACGGCGCGCAGCGTTTGCTACAACATCCTGCGCGAAATCTTGCGGGAGGCGAGGCAGTTCAACCCCAAGGAGTTTCGCGTCGTCGCAGCAGCTTCGGTGGTGGAGATGCTGCTCGATGAAGAGAGTCAGCACCTGGCTGGCCTGAGCGACTTCATCGGCAAGCCGATTTCGTTGCAGGCGGAGGCGACGGGGTCGCCGGAGCAGTACGACATCGTGTTGATGTAGGCCCGCCCAGATCAAGACATCTCCATGTTCGTGTACACTATCGTCGTGTACACGGTAGACATTGTGCTGGCATGAAAAACATCACTCTCAGCGCCGAAGAGAGCTTGATCGAAGCCGCGCGCGAGCGTGCGCGTGCTGACAGCACCACCCTGAACGAGCAATTCCGCCGTTGGCTGGCCGATTACGCACACCCCCGCGAACGCATGCAGCGCTACGACGACGTGATGGCGACACTGCGCGGCCGATTGAAAGTGGGGCAAAAGCTCACGCGAGACCAGATGAATGAGCGCTGAAGTCTTCATCGACACCAACGTCTTCATCTACCACCTGGACGCGACCGACCCACGCAAACACGCCGTTGCAGAGCAGATCGTCCGCGACGGCCTCGCCACGGGCAACGCCTGTATCAGCTTTCAGGTGGTCCAGGAGTGCCTGAACACAGCGACTCGCAAAGCCGAAGTGGCGCTCGACACCGACGCCGCCCGGAGCTACATGGACACCGTGCTGATCCCGCTGCTGCAGGTGCCGGCCAGTGCCGCGCTGTACCACCGCGCGCTGGATGTTCGGGCGCGCTGGCAGTTCAGCTTCTACGATGCGCTGATCGTTGCGGCCGCGCTCGCGGCTGGCTGCTCGCGGCTGATCAGCGAAGACCTGCAGCACGGCCAGCGCGTTGATTCGCTGACGATCCACAACCCCTTCCGCGCCTGACGCGATGTGGCCACTGCGCAAGCGCAAGCCGGCGCAGCCGCCCACGCTGCGCGAGCGCAGGCCAGGCTGGGACGTCGGTCGCGGCACTTACGGCGACCCGCAGGTGCACGACTGGGGCGAGGGCGCAAAGCTACACATCGGCGCGTTCTGCTCGATCGCCGACGGCGTGCAGATCTTCCTCGGCGGCGAGCACCGCATGGATTGGGTGACCACCTACCCGTTCAGTGCGATGTGGCCGGGGGCCGGGCATTTCAAAGGCCACCCGGCGACCAAGGGCGACGTGATGATCGGCAATGACGTGTGGATTGCGCGCGAGGCGATGATCCTGTCGGGCGTGCGCATCGGTGATGGTGCGGTCGTCGGGGCTCGGGCTGTGGTGAGCAAGGACGTCGAGCCCTACGCGGTGGTGGCCGGCAACCCGGCGCGTGTGCTGAAGCATCGCTTCGAGCCGGCGGTCGTCGAGCGCTTGCTGCGCGTGAGGTGGTGGGACTGGGACGACGAGCGCATCGAGGCCCACCTGCCGCTGCTGCTCAGTGGCGACATCGCAGGGTTTCTCGACGCGGCGTCAGCGCACCCGCAAGCGTCGGCTCAAAGCCAGGCGCCGAGCGTCGAGCGCGGCGCGCGTTGACTCGGCGAGGCCGGTATCGGTGTCGGTGTCGGCGTCGGTGTCGGAGGCGCGTTCAAGCACCGCGCAGAACTGGTTGCCGTACAGCGGCGACACGAAGGTCGGCACCAGGCGCGTCAGCCCGAGCAAGCGCAACTCGATCATCAGCAACTCGAACGACTCGGGCGTGAAGGTCCACGCGTGGACGTCGGCGTAAGGTTGGCCAGGCCGATCGGCGGCGCGCATCGCCTCCAAGGCGGTGTGCAAGCCGTGACTGAAGTTGACGCCGTCGAAGGCGGCACTGCACATCCGATAGCCGTGGTTGCGGTTCAACTCGCGCGACACACCGTCGAAGACCTGCTTGCCTTGGTGGACAGGCGCAGGCCGGAGGTGGGCCACCAACGCGTCGGCGGTGACGGTCGGGTAGCGCAGTGCGTCGAAGGTGGTGCGCAGGTCGGGGATCATCTGAATCACCCGGCCGCCGGGCTTGAGCAGCTTTTGAAGCGACTGCAGGTGGCCGACCAGGTCGACCTGGTGCTCCAGCACGTGTGAGCCGTAGATCACGTCGAAGCGCAGGGCAGGTGGGATCAACGCGTCGATCGGCCGGCCGTCGAAGACGAAGTCGATCGGCTGGATGCGGTGGATGCTGCCGGACACCGTCGGGTCGGTGCGGTACTTGGCGCGCAGGCCTTCGGTGGTGTCGTGGTCGAGGTGGTGCACGTGCGCGTAGCGTGGTTTCGTGTAGCGCGGGTTGTAGCCGCCGCCGATTTCCAGGATCTGCGCATCGTCCCGCACCGAGGCCAGCACCTGCGCCACGCGCCCTCGCTTGACGATCGATCGCCTGAGCTTGCCGACCAGCCGGTTCGTCCGGCTGACGATGCGGGACCAAGTGGCAAGCACGGTACGCATGGCAATCGCGCCTCCGCGCCGTTCAGCCCTTGGGCGGCAGCCACTCCGCGGGCACCACCGCTTCGAGTTGTGGGCTGCCGGCAAAGCGGTCGATGATGCTGGTCTTGATGTACGGGAAGCCGGCCTCGATCAGCTGCGCCCAGCGGAACGACGTGTCGTTGGAGCTGTGCGGGTCGGACGACAGCGGCGGGAACAGCGACTCGCAGCGCAG
The DNA here is from genome assembly GCA_001263235.1 of Methylibium sp. NZG. Taxonomy (GTDB): domain Bacteria; phylum Pseudomonadota; class Gammaproteobacteria; order Burkholderiales; family Burkholderiaceae_C; genus LGRD01. The sequence continues at coordinate 13,323 of LGRD01000010.1, read as the reverse complement.
GCCGTGGTCGGTCAACACCTGCGTCAGCCGGGTTTCGTAGACGTCGATCACCTGGCCTTTGCTGGGCAGGCTCAGCATGCGCTGGAACACGCGCTGCAGGGCCGGGTGGCGCAAGGCGGTGTGGTTGAAGACGAGGAAGAAGCTCTGCACATGGCGCATCGGCAACTGGCTTTCGGTCAGGCCCACCACGTCGGCGCTGCTGCGGCGCACGCGGTCCATCAGGCGGTCGAAGTGAGCGCTGTTCAGCGGGCCGACGATGCTGTCGTTGACGAGGAACAGGCGCGTCCAGTGCAGAGCCTGTTCGGCGCACAGGCTGTAAAGATGAGCCCAGGCGGCAAAGTCGAAGCCGACGTTGTCGCGCACGTAGGCGCCGCTCAGCTGCTCCAGCAACTCGGCATCGAGCTGCATCTGCCCGGTGGACAGGCTGGTGTTGAGGATGAGCACCACCTTCACGCCCGCACGCAGCAGGTGCTCGATGTGGCCTCGCACGTGCTTCTTCAACGTCGGCTCCGGTGCGTAGCTGACGAAAAAGCAGACGTCGCCCTGCAGCGCATCAGCCACCGGCTTGAGCGCGTGCAGCGCCGCTTGCGTGGCGGGTGGCGCCGTCCAGCCCAGGCCCTCGATGAGCTCGGCGTAGCGGCGCTGCAGGATGCGGTGCTCGCGCCTGCGCACGTACGGCAGGCGCGCTTTCAGGTCGCGGCGCCAGGCACGGAACGAGTCGGTGAAGCTCACGTCGGGCTCCCGTTCAACCTGCAACAGGCTTGCGGCACACGAACTCCCACATCAGGTGCGTCAGCCGCCCGGTCTTGAGCAGCCGGCGGCGGCGCATCTCGCGGCGCCAGCCCAAAGGCACGGTGGGCTCGAAAGCCTCGGGGTACAGCGCGCGCTCGTTGCGGCGCATCTCGAAGTTGCCGCTGAAGCCGTACATGCGCGCCTGTGGTGGCTCGCCGCAAAAGTACTTCCACGTGCCATCGGTCAGGATGTTCACGTGCGTCGGGTCCTGGAAGGCTTCTTCGTTCGGGTAGGCGGGCGTGAGCGCAAAGAATCGGCCTGCGGGTTTGAGCACGCGGTGAATCTCGTCCATCAGCTCGATGAACGGGAAGCGCGTGCCGCGCCCGTCGGCGGTTGCCAGCACGCGCGGCACGTGTTCGAGGAAGTCGAAGGCCGAGACCGAGTCGAAGCTCGAATCGGGGTGCGGGATCGGCTCCAGGCTCAGATTGGCTTGGGCGAAGCGCGATGTGTCCACCCCCGCCGGCAGCGCCAGGTCGACCGCATGCACTTCATCGCAGTGGTACGGGTTGCGCGGGACCGGGCCGCAACCGAGGTCGAGGTGACGTGTGGTCATGCGCGGCCGTGTCAGCGGTACTCGACCGCACCGTCCTTGTGGACCATGTGCAGCGTCAATCCGGTGCGGGCCCGCTCTGCATCAGCCCACTCGCGCGTGCGCGCCTTGCGCGCGAACTTGACCTGCTGCCGGCCCCACCAGTTCAGCCCGATCTTGCCGTAGAAGTAGCGGTGGTCGCCGAACTTGGCCACACCCTGTTCCTTCTTCATCGCCGTCTGCGTGATCATGCCGAAGTGGTGCATGAACGCATCGCCCACGGTGCCCACCGGGATGCCGTGGCGCTTGCAGCGGGCCAGGAATTCGGCGTCCTCGCGGCCGAACAGCAGCCGGTCGGTGTCGAGGAAGCCGATTCTCTGGAACACCTCGCGGTGCACTGAGAAGCACACGCCGTGGAACCAGCCCTGGCGCACCGTGCCGCTCATCTTGGCGAGGAACGCCTGGGTGAAGGTGGGCAGGTCGTAGTCGAGCTCGAACTCCACCAGCGACGGGCTCACCACCTGCAGCCCGTGCTTGCGCGCCGCATCGATCTGCGCCTCGATGAAGTTGTGCGCGCAGACGATGTCGTTGTTGAGCAGCACCACCCACTCGCGGTCGGACGCCAGCGCGCCCTGCGTCCACGCGCCGCCGCAGCCCAGGTTCACCGGGTTGCGTATCGAGCGGATGTCGGGCCTTGAGGCCAACCAGGCCGGTGTGTCGTCGGTGCTGCCGTTGTCGATGACCAGCAGCGCGTCGGCCGGCACGCCGTGGGCGAGCAGGCTGTCGACGCACTGCTTGGTGTAGCGCAACTGGTTCAACACGGGGATCACGACGGTGTAGTTCAAGAGATCACATCCAGTCCACGTGGGCGCCGCGGGCGAAGGGCAGGGTGGTGGCGTCGGTCACCGGCGTGGCACCGGCCCCGGTGCGGCAGGCGGCCAGCCAGTCGGCCACCCCTTGGCCGTGCAGGTCGATCCGGCCGTACTGCGGATTGTCCGGGAAGATCTTGTGCGACGGCGGGATCAGCACCGTCGTCGGCCCACCGAGCATGTGCGCCGGGTAGTGCGTGAAGGTCGAGCAACTCGAACCGACCAGCACACGGCAGCAGGCCAGCGCAAACAGATCGACGGCCGGGTGCGTGCTCGACTGGTGGCCGCTTTGCCGCGCCGAGTGGCGGTAGGGCGATGCGGCCGGCATCGTGAACACGTCGAAGTTCTTGGTCAGGTTCGGGAACGCATCGAGGCTGCCCGAGCAGGAGACGAAAAACGCCACGTCGGGCACGGCCTTCTGGATGTCTGCCATCACATGCTCGTGCCACCAGTCGGGCACAGCGGGCCAGACGAAGGCGTTGACGTCGAACTCGGTCGGGCTGATCAGCGGGAAGTCGCCACGCCGGATGTGCACGCCCACCAGCGGCCGACCGGCGTAGGGCGCGAAGGCCGTACGGATCACGTCGGCCAGGTCCGCGCGCAGCTTGACGCGGCGAGCGGTGGGCAGGTAGTACGGCTCAAGCAGTTCGCGCGGGCCCTGGTGCGTGCGCAGGTTGACGTTGTGGTGCGTGCCCGCGAGCGCGAGGTTGCCGGGCATGTCTTCGCGCAGCTTGACGCTGTCGAGCCGGCCGAGCAGGCCACGCGAGCGGGTTGTTGTGCCCGACACCGCGATCGCATCGAGCTCAGGCCAACCGTCCAGGCAGACCTCGTGGCCGTGTCGGTCGGAAATCATGAAGGCCAGTGCCAGGGTTTCCAGCCGCGAGGTCAGGCCGACGTAGTTGGTGATGAAGACGCGCTTCATGAACGGCGGCGGGCCTTCACGTGCAAGCCACTCAGCCCTTGGCTTTGGGCACCCGACCCATCAAATAGAACTCGGGGTTGGGCTGCATGGAGGTGAGGTTCGCCATGCGGTTGGACAGCCCGAACAGCGCGGTGATGGCGCCGATGTCCCACGCGTCTTCGTCAGTGAAGCCGTGCATGCGCAGCGCGGCGAAGTCGGCCTCGCCGAGGGCCGCCGAGTCGGTGCAGACCTTCATCGCGAAGTCGAGCATCGCCATCTGCCGCGGCGTGATCTGCGCCTTGCGGTGGTTGATGGCCACCTGGTCGGCGAGCAGCGGGTTCTTCTCGTAGATGCGCAGGATCGCGCCGTGCGCCACCACGCAGTACAGGCAATGGTTCGCGCCGCTGGTGGCCACGACGATCATCTCCTTCTCGCCCTTGCTCAGCCCGTTCGGGCCGGAAGGCGCGCGCAGCATCAGCGCGTCGTGGTACGCGAAGAAGGCGCGGAACTCATCCGGACGGTGCGAGAACGCAAGGAACACGTTCGGCACGAAACCCGACTTCGCCTGCACTTCGAGGATGCGGGCGCGCAAATCGTCGGGCAGCCCTTCGATCGGTGGCACCGGATAACGACTGATGGGGCTGGCGGGCGGTGGTGACATGGCTCAACTCCTGAACTGCAAAGCGTGAAGGCGAGCATAAAGGCCGCCGCGCGCCAGCAACTCGGCGTGCGTGCCCTGCTCGACGATGCGGCCCGCTTCGAGCGCCACGATGCGATCGGCCCGCTCAATCGTGCTCAGCCGGTGGGCGATGACGAGGCTCGTGCGGCCGCGCATCAGCTTTTCGAGCGCGTCCTGCACGAGCCGCTCCGATTCCGAGTCGAGCGCCGAGGTGGCTTCGTCTAGGATCAGGATCGGCGCGTCCTTGTAGATCGCCCGCGCGATCGCCAGGCGCTGGCGCTGGCCGCCGGAGAGCTGGTTGCCGTTGTGGCCGATGGGCGTGTCAGCGCCTTGCGGCAAGCCATCGACGAACGAGAGCAGGTTGGCGCCTTGCAAGGCCTCGCGCACGCGCACCAGGTCCGCCTGTCCACCCAGCGCCACGTTGGCGGCCAGCGTGTCGTTGAACAGCACCACGTCCTGGCTCACCAGCGCAAACTGGCGCCGCAGTGCGGCCACGTTCCAGTCGCCAAGCGGCGTGCCGTCGAGCAGCAGGCTGCCCTCGGTGGCCTCCAGGAAGCGCGGCAGCAGGTTCACCAGCGTCGACTTGCCCGAGCCCGACGGGCCCACCAGCGCGACCGACTCGCCCGTGCGCAGGTGCAGGTCCACGTTGGTCAGCGCGTTGTTCTGCTCGCTTGGGTAGCGCAGGCTGACGCCGCGCAGTTCGAGCTCGCCGCGCGCGCGGCCGGGGTCGAACGACCCGCCCGCTTCGCCCTGCGTGCCCTCGATCAGCGCCACGCCGCGCTCCAGCCCCGCCAGCCCGCGCGTCACCGGGCCCGCCACCTCGGACAGGTGCTTGATCGGGTTGATCAGCATCAGCATGGTGGTGACGAAGGCCACGAAGTCGCCCACCGAGCCGCCCTGCTTGCCGCTTTGCCACAGCGCCACCACGATGACGGCCGACAGCGCGCAGGCCGCGAGCAGTTGCGTGATGGGCGTCATCGCCGCAGCAGCCACCACCGACTTGATCGACAGCCGGCGCAGCGCCGCACTCAGCTGCCCGAAGCGACCGGCCTGCGCCCGCGCGGCGCCGTGCAAGCGCACGATGCGCCAGGCGAGCACGTTTTCCTCGACCACGTAGGCCAGCTCGTCGGTGGCCTTCTGGCTCTCGACCGTGAGCCGGTGCAGCCGGCGCCCGAGCATGCGCATCACCCAGGCTACCGACGGCAGCAGCACCGACACGAGCAAGGTGAGCTGCCAGTTCAGGTAAAGCAAAAAGCCGAGCAGCGCCAGCAGCGTGAGCGTGTCCTTGACGAGCGTCAGCACCGCGTTCACCAGCAGCATGGCGCCGTACTGCGATTCGTAGGTGAGCGTGTTGGTCAGGCTGCTCGCCGACTCGCGGGTGAACAGTTCGGGCTGGCCGTCCATCAGCCGCTCGAACATCGCCGCACGCATCGCCATCACACCGTTCGCCGCTGCCCAGGCCAGCCCGTACTGCGCCACGAACCCCGCCAGCCCGCGCACCGCGAACAGGCCGATGATCGCCACCGGCACGAGCCACAAGGGCAGCTCTCCCGCAGTAAAGCCGCTGTCGATGAGTGGCTTGAGCAGCGCCGGGATCATCGGCTCGGTCAACGCTGCGATGAACGCACCGACGAAGACCAGCGCGAAACCCGCGCGGCTCTTGGCAAAGTAAGGCGCGATGCGGCGCAGCCGAAGCTTGAGCGGCAGGGTGGGTTCGGTCATGCGTGCGCCAGGGCCGCTTCGGGCCGCTTGCCGCCAATCTGCGTCATGCAGGGAACTCCGGCCGCCGAGCCGGGTTCTGAAGGTGGCCGAGCTTCAGGTACTTGTAGTACGTGTACTCGGCGTTGTAGATGGCCAGCATCAAGCCGTGCCGGCCATCCAAAAAGCCCAACCGCAGCACATAGGTGCGAACGAACGCGAACAGACCATGCACGATGCCCTTGCCCAACCCCCCCGTGCGGCCCTTGGCCTGCAGGTCGCGCGCGTGGCCGGTGGAGTAGCGATCGAGCTTCTCCAGCACGTCGTGCAGGTTCGGGTAGCTGAAGTGGATCAGGTCGTTCGACAGTGTGCCGACCGAGCCCTTGACCGTCATGTGGGCATGCAGGAAGTGATCGGTGAAGCCCGACTGGGCGCGCCGCCCCAGCCGCAGCGTGTGGTCGGGGCGCCAGCCCGAGTGATGGATGAACTGCCCGCAGAACTCCGACAGGCGCGGGATGCGGTAGCCGTCGTGCGCGCCCGAGCGGATGGCAGCGAGCACTTCGATCTTCAACGCTTCGGTGATGCGCTCATCTGCGTCGAGCGACAGCACCCACGCACTCTGCGCCAGCGCAAAGCCGCGCGCCACCTGCGGCCCGTAGCCCGGCCAGTCGGTCTGCACCACGCGCGCGCCGGCCTGCCGGGCCAGCGCCACTGTCGTGTCGCTGCTATTCGAGTCGAGCACCACCACCTCGTCGGCAAATGAGGCGCTGGCCACACACTCGGCGATGTTCCTGGCTTCGTTCTTCGCGACGATCACGACGGTCAGCGAATGCGGGTCTGGCATGGTTGCTGCGGGGTGGCCCTTTATCATGCACATTGTCCCCGATTCGATTGGTCCACCATTGAAGAAGCTGCCTTTCCTTCCTTCGACGCCGCTCGCGTCTGGCGCGCTGATCAATCCTCAGCGCCGAACGGTGGCGCTCGGCCTTCCGGCGCTGTTGTTCGGCGCACCAGCGGCGGCACAGTTTCGCGTCGAGATTTCCGGCGTCGGCGCCACGCAGTTGCCGATCGCGATCGTGAAGTTCCGCGACGAAGACAAGGCCACGCAGATGGTGTCGGCCATCGTCCGCGCCGACCTGGAACGCAGCGGCTTCTTTCGCGGCGTCGACAACCAGGCCACGCTCGACGAACTGGCCCAGCCGGTGATGGGCGAGTGGCGTGCGCGCGCCGCCGACGCGCTGGTGGTGGGCTCGGTGTCGCGCCTGGCCGACGGCCGCTTCGACGTGCGCTTCAAGCTCTGGGACGTCGTCAAGGGCAGCGACCTCGGCGGCCAGGCCAACGCCGTCGAGCCGGCCGACCTGCGCCTGGCCGCGCACCGCATTGCCGACTTCGTCTACGAAAAGCTCACTGGCGACAAGGGCGTGTTCTCCACCCGCATCGTCTACGTGACCAAGGGCGGCAGTCGCTTCACGCTGCGCGTGGCCGACGCCGACGGCGAGGGCGGGCAGGTGGCGCTCAACAGCAACGAGCCGATCATCTCGCCGGCGTGGTCGCCCAACGGGCGCGAGCTGGCCTATGTGTCGTTCGAGAGCCAGAAGGCAGTGGTCTACTCGCAGGACGTGATGACCGGCGCGCGCCGCCCGATCGCCAACTTTCGCGGCTCGAACAGCGCGCCGGCCTGGTCGCCCGACGGGCAGACGCTGGCAGTCACCTTGTCGCGCGACGGTGGCTCACAGATTTTTCTGATGGGTCGCGACGGCGGCAACCTGCGCCGCCTCACCAACAGTTCGGCGATCGACACCGAGCCGGCGTTCGCACCCGACGGCCGCAGCCTTTACTTCGTGAGCGACCGTGGCGGCAGCCCGCAGATCTATCGCACCGGCTTGAATGGCGGCGGTGTCGAGAGGCTCACGTTTGCAAGCAACTACAACATCAGCCCGGCCATCAGCCCGGACGGGCGCACCATGGCCTACATTTCGCGGGTCGGCGGCGCCTTCCGGTTGCACACGCAGGACTTGACGGCCAATGCGCAGCCGCAGGCCATCACCGACACCGGCGATGACGAAAGCCCCAGCTTTGCGCCCAATGGCCGGCTCATCATCTATGCCACCCGTGCGCAGGGGCGCGACGTGCTGATGACGAGCACGCTGGACGGCAAGATCAAGGCAAGGCTTGTGTCGACCACGGCCGACGTGCGCGAGCCGGTGTGGAGCCCCTTTGGGCGTTAGCTGCCGGCCACGGTTCATTGCCCAGAGCAAGCGCGACAGATTCGAGTTCAACTTTCACTTCACGAGACGAGGGGTTTCAGCATGACTTCCATCCACCAACGTGCATTCATCGTTCTGGCCGCCGCCGCGCTGATGGCCGGCTGCAGCACCACCAAGCTCGACGCCGATGTGCCGCCCAGCGCCAGCAGCGCCTCGGCCTCCAACCTGACCCGGCCAGGCGGCGCCGGGCCAGGCACCGGCGGAAGCACCGCAGGGACGGCGCAGTCGCAGGTCACGCCGGTGGACTTGACCAAGACCGACACAGTGGCCTTCACCAGCCTGCCCAAGGTGGTGTACTTCGACTTCGACAGCTTCGTGGTGAAGGACGAGTTCCGCAACGTCATCGAATCCAACGCAAAGGCGCTGGTCGCCGACAAGTCCAAGCGCTTGTCGATCGAGGGCCACACCGACGAACGCGGCGGCCGCGAGTACAACCTGGCACTCGGCCAAAAGCGCGCCGAGGCGGTCGCGCGCTCGATGGCGCTGCTGGGTGTGGGCAGCGGCCAGGTCGAGGCGGTGAGCTTCGGCAAAGAGCGGCCTGCCGTGCAGGGCAGCGACGAAGCCGCCTGGGCGAAGAACCGTCGCGCCGAACTCGTCAGCCGTTGAAGGAGACGGCAATGCGGTCCTGGTTTCGCTCGTTTGCCGCCGCGCCTGCGCTGCTGGTGTTGGTTCTGAGCTTGGGCTCGCCGCCGGCGCATGCCGGCCTGTTCGACGACGAAGAGGCGCGCAAGGCCATCCTCGACTTGCGGCTGAAGCTGGAACAGAGCAACGAGCAGGCGCGCGCGCGCCAGGCCGAGCAGATGACGCTCATGAACACGCAGCTGCAGCAGCTCGGCGAGCAGCTGTCGCAGATGAAGCGCAGCTTGCTCGACCTGAACACCCAGATCGAACTGCTGCGCGCGGACAACGCCAAGCTGCGCGGCCAGGACGAGCAGCTCGCGCGCGACGTGGCCGAATTGCAGCGCAAGCAGAAGGACATCCAGCAAGGCGTGGAAGACCGGGTGCGCAGGCTCGAGCCGCAAAAGGTGTCGGCCGACGGCAAGGAGTTCCTTGCCGACCCGGAAGAAAAGCGCCTCTACGACGACGCGATGGCGGTGATGCGCAAGGGCGAGTTTGCCCAGGCGGCCGCTGCGCTGTCGGGTTTCCAGCGCCGCTTTCCGGCCAGCGGCTACGCCGAGTCGGTGCTGTTCTGGTTGGGCAACGCGCATTACGGCAACCGCAACTACAAGGATGCGATCGCGTCGTTCCGCGCGCTGCTCGCCGCTGCGCCGGACCACCCGCGTGCGCCCGAGGCGCTGCTGTCGATCGCCAACTGCCAGATCGAACTGAAGGACCGTGCCGCCGCGCGCCGCACGATCGACGAACTGGTCAAGGCCTACCCGAAGTCGGAGGCTGCACAGGCCGGCAAGGAGCGCATCGCGTCGCTGCGGTAGCCGGGCCGAGCCCATGCGGGGCAGCTGGCGTGGCGGTGGCTGCGAGCACCGCTGCATAGAATCTGCCCATGCAAGACATTGACCTCCAGGCGGTGGCCACCCAGGTTTTGTGGGCAACGTTCGCACTCTCCATCGTGTTCGGTGCCATTGCGCAACGCACCCACTTCTGCACCATGGGCGCGGTGGCCGACATCGTCAACATCGGCGACTGGACGCGCATGCGCATGTGGGTCATGGCCATCGGCGTGGCGATGATCGGCTTCAACGGCATGGTCGCGCTCGGCTGGGTCGATGCGTCCAAGAGCATCTACGGCGGCACCCGCGTGATGTGGCTCTCGGCCGTGGTGGGTGGTGCGATGTTCGGCTTCGGCATGGTCTTGGCGTCGGGTTGCGGCAGCAAGACGCTGGTGCGCATCGGTGGTGGCAACCTCAAGTCGCTGGTGGTCTTCTTGATGCTCGGCGTGGCCGCGTTCGCCACGCTGAAGGGCATCACCGCGGTGGCGCGGGTGGCGACGGTGGACACGGTGTTCGTCGCCGCGCCGATGGGGCAGGACTTGCCTTCGCTGCTCGCGGCTGCCAGTGGCGTCTCCAAATCCACACTGGCCGCCGTCTTGGGCCTGCTGCTGGGCGGTGGCTTGCTGGCGTGGTCGCTGGCTGCGCCATCGGGCCGTTCCGGCGAGACGCTGCTGGCCGGCCTGGGCACCGGCGCTGTCGTCGCTGCCATGTGGTGGGTGTCGGGCCGGCTCGGTCACGTCGCCGAAGACCCGAACACGCTGCAAGAGGCCTTCGTTGCGACCAACTCGCAACGCATGGAGGCGCTCAGCTTTGTGGCGCCGGTGGCCTACACGCTCGACTGGCTGATGTTCTTCAGCGACAAGAGCAAGCTGCTGACGATCGGCATCGTCTCGACGGTGGGCGTGGTGGTCGGCTCGGCGGCGGTGGCGCTGCTGTCGCGCAGCTTCCGCTGGGAGGGCTTTCGCAATGCCGCCGACACCGCCGACCACTTGATCGGTGCGGTGCTGATGGGCGTGGGCGGCGTCACCGCGCTGGGCTGCACCGTGGGGCAGGGGCTGTCGGGCGTGTCGACCTTGAGCCTGACGAGCTTCGTCGCGTTCGCTGCGATCATCGTCGGCGCGATGGCCGCGCTGCGCTGGCAGACGTGGCGCATCGAACGTTCCGCATGAACGCTGAGCGTTCTTTGCCGCTGCCGCCATCGTTGCCGCTGCTTCCGCAAGCCGACCTCGAGCGCCGCTTCGGCGGCCTGAGGCGCCTCTATGGCGATGCAGGCTATGCCCGCATCCGCGCGGCACACGTGGCGGTGGTCGGTCTGGGGGGCGTCGGCTCGTGGGCTTGCGAAGCACTGGCGCGCAGCGGGGTGGCCGCATTGACGTTGATCGACCTGGATCACGTTGCCGAATCCAACATCAACCGGCAGGTTCAGGCCACGGGCGCCACCGTGGGCCAAGCCAAGGCGCTGGCGTTGCGCGATCGCGTTGCCGACATCCACCCCGGCTGCGTGGTGACGGCGATCGAAGCGTTCGTTGACGAGTCCAACTGGCCCGGCCTGTTGACTGCACCGGTCGATGTGCTGATCGACGCCTGCGACCAGGTCAGCGCGAAGGCGGTGCTCGCCGCGTGGGCGCTGCGAACCGGTACGCCGCTGGTGACCGTCGGCGCCGCCGGCGGGAAGCGCCGCCCGCAGGAAGTGCGCTTGAACGACCTGGCGCTGGTCACGCACGATCCGCTGCTGGCATCGCTGCGCCAGCGTCTGCGCCAACAACATGGCGGCGCGCGCAGCGGCGCGATGGGGGTGCGCTGCGTTCACTCGCTGGAGCCCGTCGCGCCGCCACAGGTCGACGCCTGCGCCGCGGAGGGCAGCGGCACAGGCGCCACCGGCGGCTCACGCGACAGCAGCTTGAATTGCCACGGCTACGGCTCCAGTGTCGGCGTGACCGCCGCCTTCGGGATGGTGGCCGCGAACGAGGCACTAGAATTCGCGTTGCGACGGCTGCAAGTCGCGCCGGCAAAGCCCATATAATGGAAGGCTTGCCGGGTTGTTAGCTCAGTTGGTAGAGCAGCGGACTTTTAATCCGTAGGTCGTGGGTTCGAGCCCCGCACAACCCACCATCCAAGGTGGAATGCGTTGATCGGTCCACACCTGGCGATGTCAGCGAGACATCGCAAGACATGAATGAGGGCTCTTAGCTCAGTTGGTAGAGCAGCGGACTCTTAATCCGTAGGTCGAGTGTTCGAGTCACTCAGGGCCCACCAAAAATCTCGTTCCGCGGCATAGACTTACATGCCGCTGGCAACTGTTCTTCGTCGGCGCAATCCGTCGCTTGTGACGGATTTGTGCCGCGATCTCCACGCGACCTCCCCAAGCGCTCGGCCCAAGGCGCCAAGTGGTCAGCGGAAAGATGGGCATACCGTTGGACCATCGCGTAGCTCGCCCAACCTCCCAGCTCCTGCAACACATACAGCGGCGTTCCGCTTTGGACGTGCCAGCTCGCCCACGTGTGACGCAGGTCGTGCCAGCGGAAGTTCTCAATGCCGGCCCGCTTCAGTGCCTTGTACCAGGCGGCTGTGCTCAGTTGCTCGACAGGCTGCCCCTTGAAAGTGAACACGTGGTCCCGGTGCTTGCCGATCTGCTTCTGCAGGATCGAAATGGCTTCGCCATTCAATGGCACCGGTATCGCCTTGCGCGCCTTCGCCTCGTCGGGATGAACCCAGGCCAGCTTGCGGCCGAGGTCCACGGCTGACCACTGCAACCCCGTGGCGTTGGCGGCCCGCAGCCCAGACTCGAGACTGAAGCCCGCCATGTCCCGCAGGTGCTCAGGGAGTTCCGCCAGCAGCCGATCGGCTTCTTCGTGCGTCAGGTACCGAATTCGCCGCGTGGGCTCCTTCAACATCCGTACGGCCGGCGCGCGGTCCAACCACTGCCACTCACGCGCGCACTTGCGCAGGATCGAGCGCACAAGCGCGAGCGTGCGGTTGACAGTGCCATTGCTGCAACCTTCAGCTTGTTTCGCTCCCGTGACGTGTTCGATCATGTCTCGGTTGATGCTTTCCAGTGGTTTGCTACCGAGGTAGCGGTCCAGCCAGCGCAGCTTTGCCTTGTCTTCTTCGGCGGTCGCTTTGTGGGACTGTTCCGCACACCACCGGACGACCGCGTCGTTCCAGGTGCGCTTCGGGCCTTCGTCGAGCTTGTCGTGTCGCCACGCCTCGGCCTTCAGCCGATCGTGGTACTCCTGCGCCGCGGCCTTGTCGCCGGTCTCAGCGCTTCTTCGTACGCGCTCGCCTGATGGGGTGGTGAAGTCGATCCACCAGACGGCGCCTCGTTTGCGTATGGCCATACTGACCTTCCTTTCTCGGAGGCCACTTGCAACGCTTGCCGGTGCGGAGAGTAGCGGTCACGAAGGAATGCTGCAAGATCGTCCTCAATGAACACCCATCGTCGGCCGGGCTTGCAGGCTGGAAGCGCGCCTCGCTTGGCACGGCTGCGTACCTCCTCTGGATGCATCTTCAGGAAGGCCGCAGCTTCGACGAGCGTCAGGGTCTGCATGGGCGAAAGTCAGGCGATGATGTTCGGCACGAAGGTGGGAGCAGTACCCCGCCACCGGAAGCGTAGGCCAGCTAGATTGATCGCGGCGCGATGACTTTCGCTGATGAATCATCGCAAGAGCGTGCCCAGGCAGCGCCCTCCCGGACCTCTTACGCCGGCACCTCAGGTGGCTGATGGCACCGATCCGATCAAGAACCATCCCGATTAACTCAGTCGCGCCGCCACCAAGATGGGCAGTCCTTTCGTACTCGCCCGCGGCCACCCGCCACGCCCGGAGCCGGGCCGCCTGAATGCGAGATGTGCTCGGGCCGGCTCGACCGCCGCGCCAGTCGCTGCGCTTGGTGGCACGTCGGCCGCAGAGGCGCCGTCCCTCATGAAGCTGGGCGGGCCGCTCGCGGCAGCCGTCTCGCGTTCTGCGCCGTCACGCCGTCACGCCGTCACGCCGTCACGCCGTCCGCTGGGGCTCGGGCCCTCGGTGCTGCTGTCGCTGCCCGATGCGCCGGTTGGGCCCACCGCGATCCCCCCAACTGCGCCCCCGTCCCCACTGAGGGGGACTTGTGGGGTATCTTCAATGCGGTGGGCCGGGTAACCGG
>LGRD01000013.1 GCA_001263235.1 Methylibium sp. NZG | reverse complement strand
GTGCATCTGACCAAGATCAGCGCTGTCCAGTGCCGCCCAGCGCGACCCAGTGCGACCCAGTGCGACCCAGTGCGACCCAGTGCGACCCAGTGCGACCCAGTGCGACCCAGTGCGACCCAGTGCGGAGCGGCGCGCCGACAAGCCATGGCACAGAGCTTGCTGGTATACCAACCGGTACATCAATCACCTCCGACCCCTTCTCAATCACGCACAGGAGACTCCGCATGGCACCCACCCACTTCAATCGGCGCGACGTCCTGAGGCAGCTCGGCGCAGCAGGCGCCGTGGCCGGCACGGCCGGCTGGCACGGCCTCGCGGCAGCGCAGGCGCCGATCACGGTCGGCTTCATCTACGTCGGCCCGAAAGACGACTTCGGCTACAACCAGGCGCACGCCGAGTCGGTGGCCGAGGTCAAGAAGATGGCCGGCATCAAGACCGTCGAAGAAGAGAACGTGCCCGAGACCGCGGGCGTGCAAAAGACCATGCAGGGCATGATCTCGCAGGACGGCGCAACGCTGCTGTTCCCGACCTCGTTCGGCTATTTCGACCCGCACATGCTGGCGGTGGCCGGAAAGAACCCGAACGTGCGCTTCGCCCACTGCGGCGGCATGTGGACCGAAGGCAAGCACCCGAAGAACACCGGCAGCTTCTTCGGCTACATCGACGAGGGCCAGTACCTCAACGGCGTGATCGCCGGCCACATGAGCAAGAGCAAGAAGCTCGGCTTCGTCGCCGCCAAGCCGATCCCGCAGGTGCTGCGCAACATCAACGCGTTCACGCTCGGCGCGCGATCGGTAGACCCGACGATCACCACCACGGTGATCTTCACCGGCGACTGGTCGATGGCGGTGAAAGAAGCCGAGGCCACCAACAGCCTCGCCGACCAGGGCGCCGACGTGTTCACGATGCACGTGGACGGCCCGAAGGTCGTGGTTGAGACTGCAGCCAAGCGCGGCAAGTTCGTCTGCGGCTACCACGCCAGCCAGGCCAAGCTCGCGCCGAACGCCTACCTCACCGGCGCCGAGTGGAACTGGATCACCGCCTACAAGACCATCATCGACGCCGCCCGCACCGGCAAGCCACACCCGAACTTCGTGCGTGGTGGGTTGAAGGAAGGCTTCGTCAAGCCCTCGGCCTACGGCGCAATGGTGCCCGAGGGCGCGCGCAGGAAAGCCGACGAGGTGAAGGCCGCGATGATCGCCGGCACCTTCGACATCTTCAAAGGCGGCACGGCCGGCCTGAAGGACAACACCGGCAAGGTGGTGATCCCCGCCGGCAAGGCGTTTAAGCAGACCGACCCGACGCTCGAAGGCATGAACTACCTCGTCGAAGGCGTGATCGGCAAGGCCTGAGCGGCCGGGCCGATCGACCCGCGCTGAGAACGCCGCGCGCGACCGGCCAAGCCCCAGCCCACCGGCCAAGCCCAAGCCTTTCATTGGCCGCCGCGATGAAGCTGACCGAACGCACCCGCGACGCGCTCGAATCGGTGGCGCTGCCGCTGATGGCGATGGCCGGCGCCTTGCTGCTGTTCGGCGTGTTCATCTGGGCCGGCGGCAAAGACCCGCTGCAGGCGTGGGCGCTGCTCTTCAAAGGCGCGTTCGGCGACTGGTTCTCGTGGCAGAACACGCTGCAACGCGCCGCGCCGCTGATGCTGACCGCGCTGTGCGTGGCGATCCCCGCGCGCGCCGGCCTCACGATCATCGGCGGCGAAGGCGCGCTGGTGCTGGGTGGGCTGGCCTGCGCCGGGCTGCCTTACCTGTTTGCGCCGCCCGCCAACGCAGTCGGCACGGCGATGCTGCTGCTGGCCGCCGCCGCGGCCGGCGCCGCATGGATCGCGCTGGCCGGCGCGTTGCGGCAGTACCGCGGCGTCAACGAAACCATCAGCAGCCTGCTGCTGGCCTACACCGCCATCGCGCTGTTCAAACACTTCGTCGAGGGCCCGATGCGCGACCCGGCGAGCCTGAACAAGCCTTCGACACGGCCGATCGACGAAGGGATGCGCATCGGTGGCCTGCTCGGCACCGACATCCACTGGGGTCTGGTCTACGGCGTGGTCGCCTGCGTGCTGCTCGGGCTGTGGCTGTTCTTCACCACCACCGGGTTTGCCACCCGCGTGGTCGGCGGCAACGCGCGTGCAGCGCGGCTCGTGGGCTTGCCGAGCGCGCGCATCATCGTCATTGCCTGCGCCATCGGTGGCGCCTGCGCCGGGTTGGCTGGCGGCATTGAGGTGACAGCGGTGCACACCTCGGCGAACGCGTCGTTGATCGCCGGGCTGGGTTACGCCGGCATCCTGGTCGCGTTCGTCGCGCGGCAAAACCCGTGGGTCATCATTCCCGTCGCCGTGCTGTTCGGCGGCTTCGGCTCGGCCGGCAGCCTGCTGCAGCGCCGCATGGACGTGCCTGATGCCTCGGTGCTGGTGCTGCAGGGGTTTGCGTTTCTGCTGATCCTGGCGAGCGAGGCGCTGCGCGGCAAGCTGTTCGTCGAGCGTGCGCCGGTGCCCAAGCCGCCGGCGATGCCGCTGCCCACCGTCATCAAGGCCAACGTATGAGCGCGGAGATGGACGGCTTCACGCTCGCGATGAACCTGCTCGTCGCGGTGCTCGGCGGCGCCATCCGCGTGGGCACGCCGTTCCTGATGGTGAGTCTGGCCGAGTGCATCACCGAAAAGTCGGGCCGCATCAACCTCGGGCTCGAAGGCGTGCTGGTGTTCTCGGCGATGGCCGGCTTCGGCGGCGCGTACCTCAGCGGCTCGCCGTGGGTCGGTGTGCTGGTGGCCGGCCTGTCGGGCGCGCTGCTGGCACTGCTGCACGGGCTGGTGTGCTCGCTGCCACGCGTCAACGACATCGCAGCCGGCATCGCGCTGATGCTGCTCGGCAGCGGGCTGGCGTTCTACCTCGGCAAGGGGCTGATCCAGCCGCAGGCGCCGCAGATCCCGTCGCTGTCGCTGGGCGAGTGGAGCAGCTCGGCGCAGATCAAGTCGGCCTTGCAGATCAACGTGCTGTTCCCGATCGGCGTGCTGCTGGCCGCGTTGCTGGCCTGGGGCTTCAAGTCGACGCGCTGGGGCCTGGTGCTGCGCATGGCGGGCGATTCGAGCGACGCGGCGCGCGCGCTCGGCTACTCGGTCAACGGCATTCGCGTCGCGGCCACGACGGTCGGCGGTTTCATCGCCGGGCTCGGCGGGGCGTCGCTGTCGCTTTACTACCCAGGCAGCTGGAACGAGGGCTTGTCGAGCGGCCAAGGGCTGATCGCGGTCGCGCTGGTGATCTTCGCGCGCTGGAACCCGATGCGCTGCCTCTGGGCCGCGCTGTTGTTCGGCGGCGCGGGGGCGCTGGGGCCCGCGCTGCAATCGGTCGGCATCAGCTGGGGCTACTACCTGTTCAACGCGGTGCCCTACGTGCTGACGCTGGTGATTCTGATCTGGACCTGCTCACCGCGCCGCAGCCTGCAAGGTGCGCCGGTGGAGCTGGGCGTGTCTCGATGAACAGCGCGGCGATGACGTCGACAAGGAGCAACCTATGAGCGGTCTCGGTGGTTTGAACAAGTCGCCGCAAGGCGTGGTGCTGGGCCTGGTGCAACTGCAACTCCCGGTCGTCAAGACACCGCAGGACCTGACCGCGCAAACGCAGCGTGTGTGCGAGAGGGTCGCCAAGGCGCGCCGCAACAACGGTGCGATGGACCTGGTGGTGTTCCCCGAGTATTCGCTGCACGGGCTGAGCATGGACACCTCGGAGGCCATCATGTGCCGGCTCGACGGCCCCGAAGTCGCCGCGTTGAAGCAAGCCTGCATCGCAAACAAGATCTGGGGCTGCTTCTCCATCATGGAGTTCAACCCCACCGGCAACCCGTACAACAGCGGCCTGATCATCGACGACACCGGTGAGATCAAGCTCTACTACCGCAAGCTGCACCCCTGGGTGCCGGCCGAGGCGTGGGAGCCGGGCAACCTCGGCATCCCGGTGTGTGACGGCCCACGCGGCGCCAAGCTCGCGCTCATCATCTGCCACGACGGCATGTTCCCCGAGATGGCTCGCGAGGCCGCCTACAAGGGCGCCGAGATCATCATCCGCACGGCAGGCTACACGGCGCCGATCCGCCACGCCTGGCGCATCACGAATCAGACGAACGCCTTTTGCAACCTCGCGCAGACCGCCAGCGTCTGCATGTGCGGCGGCGACGGCAGTTTCGACTCGATGGGCGAAGGCATGTTCTGCAACTTCGACGGCACGGTGATGGTCGAGGGCAGCGGCCGGCCCGACGAGATCATCACCTGCGAGTTGCGGCCCGACCTGGTGCGCGAAGCGCGTACAGGCTGGGGGGTGGAGAATAACATCTATCAGCTCTACCACCGCGGCTACGTGGCGGTGAAGGGCGGCGCGCAGGACTGCCCCTACACCTACATGACCGACATGACTGCTGGCCGCTACAAGCTGCCGTGGAACGACAGCGTGCAGGTGACCGACGGCACGTCGTGCGGATTCGCGGCCCCGACGCGCAGCTACATCGGCCCGGAGGCGCACCCGCTCGTGCCCGACTCGGCGCCGTCACCGGCTGCCCCACCGCTGAAGAAAGTGGCCTGACCATGCTGACCACCGCCACCCCGCGCTACGCCGCCGCCGAACCGTACCACTGGCCCTACGACGGCGACCTGCGCCCCGAGAACACCGCGCTGATCGTCATCGACATGCAGATCGACTTCTGCGGCCCCGGCGGCTACGTCGACAAGATGGGCTACGACCTCAGCAACACGCGCGCGCCGATCGAGCCGATCAAGAAGCTGATGGCCGCGATGCGCGCCGCCGGCTGCACCATCATCCACACGCGCGAGGGCCACCGCCCCGACCTGCTGGACCTGCCGGCCAACAAGCGCTGGCGCTCGCGCCAGATCGGCACCAACGGCGTGGGCATCGGCGACGTGGGCCCGTGCGGGCGCATCCTGGTGCGTGGCGAGCCGGGCTGGGAAATCATCGACGAGCTGAAGCCGCTGCCCGGCGAGGTGGTGATCGACAAACCCGGCAAGGGCTCGTTCTACGCCACCGACCTTGAACTGGTGTTGCACACCAAGGGCATCCGCAACATCGTGCTCACCGGCATCACCACCGACGTGTGCGTGCACACGACGATGCGGGATGCCAACGACCGCGGCTTCGAGTGCGTGATCCTGTCCGACTGCACTGGCGCCACCGACCATGGCAACCACCTGGCGGCGCTGAAGATGGTGACGATGCAGGGGGGCGTGTTCGGTGCGGTGTCGGATTCGGCTTCGGTCATTGAAGCGGTGCGAGGGGTTTGATGAGCGCTTCGGGTTCGTCTTGGTCGTCGCGGCTGTCGCGGGTGGAGCGGCTCGCGACGGGCGGTATTCGGCGGGGGCTCATGCTGGGTCGGTCGGCTGGGTACAGCCGACTGCGCTGCGGTGCTCGGTTTCGCGGCCCGTCGCCGAAACTCACTTCGCTCACCTTCGGCTCGCTCCGTTCACACAGTCGGCGACAAGTCAGTTCACGAAGCGCGCCCTGCGCGCGGGCCGCAAGCCCTGCGCTCCTCGCCGCCCCAGAAATCGCCCCCGCCGAATACCGCCCGCCGCGAGCTGAACCGGATTGGTCTTTCGGACCGAAAAGCCCCGACCTTGTCGAGGTTTGGGCAGTTCTTCCACCGAGCTGAACCGACCTCCCAGCAAAGGCGGGTTCGGGCAGGGCGGAGGGCGCCTGTTCGGCGCTGAGGAGCGGAAGGCTCGTGGCCCGCGCGCAAGGCGCGCTTCGTAAACTGACTTGTCGCCGACTGTTTGAACGGAGCGAGCCGAAGGTGAGCAAAGTGAGTTTCGGCGACGGGCCTCGAGGCCGAGCACCGCAAGGGAGTCGCACGTACTCGGGCGACCGCCGAAGTGAAGCCCTCCGGCCTGTCCGGACACGCCTTTGCCCGCGCCAACCGCTGCACCGAACCGCTTCAATCCGACTGCGGCCCACGGCTGAACTCGACCAAGCCGAAGTGGGAGAACAAACCCCATGACCGCCCCCCTCGACCCCACCCCCAAACCCACCGGCGCGATCGCGCTCGACACGCTGGACTTGACCAAGCGCTTCGGCACCTTCACGGCGCTCGACCATGTGTCGCTGAAGGTTGTGCCTGGCACTGTGCATGCACTGCTGGGCGAGAACGGCGCGGGCAAGAGCACGCTGGTGAAATGCGTGGTCGGCTACCAGCGCGCCGAAGAGGGCAGCGTGTTGATCGACGGGCGCGAGCACGACATCGCTACGCCGGTGATCGCGCGCGACCTCGGCATCGGCATGGTGTACCAGCACTTCACGCTGGTGCCGGGCATGACGGTGGCGGAGAACCTGCTGCTCGCGCGTGGGCACATCCCGGCGGTGGTGGACTGGCCGGCCGTGCGCAAGGAGCTCGCGGCGTTCCTCGACACCACGCCGTTCAAGCTCGACCTCGACGCCACGCCGCAGCAACTCTCGGCCGGCCAGAAGCAGAAGCTGGAGATATTGAAGCAGCTGCTGCTCAAGCCGCGCCTGCTGATCCTGGATGAGCCGACGTCGGTGTTGACACCGCAAGAGGCCGACGAAGTGCTGGGCCTGCTTCGCGACCGCGCGCACGCGGGCGAGTGCAGCATCGTGCTCATCACGCACAAGTTCCGCGAGGTCAACGCCTATGCCGACGACGTGAGCGTGCTGCGCCGCGGCCGGCTGGTGGCGGCGCACCGAGTGTCGCAGACGAGCGCGCAACAACTGGCCACCGACATGGTGGGCGGCGGTGCCGACGACGCGAAGCGCGAGTTCAGCGCGCCCGAGCGCGCCGTGCGCGAGGCCGGGCCGGAGCGGCTGAAGGTGAGCAAGTTGACAGTCGATGGCGACCGCGGCCAGATCGCCGTGGACGACTTGAGCCTGACCGTGCGGGGCGGCGAGATCGTCGGTGTGGCGGGTGTGGCCGGCAACGGCCAGCGCGAGCTGCTCGAAGCACTGGTGGGCCAGCGCCGCATCTCGACGGGCGAGGTGCACATCGGCAACGAACGCTTCCACGCCACGCGCGCGCAGAACTTTCGCCTCAAGGTTCGCAGCCTGCCCGAGGAGCCGCTGCGCAACGCCTGCGTCGGCGAGCTGAGCGTGGCCGACAACATGGGCATGCGGCGGTTCGACCGCGCACCGGTCTCGCGGCTGGGCTGGATGCACGCGGGCCAGTTGCGCGAACGGGCGCGCGCGCTGATCGAGCAGTTCGGCGTGAAGACGCGCGGTGAGCTGGCGCCGATCCGCTCGCTCTCCGGCGGTAACGTGCAGCGCGCGGTCCTGGCGCGAGAACTCAGCGAGGAGGCCGATGTGCTGATCGTCGCCAACCCGGTGTTCGGCCTGGACTTCGCCGCCGTCGCCGAGATTCACCAGCGCCTGATGGATGTGCGCAACCGCGGGGGCGCGGTGCTGTTGATCAGCGAAGACCTGGACGAGTTGCTCGCGCTGTCGGACCGCGTGCTGGTGATGAGCGAAGGCCGCATCGTGCACGAGACGCGCGCGGCCGACGCGGACCGCAACGTGCTCGGCGCGCACATGGGCGGCGGCCACCATGCGGCCACTGAAGCGGAGGCGGTCGCAGCATGATCACCCTCAAGGCCAACCCGTTCGACTTCACGTTCGACGTGAAGCACACCGCGCTCGTCATCATCGACATGCAGCGCGACTTCATCGAGCCCGGCGGCTTCGGCGAAACGCTGGGCAACAACGTCGGCCTGCTTGCGGCCATCGTGCCCACCGTGCAGAAGGTGTTGCACGCATGGCGGCGCGTCGGCGGCGTGGTGGTGCACACGCGCGAGTCGCACGCGGCGGACCTGTCGGATTGCCCGCCGGCCAAGCGCCTGCGCGGCGCGCCGGCGTTGCGCATCGGCGACGTGGGGGCGATGGGGCGTATCCTCATTCAAGGCGAGCCCGGCAACCAGATCATCGACGCGCTCGCGCCGGTGGACGGCGAGATCGTGATCGACAAGCCCGGCAAAGGCGCGTTCTACGCGACGCCGCTTCAATCGATGCTCTCGGCCAACGGCATCACGCACCTGATCGTGATGGGCGTGACGACCGAGGTCTGTGTGCAGACGACGATGCGCGAAGCGAACGACCGAGGTTACGACTGCCTGCTGGTGGAGGACGGCACCGAGAGCTACTTCCCGCACTTCAAGCAGGCGGCGCTGGAGATGATCCGCGCGCAAGGCGCGATCGTCGGCTGGACGGCGCCGAGCCGTGTGTTGCTGGATGCGCTGTGATGGCCGCGCCTCTGTCACCGGACTTCGCTGGCTGGCGCGCGCTCGCGCCGCGCGACGCGTTGGCGCACGTGATGGCCGGCACCAGAGACCGCGCCGCGCAGGCGCACGACCCCGCCTGGATCAGCCTCGCCACGCCACAGCAGATCGAAGAGCAGCTCGCGCGCATCGAGGCGCAGGCGGCCTTTTCGTCGATGCCGCTGCCGCTGCGCGGCCTGCCGTTCGCGGTGAAGGACAACGTCGACGTGGCCGGCTGGACCACCACCGCCGGCTGCCCGGCCTTCGCCCATGTCGCCACACGCACTGCGGTGGCGGTGCAGAAGTTGATGGACGCGGGCGCGGTGCTGGTTGGCAAGACCAACCTCGACCAGTTTGCGACCGGGCTGGTGGGCACGCGCTCGCCGTATGGTGCGGTGCCCAACACCTTCGATGCGGCGTACGTAAGCGGTGGGTCGAGCTCGGGCTCGGCCTCGGTCGTGGCGCGCGGGGTGGTGGCGTTTTCGCTCGGCACCGACACGGCGGGCTCGGGCCGCGTGCCGGCTGGCTTCAACAACCTCGTCGGCATGAAGCCGACGCCGGGCCGCGTCAGCATCCACGGCGTGGTGCCGGCGTGCCGCACGCTCGACACGCTGTCGATCTTTGCGCTGCTCGCGCACGACGCGGCCGAGGTGCTGGCGGTGATGGAGCACGCCCCCGGCGAGGCGCAGCAGGAGCCGGCGTTCCGCCGTTGCACCCCGGGCGCGGCGCAGTTCGCAACCCGCCGCGTGGCGTGCCCGGTGGCGCCGGAGTTCTTCGGCAACAGTGCGTATGCCGCTTCGTTCGACGCGGCCAAGGCGCACCTGGCAGGTTTGGCGAGCGAAGTCGGCGCGGTCGACATGGCGCCGTTCTTCGACATCGCCCGGCTGCTCTACGACGGCCCGTGGGTGGCCGAGCGCCACACCGTGCTGCAGGCGCTGCTGGCCGAACAGCCCGACGCGCTCGACCCCACCGTGCGCCGCGTCGTCAGCGGCGCGACACGCTTCAGCGCCACCGACGCCTTCCGCGCCGAATACACGCTGCGCGAACTCGAGGTGCTGACGCACGGGGTGTGGCAGCGCTTCGACATGCTGATGCTGCCGACCGCGCCCACGCTGCCGCTGCTGGCCGACGTGGCCAAGGAGCCGGTGCTCCGCAACAGCGAGCTGGGGCTGTACACCAACTTCGTCAACCTGCTCGGGCTGTCGGCGGTCGCGGTGCCGGCCGGCTTCACGCCCGCAGGCTTGCCGTTCGGTGTGACCTTCGTGGCGCGCAACGGCATGGACGCGGCGCTGCTGCACTGGGCGGCGCAGTGGCAGGCGTCGTTGAAATTGCCGCTGGGGTGTCGGCTCGGGCCGTTCCCGAATGCGGTCGCATCGGCCGATCTGGCCGAGGCGATCGATCCTGTCGGCGCGGCTGGCGCCACCGCCACGCCCGCTGCGTCCGCAGCGCCGAAGCGTACGCCGCGCGCGGAGCCGACGCTCGCCGTCGCCGTCGTCGGCGCGCACCTGCAGGGCATGCCGCTGCACGGCCAGTTGGTCGAGCGCGGCGCGCGCCTGTTGCAACGCACACGCACCGCACCGCGCTACCGGCTGCACGCGCTGCCCGGGCAGGTGCCGCCCAAGCCCGGCCTCGCGCGCCTGGCCGGCGAAGAGCGCGGCCATGCCATCGAGGTCGAGGTCTACGACATGCCGCAGCAGCACCTCGGTTCGTTCCTCGCGCTGATCGCGCCGCCGCTCGGCCTGGGTTCGGTCGAGCTGGAAGACGGTAGCTGGGTCAAGGGCTTCATTTGCGAGCCTTGGGCATTGCAGGGCGCGCCCGACATCAGCGCGTTCGGCGGTTGGCGCGGCTACGTGGCCTCGCTGGAGAAGACGTTGTGAACGCCGATAACGCCGTCAATCTGCCCGAGGTGCTGGCCGAGATCACCGCGCTGTTCCACGCCTACGAAGCGGCGTTCATGCGCAACGACGTCGAGGCGCTGAACAACTACTTTTGGAACGACGGTGCGCTCACCCGCTACGGCATCGCCGACCTGCAGCGGGGGCATGCCGAGCTGGTGGCGTTTCGTGCTGCATCGCCCGCGCCGAACTTCACGCGCACGCTGCACAACGTCCGCATCACCACCTTCGGACACCACAGCGCGTTTGCGTTCACCGAGTTCACGCGCAGCGACACGCCATTGAAAGGCCGCCAGAGCCAAACCTGGGTGCGTTTTGCAGAAGGATGGAAAATCGTGGCGGCGCATGTGAGCATGGTGCCGTGACGGCCGCCTGAACCCCTTGAACCCTCGCCCTTCGATGTCGACACCGGTGACCGCCTTGACCTCCGTCACCGCTGCTGACATGACCCCGGCCGCCACACCGGCCACGCTTGCCGAACGCGCTTACGTCGAACTCAAGCGGCGCATCTTCAACTTCGAGATGATGCCCGGCGACCGCTTCTCGGAACTCGAACTCGCGCAGCAGGTGCAGGTCAGCCGCACGCCGCTGCGCCAGGCGCTGCAGCGGCTACAGCGCGAGGGCTTCATGCAGGTGTTCCCGAAGAGCGGCTGGCTGGTGGCGCCGCTGGACTTCGACCAGTTCGACGAGCTGTACGACTTCCGCGTGCTGATCGAGTGTTTTGCGGTGCGCCACCTGTGCGAGGCCGAGGACCGCCCCGGGTTGAAGGCGCTGGCCGCGATTTGGCTCGTGCCCGCTGCCGAACGCGAGCCCGACGGCCGGCGCGTCGGCCAGCTCGACGAGAGCTTTCACTCCGAGTTGGTGCGCGCCAGCGGCAACCGCGAGATGCTCAGGGCCCACCGCGACCTGACCGAACGCATCCGCATCATCCGGCGTCTCGACTTCACCAAGCCGCGCCGCGTGGAAGTGACCTACCAGGAGCACGCCAAGATCCTGCGCGCCATCACCCAGCGCCGCAGTGACGAAGCCCAGCGCTTGCTGCGCTCGCACATCGAGCAGAGCAAGCTGGAGGTGCGGCACATCACCTTGGACATGCTCTACAGGGCGCGAAACTCGGCGGCTTGAGGGGCTGCGTGGGGGCTGCGTGGGGGCTGCATGGGGCGGCTTGGCGGCGGTGCATCGAACGCACGTTGCACTGCATCGATCGGCATCGTGGGCATTGTCCGGCGGTTTGACTTACCCAGTAAGTCGAACTAGAGTGGCCTGATTCCGATCTGCCGCTGCCGCCCGAAATGCCCACCCTGCTCGTTTCTTCCAAAGGCCAGATCGTCCTTCCGGCGGCGCTGCGCCGCCGCCTCGGCATGGGCGCGGGCGCGCGGTTGGAGGCGGTGGAAGAAGCTGACGGCCTGAAGCTGCGCGTTGTCCGTGCGGTGGCTGCGGCGCCCGTCGAAAGCCTGGCGGGCATGCTCACGGCCCGCCCACGTGGCGTGCCGCGCCGGCTGGAGGACTTTGACCCTGCTTCCCTGGTGGCCCGGCCGCCGGCACTTGAGCTCGGCAAGATCGGCAAGCGCGGCAAGGGCAGCCAGCGGTGAGATCGCTGGACACCAACGTCCTCGCCCGCTTCTTCGTCAACGACGCCGACGACCCGCAAGCCGCGCGGCAGCGGCCCGCTGCGGTTGCCGCACTCTCGGAGCGCGCCTTCGTCGCGGTCACCGTGGTGCTGGAGCTGGAGTGGGTGATGCGCGGCTTCTACGACTTGCCGCGGCGAGACATCGTGCGCGCGCTGCGAGCGCTCGCAGGCATCGAACACGTCACGCTCGAAGACCGCGACAACGTGCTGGCTGCGGTCGATGCCTTCGAGGCCGGCCTGGACCTGGCCGACGCGCTGCACCTGGCACGCAGCGCGCGTGCCGGCGCATTTGCCACCTTCGATCGTGCGCTGGCCAATCGCGCCCAGCGGCTGGGGCTGAGCCCTGCGGTCGAGTGGCTGGGTCGACTCGGCACGTGACCCCGATGACGCCTTCCCCCACCCCCGACCTGCGCCTGGCGCACGCCCTGATCTTCATCACCCCCGCGATGTGGAGCGTCAACTACCTGGTGGCACGGTGGGCGCCGGGGGTGATCGCGCCGCATGCGCTGGCACTCGGCCGCTGGGCGGTTGCGGCGTTGCTGTTGGGGCTGGTGTGCCGCAGCGAGCTCTGGGCCAAGCGCGGGCTGATCATGGCCGAGTGGCGGCAGTTCATCGTGCTCGGGGCGCTGGGCATGTGGGTCTGCGGCGCGTTCGTCTACATCGGCGGGCGCAGCACGTCGGCGGTCAACATCGGGCTGCTGTATTCGGTGGCGCCGGTGTTGATCGCGCTCATCTCGGCGCTGTGGCTGCACGAGCGCTTCACCGCGCTGCAGGGGCTGGGCGTGGTGCTGGCGCTGGCGGGCGTGGTGGTGATCCTGCTCAAGGGCGACTGGCAGGCGTTGGCGCAACTGCGCATCAACCCAGGCGACGCGTGGATCGCGGTGGCGGTGTTGTGTTGGGCCGCTTACTCGCTGCTGCTGCGCGCGTGGCCGTCGGCCTTCGGCTCGGTGGCGCGGCTCACGCTCACGGCGGTGGGTGGCATCGTGGTGCTGCTGCCGTTCACCGTGTGGGAGGCGGTCGCGTGGTTGCCGACCGAACTGTCGTGGAAGAGCGTCGGGCTGGTGCTGATGGCGGCGCTGATCCCTGGCGCGGGTTCGTACGCGGCGTATTCGTACATGCAGCGCAAACTCGGCGTGGCCAAGGTCGGCACCGTGCTGTACCTCGGGCCACTGTACAGCGCGCTGCTGGCGTGGGGCGTGCTGGGCGAGCGCATCGAGTGGTTCCACGGCGTGGGTGCGCTGCTGATCTTGCCGGGCATCTGGTTGTCGACCCGGCGCTGAGCCGGCGTCGGTGCGGTGCCGAGGCGGCGCCGGCGCAGTGCTGAATCCGATCGGATTGCCGGCGAGGTCCGCCGCGGCGGAGCGAGTTCAGTTGCCTTCGCTCACATCTGAATCATCTGCTGCCGCCCTACAACCCGAGGTCACCGTTTAGTCTGTCACGGAAGGTAAGTCGGTCTCGGTTTGCCAACAAGTGGCGCAATTTCGGGTTTGACAGGGGTGAAGATGTGGCCATGCGTCCACGCCCGTCATTGTTTTTCGCACACTGTGCCCCCTCGCATCACTGCGCCTGAGGAGTCCACCGTGTTCGCCATGCCCAAGCTCTCGTTCCGCACTGCACCGCAACCCGCCGTGGTGCCGCACCTGCCTGCGCACGCGGTGCAGGGCGGCTGGTGCCGGCGTGAAGAGGCGATCATGGGCACCGCCATCAGCGTCGAACTGTGGAGCGACGACCGCGACGCGGGCGAAGCCGCCATCGACGCGGTGATGGCCGAGATGCACCGCATCGACCAGCTGATGAGCCCGTACAAGCCGGTCTCCGAGCTCTCCATCATCAATCGGGATGCCGCACATCGCGCGGTGCCGATCTGCGCCGAGATGTTCGAGCTGATCGCGCGCTCGCTGCGCTTCTCTAAATTGTCGGACGGCGCCTTCGACATCACCTACGCCAGCGCCGGCCACTTGTACGACTACCGCGAGCGCGTCAAGCCCAGCGATGCCGAGCTGGCCCAGGCCGTCGGCGCCATTGGCTGGCAGCACCTGCAGCTCGACCGCGCGCAGCGCACGATCGGCTTTGCGCGCGAGGGCGTGCGCATCGACCTGGGCGGTTTTGCCAAAGGCCACGCGGTGGACCACGGCG
The DNA here is from genome assembly GCA_001263235.1 of Methylibium sp. NZG. Classification (GTDB taxonomy): domain Bacteria; phylum Pseudomonadota; class Gammaproteobacteria; order Burkholderiales; family Burkholderiaceae_C; genus LGRD01. The sequence continues at coordinate 146,857 of LGRD01000013.1, read as the reverse complement.
TGGCGATCCTTGCGCGGCTGGGCATCCGCCACGCGATCGTCAGCGCCGGGGGCGACAGCCATGTGCTGGGCGACAAGCGCGGCCGGCCGTGGACGATCGCCGTGCGCGACCCGCGCAATGCCGACGCGGTGGTGGCGGTGCTGCCGCTCGAAGATGTGGCGATCTCGACCTCGGGCGACTACGAACGCTTCTTCGAGGCCGACGGCGTGCGCTGCCACCACGTGCTCGACCCGAAGACCGGCAAGTCGCCCGACAGCATCCGCAGCGTGACCATCCTGGCCGACGATGGCCTGACGAGCGAGGCGCTGTCGAAGTGCCTGTTCGTGATGGGCGTCGAACGCGGCATGGCGTTCATCGAAGCGCAGCCCGGCGTCGACGCGGTGGTCGTCGACGCACACGGGCGCCTGCATTTTTCGTCGGGTCTGCTGGCCGGTGGCCCGCAGGCGCCGCATTGAGTCACGTCGATCCTGGATCGACTTCTGGGGGAGCGAACATGAATGAACTGTCAAGAAAGAGCGCACTGAGTTGCGCGGCGGTGTTGCTGGGCTTCGGCGCCTTGACCCTGGCGGGTTGCGGCAGCGGCAGCTCCAGCAGCAGCAACTCGGTCACGGTGCAGGGCGACGTGCCGCTGGCTTACGTCAAACGCTCGACCGCACTCGGCATGAACCCGACCGACGGCACGCCGACCGCCGACGGCGGCGACTTGATGATCCGCGAGAAGTCCTCGCCGAGCGCGGTGGAGCACAACATCACCGCGTCGATCACGCAGGGCAAGGGCGATGCGTCCGACCCCGAGGCGTCGTACGACGCGAAGAAGCTCGTCTTCTCGCTGCGCTGCCCCACGACCAACACCTCGACCATCAACGGCGTGCCCGCCTGCACCGGCAAGTGGAACATCTGGGAATACGACATGACCACCGGCGGCTTCACCGGCGGCACCTTGCGGCGCATTACCAGCTCGACGGTCGATGACGACGTGGACCCGGCCTACCTGCCGGCCGGCGCTGGCTTCGTGTTCTCTTCGAACCGGCAAACGAAGTCGAAGACGAACCAGGCCACCGGGCAGGTCTACTACGGCCTGGACGAGTACGAGCGCGAGCGCGTCATCAACCTGCACACGATGAACGCCGAGGGCGGCGCCATCACGCAGATCTCGTTCAACCAGAGCCACGACCGCAACCCGGTCGTGCGGCCCAACGGCGACATCATGTTCTCGCGCTGGGAGCACGTGGGCGACCGCAACCGCTTCGCCGTCTTCAGCGCCAAGCCCGACGGCACCAACATGTTCGTGCTGTACGGTGCACAAAGCCCTGGCAACAGCTTCCTACACCCACGCGACATGGACCCGGCGGGCCCGAACAAGGGCTTCCTGGCGACCAGCCTCATGTCGCTGTCGGGCACGCAAGAGGGCGGCAAGATGATGATCGTCGATGCTGCCAACTACTCCGAGAACAACACGCCGGCCAACTCCACCATCCCGGCCGCCGGCGGCCAGACCTCGATCACCGCGCAAGATTTGAACGACGGCCGCGGCCTGTCGCCCTTCGGCCGCGTGACCACGCCCTACCCGCTGTGGGACGGCACCAACCGCGTGCTCGTGGCATTCCGCCCGTGTGAAGTGACGCGCTCCGGCGTGCTGGTGGCCTGCGCCACGCTGACGCCTGAGGAGAAAGCGCGCCTGAGCGACCGCAATCGCATGGCGGCTGCCGTCGCCGCCGACCCGGTGCAGGACAACGCGCCGGCCGCCTATGCCATCTACATGTTCGACCCGAAGCTGCAGACGTGGCTGATCGTTGCCGCGCCGCCGTCGGGCTTCATGTACACCGACCCGATCGCGCTGCAGGCGCGCGCGGCGCCGAACGCCACGCCGCCCACCAGCGTCGACGCCACGCTGGCCGCGCAGAACCTCGCGCTGATCGAAGTGCGCAGCGTCTACGACACCGACGGCCTGGGCCGCATGGGCGAGCAGATGATGGTGGCCGCCGACCGCCCCGCCGGCTGCACCACCAGCATCGCGCTGACACCGCCGACCGACGTGCTCGACACCCGCGCGATGGTGGCCGACCTGGTGAAGATGAAGGACCCTGCCAACGCCGCCTACGGCTGCGCCCCGGCGCGCTTCGTGCGCGCCATTCGCGCCGTCTCGCCGCCGTCGAGCATGATGGGCCTGCGCAGCACGATCGGCGAGACCGACTTCGAACAGCAGCAGATCCTCGGCTACGCGCCGGTCGAGCCCGACGGTTCGTTCAAGCTGCAGGTGCCGGCCGACGTGCCGCTGGCGCTGTCGATCATCGACGGCAAGGGCCGCGCGCTGCAGACCCACACCAACTGGATCCAGGTGCGCCCCGGCGAGCGCCGCACCTGCGACGGCTGCCACAGCCCGCGCCGCGGCGGTGCGCTCAACTCCGGCGCCATCGTCAACACCCAGCCCGCGGCGCTGGTGGCGGCGCTGTCGGCCGCGCACCTGTCGGGCGAGACGATGGCCTCCACCCGCACCCGGCTCGACTCGACCGCGCTCACGCTGCAGGCCAACCCCGTCTTCACTGATGTGTGGGCCGACACCACGCGGGCCGGCGTGACGGCGCGGCCGGCCATTTCGCTACGCTACACCGGCAACGCCAGCCCGGCCGACGACCTGGCCACGCCCGCGCCGGTGAACGGCCTGGTCAACTACCCCGAGCACATCCAGCCGCTGTGGGCACGCGCCCGCGGCACCGGTGGCGCCAACACCTGCACCAACTGCCACACCGACACCGCCCGGCTCGACCTGCGCGCCAATGTGTCGGGCACCGGCCGGCTGGTGTCGTACGAAGAGTTGCTGATCGGCGACCCGGTGATCGACCCGGTGACCGGACTGCCGCAAACGCGCCTGCAAGAAGGCGTGCCGATGATCGTGCGCGGCGCGCCGCTGGTGGAAACCAGCTCCGGCGCGGCCAACACCGCCGGCCAGGCGCGCAAGAGCCGGCTGACTGAAATCCTGTGGGGCGAGACGCTGCTCGCGGGCACCGCCGCGGCCACCGCGCACCCGGCCCCGCCGGCCGGCGCGCCAGACCACTCGACGATGCTCAATGCGGCCGAGAAGCGCCTGCTCGCCGAATGGATGGACCTCGGCGGCCAGTACTACAACGACCCGTTCAACGCCACCGGCGGCGTGCGCGCCTTGAACGGCTTGAGCCAGTCGAGCTTCACCACGCAGGTGCTGCCGATCCTGCGCGCGACCTGCGCGTCCGGCTGCCACATGGCGGTGGGCAGCGACTTGACAACTCCTGCCGGAACCGCGTTCCGCCAGAACCGATTCGTGCTGACGGGCAGCCCGGAGGGCGACTTCGGCGTCACACTGTCGATGATCTCGAACGCCTGCAACGCGCCGTCGAACTACCTGCTGAGCCGGCCTTCCACCGTGCCGCACCCGGCCGGCGCCACCGGCCAGACGGCGGCGGTGCTGCCGGTGGGCAGCGCGGCGTACACGACGATCGCCAACTGGATTCGCACCGGCTGCCCATGACCATTGAGCCTCATCGCCAGAAGGGTGACGTCGCCCGCACCTGCCGCTCCATCGGAGCCGGTGCGGCGCTCGCCGCGCTTGTCACCATGGTCGGCTGCGGTGGCGGCAACCCGCTGAGCAACCCGCCCGAGGTGAGCAACCCACCCGGCGCGACCGGGCAGACGCTGTCGTACGCGTACTACCAGAAGTGCATCAACCCGATCTTTCTGGCGCAGTTGCAGATCAACGTGAACGGTGTGCGCTCGGTCAACACCTGCGCCGCATCGGGCTGCCATGACAACACCACCGGCACCGGCGGCGCGTTCCGCGTGGTGGGCGGCGCGCAGCCGCTGGACGTGACGGCAGCAGGCAACACGCCGACGGTCATTCGCGCCAGTGACATGTACAAGAACTTTTACTCGACCCAGGGCGAGGTCGTGTTCGGATCGCTCACGCAGAGTCGCATACTCGCCAAGCCCAGGCTGCTCAACGTCTTGCACGGCGGCGGCCTGATCTTCGAGAACGACCAGGACCCGAACGTGAAGCTCCTCCAGTACTGGATCAACCATCCCGTGCCCCAGGGCCAGGACGAGTTCAGCGCCGCTGCCAACAGCATGTTCACCCCAGCCGACCCGAACACGGGCGCCTGCAACACCCAATGACCGCCCGCATCCCGGCAAAGGCCCTGCAGCGCCGAGGGCCAGGCACAGGTGTCATGACGAAGTCGTTGTTACAAGCGGCGCCTCTGCTGGCAGCCCTGTGCGCAGGTGGCGCGGTGCTGGCGCAAGCCGCGCCGACGGCCGCCCCGAGCGCGGCGACCGTTCCCGCGGGCGGCAGACCGACCGCTGGCTCGGGCGAACGCCTTCAAGTCACCGACCCGTACCTGGAAATGCACACCGGCCCGGGCCGCGGCTTCCCGGTGTTCCACGTGGCCGTGCGCACCGAGTGGGTGTCGATCGAGTTGCGCCACACCGACTGGTACCAGGTGCGCACCGAGAGCGGCAAGCTCGGCTGGGTGCATCGCCGCCAACTCGAGACCACGCTCACCGAAGCCGGCGCGCAAAAGACCTTCCGCGACCTCGTGCTCGACGACTACCTCACCCGCCGCGTGCAGCTCGGCGCCGCCTGGGGCCGCTTCAAGTCCGAGCCGATGCTCAAGATGTGGACCAGCTACCGCCTGTCCGACACGCTGACCTTCGAGGCCACGCTCGGCCAGGTGCAGGGCGTGTTTTCGGGCACCGACTTCTGGCACCTCAACCTGCAGTCCGAGCCGTGGTCCGACCGGCGGCTGTCGCCGTTCTTCGGCATCGGCTTCGGCCAGTTCAAGAACATCCCCAACACCAGCCTGGTCGGCAACTTCACGACCAACGCCAAACTGGGCAATGCGACCGTCGGCGCCCGGTTTTATCTGACCGACCGCTTTGTTCTGCGCGCAGACTATTCCTTCTACACCGCTTTCCTCTCGGACACCAAGAGCAGCGAGTACCGCGCGATCACCGCGGGACTGTCGTTCTTCTTCTGATGCGGCGCCATGTGCTGAACAGCCGAGCACTTGCCGAACCCGCGCCACCCACGTTCCCGAGCCCGCCATGAAAAACAACACGACGAACGCTGCAGCATTGAAGACCGCTTTCTCGATGGCGAGAGCGGCCGTCGGGGTGAGCCTGCTTGCGATGGCGGCGGCCCTGGTTGCCCTGGCTCCGGCCCACGCGCAGGAGCAGAAACCCGCCAACGAGCAGGTCATCGTGCCGCAGGTCGAGCGGCGCGAGGTGCCGCTGCCGCGCTTCCCGTCGAAGGACTTCGAGATCGGCCTGTTCACCGGCGTCTACGGTACGCAGAACTTCGGCTCCAGCTCGGTCAGCGGCGTGAAGCTCGGCTACCACATCACCGAAGACTTCTTCGCCCAGTTCGCCTACGCGCAGACCAAGGTGAGTGATGAGACCTACCGGCAGATCCTGCCCGGCGGCATCTTCCCCACGGGCAAGGACACGCTGAAGTACTACAACCTCTCGGTTGGCTACAACGTGTTGCCGGGCGAGGTGTTCTTGGGAGCCAGGCGCGCCAAGGCGACGGCGGTCTACCTGATCGGCGGCGTCGGCAGCACCAGCTTCAACGCGCAGAAGCGCCAGACCTTCAACCTCGGGCTGGGCATGCGCTTGCTGCTGACCGACCGTTGGGCGCTGCAGGTGGACTTTCGCGACCACATCTTCTCGCTCGACCTGCTGGGCAAACGCCAGAGCACCCAGAACCTGGAGCTCACCGGCGGGCTCAGCTACTTCTTCTAGCCGCCGGCTTCACCTCGCCACTGGCAATCACAGGACTTCCCACGCGCACCCCTTGTTACAAGCCTTGTAACAGCAGCCCTTAAGGTTCAGGCAGTGATCACCATGACCCATACCACCCGTCGTCTCTCTCTGAAGCACCTGCTGCTCGGCGTCACGCTGGCGGCCGTTGCCAGCGTGGCCGTGCCCGCCGTCACGCCCGCCAAGCCGGCGCCCGACTTCACGCTGCGCACGATGAGCGGCCCCAACATGCGGCTGCAGGAGCAGCGCGGCCAGGTGGTGCTGGTCAACTTCTGGGCGAGCTGGTGCGGGCCGTGCCGGCAGGAGATCCCGCACCTGAACACGCTGTACGACAAGTACCGCGCGTCGGGCTTCGTGCTGATGGGCGTCAACATCGACGACAACCCGAAGGTCGCGGCCGAACTGGCGGCCAAGCTCGGCGTCAAGTTCCCGGTGCTGCTGGACACCGACAAGACGGTGAGCAAGCTCTACGACATGAGTGCGATGCCGGCCACCGTGGTGATCGACCGCGACGGCAAGGTGCGCTACATCCACCGCGGCTATCGCGAGGGCTATGAAGTGACCTACGACCAGCAGGTCCGCGGCCTGTTGAAGGAGTGAGCCGTGAGCGCGTGCCGTCACTCTGCTGATCGACTTGCTGTGGTCGCCCCGTTGCGCCGCCAGCTGCGCGCTGCGACCCTCGTCGCGTGCGCTGCCCTGCTTGCGGGCTGCAGCAGCTGGGGCACGCTGGAGCCCTGGGTCAAGCCGTACGAACGCGAACGGCTGGCCGACCCGATCATGAAGTTCTCGCGCAACGCGCTGGCCGACAAGCACAGCGAGCACGTGCGCAACGTGCGCGAGGCCTCGCAAGGCGCCACTGGCGTGCAAGGGGGCGGCTGTGGCTGCAAGTAGCGCGCGCGGGTCGACATTGTCGGCGCGGCTGCGCGCGGCGCTGACCCGTGCGCTGCGCGTGGCCGGCGCGCACCTGCCGAGCGTGCTCGGCGGTGTGCTCGCCGTCGGCGGTGCGGGCACCACACGCGCCATTCCATTGCCCGACGACAGCGCCGAGGCGGCCTACCACCTCTACAAAGGCGGCGGCGTCACCGCCTCCGGCCCCGCGCTGCTGGTGCGCAAAAGCCTGGCCGACCGCGTGTCGCTGTCGGCGCAGTACTACATCGACTCGGTCAGCAACGCGTCGATCGACGTCGTCACCACCGCCAGCCCCTACAAGGAAAAGCGCACCGAGTACGGCTTCAGCGCCGACTACGCGGTGCGCGACTCGATGATCACGCTGGCCACCACCAGCAGCAAGGAGCCCGACTACACCGCCGACGCGGTGAGCCTGGACGTGGCGCAGGAAACCTTCGGCGGCATGACCACCGTGAACCTGGGCTTCACGCGTGCGCTCGACCGCGTGGGCAAGCGCGGCAACATCGGCTTTTTCGACGACGCCAGGCACTGGCACTACCGCCTGGGCGTCACGCAAATCCTCACGCCGCAGTGGCTGATGAGCGCCAACCTCGAGGCGATCTCGTCCGACGGCTTCCTGGGCAACGCCTACCGCGCAGCGCGCGTGTTTGGCGCGACGGTGCCCGAGCGCAACCCGCGCACGCGTACCTCGCGCGCGCTCAAGTTCCGCGTCATCGGCGACCTGGGCTCGCGCGACGCGGTACGCGCCGAGTACCGCTACTTCTGGGACACCTGGGCGATCAAGGCGCACACGGTGGAGGGCGGCTACAGCCGCTACTTCGGCGACAACTGGCTGGCCGATGCGTTCGTGCGTTTCTACTCGCAAGACAAGGCGCTGTTCTACAGCGACAACGCCACGTCGCAGACCACCTTCATCTCGCGCAACCGGCAGCTCAGCACGTTCAACAGCTACAGCCTGGGCACCAAGGTGGCCTACACGCTCAAGCGCGTGCCGGGGCAGTACGAGGTCAAGGCCAACTTCGCGCACGAAGTGGTGCGCTTCAAGTTCAAGGACTTCACCGACCTGCGCACCGGCAGCCAGTTCGGCTACACCGCCAACGTGCTGCAGATGTTCGTGTCGGCCACTTACTAGAAGAGGCGTGCCCATGTCGAATCCCTTGCTCAAGCTCATCGCCGCAACGCTCGCGGTAGCGTCGTTCGCTGCCGTGCAGGCGCAGAGCGCCGCGCCGGTGCGGCCGGCGGCGCCTGCGGGCGCAATGCCCGCCGCACCCGTCGCAATACCCGCCGCAGTACCCGCCGCAATGCCCGCCGCGGTGCCCCCGGCAGCTCCGACGCCGGCGCCCGCCGCTCCTGCGGCTGCAGCCGCGCCTGCCACCACGCCTTCTGCAACCGCTGCCGCAGCACCCGCCGCACCGGCGGCCAGTGCTGCCCCCGCCAGCCTGGACAGCCGCATTCAAGACGCCAAGAGCGACGTCATCAAGCTCAACCGCGACCTGCTCGTGCTCGAAGAAGAACTGCTGTTCCCGGCCAACACGCAGGTGGCGCTGTTCGTGTCGATGGACGTGGGCAAACTCTTCGAGCTCGACTCGGTGCAGATCAAGCTCGACGACAAGTTGGTTGCCAACTACCTCTACACCCCCGCCGAGGTGAAGGCGCTGCACCGCGGCGGCGTGCAGCGCGTGTACCTGGGCAACCTGCGCACCGGCCCGCACGAACTGGTGGCCACCTTCACTGGCGGCGGGCCGAACTCGCGCGACTACAAGCGCGGCGCGACGGTCAAGTTCGACAAGGGCACCGACGCCAAGTACATCGAGCTGCGCATCAAGGACTCCGCTCAGAAGCTGCAGCCGGAGTTCGACGTGCGGGTGTGGCAGTAGCCGCGCAGGCTCGGCAACCTCGTTCAGCGACAAGACCGTGATGACGCGTGGTTTCAGCGTTCACCAGCCCCTGCGGCGCTTGATGGCGGCTGCGGTGGCCGCGGCCTGCGTGGCTGTCGTCGTGAGCGCGACGGCCGGCGCAGCCACAGCCGCCGAGCCGCCGCTGCAGCCCATCCGCGACCCGCACTACGGCGACACGCTGTTCCACTTTTATCAAGACAAGTACTTCAGCTCGATCACCGGCCTGATGACCTCGCAGCACTTCAACCGCGTCGCGCAGCATGCCGACGAGGCCGAGCTGCTGCGCGGCGGCATGCTGCTGTCGTACGGGCAGCACCGCGAAGCCGGCGACATCTTCACCGCGCTGCTCGACAAGGGCGCCTCGCCCGCGGTGCGCGACCGGGCCTGGTTCTACCTCGCCAAGATTCGCTACCAGCGCGGCTTCCTGCCCGAGGCCGAAGACGCGATCACCCGTGTGAAGGACGCGCTGCCGCCCGAGCTCGAAGAAGAGCGCGGCCTGCTGCACGCCAACCTGCTGATGGCGCGTGCCGACTTTGCCGGCGCGACCGACATCCTGAAAGCGATGACCGCCGGTCGAAAGGAAGCCAACCCCGCCAGCCCGTACGTTCGCTTCAACCTCGGCGTGGCGCTTATCCGCGCCGGCGACATCGAAGGCGGCAGCAAGCTGCTCGACGAACTGGGCCGCGCACCGGCACCCGACGAAGAACTGCGCAGCCTGCGCGACAAGGCCAACGTCGCGCTCGGCTACACCGCGCTGCAGGACGACAAACCCGAGACCGCACGCGGCTATCTGGAACGCGTGCGGCTGACCAGCCTGCACGCCAACAAGGCGCTGCTCGGCTTCGGCTGGGCGGCGCTGGCGATGAAGCAGCCGCGCCTGGCGCTGGTGCCCTGGGGCGAACTCTGGCAGCGCGACTTGAGCGACGCGGCGGTGTTGGAAGCGCGGCTGGCCGTGCCGTACGCGTATGCCGAGATCGGCGCTTACGGCCAGTCGCTGACGCAGTACAACGATGCGCTCGCGGTGTTCGAGCGCGAGTCGGCGAACCTCGACCAATCGATCGCCGCGATCCGCAGCGGCAAGCTCGTCGACGGCCTGATGCAGCGCAACCCCGGCGACCAGATGGGCTGGTTCTGGAGCATCAAGGAGCTGCCGGAGATGCCGCACGGCAACCACCTGTCGCAAGTGCTGGCGCAGCACGAGTTTCAAGAGGCGTTCAAGAACCTGCGCGACCTGCGCTTCCTGCAGCAGAACCTCGTCGAATGGCAAGACAAGCTCGGCGTCTTCGACGACATGCTCGCCACACGACGCAAAGCCTATGCCGAGCGGCTGCCGCAGATCCGCGCGAAGGCTGGCGAGACCGGCATCGACGCGCAGCAAAAGCGCCGCGACGCTCTCGCGGGCGAGTTGACACGCGCCGAGATCGAGGCTGATGGCGCGGCCTTTGCCGACGCGCGCGAGCAGGCGCTGCAGCAGCGGCTCGCGAGCGTTCAGGCGACGCTGAAAGCGCTGGCGACATCGACCGACCCGGAGGTGGTTGCCGCCCGCGAACGCGCCGCCCGCGTGGCCGGCGCGCTGACGTGGCGGCTGGCGCAAGCGCAGGCGGCACGCACCTGGGAGGCGAAGAAGCACCTTCGTGAGCTCGACGAACAGCTCGCCCAGGTGCGTGGCCGCGACGCCGCGTTGGCGCAGGCGCAGACCGACGAGCCGGCGCGCTTCGACACCTTCGGCAAACGCATCAAAGCGCTCGACCCGACGCTCAAGGCGCTGCTGCCGCGCGTGGTGGCCCTCAGCACCGAACAGCAACAGGCGGTGCAGGACATTGCCGTCGCCGAACTCACGCGCCAGAAAGAGCGGCTGGCCGGCTACACCTTGCAGGCCCGCTTTGCGGTGGCGCAGTTGTACGACCGCGCCAACCGGCCGCTGCGCTTGAACTTGCCGAATGCCGGCGAAGCCGTGCCTGCCACCAACCCTGCCGAGGCTCCCCGTGCGACCAAGCCGTAGCCCGCTGCGCCAGTCGCGCCTGCTGTTCGCGCTGGCGGCCGCCGGCCTGCTTGCGGCCTGCGCCGGCAAGCCCGCGATCCGCATGGCCACGCCCGACAACGAGCCGACGCTGAAGAGCCTGGCGATGCGCGGCGAGGTCGTGGTGGCCGACGACGCCGGCATCGCCGCCAGCGAAGAGAAGGCCATCGCCGCGTACAAGAAGTTCCTCGAGGTGGCGCCCAACGCGCCGCAGCGCGCCGAAGCGCTGCGCCGCCTCGGCGACATCGAGATGGACGCGGCCGACACGCGCAGCGCGAACGGGCTGCCCGCGCCCGGTGCTGCTGCGACGGCGGGCGCCGCCGCCACCGACCCCGACTACCGCGCCGCCATCGCGCGCTACGAGGAATACCTCAAGGCCTACCCGAAAGACCCCGGCAACGACCGCGTGCTGTACCAACTCGCGCGCGCCCAGGAGCAAGGCGGCAAGCTCGAAGAGTCGGCCAAGACGCTCGACCGGCTGGTGGCCGAGTTCCCGCAGACCGAGTACCGCGATGAAGCCTTCTTCCGCCGCGGCGAGTTGCTGTTCGCGACGCAAGACTACGCACGCGCTGAAAAGGCTTACGCCACCGTGCTCGCCAGCGGCAAGGCGAGCCCGTACCAAAGCCGCTCGCTCTACATGGAGGGCTGGTCGCGCTTCAAGCAGGGCCGGCTCGACGAGGCGCTGAACTCCTTCTTCGGCGTGCTCGACCTGACGCTGGCCGGCCGCGACGACGGTGGCGACATCGACAGCTTGCCGCGCCTGGCACGGGCCGACCGCGAGCTGGTGGAAGACACCTTCCGCGTCGCCAGCCTGAGCCTGGCGAACTTGCAGGGCGCCGAGTCGATCCCGCCCTACATCAATTCCGATGCGCGGCGCAGTTACGAATTCCGCGTCTACCAGCAACTCGGCGAGCTCTATATCAAGCAAGAGCGCACCAAGGACGCGGCCGACACGCTCGGCAAGTTCGCGCGCGCCAACCCGCTGCACGCGCAGGCGCCGCTGCTGCAGACGCGCGTGATCGAGATCTATGAGAAGAACGGCTTTGCCAACCTGGCGCTGGAGGCGAAGAAGGACTACGTGTCGCGCTACGGCGCCGACAGCGAATTCCGCCGCGCCAACCCGAAGGGCTGGGATGGCGCGCAGCCGCTGGTGAAGACGCACCTGGCCGAGCTGGCGCGCCACTACCACGCGAGCGCGCAAAAGAGCAAGGCGACCGCCGACTACCAAGAGGCTGTGCGCTGGTACCGCGCTTACATCGCCTCGTTCCCGACCGACGCGGAAGCGCCGCAGAACAACTTCCTGCTCGCCGAGCTGCTCTTCGAAGACCAGCGTTTTGCCGACGCGGGTGTGGAGTACGAGAAGACGGCCTACGGCTACCCGCAGCACGCCAAGAGCGCCGACGCCGGCTACGCCGCACTGCTGGCCCAGGCCGAGCGGCAAAAGCGCGCCACGCCGGCCGAGCTGCCCGCGCTGCAGAAGGCCAGCGTCGACAGCGCGATGCGCTTTGCCCGCACCTTCCGCACCGACCCGCGCGCGGGCGCTGTGCTGACCGATGCGGCCGAAAAACTGTTTGCGCTGAAAGACACTGAGCAAGCCGCTCGCCTCGCCCAGCAAGTGCTCGACCTGCAACCGCCGGCCGGCGCCACGCAACGCCGCGTCGCGTGGACGGTGCTGGCGCACGCCGCCTTCGAACGCGGCGAGTTTGCCAAGGCCGAGCGCGGCTACGCCGAAGTGATTGCGCTGCTGCCCGAGCGCGACCCGGCGCGCGCCGACCTCGTCGAACGCCAGGCCGCGGCCATCTACAAACAAGGCGAGCAGGCGCGTGCCGCCAACAAGCCGCAGGACGCGGTCGGGCACTTCAACCGCATCGCTTCTGTGGCACCGCAGTCCACCGTGCGCGCCACCGCGCAGTACGACGCAGCCGCCGCGCTGATCGTGCTGAAGGACTGGGACGGCGCGATCAAGACGCTGGAGGACTTCCGCCAGCGCTTCCCCAACCACCCGCTGCAGCCCGAGGTCGGCAACAAGCTCGCGGTGGCGTATCTTGAGAAAGGCAACTGGGCGCAGGCGGCGGGCGAGTTCGAGCGTGTCGCGTCGACCAGCAAAGACCCGAAGCTCGCGCGCGAAGCGCAGTGGCAAGCCGCCGAGCTGCACGAGAAGTCGGTCGAGAAAGGCGCCTCGCGCGTGCAGGCCACGCGCGCCTACGAGCGCTACCTGGCGCAGCACCCCGATCCGATGGAGCGTGCGCTAGAAGCGCGCTACCGCTTGGCGCGTTTGGCCAAGGCCGACGGCAACACGACGCGCGAACTCGCGTTGATGCGCGAGGTTTTCCAGGCCGACCAGCGCGCCGGCAACGCCCGCACCGACCGCACGCGCTACCTCGGGGCCACCGCCGCGCTCGCGCTCGCCGAGCCGGCGATGGCCGAGTACCGCAAGGTCGCGCTGGTCGAGCCGCTGGCGCGCCAGCTCAAGCTCAAGAAGGACAAGATGCAAGACGTGTTGAAGGCCTACGCCGTCGCGTCCGACTATGGAGTGGCCGACGTGGTCACCGCCGCCACTTACCGCACTGCCGCGCTTTACCAGGACTTCGGCAAGGCGTTGCTCACGTCGCAGCGGCCCAAGGGGCTGAAGAAAGCCGAGCTGGAGCAGTACAACGTGCTGCTCGAAGAGCAGGCCTTCCCGTTCGAAGAGAAGGCCACCGAGCTGCACGAAGTGAACGCGCGCCGCGCGTCCAAGGGCATCTACGACGAGTGGGTCAAGAACAGCTTCAACGCGCTGCGCGAGTTGCGGCCGGTGCGCTATGGCAAGACAGAACGCAGCGAGGTGATCGATGCGATCCGTTGAACTCGTCAGAGCATCGCGGGCCGCTGTGCTGGTGCTCAGCGCGGCAAGCCTGGCCGGCTGTGCGTCGGTCTCCTCGCTCGGCTCGGTCTTCAAGTCGGTGCCGCTGGGTGGGCCGGCGGTGGCTGCTGCGCCCGCATCGCCCGCGCCCACAACACCTGCTGAGCCCGCAGCTGCGGCAAGGTCGAATGCGCCAGCCACGGCATCACCCGCTGAACGTGCAGCCGCGGCCGAGCGCGCCGGCACCGCGCCGGCTGGCGGGGGCTCGGCGTTGATTGCGTCGCCGCAATCGTCGGTGCCCTCGTCGCCGCAATCGTCGGTGCCCTCATCGCCAGCTTCGGCGTTGCCGCAGCGCATCACGCGCGAGCCCGACGCGCCGGTGGCGGCGGCCGTGCAGCGCGCCTACGACGAAGCGCGCCGGCAACTGCGCGCCGGCAACGTGGCCGAGGCCGAGCGCGGCTTTCGCGCGCTGGTGCAATCCAACCCCGAACTCGGCGGGCCGCATGCGCAGCTCGGCACGCTGTTGCGCCAGGCTGGCAAGTCGGCCGAGGCGGTGGCCGAGGGCGAAAAGTCGGTGCGCGCGAATCCCAAGCAGCCGGCCTATTTCAACCAGCTCGGCATCAGCTACCGGCAGAACGGCCAGTTTGCGAAGGCGCGCGAAGCGTACGAGGCCGCGATCGACCTCGACCCGGCGTATGCGGCGGCGGTGCTCAACCTCGGCATCCTGCACGACCTGTATTTGGCCGACAGCAAGCGCGCGCTCGAGCTTTACGACAAGTACCTCGCGCTGCAACCCGGTGGCGACGCGACGGTCGCCAAGTGGGTGGCCGACCTGAAGAACCGCAAGCCGGCGACGGCGACGACGCCCACGACCGTCAGCCAGAAGGAGAAGGAATGAACCCGATCCGATCCCCACATCGCGGCGTGACGATGCTCGCGCTGGCGGCCGCGCTGGGCACAGCACTCTGCGCCCCACCGGCCCTCGCGCAAGACCGCGCCGAGATCGACCGCACCCGAATCATCGGCAACCGCGAGCTGCCCAAGGTGCTGTACATCGTGCCGTGGAAGAAGCCCTTCCCCGGCGAGCTGTCGGGCCGCCCCGGCGGCAGCGTGCTCGACGAGGCGCTCGCGCCGGTCGACCGCGACGTGTTCCGCCGCCAGGTGCAGTACGACGGCCAGCTCCGTACGCCAGCGGCCGCAGGCGCTTTGGCGCCCGCCGCGCCGGCTGCGGCAGCACCGGCCAAGTGACCGCCGCGCACCTGCCCGCCCTCACGCCCGAATCACACACCGCCTTTCGAGCCTTATTGTTCCCAGGATTTCTCAGGAGATAGATCGATGGATACCTTTCAGACCATAGTGAAGTTCTTCGTGGATTGCGGCTGGTTCATCTACCCCAGCCTGCTGATCATGGTGATGGGGGTGACGATCGCGATCGAGCGCTTCATCTTCCTGAACCGCGCGCGCAGCGAAAACCGCAAGATGTGGTCGCAGGTCAAGCCGATGCTGGAAAGCGGCAAGTTCAAGGAAGCGCACAGCGTGACCGCCAAGTCCGATTCGGCGATCGGCCGCATCGTCAACTACGGCCTCACGCGCATGCAGAGCCCGGGCCGGCGCGAAGACTTCGACGCGGCGATGGAGGAGGGCATGATGGAAATCGTGCCGCGGCTGGAGAAGCGCACGCATTACATCGCGACCTTCGCCAACGTGATCACGCTGGTGGGCCTGCTGGGCACGATCATCGGCCTCA
Organism: Methylibium sp. NZG; assembly: GCA_001263235.1. Classification (GTDB taxonomy): domain Bacteria; phylum Pseudomonadota; class Gammaproteobacteria; order Burkholderiales; family Burkholderiaceae_C; genus LGRD01. The sequence continues at coordinate 131,654 of LGRD01000013.1, read as the reverse complement.
TCAAGGGCTTCACCGCGGTGGCGCAGGTCAACCCGGCCGAGAAGGCCGAGCTGCTGTCGGCCTCGATCTCGATCGCGATGAACAACACCGCGTTCGCGCTGATGGTGGCCATTCCGTTCCTGCTGATCCACTCGTTCTTGCAGGCCAAGACGAGCGAGATCGTCGACGGACTCGAAGGCGCCAAGATCAGCTTCCTGAACCTGGTGCAGCGCCTGAAGACCGAGCAGACGCCGGCTCGATAGTCCGACAGACCCGATAGAGAAGAGAAGGAGCGCCGACCATGCGAGTCCGTCGCCTGCGCAAAGAGGCCGCGCACCTGGAGATCACCGCGTTCATCAACCTGATCGTGGTGCTGGTGCCCTTTTTGCTGTCCACCGCGGTATTCACTCGGCTGTCGGTGCTGGACGTGTCGCTGCCGGCGCAGAACTCAGGAGTGGAGCAGTTGAAGGCCGAAGACCTGAAGCTCGAAGTCGTGATCCGGCCCGAGAGCCTGGAGGTCGGCGACCGCATCGGCGGCTTGATCCAGAGCATCCCGAACGTGGCTTCGGTGCGCACGGCCGCCGGCACGCCCACAGCCGCCGGGCCCGACGTGAAGGCGCTGTCGTCGCTGATGGTGCAGATCAAGGCCAAGTTCCCCGACAAGACCGACTCCACGTTGCTCGCCGAACCCAACACGTCGTACGACACGCTGGTGCAGGTGATGGACGCGATGCGCGAGGCGCAGACGGTGGCGGGCAACAAGGTGACGCGCGCGGAGCTGTTCCCGAACATCTCGATCGGAGACGCGCCGACTTCCGTGCCATCCGCGGCATCAGCGCCATCCAAGCCGAAGTGACCCAACGGAGGCCGACATGAAACTGACCCCGCTGCAAAAGCGCGCCGAACGAAAGAGCCGCAACCAGAACATGCTCGACATGAACCTGGTGTCGCTGATCGACGTGTTCACGATCCTCATCTTCTTCCTGCTCTCCAGCGCGTCGGGCGTGGAGCTGATGGCCAGCCCCAAGGCGGTGAAGCTGCCCGAGTCGATGGCCGAGAAGGCGCCGAAGGAGACCATCGTCGTGGTGGTGAGCGGCACCGACATCCTGGTCGATGGCCGCAAGGTCGCTTCGGTGGCCGACGTGATGGCGAACAAGGGCGAACTCATCGAGCCGCTGAAGGCCGAGCTCGACCTGCTCGCCAACCGCCAGGTGGTGCGCGCCGAGAACCAGGCGCAGACCAAGGCGATCACGATCATGGGCGACCAGAACATCCCCTACAGCCTGCTGCGCAAGGTGATGTACACCAGCGCGCGCGCCAACTTCAGCGACGTGTCGTTTGCGGTGCGGAGGAAGGAAGCATGAGCGCCGCTGCCGCGATTTCTTTCCGCGCGCCGCTGCTCGCGTGGTCGCCGTCGGTCGAAGACGAAGCGCGCTTTCGGCGCATCCTGCGCAATGTGATGATCGTGGCCGGGCTGCTGTGCCTGGCGATGATCTTCGTGCCGCCGCCCAAGGTCGACCGCACCCAGCCGCAAGAACTGCCGCCGCGGCTGGCCAAGCTGCTGCTCGAACGCGAGCCCGTGCCGCCGCCACCGCCGATCAAGGCGCCTGCGGTGCCCAAAGCCGAGGCCACGCCCACGCCGCCGACGCCCAGCCTCAACAAACCCGAGCCCGCGCGGCCCCAGCCGCCCAAGGCCGCGGTCGCGCCCGAAGCGCGCCAGCCGCAGCCGAACAAGCCGCCGGGTGAACAGCTGGCCGACAACGCGCGCAAGAAGGCGTCGGGCGTTGGCCTGCTCGCCATGGCCGACCAGTTGGCCGAACTGCGCGGCGCGCCGGTGGCGGTGCAGTTGTCGCAAGACATCAAGCAAGGCCCTGGCGTGGGCACCACCACCGGCGTGGGCGTTGGCGCCGGCAAAGACGCGGGCGTGCCCGACCGCTCGATGATCACCAGCAACGCCACCGGCGGCAGCGGCGGCATCAACACCGCGGCCTACAGCCGCAACACCGGCGGCGGCGGGCTGGCGGGCCGCGCGACCACGCTGGTCGAAGGCGTGGCCGGCGGCGGGGGTGGCGGTGGCGCAGGCGGCGGCGGTGTGCGCGGCGGCCGGGGCGATGGCACCGGCACCGGGGGTGGAGCGGGCGGCACGGTGCAGCGCGAAGGCAGCGGCAAGGCCTCGCGCTCGATCGAAGAGATCAAGCTCGTGTTCGAGCGCAACAAGGGCGCGATCTACGCCATCTACAACCGCGCGCTGCGCGAAGAGCCGGCGTTGCAAGGCAAGGTCGTGCTGGAGCTGAAGATCGCGCCGTCGGGCGAGGTGGAGTGCCGCATCGTCTCCAGCGAGCTGAAGTCGCCCGAGTTGGAAAGCAAGCTGCTCGCGCGCATCCGCCAGTTCAACTTCGGCGCGAAGGACGTGGCGCAGATGGTGGTGAACTGGCCGGTGGACTTTCTGCCGTCGTGACGGGCGCGCGCGGGCCAAGCGCCCGCGCGATGCGCTGCCCTTCAGTCGGCTTCCGGTGCCTCAAGGTCGAGCAGGGTGTCGCTCCACTCGGTCTGAGGCCATTGGGTGGACGCCCAGGCGCTGCCCGCGGTCGTGGCGTCTTGCGGCCAGTCGGCGGCGCTTCGGCGCGACCGGAAGAACTGCCGCAAGGTTTCGATCCTCTCGATGGTCGGCAGGGGTGCGTGTTCATTCATGGTCGCCTCCCAGGCGTGCTCGGTTGCCGAATGGTCAAGCCGCCCGAGGCGGTTTGATCCCGCGAACAGAGCGGCAAGTGCCCGCCAAAATACATCGAGCCGTTGGGCAGCCGCAGCTACCGCAGCACCTCGATATGGGCGCTGCGCTCGGCAGCGCCAGCCAGCAGCGTGCTCAGACCGCTGTCGAAGGTCAACAGCTTCATGCCGCTGCGCACGGCCGCGGTGAGCAGGTAGGCGTCGGTCACCTGCCGATGGCCGACCACGCCGCCCGTGCAACAGGCCTGCACGGCAGCGAAGTCGAAGTCCAGCGCCAGCAGCCGGTGCGCAGGGTGCGCCAGGTTGTGCGCCAGCGCCTCGGCCAGTTCGGCGACCGTGGACGCCGCCGGGCCCAGCGCCGGTTGGCTGAGCACCCGCACGAAGCCGGCTTGTGTGATGGCACAGGTGGCCCAGCCGCCCCTGGCATGACGCTTGAACCAGGCCACCATCCGGTCGTGGTGGGCGTGCCCTTCCCAGCTCAGCGCGATCAGCGCATTGACGTCCAGCAGATGCTGCGCCATGGGCCGCCTTCAGGGCAGATCGTCGATCATGTCCTTGACCTGCTGCGAGGTCATCTTGGGCGCGCCGGGCGGTGCCGCAATCACCCAAAGCCCACCCTTCTTCTTCAAGCCGACGGGCGGCGTGCTGGCGCGGCGGATCAACTCCGACACCGCCTTGCCCAGCCGCAACGAGCGAGCCTTGGCGTAGTTTTGCGCCAGCGCGGCAGCGTCGTCGTCCAAGGTGAAGGTGGTGCGCATGATGGCTCCAGATGCAGAGATTCAGGTTCGGTGCATTTTAGCGAGGACTGCATCAATCGGGCTGCCAACTGCGGTGTGCGATGGCCCCAGTCTGCGGGAACCGGCCGCAAGAACGACTCCTCGGGGAGCCGGTCTGCTCAATTGCCAGGGCGTGGCACAATGCGCCCCAGGTCACGTCCCACATCCCTTCCCAGCCAACAAGCCATGGACTCCACCACCCTCGACAGCACCGGCCGCGTCGTCTTGCCCAGCGAAGTGCGCAAGCAGTTGCGCTTGGCACCGGGCGCTCGGTTCACCGTTGAAGTGGTGGGCGAGCGCATCGAGCTGACGCCTGAGGCGCCGCCCGAGGCCGCCGTCGTGCGCAAGGGCGGGCGCCTGGTACTGGCATCCACCGGCGAGCCGCTGGACGCGGCGACAGCGATTCGCGCCGAGCGCCAGACGCAGGCTGCGCGCGCGGGCCGTCGCGACGTGCGGCGCTGATTCGTGCGGCGTTGATTCAGTCGCCGGCTCCGTCGTCCATGTCGTCGCCGACTTCGCCGCTCCTGTTGCTGCCGATGCCACGCACGCCGCGGCCGCGCTGCTGATGCGCCTTCTCGACAGTTCGGTGGTGCTCGCTTCTCTGCACGAGGCCGAACCGCACCACGAAGCCTGCAGCGCGCTGCTGCTGCAAGGCGGCCACATGCTGTATGTGCATGCGCTGGCCGAGGTGTTCTCCACCCTCACCGGCGGCGCGCAGGGCTTGCGCGTCGGTGCAGACCTGGCGCACCGGCTGATTCACGAGAGCGTGCTGCCGTACGTGAAAACAGTGGCGCTGACCGAGCGCGACGTGATGGCGGCGCTGGCACAAGCCCAGTCACGCGGCGTGCGTGGCGGCGCGGTGTACGACTACCTGCACCTCGTGGCCGCGCGCAAGAGCGGCGCCGAGGCGCTGGTGACGCTGGACCGCAAGCACTTTGCCGCCCTCGTGCGCGAGGGCGATCCTCGCGTCGAAGGGGTTTGATCCGATGCGCGCTGCTCGCGCGGGCTTCTGCGTCAACTCGCCCGCTTTCGCGCAAGCCGCGCGTCGTACAGCCACTTGCGCACCTTCTTCGCTTTGACGCTTGCGATGTCGGCGTGCATCGGATTGATCAACACATTGAATTCCTCAGGCACCACCACTGATGGCGCGCGTGCCAGCAGCGAAAAGCGCCAGGCGGCACCCGGCAGGGGCGATTTCGGGGGCGGCGAGCAGCACAGGGCTGAAGGTCGGCGCGCTCGCGCGCTTCGTGAACTGACCCGTCGGCATTGTTTGAACGGAGCGGACCGAAGGGAGCGCAGTGAGTTTGCCGACGCGACCTTCAGACCGAGCAGCGCAGCGGAGTCGCCGTACTCGGCGACCGCCCCCGCATGAGCCTCTGCCGGGTGTCGCCTGGCGCGAGCGCGCCAACCGTCAAGCGAAACTGGAATGAGCCCGCCTCATCGGCACTTCGCACCGCGAACGAGCCGCGGTCAGGTCAAAGGCCACCTCACCACTTCGGCTCATGCCGCCGAATCGCGTCCGCCACATCCGGGCTGATGCGAAACCCATCGCCATGCCGCTGCGCCAATTCATCGGCCCTGCGCATGAACGCATCAATGCCCATGCCGTAGATGAACTGCATCGCCCCGCCCGTCCAGGCCGGGAAGCCGATCGCGAAGATCGACCCGACGTTGGCTTCGGCGACGGTGGTCAGTACGTTCTCGCTCAGGCAGCGCGCGGTTTCGATGGCCTGGCGGTAGAGCAGCCGGTCCTTCATCTCGGTGATGTCCCAGGCCAGGCCGGGCTTCTCGAACAGCGGTTTGAGCTGCGGCCACAGGTGCTTTTTGCCACCCGCCGGGTAGTCGTAGAAGCCGCCGCCACCAGCGCGGCCGGGCCGCTTGTGTTCCTTCACCATGCGCTCGATCAGCGCCTCGCCGGGTGAGGTGACATACGCTTTGCCTTCGGCCGCAAAGTCGGCGCGCGTCTGCTCCATCACGTGCACGCTCAGGCTGAGCGAGGTTTCGTCGACCACCGCCAGCGGCCCGACCGGCATGCCGGCCTGGATGCCGGCGTTCTCGATCGCCGCGGCGGGGATGCCCTCGCCGAGCATCGCCACGCCCTCGCGCACGAAAGTGCCGAACACCCGGCTGGTGAAGAAGCCGCGCGAGTCGTTCACGACGATCGGGATCTTGCCCAGCGCCTGCACGTAGTCGAACGCGCGTGCCACCGTTTCGTCGTCGGTCTGCTGGCCGCGCACGATCTCCACCACCTTCATCTTGTCGACGGGGCTGAAGAAGTGGATGCCGATGAACTTCTCCGGCCGCGCACTCGCCGCGGCCAGGCCGCTGATCGGCAGCGTGGAGGTGTTCGACGCGAAGAAGCCTCCGTCGGCCAGCATCGGCTCGGCCTCTTTCGTGGCGCGCGCCTTGATCTCGCGGTTCTCGAACACCGCTTCGATGATCAGCTCGCAGCCCTGCAGGTCGCGCGGGTGGTCGGTGGTGCGGATGTGGTCGAGCACGATCACCTGGTCGCTCGATTTCATCGCACCCTTCTCGACTCTCGGCTGCATCACCTTGATGCTGTAGGCCTTGCCCATCTCGGCCTTCTCGCGGCTCACGTCCTTCAGCACCGTCACGATGCCGCGGCTCGCTTGCGCGTAGGCAATGCCGCCACCCATCATGCCGGCGCCCAGCACGCCCACCATCGCGGGCTTGAACTTCGGCGCCTTGCCGGGGCGCGACTGGCCGCTCTTGATCGCGTTCAGGTTGAAGAAGAAGGTGTTGATCATGGCCTTCGCGTTCGCGCCGGTCATGAGTTTGGCAAGGTAGCGGCTCTCGATGCGCAAGGCGGTGGGCATGTCCACCATCGCGCCTTCGACCATGCACGCGAGGATCGCCTCGGGCGCCGGCAGCAGGCCGCGCGTCTGCTTCTTCAGCATCGCTGGCGCCACGGTCAGCATGCCGGCGATCTTGGGGCTGGAGGGCAGGCCGCCGGGGATCTTGTAGTCCGCCGCTTCCCACGGGTGTTGCGCTGTCGCGCGCCCGTCCAGCCACGCCAACGCGCGCGGGCGCAGGTAGGTCGCGTCGTCCACCAAGTCGTGCACCAGGCCCAGGTCGCGTGCTTCGCGCGGGCCGAACAGCTTGCCTTCGACGAGGTAAGGTTGAGCGCCGAGCAGCCCCAGGTGGCGCGTCATCTTGGTCACGCCCGAGGCGCCGGGCAACAGGCCGAGCGTGACCTCGGGCATGCCGAACTGGATTCGGCTGTCGTCCACCGCAATGCGGTGGTGGCCCACCAGCGCCAGCTCCCAACCGCCACCGAGCGCGGTGCCGTTCAGGCAGCTCACCACCGGCTTGCCGAGTGTCTCGATGGTGCGGAAGTTCTTCTTCACCAACTCGACCATCGCGTAGCTCTGCGGTGCGTCGGCCGGCGTCAGGCGCATCACGCCCTTCAGGTCGGCACCGGCGAAGAAGGTGCTCTTGGCGGAAGCGAGCACGATGCCCTTGATCTGGTCCTTGTCGGCCAGCACGCGCGCGGCCGCCTCGGTCATGTCGTGCTGCCAGTCCACGCACATCGTGTTGACCGGCGAGCCGGGCTCGTCGAAGGTCAGCGTGGCGATGCCGTCTTGCAGTTCGTAGCGGATGGTCTTCATTCAGATCCGCTCCACGATCGTGGCAATGCCCATGCCGCCGCCGACGCACAAGGTGGCCAGCCCGTAGCGCAGTTCGCGCCGGTGCAACTCGTCGATCAGCGTGTTCAGGATCATCGCGCCGGTGGCGCCCAGCGGGTGCCCCATCGCGATCGCGCCGCCGTTCACGTTCACCTTCTCGTGCGGCACGCCCAGTTCCTTCATGAAGCGCATCGGCACCGCGGCGAACGCCTCGTTCACTTCGAACAGGTCGATGTCGTCGATGCCCAGGCCGGCCTTGGCCAGCGCTTTGCGCGCGGCCGGCATCGGGCCGGTGAGCATGATGGTCGGGTCGGCCCCGCTCAACGCGGCGGCGACGATGCGCGCGCGGGGCTTGAAGCCGTGCGCCTTGCCCGCTGCTTCGGAGCCAATGAGGATCGCCGCCGCACCATCGACGATGCCCGACGAATTGCCCGCGTGGTGCACGTGCTGGATGCGCTCGACCTGCGGGTAGCGCGTCAGCGCCACCGCATCGAAGCCCATCGCGCCCATCTGTTCGAACGCCGGCTTCAGCGAGGCCAGTCCTTCCAGCGTGGTGTGCGCCTTGATGAACTCGTCGTGGTCCAGGATCGTCTGGTCCAGAAAGTCCTTCACCGGCACCACCGAGCCGGCAAAGTAGCCACCCTCGCGCGCCTTGGCGGCGCGCTTCTGCGACTCCAGCGCAAACGCATCGACGTCGTGCCGGCTGAAACCCTCCATCGTCGCGATCAGGTCGGCCCCCACGCCTTGCGGCACGAACGCGGTCGCAGAATTCGTCTCCGGGTCGTGCGCCCACGCGCCGCTGTCGGAGCCGATCGGCACGCGGCTCATGCTCTCCACGCCGCCGGCCACCACCAGGTCTTCCCAACCCGAGCGCACTTTCTGCGCGGCCATGTTCACCGCCTCCAGGCCCGACGCGCAAAAGCGGTTGATCTGCACGCCCGAGGCGCGAAAGTCCCAGCCCGCCTTCAGCGCCGCCACCTTCGCGATCACCGAGCCCTGTTCGCCCACCGGCGAGACCACGCCCATCACGATGTCGTCGATCTGCGCGGTGTCGAAGTCGTTGCGCCGCTGCAGCTCGGTCAGCACACCGGCCAGCAGGTTGACGGGCTTCACCTCGTGCAGGCTGCCGTCCTTCTTGCCCTTGCCGCGCGGCGTGCGGATGGCGTCGTAGACGAAGGCTTCGGTCATGGTGGTGCTCCTGAATTGGGGGCTGAAAACGAAGGCAGGAAAGGCTGCGTGGCAGTATAGACTTTGCACCAAGCAAGCGCTTTTCATAAATCGCCTCTGCCATTCAGCGCGCGCGTCCACCCAGCGAGGTTCACGATGATCGAACGCACCCTTTTCAGCCCCGAGCACGAAGCCTTCCGCGACAGCTTCCGCCGCTTCTGCGACAAAGAGATCGCGCCCTTCCACGCCGATTGGGAGGAGCAGGGCTACGTGGACCGCGAGGTCTGGCGCAAGGCCGGCGCGAACGGCTTTTTGTGCATGACGATGCCGGAGCAATACGGCGGCGCGGGCGCCGACCGGCTGTACTCGGTGGTGCAGATGGAGGAGCTAGCGCGCGGCGGCTACAGCGGCATCGGCTACGGGCTGCACAACGAGATCGTGGCGCCATACATCGAACACTACGGCACCGAGGCGCAGAAGCAGAAGTACCTGCCGGCGATGGCGCGCGGCGACATGATCGGCGCGATCGCGATGAGCGAGCCAGCGGCGGGCTCCGACTTGCAGGGCGTGAAGTCCACGGCCCTGTTGAAGCATGACGAGACGGGCGACCACTACCTGCTCAACGGCTCCAAGACCTTCATCACGAACGGCTGGCACGCCGACCTGGTGATCGTTGTCGCCAAGACCGACCCGGCTGCCGGCGCCAAGGGCACGAGCCTGTTGCTGGTCGAACGCGGCATGCCGGGCTTCGAGACCGGCAAGCGGCTGAAGAAAGTCGGCTTGAAGGCGCAAGACACGGCCGAGCTGTTCTTCAACGACGTGAAAGTGCCGGCGGCCAACCTGCTCGGCCCGCTGAACCGCGGCTTCGTCTCGCTGATGGAGCAACTGCCGTGGGAGCGCATGCAGATCGCCATCGGCGCGGCGGCCAAGTCGCAAGCCGCGATCGACTGGACGATGGCCTATGTGAAGGACCGCAAGGTCTTTGGCCAGGCGGTGGCGCAGTACCAGAACACCCGCTTCAAGCTCGCCGAGTTGCAGACGCAGGTGCAGATCGCGCAGGTGTTTGTCGACAAGTGCATCGCGCTGCTGCTGGAGGACAAGCTCGACACCGCGACCGCGTCGATGGCCAAGTACTGGGTCAGCGACCTCGAGAACAAGGTCATCGACGAATGCGTGCAGCTGTTCGGCGGCTACGGCTATATGTGGGAGTACCCGATCGCACGTGCGTTCGTCGATGCGCGCGTGCAGCGCATTTATGGCGGCACGAACGAGATCATGAAAGAGGTGATCGCGCGGGCGATGGGCTTGCCGGGGCGATGACCGAGCGGTGATGGCCTTGATGAACGAGTCGGACGTCGAGTCGGCCAGTGTGCTTGCCCCCGCGCCACGCCGCCCGCGCGGCCGGCCGCGCAAGACGCTGGAAGAGCGCGACGATGGCAACCGCCGCCAGGAGCTGATGCGTGCGGCTGCCAAGCTGTTCCGCGCCCAAGGCTTCGCGGCCACGAGCACGCGCGACATCGCCGCGGCGGTGGGCATGCATTCGGGCTCGCCGTTCTATCACTTCAAGAGCAAGAACGCGTTGCTGTGCGAGGTGATGGAGCAGGGCATGCGCGCGGCGCTGCAGCAGCAGGCCGCCACGCTGCAAGCTGCGCAAGGGCTGCTGCCTCCGTACCGCAGCGATGGCGTGGTCGGTCCAACGGGTGTGACGGGCGTGACCGCCGCGCAGTCGCCTGAAGTCGTGCTGCGGGCGCTCATCCGCACGCACTTCGACATCTTGCTCGGCCCCGAGAGCGACTTCATTCCGGTGATGCTGTACGAATGGCGTTCGCTGGACGCCAAACAACGCGCCACGATCGCCCAACTGCAGCGCGACTACGAAGCCGCGTGGCTGCCGCTGCTGCAGGCGCTGAAGGCCGCAGGCCGGCTGAACGCCGACCCGCACCTGGCGCGGCTGCTCCTGCTGGGCGCATTGAACTGGTCGGTGCAGTGGTATGACGCGGAGAAGGCGGCGACGCTGGACGAGCTCACCGACGCAGCGATGGCCTTGTTCGTCGGCGCCCCACACCGGAGTGCCCCCGCGCCGCGCCCGCACCCCGGCCGCGCTGAAACCGCGCCGACATCACGCTGACATCACGCTGAAGGAACCTCGACATGGGACCCCTGCACGGCCTGCGCATCCTCGAACTCGCCAGCATCGGCCCCGGCCCGATGTGCGCGATGCTGTTGGCCGACCTGGGCGCCGACGTGGTGCGCATCGACCGCACCGAACCCAGCGGCCTGGGCGTGGCGATGCCCACGCGCTTCAACGTCAACGGGCGCAACCGGCGCTCGGTGGCGCTGGACTTGAAGACACCCGCCGGGCGCGACGCGGTGCTGCGGCTGGTGGCCACCGCCGACATGCTGATCGAAGGCTTTCGCCCCGGCGTCGCGGAGCGGCTCGGCCTGGGCCCGGCCGATTGCCACGCGCGCAACGCGGGTCTGATCTACGGCCGCATGACCGGCTTCGGCCAGACCGGGCCGCTGGCCGCCGCGGCGGGCCACGACCTCAACTACATCGCGTTGACCGGCGCGCTGCACGCCATCGGCCCGCCCGGCGGCGCGCCGGTGCCGCCGCTGAACCTGGTGGGCGACTACGGCGGAGGTGCGCTGTACCTGGCGCTCGGCCTGCTGGCGGCGCTGCACGAGCGCAAGACCTCGGGCCTGGGCCAGGTGGTCGATGCGGCGATGGTCGATGGTGCGGCCTCGCTCGCGTCGATCTTCTACGGCCTGCACGCCAGCGGCGCGTGGGACCGACCGCGCGGCGAGAACCTGCTGGACGGCGGCGCGCCGTTCTACGCCACGTACGAGACGGCCGACGCGCGCTTCGTCGCACTCGGCGCGCTGGAGCCGAAATTCTTTGCCGAACTGGCGCAGCGCATCGGCCTGGACGAGCGCTTCGTCAAGCGCCAGCACGACCGCCGTTTGTGGCCTGAGATGCGAGAGGCCGTTGGCCGCATCATCAAGACGAAGACCCGCGACGAATGGTGTGCGTTGCTCGAAGGCACCGACGCGTGTTTTGCCCCGGTGCTGTCGATCGCCGAAGCGCCGCAGCACGCGCACGCGGCCAGCCGCAACGCCTTCATCACAATCGACGGCGTGGTGCAGCCCGCGCCCGCGCCGCGCTTCGACCGCAGCACGCCAGAGCCGCCGCGCCCTGCGCCCGAGGTGGGGCAGCACACGGTGGAGGTACTGAGCGAAGCCGGGTTTACCGCGGCGGAGATCGCTGCGTTGACCGCATCGGGCGCCCACGCAGCGAGCGGCTGACAAGCGTTCGAGGCCGATCGAACGCATGGTGGCGTGGGCCGCTCAAGGCCTGCTTCGCGCGCTGTCCATCGTCGCCTGCGACTTGGCGAGTTCGTCCTTCAACCAAGCGCGCAGCGCCACCAGCGGCGGCCACTCGGCCAGCGCGGGCGGGTAGGCGAGCCAGAAGGCGTAGGCCTGCTCGTCGGGCAACGCCAGCGGCGACAAGCGCACCAGCCGGCCGTCGCGCAACGCATCTGCCGCGAACAGCTCACGCGCGAGCGTGAGGCCCAGGCCCTGCTCGGCGGCCTGCAGCATCAGCCCGGCATCGCTGAAGGTGGCGACCGGGTTGATGCGCACGCGCAGGCCGCTCAGGGCGAACCAGCGCGCCCACAGGGTCGGGCTGCCCAGCAGCGGCTCGCACGCCAGCGCCTTGGGCTCGCAGCCACGCAGGCGGTGCGCGGCGCTGGGCGAGCCGAGCGCGATCAGCGGTGAGTCGATCAGGCATTCGGCCGCGAGGCCGCGCCACTGGCCGTTGCCCTGGCGCAGCGCGGCGTGCAGACCTTCTTGCGCCAGGTCGACGACCTGCTGCGAGGTGTTCAGCTCGATGCTGATGTGCGGGTGGCGCTCGCGCCAGCTCGCCAGGCGCGGCAGCAGCCAACGGTTGGCGAACGACGGCAGCAGCGTGATGCGGATGCGGTGCTCGGTGCCCGAGGCGGCGGCGCTCGCGGCGCGCCGGCCGTCCTCGATCTGATCGAGCGCTGGCTCGACCGAGTTCAACAGCGCCGCGCCCGCTGCGTTGAGCACCACGCCGCGGCCGCGCCGGTCGAACAGCTGGAAACCGAGCTGGTCTTCGAGCAGCTTGATCTGCTGGCTCACCGCGCTGTGCGTCAGGTGCAGTTGTTCGGCTGCGGCGCGCAGGTTGGCCAGCTTGGCGACGGCGCGAAAGGTGGGCAGCGTGTGCAGGGGCAGGCGGGCCATGCTGGTAAGCATAGCTGACCGATCAAGCCAGCAAAAGTCGCTGTTCAGCCAGTAACCGGACTCATATGCTTACCAGAACCCCAGTCCCTCCCGGAGCCCACCATGCTGTCACGCGGCCTGCCCAGCACTTCTTCACCGACTCCCTTCTCCGTCCACCACCTGCGGCCGTGGCGTGTCTGGCACCGCCTGGCCGCTCTGGCGCAGGCGGGCGCTCAGCGCGTGGCGCGGGCTCGGCACGTGCGGGCGCAGCGCGCGCAGCAGCGCCGCGTGTGGAGCGGCCTGAACGCGTTGAGCCCTCACGCGCTGCGGGACATCGGCGCGCCCGACTGGATGTTGCTCGACGCCGCCGACCGGCGCGATGCAGCCCGCTTGCGGCACGACGACATCAGCCGCTGGCGCGGTGTTTGAGGCAGCGGCCGACTACCCCGAGCGCCTCCGGCACAGGGCCCACTGGGCGTGTTTCGCGGCGGCGGACGATGATGCCGCGCCGCCAACAGCCCCGCCTCGCCAAGCCTTGCCCCGTCAGATCGCCAGCAGCATCTGTGGCCCCGCCGCCTCCATGCGCCGCAGCACCGCGGGCTCGTCGGCGGCTGGCGTGTGCGGCACGTAGCCGCGCGTTTCCAGGTTCCAGCCGTCGGTCGCTTGCGCGTCGGTCAACTGGTTCAGCACGCCGGTGCCCAGCTTCTTGGCGGTGGCGCGGCGCAGCAGCGCCTCGCATTGTTCGGCCGACAGCATGCGTGCAAACGCCGTCCAGCGGCGCTGCACCAGCGGGTTGCGCCACGCGTCTTCAACGGCCCAGCGCGCTTCCATCGGCGTGATGTTGCGGCCCGCCTCCAACACCCTCGGCAGCAGCGCCTGAAAGAAGTCGCGAAAGGCACGCTGCGCCGGCTTGCCTGGCACCAGCGCCTCGATGCGGCTCACGCGCTGGCTCCAGCCCGGCACCAGCAACTGCCGGCTCACGAAAGCCTGCAGTGCCTGCGCCGGGTTGAACAACCGCAGGCGGTTCGGCGGCAGCACCAGCAGCGGCAGCGCGCAGGCCTCGTCGTGCGCGAGCGGCTCGACAAAGCTGCACAGCACCGCCACCCGCGCCCACTGCGCGGCCGTGAGCCCGTTGACGCCGCCGAGCGCGCCGGCCTCGACCTCTTTGACGAACCGGATCGCGTCGCGAAAGCCGTGGGCCGCTTTGGCGTGGTTGGCCTTGGTGCTCATCACGGCCAGGTTGCCGGCGGCGTAACCCGCGCCGTTGCGCACGCGGTCGATGGAGCTGTCGCTGCCCTCCAGCGTGGCCACGCTCAAGCCCACCCGGGTGATCGGGCAGTGGCTCACGTCGAGCTGCGCGAGGTGGTTGGGCGTCACCTGCGTCAACTCCACGCTGCGCCCGCGCAGCCAGGCGTGCAGGCGCAGTTGCAGCCACTTGCGCACATGGCGCGTGGCGTTCAGTGTGCGCAGGCCGAAGGTGGCCTGGCCAGCCAACAGGCCATCGCGCAACGGTGAAGGCGCCTGGGCGTAGGCCTCGGGCGGGCAGACGCGGTGGTGGGCGTAGTCCCAACCCAGCTCGAAGCCGATGCGGTCGAGCGTGCTGATGGGGTGGGCGTGGGTGCCGATCGGGACGAGACTCATGGTGCGCTCCTGGGGTTTGAGTGCCGGCGTGTTGCGGCGGTGAGCCCAGTATTGCGGCCGGGTGGCTCATGGCGTGAGCCAGGGTGAAGGCGCTGCAAAGAATCTGCATCAGGTATGCTCTGCGTGGCTGGCTCACGTGGTGAGCCAGCGGCATGTCAGAGAGGGGGCACCGTGGACCGCACCGAACGCTTCTACAAGATCGAACTGCTGCTGAAGAGCCGCGGCTGCGTCAGCTTTGCCGCGCTGCTGGACGAACTTGCCGTCTCGCCCGCCACGCTCAAACGCGACCTGCAGTACCTGCGCGACCGCATGAGCGCGCCGATCGTCTACAGCGCACTCGACAACGGCTACCGTTTTGCCGACGCCACGCAGGCCGGCCCGGCAGGCGCGCGGGCGGCGCAGCACGAGCTGCCCGGACTGTGGTTCAACGAGAACGAGATCCACGCGATGCTGACGATGCACCAGCTGCTCGCCGGCCTGGACGACGACGGCGTGCTGGCGCGCCACCTGCAACCGCTGATGGAAAAGCTGCAGGGCATGCTCGGTACCGACGCCGCGCAGGCGCGCGAGCTGATGCGGCGCATCAAGGTCATCGGCACCGCGCGCCGCCGTGTGCCGAGCCGGCACTTCGAGCTGCTCGGCGGTGCGCTGGTGCAGCGCAGAAGAGTGTGGCTGCACTACTTCAAGCGCAGCGACCGCAGCCTGAGTGAGCGCGAGGTCTCTCCGCAGCGGCTGGTGAACTACCGCAACACCTGGTACCTGGATGCCTGGTGCCACGCGAGCGACGGCCTGCGCCGCTTTGCGCTCGACGCGATGCGCGAGGCCAAAGTGCTCGATGCCAAAGCGCGCAACGTGCCGGTGCGCGACCTGGAAGCCGCGCTCGACTCCGGCTACGGCATCTACGGCGGCGGTGGAACCAAGGTCAAATGGGCCACGCTGGTGTTCAATGAAGACGCCGCGCAGTGGGTCGCCAATGAAGAGTGGCACCCGCAACAAAAGTCGCGCTGGCTCAAGGACGGCCGCTACGAACTGCAGGTGCCCTACAGCGAGCCGACCGAGCTGGTAATGGACATCCTGCGGCACGGCGACAGCGTGCAGGTGGTGGCGGACAAAGCGCTGGCGGGGTTGATCCACGCGCGATTGCAGGCGGCGCTGGAGAAGTACGCAGGCGCGCAGAGGGCGGAGCCAAGGCAGGCCGGATAGCCCGTCGGCCGCTCCGTCTTGCGCCGCCACCACACAATCGCACGATGGACTCTCTCTCCCAAATCGCCCTCGGCGCCGCCGTCGGCGTGGCCACGATGGGCCGCCGCACGGCGGTGTGGAAGGCGGCGCTGTGGGGCGCGGTGGCCGGCACGCTGCCCGATCTGGATGTGTTGATCGACCACGGCGACCCGATCCGCAACATGGTGCTGCACCGCGCCGAGACGCACGCGCCGTTCTGGCTCACGCTGTTCTCGCTGCCGTTTGCCGCCGCCATCGCGCGGCTGCATGGCGAGTGGGTGCAGTGGCGTCGCTGGTGGCTGGCGATGTGGCTGGTGCTGGTCACGCACCCGCTGCTCGACGCGATGACGGTCTACGGCACGCAGCTCGCGCTGCCGTTCTCGAACCACCCGTTCGGCGTGGGCAGCATTTTCATCATCGACCCGCTGTACACGTTGCCGCTGCTGGTGGGCACCGGCTGGGCGCTCGCCGCGGGCGGTGGCGGGCGCGGCTTGGGGGCCAACGCGGTGGGGCTGGTGTTGAGCACGGCCTACCTGGCGTGGGGCGCCGCGGCGCAACAGCACGTCGAGCGCGTGGCGCGCGCGGCGCTGGCGGTGCAGGGCATCGCGGCCGAGCGCGTGCTCGTCACGCCGACGGCGTTCAACACGGTGCTGTGGCGCGTGGTCGCGGTGAGCGGCGAGCACTTCCACGAAGGCTTTCACTCGCTGCTGGACAGCGCGCCCGGCATGCACTTCGACCGCTTCGAGCGCGGCAGCGCGCTCGCCGCTGAACTGCAGCCGCTGGACGGCGTGCGGCGCATCACCGCGTTCAGCAAAGGCTTCTACAAACTGGAGCAGCGCGGCGACAAGCTGCTCATCAGCGACCTGCGCATGGGCCAGGAGCCGACCTACGTGTTCACCTTCGCCGTGGCGCAGCGGCGCGGCACGGCGAAGGCGCTTGAGCCGCCACCGCCGCCACAGGCGCTCACGCCACCCGAGCAGGTCGGCGCGCGCATCGACATTCAGCGCGGGCTGCCGTGGCTGTGGCGGCGGGCGCTCGGCGAGCCGCTGCCGCCACCGCGCTGAACCGGCGGCAAGCCCACCCTCGGCCCGCCGTCGGCAAGCACCTCAGGCCGCCACGCTGCGGTTGATCTGCGTCGGCGCTGGCGCCGGCCAGCCGGCTTCGGCGCACACGCGGGCGATGGCCTCGTTGGTGTCGGCCCACACTTGCCAGTAGTGGTCGTTGTGCGTGTACGGGCGCACCGCGATCACCGGGCCCATGAGCGTCAGGTCGATCAGGCTCACCTCGGGCGGCTGCGTGGTGCTCACGTTCGGGATCTTCGCCACCGCGGCCTTGAAGCGCGCGATCGCATCGCCCGTGTTCACGCCGCCGGCCAGTTGCGCCGTGCGGTCGACGCGCCGCACCGGCATCGCGGTGTAGTTGTGCACCGTGTCGGCGAAGATCTTGCCGT
This sequence comes from Methylibium sp. NZG, assembly GCA_001263235.1. Taxonomy (GTDB): domain Bacteria; phylum Pseudomonadota; class Gammaproteobacteria; order Burkholderiales; family Burkholderiaceae_C; genus LGRD01. The sequence goes on along the minus strand of LGRD01000013.1, from coordinate 114,807 downwards.
TGCCCACCAGCGTCATCACGTTGTCGGGCGTGATGATCGTGGTGCCGAACAGGCCGAGCTCGCGCACCGTGCCGGTCACGCCCGCCACGCCGACGAAGTCGCCCACCTTGAAGGGCTTGAGCACCAGCATGAAGGCGCCCGCTGCGAAGTTGCTGAGCATGCCGCTCCAGGCCGCGCCGATGGCCAGACCGGCGCCGGCCAGCATGGCCGCGAACGAGGTGGTCTGGATGCCGAAGTAGCCCAGGATGCCCAGCACCAGCGCGATCTTCAGCGCCACGTTGACGATCGAGCCGAGGTACTTGGTCAGCGTCGGGTCGAGCTGGTTGCGGCCCATCAGGTTCTGCATCACCGCGATGACCTTGCCGATGATCCACGAGCCGATCACCCAGAACGCGATCGCCGCGACGATCTTGATGCCCACGTCGATCGCTGTGGTGGTGAGGAATGTCTGTATCGCCTGCATGTCCATGTTGGAACTCCGTTGGAAGGAAAACGCGGCGCGACTGTAGGCGTGGCGGCGGGGTTCTCGATCCAACAAAACCCGCGCAAGGCTGCCGACTGCACGCAGGCAATCCGCCGCGTCGTGCCCAAACCACGGCGTCTGCAAGGATTCACGCGGGCCCGGCGGCGCCAGGGCGCGATACGCTAGCGGGTATTCGCCTCGCGGGGCGCCCCGATCAACCCAGACGTGTCAGCCAGGACAAGTCAATTCGAGGACAGCCATGAAAGCCATCTGGAACGGCGTGACCATCGCCGAAAGCGACGACACCGTGGTGGTGGAGGGCAACCACTACTTCCCCGAAGCGAGCCTGAAGCGCGAGTACCTGACCTTCAGCAACCACCGCAGCAGCTGCCACTGGAAGGGCCAGGCGCACTACCACAGCCTGATGGTGAACGGCGACATGAACGAGAACGCCGTCTGGTACTACCCCGAGCCGCTGGAGGCAGCGCGCGAGATCAAGGGGCGCGTGGCGTTCTGGAAGGGCGTGAAGGTCACCGACGCCTGAACGGGCCGGTGTGCGCCTCGGGGGCGAGGCCGGTCAGAAGGTGCGCATGACACGCCGGCCGCCACAGCGGCGGCCGGCGTCGGGAGGGCGCAGCGTCAGACGCCGAGAATCTTCTTCGCCTCGCCGAGCACCTTCATCGACTCGTCGTGCTTGCCTGCCTTGTGGGCCGCCTCACCATCGGCGCGCAGCTTCTTGACTTTGGCAGCGTCGGCTTCGCTGAGCTTGGGGTTGGTCGCCAGCTTGGCGTCGATGGCCTTCATCTCGTTCGGGCAGCCGTGCGCAAGCACGCTGCCAGCGGCGAGGGCGAGTGCGGCGGCGATCAGGGTGGTCTTCATGGTCAACTCCTAGGCGGGTGGCCGGGATGGCCGGGACCGCAATGTAGCGCCCGCCGGCCCCGGCGGGCAAACGCGGGGCTTGCGTCACCCTGTGTCGCGGTGGGGTTTGCTCGGTGTACCGTGCATCCGGCGCGCCTGCGCTGCACGGCGCGCGCCGTGGCGGACGCTCGGGTACGCTGCGCGCATGGACGCAAATTCCAAGGCCCAAGCCGCGGCCGGCACGCTGGCAGCGTCGGCCGCGCACCGGCGCCGCCTGCGCGACGTTTATCGCTCGGCCGGCTGGCCTTGCCTGGACGCGATCGAGGTCGAGTTGCTCGCCGCCGGCTTGCTGGTGCGGGTGCAGCAACCCTCGGGCCACGAGACGCTGCGCGTGACCGACGCCGGCATTGGCCTGATCGCCGAAACGCTGCAACGCAACCGCGCGCGGCGCAGCGCGCACGAGGCGCTGGTCGAGCGCGTGGCGCGCGAGATGACGCGTGCCGGGCGCATCGCCTGGCGGGGTTTGAGCCTGCGCGCGAAGGTCGGCGACGCGTGGGCGATGGCGATGCCCGACGTTTTCTCGATCCGCCACACCACGGTGGAGGCCTACCTGGAGCCGATCGTCCACGAGGTCAAGGTGCACCGCGCCGACCTGCTGGGCGACCTGCGCCAGTCGACCAAGCGCGCTGCCTACCTGCAAATGGCGGGTGAATGCTGGTACGTGATCCGCGCTGGCATTGCGCTGCCTGAGGAGATCCCGCCCGAGTGCGGCGTGCTGGTCGCCACCGAGACGTCGCTCGACGTGGCACGCCCGGCGCCGCGGCGCGCGCTGCGCCTGCCGTTCGACGCCTGGATGGCGCTTGCCCGCGCTGCGCCCATGGACGGCTGGCGGCTTGAGGACGCGCAGGGCTGGCTGGGCGACACTGCCGACTCATCGCAGGGCTAGAGCCCGAGCTCCCGCATGGCCGCCGTTCCCGCCCGCACCTCCCCGCCCGACCCCGCCGCCCAAGCCGCTGCCCAAGCCGCAGCAGACGCCGTCAGCCGCACCCGCCGCACCCGCGCGCTGTGGGTCGCGCTCGCGCTGGTGCTGGTCTGGGGCGCCAACTTCAGCGTTCAGAAGGCGGTGTTCAACGCCATGTCGCCGGGCGGCTTCCTGTTCGTGCGCTACCTCATCATGCCGGTGGCGGCGGCGCTGCTGCTGTTCTGGCGCCACGGCCTGCATTGGCCGCGCCTGCCGCGGGAAGACCTGTGGGCGCTGCTGCGGCTGGGGGTCGTCGGCCATGTGCTGCACGTGGGGCTGGTGACGTATGGCATCCACTGGTCCACGCCATTCTCGAGCGCGCTGATCCTGGCGTGCGGGCCGGTGTTCACGCTGCTCATCTTGCGCTGGTACGGCCTGGAGCACCTCACTCGCGGGCAGGTGGCCGGCGTGGCCGTGGCCTGCCTGGGGGTGCTGGTGTTCCTGTCCGACAAACTCACCGGCGGCCAGTGGCGGGCCGGCGGCGGCGACCTGGTGCTGCTGATCGCAGCGGCCTTCTTCTCGTACTACACCGTGATGGCCAAGCCGCAGATCGAGCGCCACGGCAGCGTCACCGTGATGGCCTACGCCACGCTCATGGCCAGCGCGCCGCTGGTCGCACTCAACCTCCCCGCAGGACTCGGCGTGGAATTGACGGCCATCAGCCCCGCCATCTGGATGGGCACGTTCTATTCGGTGCTGATCTCGGCCTTTCTGGGCTGGATGGTCTGGGGCTGGGTCAACGCCGTGCGCGGCGTGGCGCGCACGGCGCCGTTGATGTACCTGATGCCGCCGGTGGCGGGCCTGGTGGCGTGGGCGCTCACGGGCGAGCGCTACACCGCCGTCAAACTCGCCGGCGCCGCGCTCACGCTGGCCGGCGTGGCGCTGGCGCAATTTGCGTCGGCGTCGCCGCGCGACCCGGTGCGCGAGGCGCCGGCGCCGGTAGACTGAAAGTCGGCGCCCGGGTCGGTGCCGACGACCCCAGAACGGAACGTCAGGAGTCTTGCCATGTCACGCGTGAAGCTGAAGCTGTTCGGGGCGCTGCTCTTCGCATCGTTCGTCGCCACGCCACCGCTGGTGGCCGCAGCGAGCACCGATGGCGCCATCGCCTGGACCTCCGCCGCCAGCGACGCCGACGTCGACGCCGCCTTCGCGCAGGCCCGCTCGCTGAACAAGCCGCTGTTCGTCTACTGGGGCGCCAAGTGGTGCCCGCCGTGCAACCAGCTCCAGGCGACGCTGTTCAACCGGCAGGACTTCATCGAGCGCTCGCGCGCCTTCGTGCCGGTGTACGTGGACGGCGACAGCCCGGGCGCGCAGAAACTCGGCGCGCGCTTCAAGGTGCGCGGCTACCCGACGATGCTGCTGTTCGACCCGCAGGGCACCGAGCTCACGCGCCTGCCGGGCGAGGTGGACGCTGCGCAGTACACGCAGGTGCTCACGCTGGGCATGAACGCGCAGCGCCCGGTCAAGGCCGTGCTGGCCGACGCGCTCGCCGGTGGCGACGCCGCCCGGCGCCTGCGGCCCAACGACTGGAAGCTGCTCGCCTTCTATTCTTGGGAGACCGACGAGCAGCAGGTCGTGCCCAAGCCGCAACTCGCCGCCACGCTGCGGCGGCTGGCCGACGCCTGTCCGCCGGACGAGACCGACAAGAGCGCCGGCAAAGACGCTCGCAGGGGCGTGGACAAAGGCGCGGACAAAGGCGCCGACAGCGCGACCCGCCTGCTGTTGAAAGCCCTCGCCGCCAGCACCCCGCCCGCCACTGTCACCGTCCCGGCCGTCGGCGGACCGGCCTCGAAAGCTGCGGCCCCGAAGTTCGACACCGGCGCGCGCGCCCGGCTGCTGCAGGTGCTGGCCAGCCCGCGCGCGTCGCGCACGCACATGGACGTGCTCACCAACAATGCCACCGAACTCGTGCGTGCCGTCAGCGCCGACGGCTCGCCCGAGCGCGCCCGCTTGAACGCCGAGTTCAACGCCGCGCTGAAGCGGCTCGCCGCCGACACCAGCCTGTCGCGCGCCGACCGCATGACGGCCGTGATCGCGCAGGTCAACCTCGCCAAGCCGGCGTCGAAGCCGATGGCGTTGAAAGGCAGCAGCGTGCCAGTGGCCACCACCGTGGCCTTGCCGCCCGCGCTGCTGGCTGACGTGCGCGAACACAGCGCGCGCGCCGACCGCGACATCACCGACGGGTACGAGCGCCTGGCCGTCATCCCCACCGCCGCGTACTTGCTGGAGCAGGCCGGCCTGATGGCGGAGTCCGACGCGCTGCTCAAGGCCAACCTGGCCAAGACCGCGTCACCCTACTACCTCATGTCGGGCCTGGCCGGCAACGCCAAGAAGCGTGGCGACAAGGCCGAGGCGCTGCGCTGGTACGAGCTCGCGTTCGACAAAAGCGAAGGCCCGGCGACCCGCCTGCAGTGGGGTGCGTCGTATGTGGCGGCGCTGGTGGAGCTGGCGCCGCAGGACGCAGCGCGCATCGAAAAAGCCGCCCGCCAGGTGCTGACCGAAGCCGGCGCGCACCCGAACGCGTTCTACGAACGCAGCGCGCGTTCGCTGCAAAACGTGGGCACGCGGCTGACTAGCTGGAACGAGCGTGGCGAGCACGCCGCGGTGCTGGGCCGTCTGCAAACCCAGCTCGACGCGGTCTGCCAGCGGCTCGAAGCCGCCGACCCACAGCGCGCCACCTGCGAAGCGTTGCTGCGGCCGGCGGCCAAGAAGGCGGCGGTGGCCGGCTAAGGCTGGCGCTCGCCCAACCGCACCTCGTAGCGCACGCCCTTGGCGGTGTCGATGAAGTGGAGCGCACTGCCCTTCCATTCGTAGGGCGCAGCAAAGCCGTCGATTTGCATCGCGCCGTGCATCAACACCACGTCGGCCTGGCCGCTGGCCAGCGTCAGCGAGTACAGCATGTCGCTCACCCGGATGCGGGCCTGGCCGGTGGGGCGCAGTTCCACGCGCGCTGGCCCACAGTCGGGCCGGCCGGAGCTGGTCGCCACGCACAGCCGGCCTTCGTAACGGCCCGCTGCCGGTGCGTCCGGGGCGGCCTGCACGGCAGCCGCCGCCAGCATCGCCGCCAGCATCGCCGCCAGCGCGAGGCCGGCAAGGGGTCGGGCGGAGCGGTGCGTCGTGGCGGGCGGCATGTTGTCAACAGCGAGGCTGCTACTTGATCAAGCCTTCGGCCTTCATCGCCGCTTGTACCGCCGGCCGAGCCGCCATGCGCGTCGTGAAGGCGCCGAGGTGGCTCAGCGGCGAGACATCGATGCCCACCATCTTCGTCCAGCCGACCACGGTGAACAGGTAGGCATCGGCCACGCTGAAGGCATCGCCCATCAGATATTGTTTGCCTTCGAGTTGTTCGTTGACCCAGCCCAACCGCGCCAGCGCCTTGGCGCGCATCAGCGCCTTCGCTTCTTCCGGCATGGCGGGGTTGAACAGGCCGCCGATGCCTTTGTGCAGCTCGCTGGTGATGAAGTTGAGCCACTCCTGCAGCCGGTAGCGCGCCATCGTGCCGTTGGCGGGGGCGAGGTTCTTAGCCGGCACCTGGTCGGCGATGTACTGCACGATGGCCGGGCCTTCGCTGAGGCGCTCGCCGTTGTCGAGCTCCAGCAGCGGCACATAGCCTTTGGGGCTGACGCCGTAGTAGTCGGTGCCGTCGGCCAGCGTGTGCGCCTTGAGGTTGGCCAGCACCGGCTCGAAGGCCAGGCCGGCTTCGCGCAGGACGATGTGGGGCGCGAGCGAACACGCTCCGGGGCTGTAGTAGAGCTTCATGGCACACCTTCGTCGGGTTGGAGGAGCGCTCATTACACACTGCCGGCGCACGACCCCAAGATTCGCTGCCGCACGACCCTGCGCGCAACAGGCCCCGCGCTGCGACCCGCCCCCCGCCCGGTGAGGTCAGCGGTCGGACACCGCCATCAGCGTGCGGTCCCACATCCGCACGCCCTGGTGCGTGCCCTTGTGGCGGGCGTGAAAGGCGCGCAGGCGCAGCATTTCGGCCGCCACGCGGGGCGGAAAGCCCTTGCGCTTGCCGCGCTGGCTCAACAACAGCGCCTCGAACACCTGCTCGGTCAGCAGCGGGTCGCTCCAGCACAGTGCGATGCGGTTGGCCACGCGCGGGTAGTGCGCGCACAGCTCCGACGGCCGCACCGGCTGCGGCAGCTTCTGCAGCCAGCCGAGCACGTGGTCGGACAGCACCAGGTCTTGCTCGCGCTCGGGCGTGCGCGCCTGCGCCCAATCGGCCTCGGTCTTGGGCACCATCGTTGCGGCCGTGTTCGCCCGGTTCGGCCGCCGCACGGGCGCCGACCGGGGTCGGAACAGGCTCAACAGTTTCAGCATGGTGGCGAAAGGCGTGGTCCGCATGCGGCGCGGCCCGGAGTGAGCCGGCGCCCCACACGGGTGGGCGTGGTTCCGTGCTGTTTCGGCGGTCGGCCGCCCAACTTGAGGTCGGGCGCACGATGGCAGCACGGCGACGGTCGCGGTCAAGACGCCGGGCCGGGCCAACTCGGCTACCCTTCGCATCTTTGCTCCACCCCGCCCAGCATGCCGCGCCGCGTCCTCGATCAATCGCGAATCCACCCTGCCATCCGCGAGGCGGTGGCCAACCACCACACCGACATCGTGCACAACGTGCAGGCGGCGACGCTGTCGAACACCGTGCTGGTGGTCGGCATGGCGCAGAACCCGTTCTGCCGCCGTGCGCGCAAGCTGCTCACGGCGGCCGGCGTGCCGTTCCACTACCTCGAGTACGGCAGCTACTTCAGCCAGTGGCGTGCGCGCAACGCGCTCAAGATGTGGACGGGCTGGCCGACCTTCCCGATGGTCTTCGTCAAGAGCACGCTGGTAGGCGGCGCCAGCGAGTTGGCGCGGCTCATCGACAGCGGCGAGCTGAAGCGGATGTTGAGCGCGTGAACCGCGCCGCGCCGGGCCGCCGCGGCGCCGTGGCGACACAGGTTGCCGCAGCGCGCGCAGCCGCTGCCTTGGCGGTGGCGCTGGCGGTGGCTGGCGCCGCGTCGTCGGCCGCAGCGTCGCAGGCGTCGGCGCAGCGTGGTCCTGCATCGGCTGCACCCGCCGCAGAGGCTGCGGCCACCACCCCTTGCCGCATCGCCGGCCTGCGCAACGCGGTGCGCTGCGGCGTGCTGAAGCGCGCCCTCGACCCGGCCCGGCCCGACGGGCCGAAGATCGACCTGCACTACGCCGTCGTGCCGGCCATCGCGCGGCGCAAGCTGCCCGACCCGGTGTTCGTGCTGGCCGGCGGCCCGGGCCAGAGCGCCATCGACGTGGCGCCGATGATGATGGCGCTGCTGAACCGCCTGGGCAACCGGCGCGACATCGTCTTCGTCGACCAGCGTGGCACCGGCCGCTCCGCGCCGCTGCAGTGCAAGGGCCCGGGGCATGAGTCGCTGGCCGACCAGGTCGACCCCGAGCGCCAGGCCGTTCGCCTGCAGCGCTGCCGTGCCGAGCTGCTGAGTAGCCGCCACATCGGGTCGGCCGACGACCTGCGCTTCTTCACCACGACCCTGGCGATGCAGGACCTGGACGCGGTGCGCCAGGCGCTCGGCGCGCCGCGCATCAACCTGGTCGGCGCGTCGTACGGCACGCGCGCCGCGCTGGAGTACCAGCGCCAGTTCCCGGCGCGGCTGCGGCGCAGCGTGATCGATGGCATCGCGCCGCCCGACATGGTGCTGCCGGCGAGCTTTGCCGTCGATGGGCAGGCCGCGTTCGACTCGATGCTCGCGGCGTGCGACGCCGAGCCGGCGTGCAAGGCGCGCCGCCCGACCCTGCGCGCGGACTGGGCCGCGCTGCTGCAGCGCCTGCCGCAGACCGTGCGCGTGGCCGACCCGCTGACCGGCCGGCCCGAGACGCTCGTGCTGACGCGCGACGTGCTGATGGGCGCGGTGCGCGGGCCGCTGTACCACCCCGCGCTCGCGTCGGCGCTGCCGGTGGCTGTGGCCGCGGCTGCGCGCGGCGAGTTCGCCCCGCTGATCGGGTTGGCCAGCGCGCTCGGTTCACAGCGCGGTGGCGCGGTGGCACTGGGCATGCACTTCTCGGTGATCTGCGCCGAGGACATGCCGCTCCTGGAGCGCGCGGCGGCTGGCAGCGGTGCCGCCAAACTGGCGAACAACGCAGGCGTCGCCGCGTCTACGCAGGCGACAGGCCTCGGCAGTGCCACCGCCGCCAGTGCCACCGCCGCAGCCGCCACTGCCACTGCCACTGCCACCTCCATCGTCGCTGCCGACAGCGGCGACGCATCGCTCTCCCTCTACCGCCGCGTCTGCGCCGACTGGCCGCGCGGCGCCGTGCCCGCGGCGTTCTACACCGTGCCGGCGAGCGCCGTGCCGGTGCTGTTGCTCAGCGGCGGCCTCGACCCCGCCACGCCGCCGCGCCACGGCGAGCGCGTGGCGCAAGCGCTCGGCGCCCTCGCGCGCCATGTGATCGTGCCCCACGCCGGCCACGGGGTGATGGGGCTGGGCTGCGTGCGCGACGTGGTTTTCCGCTTCATCGACGCGGTCGACGAGCGCGACGCGCTGGCCGTCGATGCCGCGTGCGCCACCGGCATCCCGCGGCCGCCGACCTTCCAGCCGATTGGCGTGGGTGATTCGCAGCCAGCTCAGCCAGGGCCGCCGCGATGATCGAAGTGCATCAACTCGCCAAGCACTTCGACGCGCCCCGCAGCCTGCTGCCAACGCTTGGCAAACCCGCAGCCACGCCGCGCCGCGTGCAGGCCGTGGCCGACGTGAGCTTCACCGCGCGCGACGGTCGCATCACCGGCCTGCTCGGCCCCAACGGCGCCGGCAAGACGACCACGCTGCGCATGTTGGCCGGGCTGATCGAGCCCGACGCGGGGCGCATGGCGGTGGACGGCATCGACGTGGCGACCCGCCCGCGCGAGGCGCTCGCGCGCATGGGCGTGCTCAGCGACGCGCGCGGCCTGTACCCGCGCCTGAGCGCGCGCGAGAACATCGCCTACTTCGGCCGCCTGCAAGGCATGAGCGCCGACGCCGCCAACGCCCGCGCCGAGCAACTCGCCCAGGTGCTCGACATGAAGCCGCTGCTCGACCGCCGCACCGACGGCTTCAGCCAGGGCGAGCGCATGAAGACGGCGCTCGCGCGAACGCTCGTGCACGACCCGGCCAACATCGTGCTCGACGAACCCACCAACGGCCTGGACGTGCTCGCCACGCGCGCGCTGCGCGACGCTTTGCGCTGGCTGCGCACGCCCGAGGGCGGCGGCAAATGCATCGTGTTCTCCAGCCACATCATGCAAGAGGTGGAGCGGCTGTGCGACAGCGTGGTGGTCGTGGCGCACGGCCGCAGCGTGGCCGCCGGCACGGTGGACGAACTGCTCGCGCAGACCGGCGAGCGCGACTTCGAAGAGGCCTTCGTCACGCTCGCCTTTGGCGCCGAGGCGGCGCATGCCGGTGAGGTCGGGGCTGGGGGCACGTCATGACGCTGCTGAGCGCGGCCGGCACCGTCTTCGCCAAAGAGATGATCGACGCGCTGCGCGACCGGCGCACGCTGGTGGTGGTGCTGTTGTCCAGCGTGCTGATGGGGCCGCTGGTGCTGATCGCACTCTCGGGCCTGATCGCCACGTTCGAAGCGCGTGCCGAGAAGCGCGAGGTGTTCGTCGCCGGCATCGAACACGCGCCGGGGCTGAAGAACTTTCTCGAACGCCAGACCTATGTCGTCAAGCCCGCCCCGGCCGACTACGAGGCGCTGCTGCGCAAGTCCGAACTCGCCGACCCAGTGGTGGTGGTGCCGCCCGACTTCGAGGCCGACATGCTGCGCGGCGACGCACCGGTGCTTGCGCTCGTCAGCGACAGCGCCAACAAGCAGGCCGAGGCCGGCGCCGGCCGCGTCCAGCGCCTGCTGGCCGGCTACAGCCGCGAACGCGCCACGCTGAGCCTGGCGGTGCGCGGCGTGTCGCCCGAGCTGCTGCAGCCGCTGCGCGTTGAAGAGCAAGACCTCGCCAGCACGCAGACGCGCGGCACGCAACTCACCGGCCTGCTGCCCTTCTTCGTGCTGATGGCGGTGCTTTACGGCGCCCTCAACGCCGCACTCGACACGACGGCGGGCGAACGCGAGCGCGGCTCGCTGGAGCCGCTGCTGATGAACCCGGCCGAGCACATCGCTCTCGTGCTCGGCAAATGGGGCGCCGTCGCCAGCGTGGCGATGTTGATCGCGGTGCTGAGCTGCTTCAGCTTCATCCCGGCGCAGCGGCTGATCCAGAGCGACACGCTGCAGGCGCTGTTCCAGTTCGGCCTGCGCGAGGCGTCGTTGTTCCTGGTGCTGCTGCTGCCGCTCGGCGCCGCGCTGTCGGCGCTGCTGATGGCGGTGGCCATCCGCTGCAAGAGCTTCAAGGAGGCGCAAGCCAACGCCAGCGTGGTGGTGCTCGTCGTCTCGCTGATGCCGCTGGTGAGCGTGTTCAACCTTGACGGCGAGGCGCCCTGGCACCTGTGGGTGCCGGCGCTCGCGCAGAACACGCTGATGACGCGCGTGCTCAAGGGTGAAGGCTTCACCGCCGCCGAGGTGGGAGTGCCGCTGGCGGTGTGTGTGCTGTTGACGGTGCTGTGTTTGGGCTATGTGGCTCGAAGGTTGCGGAGCGCGGCGGTGCGTTGAGCTTTGGGCCCTGACGTCACGGGCATGGCGCCGGGCCTGAGTTTGGGAGATGCGCGGGACTGGTCCTGGCGTACAATAACACGTACATGTTGGAGGACTGGCGATGGATGCTATTACGTACTCTTCAGCCCGCGCAAACCTGGCTCGCACGATGGACCGTGTGTGCAACGACCACGAGGCTTTGATCATTACGCGCAATGGTGAACAGTCCGTTGTGATGCTCTCTCTGGAAGACTTTCAATCGCTTGAAGAGACGGCGTACTTGTTGCGCAGCCCCTCGAACGCCAAGCGCTTGCTCTCGGCTGCGGCACAGCTGGCTGCCGGGAAAGGCGTAGAAAGAAAGCTGGCGAAGTGAAGTTGGTGTTTGCGGACGAAGCCTGGGACGACTATTTGTACTGGCAGAAGCAAGACAAGAAGATGGTTGAACGAATCAACAAGCTGATCAGTGAAGTGAAGCGAGAGCCGTTTTCTGGGGGCGGGAAACCTGAGCCCCTGAGGCATGCCTTGTCCGGGTTTTGGTCGCGGCGCATCAATGACGAGCACCGCATGGTCTACAAGATCGAAGGCGGCGCGCTGCTTGTTGCTCAGCTTCGATATCGCTACTGAGACGCCCAACTCTCCTGTGACCGCGGCGGCCCGAGCGACGTGCCCTGACCGGCCGTACTGAAGTACGATCTTTCACTTCGACGAACCTAAAGCAGCGGCGAGCGACGAAACTTGAAGAGTGGACGCGGTGACCGCTACAGCGTCGCGCGCGCGATGGGGCGTCCTTCGGCAGACGACATCAACACGCCGTGAGAGCTTCGCGGTGACGTGATCGGGTGGGCATCGAACGAGTGGTGAGTAGATAGGAGAGGACTCGAAATGAACGCAGTCGTGATCGAGCACGTTCCGGTGGCCGAACTGCCGGCGGCCTGGCGTGCAAAGCTGACCGAGGCGGCCGCTGGCGCCACCGTGACGGTACGCATCGAAGACGAGGCGCAAGTTGCACCGCCCGCCGAAGGGTTTGTGACCGACGACCCGGCCTTCGGCATCTGGCGCGACCGCGACGACATGGCTGACGTGGCGGCCCACGTGCGCAAGATTCGCCAGCCCCGCTACAACCGCGACGGCTCGCGCAACGAGCCTTGAGCACAGCGGCGATGCTTGTCGACACCGATGTGCTGATCTGGCACCTGCGTGGCTACCCGCAGGCAACGCGCCGCCTCGATGAGCTGGGCTCGCTCACGCTGTCGGCCATCAGCTGGCTCGAGGTGCTCCAGGGCATGCGCAACAAGGCCGAACTCGTGGCGGTGAAGAAGATGCTTCAACACCGCGCGGCCACTTTGCTGCCGGTGTCCGAGGCCATCACGCAGCGGGCCATCGAGCTGATGGAGGCGATCACCTTGAGCCACGGGCTGCAGATGGGCGATGCGCTCATCGCAGCTACTGCGCTCGATCATGGGCTGCCGGTGCTTACCGCCAACATCAAGCACTTCGGAGCCGTTGACGGCTTGAAGGTGGAAGCGTTCTTGCCCTGAGGAACGCACCGAAGGCAAGAGTGCGGGGCTCAATCATCGCCCGGCACCGTACGCTCAGCCCGCGCCACCGCTCGGCTCACCGTGGCGACATGCACTCCGTGGCGTTCGGCGATTGCTCGCATCGTCTGGCCGCCGCCGCGGTAGGCGAGCACCATTTCGGCGTCGCGCGGCGCCGAGCCAACGGCCCCGCCCGGCTCGCGCTTGCGAAGCGCCGCGGCCGGCCGGGCCTGCAAGCGGGGCACGTCGCGCAACGGTGGGCCGCTGTCGATCAGGCCCTGCATGCGCTCGATGAACCCGTCTGAGCCCAGGAAAACCTGCCCGCGCAGCGATTCCCACACCGAGGCAAGCCCGACGCCGGCACGAACGAAGTCAACGTACTTGCGCACCGCGCTGCTGCGCCGCTTGCCGAACTGCGCCAAAAGCCAGTCCGTTTCGAGCCAGGGCGGCGCCGGCTCGTTGCCCACCATGGCCGCATAGCTGCTCCACGGCCAGTTTGCGGCGTCGCGCACCATGCCTGCACGCAGCGGGTTGAGCACCACGTAGCGCGCCAGTTCGAGCAAGTAGCTCTCTCGCTCCACCAGAATGGCCTTGAAGCGCCCTTGAAAAACATGCCCCACCTTGCCTGCTGCCGATTGAAGCGCTGCGTATAAACGCCATTGAACTGCCGCATCCCGGCCGACAAATTGGCCTCCGGCTTCTCGATCAACAAGTGGTAGTGGTTGCCTATCGCGCACCACGCATGGCAGCGCCAGTTGAACCGCGAGCACACCTGAGCCAGCACCGCCACCCACGCCGCACGATCCGCGTCATCCACATAGATCGGCTCTCGGCGGTCACCGCGCGAGGTGACGTGGTAAAGCGCATGCGGAAACTCCAGACGCAGTGGGCGGGACATGGTGCAACCTTAGCGGGATGGTTGTTGCGGTGCAAGACCTGACCCCGTTGCTCTCTGTCTACGCCAAGAAGACAAGTAGCGCGACACCCATCATGGGAAAGCAGAAACAGATCGCACTGCGCAGCGATCGGCGTCTCATCAAGAACAATCCGATCAGGACAATTGGAGCCGCCGCAGCGAGGAATCCCTTCTTGAAGGTCGAGGCTCTGTCGTCCTTTCGTTTCTGAGACCTGGAATACTCGTTCGCTCTGCCGAGGGCTTCGCGGGTCTGACGCTCCATTGCGTCACCTTGCTCTCTTAGACGCACCGTGCCGACGGAGTCCGACGAGACGTACCCAGGATCAAAGGTAACACCTGGCGACAGCAAGACACTGGCCGCACCAAGCAGAACCGCAAGCAGGGCAGCAAGCAAACCATAGACCGCCGACAGGTAAGGCCCGAGCCCAATGACGCTGTCAGTTCGGCCAACACCTCGGTTAGGCTTACTCACTGGTTTCCATCCTTGTGGAGACGCCAGAGTTCGACGCCCCACACATCAATCTTCGCGTTGTTGAGAATGACGGGGGCACCAATGATGCGAGTTCCAAACTCGTTTCGCCAAACTACCTCACCTGGGGCCGGGCGCCAGCGAACGAAGTGCTCCCCATCCCGTGTGACTTCCTTCGTCGTGTGGCCGAATTGAACTCGCTGGCTCAGTACGCTTGTCCGATCGGCGGAAGAATAGGAAAGGTCGATCCACTTGGGGAGCCTGAGAGCATCGGCTAACGAATAACTGGACCCGCTTTCCCAATTGGTCGTTGATCGCCACTCTTCCCAAAGCACCTGCTCCACGTCGGGGCCGCGCTCATTGCGAGTCCGGAGACCACCCTCGTCGCCGGTGTACATGAAGTTGGAACGCCTCCGAGTCGCAGCCTCGTTAAACAGATACCCAAACCCCGCCTGAAACGCCCCGTTGGCAAATTTACCACCCCCGATGACGGAAGCCGTCCCACCGGCGAGGGCCGTGACGAGACCTTTCCCAACCGGCCCCAATCCGCCAGACAGCTCCGTCGCCCCTTTTCCGACCGCCGCTGCAAGCGCGCTCGGCCCGCACTCGCCGTTGCTGGCCGCCCCCTGCACGCAGCCAATCAACGCATGAAGCGCAACTCTCTGCGCGCCGCCGGTGTTGGCGCCGGCCGCGGTGAACGCTGAGGCGAACGCACCCGCTTGAAGCGCCTGGCCCAGATCGCCGGTCATGATGTAGTTGCTGCCAGCCGCGACCACAAACGAGTTGCCGGCGCCTCCCACATTGAAGGGGCTGGCAGCCACTCCATCAAAGCCGCCGTAGATCGCATCCGCGTTCCCGAGCCCAGCCTCGGTCAACCCCTGCCCACCCCACATCATCGCCAACGAGCCCACCACCGACCAGTACTTGTTGCCGTCCTGCACCATGTGGTAGCCGACGACGACCGCCATGATTTCGATGATGCAGGCGTCCCAGATGCAATGCCCTGAAGGATCGGTGTACTTCAGCGGGTTGTTCAGCACATAGCTGTAGCGGTTGTAGCTCTGAAGCAGCGAAGGCGCCTCGACGAACGGGTCGGCGCTCAAGAACCTCGCCAGCAACGGGTCGTACACGCGCCCGTTGATGTGCACGAGCGCCAGCTCGTCCAGGTGCTCGTGCCCGGTGAACCCGCGGTCGCCGTGCGTGGGGTTCAGCCACGGGTCCACCCGCCCGGTGTCGCGATGCCGTCGGCCCCAGGCGTCGAAGGCCATGCGCTCGATCGCCCCGGCGGCGTCGCTCACCGCGACGATGGAGCCCAGCGCGTCCTTGTGCCAGTACTGCGTGAGCTTGGGGTCGCTGGAGACCACGCCGTTGAGCGGGCCGGTCACCGGGTTGCCGGCGTTGAGCGTCTTGACCACCGCCACCACCGTGCCGCCCACGCTGATGAAGTGGCGGTTCTCGTTGCGCGTGAGGCTGCCACCGATGCGCGTTTCTTCACGCTCGTAGCCGAGGCCGCCGACGTTGTCGGGGTGCACCAGCCACAAGGTGCGCACGCCGCCGCCGCTGGTGGTGACTTCCTTGACGCGCTTGTAGCCGGCGTCGTAGCTGAACGCCACGCTGTTGCCTTGGCGGCTCAGCGTGTCGCCGAACGCTCACCCCTTGACGCCACCCCGCGCCACCAGTTCGGCCATCGCGCTGGCCTGTGCGTCGCCACGCGCATCCGCCTGCGCCCGCAGCCCGAACGCCACACCGTCGCGATCAACCGCACTGCGGTTCTGCGACACCTTCCACTTGCCCGCCAACGCGGTCAGCGTGATCTCGATGCCGACGATCGCGCGCAGCATCGTCTGCACGTAGTCGTCGGGCGCGTCGGTCACGGCCCAGGGTGTGGCGCGCGGGGCTTCGTGCTTGTCGGTGAGGCGGGTGACGAGCGCGTGCAGCCACGGCGCGTCGTCGACCACGCGCAGCGTGCCGCGCGCCTGCACGACCACGTAGTTCCAGGTCGGCACCACCTTGCCGGTGGCGGCTTTGGTCGGGTACAGGCTCGGTGAGATGTAGGCCTGCGGGCCCTGGAAGACGACGAGCGACTCGACATCGCTGCGCGCCTCGTGCCACACCGGGTTGGCGCGGGCGACGTGGGCGCGCAGCACCGGCGCTGGGGCGGCACCGTGGTCGCCATCGGCGTCGGCATTCACGTCGAGCATGAACGGCACCGGGTTCGCCTGCAGGCCAGTCGGGCCGAGCGTGATGAGCAGGCCCAGCGGATGCATGCGCACCAACTCGTGCAAGACCTCTGGGCGCGACTCTTCGAAGTGGGAGGGGAGGTACATCGTGTCGGTTCTGCGGCAGATCGGCTCGATCGGGCGGGCGGCGAGGTGAGAAACAGATGGCGTGAAAGACAGGGCCCTACGCCAGCAGCACCGGCTCGCACCGCACCTCGGTGCGGACCGAGTTGGCGATGAAGCACGCGTCGTGCGCCTTGTGGTGAAGCGCGTGCAGCGCCTGCCCGTCGGGCCGGCGTTCGCCGGAGAAGGTCACGCGCGGGCGCAGCGTCACCACGGTCATGGCCACGCGCCCTTCCGCGTTGCGCGCCATCGTGCCGGCGGCGTTGTCGGTGTAGGTTTCCACCTGCCAGCCGGCCTTGGCCGCGAGCGACAGGAACCACAGCATGTGGCAGCTCGAGAGCGACGCGACGAACGCCTCTTCCGGGTCGACCCCGGCTGGGTCGGAGAACGGCAGCGGCACGACGTGCGGCGACGACGAGCCGGTGAGCTCGGCGCCGCCGTCAAAGCGGATCAGGTGGCGGCGGCTGTAGCGGTTGCCCAGAAAGTCCTGCCCATCGCGTTGCCACAGCACCTCGGCGGTGTACTCGGCCATGGTCGGCTCCTCGGGTGGTTGGGGATGCCGCGATTTTGCCGCAGCGGCGGCCGTCGGCCCGGGCCAGCGTGGCCGGCGGCCCGCGTGGGTAGACTGCCGCTGCGCGGCCAGTGTGCCGCGCACGGCCCATCACCGGAGACACCGAACATGCAAAACAAGACCATGACCTTCACCGCGCACGCGCCGCGCGTTGCCCGCCTGCTGGCCGCCGCGGCTGCGCTGGCACTGGCCGCTTGCAGCAACGCGCCGACGGCGCCACGCTGGCAGGGCGAGACGCCCGCCTCGCTGCTGTGGGTCGGCAACAGCTACTTCTATTTCAACAACAGCATGCACGGGCACGTGGGCAGCCTGCTGACGGCGGCCGGCGTGCGCGGCATCCGGCAAACGTCGGTCACCATCAGCGGCGCAGGGCTCGACTGGCACGACATGGGCTCGCACTTCAAGCCCGGCACTGGCATGGCGCGCTACAGCTTCACGCCCACCAACGACGTGGCCTTCAACCAGTTCGAGCGCGCCTACGACATGGTGCTGATGATGGATTGCAGCCAATGCCCCATCCACCCCAAGCTGCAGCAATCCTTCCAAGACACAGCCAAGGCGCATGCCGAGGTGGTGCGCCGCGCGGGGGCCGAGCCCGCGTTGTTCCTGAGCTGGGCCTACCAGGACCAGCCGCAGATGACCGATCAGCTCGCCGCCGAGTACGTCAAGGTCGGCCGCGCCAACAACCTGCGCGTGGTGCCCGCCGGGCCGGCGTTTGCGGCGTCGGTCGCCAAGCGGCCCGACATCAACCTGTACGCGCCCGACAAGCGCCACCCGAGCCTGGCCGGCACCTACCTCGGCGCGGCGGTGGTGATGGCGAGCCTGTTCAAGAAGTCGCCGGTGGGCAACACCTACACCGCCGGCTTGCCGCCGGAGGTGGCGCAGCACCTGCAGGGGGTAGCGTGGGAGACGGTGCAGTCGTTCAAGCCGTGAGCGCCAACTGCAGCAGCGTGTCCAGCGCCACCTCGTCGCAATCGACCTCGCCGGCACGCCGCTCCAGCACCGCCCAAGGCCCGTCGTCGAGCGCCAGCAGGCCGTGATGCCAGGTGCCGGCAGCGATGTGCACGCCTTGGCGGCCGTCGCTGATGAAGGCCGCGCATTCTTCGGCGCGTGGTGCGGCCAGGGCCGCGGGCGCCACCAGCAGCACGCAGCGCCGCGGGCCGCCCAGCGGCAGGAAGACCTGGTCCGATAGCCGGTGGCGTTCCAGCAGCCGGGCGTCGAACGGAAACACCCGCGCCGTGGCCGCATACACCGCGAGCACCGCGCGGCCGCCGTCGCGCTGCAGGTCGAGCGTGGGCACCGCCTCGTGGCGCAGCGAACTGCCGTGGTTGATGTGGCTGCTGCCTGCGCCCGCCACGTTGCCGCCCGCCACGTTGTCGTGAGTGCTGTCGATGACCGAGCCGAACGGCGCAAAGCCGGCGGCCGTGAGCGGCAACGGGCGCAGCGTGATCACGTTGGGCGCGCGGTTGTCGGCGGGCGCATCGAGGCTGGGCCGGTGGCGGGCGCAGAGTGATCTGTGGCGGCAGCGTTCAGCCCAGGCCCGCCATACCGGAGCGGGCCAGATGCTCGGCCAGGGCCACCAGCGAGCGGTCGCTGCCGCGCGGGCCGAGCAGGCTCAGGCCCATCGGCGCGCCGTCGCGGCCGGCCAGCGGCAGGCTCAGTTGCGGCGTGCCGGCCAGCCCGGCGGCGCACAGCAGCCGGATGGCGCGGTTGCGGTAGTCCTCCAGTGCACTGTCGGTGGCCGACGTGAGCGGCGCGATGTCGGGCATGGTGGGCAGCAGCAGCACGCCGTCTGCGCCCAGGGTCGCGTCGAGGTGCGCTGTGAAACGCGCGCGGAAGGCGGTCGCGTCGGCCACTTGTGCATCCGTCACCGCTCGGCCGAAGGCGAAGCGCTCGGCCACGCCAGGCCCCAGCGGCGGCGCGTGGCGCTCGATCATCGCGCCGTGGGTGCGCCAGGCTTCGCACCCCTGCAGGTAGCGGAAGTTCCAGTACATCGCGTCGAACGAATCGAGCACCACGTCCACCGGCGTGGCCGGGCCCAGCAGCGCCTGTACCCGCTCGGCGGCGGCGCGCGCGGTCGGCTCGGCGGCCGGGGCGAGCTGTGTCCACAGGTCGGTGGGCCAGAGCAGGCGCAAGGGCGCGCCTGCCGTTGGAGACGCGCGGCTTGTGCCCGTCGCGGCGTTTGCCGCATCGTGCGTTGGGGCCTGTGAGGCAACTTGCTTGACTGTGTCCCTGACAGCGTGCCGATCAGCCCAGCGCAGCGCCGCTGTGTCAGCGCCGAGCAGCACATCGGCCACACGCGCGAAGGTGGCCACGTCTCGCGCAAACCAGCCGCAGGTGTCGAAGCTGGGCGACAGGTCCATCGCGCCTTGCAGGCTCACGCGGCCGTGCGTGGGCCGCAAGCCGACCAGGCCGCAGTGGCTGGCCGGCGCGCGCACGCTGCCGCCGGTGTCGGTACCGAGCGCGAAGTCGCACAGCCGGTTCGACACGGCCGAGGCCGAGCCCGACGACGAGCCGCCGCTGATGCGCTCGGGCGCGGCGCCGTTGATGGGTGAGCCGAAGTGCGCGTTCTGGCCGTTCATGCTGAAGGCGAGTTCGTCGGTCACCGTCTTGCCGACGAAGCGCGCGCCGGCGTCGAGCAGCCGCTGCACGGTGGGCGCGGTGCGCGTCTTGATGCCCGACATCGCCAGCACCAGCGGGCTGCCGCCGCCGGTGGGGTAGCCGGCCACGTCGAACAGGTCTTTCACCGCGAAGTGCAGGCCGCTCAGCGGTCCGGTGTCGGCAGATACGACGTGTGCCGGCGGGTACGGCACGAAGGCGTGGGCGGGGTCGTGGATCACGGCGGCTGCACCTCCGTTCGAGTCGCGCCAATGCGCCGTTCAGGCTGAGCCCGTCGAAGGGCTTCGACGAGCTCAGCCCGAACGGAGAAGCGACCTGATCGAACTTGCATCGGCATCAAGCGGACAAGCGCTCAGACCTTGAGGCTTTCGAGCGCCTTCACGCCACCCACCGTGGCGTCGGTGCGCAGGCAGCGCGCGCGGTGGTTGGGCGCGATCTCCACGGCCTCGGGCTGCGTCTGGCGGCAAGCGTCCTGCGCCCAGGCGCAGCGCTCGGCAAACGCGCAGCCCGGCGGCAGGCGGCTCAGGTCGGGCGGCGCGCCGCCGATCGTCACCAGCCGCTGGCCCTTGGCCATCGCGCCGTGCGCGCGGCTGCCCAGCAGCGCCAGCGTGTAGGGGTGGCGCGGCGCGCGGATCAGCTCGCGCGCGGTGCCCTCTTCGACGATGCGGCCGGCGTACATCACCGCGATCCGGTCGGCGACCTCGATCGCGGCGCCGATGTCGTGCGTGACGAAGACGATCGACAACCCCAGGTCGCGCTGCAGTTCGCGCAGCAGGATCAGCACTTGAATCTGCACCGTGGCGTCGAGCGCGGTGGTGGGCTCGTCGGCCAGCAGCACCTGCGGGTTGCAGGCCAGCGCCAGCGCGATCATCGCGCGCTGGCGCATGCCGCCGCTCATCTCGTGCGGGTACGCGGCCAGCCGCCGTTCGGGGCTCGGGATGCGCACGCGCTCGAAGAGTTGCAGCGCACGCGCGTGGGCCTGCGCCTCGTTCACCGGCTCGTGGCGGCGGATCGACTCGGTGATCTGCTGGCCGACGGTGTACACCGGGTCGAGTGCGAGCAGCGGCTCCTGGAAGATCATGCTCGCGACCTTGCCGCGGTAGTCGGCCAGCGCGCCCTCGCCCATCGACAGCACGTCGTGGCCTGCCACCCGCACCTGGCCACCGAGCTGCGTGCGGCGGGCCGGGTGCAGCATCAGCATCGTGCGCAGCGTGACGCTCTTGCCCGAGCCGCTCTCGCCGATCAGCGCCACCGTCTCGCCGCGCTGCACTTGCAGGCTCACACCGCTGACGGCCCGCACCGGCGCACGGCCGCCGCTGAAGGTGACGGTGAGGTCGCGGATGTCGACGATTGGCGCGCCGTTCGCATCACCGCTGGGCCCACTCGCCTTCCCCGCAGCGTTTGCCACGCTGCCAGCCAGTGCGTCACTCATGCAGCCTCCTTCACCGCGCTCGCCGCTGCAGCCGTGTGGCCGCTGCCCGGCTCGTGCATCAGGCATGCCACGCCGCCGGTGGCGATACCGTGGCGCGTTGGCGCACGCTGCCCGCACACGGCTTCCGCGCGCGGGCAGCGGGGGTGGAAGCGGCAACCCGACGGCGGGTTGATCGGGTTGGGCGGGTCGCCCGCGAGCGGCGCCACGAGCGTGCGGTGGTCGGGGTCCATGCTCGGCATGCTGGACAGCAACGCCTTGGTGTACGGGTGCCGCGGCGCCTCGAACAGCGCTTCGGCAGCACCCAACTCGGCCACCTCGCCGAGGTACATCACCATCACCCGGTCGCTGACGAAGCGCACCACGTTCAGGTCGTGGCTGATGAAGACGTACGTCAGGCCGAACTCTTCCTTCAAATCGAGCAGCAGGTTCAGCACCTGCGCTTCGACGCTCTTGTCGAGCGCCGACACCGCTTCATCGAGGATCACCACGCGCGGCTGCAGCGCGAGGGCACGAGCGATGTTGACGCGCTGGCGCTGGCCGCCCGACAGCTCGTGCGGGTAGCGCTCGGCAAAACGCGCCGGCTCCAGGCCCACCTTGGCCAGCAGCGTGTGCGCACGTTCGGCCGCCTCGCGCGCGGGCACGCCGTGCACCTGCGGGCCGAAGGCGATGCTGTCTTCGATCGTCAGGCGTGGGTTCAGGCTGGCGTAGCTGTCCTGGAAGACCATCTGCACCTGGCGGCGGTATTCCTTCAACGGCAGGTCGCGGCTGCCGACGGGTTTGCCGTCGAAGACCACCTCACCGGCCGTCGGCTCGATCAAATGCATCAGCAGCCGCGCGGTGGTGCTCTTGCCGCAGCCGCTTTCGCCCACCACGCCGAGCGTCTCGCCCGGCATCACCGAAAAGTCCACGCCATCGACCGCGCGCACCACGCCGCCGCCACTGCCGAGCACGTCCTTCTTCAGCGGGACGTGTTTGACGAGGCCCTGGATCGTCAGAAGTGGTTGCATCACTTGACGTCCATCGCAGCGCGGAGCGAGTCGCTCAGCAGGTTGAAGGCGATGGAGGTGATGAAGATCATCACCCCCGGCAGCGCGGCCACCCACGGTTGCACGTAGATCGCGGTGCGCAGCGTGTTGAGCATCAGGCCCCACTCGGGCTCGGGCGGCTTGACGCCCAGGCCGAGAAAGCTCAGGCCGCTCGCCAGGATCATGCTCACCGCGATCAGGCTGGTGGCGTAGACGAAGATCGGCCCCAGCACGTTGCCCAGCACGTGCACGCGCACGATCGTGAAGGCGTCGGCGCCGCTGGCGCGCGCGGCCTCCACGTAGTCGCGCCCGCGCACCTGCGTGGTCACGCTCTCGGCCACGCGCGCGATCGGTGGGATGAACACGATGGTGAGCGACAGCAGCGCGTTGCCGATGCCCGCGCCCAACGCGCCGCTCAGCGCAATCGCCAGCAGCACGCTGGGGAAAGCGTAGAACACGTCGATCGTGCGCATGATCACGGTGTTGGTGGCGCCGCCCGCGTAGCCCGCCAGCAAGCCGATGGCGGTGCCGATGAAGAACGCCAGCACCACCGGCGTGATGCCCATGAACAGGCTCAGGCGCGCGCCGACGATCAGGCGCGACAGCATGTCGCGGCCGAGTTCGTCGGTGCCCAGCGGGTGGCCGTCGGTGCCGATGGGTTTCAGGCGCGACAGCATCGACGACTGCATCGGGTCGGCCGGCGCGATCCACATGCCGAACAGCGCCATCGAAAACAGCACCAGCACCACCGCGAGCGCAAACAGCGCCACCGGGTCGCGCCTGAAGCGCAGTGCGGTGCCGGCCCAGTAGCCGCGCGAGGGCTCGGCCCTCACAGGCGTTGGCAAGATTGCAGTGCTCATGATCTGGCAATCCTCGGGTCGAGCAGCGACTGGATGATGTCGACGATGACGTTGAGCACGACGAAGAACATCGCCAGCACGAGGATCGTGCCTTGAAGCAGCGGCAGGTCGCGCTGGAAGATTGCGCTGTTGAGCAAGAAGCCGGTGCCCGGCCACGCGAACACCGTTTCGATCAAGATGCTGCCGCCCAGCAGGTAGCCGAGTTGCAGCCCCATCACCGCCAGCGCCGTCGGCGCGGCGTTCTTGACGACGTGGCGGAACACGCCCAAATGCGTGAGCCCCTTGGCGCGCAGGCCGACCACGAACTCCTGCGCCAAGATTTCCGCCACCAGCGCCCGCACCGTGCGCGCGACGATGCCCATCGGGATCACGCTCATCGTGATCGCCGGCAGCAGCATGTGCTGAATGTGCGCCCAGTCCCAGGCCCAGTTGTCGCTGCCGCCCGGGCCGGCACCGGTGGCCGGCAGCCAGTTGAGCTGTGCGGCGAACACAATCACCAGCACCATGCCCAGCCAGTAGTGCGGCACGCTCACGCCCAGCACGCTCAGCAGCGAGGCGCCGCGGTCGAGCCAGCTGTTGCGGAAGTAGCCCGCCACGAAGCCGAACAGGCAGCCGAAGAAAAAGCCGATCAGCGTGGCCACCACCGCCAGGCGCAGCGTGTTGACCACCGCCGTCATCACCTCGGTGGCCACCGGCCGGTTGCTGGCGATGCTGGTGCCCAGATCGCCCTGCACCGCCCGCCACACCCAGGTGAAAAACTGCTCCGGCAGGCTGCGGTCGAAACCGTAGAGCGTGCGCAGTTGCGCCTGCAAGTCCGCGCTGGCGTCGGGCGGCAGGATGGACACCAGCGGGTCGCCCGGCGCCAGGTGCACGAGCGCAAAACACACCAGCGCCACGCCGGCCATGATCGGCAGCGTGTAGACGATGCGGCGCAGCAGGAAGGCGATCATGGGCGGTGCGAACCGTGGTCGCGCAGGGT
Organism: Methylibium sp. NZG; assembly: GCA_001263235.1. GTDB lineage: Bacteria > Pseudomonadota > Gammaproteobacteria > Burkholderiales > Burkholderiaceae_C > LGRD01. Next base: position 91,128 of record LGRD01000013.1, on the reverse strand, counting down.
CACTCGATCGACATCGGCGCGATGTCGATGAACCAGCTGCGCGGTTGCACCACGCCCTTGACCTTGGCCGTCATGGCGCGCGGGCCCACGTCGTGCGCGATCCACACGAACGGCGCTTCTTCGACGATGCGGGCGTGCAGCTTGGCCAGCGCTGCGTCGCGCGCTTTGTCGTCGAAGCTGGTACGCGCGTCGGCAATCAACTTGTCGAACTCCGGGTTGCCGAAGTAGCCCCAGTTGTTGCTCACCGGCGGGAAGGTCTTGGTGCTGGTGAAGCGCACCATCGCGAAGAACGGGTCCATCGCCGCGTAGCTCACGTTGATCGCGTTCGCGCCATTGGCCGACGGGTCTTTCGCGCCCTTGCGCCAGTTGGTGAACAGCGTGTTCCATTCGATCACGTCGAACTGCACGTCGAAGTAGCAGGCCTTCAGGCTCTGCTGCACGAACTCGTTCATCGGCAGCGGCTGCATCTGGCCGGAGCCGCTGGCGCTGATCTGCACCTTCACCTTCAGCGGCTTGGCGGCGCTGTGGCCGGCCTCGGCCATGAGCTTCTGCGCCGCGGGCACGTCGTAGCGGATGTCGAACTTCGGGTTGCCCCACCACGGGTGGCCGGGCGGCACCGTGCCCTTGGGCGGCGCCATCATGCCGCCGAGCAGCTTCATCATGCCCAGCCGGTCGACGCACAGGTTGGCGGCGTGGCGCACACGCTTGTCGAGCCACGGCGAGCCTTCGGCAAAGCTGAGCTGCCACGGCCACACGTGCGGCTGCTGGTTGAAGTAGATCTTGTGGCCGCGGCTTTGAATGGTGCCCATCGCGTCGGGTGCGGGCGCCTCGATCCAGTCGACCTGGCCCGACAGCAGTGCCGCGGTGCGCGCGTTCGCCTCGGGCATCGGCAGCATCACCACGCGGTCGATCTTGGGCGTGCGTTTCGGGTCCCAATACGTCTTGTTGGCGACCATCTCCAGCCGCTCGCGCGGCACGAAGCGCGCCATCTTGAAGGGGCCGCTGCCCGAGGCGTCGGCGGCGAAGGCGGTCCACGCGGCCTTGGCTTTGTCGGCCGGTGTGGCGCCGGCGGCAGCGTCGAACTTCTTCTGCCAGTGAGCCGGGCTGGCCATGAACAGGTTGGTCAGGTTCAGCGGCAAGAAGGCATCAGGCTCGCTGGTGGTCAGTTGCACCGTCAGGTCGTCGACCTTGGTGGCGGTGCGCAGCGTGGGCATGCGGCTGGCGGTCACGCCAACCTGGCTGGCGTCGAAGTGCGGCGCGTCCTTGTCGAGCACCTTGCGCACGTTCCACACCACGGCGTCGGCGTTGAACGCGCTGCCGTCATGAAACTTCACGCCGGGGCGCAGCTTGAACGTCCACTTGGTCTTGTCGGCCGCATCGACCTGCCAAGACAGCGCCACGCCGGGGACGAGCACGCTGGGGGCGTCGGCTTTGGACAAGTCCCACTGCGTGAGCGCGTCGTACATCGGGATGCCGGTGAAGCGGTTGCCCTCGAAGCCCTGGTCGGGCTGGCCGAGCGTGCGCGGGATGTCGGCGGCGGTCATCGCGATGCGCAGCACCTTCTCTTGCGCATGGGCCGGCAGTGACGTGGCCAGCAGGCCCAGGGCGACGGTGGTGGCGGCCGCGGCGGCGATGCGACGGACGGGGTTGAAGTGCGGCATGGACTCTCTCTCCTGGTTGAACGTGGCTGACTTGAGGTGAACAAAGCTCGCAAGTGATGTGCCAGGCACGGACTTCAGCTTGCGGCAGGGGTGAACAACAACGACGACGACAGTTCCGGAGACAGGCCGTTCCATGGGCCGGGCTCCGCCGTGGCGGTGGTGGGGAAGGCGGCGGTGGCGGCAGTCGTGGCAGCGGCAGTGCCGGTGGTGGAGGTGGTGGCGTGCGTTGCCAACGCGCGGCCCGCGCTCGCACCCGCGGCAGCCTCGAACGCAGCGTGCAACGCCAACTTAACGTTGCACAGCACGGGCCGGCCCAACAGCGCCGCCACGGGTTCAGCCAGGCCGGCCAGGCCCGCGCCGCCCAGCAGCACCTGCTGCGCCTGCGGCCAGCGCAGCAGCGCCTGGCGCGCGGCCTCAGCCAGCAACGGCGCGGCGGCTTGCGGGTCGGCAGCGAGTTCGCCACCGCTGCGGTCCACGGTTTGCACGCCGCACATCGGCGCCGGCAACGCCAGCGCATCGGCCAGGCGGTGCAGCATCGGCACCCACGCGGGCCCGCCGGTCACCACCACGAACGGCCCGCCCAACGCTGCCGCACGCATGGCCGCTTCGGCCAGGCCCAGCACCGGCGCCGGGCTCAGCGCGCGCAGCGCGAACAGGCCCGGGTCGCCGAAGCAACCGAGCAGCACGGCCGCGGGTGTGCGCGCATGCGGCTGCGGCTGCGTGTGCGTGTGCGACGGCGCAGTCGTCTGCGCAACTTTCTGCACGAGCCCACCCGATGCGTGCGGGGCTGCGTGCACATAGGCTGCGTAAGCATCGAGCGCCGCATGACCGGCCACCGCCGCGCCCACCTCGCCGGTGATGTAGCGCGGCCCGAACCGTGCCGCGGCCACCTGCACGCCGACGCCCGGCCATGCAGCGCCGGCACGCTGCGCCACCGCCAGCAACTGCGTGCTCACAGCGGTGCTGGTGTTGGGGTTGACGATCAGCAGCGTGCGCATGTTTGTGAGCGGCGTCCTGATGACTGTCAGCCCGCCGCGCCTTGCAGGCCGAGCAGCTCGGCCAGGCCGGGCGCTGCGCGCGTGGTGGCGTCGAACACCAGCTGCGTGCGCAGGCGCGCCAGGTGCTGCACCATCGCGCGGCCGGCGGCGGCGGCGTCGCGCAGCTTGACCGCAGCCAGGATGGTGCGGTGTTCGGTGCAGTCGCAAACCGCGCGGCCCGCACCCTGGTGGGCGAGTTCGCGGATCTCTTGCGGCCCGTAGCGCACGAGCACGAGCGACGTGCGCGACACGAGCGGCCGCAACACGCGCGCCAGCGTGGCGTTGCCAGCATGCTGTGCGATGTGCAGGTGAAAACCGCCGGCCATGCGGATGGCGTCGTGCCGCTCACCGGCCGCGCGGGCACGCTCTTCGTCGACGATCCACGCATGCAGCGCGCGCTGGTCGGCACCGGTGGCGCGCGCCACGAAGCCGGCCAGCAGCACCGGCTCGATCAGCGCGCGCGCCTCGAACACCTCGCGCGCTTCGTCGGGCGTGGGCTCGGCCACGCGCGCACCCGCATTCGGCACGAGCGTCACGAGTTGCTCGCTCGCCAGGCGGATCAGCACCTGCCGGATGCGCGTGCGCGACACGCCGAAGGCCTGCCCCAGTTCGTCCTCGCGCAGCCGCGTGCCGGGGGCCAGGCGCTGGTCGAGCAGCGCGTCGAACAGGTGTTCGTGGATCTCGGCATCGCTGGGCGGGGTGGGGCGCACACCCTTGGCCGGGCGGGCGCGCAACGGAGTGCTCGGGCGGCTCATGGGTCGAGCTGCTTGCAGTCTGCGTGCCAGGCGCCCCGAGGCGGTTCCCACAGGGTTTGCACGCGAAAAGTTGGCCGATTGCATACCATCCTGGCGCTCGATTGCATGTTATCGGTGCATTCTTGCGGCATTTCGGTGCATACCGGCAGACGGGTTTACCCGTTGGATGGATCCTCGCTACCGGTCGCGTTGAAGCGTGCCGAGCCCGGCGGCGCACGGCCATTCGCGTCGCCCGAGCCGACGCTGATGACTCGTGACGACCCGCCATCGACCGCGCGAATCAGCCGCGCGGCGGCGCCTGCAGGCGGTGCGCTTGTCGCAGCACGAAGTCGCCCTGCGCCGCGTCGTGGTCCCAGCGCTCGACCACCGCGCGTTCGCTCGCAGCGGCGTCGATGCGGATCACGTTCACCGAGTTGCCTGCGCCGTCGCGCACCCGGCTGCTCACTGCCGTGCCGGCCTGCACCGCCCAGCCGCCGCCGGCCAGCGGCAACACGAACGGCAGGTGGATGTGCCCGCCGACGATCAGGTCCACCCCAGCCGCGCCCCACGCCCGCAACGCCTCGGCGTGGCCGTGCAGGCGGTTGTTGTCGTCCTCGGGCTGCGTGACCGCCAGCGGCTGATGCACCATCACCACACGCCGCTGGCCGGGCCGCGCCTGCGCGATGCGCTCGGCGGTGCGTTCGATCTGCGCCGCCGACAGTTCGCCGTCCTCATGCCGCCACCAGCGCGTGGTGTTCAGGGCCAGCAGCAGCAGGTCGTCGGTCTGCAACGTGTGCTCCAGTTCTGCGCCGAAGGCAGCGCGGTAGCGTGCATAGGGCCGCAGCATGCGCAGCGGCAGGTGCCACAGCGGGATGTCGTGGTTGCCCGGCACGGCGACGCAGCGCGGCACGTGCAGCCGATCGACGAAGGCCCGCGCCGCGGCGAACTGCGCGCGCGTTGCGCGTTGCGTGATGTCACCCGAGAGCAGCAGCACGTCGGGCTTCAATGAGTGCGCGAAGCGCACCAGCGCGTGGACGACGGGCGCGCGCTCCGTGCCGAAGTGCGGGTCTGAGACCTGCAACAGCAGCGTCACGCGATGGGCTCCTGCGGCGGTGCCTCCTGCGCGGGCCCGGGTTCGCGCGTGGGCGTGGGCACCGGCGGGCGCAGCAGGTCCAGCGCCTGCGGTGCAACGCGAAAAGTCAGCGGCAGCAGCATGCGCGTCACCTCGCCGTCGGTTGCCACCTTGATGCGTTGCGAGCCCAGGCGCCCCAGCCGGCGCCCCAGCCGAACCGTGAGCTCGCTGGTGGCGATGTGGATCAGCTCGTCGGCTTCGCCCAGGCGGCCGAACGCGCCGCGCCACAGCAGCCCGAGCATCTTGAAGCGGCCCACCGGGCGCAGCGCAATCGCCGCCAGGCAGCCCGCCTCGACGGCCTGTGCCTCGGGCAAACCCAGTTGCTCCAATTGCAAGGCGTTGTTGCCGACGAACAGCGTGGGCGTGCGCAGCTCGCGCGTCTGGCCTTGGCTTTCCACCCGCAGGCGCAGGCTGCGGTGGCCGCGCATCAGCGTGGCCAGCCCGGCGCCGAAAGCCACCGCGCGGCTGCGGCCGAACTGGCGCTTCCACTCTTCGCGCTCTTCCAGCAGTTGCGGGTACAGGCCCAGGCTGGCGTTGACGAGGAACACGCGCTCACCGCCCGACGCGCCTGCCGCCCCGCGCCCCGCCCCACCCACCAGCCCCACTTGCGCCGGCTGGCGGTGGCCGTCCAGGACGACCTGCAGCGCGTCGGCGGGGTCCGACGGGATGCCGTGCGTGCGGCTGAAGTAGTTGAAGGTGCCCTGCGGCAGCACGCCGAACGCGCAGCCGCTGCCGAGGGTGGCTTGCGCCACGGCGTTGATGGTGCCGTCGCCGCCCGCCGCGACCACCACGCCACCGCACTGCTGCGCCTGCGCCACGGCCCCGCGTGCGATGTCGCCCAGCCGTCGCGGGTCTTGCACCTCCAGCAGGTGCAGCGTGCGCCCGGCTGCGGCGCAGCCGCCTTGCAGCAAGGCGCGCAGGTCGTCGGCCTGCCCGTGGCCGGCGCCGATGTTGAACACCACCACCAGCGGCGGGCCGGGTGCGCTCATCGTGATCGCGGTGGGAGCCGCCTGCCGCGTCGCGTTGCGCGTGCGCTGCCGAAGTCAGGCCGAGCCGAGGGTTCGTCTTGCATGGTGCGGCGATGATGCCGCACGCGAGTGCCAGACCCGCGTTTGCGGGCATCGGTTGCCCCATCGGCGGTGAGGGCCGCGGCGCGAGCGGTCGCGCTACCGCCGCCAGCGGCGCCACACGTCGCTGCCGTGGGCCAGCCCGGCGCCGAGCAACCACGCCGCAGTCCAGCCCCAGCCGCTGCCCGCCAGCACGCCGCGCAGTGCGAACATGAGGCACAGGCCGGAGACCAGGTTGGCCGCGAATTCGCGCGGTGGCACGCCTTTGCCGGTGACGCGGTGGTAGGCCACCAGCGCCACGCCTTCGAGCAGCGTGAAGGCGATGACGGCTTCGATGAGCCGGCGGCTCAACAGCAGTTCGTCCACGGCGGGCGGTTTGGTCTCGGCGCCGGCTTACCCGCCCGGCGACTTGCTTGAAGAAGCGCCCGTGGCGGTGCCGAACGGCCCGTTCAGCTTGATCGTCGTCCAGTTCAAAAAGCCAGCGGTCGCGACCCAGATCATGTACGGTGCCATCAACCAGCTCGAGCGCGGCGAGTACGGCCACATCTCGACCGCAAGCCACAGGATCGACAGCCACAGGAACACCAACTCGACCAGTGACCAGTCGGGCCGCTTGAAGCGAAAGTACAGCACGCTCCACAGGATGTTGAGCGCGCCGTTCAGTGCGAACAACCCGAGCAGTCGCGTGCCCGCGGCCGGGTCTGCTGCGGGCAAACGCGCCCACGCCATCACCGCGGCGGTGGAGGCGCAAGTGAAGACGACAGTCCAGATCGGCCCGAAGGCCCAGTCGGGCGGTTTCCAGCGCGGCTGCTTGAGCTTTTGGTACCAGGGCCCGAGGTCGGTGAGCAGGGCGCCCGCCACCGCCACGAAGATGGTGGCGACGGCAGCGATGGCGATGGCGGTGAGGTCCAGGCCCCAGGCCGTCATGCGCGCGCGAAGCCGAGCAGGTGCGCCATGTCCTTGAAGAAGATGCGCACATGCGCCATCGGCTTCTTGCGCGCCAGCTCCTTGTTCATGTAGGACTCGAAGGTGAGTTGCTGCACGTCGCGGTCTTCGCAGATCTTGACGAAGCTCTCGCGCCGCTTCTCGGTCGAGTACCAGAACCACTGCATGATCGACAGCACGCGGAACACCGTGCCATGCGCCTTCATGAAGCGCTTGCGCGCGAGCGCCAGCGACTTCACGTTGCCGGTGGTGAGCAGCGCCTGCACCGCTTCGGCCGCCAGGCGGCCGCCGTACATCGCGTAGTAGATGCCTTCGCCCGAGGCCGGCGCCACCACACCGGCGGCGTCGCCGGCCAGCACCACGTCGCGGCCGTTGTCCCAGCGCGGCAGCGGCTTCATCGGGATCGGCGCGCCCTCGCGGCGCAGCGTTTCGGTGTGCGCCAGGCCGGCGGTGTCGCGCAGCTTGCCCACGGCGGTGCGCAGCGAGAAGCCCTTGTCGGCGCTGCCGGTGCCGATGCTCAGCGTGTCGCCGTGCGGGAACACCCAACCGTAGAAGTCGGGCGACAGCAGGCCGCGGTAGTACACGTCGCAGCGCGAGCCGTCGTAGCCGGCGGGTTTGACGGCCGGCGCCTTGACGATTTCGTGGTACGCGAACACGTACTTGGTGCGCTCGGCGCCCTTCACTTGCTGGCTCGCGACCTTGGACTTGGCGCCGTCGGCACCGACGATGCTGCGCGCGCGCACCTGCGTCGGCACGCCGTCGCCCTTGCCGGCGGACTCGCGTTGCTCGAAGTGGACGATGCTCACGCCGTCATCGTCGCGTGTGATCTTGTCGAAGGTGCCGATGCGCCGCACCGCGCCGCTGGCCGCCGCGCGCTCGCGCAGCCACTCGTCGAACTGGTCGCGGTCGACCATGCCGACGAAGCCGTTGTCGATCGGGATGTCGACGCGGTTGTCCTTCGGCGAAATCATGCGCGCAGAGCGGGCCTTGGCCACGAGCAGCTCATCAGGAATCGCGAAGTCTTTGATCAGCCGCGGCGGGATCGCGCCGCCGCACGGCTTGACGCGGCCAGCCCGGTCGAGCAGCAGCACGCTGCGGCCCTGCCGCGCCAGGTCGTGCGCCGCGGTGGCGCCGGCCGGGCCGCCGCCGACGACGACGACGTCGAAGGTTTCGAGAGCAGATGCGGGTGTCGTCATGGGAATCACCTCGTGGTCAGTCGGCCGCCACGGCAGGATGGCCGTAGCGGGGCGACGAAGTTGACGGGCTGCGACCGTTGGCGGCGGTTGCAGCGGTTGCAGCGGTGGTGTCGGAGGACTGCGCAGCGGCGGCCGGCGCCAGGCGCGCGGCCAATATCGCCGCGGCGACGAACAGCGCGGCCTCGAAGGCGAACACGCTGGCGTAAGCCAGGCCGGGCGAGCCGATGAGCCAGCGCGCCAAGTCGCTCGCCGCCGCGCCCGCGAGGCCGCCGAAGCCGAAGGCAATCGCCTGCGACGCGCCCCACAGGCCCATGCGCACGCCTTCGCGCGCGTGGCGGCCCTCGGTGGCCATGCGCATCATCGACGCGATCGCGGCGATGGAGAACGCGCCGTTGGCAAAGCCGAGCAGGAACACGTTGAGCTTGAGCGGCCAGCCGGGGCCGACCACGCCAGCCACCACGAGACCCGCCAGCGCCAGCGCCGAGGCCAGGCAACCGCCCACCGTCCAGCCGCGCAGCGAGCCGAGCGGCGTGCCGGCAAAGCGGTGGCCGACGAGCGCCACCAAGATCATGCCGGCCAGCACACCGCCGTGCTGCACGCCGGCCAGTTGCGTCGAGCCGCCCGGCGTGAAGCCGAACACCGTGCCGGCGAACGGCTCCAGGATCAGGTCTTGCGCGCTGTAGGCCAACATCGAGACGAAGATGAAGACCGTGAAGCGGCGCGCTGCGGGCTCGCCCCAGACCTGCGTCAGCGCTTCGATGAAACCGGGCTTGCGCTCGGCGGTGGCGCCTGCATCTGCCGCCGCGCGGCCGTGGCCTTCGACGCCGAACAGCGCGATCAGCGTGACCACGAACGCCATCGCCGACACTGCTGCCGTGACCGCCACCAGCCGCTCGGGCGAGTACGGTTCGAGCAGCTTGCCGGCCGTGCCGGCGGTGATGGCAAAGCCGGCGATCATCATCATCCACACGATGGTCGCGGCCGGCGCGCGCCGCTTGGCCTCGACCCGCTTGGCCAACAGCACCAGCAGCGAGGTGCCTGCTGCGCTGACGCCCAGGCCGATCAACATGAACGCAAACACCGCGAGTGTGATGCCCGCGCTGCGGTTCGTCGCCATCCATGCGGTGGCGAGCGCGGCCAGCACGCCGCCCGTGCCCAGCACCGCCATGCCACCGGTGATCCACGGCGTGCGGCGCCCGCCGACGTCGGAGCCGAAGCCCATGCGCGGCCGCGTGACCTGCACAAGATAGTGCAGCGCGACCAGCAGGCCCGGCAGCAGCGCGGGCAGCGCGAGCTCGACGACCATCACGCGGTTCAGCGTCGAGGTGGTGAGCACGACGATCGCGCCCAGGCAGGCCTGCACCAACCCGAGCCGGACGATGCCACCCCAGCCGAGGTTCGGGAGTGTCATGAGGCGATCACTCCCCGCAACGCAAACGCGCTCACCATCATCCCGGACACGAACAGCGGCACACCGAATCCGCTGTACCAGAGTGCGCGCTCGACCGGCGCCTGCAGGAAGCGCCGCATCATCAGCCCCTGGCCGACCACCAGCGCGGCCACCGCGGCGGCGTGCATTGGCTGGCCCCACTGCAGCAGCAGGCCGATGACGACGAACTGCGGCACGATCATGAAAGCGCACGCCACCTGCGCGGCGCGCGGCACGCCCAGCCGCACCGGCAGCGAGCCGACGCCCATCACGCGGTCGCCTTCGACCGACTTGAAGTCGTTCAGGGTCATGATGCCGTGCGCGCCGGCGCTGTAGAGCGCGGCCAGCATCAGCGAACGCGCGTCGGGCATCGAACCGCCGGCCATCACGGCGGCGCCAGTCACCCAGGCCAAGCCTTCATAACAGAGGCCGCAGGCGGCGTTGCCCCACCAGCCGTTCATCTTCAGCCGCACGGGCGGCATGCTGTAGGCCCACGCCAGCACCAGGCCCAGCACAGCCGCGCCGAAGCCCCAGGGGCCGAGGGCCGTCGCGACCAGCAACGACAGCGCTGTCCACAGGATCGCGATGTACAAGCCCCAGTAGCCGGGCATGCGGCCCGAGGGAATCGGCCGGTGCGGCTCGTTGATCGCGTCCACGTGCCGGTCGTACCAGTCGTTCACCGCCTGGCTGCTGGCGCACACCATTGGCCCGGCCAGCACGATGCCTGTGGCGATCAGCGGCCAGCGGCCCTCGGTGCTCACGCCCGAGGCGACCACCCCGCAGCCGAACGCCCACATCGGCGGGAACCAGGTGATGGGCTTGAGCAACTCAGCCACCACCGGCAGCGCGGGCGCAGGGCTCAGGGCAAGGCGATCCATGCGGGCAATTCTGGTATTGACATGGGAATGTGTCAATTTAAACTTACACCGATGAAACCCGGATCACCGCTCGAACAAGACCTGCTTGCGGCGGCCATTTCTGCGGGCGACTCTGCGGCCGATTCCTCCTCGTCGAAGCGGGCCGGGCCGACCGCCATCGTCGTCGGCAGCGGCTTCGGCGGCTTGGCCGCGGCCGTTCGCTTGCAGGCCGCCGGCTACCAAGTGACGGTGCTCGAAAAGCTCGACGCCCCCGGCGGCCGGGCCTACGTGCACCGGCAGGACGGCTACACCTTCGACGCCGGCCCGACCATCATCACCGCGCCGTTCATGCTCGAAGAACTGTGGGCGCTGTGCGGCCGCAAGATGAGCGACGACGTGGACCTGCGGCCGATGGACCCGTACTACCGCATCCGCTTTGCCGACGGCACGCACTTCGACTACAGCGGCGACGCGGCAGCGATGCGCGCCGAGGTGGCGCGCTTCAGCCCGGCCGACCAGGCCGGCTTCGACGCGTTCGTGAAAGAGTCCGACCGCTGCTACCGGCTCGGCTTCGAGGAGCTGGGTGACGTGGCCTTCGACACCGTCGGCGACCTGCTCGCCGCCGTGCCGTCGATGATGAAGATGCGCGCCTGGCGCAGCCTGTACACGATGGCCGCGAGCCACTTGACCGACCCCAAGCTGCGCATCGTGATGAGCTTTCACCCGCTGCTGATCGGCGGCAACCCGTTTGCGGTGACCTGCGTCTACAGCCTGATCACGTCGCTGGAGCGCCGCTTCGGCGTGCACTGGGCGATGGGCGGCACCGGCACGCTGGTGCGCGGGCTGGTGAGCTTGCTCGAAGGCAGCGGCGCGCGGCTGCGCTGCAATGCCGAGGTGCGCGAAATCACTTGCGCGCCCGCCAAACGCCGCGGCGGCAAGCCGCGCGCCACCGGCGTGGTGCTGGCCAGCGGCGAGCGGCTGGCGGCCGACATCGTCGTCTCGAACGCCGACACGGCGTGGACGTACCGGCACCTCGTCAAACCCGAGTTCCGCCGCCACTGGACCGACCGCAAGGTCGAGCAGGGCCGCTACTCGATGAGCCTGTTCGTCTGGTACTTCGGCACCACCAAGCAGTACCCCGACGTGCCGCACCACATGATGGTGCTGGGGCCCCGCTACCGCGAGTTGCTCGACGACATCTTCAAGCGCCACACGCTGGCCGACGACTTCAGCCTGTACCTGCATCGGCCCACCGCCAGCGACCCGTCGATGGCGCCGCCCGGCTGCGACGCGTTCTACGTGCTGGCGCCGGTGCCGCACCTGGACAGCGGCACCGACTGGGCTGTGCAGGCCGAGCCGTACCGGCAACGCATCGCCGAGTTGCTCGACCGCGAGGTGATGCCGGGCTTTCAGGCGCACATCGCCACCTCGCGCGTCACCACGCCGCAAGACTTCCACGACCGGCTGCTGTCGTTCAAGGGCGCGGCCTTCGGGCTGGAGCCGGTGCTGCTGCAAAGCGCGTGGTTCCGGCCGCACAACCGCAGCGAAGACATCGACGGCCTGTTCATGGTGGGTGCAAGCACGCACCCCGGTGCCGGCGTGCCCGGCGTGCTCTCTTCGGCGAAAGCCCTTCTTTCAGTGGTGCCCGATGCCTCAACCATCTCCGCAAGCTGACGCTGCTTTCGTTGTCGCGTCGTCTGTCGCGTCGTCTGTGGATGCGACCGACGAAGTCGAAGCGGACTTCGATCTGTCCGCTTGCGAGCAGCTGATGCGCGGCGGCTCCAAGACCTTCTTCGCCGCGTCCAAGGTGCTGCCCGACCGCGTGCGTGGGCCGGCCACCGCGCTGTACGCCTTCTGCCGCCTGGCCGACGACACGATCGACGTCCACAGCGCCGACCACGGCGGACCGGCCGGTGCGATGGCGCACTTGCACCAACGGCTCGATCGGCTCTACGCCGGCCGGCCGATGCCAGTGGATGCAGACCGCGCATTGGCGGTCGTCGTCAAGCGCTTTCACATCCCGCGCGCCTTGCTGCTCGCGCTGCTCGACGGCTTCCAGTGGGACATGGACGAGCGCCGCTACCAAACGCTGGCCGACCTGCACGGCTATGCCGCGCGCGTGGCCGGCACCGTGGGCGCGATGATGGCGCTGATCATGGGCGCGCGCAGCCCGCAGGCGCTCGCGCGCGCATGCGAGTTGGGCGTGGCGATGCAGCTCACCAACATCGCGCGCGACGTGGGTGAAGACGCGCGGCTGGGCCGCTTGTACCTGCCGCGCGAATGGATGCGCGACGCCGGCCTCGACCCCGACGCGTGGTTGTGCGAACCGAGTTTCAGCCCGGCACTGGGCTCGGTCGTGGCCCGCTTGCTGCGCCACGCCGACGAGCTTTACCACCGCGCCGAACTCGGCCTGGCCGAACTGCCGCGCGACTGCCGCGCTGCCATTCAGGCGGCGCGGTTGGTCTACGCCGAGATCGGCCGCGAGGTCGAGCGCCGGGGGTGCGACTCGGTGACGCACCGCGCCGTGGTGCCCGCGCGGCGCAAGCTCGCGCTGCTGGCGCGCGCGTCGCTGGCGGCGGTGAAGTTGCCGCGCCACGCCAAGCTCGACGATGGCGAGTTGCTGCCGCTGCCGGCCATTGCGTACCTCGTCGATGCGGCGGCGGCGCCTCACGCCGCCGAGAACTCACCCCCAGGCGGAGTGGCGCGGGTGCTCAACCTGTTCGAGCGCCAACAGCAACGCCACCGCGTCGCCCATGCCTTCCCTGGCTCCGGCCAGCCCCGGCCGTCGGTCTTCAGCGGTTGATGCGGGTTTGCAGCCGATCTCACCCAGGCCACCGTTCGCCCTGAGCCCGTCGAAGGGCTTCGACAAGCCCGTGATCAGCGTTGCCGAAGGGCTGCGCCCGATCGGAGAAAGCCCACCCGCCGCTGCGGCGCGCGGCCTGTGCACCGACTGCGGCATCTCGCGCACGGCCGACCCCAAACGCTGCGGACGCGCCTGCCAATTCATCGCGCCCGACTACCCGCGGCTGGAGGAGCAGGTGCACGGCCGCCCGCGCGACGCGGCGCGAGGCGACGAACGATTCTTCGGCCCGATCAGGCAAATGCTGCGCGCGTCGCTCGCCGTGCCACGCGAGGGCGCGCAATGGAGCGGCATCACCACGCGCATCGCCGAGCGGCTGCTCGAAACCGGCCGCGTCGACGCCGTGCTGACGATGGCGCAAGACCCGAACGACCGCTGGCGCCCGGTGCCGGTGCTGGTGACGCGGCCCAGCGACCTGGCCGCCTGCCGCGGCATGCGCATGGGCTACGCGCCGCTGCTGGCGCTCCTGGAGCCGGCGCTGGCGCAGGGCTATAAGCGCCTGGCCGTCATCGCCATCCCGTGCCAGGTTTATGCCTTGCGCGCGCTCGAGAAAGAGCTCGGCTTCGAGCGGCTCTACGTCATCGGCACGCCGTGCTCTGACAACACCACGACCGAGCGCTTCCACGAGTTCCTCGAACTCGTCGCGCAAGACGTCGGCACCGAGGCCGACGCGATCACCTACCTCGAATTCCGCGCCGACTACCACGTCGAACTCCGCTTCGCCGACGGCCGCCGCAAGGAGATCCCGTTCCTGCAGTTGCCGATCTCCAAACTGCCGCCCGACTTCTTCCCGCTCACCTGCCGCACCTGCGTGGACTACACCAACGTGCTGGCCGACATCACGGTGGGCTACATGGGCGGCGAGGGCGAGCAGTGGCTGCTGGTGCGCAACGAGCGCGGCGAAGAACTGTTGCGCCTGTTGGGCGACGAGGTGCGCACGTCGGTACCGGGCAGTGCGGGCAAGCGGCAGGGACCGGTCAAGGGTTTTCTGGCCAACGTGCAGCGCGCGGCCGGTGGCTTGCCGCTGCGGCGCATGCCGAACTGGCTCCGCCCGATCGTCGGCTGGCTGATGCCGCGCGTCGGCCCGCGCGGGCTGGAGTTCGCACGCGCGCGGGTCGAGATGAAGGCGGTCGAGACGGTGGTGCACTTGCGGCGCGAGGCACCGAAGCGCATGAAGAACATGATCCCGATCCACGTGTGGCCGCTGGTCGAGCCGTATGGGTTGGTGCCGGGTCCTGGTGAGCGGCGCTGAGCTTGAACCGTTCGCCCTGAGCTTGTCGAAGGGCTTGGACAAGCTCAGCCCGAACGGTGGCCTGCCGAGCGGTCGTTACTTCACCCGCGGCATACGCCACGGCAACATGAACCGCACCGCGGGCGACACGAGCCGCGGCACGCTGAGCGTTTCGTGCACCGACTCGACCGCCTCGCCCAGCAAGCCCGAGCGCAGCATCGATCGGGCGTAGAACGGCGTGTCTTCGAGCGTGCGCGTCACGGTGGCGGGCACGCCCGGGTCGGTGCGCATCGTGCGGCCGATGCGCCACAGCGTGCGCGGCAGCGCCTGGCGCGGCGGCGGCTCGAATGGCTCGACCTCGCCATCTTGCGTGAAGCGCAGCGCCAGCACGCGGTCGGCGCCTTGCTTCTGGCGCACGTCGTAGATGACGGCGGTGCTGCCGTCGCGCAGGCTGCAGCGCGACCAGTCCCATTCGGTGAAGGGCCGCTCGATCGGCTCGGTGCCTTCGTTGCTATCAAGGTAAGCGTGGCCGGACCAGCGTGTGCCGGGGGAATCGAACGCCACCTCAACGCGCGCGCTCGGCGCGATCGGGCCCCAGTGGTGGCGCGCGCCGTCGTCGAGCGCGGTGCTGAAGTTGAAGAGGCGCTGCGGCACCACGCGCACCGTGCCGCGCACGCGGCCGGGGATCGGCACCGTCACCTCATCGACGTGGATCGTCAGCGCCTGCCCGTCCCATTCGAGCCGGCTCGGGCCGATGACGAAGCGGCGCGCCTCGCGCGTGATGCTCGCGCGGCTGCGCTCGGTCATCGTCCAGCGCTTGGCTCCGCGTTGGCCTGGCGGGCCATACAACGCCACGTTCAGGCAGCAATGGTTCTCCGGGTCGGCGCGGCCGGCGTTGCCGTTGCGCTGCGCCCAGGCGTAGTAGCTGGAGAAGACGCTGCCGACGAAGGCGATGATCGTCAGCGCGTGTTGCCCGTCGTCGCTGACCGCATCGACATACCACCAGAGATACGCACCCGACGCGACCGGCTGGTCGAATCGAGGTGCGCCATCAGCGTCTCGGCCGCGAGCTGCCCCGACAGCGCCGCCATCGGCACGCCCGGCCCCGGGTGCACGCTGCCCCCTGCGAGGTACAGGCCCGGCAGACGGCTCGTCGACGACGGCCGCCGGAACGAGTCCATCCACCCGCGCGAGGCCTGGCCGTACAGCGCCCCGCCCGTCGCCGGGAACAGGCGGTTGAAGTCCGCCGGTGTCGTCAGGCGCGTGTTGTCCGCCGTGCGGTCGATCGTCAGGCCGCAGTGGCGCAGCAGCGCGAAGTGGGTCTGTTCGCATGATTCAATCTCCGAAGGGTCGAAGGCGCCGCCGTCAGTCGCGTCACCGCACGCCGGGGCGTTGACGAGGCAGAGCAGGCGCTCGGCGTGAGGTGCCGATGCGTCTGCGGTTGCGTTTGCGTTTGTATTTGCGCCGTCGGCGGTGCTGGCACGGCCGCCCGCGGCCGGCGCGTTGCCGCTGTCGTCGCGGTCCTGCGCGCAGACGTAGACGGTGCCTTGGCGCGGCAGGCGCCGGTGCTGAAAGATGTCGCTGAACTCGGCCGCATAGTCAGCGCAGAAGAACACGTTGTGGCGCACCAGCGGGAAGCCGCTCGTGCGCGCATGGATCGCCCACGTCATGGCCGACAGCGAGCGCGACTCGGGGGCGACCGCGCGCGTGGCTCGCGCCACGCCGCCGCCCAAAAGGCCGCTGGAGAGCGCGGCGACGTCGCCATTGAAGACCACCGAATCGGCCGCCAGCGTCTCGCCACCCGCCAGCCGCACGCCGCAGGCGCGGCCGCCCTGCACCAGCACTTCTTCGCAATGCGCGCCGTAGCGCAGCGTGGCGCCGCGCTGCTGTGCGAGGTCGGCCAGCGCCTGCGCCACCGCGAGCATGCCGCCCTGAACCGCCCACACGCCATCCATCTCGACCTGCGCCACCAGCATCAGCGTGGCCGGTGCGGCAAATGGCGACGAGCCGCAGTACGTGGCGTAGCGGCCGAACAGTTGCTGCAGACGCGGGTCGCGGAACCGGCGCGCGAGCGAGCGCCACAGCGTGGCGAACGGCCCGAGCCCAGCCAGCACGCTCAAGCCGCGTGGGCCGAGGTCCGTCGCCATGCGCAGCAGCGTGGGCCGCTCGGAGCGGATGTACGGGCCTTCGAGCGTGTCGTAGACCTTGCGCGCCTGTGCGCAGAACGCGGTGAAGCGGCGCGCTTCGTCGGGCCCGGCGAATTGCGCGATGGCGTCGGTCGAGCGCGCCGCGTCGGCGAAGAGGTCGAGGTGATGATCCGGGCCCCAAGCGTGGCGAGCGAGCACGTCGAGTGGCGTCAATTTCAAGCGTTCCGCAAGCGAGGCACCCGCGCTGGCGAAGATCTGCTCCAGCACCCAGCGCATCGTGAACACCGTCGGCCCGGCGTCCACCAGCGCGCCGCCGGCCAGCACCCGGCGCATCTTGCCGCCCGGCGTGGCGGCGCGTTCGATCAGCGTCACGTCCAGGCCCCGGCAGGCCAGCTGGAGTGCGGCGACCAAGCCGCCGATCCCCGCGCCGATCACGACGACCCGGTGCGCTCGGCTCACCGGACGACCCTCCATGCTTCGCACTCCGGGATGAGCGCTTGGGAGCGGCCCGGTGCGCTCATGGCAGCTGCACCGACGCGTCGTGCACGGTGGCCGGGCCGGTTTCATCGAACGACCGGCCTTTCCAGCGGCCCTGCAGCCGCAGCGGCACGAAGCGAACGAACATCGACTCCGAGAAGTAGCGTTGCGCGTGCGCCGCCTGGATCGCCTGCAAGTGCGCGCCGCTGCGGGCGTAGGCGTCCATGCTTTGCACACTGTCCCACACGCTGAAGGTGGCCTGGCGCAGCAGCGGCGCTTCACCCAGGCCGGCGGCAAGCAGGCAGCCCGGTGCTTGCAGCAGCGAGGCTTCGGTGGCCGGCGCGCGGCGCCAGAAGCTCCACGCCACCGCAGGCCGGATCGAGGCCCGGGTGAGCGCCGCGATCGGCCCGCCCTGGGGTGCCGGCAGGCTCGTCGGCAGGGCCCTGCCGGCCCAGGTGCCGCGGCTCGAAAACGCCTGCAGCGTGACCGACAGAAACTCGCGCGCATGGCTGCGGTAGGCCGCGACGACGGGCGAGGTGTCGACAAACGATTGGGCCGCGGCGCGGTCGTCGAACAGACAGAACAGCCCCTGCCGCGACGCGCTGGGCCGCAGCCCGAAGCCCGCCTCGTACCCGCTTCCCATGATCTTGAAGAAGCGCAGCCCCGGCACGCCGTACAACGAGAATCGGCCGATCACGTAGCGTGACCAGCCCCACCACCTGGCGCGCGGGGCAATGTCCACCAGCACCAAGACGGCCGTTGCGCCGACGCTACTTGTCGCTCTCGGCAAGTGGTTCGCTCAGGCCGTAGCGCCGCAGCTTGACGTACAGGCTCTGGCGCGACAGGCCGAGCATCTCGGCCGCCGCGGCGCGGTTGTCGCGCGTCAGGTCGAGCGCCGCCTCGATGCAGAGTTGCTCGATCAGGTCGGTCGTCTCGCCGACGATGTCCTTCATCGGCACGCGGCCCACCAGCTCGGTGAGCTGGCTGGCCGATCGCGGCAGTTCCTTGTCGCCCCGCGCGGGGCCTGAAGGGCGCCGGCTCACGTCGCGGATCGTGAAGCCGAGGAAGGTGGTGTCACCCTCGTGCGTGAGCGTGGCCGAGGTTTCGATGTCGGTGGTGACGCCGTGGTCGTCGCGCAGGCTGGTGGGGAACAGGCGGATCGCGCCGCGCTGGCGCAAGGTGGTGATGAGCACGTTCAACTCGACGCCGGTGCGCCCGAGCCAGCGCCCGAGCGACTCGCCGCGCACCTGCGACTCGGCCGTCAGGTGCACCAGTTCCAGGAAGGCCTCGTTGGCCGAGACGATGCGGCCATCGACGTCGGTGACGACCATGCAGTCGGGCGCACTTTGCACCAGCTTGAGCAGCACGGCGTGCGCGCTGGACAAGGGCGTCGGCGAGGTGTCGGCCACCGCACGCACCAGCCGAACGACCAGCAGCGACCCCACTTCCTGCCGGAACATCGACGCGGCGACGCGAAGCTCGACACCACCGAGCGAGACGTGAACCTCTTCAGACTTGCCCGTCGCCTGCACCGTGCCGAGCATGCTCTGCACATGCTTCCTGCCCGCGTCGTTCAAGCCGACGGGAAACACGTTACCCACCAGCTTGCCGGCCTTGTCGCCGAACAGCGTCAGCGCGGCCGGGTTGGCTTCGAGGACCTTCAGGCTCGTGGCGTCGGCGATCAACACGCCGTCCGATGCGGTCTGGAACAGGTGCCGGTTGCGCGACAGCGCGTCGCGCAGCTTCCAGTGGTCTTGCAACGCCTCTTGCTGGGCATCGACGAGGCTTTGCTGCAACGCCGCCATGGCGCGCAGGTCGCGGCCGAAGATGACGGAGCGGTGCAGCGATGGGCTGAGTTCGCTGTCGCCAACGCGCATGGCGCAGTACGACAGCGGCAGGTCGGCGCCGCGTGGCGAGGGGTGGTTGACCTGCCGCCAGCGGGGCTCGGCGCTGGTGCCGGCGTCTCGCAGAAGCGCCTCGACCTTGGTGCGACTTTCCCGGGTGACGGTCTGGATCAACGCCTGGCCGATCCAGGTGTCCAGCCGCTCGTCCCGCAGCGCCGTGGCGCTGTAGGCCAGATCGCGGATCACGCCGTCGGCGTCTACCACCAACGCCAGGTCGGCCCCGCAGGACACCAGGCGCGCCACGGCGTCTGGGTCGAGACCGGCAAACGACTCGGCGGGATCGGCAAAACTCTTCATGCGCAAGTGCTGGCGTGACGGTGCGCGACGTGAGGCGAGGGGCAGGGCGCGCAGCGGCGGGCGTCAGCGCGACGCGACGCGTTTGCTAACCAGGCCCTCGGCCCGCAGCGGGGCGTCCTTGCCGTCCACGGCAGTGCAGTCGGCGCCCACCAGCTCGACATACTCCGGATGCTCCGAGAACACCGGCCCACCAACCATGATGCCGACGTTCTTGTTGCGCGACACCTGCCGGACCACGCGGATGCAATCCTTCAGCCAGTCGAGCCGGGTTTCGCTGCCGACCGAAAAGCCGATCACGTCGAACCATTCGCGGCGCGCCATGTCGACGGCGTTCGTCGGCGAGTGGATGTTGCCGCTGGCCACCTCCCAGCCCGAGCGGTTGAAGAACTCGGCCACCATTGCCAGGCCAAAGGTGTGCTGGTCGCCCGGCGCGGGCATCAGCAGCGCCCGGCGCGCATTCGGCGGGAACTGAACCTCGGCGCCGAAGGCCGGGCTCAACTCCTGCAGCAGGTGCTGCAACCGACCCAGGCCGACCGTCACCTCGGTGAAGTCGCACAGGTCTTCGAGCCACAGCACGCCCAGGTGCTTGGCAGCCGGGGCCAGCAGGTCGAGGTAGACCATCTCGACCGACATTCCCTTGCGGCGGATCTCGGCCACGCAGTCGGCCATGGGCACGTCGTCGGGCGCGAGCACCAGCTTGACGAAGTCTTGAACCTCCTCGGCCGAGGGCGGCGGGCACTGACTCACCAGCGGCAGCAGGCCTTGCGGCCCGACGCGGTGGGCCTGCAGCAAGCGTGGAATGACCTCGGATTCAAGCGCCTTGACCAAGTGCGTCATGCGAGCCTCGACCGCATCGCGGGCTTGGCCGATGTGGGTCCAGGCGGGCGAGTCGCTGTTGAACGGGAGACGCTGCGCCTCCTGCCATTCTTCGGTCGCGGCGCGTTCCTGCGACAGGCAGTCTTGCGCAAGCGCCTCCAACGTCAAACGGTTCATCGGTCGTCTCCTCGCTTGCCGAGGCGGCTGGGCAGACGAGGAGAGCGTGGGAGTGGCCACACGGCTGCTTGTCCATCCCGACGACTCGATGCGATTTTTAGCGGATTGAACCCGGAACTTTGCCGGGGTCGTACAGCCCAGGGTGCCGACTGCAAATTCAGCGTACCCGATGGCACCGTCGCTGTCGATAGCGGGTTTCCACGCCGTTGCGAGCGTGCCGACGGCGGCTCGACGCGGTGCCTGGCCCTGTGCCTGCACCGGCTGCAGCGACGGCGAAACGCGCTGCGTGACGTGGGCGACGTGGGCTGCGCGGGCGTCTTCTGCCACGGCGGGCGGCGTGTCGCAGCGCATCGACTGCTTGGTGTGTGGCTTCACGTCAAACCCCTCGGCGCAAGACTCGGCGAAAGCGCTTGCGAAAGAACTCGGCGATGGACCGACATCGCCAGACAAATGATCAATGACAGGGTATTTACTGTCAAGTTCAATTTACGTCAAGTCTGATTGACATATCAATCTGGCGCCTCTAAATTCGCGCTCATGGGCAGCCTTTCCAGGTCACCAATCCAGCAGCGCGGGCGCCCGCGGAGCGTCGTGCGCCCGCTGTACACGCCGCAGGAGCGCGCCCGCCGCGACGCCTCCGGCTGGACGCTGGTGCAAGGCATCCTGGCGCCGGTGCAGTTCGTCGTGTTCCTGGTCAGTCTCGGCCTGGTGCTGCGATACCTCAGCACGGGTGAGGGGCTCGCCGCCGCCACGCTGTCGGTCGTCATCAAGACGATGCTGCTCTACTTGATCATGGTCACCGGCTGCATCTGGGAGAAGGTGGTCTTCGGCCGCTACCTCTTTGCGCCGGCTTTCTATTGGGAAGATGTGTTCAGCATGCTCGTGCTCGCGCTGCACACGGCCTACTTGGTGGCGCTCTTCGGCGGCTGGCTGTCGCCGCGCGGGCTGATGTGGCTGGCGTTGGCGGCCTACGCGGCTTACCTGATCAACGCGACGCAGTTCATCCTGAAGCTGCGTGCGGCGCGGCTCGGGCAGGCGCAGGCCGAGCGCGATGTTTCGGCGGGGGTGGTCGCGTGAGCGCCGTGATCGCGATCCGCCCCGAGTCCAAGGGTTGCGCCGACGCGCCGGTGCTGCGCGAACGCGGCCAGCGCGAGGTGTTCTGTGGCCTGACCGGCATCATCTGGCTGCACCGCAAGATCCAGGACGCTTTCTTCCTCGTCGTCGGCTCGCGCACCTGCGCGCACCTCATTCAATCGGCCGCCGGCGTGATGATCTTCGCCGAGCCGCGTTTCGCCACCGCGATCATCGACGAGCGCGACCTCGCCGGCCTGGCCGACTGCAACGACGAGCTCGACCGCGTGGTGACAAGGCTGCTGGAGCGCCGGCCCGAAATCAAGATGCTGTTCCTCGTCGGCTCGTGCCCGTCCGAGGTCATCAAGCTCGACCTGTCGCGCGCTGCGGCGCGACTGTCGGGCCGCTTCTCGCCGAACGTGCGCGTGCTCAACTACTCGGGCAGCGGCATCGAGACCACCTTCACGCAGGGTGAAGACGCTTGCCTTGCGGCGCTGGTGCCCGCGCTGCCCGCCGCGGCAGACGACGCGCCAGCCTCGCTGCTCGTTGTGGGCGCGCTGGCCGACGTGGTCGAAGACCAGTTCGCGCGGCTGTTCAAGCAACTGGGCATCGAGCGCGTGCGCTTCTTCCCGCCGCGCCACGCGAACGAGTTGCCCGAGGTCGGGCCGAACACGCGCTTCCTGCTGGCGCAGCCCTTTCTGGCCGACACCGCGCGCATGTTGGAGGCGCGCGGCGCGAAGCGCTTGGCCGCGCCGTTCCCGCTTGGCTCCGAAGGCACGAGCGCGTGGCTGCAAGCCGCGGCCGACAGCTTTGCCGTCGATGCCGCCACCTTCGACCGCGTGACCGCCCCCGGCCGCCAACGCGCTGCCGCCGCACTCGCGCGGCTGCGCCCGCAGCTGGCCGGCAAGCGTGTGTTCTTCTTCCCCGACTCGCAGCTTGAGATTCCGATTGCCCGCTTCCTGGCACGCGAGCTCGGCATGCAGCTCGTCGAGGTCGGTACGCCCTACCTGCATCGCCAGCACCTGGCCGAAGAATTGGCGCTG
Organism: Methylibium sp. NZG; assembly: GCA_001263235.1. Taxonomy (GTDB): domain Bacteria; phylum Pseudomonadota; class Gammaproteobacteria; order Burkholderiales; family Burkholderiaceae_C; genus LGRD01. The sequence goes on along the minus strand of LGRD01000013.1, from coordinate 69,047 downwards.
CTGCCCGAAGGCACGGCGTTGTCCGAAGGTCAACACGTCGACAACCAACTCGACCGGTGCCGCGCCGCCCAGCCCGACATCGTGGTCTGCGGTCTCGGCCTGGCCAACCCGCTCGAAGCCGAGGGGCTGACGACCAAGTGGGCGATCGAACTCGTGTTCACCCCGATCCACGGCTTCGAGCAGGCCGGCGACCTGGCCGAACTGTTCGCGCGCCCGCTGGTGCGGCGCATGAAGCTGGTCGCCTGAAACGCGCCACTAAACAACACCGCGCGCCATGCAGCTCACACTCTGGACCTACGAAGGCCCGCCGCACGTCGGCGCGATGCGCATCGCCACCGCGATGAAGAACGTTCACTACGTGCTGCACGCACCGCAGGGCGACACCTACGCCGACCTGCTGTTCACGATGATCGAGCGCAACCCCAAGCGCCCGCCCGTCACCTACACCACCTTCCAGGCGCGCGACCTCGGCGGCGACACGGCCGAGCTGTTCAAGACCGCCGCGCGCGATGCGTTCGAACGTTTCAAGCCGCAGGCGATGATGGTCGGCGCTTCCTGCACCGCCGAGCTGATCCAAGACGACCCGGGCGGCCTGTGCAAGGCCCTCGACCTGCCGATCCCGGTGGTGGCGCTGGAGCTGCCCTCGTACCAGCGCAAGGAAAACTGGGGCGCGTCGGAGACCTTCTATCAAATGGTCCGCGCGCTCGCGGGCCCGCAGGCACCGGCGCCGGGCACGGCCAAGCCGCAGCGCCAGGCCGGCCAGCGCCCACGCTGCAACATCCTCGGCCCGGCGGCACTCGGCTTTCGCCACCGCGACGACCTGCGCGAGATCAGCGGCCTGCTGGCGCAACTCGGCATCGACATCAACGTCGTCGCGCCGCTGAACGCCACGCCGGCCGACTTGGCGCGCCTGGGCGACGCGCACTTCAACGTCGTGCTCTATCCCGAAATCGCGACGCTCACCGCCACCTGGCTGACACGCACCTTCGGCCAGCCCGCGACCAAGACCATCCCGATCGGCACTGGCGCGACACGCGAGTTCATCAACGAAGTGGCGGCCCTCGCCGGCATCGACCCGACCGCCGTGCTGGCGCAGGCGGCATCGAACGCGCCCTGGTACTCGAAGTCGGTCGACTCGACCTACCTCACCAACAAGCGTGTCTTCGTGTTCGGCGACGCCACCCACGCGGTGGCGGCGGCGCGCGTGGCCACGCAAGAGATGGGCTTCCAGGTCGTCGGCATCGGCACCTACAGCCGCGAGTTCGCGCGCGAGGTGCGCGAGGCCGCCAAGCTGTACGGTGTGGAGCCGCTGATCAGCGACGACTACTTGGAGATCGAAGCCAAGATCGTCGAACTGCAGCCCGAGCTGGTGCTCGGCACGCAGATGGAGCGCCACATCGCCAAGCGCGTGGGCGTGCCGTGCGCGGTCATCTCGGCGCCCGTGCACGTGCAGGACTTTCCAGCGCGCTACTCGCCGCAGATGGGTTTCGAAGGCGCCAACGTGCTGTTCGACACCTGGGTCCACCCGCTGATGATGGGGCTGGAGGAGCACCTCATCGGCATGTTCCGTGGCGATGCGGAGTTTCATGAAGATGCAGCGCCGTCGCACCTGGGCGGGCATGGCGGCAAGGCGGCTCGTGCCGAAGCGGCGCCGCAAATCCATGTGCCCGCAGCGCTGGCAGAGCCGGTGGCCGTCGCGGCCGGGGTCGGGAACGATGCTTCCATCGCCAGTACCGCAGGCCAGGCCGATGAGCGCGAGAGCCACACGGTCGCAGCCCCTGCCACCTGGGCTCCCGATGCAGAAAAGGAACTCCGCAAGATCCCCTTCTTCGTGCGCGGCAAGGCCCGCCGCAACACCGAGGCCTACGCGCAAGACAAGCGCGTGCCGGTGATCACCGTCGAGACGCTGTATGACGCCAAAGCGCATTTCAGTCGCTGACCGAGCCACTCAGGCACCGGCGATGCGCGTCGTGCTCGTCACGATGGACAGCCACCTCGCCAGCGCCGCCGCCCGCGCCAACCGCACGCTCGCGCGCGCCTTGCCGGGGGTGAGCCTGAGCGTGCATGCCGCCGCCGAGTGGGGCGACGACACCAAGGCGCTGGAGCGCTGCAAGGCCGACATCGCGCAGGGCGACATCGTCATCGCCACCATGCTGTTCATGGAAGACCACTTCCTGCCGGTGCTGCCCGCGCTGCAGGCGCGCCGCGACCAGTGCGACGCGATGGTCTGTGCCATGTCGGCCGCCGAGGTGATGAAGCTCACCCGCATGGGCAAGTTCGACATGGGCGCGCCGACCACCGGGCCGATGGCCTTCTTGAAGCGGCTGCGCGGCAAGCCCGAAGCCAAGGGCGACGAAGCCGGCGTCAAGGCGACGGCCGGCGCCAAGCAGATGCGCATGCTGCGCCGCTTGCCGAAGATCCTGCGCTTCATCCCTGGCACCGCGCAGGACGTGCGGGCCTACTTCCTGACGCTGCAGTACTGGCTCGCCGGCTCCGAAGAGAACGTCGCCAACATGGTCCACCTGCTGGTCGACCGCTATGCCGACGGCCCGCGCAAGGCCTTGCGTGGCTTGGTCAAGACGCACGCGCCAGTCGAGTACCCCGAGGTCGGCGTCTACCACCCGAAGATGCCGCAGCGCCTGGCCGACACACTGAGCGCGCTGCCGCTGGTGGCCACCACCGGCAAGCGCGGCACCGTCGGCCTGCTGCTGATGCGCTCGTACTTGCTGGCCGGCAACACCGACCACTACGACGGCGTGATCACCGCGATGGAAGCGCGCGGCCTGCGCGTGGTGCCGGTGTTCGCGACCGGCCTGGACTCACGCCCCGCGATCGAAGCCTTCTTCTTCGACAGCGGTCGGCCGACCATCGACGCCGTCGTCTCGCTCACCGGCTTCTCGCTCGTCGGCGGCCCGGCCTACAACGACGCCAAGTCGGCCGAGGACATGCTGGCCCGGCTCGACGTGCCCTACCTCGCCGTCACGCCGGTGGAGTTCCAGACACTGGACCAGTGGGGTGGCTCGCCACGCGGGCTGCTGCCGGTCGAGTCGACGATGATGGTCGCGATCCCCGAGCTCGACGGCGCGACCGGCTCGATGGTCTTCGGCGGCCGCGGCAGCGCGACGCACATTGCCTGCACCGGCTGCTCGCACGCGTGCACCTTCAAGAACGTGGCGCGCACCGCGGAAGAAGGCGGCCACGACATGCACAGCTGCATCGAGCGCGCCGACATGCTAGCCGCGCGCGTAGGCAAGCTGGTCGACCTGCGCCGCTCCGAGCGGGCCACGCGCAAGGTCGCGGCCGTGATCTTCAACTTCCCGCCGAACGCCGGCAACACCGGCACGGCAGCGTTCCTGTCGGTCTTCGAGTCGCTCTTCAACACGATGACCGCGATGAAGCGCGAGGGTTACGCGGTCGAAGTGCCAGCCAGCGTCGATGCGCTGCGCGAACGCATCATCAACGGCAACGCCCAGCGCCACGGCGCGCAGGCCAACGTGCACGCCAAGATTTCGGCCGACGACCACGTGCGGCGCGAAAAGCACCTGAAGGACATCGAAGCCCAGTGGGGCCCGGCGCCCGGCAAGCAGCAGAGCGACGGTGCATCGATCTTCGTGCTCGGCGAGCGCTTCGGCAACCTGTTCGTCGGCATCCAGCCCGCGTTCGGCTACGAAGGCGACCCGATGCGGTTGCTGTTCGAAAAAGGCTTTGCGCCGACGCACGCCTTCAGCGCCTTCTACCGCTGGCTGCGCGAAGACTTCGGCGCGAATGCGGTGCTGCATTTCGGCACGCACGGTGCGCTCGAATTCATGCCCGGCAAGCAGAACGGCATGTCGGCGCAATGCTGGCCGGACCGGTTGATCGGCGACCTGCCCAACCTGTACTTGTACGCGTCCAACAACCCGTCGGAAGGCACGATCGCCAAGCGCCGCGCCGCCGCCACGCTCATCAGCTACCTCACGCCGCCGGTGGCGCAGGCGGGCCTCTACAAAGGCCTGGTTGACTTGAAGGACGCGCTGCAGCGCTTCCGCAGCCTGGAGCCCGAGGCCGACTCCGAGCGCGACGCGCTGGCGCTGATGATCCAGGCGCAGGCCGCCGAACTTGATCTGGCGGATGCCGAGCCGGCGTGGGGCGAGGGCTCCGACGCGCGCATCGCGGCGCTGAACGACAAGGTGCTGGAGCTCGAATACACGCTGATTCCGCATGGGCTGCACGTGGTCGGCCAGGCGCCGTCGCCGAGTGAGCGGGTCGACCTGCTGCTGTCGCTGGCCGAGGCTTCGCACGGTGTGCGGCCAGATCGCTCGGTCATCGAAGCGCTGGTGAGCGGCGCCGCCCCCGACGCCGCGCTGGCTTTGCCCCCTCGCCCCTCTGGGGAGAGGGCTGGGGTGAGGGGCGCGGTCGGGGCGACAAGCGCAAGTGCGGCGAGTGGCAGCCCGGCCCTCACCCCAACCCTCTCCCAGGGGGAGAGGGAGCAACACCTGTCGCTGCTCACGGAGCTCGCCGCGGCCGATCGCCTGATGGCCGAAGACCACGAGATCCACGGCATCCTGCATGCCCTCGACGGCAAGTTCCTGCGCCCGGCGCCCGGCGGCGACCTGCTGCGCACGCCCGCCATCCTGCCCACGGGCCGCAACCTCCACGGCTTCGACCCGTTCCGCATCCCGAGCGCGTATGCCGTCAAGGACGGTGCGCTGCAAGCCGACCGCCTGCTGCAAAAGCACATGGCCGACGGCCACGCCTTCCCCGAGTCGATCGCGATGGTGCTGTGGGGCACCGACAACCTGAAGAGCGAAGGCGGCCCGATCGCACAAGCCCTGGCGCTGATGGGCGCGAAGCCGCGCTTCGACAGCTACGGCCGGCTCGCGGGCGCCGAACTGATGCCACTGGTCCAACTCGGCCGCCCGCGCATCGACGTGATCATCACGCTCTCGGGCATCTTCCGCGACCTGCTGCCGCTGCAGATCAAGCTGCTCGCCGAAGCCGCGTTCCTGGCCGCCAGCGCTGACGAATCGCCCGAGCAGAACTTCATCCGCAAGCATGCGCTCGCCTACCAGGCCGAACACGGCGGCGACCTGGAGACCGCCTCGCTGCGCGTGTTCGGCAACGCCGAAGGCGCGTACGGCTCCAACGTCAACAGCCTGATCGACAACAGCCGCTGGGAAGACGGCGACGAACTCGCCGAGACCTACAGCCGCCGCAAAGGCTTTGCCTACGGCCGCGCCGGGCGTCCGATGCAGCAGCCGCAACTGCTGCAAAGCGTGTTGGCAGGCGTACAACTCGCCTACCAGAACCTCGACTCGGTGGAGCTCGGCGTCACCACCGTCGACACCTACTTCGACACGCTCGGCGGCATCAGCCGCGCGATCAAGCGTGCCAAGACCGACAAGGAAGGCGCGAGCGCCGAGATGGCCCCGGTCTACATCGGCGACCAGACGCGCGACGCCAACGGCGGCGGCACGGTGCGCACGCTGACCGAACAGGTTGCGTTGGAGACCCGCACCCGCATGCTCAACCCGAAGTGGTACGAGGGCATGCTCAAGCACGGTTACGAAGGCGTGCGCCAGATCGAGGTGCATGTGACCAACACGATGGGCTGGTCGGCCACGACAGGCCAGGTGCAGCCCTGGGTTTACGAACAACTGAGCCAGACCTTCATGCTCGACCCGCAGATGCGCGAGCGGCTGGCCAAACTCAACCCGACCGCCTCGGCGCGCGTGGCCAACCGGCTGCTCGAAGCCTCGGAGCGCAAGTTCTGGACGCCCGACGCGAAGGTGCTCGAAGCCTTGCGCCGGGCCGGCGAAGAACTCGAAGACCGCCTCGAAGGCGTGTTTGAACAGAACCCTGAAGGAGCTCCCGCATGAGCACGACGACGATTCCGATTCCTGACATCAAGAACCCTGGCGTCCGCAAGAACCTGCGCCTCGACGGTGAGGGCAGCCAACAAGTGCAGCTCGACCCGAACGTGAAGATCGGCAACGCGAAAGTGTTCGCAATCTACGGCAAGGGCGGCATCGGCAAGAGCACGACGAGCAGCAACCTGTCGGCCGCGTTCAGCAAGATGGGCAAGCGCGTGCTGCAGATCGGCTGCGACCCGAAGCACGACAGCACCTTCACGTTGACCAAGAAGATGCTGCCCACAGTGATCGACGTGCTGGAGACGGTGGACTTCCACGCCGAAGAATTGCGCGTCGAGGACTTCGTGTTCGAGGGCTACAACGGCGTGATGTGCGTCGAGGCCGGCGGCCCGCCGGCCGGCACCGGCTGCGGCGGCTACGTGGTCGGCCAGACCGTCAAGCTGCTGAAGGAGCATCACCTGCTCGAAGACACCGACGTGGTGATCTTCGACGTGCTCGGCGACGTGGTGTGCGGCGGCTTCGCAGCGCCGCTTCAGCACGCCGACCGCGCGATGATCGTGACCGCCAACGACTTCGACTCGATCTTCGCGATGAACCGCATCGTGCAGGCCATTGGCGCGAAGGCGAAGAACTACAACGTGCGCCTGGGCGGCGTGATCGCCAACCGCAGCGCGGCGACCGACCAGATCGACAAGTACAACAACAAGATCGGCTTGAAGCTGGCGGCGCACTTCCCCGACCTCGACGTGATCCGCCGCAGTCGCTTGAAGAAGAGCACGCTGTTCGAGATGGAGTACTCGCCCGAACTGGAAGCGGTGCAGAAGGAATACATGCGCCTCGCAGCCGCGCTGTGGCTCGGCGGCGAGCCGCTGAGCGCGGTGCCGATGAAGGACCGCGACATCTTCGACCTGCTGGGGTTCGACTGAGCCGCGGGTCTCTCGAACGCAATGCCGGGACACTACGCCAGGACACACGCCATGACCACGTATCAAGAGCAGCGCGGCCAGATCGAAACTTACTTCGACCGCACGGCAGTGCAGGCCTGGGCTCGCCTCACGTCCGACGCGCCGGTCGGCCGCATCCGCGCCACCGTGCGCGCCGGCCGCGACCGCATGCGCGCGCAACTGCTGGCCTGGTTGCCGGCCGATCTGCGCGGCGCGCGGTTGCTCGACGCGGGTTGCGGCACCGGCGCACTCGCCGTCGAGGCCGCGCGCCGCGGCGCCCATGTGCTGGCCATCGACCTGTCGCCCACGCTGGTCGCGCTGGCGCGGGAGCGCACGCCGGCCATCAAGGGTGGCGGCCATATCGACTTCCGCTCTGGCGACATGCTCGACGCATCGCTCGGCTCCTTCGACTACGTGGTCGGCATGGACTCGCTGATTCACTACCAAGCGCCCGACGCGGTGCGCGTGTTGGCCGGCCTGGCGCAACGCACGTCCACCGCGATGCTGTTCACGTTTGCGCCCAGCAACCCGGCGCTCGAAGTGTTCAAGGCGGTGGGCAAGCTGTTCCCGCGCGGCGACCGCTCGCCGGCCATCGTGCCGGTGGCCGAAAAGAAGCTGCGCCGCCTGCTGGCTGCCGATGCTGACCTGCAGGCCTGGACCGCCGCACGCACGCAGCGCGTCTCCAGCGGCTTCTACACCTCGCAGGCGCTGGAGCTGGTGCGCAAGTGATCACGCCGCTGTCACTGTTCAAGGTCCAAGCGTGGCGCGAGATCGCGCCGCGCTTTCTGCCGTTTGCCGATGCGGCGACAGTCGAGTTGCCGCTGGGTCGGCTGCTGCGCCTGTCGTTGTTCCAGGTGGCGGTGGGCATGGCCACCGTGATGCTGGTGGGCACCTTGAACCGGGTGATGATCGTCGAGCTCGGCGTGGCCGCGTGGCTGGTGTCGGCCATGGTCGCGCTGCCGTGCCTGTTTGCGCCGTTCCGCGCGCTGGTGGGCTTCAAGTCGGACATGCACCGCTCGGTGCTCGGCTGGAAGCGCGTGCCCTACATCTGGGCCGGCAGCTGGTTGATGTTCGGCGGCTTGGCGATCATGCCGTTCGCCTTGCTGTTGCTTTCGCCGGAGTCGCCGTCGCCGCACTGGATGGGGCAGCTCAGCGCGGCGGTCGCCTTTCTGCTAGTGGGCGCGGGCATGCAAGTCACGCAGACGGCAGGTCTCGCGCTGGCGACCGACCTCGCCCCGCCGGCCGCGCGCCCGCGCGTGGTCGCGCTGATGTACGTGATGCTGCTGCTCGGCATGGTCGCCACCAGCCTGGTGTTCGGCGCCTTGCTGACAGACTTCAGCCCGACCCGGCTGATCCAGGTCGTGCAAGGCTGTGCTTTGGCGGCGATGCTGCTGAACATGGTCGCGCTGTGGAAACAGGAGCCACGCCAGCGGGGGCAACGCAGCGCAGCCAATGCGCCGAAGCCGAGCTTCAGCCAGACCTGGCAACAGTTCGCGCGCGACGGCAAAGCGCGCCGCTTCCTGGTGGCGGTGGGCCTGGGCACCGCGGCGTTCAGCATGCAAGACATCATCCTTGAGCCCTACGGCGGCGAGATCCTGAAGCTGTCGGTCAGCGCCACCACCGTCATCACCGCGCTCACGGCGGTCGGCGCGCTGTTGGCCTTCTGCCTGGCCGGGCGGGCGCTGCTGCGTGGCGCCGACCCGTATCGCGTGTCGGCGATCGGTGTGCTGTTCGGGCTGGTGGCGTTTGCGGCTGTGATCTTCGCCGAGCCGCTGGAGTCGCCTCACCTGTTTCGCGCCGGGGCCACGTTGATCGGCTTCGGCGGCGGGCTGTTCGCGGTGGGCACGCTCACCGCGGCGATGGGGCTGGAGAGCAACGGCTTGAACGGCCTGGTACTCGGTGCCTGGGGCGCCGTGCAGGCCACCTGCGCCGGCACGGCGGTGCTGCTCGGCGGCGCGCTGCGCGACATCGTCTCAGGCATCGCACTGCAGGGCTGGCTCGGCACGGCGCTCACCAGCCCGGCCACCGGCTACAGCTTCGTATACCACATCGAATTGTTGTTGTTGTTCGCCACGTTGGTGGCGATCGGGCCGCTGGTTCGCAACCCCGGGCGGGCCCATGCACAGCGGCCGGCCGCAAAGTTCGGGCTGGCCGAGTACCCGGGATGAATGTCAGTTGAGTTGCGTTGAGTTGAAGACAGAGATTCGAGTCGAATTGTCCAGAAGAGGAGACACACCATGAGCAGTGGCACCGGCGCCATCACCGGCTACATCGACGTTGCACAGATCGTGCTGTACATGTTCTGGGCCTTCTTTGCAGGCCTGATCTACTACCTCCAGCGCGAGAGCAAGCGCGAGGGCTTCCCGCTCGAAAGTGATTTGCCATCGGGCGAAGTCATCACATCGCCCGGCCTCGTGGGCATGCCCCGGCCCAAGACGTTCTATCCGGCGCACGGCGAGCCGGTGACGGTGCCCAACGCCAAGCGCACCTCGCAAACGCTGCACGCGCGGCCCAGCCACGGCTGGATCGGCGCGCCGCTGGAGCCCACCGGCAACCCGATGCTCGACGGCGTTGGCCCCGGCTCCTACAACGACCGAGCCGACGTACCCGACCTGATGTCGAACGGCGAGCCCAATATCGTGCCGCTGCGCGTGGCGCACGGTTACGGCGTGGCCGAGCAGGACCCCGACCCGCGCGGCATGCAGGTCTTCGGCGCCGACGGCGAGGTGGGCGGCACCGTGACCGACCTGTGGATCGACCGGGCCGAAATGATGTTCCGCTTCATGGAGCTCACCGTGCCGGCCGGCAACGCCTGGCGCCAGGTGCTGCTGCCGATGAACTTCGCACGCGTCACCGACGGTCGCGTCAAGGTCCAGTCCATCCTCGGCCACCAGTTCGCTCAGGTGCCGGGGCTGCGCAGCGGCGAGGTCATCACCTTGCTCGAAGAGGAAAAGGTCATGGCCTACTACGGCGGCGGCACGCTGTACGCTACGCCCGACCGGCAAGAGCCGCTGGTATGAGCTGGCGCCTGCATCACCAAATGGACGGTTGAGATGAAAGTCAACTACGACCACCACGGCCACGAGCACGAGTTCGAGCCGCAACTCGGCCTGCCCGAGGCCCTGCCGGCCGACGAGCGCATCCTCTGGCAAGGCTCGCCCGACTGGCGCGTGCTGGCGCGCACCGCGTTCCACGTGCGCAAGCTCGTGGTCTATTTCGGCGTGATCCTGGCACTTCGCGTGGTCTTCCTGCTCGCCGAGGGCGGCACGTCAGCCGAGGCCGTCAAGGCCGTCGTGATGCTGCTGCCGCTGGCGCTGCTGGCCATCGGCATCGCTGCCTCGCTGGCCTGGCTGGCCAGCCGCACCACCGTCTACACGCTGACCGACCGTCGCGTTGTGATGCGCATCGGCATCGTGCTGAACCTGACCTTCAACCTGCCGCTCAAGCGGCTGGCCACCGCCGGCTTGCACCTGCACGCGGGCGGCACGGGCGACATTCCGCTGGCGCTGGCCGGCACCGACACGATCGCCTACCTGCACCTGTGGCCGCATGCCCGGCCATGGCGCGTGGCCAAACCCGAGCCGATGCTGCGTGCGGTGCCGAACGCCGCCGAGGTGTCGGCGCAGCTGGCCGACGCCTGGGCGGCTGCCACCGGCCTGGCCGCCATATCGCCGGTGGCGGCAGCGGCGGGCAAGGCCCGAAGCCCTTCGCGTGCCGAGGGGGACGACCGTGCGGGCGACCGCGGGGCGGCCCAGCCGGCCCACGCCTGAGCTGGACACCTCTGTTTGATGATGAGCGCCACCTTGAACACCGCAGCCACCTCCACCCACGCCACCCACGCCACCCCTGCCGCCGGCCCGTTCCCGCGCCGCGCCTTGATCGCCGTCGGCGCGCTGCTGATGGTGGCGGTGCTCGGTGCAGCGGCGGTTCGCATCGTCGGCGTGGACATTCGCACGCCCGACGCCGCTGCCTCGGTCACGCGGGAGTTGCGCTTCGAGGACCGAGCCGACGGCAGCGTGGCGGTGATCGACGCCCGCAGCGGTTCGACCATCGACACCGTCAACGGCGAGGCGGGCTTCTTCCGCGGCACACTGCGCGGCCTCGCTCGCGAGCGGCGCCGCATGGGCTTCGGGCCAGAAGCCGCATTTCACTTGATCGGCCGGGCCGACGGCCGCCTGACGCTCGCCGACCCGGCCACCGGCCAGCGCGTCGACCTTGCATCGTTCGGGCCGACGAACGCCGCCATCTTTGCGCGCTTTCTTAGCGCCCGTTGATCTCCCGGAGCACACGCCATGACCACCACCAGCACTCTCCCCAACGAAGCGACGCAGACGGCGTTGCAAGACACCGTGCTCACGCCGCGCTTCTACAAGACCGACTACGACGCGATCGACAAGCTCGACATCGAGTCGATCCGCCCGCAGTGGGACGCGCTGATGGCCGAGTTTCGCGCCGACGCGAACACCGACCACTTCCAGCGCCCGCCCGAGTTGATGGGCAACCAGTCCGACCTGCCGCCCGCGCTGTACCAGGAGTTCAAGGACTTCATGATCAGCTCGGTCACGTCCGAATTCTCGGGTTGCGTGCTCTACGCCGAGATCAAGAAGCGCGTGAACAACCCCGACATGAAAGAGCTGTTCGGCTACATGGCGCGCGACGAAAGCCGCCACGCCGGCTTCATCAACCAGTGGCTGAAGGACTTCGGCGTGGGTGTCGACCTGGGGTTCCTGGCGCGCGCCAAGAAGTACACGTACTTCCGGCCCAAGTTCATTTACTACGCCACCTACCTGTCCGAAAAAATCGGCTATGCGCGCTACATCGCGATCTACCGTCAGGTCGAGCGCCACCCCGAGGCCTGCTTCCACCCGATCTTCAAGTGGTTCGAGAAGTGGTGCAACGACGAGTTCCGCCACGGCGAGGCGTTTGCGCTGCTGCTGCGCGCCAACCCGCACCTGCTGACAGGGCTGAACACACTGTGGATCCGCTTCTTCGTGCTGGCCGTCTACGCCACCATGTACGTGCGCGACCACACGCGGCCCGAGATGCACCAGGCGATGGGCATGGACCCGACCGAGTACGACTACCAGGTCTTCCGCATCACGTCGGAGATCACCAAGCAGGTCTTCCCGCTGACGCTCAACATCGACGACCCGCGCTTTCGCAGCGGGCTGGAGCGGCTGCGCAAGATCTCCGTCGCCAACGACGCGGCGCGGGCGCAGGGCGGCGTGCTCGGCGGCATCAAGCGGCTCGGGTTGAGCGTGGCGGCGGGCGCGGTCTTCGTGCGGCTGTATTGCCTGCCGGCCACGCCCAACGCGCTGCCGGTCAACCCGCGCGTCGCGCCGGCGTGGTGAGTCGAATCGGCCTTTGCTCATGACGCAGTTCGTCGTCCCGGTGCTGTTCACGCTGTTCGTCTGGTGGTTCAGCACCGGCGTGATCCTGTACCTCGACGGCCTGCCCCAGCGAACCTTCAAGTGGACGATGGGCGCGTTCACCGCCTTGCTCGTACTCGCCCTCGGCGGGCTGGCGGCCAGCAGCGTGGTGGCCAGCGAGGCGGCAGCCTATTGCGCGTTCACCTGCGGTTTGCTGGTGTGGGCCTGGCAAGAAGTCGCCTTCTTGCTCGGCTACGTCACCGGCCCGCGCCGCACGGCCTGCCCGCCCGGTGCCACCGGCTGGCGTCGCGCGCGCTATGCATTCCAGGCGGTGCAGCACCACGAACTCGCGCTGGTCTTGTTGGGCCTGGCGGTGCTGGCCGTCACCTGGGGTGGCGTCAACCAGACCGGCTTATGGACCTACCTGATCCTGTGGGCGATGCGCCAAAGCGCCAAGCTCAACGTGTTTCTCGGCGTGCGCAACCTGAACGAAGGTTTTCTGCCCGACCACCTGAAGTACCTGCAAACGTACTTTGCGCGCCGGCCGTTCAATGCGCTGTTCCCGTTCTCGGTCACGCTGTCGACACTGTTCGCTGTGCTGATGTGGCAAGCCGCGCTGGCCAGCGCGCCGGGCAGTTTCGAGGCGACGTCGCTGGCGCTGGCGGCCGGCCTCTTGAGTCTGGCGGTGCTCGAACACTGGTTCCTGGTGCTGCCGCTGCCGTTCGAGGCGCTGTGGAACTGGGGCTTGCGTTCGCGCACGCCGCTCGTGCCTGAGGCGCTGGACCCCAAGCCCCTGTCGTGAAGCGCCGTCGGCCGATGGCGACCGCGCGCCGCGCGCGCGACCCCAAAGGCCGCGAAAGGGCCGCGCGCGACACTGCGGGATGTTCAACGCATCCGTCGGGTGATCCGCAGTCATGACGACCCTGCCTCCCGACCACCCGCACCGCCTCGCCCTGGCCGACGAGGCGCACGCCAGGCCGCCCGAGCCGCTGTCTGCCCCGGCCCGCGCGACGTACGTGGCCGTGCTCGTGGACGCCGAATACCGCGGCCGCGAGCAGGCCCACCTGGCCGCGCTGTGCGCAACGTTCGGTGTGCCGCCCCCCGCTGCCGGCGCCACCCACCATCTGGCCCGTCTGGGCGACCTGCGCTTCAAGTGGGAGCGGCACGGCGAGTTCTCCGGCTACACCTTCTTCCTCACCGGCGACGCGGCCGAGCCGAACAGCGAGCCGCCGTCTGCCGGGCTGCCCCCGGGGTGGTTGGCCGGCTTGCCGGGGCACACTGTTGCGGCAGCGCAGGCCGCGCTCATTCCTGCGGGCAGCGTCGCGCCGGATGCAGCGTTCCTGGCGCAGCACTTCAGCGGCAACATCGTCGTCGGCTCCGAGATCGGCGACGGCGCCGGCACGGCGTTCACCGACTTCCGCGTGCAGCCCGACGGCTTCACGCGCTTCCTTCTGGTGGACCGCAGCTTCACGCCACGCCAGGCCGGCCGCACGCTGCAGCGCCTGTTCGAGATCGAGGTCTACCGCCTGCTGGCGCTGCTGGCGCTGCCGATCGCGCGGCGCCTGTCGCCGCGCATCGTGGCGATCGAGCAATCGCTCGGCGCGCTGACCGATGCGATCGCGCAGAACACCGCAACGCCGATCGTCCGCGATGATGAGACGCTGCTGCACGAGTTGACCCGCCTCGCCGCCGAGGTCGAGAGCGGCCTGGCTGCGAGCCAGTTCCGCTTCGGCGCCTGCCGGGCCTACTTCGAACTGGTGACCACGCGCACCAGCGAACTGCGCGAGCAACGCCTGCAAGGCTTGCAGACGATCGAGGAGTTCATGGCGCGCCGCTTCACCCCCGCGGTGGCCACTTGCAACACCGTGTCGCAGCGCCTGCACGACCTGTCCGAGCGCGTGGCACAAGCCAGCGCGCTGCTGTCCACGCGCGTGGACATCACGCGCGAGCGCCAGAACCAGGCGCTGCTCGCGTCGATGGACAAGCGTGCGCGGCTGCAGTTGCGCTTGCAGCAGACGGTGGAGGGGCTGTCGGTGGCAGCGATCACCTACTACCTCGCCGGCGTCATCGGCTACCTGGCCAAGGGCCTGAAGGCTGGCGGCGCGCGCATCGACCCCGATTTGGTGGTGGGCGCGGCGATTCCGTTGTTGGCCTTGGGGCTGGTGCTGGGCCTGCGTCGCGCGCGCCGCAGGATCACGCAAGCCGACCGCGCAACGGCTGCGCCGCAGGCCTGACGCAGTGCAGGCTCTCGCCGAGGCGTCTGCTACGCTGCGCCGCTCGCCTGAATCCTCGCCCGAATCCTCGCCCGCCCCCTTGCCCGACCCCGCCCTCTTGACCTGACCATGCCCGCCGCCTTTCCCTTCTCTGCCATCGTCGGCCAGGACGAAATGAAGCTCGCGATCCTGATCGCCGCAACCGACCCGCGCATCGGCGGCGTGCTGGTGTTCGGCGACCGCGGCACCGGCAAGTCCACCGCCGTGCGGGCGTTGGCCGCGCTGCTGCCCAAGATGCGCGCCGTGGTCGGCTGCCGCTACGGCTGCGACCCGGCGAGCGACGGCACAGGTTGCGAAGACTGCGCGTCGCTCAAGGGCAAAGGACTGAGGGGCTCGGCGACCAGAAGCCACCTCGTGCCCGTGCCCGTGGTCGACCTGCCGCTCGGCGCCACCGAAGACCGCGTCGTCGGCGCGCTCGACCTGGAGCGTGCGCTCGCGCAAGGCGTCAAGGCCTTCGAGCCCGGGCTGCTGGCGCGCGCGAACCGCGGCTTCCTGTACATCGACGAAGTAAACCTGCTCGAAGACCACCTGGTCGACTTGCTGATCGACGTGGCTGCGTCCGGCGAGAACGTGGTCGAGCGCGAAGGCTTGAGTGTTCGCCACCCGGCGCGCTTCGTGCTGGTGGGCAGCGGCAACCCCGAAGAAGGCGAGCTGCGCCCGCAACTGCTCGACCGCTTCGGTTTGTCGGTCGAGGTGAAGACGCCCACCGACCTGCCCTCGCGCGTGGAGGTCGTGCGCCGCCGCGACGCGTTCGAGCGCGGCGCCGACGGTTTTGCCGACAAGTGGGCCAAGGAAGACGCGCGCGTGCGCCGCCAGATCGTCGCCGCCCGCGCACGGCTCGACGACGTGGCGGTGCCCGACGCCGCGCTGGAGCGCGCCGCGCAGCTCTGCATGGCGCTCGGCACCGACGGCCTGCGTGGCGAGCTGACGCTGGTGCGCGCGGCGCGTGCATTTGCGGCCCTGCAAGGCGACGCCGAAGTGGCCGACACGCACCTGAAGCGCGTCGCCCCGCCCGCGCTGCGCCACCGACTGCGCCGCAACCCGCTCGACGATGCCGGCTCCACGGTGCGCGTCGATCGCGCCGTGGCCGAGCTGTTCGGCAGGTGACGTGATCCCCCCCGAAGCGGCTCCGCCGCTCCCAGAGGGCCGGCACGGGCCACTTCGTGACCCAGGGGGCGCCGCTGGCGGACCGGCAAAGCCGGATCCGCGGCGTCCGCTTGATCGGCAGGCCGACGCGGCAGCAGCCAACCGAGAGGGTACGGGAAACAGCATGGCCGAGGCAGGGCGACGCATCGCGCGTGACGATGCCGAAGCCGCGTGGGCCGACGCGCTGCACGCTGCCACGCTGTTCGCCGTCGACCCGGTCGGCATCGGCGGCGTGGCCTTGCGTTCGCCCGCTGGCCTACAGCGCGAGCGCTGGCTGGCCTGGCTGCGCGGCGTGCTGCCGGCGGATGCGCCGGTGCGCCGCGTGCCGCTGCACATCCACGACGCGCGCCTGCTCGGCGGGCTCGACCTGGCCGCCACTTTGCGCGCCGGTCGGCCCGTGGCCGAGCGCGGCCTGATCGCCGAGGCCGACGGTGGCGTGCTGATGTTGGCGATGGCCGAGCGCCTGTCGGCCGGCACGGCGGCGCGCCTGGCCGCCGTGCTCGACACGCAGGAGGTGGTGATGGAGCGCGATGGTCTGGCCTTGCGACAGCCGGCGCGCGTGGGCGTGGTGGCGCTCGATGAAGGCGTGGCCGACGACGAGCAACTGCCCGCGGCGCTGCGCGATCGGTGCGCATTCATGTTGCCGCTCGAGCCGTTGCCGTCGAGCGCAGGGAAACGATCCGCGGGCGGCCTCACGGCCAGCGCCGACGAGCTCGATGCGTCGCCGGCCGATGTGCGCGACGACGTGGCCGCCGCCCGCGCACGCCTGCCGCACGTGTCGGTCAGCGACGAACTCGTGCAGGCGCTGTGCGCTGCCGCGTTGGCGCTGGGCGTTCACTCGGCCCGCGCGCCCTTGCACGCCTTGCGCGTGGCGCGCGCGGCAGCGGCACTGGCCGGCCGCGGTGAGGTGAGCGAGCGCGACGCCGCACTCGCCGCCCGCCTGGTGCTGGCCCCGCGCGCCACGCAGATGCCGACGCTGGCGGCAGACGCCGCCGAGCCCGAACCCGGGCTCGCCGACGGGGACGACGCACCCCCACCGCAGGACAGTGCCGCACCGCCGCCGCCGGCCGAGCCCGCGCCGCAGCCCCAGTCGGCCAGCGCCGAGCCCGAGGGCGACGCCGCCACCGACGATGCGCCCGCCGAAGACGAGCCACCGCCCCTGGACCCCGGCACCCTCGACGACCTGATCCTCGACGCCGCGCGCGCCGCCATCCCCGCTGGCCTGCTCGCCGCGCTGAAGCTCGGGCAGGGCGGCGCCTCGCGCAGCGCTTCGGCCGGCCGCGCGGGTCAGGTCCGGCTGAACCGCCTGCGCGGCCGGCCCAGCGGCGTGCGTCGCGGCGAACCGCGCGCCGGTGCGCGGCTGAACGTGATTGAAACCCTGCGTGCCGCTGCGCCGTGGCAGGCGGTGCGCGGGCGCGAGTTGGAGGCCCGGGGCGAACAAGGCGGGCGCGACGACGCCTCAAGCGGCACCGGCGCCGCCCCCCGCAACGGCGAACCCGACCGCGCACGACGCGGCACCGGGCAGGCCCGGCCACCCGGCGCAGGACGTGCCGCGACCGCGCCGCCGCACCCGGCCCGCATCCAGGTGCGTCGCGAAGACTTCCACGTCAACCGCTACAAACAACACGGCGAGACCACCACCGTGTTCATCGTCGATGCTTCCGGCTCGGCCGCGCTGCACCGGCTGGCCGAGGCCAAGGGCGCCGTCGAGCTGCTGCTGGCCGACTGTTATGTGCGGCGCGACCGCGTGGCGGTGCTCGCCTTTCGAGGCAAAACAGCCGAGCTGCTGTTGCCGCCGACGCGCTCGCTGGTGCGCGCCAAGCGCAGCCTGGCCGGGTTGCCCGGCGGCGGCGGCACGCCGCTGGCGGCCGGCATCGACGCCGCGCTGGCGCTGGCGGATGCGATCCAGCGCCGCGGCGAAACACCGATCCTGGTGCTGCTGACCGACGGCCGCGGCAACATCGCGCGCGACGGCACGCCCGGCCGCCAACGCGCCGGCGAAGACGCACTGGCCGCCGCCCGCCAGGTGCGCCTGGCCGGCGTGACCGCGCTGCTGCTCGACACCTCGCCGCAACCGCAGCCCGCCGCCGAGCAGCTCGCCACTGCAATGGGCGCGGGCTACCTGCCGCTGCCGTACGCGGGGGCGGCGGCGTTGTCGAGCGCGGTGCGACTGGCCACCGTGAACCGGGCGTGAGCAAAGACAGGCTCGACTGGGAGCGCGACAGCGCCGGCTGGCCGCACCGTGCGGCGAGCCGTTTTGTCGATGCGGCGGGCTTGCGCTGGCATGTGCAGCAGACAGGCGCAGCGTCGGCGCGCGCAGCAGAGGCATCGCCGCCTGCTGCGTCCATGTCTGCGACTGCGACTGCGACTGCGCATGCAACTGCACATGCAACTGCAAGCGCGACCGCAACTGCGTCCGACACCGCGCCATACGCGCTGCTGCTCCACGGCACCGGCGCCGCCACCCATTCGTGGCGTGGCCTGGTGCCGCTGCTCGCGCCGCACTTTCAGGTGATCGCACTCGACCTGCCCAGCCACGGCTTCACCGGCCCGGCGCCGGCGTGGCAGATGTCGCTGCCCGGCATGGCCCGCGCGGTGAGCGATCTGCTGGCGGCGTTGAAGGTGCAGCCGCAGCTCGTGGTCGGCCATTCGGCTGGCGCCGCCATCGCCGCGCGCATGTGCCTGGACGGCTACATCGCACCGGCCGCGCTCGTCAGCCTGAACGGCGCCTTGTTGCCGCTCGGTGGCCTGCCGGGCCTGCTGTTCCCGCCGGTGGCCAAGCTGATGGCCGCGGTGCCGTTCGTGCCCGCTCTGTTTGCGCGCCGCGCCGCCGATGCAGCCGCGGTGCAGCGCCTCATCGAAGGCACCGGCTCGCGCCTGGACGCCAGCGGCGCCGAACTCTACGGCCGCCTGCTGCGCAGCCCCGGCCACGCGGCCGGCGCGCTGGCGATGATGGCGAACTGGGACCTGCAGCCGCTGGAGCGCGACTTCCCGCGCCTGCAGGCGCCGCTCACGCTCGTCGTCGGCTCGGGCGACCTGGCCGTGCCGCCCGCGCACGCGCACCGCGTGAGGGCGCTGGTGCCGCACTCGCGGCTCGTCACGCTGCCCGCGCTGGGGCACCTCGCGCACGAAGAGCAACCCGAGCGCGTGGCCGCCGAGGTGCTGACCGCCGCGCTGCCTGTGCAAGCGCAACCGGGAACACCCTGAGGAATCAGACGAGCCGCCGGTGCGTAATCACAGGTTGCCCCACGACACTCTCGAAGTCGTTTTTCGACAGCTCGCCTTCCCCGAGCCGAGCTTTCCCCACCCCTCCCCAAGGAGCTTCACGATGCGCAAGACCCCCGCCCCCCTGACCCTGGCCCTGACCGCCGCCGCCGGCCTGCTGCTGGCCGCGTGCGCCACGCCGCCCAGCACCGGCCCGATGAGCTTTTTCATCAGCAGCGCCGGCAGCGGCAAGGGTGGCGACCTGGGCGGCCTGGCCGGCGCCGACGCGCTGTGCCAAAAGCTCGCGGCTGCGGCCGGCGCGGGCAACAAGACCTGGCGCGCCTACCTCAGCGTGCCGCCCACGTTCGCCACCGCCACCACGCCGGCCGTGCCGGCCATCAACGCGCGCGACCGCATCGGCAACGGCCCGTGGCACAACGCCAAAGGCGTGCTGATTGCGCGCGACGTGGCGCACCTGCACAACGGCAACAACCTCGGCAAGGAGACCGCGCTCGACGAGAAGGGCGCCGTCGTCAAGGGCCGCGGCGACACGCCCAACGAGCACGACATCCTGACCGGCTCGCGTGCCGACGGCACCGCCTTCGCCCCGCAGCAGGACACCACCTGCAAGGCCTGGACGAGCAGCACCGACGGCTCGGCCATCGTCGGCCACCACGACCGCATCGGCCCGCTGCCCGAGAACTGGGCCAAGTCCTGGAACTTCTCGCACCAGTCGGCCGGCTGCAGCCAGGAGGCGCTGGTGCGCACCGGCGGCTCGGGACGGATGTACTGCTTCGCAGGGAATTGAAGCGGGCCTGACACACGTGGGCCAGGGCCGATGCCCTGGCCTGAGGCGGGTGGCATGCAGCGGGCGGCACGCAGCAGGCGGCAGAGCGGCGCGCTATCCTCGCCAGCATGCCTGCGATCCTCTCCGTCTCGAACCTCTCCAAGACCTACGCTTCCGGTTTCTCCGCCCTCAAGAACGTCAGCCTGGACATTCAGCAGGGCGAAATCTTCGCGCTGCTCGGCCCGAACGGCGCCGGCAAGACCACGTTGATCAGCATCGTCTGCGGCATCGTGACGGCCAGCAGCGGCACGGTCACGGTCGGCGGCCACGACATCGTGCGCGACTACCGCGCCGCGCGCTCGATGATCGGCCTGGTGCCGCAGGAGCTGACGACCGACGCGTTCGTCTCGGTGTGGAACACCGTGTCCTTCAGCCGCGGCCTGTTCGGCCAACCGCCGGACCCGGCGCACATCGAAAAAGTACTGCGCTCGCTCTCGCTGTGGGACAAAAAGGACAGCCGCATCATGGCGCTCTCGGGCGGCATGAAGCGCCGGCTGATGATCGCCAAGGCGCTGTCGCACGAGCCGCGCGTGCTGTTCCTCGACGAGCCGACCGCCGGCGTGGACGTGGAGTTGCGCCGCGACATGTGGCAACTGGTGCGCGGCCTGCGCGACGATGGTGTCACCGTCATCCTGACCACGCACTACATCGACGAGGCCGAAGAGATGGCCGACCGCATCGGCGTGATCCGCCAGGGCGAGCTGATCCTGGTCGAAGGCAAGGCCGAGCTGATGCGCAAGCTCGGCCAGAAGCAGCTCACGCTGCAACTGCAGCAGCCGCTGCCGCAATTGCCGGCCGCCTTGGCTGCGAACCCGGCGCTTGCGTTGTCGAAAGATGGCAACGACCTGACCTACACCGACGACGCCAACGACAGCGAGGGTGGGCGCAGCGGCATCGCCGAACTGCTCAAGGTCTTGAGCGATGCGGGCATTCCGTTCAAGGACCTGCGCACCACGCAGAGCTCGCTGGAGGACATCTTCGTGAGTCTTGTGCACCACGCGAAACCGATGGGGGCACCGACTGGCGGGCCGAGCGCCGGGCCGCTCCCAAGCCGGCCCGCGATCCCAAGGGCCACGAAGGGGCCTCTCGTGGCCCCTGGGGATCGGCCGACGTACTCGTCGGACGAGGGGCTGTCATGAACGTTCACGCCGTCCGCGCGATCTTCGCCTTCGAGATGTCGCGCACCTGGCGCACGCTGATGCAAAGCGTCGTCTCGCCGGTCATCTCCACCTCGCTGTACTTCATCGTCTTCGGCGCGGCCATCGGCTCGCGCATCCCGGAGGTCGGCGGCGTCAGCTACGGCGCGTTCATCGTGCCGGGGCTCATCATGCTGTCGCTGCTGACGCAGAGCATCTCCAACGCCTCGTTCGGCATCTACTTCCCGAAGTTCAGCGGCACCATCTACGAGCTGCTGTCGGCGCCGGTGTCGTACTTCGAGGTCGTGTTGGCGTACGTGGGCGCGGCGGCCACGAAGTCGATCATCCTCGGGCTCATCATCCTGGCCACGGCGGCGCTGTTCGTGCCGCTGCACGTCGAGCACCCGGGGTGGATGCTGCTGTTCCTGGTGCTCACCTCGGTCACGTTCAGCCTGGTCGGCTTCATCATCGGCATCTGGGCCGACGGCTTCGAGAAGTTGCAGATCGTGCCGCTGCTCATCGTCACGCCGCTGACCTTTCTGGGCGGCAGCTTCTACTCGATCGACATGCTGCCGCCGTTCTGGCAGACGGTGGCGCTGTTCAACCCGGTGGTCTACCTGGTGAGCGGCTTTCGCTGGAGCTTCTACGGCCTGGCCGACGTGAGCCTGTGGCTCAGCCTGGGCATGACGCTGGCGTTCCTCGTTGCGTCGCTGGTCATCGTGGCGTGGATCTTTCGCACCGGGTGGCGGTTGAAGAACTGACCCACTTCTTCGCTCCGGGGAGGGTGCGGCGAAACCCCGTGAACTTACACCACCTTGCGTCAGCCAGAAGGAGGCGCTCGTGGAGAGCCGATCTACTGCAGATCGCTTCTTGGACTGGGCCTGTCTGAGTTCGCCAGCACAGCCGCAAGTTCAGCGTAGGTCCGCACCCTCAATTTGTGCCTGATGCTTCGCAGCTGGTGGTCAACGGTCGAAAAGGACTTGTTGAGTCGGTCGGCAATCAGCTTGTACGGCAGGCCGGAGGCAGCCAGCCAGGCAACCTTGAGCTCGGCTGGTGTGAGCAAGACAAGTCCCCGAGACACCCCGCCCGCATCGCAGTCACTCCCTTTCGACTCCGCCCGGCAGGCAGCGGCCTGCATCGCCGCCAGTTCGTGCGACGCCAGAAGGATTGGCCCAAGGACATCGCCGACCACCGACTCGAAGTGCTCGTGCAGGCCCGAACTGTTGGGCATGGCGCGGCCCACCCAATTGGCGCAGATCAAGCCGATCGAGCGGCCCCGATAGCCCACAGGCGCAGCCATCTTTGAGGTAGTCCCTGCCCGCACCAACATGTCGTGCAGCCGAGAGTCGAAGCGGCCATCTGTGGCGACGTCTCTGAAGACGATCGGATGTTCCGTCTTCCACATGAGCTGCATCGCGTCTGCTGTGTTGTTGACGCGTGTGCCAGCATACGTCGGCACCTCGGCATCCGGGTCCCGCGACTCCGCGTAGCCCGGCACGTAGACCTCACCGCCTGAAGCGCCGAGCCCAGTGTCCACGCGCGAGCAGTCGAGATCGCTGCGAATCCACTCCACGGCAATCTCAGAGCAACGTCTGGAATCGTCCACGAACAGCAGCATGTGCGCCGCCAGATTCCGGGCCGGGCGCCAACGAATGCGACCCGTCGATCCGAGCAGATCGTCGCGCAACCGAAGCAGCGTCGACTGAACCACTTCGGGGTACGACGGGAACCCGGGCTGGCCGAGCATGGGCCGATCAGCATTCATTCAAAAATTGTGCATCCGACTCGGCGCCCGACGCGGCGGGGTTTCCCTAGGCGACTTTTCGCAATGGTCGGACGCCCCTGCTTGAGGCAAGTCGCGGCCCAGACCGCCAAGTCCCGACTGCCCCTCCGATGGGCGGTGGCGCACAGAGCCACTCGCCCCGGCAGACGCTGCTTGGGCAACACCAGTGCGTGGCTGACGGAAAGGGAAATCCCTGCGCGACTTCTCGCAATGTTCAGACGCGTTCGGTTCGAGAACCATCGCACCCATGCAGAACCCCTGCGTTCTTGAAAGAGCCACTGCGTGATCAGCAACGACTTCTACTCTCCCGCTAACCAAGGCACCTATTCGGTCCGCGACATCGGGGACCTCGTCCTGGAAGAGGGCGAGACCCTGCGCGGCTGCAAGCTGGCCTACCGCACGCACGGCAAGCTCAACGCCGCGCGCGACAACGCCGTGCTGGTGACGACCTGGTTCTCGGGCACCGGCAAAGTGATGGAGGACGTGTACGTCGGCCCGGGGCGCGCACTGGACCCGGCCAGGTACTTCATCGTCATCGTCGATCAGATCGGTAGTGGGTTGTCGAGCTCACCGCACAACACGCCTGGCGCGCAGTCGATGGCGTACTTCCCGAAAGTACGCATCGGGGACGACGTTGATGCGCAGCTGCGGCTGCTGAAGGACGAGTTCGGCATCACGGATCTGGCCCTGGTCTTTGGCGGCTCCATGGGCGGGCAACAAGTCTATGAATGGGCCGTGCGCTATCCCGATATGGTCAAGCGGGCTGCTGTTGTAGCTGCCACCGCCTGCAACACCTTCCACGACTTCTTGTTCACCGAGACGCTCATCGAAGCGGTGACCAGCGACCCAAACTGGCGCGGCGGCTGGTACGAGCGCAGTGAGGACGTGCGCGACGGCTTGAGCCGCATGGCAGTAATCTTCTCCGTCCTGGGCTGGAGCACCGAGTTCTACGAAAAGAAGCGTTGGCAGTCGCTGTTGGGCATGTCGTCCGAGCGCGACTTCATCAACGGTGTGATGCGCGCCTACTTCGCGCCGATGGATGCCAATGACCTGCTGTGCAAGGCGTGGAAGTGGCAGCGGGGCGATGTGTCGCGCCACACGGCCGGCGATCTGGCCAAGGCGTTGGGGCGAATCAAGGCCAAGTGTTACGTCATGCCGATCAGCCATGACATGTTCTTCCCACCACGCGACTGTGAGGCCGAGCACCGCCTGATTCCCAATTCGGAGTTCAGGGTTATCGAGGCGGTCGAGGGCCACATGGCACTGAATGGATTCGACCCCGCCTACACGGCCCAGGTCGACAAGCACCTTCGCGAGCTGCTGGCCTTCGAGGCCTGACCGCGTCCACCTCAACATCCAAGCCTCAAGGACTCCGTGAGCCCCACGCCGCCGACCAAGCTCGTCATTGACAGAGCGACCAAGTACTACGAGACCAAGTCGGGACGCGTGCACGCGCTCGACAACGTCAGCCTGGACGTCAGTGACCACGAGTTCGTCTCGCTGGTTGGGCCCTCGGGCTGTGGCAAGACCACCTTGCTGTGGTCGATGTCGGGCCTGCACGACCTCACCAGCGGCGAAGTTCGCTTGGACGGCGTGCCTGTCCACGGCCCCAATCCGAACATCGGGATGGTCTTCCAGGACGCCAACTTGTTGCCCTGGCGAACGATCCAGAAGAACCTGGAATTCCCGTTCGAGATCAGCGGCAAGAAGCCCGATCCGCACAGGCTGCTTGGCCTGATGGAACGTGTCGGGCTGGGTGGCTTCGGCTCGAAGATGCCGCGCGAACTATCCGGCGGCATGCAGCAGCGTGCCTCCATCGTGCGAGCCTTGTCCTTCGACCCCTCGGTGTTACTGATGGACGAGCCGTTCGGCGCACTGGACGCGTTCACCCGCGACGAGATGAACATGCTGGTCGAGGAGATCTGGCTCGAAACCCGAAAGACCATCGTCTTCATCACCCACAGTATCCCCGAGGCGGTCTTCCTGTCCGACAAGGTGCATGTGATGAGCGCCCGGCCGGGCCGGATGGCCAAGACCTTCACGATCGACTTCCCGCGCCCGCGCTTGCTGGACATCACGCAAACACGCGAATTCTTCGACGTGGTCAACACGATCAAGGCCGAGATCGAACATCAGCCAAGAGCGCCCAAAGCGCCCAAGACGGCGTTGGCGGGGGCCACGCAATGAGCGACAAGGTGCTGGGGGACAGGATCCCCGAGTTTGGCAAGCCGAAGGCCGGGGGCCAGGCCAACATGGGCGGTGGGCTTGGCGGCGTCAGCATTCAGTCGACGCGAGAGCTGATGGCCGTCATCGCGGTGGCGGTGCTCATCATCGGTGGGGCCGAGTGGCTGTTGAGGGTGTTCGAGGTTCCGCCCTTCATCATGCCCACGCCGTCTTCGATCATGGCGGTGTTCTTCTCAGACGAACTGCCGACGATTGCCACGCACGCCGGCCACACCTTGGTTGAACTGTTCGCGGGCTACGCCATCGGCGCCAGCATCGGCCTGTTGCTGGCCGCGCTGATCACGCAGTTTCCGTTTGCGGAAAAGATCATCACGCCCTACATCCTGCTGCTTGTCACCACGCCGATGCTCGCGCTGGTGCCGCTGCTGATCTTGAACTTCGGCTTCGGCTACACGCCTCGCATCATTGCGGTGGCACTGGCGTCGGGGCCGATGGTGATGATCAATGCGGCCACGGGCTTTCGCCGGGTGGACCTCGGCAAGATCGCCCTGGCACGCTCCTACGGCGCCTCCACGCTGCAGATCTTCACCAAGATCCGTATTCCCATGGCCATGCCGATGGTCCTGGTCGGGCTGATGATGGGTGCGATCTTCGGTCTCATCACTGCCGTGGGCGCCGAGATGGCCGGGGGCGGCTTCGGCCTGGGCAGCCGCCTGACGACCTACTCCTCGGTCATCCGCATGCCCGAGTTCTTCGCCTGCATCCTGATCCTGGCTCTGATGGGCATCCTGATCTACCTGCTCTTCTTCTGGCTGGGCAAGCGCTTGGCCGGCTGGGAAAGCTGATCCCCTTTCTTGCAACAAGCGGTTCGGCGCCCGGCCGTCCACCAACCCTGTGCCGGTTTGCGGCGCGCAACGACGAAGGAGCAACCATGAACGATCCCATTTCGGCAGGCTTGACGCGCCGGCACTTCCTGCAGGTCAGTTCCACTGGCGTGGTGACCTCCACGGTCCTCGGCGGGGGGCTGCTGTCGGCGGGCGCGGCGAGCGCTGCGCCCTACAAAGGCACGCACACCTGGATCTCGCCACGCGGCACCATCGAGGTGATGGACGACTACCCGTACTACGTGGCCAAGGAGATGGGCTACTTCGGCGATCTGGGCGTGCAGACCAAGATGGAACCTGGGCCCTCGGACGGTACGGCGGTGGTGAAGTTCCTGGCCGTCAACCAGGCCGACATCGGCTTTCCCTCGCCCGGCGTATTGTCGTTTGCCGTCAACAACAAGATGGACCTGGTGTCGGTCTACGGCAGCGGCGCGCGGGACCTGTTCAACATCGCCTTCCGCAAGGGCGAGGGTGTCAAGGATCTCAGGCAACTCGCCGGCAAGACGGTGCTGCTGGGCTCTGCGGCGTGGCAGTCGATCGCTGACCCGATGTTTGCCGATGCCGGGGTCGACCCCAAGAGCATCAAGTACATCGAGGCCGGCTGGCCGACCTGGACGAAGGCGCTGCAAAGCGGTCAAGGCGACTGCTGCCTGGCCTGGGAAGGGCTGCGCGCCGACCTCGAGGCCAAGGGCCTCAAGTTCGACTACTGGCTGGGCATGCGGGGTTCCAAGCTGCCGTCCAACTCGCTGGTCGTGCGGCGGGCCGACATCATGGACAAGGACCGCAAGGCCTTCCTGCAGAAGTACCTGCGAGGCTGGGCAATGGGCTCGGAGTTCGCAGACCGAAATCCCCGCGCGGCGGCGCAGATGGTGTTCAAGGCCCTGCCCACGACGCTGGCCAACTACGGCCCCAAGTTCGGCACCGAGAGCCTGCTGCAGATCCATCGCACCTTCAAGAACGACCTGACTGCGAAGCGCGGCTGGGGCACGCATGACATTGCGGCCTGGGACAACTTCTTCAAGGTCCTCAAGCGCATCGGCATGTCATCGATTGACATCGACACGAAGAAGTACGTGAGCAACGAGTTCATCGCCGACGCGAACCAGTTCGACAAAGCCAAGGTGCACGCCGACGCGGACAAGTTCCCGCTGTCGCCTAAATTGAAGACGGTGGACATGGCGGCGATGGAGAAGACCTTCTACGCCAGCGTCATCAACTGACGGTTCAGCGATCCCTCTGCCCAACCGCGTCGCCACAAGGGCCGTGGCCCGTTCGTGGAGCACAGCCCTCCGAGGGAGCGCGGCACGGATGGCTGGGGCCGATTCACCCTTAGCGCAATCAAGCAATGACCGCAATGCACCACGCCTCACTTATCCGGGCAGCCACGCAAACACTGATCGACCACGTCGACGAACTCACGGCACTCGATCAGGCCATTGGCGACGGGGATCACGGCCTGAACATGCGGCGCGGCGCCCAAGCCATCCAAGCCAGGCTTGAGGAGCTGAGCAGCCAGCCTTTGAACGACGCACTCAGGTCCATGGGCCTGACCTGCATGTCCACGATCGGCGGCTCGTCCGGTCCCGTCTTCGGCACATTGCTCATCACTCTGGGCAAGGAACTGCCGGAACAGCCGAATGCTGCCGACATGGCCCATGCCCTGGATGTCGGCATCAAGGCCCTGACCCGGCTGGGAAAGGCGGAAGTGGGCCAGAAGACGCTGCTCGACGTGCTCGACCCGGTGCGCCAAGTGCTGGCTGCTGCCGGTGACGTCCCGCACGCGGCACTGCTGGCACGTGTGCGCCAGTGCGCTGACGACAGTGCGATGGCCACTGCACACATGCAAGCAAGCCGCGGCCGCTCCTCGTTCTTGGGTGATCGCGCACTTGGCCATGTCGATCCGGGCTCACGCTCGATGAACTTGATCATCGGCAGCATCTGCGACGGGCTTTGATTCGAACCCGGCCCACCCAACTGCGTCCACCTATTGAAGCCACTCATGAAGAAGCTCATCAACAGCGTCGACTCCGTGTTGTCCGAGTCGCTGCTCGGCTTTGCTGCAGCTCATGCCGACATCGTGACCCTGGCCCGTGGGCTGCAGTTCGTGCGCCGCCGCACGCTCACGCCTGGCAAGGTCGCGTTGATCTCTGGTGGCGGCTCGGGTCACGAGCCACTGCACACCGGCTTCATCGGTCACGGCATGCTCGACGCCGCGTGCCCGGGCCAGGTCTTCACCTCACCGACCCCGGACCAGATGATGGCGGCGGCAGGTGAGGTGGATACCGGCGCGGGTGTGCTGTTCATCGTCAAGAACTACTCCGGCGACATGATGAACTTTCATTTGGCCGCCGAGATGCTGGGCCGCGAACACGCCACTGCCACCGTCGTCGTCAACGACGACGTGGCAGTAGAGAACTCGACCTACACCACCGGGCGCCGTGGCGTGGCTGGCACGTTGCTGGTCGAGCGTATCGTCGGCGCCGCAGCCGAGCGCGGCGAAAGCCTTGCAGACCTGAAGGCGCTGGGCGACGCCGTCACCAAGAGTACTGCCAGCATGGCCGTCGCCTTGACATCCTGCATCGTCCCCGCTGCGGGTTCGCCGACCTTCGAGATCGGCGCTGACGAAATGGAGATCGGTGTGGGCATCCACGGTGAGCCCGGCAGGCGTCGCGTGAAGATGGCCGGCGCCGACGACATCCCCGCCGAACTGGCGGGTGCGATTCTGAGAGACCTGTCGCTGCAGCGTGGACAAGAAGTCTTTCTTCTGGTCAACGGATTCGGCGGCACTCCCGTGATGGAGCTGTACGTGATGGTGAATGCGGTGAACAAGGTGCTGGCAGGTGCCGGTGTGAAGGCGGTGCGCACCCTCACCGGCTCGTACGTGACGTCGATGGAGATGGCGGGCTGTTCCATCACCGTGTGCACAGCCGATGCAGCGATGTTGGAGCTGTGGGACACCCCCATACATACCGCCGCACTACGCTGGGGCATGTAGCGGTTGGAGCGCTGGCTGCCTTCAAGTCAGGGCAGCAGGGCGAGGCAGGCTCAGCCCAGGTCCTTCTGCCGCTGGATCACGCGCGAGACGATGCCGTACTTCACGGCTTCGTCGGCCGTCATCCAGTAGTCGCGCTCGATGTCGGTCACCACGGTGTCGAACGGCTTGCCCGTCTGGCGCGCGATCACGCGCGCAATGCGTTCGCGCGTCTTCAGGATCTCCTTGGCCTGGATCGCGATGTCGGTCGCCTGGCCGCCCGCGCCGCCGGCCGGCTGGTGGATCATGAAGCGCGTGTTGGGCAGGCACATGCGACGCTCTTTCGGCGGCGCGAGGAAGATGTGCGCGCCCGCGCTCGCGACCCAGCCGGTGCCGACGGTGGTGACCGGCGCCCGCACGAAGCCGATCATGTCGTGGATCGCGTCACCCGATTCCACGTGACCGCCGGGCGACGAGATCAGCATCGTGATCGGCGCGTCGGAGTCTTCCGACAGCGCCAGCAGGCGCCGGCAGGTGGCGTGCGCGAGCTTGTCGTTGATCTCGCCGAAGATCAGCACGAAGCGCGACTTGAACGACAACTGCTCTTCGAGCCGGTCGGCTTGCTCGGGCTTGGGGGACTTGTCGTCGGGGGTGGCGAGGTGGGTTTGCATGGAGTGCTCCGGTGTCGAGAGAACAAGGATGAACCATTGTTGCGCAGGGCGCAATTTGCCAAGGCTGGACGGTCTTCGCGGCGGGCGCGACGGGCCACTGTCGCGCCGGTGCACGGTCCCGCGCGGCTCGCTGTCAGGGTTGGACCGCGTCGATCACCAGCTCGATCCCGCTGCTGCCGAGCTTCGCAGGCGTTGCCTGGCCTTGCAGGTCACCCGCCTGCGGCATCGCGTTGCCCGACTTCGAAACGCGTGCGCCGACGACGACGAGGGGGAAGTTGGACAGTTTCATCTGCGGCGACATGGCCATGCTGTCGTCGAGCGTGAAGCTGATCGGCAGGTCGGCCACGGTGCGCTTGAGGATGGCCAGCGGCATGCGTGGGCCGTCGGCGGCACGGGCGAAGATGAACACGGTGTCGGTGGGTGCGGCACGCGCGGCGAGTGCCGGGGCGAGCGTGACGCGGCCGCTGAGGCGCGCGGCCGGGGCCGCTGCCGCGCTGCCGGACGATCCGTCTTTCGCCTGCGCCACGGCGGTGGTTGCTGCCGAGGCCGACGCCGATGTACCGGGCGTGGCTTCCTTTCCTACGCCAGCGCCGGCCTGCGCCATCGCCGCGTCGGCCGCAGCCACCGTCACCCCGCCGCCCACGGCAGCGCTCATCGCACTTTTGGCCTCGGCCATGCTGCCGTCGAGTGCTTTCGCAAACTCGCTGTCGGCCGGCACGAACTGGCGCGCCTGGGTCCACAGCGCGACCGCCGCGGCGAATTCCTTGCGTTCGAACGCGGCGCTGCCGGCCAGCGCCAGGGCCTTCGGGTGGTTGGGGTCGATCTGCAGGGCCTGGTCGATCAGCCTCATCGGCTCACCGGCGAGTTGCTGGCCTTGCAGCGCGGCGAGCACGTCGGCCTGGTCGGCCAGCAGTTGGGGGTTCTTCGGCTCCAGCGCGATCGCGCGGCCGTACGCGCGGCTCGCCTCGGGGAAGCGCTGCATGAAGGCATACGAGCGGCCCAGCATCGCCCAGCCCTGAGCGTCGCCGGGCTGCGGCGCGGTCTGGCCTTCGAGCTTCTTGGCGAGCTTCTCTACCGCCTCTTCCATCTGCGCCATCGACACCTCGCCGCTCGGCTCGGCGCGGGCCTGCGTGGCGCTCGGGTCGAGGCCGGCGGGGTTGCCGCGCGCGACGTACACGCCCAGCGCAAACAGCGGGATCAGCGTGCCCAGCACGAGCGCCGTGCTGCGCGCCGAGCCGGCGCGGCGCGGGCCTTCGGCAACGGCCTCTTCGTCTAGCACGCGGCGTTCGATCTCGCTGCGCGAAAGGCGGTGTTGATCGGGCGTGACGCTGTCGGCGGCCAGCTCGGCGTCGAGCTGCGCGAGCTGGTCGCGCAAGATGGCGAGGTTAGCGCGGCGCGCGTCGGGCGCCTTGCCGGCTTCTCCAACGGGTTGTGCAGTCGGCGCCGTGGAGCGCAGGCGAAGCAGCGGCGGCAACACCAGCAACAGCGCCAGCACCAGCAGCGCGGCGGCAGCGATCCAGAAAACGGTCATGGGCGGTTCACTTTGGCGGGTGCGGCTTCTTCGAGCAGCTCGCGCACGCGTTGGGCCTGCGCCGGGCTGAGCGCCTGCTCGGCCAGGCTCTGGCGGCGCTTGCGGATGTTGATGGCCAGCACGCCGCCCGCGGCCAGCAACAGCGCGAACGGGCCGGCCCACAGCAACACGGTGGTGGCACTCAGGCGCGGCCGGTAGAGCACGAAGTCGCCGTAGCGCTCGACCATGAAGTCGAGAATCTGCCGCTCCGACTGGCCCTCGCCGAGCTTGACGCGGATCTGCTTGCGAAGGTCCACCGCCAGGTCGGCGTTGGAGGCGGCGATGGTCTCGTTCTGGCAGACCAGGCAGCGCAGCTCTTCGGCCACCTTCAGCACGCGTGCTTCGAGCGCCGGGTCGGCGGCCATGGGCTGGGCCTGGCGCGTGGCGGCAGGGGCCGCCGGCGCGGGCGCAGCGGGCGGCGTCTGCGCTTGCGCGATCGACAGTGTTGCCACGCAGGCCAAGGACACGCCGGCCCGCTTCAAGTGCCAAGAGATCAACTCAAGCATCGCCGCTCCGGAGCTTGGCCAGCATCGGCAGCACCTTGTCGCGCATCGCCTCGGGCGTCATCGGGCCGATGTGCTTCAGGCGGATCACGCCTTGGCGGTCGATGACGAAGGTCTCGGGCACGCCGTAGACACCGTAGTCGATGCCGACCAGGCCTTCGCGGTCGGTCAGCGTGGCCGCAAACGGGTCGCCGAACTTGACGAGCCAGGCGCTCGCGTCGGTGGGCTTGTCCTTGTAGTTCAGGCCGTAGACCGGCACGCCGCCGGTCTTGGCGAGTTCGGTGATCAGCGGGTGCTCCTGCTGGCACGGCACGCACCACGAGGCCCACACGTTCATCACCCAGACCTTGCCCTTGAGCTCTTGCGTCGACAGCTTCTTGTCGGGCGCGTTCAGCAGCGGCAGCGCGAACGCCGGCGCCGGCTTGCCGATCAACGGCGAGGGCACTTCGCGCGGGTTCAGGCCCAGCCCGACGGCGAAGAAACCGACCAGCACCAGGAAGATCGCCAGCGGCAGCAAGTAGCGCTTCACGGCGCCTGCTCTTGACCGCGCATCGGCGTCATCGCCTTACCGACCAGCGCGGGATTCGAGGCGTGCGGCTTCGAGCCGGCGCCCGAGCCCGCACCACCGGCGGGCGGCGCGGCATCAGCGACCACGCTGCGCCGCACGCGGTAGCGCCGGTCCATCACCGCCAGCAAGCCGCCGCCGGCCATCAGCAGGCAGCCGAGCCAGATCCAGTTGACGAACGGCTTGTGGTGCACGCGCACGCTCCAGGCCGTGGGGCTCACGGGCTCGCCCAGCGCCACGTACAGGTCGCGCGTGAAGCCGCGGTCGATGGCGACCTCGGTCATCGGCGAGCGGCTGACGTTGTAGACGCGCCGCTCGGGCCGCAGTGTGGCGACGGGCTCGCCGTCGCGCGTGACGGTGATGATGGCCTGCGCCGACACGTAGTTCGGGCCGCGCACCTCGCGCAGGTCATCCATGCGCACGGTGTACACGCCCGACTGCGTGCTCTCGCCCGGCTGCATGCGCACGTCGCTCTCGCTGCTGTAGCCGCTGACGATGGTGACGCCGACGATGAACACCGCCACGCCGAAGTGCGCCATCAGCATGCCGTAGTAGCTGCCCGGCTGCTTGCGCAGCGCGGTGGCCACGCCGGCCGGGTGCTCGCGCACGCGCGTCACGAGGTTCAGCACCGCGGTGCTGGCGATCCACGCCGCCAGCAGCAGGCCGAAGCCGACCATCGGCGTCCACGCACCGAGTGCGAACGGCGCGATCACCGCGCTCGCCGCGCTCACGCCGAACGCCCAACGCAGCTTGCGCGCGAGGTCGATCACGCCGGCCTGGCGCCACTTGGTCATCGGCCCCACACCCATCAGGAACAGTGCGGGCGCCATCAGCGGCACGAACACCGCGTCGAAGTAGGGCGGGCCGACCGAGATCTTGCCCATGCCGAGCGCGTCGATCACGAGCGGGTAGATCGTGCCCAGCAGCACCGCCGCGGCAGCCACCACCAGCAGCACGTTGTTGGCCAGCAGCATCGACTCGCGCGACACCGCCTCGAAGCTGCCGCCGACGCCGACCTTGGGCGCACGCCACGCAAACAGCGTGAGCGAGCCGCCGATCACCAGCGCGAGGAAGCCGAGGATGAAGATGCCGCGCTCCGGGTCGGTGGCGAATGCGTGTACCGAGCTCAGCACGCCTGAGCGCACGATGAACGTGCCCAACAGCGACAGCGAGAAGGTGGTGATCGCCAGCAGCGCGGTCCACATCTTGAAGCCGCCGCGCTTCTCGGTCACGGCCAGCGAGTGCATCAGCGCGGTGCCGACCAGCCACGGCATGAACGAGGCGTTTTCCACCGGGTCCCAGAACCACCAGCCGCCCCAGCCCAGCTCGTAGTAGGCCCAGAAGCTGCCGAGCGCGATGCCGACGGTGAGGAAGCACCACGCGACCGTCGTCCACGGCCGCGACCAGCGCGCCCAGGCCGCGTCCATGCGGCCCGACAGCAACGCAGCAACCGCGAACGCGAATGCCACCACGAAGCCGACGTAGCCCATGTAGAGCATCGGCGGGTGAATGATCATGCCGGGGTCTTGCAGCAAGGGGTTCAGGTCGCGCCCGTCGGCCGCGGCCGGCAGCAGGCGGTCGAACGGGTTCGAGGTGAGCAGCGTGAACAGCAGGAAGCCGACGCTCACCAGCCCCATCACGCCCAGCACGCGCGCCACGGTGCGGTCGTCGAGTTGTTTGGAGAAGATCGAGACGGCGAGCGTCCAGCCCGCCAGGATCAGCGCCCACAGCAGGATCGAGCCCTCGTGGTTGCCCCACACCGCGGTAATGCGGTACATCAGCGGCAACGTCGAGTTGGAGTGTTGTGCCGCCAGCAGCACCGAGAAGTCGTTGTTGATGAACGACGCGGTGAGGCAGCCGTAAGCGATCAGCACGAACAGGAACTGGCCGCGCGCCGACGGCCGCGCGAGCGACATCCAGGCCGCATTCCCGGTCTGCGCGCCGATGAGTGGGATCACGCCCTGCGCCAGCGCCATCGCCAGCGCCAGGATCATTGCGAAGTGACCGATCTCGGGGATCATGGCTTGGCTCCGTAGGTGGTCTCGCCCTTCGGCATCTTGCCGTGGCGAGCTTGCTCGAGTGCGGCGGCGGCCTCGGGCGCCATGTAGTTCTCGTCGTGCTTTGCCAGCACCTGGTCGGCGCGAAACACGCCGTCGGCGCCGAGCTTGCCTTGCGCGACGACGCCCTTGCCTTCCTTGAACAGGTCGGGCAGCAGGCCGGTGTAGGTCACGGGGATGGTCTGCGCCAGGTCGGTGACGACGAAGTTGATCGTCAGGCTCTTCGTGTCGCGCTGGATGCTGCCTTCCTTCACCAGCCCGCCGATGCGGAAGTTGCGCTCGCGCGGCGCCTCGTTGGCCGCCACCTGCGACGGGCTGAAGAAGAACACCAGGTTGCTCTGGAAGGCGTTCATCACCAGCGCGATCGCGGTGCCCAGCACGGCCAGGCCGACGACGATCGCTAGCGCACGTTTGGTTCTAGGTTTCATCGGGCGTTCCTTCCAAGGAAAGGTCGTTGCGGTCGTCACGGGCCAGCGCGCGGCGCGAGGCGCGCAGCGCCCACACCTCGCCCAGCATCACCAGCGCGGTCACGGCAAAAGAGCCCCAGACATACAGGCCGTAGCCGCCCATCGCAAAGAAATCTGACCAGCTTTGCCAGGCGAGGTTCATTGGTGCACCCTAGCGCCTGCGGGGCGTCGCGCCAAGCGGGAAATCGCCCTCGGGAAACCCTCGGCGCTCATGCCGCGGCACCCAATTCTTCGCGTGCCCAGGCCGCGTGCCGGTCGCGTTCGAGGATCAGGTTGCGCGTGCGTGCCAGCGCCACCGCGATGCAGTAGGCCCAGAACGCCAGCGCCATGACGAGCATGCCCATCAGCATCGGCGTGGCGATGCTCGGCGCCTTGGTCAGGCTCACCGATGCGCCCTGGTGCAGCGTGTTCCACCACTTCACCGAGAAATAGATGATCGGCACGTTGATCACGCCCACCAGCGCCAGCACCGCGGCGGCGCGGTCGGCGCGGCGCGGGTCGTCGATGGCCGCGTGCAGCGACATGAAGCCGATGTACAGGAACAGCAGGATCAGCTCCGACGTGAGCCGCGCGTCCCACACCCACCAGGTGCCCCAGGTGGGCTTGCCCCACAGCGCGCCGGTCCACAGCGCGAGGAAGGTCATCCACGCGCCAGTGGGCGCCAGCGCGATGGCCAGCAGCGACGCGAGCCGCGCATTGAACACGAGGCCGATGCCGGCCCAGAACGCCATCGCCACATAGACCACCATCGACATCCAGGCCGACGGCACGTGGATGAAGATGATGCGATAGGCCTCGCCCTGTTGCGCGTCGGTGGGCGCAAAGCCCAGGCCCAGCGTCAGGCCCACCACCGTCAGCAGCACGGCTGCACCGCCGAACCACGGCACCAGCGCACCGGCCAGCGGGTAGAAGCGTTGCGGGGCGGCGTACTTGAACCAGTTCATGGGGCGGTGGTGCAGGGCGAGCGACGAAAGCAAGTCGGGCCGGCGGTGGTGCGGGCAGCCGCGTATTGTGCCGCGCCCGGGCTTGACCCCCTCACTCCACCGAGATACGCAATGCAACAGCCGCCGCCAGCGGTGCCAGGAACGTGGCCAGCACCAGCATCGCGCCGAGCAGAGAGAAGTGGGCCGTCACTCCCAATCCGGCGTTGTGGGCGTCGACGGCACCGGCGCCGAAGATCAGCACTGGCACGTACAGCGGCAGCACCAGCAGCGACAGCAGCACGCCCGCGCCGCGCACGCCCACGGTCAGCGCCGCGCCGATCGCACCGATCAGGCTCAGCAGCGGCGTGCCCAGCAGCAGCGAGACCAACAATACGCCGGCGGCCGAGGCCGACAGGTCGAACTGCAGCGCCAGCAGCGGCGACAACAGCGCCAGCAGCAGGCCCGAACACAGCCAATGCGCGGCGATCTTGGCGGCCACCAGCAGCGGCAGCGGCGTGGCGGACAACAGAAGCTGCTCCAGCGTGCCGTCGGCGAAGTCGTCGGCAAACAGGCGGCCGAGCGACAGCATCGAGGCCAGCAGCGCCGCGACCCACACCACGCCGGGCGCCATGCTGCGCAGCAGCGCCGGCTCCGGGCCGACGCCGAGGGGGAACAGGCTCACGACGATGACGAAGAAGACCAGCGCGGCGACCGTGTCGGAGCGGCGCCGCAAGGCGAGCGTCAGGTCGCGGCGGAACAGGCAGCGCAGGCCTTCGAGCGTGCCGGCGGTGTTCGCCGCCGATTCTGCGGGCGCGCTCACAATTGAAGAGCCACCTGCGGCAGCGCGGCGTCGAAGACCACGCTCTGGTGGCTGGTCAACACCACGATGCCGCCGCGCCCGACCTGCGCGCCGATCAGCCCGACGAGCCAGTCGGTCGCGGCCACGTCGAGCGCGTTGAACGGTTCGTCGAGCACCCACAGCGGCGCGCCGCCGCCCAGCACCAACCGGGCGAGGGCGACTCGCTTGCGCTGGCCCTGCGACAACACCCGAACCGGGGCGCGCTCGCGCCCGCGCAGGCCCGCTTCAGCCAGCGCCGCGGCAGCGTCAGGCGTGCCGACCGAGCGGCCGCTCAACACGCTGGCGGCCTGCAGGTTCTCGATTGCGGACAGATCGTCCTTGAGCGCCGCCGCGTGGCCGAGGTAGATCAGCTGCTTGCCGAACTCCTCTCGCAACGCAGCGACGCGTTGACCGCGCCACAGCACCTCGCCGGCCGCCGGCGCCAGCAGGCCGCAGACCATGCGCAGCAGGCTCGTCTTGCCGGCGCCGTTGGCGCCTTGCAGCCGCAGCAGGTGGCCAGGTCGCACCTGCAGGTTCAGGCCGCTGAACAGGGACCGCCGGCCGCGCACACACGCGAGCTGGCGCAGTTCGAGACCGGTGCTCATCGGCACCCTGGCAGGCGGCTTCGGGTCATCAGAAACTGGGGCGGCAGCGGCGGGAGGTCGGTCAGTTTAAGCCGGCCGCCCCAGGCGGTAACCCGGGTTGGTAACCGGATGGCATGCGGGGGGAAGTTCGATCCAGGAAGTCTTGCTTCGGGTACCGCCTGACGACGCCACAGGCGCCGGGTGGCGACAATCGAGCGCCTGCCCCCGACCGCGCCGAGCCCGCCGATGACTTCGACCCCACCGCCTCGCCCGTTGCAGCGTGCCCTCGTTCTGGCCGCCTACGGCGCCGCCATCGTGGCCGGTCTC
This sequence comes from Methylibium sp. NZG, assembly GCA_001263235.1. Taxonomy (GTDB): domain Bacteria; phylum Pseudomonadota; class Gammaproteobacteria; order Burkholderiales; family Burkholderiaceae_C; genus LGRD01. The sequence continues at coordinate 31,949 of LGRD01000013.1, read as the reverse complement.
AAGTACGGCTACGACTTCGGCAAGCAAATCAGCGGCCCGATCCTGGGCGTTGTGCTCGCGGTCAACGGTGCGTTGTTCTGCTCCATCGTCGTCGGCATGCTCGTCGATCGGCTGCAGCAACTGCGCGGCGGCGACGCCCGGCGACGCGATCCACCCGGCACTTGACGGCGGCGCGAGCCGCACGCGGTTCAGGTGCCCGGCCGGCCGCGACGGGGGCGCGGCCCTTAGCGGCGCGGACGCTTGCCGCGCCGGTACTCTTCTTCGTACTTCTTGTTCTCGTAGAAGTAGTGGTTCAACAGCCAGAAGGCGACGACGAACACCCAGAGGCCGAAAAGAAAATACACCATGAAGTTCTCCTGAGGAAACCTTGTTCGTCAAGCCATCGCCGGCCGCCGCGAGCTGCCCATCAAAGCGGTCATGAGCAGCAGGGTGGTGGCCAGCATGACGATTTCGACCGCATAGACAAAAATGTACCCTGAGCTCGGCACGGCCAGCGCCGGGCCGAACAGGCCGCGCGAGGCGAGCGCGCCGACGGCGTCGCTCAGCACGCCGCCCAGCGCCACGGCGATGCCGGCCGACGTGGCCTGCACGGCGCCCCAGGCGCCGAGCGCCAGCCCGGTCTGATCTTTCGGGGCGCTGCCCATCGTGGCCGTCAGCGTGCCGTGGCCGAACAGGCCCGCGCCCAGCCCCACCAGCAGAACGCCCGTGGCAAACATCGGCACCGACTGGAACGAGGCCGCCAGGATGACCGTGGCAAACGCCACCATGCCGGTCAGCACACCGGCGCCGGCCATGCGAAAAGCGTCCGCGCCCCGCCCGAGGATGTGCGAGGCGAGCGTGAAGCCGACCAGCCCGCCCAGCGCCAACGCGGCCGTCAACTGCGTGGTGGCGCCCACGCCCATGTTCAGCACCTGTCCGCCATAGGGTTCGAGCAGCACGTCCTGCATGCCGAATGCCATCGTGCCCAGGCCGATGGCCAGCAGGCGCCGACGAGCGTGCGCGCCGCCGCTGTAGGCGCGCCACGCGGCCAGGAACGGCGGGCGTTCGCGGGGCGCCGGCCGGTTGGGGCGGCGCGTCTCCTGCTTCCACAGTGCGACGGTGTTGAGCACCAGCGTGGCGACGGCCGAGGCCTGGATCACCTGCACCAGCCGACCCGGTGAAAAATCGGCCAGCAAGGCGCCGAACACCAGCGCGCTGACGATGCTGCCGGCCAGCATCATCACGTACATCAGGCCGACCACGCGGGGTTGAGCCTCGACCGGCGCGAGGTCGGTGGCCAGCGCCAGGCCGGCGGTCTGCGTGATGTGCAGCCCCGCGCCCACCAGAAGGAAGGCCACGCCGGCCCCGGCCGGGCCGATCCAGGCCGGCCACTGGCCGGCGTTGCCGCCGCCCGAGAGCACCAGCAGCGCGAACGGCATGACCGCCAGCCCGCCGAACTGCACCATCGTGCCCATCCAGATGTAGGGCACGCGGCGCCAGCCGAGCGGCGAAACGTGGTTGTCGGACCGATGGCCGATGAGCGCGCGAAACGGCGCGTACACCACCGGCAACGAAATCATGATGGCGACCAGCGAGGCGGGCACGCCCAGCTCGACGATCATCACGCGGTTGAGGGTGCCCACCAGCAGCACCAGCGCCATGCCGACGGACACCTGAAACAGCGCCAGGCGCAGCAGCCGAGGCAGCGGCAGGTCGGGCGAGGCGGCGTCGGCGAAAGGCAGACATCGGGTTCCCATCCCGACCCAGGCCGACACGAGCTTGCGGCTGATGAGGTTCATGGCGCGCAAAAGTGGACGCAGGTCCGCAGGGGCCGAGCGGAGGGGACGCGTCGCTCGGAAAGGCGACCCTGTGCGAACTCGGGCGGGCAGCGGGTGCGCCCGCCCGAATCGCGCAGGATGGCCAAGGCCGCTACTTCTGTGGTGGAGCGACCGCCACCACCGTGTCGGTCGGCACTGCGGCCTTCTTGACCGCCGCACCGCCCTCGTAGTACTTGGGCAGCCAGGTGGTGTGCGTCAGCAGGGCGTAGTGAACGGCGAACGAACTCACCGCCACGGCGCCCAGGAACAGCGGAATGCCGACGGACGGCTTCACCACCAACCAGAGTTTTCCGTAGATCATGTTTCGATCTCCTTATCGGTTAGCGCAGCCAGGGTGAATAGATGTAGGCCAGCAAATGCGCCAGCGCCGCGATGGCGCCGAAGATTTGCGTGCCCTGGATGATGTGACGGTGCAGGTCTTCCGATTCGGCCTCGGTCAAGCCCGTGGGCCACACCTTGTTCGGGTCAGACATAGGGGGATCTCCTTCTTCTAGGCATACGGTTTCGTGCGCAACCCGCACGTGGGTACCTTGACGGCGAGTGTCATTTTCACGGAACACTTCAATCTGTCAATCAGGATTGACGATTTTCGTGGTTTCAAGTACAAAGTCCTGACACCTACACGCGTCCGGAGACCGCCCCATGAAGCCCATCACACGCATCGAGCAGTCGCTGGCCACCGCCGTCGCTTCCGGCGAAGCGCAGGGCTGCCCGCCGAAGTTGGCGGGCGCGATCCGGCACGCAGTGTTCCCGGGGGGAGCGCGCATTCGCCCGCAACTCTGTCTGGCAGTCGCGCAAGCGTGTGGCGACGACGACCCCGAACTCTCCGAAGCCGCCGCCACCGCGATCGAGCTGCTGCACTGCGCCTCGCTGGTACACGACGACCTGCCGTGCTTCGACGACGCGCCCACGCGCCGCGGCCGCGCGTCGGTGCACTTTGCGTACGGCGAGAGCCTGGCCGTGCTGGCAGGCGACGCGCTCATCGTGCTGGCCTTCGAGACGCTGGCCGTGGCGGCCGTGCGCTCGCCGCTGCGGCTGGCGCCGCTTCTGACGACGATCTCGCGCGGCGTCGGCATGCCATTCGGCATCGTCGCCGGGCAGGCTTGGGAATGCGAGCCGCGTGTCTCGCTGGCCGACTACCAGCGCGCCAAGACGGGTTCGCTGTTTGCTGCCGCCACCTGCGCCGGCGCCATCGCCGCCGGTGCGCAGCCGCAGCCGTGGCGCGCCCTCGGCGATTGGCTGGGCGAAGCCTTCCAGGTCGCCGACGACATCCGCGACGTGGCCGCCGACCCCGCCGTGCTCGGCAAGCCGACCGGGCAGGATGTGGCGCTGTGCCGCCCGAGCTCGGCCAAGGAGTTGGGCCTGGAGGGTGCGATCCAGCACTTCGACCGGCTCGTGGCGCGCGCCATCGAAGCCGTGCCGTCGTGCCGCGGCGAGGCGCAATTGCGCGCGCTGGTGCGGCTCGAAGCCGAGCGCCTGGTGCCCAAGGCGCTGTCGGATGCCTGCGCGATGGAGACGGCGCGCGTGGTGGTCTGAGAAAGCTTGGCGCGCTCGCACTTCGGAGGGCGCTGAGGTGGTTGCCCTGTTGAAACCTGCCGATCAGGCGGCGCCGCCGCCCGCTGGACGCTCCGCAGAGCCGCTCAGCCTGCGCGACCGCTGGTGTGCCTGGCGCGACCGGCTGCTCGCCGACCGCCGTTTTCAGCGCTGGGCGGCACGGTTTCCGCTGACGCGGCCGATCGCCCGGCGGCGTGCGGCCGGCCTGTTCGACCTGGTGGCCGGCTTCGTCTACTCGCAAGTGCTGCTGGCGTGCGTGCGCTTGCGATTGTTCGAAGTTCTCGCCGAGGGGCCGCAGACACTGGCCGAGTTGGCTTCGCGCCTGCAGTTGCCCGAGGACGGCGCGCATCGCCTGTTGGCTGCGGCGGTCTCGCTGGATCTGGTGCAGCGGCGCAGCGGCGGCCGCTACGGCTTGGGGCCGCTCGGCGCACCGCTGGTGGGCGACACCGCCATCGCCGCGATGGTCGAACACCATGCGGCGCTGTACGCCGATCTGCGCGACCCCGTGGCGTTGCTGCGCGGCAACAGCGAGGCGACAGCCTTGTCGCGCTACTGGCCTTACGCGGGCGATCAACCCGGCGCCCTCACGAACGAGCGCGCCGCTGAGTATTCGGCGCTGATGTCCGCCTCGCAGCCGTTGGTGGCCGAGCAGGTGCTGGCCGCCTATCCGCTGGCCCGGCACCGCTGCCTGCTCGATGTGGGCGGCGGCGAAGGCACCTTCCTCAAGGCCGTGGCCGCGCACACGCCCGACCTGCGCCTGATGATGTTCGATCTGCCGCCCGTTGCCGAGCGCGCCCGCGCGCAGCTTGCCGAGGCCGGCCTTGCGCCGCGCGCCACCGCATTCGGCGGCAGCTTCTTCGACGACCCGCTGCCCACGGGGGCCGACATCGTCACGTTGGTGCGCGTGCTGTTCGACCACAGCGACGCGCGGGCGCTGGCCATTCTGCAAGCCGCGCGCCGCGCGCTGCCCCCGGGCGGAACGCTGCTGGTGGCCGAGCCGATGGCCGGCACGCCCGGCGCCGAGGCCATGGGCGACGCCTACTTCGGCTTCTACCTGCTCGCCATGGGCAAGGGACGTTCACGCTCGGCTGCCGACCTGACCCAGTTGTTGCGCAGCGCAGGCTTCGTCCAGGCTCGCTTGTTGCCCACGCCGATGCCCTTGCAGACCCAGGTCCTCGTGGCCCATGCGCCACCAGCGTGACCCGCGCGTAAACCCTGTGATGCGTGTCTGTAAATCTATATTGACACTCAATGCAGTCAGCTTAAGATGACACCCGCCGATGAAACATTTCACGATGTATCCCCCACCCGGGCGCCTCTTGCCGCCCCGCATTTCTGGCGGGTGCCTGGAGGCGCGCAAATGAACACCCTGGCGGTCGTTCTGGAGCGGCCCGAGCAGCTCGTGTTGAGCCGGCTCGACCTGACGCCCGCGACCGACGAGGACGTGACGGTGGACATCGAGTGGAGCGGCATCAGCACCGGCACCGAGCGGCTGCTGTGGTCGGGCCGCATGCCCTCGTTCCCCGGCATGGGCTACCCGCTGGTGCCGGGGTACGAGTCGGTCGGCCGCGTCAGCGCGGCGGGCTCTCGTTCGGGCGGCAAGGTCGGGGAGCGCGTCTTCGTGCCCGGCGCCAAGTGCTTCGGCGACGTGCGCGGGCTGTTCGGCGGCGCCGCAGCGCGGGTCGTGCTGCCAGGGGCTCGCACCATCAAGTTCGACGAACAACTGGGCGAACAGGGCGTGCTGCTCGCGCTGGCTGCCACCGCGTACCACGCGCACTCGGCGGCCGGCGTTCAGCAGCCCGACCTCATCGTCGGCCACGGCGTGCTGGGCCGGCTCATCGCCCGGCTGGCTGTTGTCGCTGGCGGCACGCCGACGGTGTGGGAAACCAACCCCGGTCGCCGCGACGGCGCGGCGGGCTACTCGGTGGTCGACCCGAGCGAGGACACCCGCCGCGACTACCGCTGCATCTGCGACGTGAGCGGCGACGCGAGCCTGCTGGATACGCTGATCGCCCGCCTCGCGCCCGGTGGCGAGGTCGTGCTGGCCGGCTTCTACGACGCACCGCTGTCCTTCGTGTTCCCGCCCGCCTTCATGCGCGAGGCGCGCATCCGCGTTGCCGCGCAATGGCAACCGCAAGACCTGGCGGCGGTGAGAAACCTGGCCGAGTCCGGCCGCTTGTCGCTCGACGGGCTGATCACGCACCGATCGCAAGCCACACACGCGGACCAGGCTTACCGCACCGCTTTCGGCGACCCCGCCTGCTTGAAGATGATTCTCGATTGGAGAGCCTGCTCATGAACACCGCCACACCTGCTGCGAAGAGCGCTCCGGTGACCATCATGATGAAAGACCTGCGCGCAGAGGCCGCAGTCGAGCCCGCGCCGGTGGCCACCGGCGCGGTGACCAAGGAAACGCAGATCATCGCGATCTACGGCAAGGGCGGCATCGGCAAGAGCTTCACGCTGGCCAACCTGAGCTACATGATGGCGCAGCAGGGAAAGAAGGTGCTGCTGATCGGCTGCGACCCGAAGAGCGACACCACGTCGCTGCTGTTCGGCGGGCGCGCTTGCCCGACGATCATCGAAACCTCGTCGAAGAAGAAGCTCGCCGGTGAAGCAGTCGCCATCGGCGACGTCTGCTTCAAGCGCGACGGCGTCTACGCAATGGAGCTGGGCGGCCCCGAGGTCGGCCGCGGCTGCGGCGGGCGCGGCATCATCCACGGCTTCGAGCTGCTCGAAAAGCTCGGCTTCCACGACTGGGGCTTCGACTACGTGCTGCTCGACTTCCTGGGCGACGTGGTGTGCGGCGGCTTCGGCCTGCCGATCGCGCGCGACATGTGCCAGAAGGTCATCGTCGTCGCCAGCAACGACCTGCAGTCGCTGTACGTCGCCAACAACGTCTGCAGCGCGGTCGAGTACTTCCGCAAGCTCGGCGGCAACGTCGGCGTGGCCGGCATGGTGATCAACCGCGACGACGGTACCGGTGAGGCGGCGGCGTTCGCCACGCAGGTCGGCATTCCGGTGCTGTCGACCATTCCCGCCAACGAAGACATCCGCCGCAAGAGCGCCAGCTACGAAATCATCGGCCGCCCGGGTTCTGCCTGGGGCCCGATGTTCGCCGAACTGGCCGAGAACGTCGGCACCTCGGTGCCGATCCGCCCGAAGCCGATGACGCAAGACCAGTTGCTCGGCCTCTTCTCCGCCTCGGCGGTCGGGCGCGACGTGGTGCTGGAGCCGGCCACGCAGTTCGACATGTGCGGCAAGAAGGACGTTGTCAAGGAAACGCTGGAAGTCGTCTACGACGAGGCCTGAACCGACACCAGCACCGACACCCGAGCCGATCATGAGCACCACCATCCCCATCATCCCGATGCCCGCCGCGCCGATCAAGACGGCGCTGGAAGGCGACGGCATGGGCTGCCACTCGGGCGGCGAGGCGATGCTCGCGGCCGCCAAATCGGCCGGCAAGTCGGAGGTGCTCGCGCAGTACGCGCAGGACTACCCGAAGAACGACAAAGCCGGCCCGCACGACCAGCCGCAAAGCATGTGCCCCGCGTTCGGCTCGCTGCGCGTGGGGTTGCGCATGCGCCGCACCGCGACCATCTTGTCGGGCTCGGCGTGCTGTGTTTACGGCTTGACGTTCACGTCGCACTTCTACGGCGCCAAGCGCAGCGTCGGCTACGTGCCGTTCAACAGTGAGAGCCTGGTCACCGGCAAGCTGTTCGAAGACATCCGCGAGGCGGTCTATAAGCAGGCCGACCCGGCCAACTACGACGCCATCGTCATCATCAACCTGTGCGTGCCGACCGCCAGCGGCGTGCCGCTGCAGATCCTGCCCAAAGAGATCAACGGCGTGCGCATCATCGGCATCGACGTGCCGGGCTTCGGTGTGCCAACGCATGCCGAAGCGAAAGATGTGCTCGCTGGCGCGATGCTGAAGTACGCGCGCAGCGAAGTGCTGGCCGGCCCGGTGCAGGCGCCGCGCGCTGGCCGCTCTGAAAAGCCCACGATCACGCTGCTCGGCGAGATGTTCCCGGCCGACCCCGTGATCATCGGCATGATGCTGGAGCCGATGGGCCTGGCCGCCGGCCCTGTGGTGCCCACACGCGAATGGCGCGAGCTGTATGCCGCGCTCGACTGCGCCGCGGTCGCCGCGATCCACCCGTTCTACACGGCGAGCATCCGCGAGTTCGACGCGGCCGGCCGCACGGTGGTCGGCTCCGCACCGGTCGGCCACGACGGCACCGAAGCCTGGCTGCAGGCGATCGGCAACGCCACCAACATCGCGCAAGACAAGATCGACGCGGCGAAGAACAAGTTTCTGCCCGCCATCCGCGGCGCGCTCGCGAAGACGCCGATCAAAGGTCGAGTCACGCTGAGCGGCTATGAAGGTTCGGAGTTGCTCGTCGGCCGGCTGCTGGTCGAAAGTGGCGCCGACCTGCGCTACGTCGGCAGCGCCTGCCCGCGCACGGCCTGGAACGAGGCCGACGTGCAGTGGCTGGAGTCCAAAGGCGTGCAGGTGCAATTCCGCGCCTCGCTCGAACAAGACCTGGCGGCGGTGCACGAGTTCAAGCCCGACGTGGCCATCGGCACCACGCCCGTCGTGCAGGCCGCCAAGGAGCTCAGCATCCCGTCGCTGTACTTCACCAACCTGATCTCGGCCCGCCCGCTGATGGGCCCGGCCGGCGCCGGCTCGCTGGCCACCGTCATCAACGCGGCGATCGGCAACAAGACCCGCTTCGACCAGATGAAGGACTTCTTCGGCGCGGTCGGCACCGGCCACGCCACTGGTGTGTGGGAAAGCGCCAATGGTGTGCCGCAGGACCACCCGCACTTCAAGGCCGAACAGCGCCGCCAGGCCGAGAAGGCCGCGAAGAAGCGCAAGGCCGAGGAGACGATCTGATGTTGGTCTTGGACCACGATCGTGCCGGCGGCTACTGGGGCGCGGTGTACGTCTTCACCGCGATCAAGGGCCTGCAGGTCGTGATCGACGGTCCGGTCGGGTGCGAGAACCTGCCGGTCACCTCGGTGCTGCACTACACCGACGCGCTCCCCCCCCACGAGTTGCCGGTCGTCGTCACCGGCCTGGCCGAAGAGCAGCTCGGTCGCGAAGGCACCGAAGGCTCGATGCGCCGCGCGCACAAGGCGCTCGATCCGGACCTGCCGTCGGTGGTGGTGACGGGCTCGATCGCCGAGATGATCGGCGGCGGCGTCACGCCGTCGGGCACCAACATCCAGCGCTTTCTGCCGCGCACGATCGACGAAGACCAGTGGCAGTGCGCCAACCGCGCGATGTTCTGGTTGTGGTCGGAGTACGGCCTCAAGAAGGTGCCGGCGCGCAAACCCTTCGCCGAGCGTCCCGCTGGCGAGAAGCCCCGCGTCAACATCATCGGCCCGAGCTACGGCACCTTCAATTGCCCAAGCGACCTGGCCGAGATCCGCCGCCTTGTGCAAGGCATCGGCTGCGAGGTGAACATGGTGTTCCCGCTCGGCAGCCACCTGGCCGACGTGTCGCGCCTGGTCGAAGCCGACGTCAACATCTGCATGTACCGCGAGTTCGGCCGCATGCTGTGCGAGGCGCTCGACCGGCCGTACCTGCAGGCGCCGATCGGCCTGCACAGCACATCCGCTTTCCTGTGCAAGCTCGGAGAACTGACAGGGTTGAATCCCGAGCCCTTCATCGAGCGCGAAAAACACACCACGGTCAAGCCGATCTGGGACTTGTGGCGCTCGGTGACGCAGGATTTTTTTGGGACCGCCAGCTTCGCCGTCGTCGCCAACGAAACCTACACGCGTGGCATCCGTCACTTCCTCGAAGACGAGCTCGGCCTGCCGTGCAACTTCGCGGTGGCGCGCAAGCCCGGCGAGAAGACCGACAACGCCGACGTACGCCGCTTGGTCAAAGAGAAGACGCCGCTGGTGATGTACGGCAGCTACAACGAGCGCATCTACCTGGCCGAATGCGGCGGCGGTTCGATGATGAAGGCCACCTTCATCCCGGCATCGTTTCCGCTGCCGATCATCCGCCGCCACACCGGCACGCCGTTCATGGGCTATGCCGGCGCCACCTACTTGGTGCAGGAGTTCTGCAACGCGCTGTTCGATGCGCTGTTCCACATCCTGCCGCTGGGCACCGATCTCGACCGTGTCGACCCCACGCCAGCACGACTGGGCGCCGAAGACAGCAGCCCGTGGGACATGGACGCTCAGGAATTGCTCAACGACTTCGTCGACACCGAGCCGGTGCTGGTGCAGATCTCGGCCGCCAAGCGCTTGCGCGACCGCGCCGAGCGCGACGCCAAGCGCGCGGGCGAAGAGCGCGTGACCGCCGAACGCGTGGCGCGTGCGCGCGATGCACTCAGACAAGGGGAGCCGGCATGAACCGCTTGGCTGCACCCACACCCATTGGGGCTGGCCCGAGCCACGCCCAACCAGCTCTGCGGCAGCCTGCCGCGAGTGCCCCGCTGCGCGGGCTGTGCGCAGCTGTGGCCGACAGGCCAATGTTAAGGAGCTAAAGATATGGCTGACAGAAAAGGCTCGATCTCCGGCCTGACGGACGACGAGGCGCAAGAGTTCCACCGGTACTACGTCCAGGGGTTCGTGGGGTTCACGGCGATCGCCGTGGTGGCCCACATCCTCGTCTGGGCCTGGCGCCCCTGGCTCTGAACGACAGAGCCGCTAGACCTGTTTGACAAGTTCGACCCGACAAGGGGAATGCAAATGACTGACATGACAAACCGTTCGCTGCAGCAGGTGCTGAAGAACGACTCCAAGATCTTCTACGGGATCTTCGCGGTGGGCTTTGTTCTGTTCTTGTTGATTGCCGTGCTGGCGCAAGTCGGGCATTGGCAGTGGCGTTCCTGGCTGCCGGGGGCAGAGAGTGAAAAGTCTTTGATCGGCGGAGTGAAGGCAGCGGTCTACACCTTCATGTCGCACCTAACCTAGGAGAGAGAAATCATGTGGAGAGTCTGGCGTTTGTTCGACCCACTCCGTGCGCTCGTCGCGCAGGGCGTGTTCCTGTTTGCCTTGGCAGCCATGATCCATCTGGTGCTGCTGAGCACCAACACGTTCAACTGGATGGACGGCCCCAAGGCCCGGCAGACCATCACGCAGAACTCGGCGATGCCGGCGCCTGCGACGGCTCCGGCCGCGAAGTAAAGCCGACCCGTTCGGGTCAGCAAGGTCGGCAAGCTGCGGGCGTGGTGCCCGCGCTTGCCCACCCCAAAAGAATCTAGCCCCGCGGCGGCACCTGGCGTGCCGCCTGCGCGAAGGAGACGGCGATGGCCATGCTCAGTTTTGAAAGAAAGTACCGCGTCCGTGGCGGCACCCTGGTCGGCGGCGACCTGTTCGACTTCTGGGTCGGGCCGTTCTACGTCGGCTTCTTCGGTGTCACGACGCTCTTCTTCACCCTGCTGGGCACGATGCTCATCTTGTGGAGCACGGCGCAAAGCGGGGTGTGGAACCTGTGGCAGATCAACATCGCCCCACCCGACTTGAAGTACGGCCTGAAGATGGCGCCGTTGCGCGAGGGCGGGCTGTGGCAACTCATCACCGTCTGCGCGATCGGCGCGTTCGGCTCGTGGGCGCTGCGCGAGGTCGAGATCTGTCGCAAGCTCGGCATGGGGCTGCATGTGCCGGTCGCCTTCAGCATGGCGATCTTTGCGTACATCTCGCTGGTGGTGATCCGCCCCGTGCTGATGGGCGCCTGGGGCCACGGCTTCCCGTACGGAATCATGAGCCACCTCGACTGGGTGTCCAACACCGGCTACCAGTACCTGCACTTCCACTACAACCCGGCGCATATGCTGGCGATCACCTTCTTCTTCACAACGGTGTTCGCGCTGTCGCTGCACGGTGGGCTGGTGCTGTCTTCCGTGAATCCTGGCAAAGGGCAGACCATCAAGTCGCCCGAACACGAGGACACCTTCTTCCGCGACTCGATCGGCTACTCCATCGGCACGCTGGGCATTCACCGCCTGGGGCTGTTTCTGGCGATGGCGGCGGTGTTCTTCAGCGCCGTGTGCATCGTCATCAGCGGACCCTTCTGGACGCGCGGGTGGCCCGAGTGGTGGGGCTGGTGGTTGAACCTGCCGATCTGGAGCTGAACGCCGAGCGCCCCTAGGAGACACAGCATGGCCGAATACCAAAACCTCTTCACCCGCGTGCAGGCCGTCGGCCCGTTGCACCACGGCATCGCGCTGCCCCGCATCGACTCGCCGCGCACCGGCGCCGAGCCCGGCATCTTCCACTTGCTCGGCCGCTTCGGCAATGCGCAAATCGGGCCGATCTACCTCGGCTCGCTGGGGGTGATCTCGCTGATCTTCGGCGTGCTCTCGATCAACATCATGGGGCTGAACATGCTGGCCTCGGTGAACTGGGACCCGATCCAGTTCATCCGCCAGTTGTTCTGGCTCGCCCTGGAGCCGCCCGCGCCCGGCCGGGGGCTCGGCTTGGCGCCGTTGAACCAGGGCGGCTGGTGGCAGATCGCAGGCCTGTTTCTCACGATCTCGATGCTGCTGTGGTGGGCCCGCATGTACACCCGCGCCCGGGCCCTCGGCCTGGGCACGCACGTGGCGTGGGCCTTCGCTGCGGCGATCTGGTTGTTCCTGGTGCTCGGCCTGATCCGCCCGGTGCTGATGGGCAGCTGGGGAGAGGCGGTGCCGTTCGGCATCTTCCCGCACCTGGACTGGACGGCGGCCTTCAGCATCCGCTACGGCAACCTGTTCTACAACCCGTTCCACATGCTGTCCATCGCGTTCCTGTACGGCTCGACGCTGCTGTTCGCAATGCACGGCGCCACCATCCTGGCGGTCAGCCGCTTTGGCGGCGAGCGCGAGATCGAGCAGATCGTCGACCGCGGCACCGCCAGCGAACGCGCTGCGCTGTTCTGGCGCTGGACGATGGGCTTCAACGCGACGATGGAGTCGATCCACCGCTGGGCCTGGTGGTTTGCGGTGCTGTGCCCGCTGACCGGCGGCATCGGCATCCTGCTCACCGGCACGGTGGTCGACAACTGGTACCTGTGGGCGGTCAAGCACGGCGTCGCGCCGATGTACCCGGCGGTGTGGGCCCCGACCATCGACCCTGCCACGCTGTCCCTCGGAGTCAAGCCATGAAGTCGGCGCAGGTTCGCAAGATGAGCGTTGCATACTCTTTGCTGCTCGTCGGCGCGGTGGTGTTGCTGGCCGGCTGCGAACGACCGCCGGTCGACGCAGTGCAGCGCGGCTTCCGTGGCACCGGCATGGAGCAGGTCTACAACCCACGCATCGTCGCCGCTCAGGCGCCCGGCAACGTGGCGCCAGCGGCCACGCCGGCCGCGTCGCCGGACGGGCCGAAGGCGAAAGACGTGTTCAAGAACGTCAAGGTGCTGGGCGACCTGAGCGTAGGCGAGTTCACGCGCCACATGACCGCCATCACCGCATGGGTGTCGCCCAACGAAGGTTGCGGCTACTGCCACAACCTCGCCGACCTGTCCGACGACTCGAAGTACACCAAGGTCGTCGCGCGCCGCATGACCGAGATGACGCAGCACATCAACGCCGACTGGAAGAGCCACGTCGGCGCTACTGGCGTCACCTGCTACACCTGCCATCGCGGCAACAACATCCCGCAGAACATCTGGTTCGGCCCGGAGGCGAACCCGCGCAGCGCCGGCCTGCTCGGCGACGACGCCGGGCAGAACAAGGCCGCCACCAGCGTCGCGCTCGCGTCGCTGCCGTACGACCCGTTCACGCCGTACATCTACAAGGCCAGCACGAACACCAGTGCCGACATCCGCGTGATCGGCGACACCGCCTTGCCCACAGGCAACCTCAAGTCCACCAAGCAGGCCGAACACACCTATGCGCTGATGATGCACATGTCGCAGTCGCTCGGCGTGAATTGCACCTACTGCCACAACACACGCTCGTTTGCCGAATGGGACCAGAGCCCGCCGCAGCGCGCCAGCGCGTGGCACGGCTTGCGCATGGTCGGCGACCTGAACGGCGCCTACATGACGCCTCTGCAGGCCGCGTTCCCTGCCAACCGGCTGGGCCCCAACGGCGACGTGGCCAAGGCCAACTGCGCCACCTGTCACCAGGGCGCCTACAAGCCGCTGTACGGCGCGGCAATGGCAAAGGACTACCCGGAGCTTCTGCGCACTGGCGCCAAGCCGGCCGACGTCGCGGCGAAGTCCACGGCCGAGGGCGGCGTCGTCTACTTCGGCGTCGGCTCCTCGGCATTGCCGGGCGGTGCCGAGGCCGGGCTGAAGACGCTGCTCGACGCGCTCAAGTCCAACACCACCGCCCGGCTCGTCATCTCCGGATACCACTCGGCGAGTGGCGAACTGGCGAGCAACCAGGAACTCGCCAAGCAGCGCGCGTTTGCCGTGCGCGATGTGCTGAAGTCCGCAGCCGGCGTCGACGAAGGCCGCGTCGTGCTCGAAAAGCCCCAGTCGGCGCAGGCCAACCTGGCCGGCGAAGACCCCGAGGCGCGCCGCGTCGAGGTGCTGGTCAAGTAGCGTCGCACACCGCGATCGACGACGGAGCGATGTAGCAGACTCCCCGATCACCGATCGATCAAGAAGGCGGCCTGCGGGCCGCTTTTTTTCGCCGCTGCTTTCTGAGAACCGCGGAAATCCGCGTCTGCGCCAGAAATGCGCGCAAAAGACCACGCTTTTCCGCGCTTAAGTTCTGCCGCGAACTGCAGCCGCCGCCAACGCGGCCGATATCCCCGGTGACCCCAGCGATGCGCTGCCCCAGCAGCCGCCACGCCAGGCCCGCCGCATGGACATCCCCGCTTTGGAAGGCCCGCAGAACATGTTCACCTCCCGTTCCACATCGAAGCGCTGCACCGCCAGCGCACTGGCCCTGGCCCTGCTCGCCGCTTGCGGCGGCGGGGGCGACAGCCCGCCCAGCTCGGCGCTGTCCGGCGCTGCGTCCGGCGCAGCGGGGGCCGGTGCAACGCCCTCGGCGACGCCGTCCTCGCCCGCGGGAGCGCCTGCGGCGGCCGACTGTGGACTGAGCAACTTCGCGTCCGATGTGCTGGCGCGCATCAACCAGCTGCGCGCGGCCGGGGCGAGTTGCGGCGCGCGCGGAACCTTCGCGCCGACCACGGCGCTGACCTGGGCCCCGCTGCTCACGCAGGCCGGCGAGGGCCACTCGCGCGACATGGCCAGGCTCAACTACTTCTCGCACACCAGCGCCGACGGCCGCGACCTGGCCGACCGCGTCAACGCGAGCGGTTACCTGTGGAACACGATCGGCGAAAACATCGCCGCCGGCTACGCCACGGTGGACAGCGTGATGGACGGCTGGATCGCCAGCGACGGCCACTGCGCCAACCTGATGAACCCCAGTTTCACGCAGGTCGGCGTGGCGTGCGTGCCGGGCACCGCGACGAGCAGCTACAACACCTACTGGACGATGGACCTGGGCCGCCCGCAATAAGCGCAAACGGCCACAGCAGCGACTTCACGCCGCCGCGGCGATCACGCCGCCGCCCAGGCACACCTCGCCGTCGTACAACACGGCAGACTGCCCCGGCGTCACCGCCCACTGCGGCGCGTCGAAACGCAGGGCGAAGGCGGCGCTGCTGCCTACATCGAGATCGCCGCTTGCGTCGGCCTGCCGGTAACGCGTCTTTGCGCCAAGGCGCCCGGGTGCAGGCGCGTGGCCCGAGACCCAGCTTGCGTCGTCTGCACTCAGGCGGCTCGACTGCAGCCACGGGTGGCCGTGGCCCTGCACCACCACCAGCGTGTTCGTCGCCATCTGCTTGCGCGCAACGAACCACGGCGCGTGGTCTGCGCCGCCGCGCGCCGCGCCGCGTGCCGTACCTTGGGGCTTCAGCCCGCCGATGCCGATGCCCTTGCGCTGGCCCAGCGTGTAAAAGCTCAAGCCCACATGCTCGCCGATCGTGCGGCCGCGGTCGTCCTCGATCGGGCCGGGCGTGTGCTGCAAGTAGCGGTTCAGGAACTCGCGGAACGGCCGCTCGCCGATGAAGCAGATGCCGGTCGAGTCGCGCTTGGTCGCGTTCGGCAGGCCGATGTCGGCGGCGATGCGCCGCACCTCGGTCTTGGGCAGCTCGCCCACCGGGAACAGCGTCTTTGCGAGCTGCGCCTGGTTCAGCCGGTGCAAAAAGTAGCTCTGGTCCTTCAGCGGGTCCAGGCCCTTGAGGAGCTGGAACGAGCCGCCGGTCTCGCGCACCCGCGCATAGTGACCGGTCGCGATCTTCTGCGCGCCCAGCCGCATGGCATGGTCGAGGAAGGCCTTGAACTTGATCTCGGCGTTGCACAGCACGTCGGGGTTGGGCGTGCGGCCGGCTTGGTACTCGCGCAAGAATTCGGCGAACACGCGGTCCTTGTAGTCGGCCGCAAAGTTGACGTGTTCGATCTCGATGCCCAGCACGTCGGCCACCGCCGCGGCGTCCACGAAGTCCTCGTTCGACAAGCAGTGCTCGGAGTCGTCGTCATCCTCCCAGTTCTTCATGAAAATGCCCACCACCTCGTGGCCCTGCTGCTTCAGCAGGTGCGCACTGACCGCGGAGTCGACCCCGCCGGACAGGCCGACCACCACGCGCTGCAACTTCATCGCTTCAATTTTAGGTCGCGGGTCGCCAACTCAAGGCGGCCCGGCCCTTGCGCCAGCGCACGCGAGGCAGATGAGATAGCCTCGCCGCCCATGCCTGCTGCCACCCTCACCGCCGTCCCGCCACGCGCTCTGATCCTGCTCGCCATCCTGACGCTGGTGTGGGGCACCAACTGGCCGCTCTTCCCGCTGGCCGTGCGCGAGGTGTCGGTGTGGACGTTTCGCGCCGTCGCCGTGCTGGTGGCCGGCGTGGCCCTGCTGGCGGTGGCGCGCGCCTGGGGCCAGTCGCTCGCAATCCCGCGCAGGCACTGGGGCACGATCACGGTGGCCACCGGCTTCTACCTCGTGCTGTGGAACATCGCCAGCACCTACTCGGCGGTGCTGATCCCGTCAGGCCAGTCGGCGGTGCTCGGCTTCACGATGCCGCTGTGGGCCGCGCTGATCGGCTGGGCCGTGCTCGGCGAAAAGCTCAACCGCCGGTTGCTGCTGGCCGTGCTGCTCGGCGGCGCCGCGGTCACCTTGCTGATGGTGCCGAGTTTTGCGACCTACGCGCAGGCGCCGCTCGGGCTCGCGTTGGGCCTGCTCGCCGGGCTCGGCTGGGCGATCGGCACACTCATCTTGAAACGGCGCGTGGTCGACGTGCCCGCGCTGGTGCTGACGGGCTGGCAATTGCTGATCGCCGCGGTGCCCATCTCGATCGGCGCGCTGGTGCTGGGCGACCGGCAATGGTTCATGCCGTCGTGGCAGTCGATCGCAGTCATCGGCTACATCGCGCTCGTGCCCATGTGCATCGGCAACGCCTGCTGGTTCGCCATCGTCGGCATGCTGCCGACGAACATCGCCGGGCTGTCGTCGATCCTGGTGCCGGTGGTGGCGATGGTGTCGGGTGCGATCGTTCACGGCGAGCCGCTCGGGCCCACGCAGTGGCTCGCGATGGCGTGTTGCGTGGCGGCGCTGTCGCTGGCGCTGCTCAAGCCGGCGGCTGAGGCCACGGCGAAAGCGGCACCGACGGCGACGGTGAAGTAGCCGGCGCCTCGGCGGCCACGCTCGCGTGGGTCGTCACCACGTCGAGCGGGAAGCGCCGACCCGCCGCGAAGTCCTCAATGCACTGCAGCACCAGCGGGCTGCGGTGCCGCGCCACGCTGGCGCGCACCTCGGCCAGCGTCATCCACAGCGTGCGCACGATGGGTTCGTCGAGTTCACGGGTCGGGTCCGCCTCGCCCACCGTGCCGCCGTACGCGAAGCGCAGGTAAGTGATGTCTTCGAGCGTCGCGGCCCGCTGCATCCGCGCCAGGTACACGCCGACGAGGCGGTCGGGCGTGAACACGCGCGCGGTTTCTTCCAGCGCCTCGCGCACGACGCCTTGCTCGGGCGACTCGCCCGGGTCGAGGTGGCCGGCCGGGTTGTTGAGCTTGAGCCCTTCCGGCGTGCGCTCTTCGACCAGAAGGAAGCGGCCACCGTCTTCGATGACGGCGGCGACGGTGACACTCGGCTTCCAGCGTGTGGACATCGGCCCTCCTGGCGCGTTGGTGCGGTGAATTAGCGCCGGCTCCAACTCCAGCGGCGCCGCCCACGTCCGGCGACGCGGGTTCGCCTCAGCTACTTGACCCGGCGGGAGGATGCCAGAATCCGGCCTCGAATCCGTGAACGATCTTGCAAATGGTCGAGCAAACGTTCGTGCGGATGGTCGTGCGGACGGTCGCGCGAACGAACCCGAAACAACAAGCACCGAGGAGCCTTCCATGCTGATTGGCGTCCCGCTGGAAACAGCGGCTGGAGAAAAGCGCGTCGCGACTGTGCCCGACGTGGTCGAGAAACTCGTCAAGCTGGGCTTCACGGTGGCCGTGCAAAGCGGCGCCGGTGCGGCGGCGAACTTCGACGACGACACCTACCGCGCGGCCGGCGCCGAAGTCGTCGGCAGCGCCGCAGCGCTCTGGGCCAAAAGCGACATCGTCTTCAAGGTGCGCCCGCCGAGCCTGGACGAAGTGGCGCTGATGCGTGAAGGCAGCGCGCTGATCGGCTTCGTGTGGCCGGCGCAGAACCCGGCGTTGATGCAGGCGCTGGCGGCCAAGCGCGCCACCGTGCTCGCCATCGACGCGCTGCCGCGCCAGCTCTCGCGCGCGCAAAAGATGGACGCGCTGACCTCGATGGCTGGCGTCAGCGGCTACCGCGCCGTCATCGAGGCGGCCAACGCGTTCGGCCGCTTCTTCAACGGCCAGATCACGGCCGCCGGCAAGATCCCGCCAGCCAAGGTGTTCATCGCCGGCGCTGGCGTGGCGGGGCTGGCGGCCATCGGTACGGCCGCCAACCTGGGCGCCATCGTGCGCGCCAACGACACGCGCGCGGAGGTGGCCGACCAAGTCACCTCGCTCGGTGGCGAGTTCGTCAAGGTCGACTACGAGGAAGAAGGCTCCGGCGGCGGCGGCTACGCCAAGGTGATGAGCGAGGGCTTCCAGCAGGCGCAGCGCGAGATGTACGCGAAGCAGGCCAAGGAGTGCGACATCATCATCACGACCGCGCTGATCCCGGGCAAGCCGGCGCCCAAGCTCATCACCGCCGAGATGGTGAAGAGCATGAAGCCCGGCAGCGTGATCGTCGACATGGCGGCCGAGCAGGGCGGCAATTGCGAGCTGACCGAACCGGGGCAAGCGGTGGTCAAGCACGGCGTCACCATCGTCGGCTACACCGATCTGGTGAGCCGGCTCGCCAAGCAGTCTTCTACGCTCTACTCGAACAACCTGCTGCGCCTGACCGAAGAGCTGTGCAAGACGAAAGACGGCATCGTCAACGTCAACATGGAAGACGACGCCATCCGCGGCCTCACCGTCATCAAGGACGGCACCGTCACCTGGCCCGCGCCGCCGCTGAAGCTGCCGGCGCCGGTGGCCAAGCCCGCTGCGGTCGCGGCGCCTGCGCCCAAGGGCCACGGCCACGGCGCCAGCGAGCCGATGTCGGCCAAGTCGCTCGCCATCACCTTCGGCGTCGGTGCGCTCGCGCTGCTCGTCGTCGGCCTGTTTGCGCCGGCCTCGTTTCTGGCGCACTTCACGGTGTTCGTGCTGGCCTGCTTCATCGGCTACATGGTGATCTGGAACGTCACGCCGTCACTCCACACGCCGCTGATGAGCGTGACCAACGCGATCTCCTCGATCATCGCCATCGGCGCGCTGGTGCAGATCGCGCCGCCGCTGTCGGCCGCCGGCGCCGCCGACCGGCCGAACACGCTGATCCTGGGCATGGCCGTGCTCGCGCTCGTGCTCACCGCCATCAACATGTTCGGCGGCTTCGCGGTCACGCGTCGCATGCTGGCGATGTTCCGCAAGTGAACAACAACAAAAGGACGCGGACATGACAGAAAGTCTCGCCACGGTCGCCTACATCGGCGCCACCATTCTTTTCATCCTCAGCCTCGGAGGCCTGGCCAACCCCGAGACCGCCCGCCGCGGCAACCTGTTCGGCATGATCGGCATGGCGATTGCCGTGGTGGCGACGGTGCTCAGCCCGCGCGTCACGCCAGCCGGCTATGCCTGGATCATCGGCGCGCTCGTCGTCGGCGGCGCCATCGGCCTCTTCGCCGCGAAGAAGGTGCAGATGACGCAGATGCCCGAGCTGGTCGCGCTGATGCACAGCCTGGTGGGCCTAGCCGCCTGCCTGGTGGGCTTCGCCAGCTACGTCGACACCTCCACCGTGTTTCCGACGCCGGCCGAGAAGGCCATCCACGAGGTGGAGATCTACATCGGCATCCTGATCGGCGCCATCACCTTCTCGGGCTCGGTGATCGCGTTCGGCAAACTGTCCGGCAAGATCGGCGGCAAGCCGCTGCTGCTGCCGGGCCGGCACTGGATGAACCTCGTCGCGCTGCTGCTCGTCATCTGGTTCGGCTACGCCTTCCTGCAAGCCCCGACCGTGCAGGCCGGCCTGGTGCCGCTGCTGGTGATGACGGTGATCGCGCTGCTGTTCGGCATCCACATGGTGATGGCCATCGGCGGGGCCGACATGCCGGTCGTCGTCTCGATGCTCAACAGCTACTCGGGCTGGGCCGCAGCCGCCACCGGCTTCATGCTCGGTAACGATTTGCTGATCGTCATCGGCGCGCTGGTGGGCTCGTCAGGCGCGATCCTGTCGTACATCATGTGCCGCGCGATGAACCGCAACTTCATCAGCGTGATTGCTGGCGGCTTCGGCGGCGGGGCGCCCGTCAAGGCGGGTGCCGGGGGCGCTGCGGAGCCGGTCGGCGAGGCGACGCCGATCAGCGCGGTCGAGACGGCCGAGCTGCTGAAGGACGCCAAGAACGTCGTCATCGTGCCGGGCTACGGCATGGCGGTGGCGCAGGCGCAGCACGTGGTGTGCGAGATCACGCGCATCCTGCGCGCCAAGGGCGTCAACGTGCGCTTCGGCATCCACCCGGTGGCCGGGCGCATGCCGGGCCACATGAACGTGCTGCTCGCCGAAGCCAAGGTGCCCTACGACATCGTGCTCGAGATGGACGAGATCAACGAGGACTTCCCGCAGACCGATGTCTCGATGGTGATCGGCGCCAACGACATCGTGAACCCGGCCGCGCAAGACGACCCGACGAGCCCAATTGCCGGCATGCCGGTGCTCGAAGTCTGGAAGGCCAAGACCTCGATCGTGATGAAGCGCAGCATGGCCTCGGGCTACGCCGGTGTGGACAACCCGCTGTTCTACAAAGAGAACAACCGCATGCTGTTCGGCGATGCGAAGAAGATGCTCGACGAGGTGCAGGCGGCGTTGAACAGTTGATCGCGGTTCACTTCCTGGCGACAGGCGACAGGCGACAGGCGACAGCGAGATACGGCAATGCGTCGAGATCGTCGCCTGGGGCTTTAGCAAGGCATCGCCCCAGGCCTCTTTGTCAAAGAATGTCGCATTTTGGTTTAACAAGAGCAGCGCGGCATGAACATCGTTCAGCAGATCGACGCCGCGCTGGTGGCAGCTGCGGCGGCGTGAACACGCGACTCGCCGACGCGGGGCTGCTGCGCCTCACTTCCTGGGCGTCAGCCCATGGTCCCACCTGGAGTTGACCCACGCGTCGTTGCGCCAGTGCTCGCGGTGGCCGCCGCTGCCGTCGTTGCGGATGACGTAGCGGAACTTCTCGCAGCCGGCGAGGGCGATCTGCGGCTCGATGATCGTTGTCTCTGCGGTCTTGGCGACGGTGGCCGGGATCGAGCCTCGCAGGCAGGCATCCACTGTGCCGGCGTTCATGCTGAAGCTGGCCTTGCCGTCCTTTTCCTCCACGGTGATGGAGCCGGTGGTGAACACGTTCTTGTCGTACTGACCGCCCAGGGTCTTCTTGTACGACTTGTATTCCCAGGTCTGGGCTTGCGCTGACGCGCAGGCGAGAAGGGTGGCGAGGGTCAGCGTGACAGCGGTTTTCATGACGATCCTTTCGATGTGAGGGGGAAGCGGTGCGGTGCGCTGGGCGCGCGGGCTGGCGCATCAGCGCCGCTGCAGCGGGTACCACCAGCCGTTGCTGCCCAGCACGTGGTATTGGCCCGAGGCGTCCACGCCATAGGTGTGGCCCTGGTACTGGTGCATGGTGTTCGCCTGCCAGGTGTGCGGCAGTTGCATCTGCGCGACGCCGCTCTGGCCACCGCTCGCGACTGTGTAGGTGCTTTGGCCCATCAACCCGCGGCCGGCTTCCTGCTGGTTCGCGAAGTAGCCGTTGCGCTGCGCCTGCTGGGCCTGGCCGCGCGCGGCCTGCGCCTGCTGCAAGCCTTGCCAGGCGGCGTGTTCACGCGCGCGCATGCCGGCCTCGTTGGCCTGCGCGTGGCGCATGCCGTCGGCCGAAAAGCCGCGCGTGTAGACCCACTGGTAGGTGTAGGTGCGGAAGTCCATCGCCTGGCGGCCACTGGCCTGCATCCGGCCGAGGTACTGGCGGTAGGCGGCCTGCACCTGCGGGTCTTGCATGCGCTGGTGAACGATGTTGCGCGACTGCTGCTCGGCCTGCGCGACGATGTTGTTCATGCGCGCCATGCTCTGCTGCACCATCGCGCCGTAGTCCTGCGCATGCACTGGTGCGGCCGACAGAAGCGCGGCGGCTGCCGCCGCGGCCACCACAGCGGCGGCCACGGTAATGGCGAATGGGGCGATGCGTTGCTTGCTCATGTTGCTCTGCCTTCGAATGCGCCGCGGGATTGCGACGGGCAGAAGTTCTCAACGCACCGTTAGGAGATCGTTTGTCGGTGAAGGGCCCGAGCCCCTTTTTGTTCGAGGGCAGGGGCGGAGCGCCGCCACAGCGCCTCAGTTGGGTCGGAAGGCCGGTGCGGCGCTGCCCTGCAGAGGCGCCACGCGGTGCGGCCGCGCGGTGTGGCTCCGCAGTCTTGCCTACTGCTTCGCGCCCTCACCCAGCCGGCGCCCCAGCCCCACCGCGTACGGCGCGGCCCGCGCTGCCAGCATCGGGTCGGCCGACGGCTCGACGCCCTTGGGCAGCGCGGTCGGCACGTAGGTGATCGTGAGGCACGGCCCGGTGGCGTCGGCCGACACCGACTTGATCGTCAGCCGGCCGAGCGTCACCTTTTTGCGGTCGTCGGGCAACGGCGACACGGCGCTGTCGATCCGGTCGCCCGGCTGGGCGAGTTGCAGGTTGAAGTCGAACGCCACGCCGCCGGCCGCCACACGCTGGCGCAGGTCGTCGGCCAGGAAGTCGGCTCCCTTGGCCTTGGCCTCATCGTCGCTCAGGCCCTGCGTGCCGCCCACCGGCTCGAAGACCCACTTGCCCCATTGCTTCTTGCCACCGGCATCGACGAAGCCGAACCCGTGCACACCCCAGTAGTTGACCTTGCCGAAGCTGGCCGGCACCGGCTGGCCGGCAAAGTACTTGCCTTGCAGCAACACCTCGGGGTTGGCGTCGGCGAAGGCCTTCACCTTGTCGGGGTTGGGCTTCTTCGTCTCGGCGTCGAGCGCGAGCGACTCCAGCCGGCCGATGAACTGCTCGGGTGTGGCCGCGCCGAACACCGGCGCCGAGATGTTGCCCATCTGCCAGACCTCGCCACCGGGCAGGTCGAACTGCAGCGCGAGGTTGCGCTGGGTCTTGGCGTTGTCGGGCGCTTTCGGGTTACCGCCGCCGACCGAAAAGCGCGCGATCACCGGCACCGGTTTGCCGCTGAACGCGGAGGCGGACGACAAGGCGCGCCCCTCGGCGCTGCCGATGAATTCGCCGACGGCGCACACGCCCTTGGCGCCCGAACGACGGAAGCCGTCGAACTTGCCGCCAGCGCGCTCGAAGGCGTCGAGAAAGCGGGTGGGGTCGACTTGCGCCTGCGTCGGTGCGCTCGACAGCGCGGCGGCCGTCGCAGCGCAGGCGAGCCACAGGCTCTTGTGGGGAATCTTCAGAGGGTCGATGCTCATGGTCGGTACGTGACGTTGGGTGGGTGTTGGTGGAAGGGGCTGGGCTGCCGCCAACGTGGCAGGCCCTTCTCTGTCGCTCGACATCCGTCCCGCCTTACAACACCTCAGCCACGCGCAGCGGCGCGCGCGGCATCGCCGTCAGAGCTCCCCTGAGCCCGGCCCGGGCTCCTGAGATTCGTCCAGCACCGACAGGACCGCATCGCCCAGCGCCATGCCGTGCGCCGCCGCCCAAGCGCTTGCCGAGGCGGCCGAGCCGAGTTGCCAGCGCACCAGCCGCTGCACCTTGGCCGCGTAGCGGAGGTCGCCGCGCGAGAGGGCGCCGAAGTGACCGAGCCACTCGCGCACGCTCACCGCCATCGCGACGGCCGCGGCCCCGGGCAGGCGGGCGCGTGCGAGCGGGCGGGCCAGGTTCCACAACGCCATCACCTGCATGTAGCGCGAGTACTGACGTGTCGCCAGGCTCAACTGGGTGCGGCCGTGTCGCACCGCATCGGCCCAGCGGCGCGCAAGGGTGCAGGCCACGGCGAGATTGTTGTAGGCGTCGATCAGCAGCAGCGGGTCGTCCAGCCGTTGCGCGGCGGTTGCCACAGCGGCGTGCATCGCAATCGCGTCGTCGAAGCGGTGCTGCGTTTGCGCGCAGATGCCCTGGCCCATGCGCACGTCCCAGGCCATGCGCGCTTGGCCGAGCGATTCGTACAGGGCCAGCGCCTCGGCGTAGCAGGGCAGCGCGGCTTGCGCGTCGCCCCGCCCCAGCACCATCACCTCGCCGAGCAGGTTGAGCAGGTCGGCGCGCGTGCGGGGGTGGTGGCCGTCGTCGGTGAGCGCCAGCGCACTGCGCAGGGCGTCGGTCATGCCGTCGTCGCCGCGCGGGCGGCTCTTCCAGCGCAGCCGCAACTGCACCGCCAGTGCCGGGGCGAGGTGCTGCGCGCGTGGGTGCAACGGGCCCTGGCGCGCCGCCGCGACGGCTTCGTCGGCCAGCGTCACGGCGGTGGCGACGTCGCCCGTTTCGTAGAGGCGACGTGCGAACAGGCAGCGCGCGGCCTGCACGATGGCCTCGACGTGGCGCGGAACCTCGGCGGTCACGTCGGCAGTCACTTCGGCAGCGGCGACGTTTTCAGGCGCCGCCTTCGGCGTGGCGGTCTCCGGCGCGGCGGTGCGCAGTTCGTCGAGCGCCGCCAGCCACAGCGCGCGCACCTCGGGCGGCACGCCGCGCCGCTCCCAGTGCGACTCGGTGGCCAGCGCCAGCTCCAGCGTCTGCAGCGGCTGGCCATCGTCGAGGCTGGTGCGCAGCGCTTCGTGCAGGTTGGGCACGTCGGCCAGCGGCAGCATCGCGCTGCGCGCGAGCTGCAGGCACCACGCGCGGTGGCGGGCGCGCAGGGCAACCCCGTCGGTGGCAGCAACGCGTTCGGCGACGAACTCGCGCACCATTTCGAACAGGTGGTAGCGCATCGTGCCGTCGGGGCTGAGCTCGGTACGCACGAGCGAGTCGCTCACCAAACGTGCCAGCACCTCCTGCGCATCGCGCCCTGGCGACGCCGACGTGGCGGTCGCGGGCAAGGCCGGCGGGACAGCCGCCACGGCCCACACCGCCGCGGCGGCATCGGCGCTGAAGCCCTCGCGGAACACCGACAGCGCGGCCAGGCAGGCCTGGTCTTGCGCGCTCAGCAATTGCCAGCTCCAGTCGATCGCGGCGTCCAGCGACGCATGGCGCGGCGCGCGTGCCGCGCGCGGGCCCTTGCGCGCGAGCGCAGCAAAGCGACGCTCGCCCAAGCGCTGGTCCATTTGCGCGCGCATCTCGGCCACCGACACCGCGTGCGCGCGTGACGCTGCCAGCTCGATGGCCAGTGGCACGCCTTCGAGCGCCACGCACAGGGCCTCGACGTCGGCGCGGTTGCGCGCGTTGAGGTGAAAGCCCGCGCGCGCGCCCTGCGCGCGATCCACGAACAGCGCGACGCTGGGGTTGGCTGCGCTGGCGGTGAGTTGCTCGTCGGCGCTGGGCGGCGGCTTGCCTCGGCGCACCGCCTGCGATGTGAGCGGCGGCGACGGCAACGGCAGCGGGGGCACCGCAAAGCTGCGCTCGCCGTCCACGTCGAGCACGCGGCGCGAGCTGACGAGCAGGCGCAACTCGGGCAGCCGGTGCAGCAGTTGCTCCAGCACCTGCGCGCCGCCGGGCGCGACGAGCTGCTCGAAGTTGTCGAGCACGAGCAGCGTTGCCCGGCCCTGCAGGTAGAGCTGGAGTTGTTCGATGGCGCCGCTGTTTGCGCCGCTATTTGTGCGGCTGTCACCGCGGCTGTCCTGCCGCGCGTCGGGCAGCCGCAACGCCGCGCGCAGCCGGCCCGGCAACTCGTCGGGCCGAGCGCACTCGGCCAGCGACACGAAGGCCACCACGGCATACGCGCGGCGCTGCCGCCGCGCCACCTCGGCGGCCAGGCGCGTCTTGCCCGAGCCGCCGGGGCCGAGCAAGGTGACCAGGCGGTGCGCCTGCAGCATCTGCGCCACCTGGTCCATCTCGGCTTCGCGGCCGAAGAAGCGTGCCACGTAGGCGGGCAGCAACTCTTGTCGGTCGGGGTGCTGCGACTCGGTGGTCTGCAGTTGCATGCCCGGCGGGGTGGAGCCGGCCGCGGCGTCTGGCCCGCGGTGGGCCGCTGAGCTGCTGGCTGCGCCGCCATCGTCGTCCGCGCGGTCGGCCGCCAAGGCTGCCACCCGGTCGGCCAGCGCGGCCAGGCGCGCGCGTTCGTCGGCGATCCATTCGTCATAGTGGCCGGGCATCAGCTCGCCGACGTACAGCGCCTGCGCGGCGGCTGCATCGCGCGCGCGCACCCGGGCTTCGAACTCGGTGGCATCGCAGCGGAAGGCGTCGGGATTCAGGCGCACGCTGGTGCGGTCGACCAGCAGCACGTCGGGGGCGCCTGGCGGCTCCAGCAAGCGGCGCAACGCGAACAGCGCTTGGCGCAGCCGGTTGCGGCCGGTGTCCAGGTCGGCCTCGGGCCACAGCAGGTCGATGAGTTCCTCACGCCCCTGCGCGCGCTTGGGGAACAGCGCCAAGCGCGCTAGCAACGCGGCGACCTTGCGGCTGCCGAACTGCGTGATCACCCGGTCGCCCGAGAGGGCCCGCAGTTGCCCCAGCAGCTCGAAGCGCCAGGTCGCGGCGGTGTTGGTGGTGTTGGCGGCGTTGGCCGGCAGGGGGTCGGTGCGCACACCGCATTCAACCACCGCCGCCGGGCGACGCCGCGGCAGCGCCCGCCGACACCCCTCAGCTTGGGGTGGCTCGAACGCTCACCTGCGCTTCGATGGCCATGCCGCCGAAGCGTGCCTCGAAGCCGGCCACCGCATCGTCCAACTCGGCCAGCGGGCCGCTGACGCGCGACAGGCAGACCCAGAACGCGTCGCCGCGATCCTGCACGCGGGCGCTGTCTCCGAGGTGGCCTTGGCGGCTGTGGTGGTCGTCCAGCCCGTCGTGCAGCCGCGCCACCGCACGGGCCGCCGCGAACGTGAGCGACACATGCTGCCCGTAGTACGCCTTGTCATGGAAGCCGGTGCCGATGACGGTGTACCAGACGCCACCCGCCACATGGGGCAGCACCGCATACGCCGCGGCCGTGTAACGCATGCCCGTGACCTGGGTCTCGGTGGCATAGCGACCTGCGACGGTGAGGGTCACCGTCCGGGAGTTCACCTTCTGCGAAGGGGAGGCAGGGTTCATCGGCGCAGCTCCAAGCGTGGCCGCCCCGCAGAGGCAGGGCGTGCACGTAGCTTGTGATGCGGCCGTCAGGCGAACGTTAGGGTGGCCGCTGGCGGCAGCACGAGGCGCTAGGCCCCACGTGCCGAAATGCCCCGCGAGGGTGCCGCCCCGGGCGGCTTGCTTAGGCCTTGTCGCGCAGTTCGCGTCGCAGGATCTTGCCCACCGGCGTCTTCGGCAACTCGGTGCGGAACTCGACCGTCTTCGGCCGCTTGTAGCCGGTGAGCTGCGCTTCGCAGTACTTGCGCACGTCGGCCTCGGTCACCTTCGGGTCGCTGCGCACGATGACGAGCTTGACCGCCTCGCCGGCCTTCGCGTCCGCCACGCCCACCGCCGCGCATTCGAGGATGCCGGGCATCTGCGTCACCACGTCTTCCACCTCGTTCGGGTAAACGTTGAAGCCGCTCACCAGGATCATGTCCTTCTTGCGATCGACGATTTTGAAGTAGCCGCGTTCGTCCACCACGCCGATGTCGCCGGTGCGAAAGAACCCGTCGGCCGTCATCACCTTGGCCGTCTCGTCCGGCCGCTGCCAGTAGCCGGCCATCACCTGCGGGCCCTTTATCGCGATCTCGCCGGGCGTGCCCAGCGGCACTTCGCGGCCGTCGTCGTCGAGCAGCGTGAGGTCGGTGTTGGGCATCGGCAGGCCGATGTTGCCGCTGTAGGCGGTGCTGTCCACCGGGTTGCAGGTGGCCGACGGGCTGGTCTCGCTCAAGCCGTAGCCTTCGACGATCGGGCAGCCGGTTTTCTCAAGCCACAGTTTGGCGGTGGCGCTTTGCACCGCCATGCCGCCGCCGACCGAGATGACGAGGCCGCTCCAGTCCACCGTGTTGAACTCGGCATGGTGCGCCATCGCGTTGAACAGCGTGTTGACGGCGGGGAAGCTGTGGAACTTCTGGCCCTTGAGTTCCTTGAACACGCTGGGCAGGTCGCGCGGGTTGGCGATCAGGATGTTGCAGCCGCCCATGCGCATGGCCAGCATCATGTTCGTGTTGAAGCCGAAGATGTGATAGATCGGCAGCGCGCAGATGGTCACGACCTGCTCGCCCGCCGGAATCTTCTTCAGCGCCGGCTGGTACCACGCCTCGGCCTGCAGGATGTTGGCCACCAAGTTGCGGTGCAGCAGCACCGCGCCCTTGCTCACGCCGGTGGTGCCGCCGGTGTACTGCAGCACCGCGATGTCGTCCGGGCCCACCGTGGCCGGCTTGTAGGCCTTGCCGCGGCCTTGCGCGACCGCGTCGTTGAATTGAACTGCGCCGGGCAGGCTGAACGCCGGCACCATCTTCTTCACGTTGCGCACGACGTAGTTGACGATCTGCTTCTTCGGGAAGCCGAGCATGTCGCCCAACGCCGTCAGCACGATTTTCTTCGTCGGCACCGCGGCCAGCACCTGCTGCAGCGTGGTCGCAAAGTTCTCGACCATGATGATCAGCTTGGCGCCCGAGTCCTTCAACTGGTGTTCGAGTTCACGCGGCGTGTACAGCGGGTTCACGTTCACCACCACGTAGCCGGCGCGCAGAATCGCGGCCACCGCCACCGGGTACTGCGGCACGTTGGGCAGCATCACCGCCACCCGGTCGCCAGCGTTCAGCCCTTGCGCTTGCAGGTAGGCCGCGAGCGCGCGCGAGGCGTCGTCGACCTGCGAGAACGTGATCACCTTGCCCATGAAGCGATAGGCCGGCAGCGCCGCGTGCTTCTTGAAGCTCTCTTCGAGCAAGGTGACGAGCGATGCGTACTGCTCGACGTCGATCTCGGCCGGCACACCTTGCGGATACTGTTTGAGCCAGGTCTTTTCCATTCGGTGCTCCAGGAACAGAGCGGGATTCTGCGGCACCGTCGTTGCGCGACACATCAGGGGATTCGATAGCGAGATGGAGCCCCTCGACTGACGAGTACGTCAGTCGATCCCCCGAGGGGATGCGGGCCGGCTTGGGAGCGGCCCGGCGCTCGGCCCGCAGTCGCCGTTGCGTGCCCGTGCCCGTGCCCGTGTCCGAGTCCGTGTCAGTGTCCGTGTCAGTGTCAGTGTCAGTGTCAGTGTCAGTGTCAGTGTCAGTGTCAGTGTCGTCCGCGCCAACGCCCGCGACAGGTCCCCTTCAGGGCCCGCGTAGGTGTTTCCCCACAATTGACGCTCGCGGGTGGCGCTCTTAGGCTGCGCCGAATTGGTCAGGCCACCTGACGCGAAGATCCGGTGTCCCCATGCCCTTGCAGACCATCGAGCCGCGCCGCCTGTACCGCCAGATCGCAGACCAGTTGCGCGTGCTGATCGAGCGGTCCGAGTTTGCGGTGGGCTCGCGCTTGCCACCCGAGCGCGACTTGGCCCAGCAGCTCGGCGTGTCGCGCCCCTCGGTGCGCGAGGCGCTCATCGCACTCGAGGTCGAGGGGTTGGTCGAAGTTCGCATGGGCTCGGGCGTGTACGTACGTGATTGCGTGCGTGATGTCGATGGCCGCGCCACGCCCCAGGTCACTGCGGAAGGCCCGCTCGAGATCATCCGCGCGCGCCAGCTGATCGAAGCCGAGCTCGCCGCCTACGCTGCGCGACACATGAAGAAGGCGCAGGTCGCCGGCCTGCGCGAAGCGGTGCAGCTGATGGAAGTGGAGGCCGCCTCCGGCCACACGCCGACGCAGGGCGACCGCCTGTTCCACACACGCATCGCCGAAGCCTGCGACAACTCGGTGCTGCTGCGGCTCGTCACGCAACTGTTCGACGAGCGGCGCAACCCGCTGTTCGCGCAACTCGGCAGCCACTTCGAGACCGCCACGAGCTGGGCCGCGGCGATTGCCGAACACCGCCGTGTGATCGACGCGATCGCCGCCCGCTCGGCGACCGCCGCGCGCGTGGCAATGTCGGCGCACCTGTCCAACTCGCACGACCGCTTCACGGCCAACTGGGCCGCCACACGCTCGCCGGGCGAGCCGAGTTCGGCTTTGCCCGCGGCGGTGCGCGCTGCGCCGTCGCGCACCAGCGCAAAGGGTTTTGCCTGACCGGCGGGCCATGTGGCGCCCATGTTCAGGGCCAATGCGCATCGCGGCGTCGAGGTCAACATCTCGCAATCCCTACGCAAGGGTCGCGATCGGAAGTTCCTAGAATGCGCGCTTCGCTTGGCGTATCGGCGCCCCGCGAGGCTCTTTCACGATGGAGATCCCATGACCGTTCTTCGCTTCGTTCGTTCCGGGCCCGCCCGGTTTGCCGCGGCTGCCTTGGTCGCTTCGTTCATCGGTGCCTCGCCGGCCCTGGCTTGGGAGCCCACCAAGCCGGTCGAGTTCGTCGTGCCGGCCGGCACCGGCGGCGGCGCCGACCAGATGGCGCGCTTCATTCAAGGCGTGGTTGCCAAGAACAGCCTGATGAAGCAGCCGATCGTCGTCGTCAACAAGTCGGGCGGCGCTGGCGCCGAGGGCTTTCTGGACGTGAAGGGCGACAAAGGCAACCCGCACAAGATCGTCATCACGCTCTCAAACCTGTTCACCACGCCTTTGGCCACCGGCGTGCCGTTCAACTGGCGTGACCTCACGCCGGTCACGATGTTGGCGCTGGATGAATTCGTGCTGTGGGTCAACGCCGAGTCGCCGCACAAAACGGCCAAGGACTTCCTCGACGCGGTGAAGGCGCAGCCCGACAAGAGCTTCAAGATGGGCGGCACCGGCTCGAAGCAGGAAGACCAGATCATCACCGTGCTGCTGGAGAAGGCCGCCGGCAAGAAGATGACCTACATTCCCTACAAGGGCGGCGGCGACGTGGCGGTGCAGCTGGTGGGCAAGCACGTGGACTCGACCGTGAACAACCCGATCGAGGCCGAATCGCACTGGCGCGCCGACAAGCTGCGCGCGCTGTGCGTGATGGACAAGGCCAGGATGCCCTACCCCAACAAGATGACCGCCACGCAATCGTGGGCCGACATCCCCACCTGCGCCTCGGCCGGCCTGCCGGTGGACTACCTGATGCTGCGCGGCATCTTCATGCCGCCCGGCGTGACGCCCGAGCAGGTCAAGTTCTACCTCGACCTGCTGACCAAGGTGCGCGCGCTGCCGGAGTGGAAGGAGTTCATGAACAAGGGCGCCTTCAACCAAACCGCGCTCAGCGGTGATGCGTTCGTCGAATGGCTCGGCAAGAACGAGCAGATGCACCGTGTGCTGATGAAGGAAGCCGGCTTCATCGCCCAGTGAGCTTCGGCCGGCGCCTTCGCGCGTGGTGCGCGCAGGCGCAGGGCCTGGCCAAACGCACTTCGACTCGCCCGCCGCCGCCCCGGTCGGGCCTGACCGCCCCACCGCAGGAGACCCCTCATGACTGAAGAACCCCAAGCCGGCGAGGCCGGCGTGGTGGGCACCCGGTGGCCTGAAGTGATCGTGGCCGCCTTCCTGGTGCTGCTGGGCGTGATGGTCGTCACCGACAGCATCCGCGTGGGCACCGGCTGGGGCGACGATGGCCCGCGCTCGGGCTACTTTCCGTTCTACATCGGCTCGCTGTTGATCCTGTCCAGCGGCTGGGTGCTGGTCACCACGCTGCTCAAGTGGAACCAGGCCGACCCGGCGTTTGCCGAACGCAGCCAGTTGCGCAGCGTGATGGCGGTGCTGGTGCCGATGACGCTGTACGTGGGGGCGATTGCGCTGGTCGGTATCTACCTCGCGTCGATCGCGCTGATCGGCTACTTCATGCGGCGGCACGGCAAGTTCGGCTGGCCCCTGACCGCAGCGGTGGCGGTGGGCGTGCCGATGTTGTTCTTCCTGGTGTTTGAGAAGTGGTTTCTGGTGCCGCTGCCGAAGGGGCCGATCGAACAGATGCTGGGGTTCTAGTGCAGTGCGCCGCTCTGTTCTGTACTTATCCCGCCAAGGCCGCCAAGGCGGCCTTGGCGCGGGTTACCTTGGCCAGGATGTCCTTGGCGCTGGCGGTCCAGATGAAGGGCTTGGGGT
>LGRD01000002.1 GCA_001263235.1 Methylibium sp. NZG | reverse complement strand
CGAATTATTTCGCTTACAGAACATTATTGCTTCAGGTAAATTAAGCTATATCCCTCAAAATTTTTCTGCAAGAGTCAATTTTCCCGTCTATCAAGGAACGACCACCATGGACATGCAAACCACCTCCAGCCCGGCTGGCGGCCGCAACGTGGCGGCCCAGCAGGGCGCCCACGCCGAGTTCCTGACCTTCCGCCTGGGGGCGGAGGAATACGGCATCGACATCCTGCGCGTGCAGGAGATCCGCTCCTACGAAGAACCCACCCGCATCGCCAACGCGCCGCACTTCATCAAGGGCGTGGTGAACCTGCGCGGGGTGATCGTGCCCGTGGTGGACCTGCGCATGAAGCTGGGCTGCGAGAAGGTGGACTACAACGGCTTCACCGTGGTGATCGTGCTCAACGTGCACGGCCGGGTGGTGGGCGCGGTGGTGGATTCGGTGTCGGACGTGCTCGAACTGAGTCACGAGCTGATCAAGCCGGCACCGGAGATGAACACCACGGTGGACACCAGCTTCATCACCGGCATTGCCAGCGTGGGCGAACGCATGCTGATCCTGATGGACATCAACGCGCTCATGAGCAGCGCCGACATGGGCCTGATGGACAACACGCCATCGCTTCAGTGAGCTTACCCGGCCTCCCTTTGGTTCACCCTTTCTAGAGAAATACGATGTTCGACAAATTCAAGATTGGTCAGCGCCTGGGTCTGGGCTTTGGCATCGTGCTGCTGTTGCTGGTGCTGATCACGGGCCTGGCGATCCAGTCCATCACCTCCGCCATTGCCGACGAAAAAAGGATCGTCGAACTGCAGCACCGTGCCACCATGGCCGACGAGTGGGTGGCCAGCACCCAGCTGAACGTCAACCGGGTGATGGGCTTGGCCAAGTCGGGCAACAACCCCGAGGTGGATGCCTACTTCAAGCCTCTGATCGCACAGACCACCGAGCGCATCAACGAGCTGCAGAAAAGCCTGGAGGCCGCGGTCGACTCGGACCAAGGGAAAGCCTTGCTGGTCGAGATCGCTGCACAGCGCAAGGAATACGTGGCGACGCGCAAAACCTACTTTGATGCGCTCAAGGCGGCCGACCCTCAGGCCGGAAGTCTGCTGACGGACAAGCTGCTGCCGACCGCGCAGCGCTACGTCAGCACCATGCAGGAGCTTAAGAAAAGCGAACGCGCCTTGGTCAACGAGGTCGTTCTGCGGGCAGAGGCTTCGGCTTCGCGCCAGATCGTTCTGATCGCGGGCATGGCCGGTCTGGCGCTGGTGGTGGGCGTGCTGGTGGCCTGGCGCATCACGCGCTCGGTGACAGCCCCTGTGAACGACGCGGTTCGGGCGGCCCGGGCTGTGGCCGACGGTGATCTGACGCAACCCGTCACTGTGAACCGCCACGACGAGCTCGGTGAGCTGCAGAAGGCGCTGGCCGCCATGAAAGATTCTTTGCTGTCGACGGTGCGCCAGGTGCGCCAGGCCAGCGACAGCATTGGCGTGGCGTCGAGCGAGATTGCCAGCGGCAACCAGGACCTGAGCGCGCGCACCGAGCAGGCAGCAAGCAACCTGGAAGAGACCGCCGCCAGCATGGAAGAGCTCACCAGCACCGTGCGCAACAGCGCGGACGCCGCGCGCCAGGCCAACCAGCTGGCCGCCAGCGCCAGCGAAGTGGCGGTGCGCGGTGGCCAGGTGGTCAGCCAGGTGGTCTCCACCATGCAGGACATCCACCAGAGCAGCCAGAAGATCAACGACATCATCGGCACCATCGACGGCATCGCGTTCCAGACCAATATCCTCGCCCTCAACGCGGCGGTGGAAGCCGCCCGCGCAGGCGAGCAGGGTCGCGGCTTTGCGGTGGTGGCGGGCGAGGTGCGCAACCTCGCGCAACGCAGCGCGGAGGCGGCCAAAGAGATCAAGGGCCTGATCGGCGCCAGCGTGGAAAAGGTGGAAGCCGGCACCAAGCTGGTGGCCGATGCGGGCCAGACCATGAGCGAGATCGTGGGCTCGATCCAGCGGGTGAGCGACATCGTGGGCGAGATCACGGCCGCAGCGGGCGAGCAGAGCGACGGCATTGGACAGGTCAACACCGCGGTGAACCAGCTCGACCAGATGACACAGCAGAACGCGGCGCTGGTGGAAGAGAGTGCAGCGGCCGCCGAGAGCCTGAAAGACCAGGCCAGCCGCCTGACCCAGGTGGTGGCGGTGTTCCGCATCGATGCGAACGCCTCGGGCCATGCAGCGGTCAGCGCGTTGATGGCACCCAAGCCTGCCCCGCTGCGGCACAGCCCGGCCAAGGCGCTGGGCAGCACGGGCCAGAAGGCCCACAAACCGGCCACGACCCACGCCCCCAGGCCGACAACGTCCAGGACCGCCGCACCGGTGGCCCCGGCCGCCACAGCGCCTGCGGCTTCCAGGAACATCCCCGTCCCTGCGAGCGCCGAAGGCGACTGGGAAAGCTTTTGAAACGTCTGCTCCCGGGCCTCTGACATGCGATTCAACCAACGCCTCCTCCTTGCCTTCCTGCTGCCCGCGGTGCTTTTCGTGGCTGGCCTGGCCGCAGCGATCGGCTCGCTGATCAACACCCAGCGCGAGTTCGACCATTACTTGCGCACCGAAGCGGCGCTGGCCAACGACGTGCGCGAGATGTACGCCCAGGGTCTGCAGATGGGGCAGGCCATGCGCAACATCGTGCTCGACCCGCAGAACCCCACCGCCTACAAGAACCTGGATGCCGCGCGCGATGCCTATGACAAGGCGTACGCGAACGCCCAGCGGGTGTCAGTGGGTCTGACCGCCGAAGTGGCGGTGGGCGCCCTGGCCGACCTGCGCTCTGCGCAGGGCAGTGCCCAGCAACAGGTGCTGGAAAAGCTCAAGTCCGACCCCACCCAGGCGGTGGAGGTGCTCAACAAGCAAGAGACTCCGGCCTGGCGCCAGCTGCGCACCGCGCTGCTGAAGCTGCGCGACGAACTGGACCTGCTGGCCCAGCAGACCCAGGCGGGCGTCAGCGCCCGGGCCGACCGCGCACTCTGGATGTCACTCGGCCTGGCCGTGCTGGCCATCGCGGTGGCGGTGGTGCTGGGCACGGTGCTGCGTCGCACGCTGCGTCACGAGATCGGGGGCGACCCTGCAGTGGCGCGCGCCACGCTGCGCCAGATCGCCGCCGGAGACCTGACCGGCCGCATCCCGCCCGCACAGGAACCGCAAAGCCTGATGGGTGCGCTCGACGGCATGCAGGCATCCATGCGCACGCTGGTGGCGCAGGTTCAGCAATCCAGTGCCGGCATCGAGGTGGCCACGCGCGAGATTTCGATGGGCAACAGCGACCTGTCGGCCCGCACCGAGCAGGCGGCGAGCAGCCTGCAGCAGACGGCGGCGAGCATGGAAGAGCTCAACAGCACGATGCGCCAGAGTGCGGACGCCGCGCGCCAGGCCAGCCAGATGGCGGTGGCGAACGCCGAAGTGGCCGCGCGCGGTGGGCAGGTGGTGGGCCAGGTGGTGGCCACCATGGACGAGATCAACCACAGCAGCCGCAAGATCAGCGACATCATCGGTGTGATCGACGGCATCGCGTTCCAGACCAACATCCTGGCGCTCAACGCCGCGGTGGAAGCCGCGCGCGCCGGCGAACAGGGCCGAGGCTTTGCCGTGGTGGCCAGCGAGGTGCGCAGTCTCGCGCAGCGCAGCGCCGAAGCGGCCAAGGAAATCAAGACGCTCATCAGCGCCAGCGTCGAGCGCGTCGAGCGAGGCACCCTGCTCGTCGACCAGGCAGGGGCGACCATGACCGAGATCGTGTCCGCCATCCAGCGCGTGACGGACATCATGGGCGAGATCACCCATGCCAGCGGCGAACAGAGTACCGGTGTCACGCAGGTGGGAGGCGCCATCACCCAGATGGACAAGGCCACCCAGCAGAACGCCGCGCTCGTGGAACAAAGCGCTGCCGCCGCCGAGAGCCTGAAGATGCAGGCGCATCAATTGGTGCAGGCGGTGGCGGTGTTCAAGCTCGTGGCCGGCGAGGCGGATGCGGTCGCCGCAGCGCGTACCGCCAACGGTGAGCATGCCCAGACGAAGGCCATGCAGAGCACGGCTGTGAAGGCCACAGCGCCCGCCAGGACCACAGCGCCGCTCGACCGGCGCGGCCCGAACCGGGCGACCAACGTGGCGAGGTTGCCGAGCCCACCGGTCGCCGGGCCCTCGGTGCCCGCGCGCGCCAGCGATGGGGGGGCCAACTCTGCGCGGCCTACCGGCACAAACGACGAGTGGACGACGTTCTGACGCGCTCAAACCCTATTGCGCAAGGCCGGCCATGCCGGCCTATCGTTTGTTGTGGGCGAATCTGCGGTGCACCGACTTGCGGCGGAAGGCTCTGACTGAAGGATCGTGCGCCCGTGCGGCCGCCTGACCATCAAACCCGGTTGTGCGACAACGCCCCGGTGCTGCGCAGCCGCTCGATGAGCTTCGGCGCGATCTGCGCCAACGGCAGCACCTCGTGCGCCGCGCCGGCGGCAATCGCCTCGCGCGGCATGCCGAAGACGACGCAGCTTGCTTCGTCCTGCACCAGGTTGTAGCTGCCGGCGTCGCGCATCTCCTTCATCGCGGTGGCGCCGTCGGCGCCCATGCCGGTCAGCATGATGGCCAGCGCGTTCGGCCCGACCACGCGGGCGGCCGACTTGAACAGCACCTCGACCGACGGCTTGTGGCGGTTCACGGGCTCACCGTCGCGCACGCGCGCCAGGTAGTTGGCGCCCGAGCGTTCGACACTCAGGTGCAGGCCGCCGGGGGCGATGTAGGCATGGCCAGGCAGCACGCGCTCGCCGTCTTCAGCCTCCTTGACGTGGATGCGGCACAAGCCGTCGAGCCGGGTCGCGTAGCTTCGGGTGAAGCCGGGCGGCATATGCTGGGTGATCATCACCGCGGGTGCATCGTGGGGCAGGTTCGCCAGCACTTCGCGGGTGGCTTCGGTGCCGCCGGTGGAGGCGCCGATGAAGACGATCTTCTCGGTCGACAGCCGGCCCAGGCTGGCAGGTGCGGCACGCGCGGCGGTGGCGCCTTCGACCGGGGCGGGCGCTGCGCGGCGCACGGTCGCGCGCGCAGCGATGCGGATCTTCTCGGTGATGTCGCGACCGAGCGAGCGCAGCCCGTCGCTGACGCCGACCTTGGGCTTGGCGACGAAGTCGATCGCGCCCAGTTCGAGCGCACGCAGCGTTACCTCCGCGCCGCGTTCGGTGAGTGTGGAGACCATCAGCACCGGCATCGGGCGCAGCCGCATCAGGCGCGACAGGAAGTCGATGCCGTCCATGCGCGGCATCTCCACGTCGAGCGTGATCACGTCGGGGTTGAGCTCGCGGATCATCTCGCGCGCCACCAGCGGGTCGGCGGCCGAACCAATGCATTGCATGTCGGCTTCGCGGTTGATGATCTCGGCGAGCAGGCTGCGAACGAGGGCGGAGTCATCGACGACGACGACGCGGGTCTTGGCCATGGAGGGGTTTTCGGTTGGGTGCGAGGCAGCGAGAGGTTTGGGTGGTGGGGCAGATTGCCGAGGCTCAGAACAGATCCACCGATCCGCCACCGTGGGCGGTCGGCGTGACCTTCTGCGCAGCGATGCGCTCCTGCGCGACGATCGCGTCGTGCCCGTGCGCCGAGGCCAGGCGCTTGACCATCGCCTTGCCGCTGTGCGGCAGGAAGCAGACCTTGCGTGGGTACACGTCCAGCACGTCTTTGGAGACGACCGGGATGCGCTCGGCCTTCAGGTAGTCGAGCACGAACGCCGTATTGCGCTCGCCGACGTTCATCGAGGTCATGCCCGAGACCACCTGGCCGCCGCCGAACACCTTGGCCTCCATCGAACCGCGCTGGGCGCCGAGCTTCATCATCTCGTTGATCAGCAACTCCATCGCGAACGAGCCGTAACGGCCGCTCGTGTCGCCGCTGTTGCCCTCGGGCAGCAGAAAGTGATTCATGCCGCCGATGCGGGCCTGCCGGTCCCACAAGCAGGCGGCGATGCACGAGCCCAGCGTGGTCATGATCAGCAGGTCTTCGTAGTGGACGAAGTACTCGCCCGGCAACACCTTGACAGCCTCGTTCTTGAACTGCGCTTCGTACCAGAAGAACGACGCTTCACCCGGTTTGCGCGGGCGGCGTTTGAGCTGCTCCAGGCGGGCCGTCTGGCCCATCGGTCGGGCAGCGGGTGCGGCGATGGCCATCGTGCGGGTTTCTCCGGAGTGTGAGCGTCAGATGACGTCAGACGACGTCAGACGCGCTCGTAGACCGTCTTGCCGCGCAGGCGAAAGATGTCGCGCGAGTCGGAGAAATTTTCGGAGTGACCGGCAAACAGCAAGGCCCGCGGCTTCATCGCCCGGTGCATGCGTTCGAGCACGCGCCGCTGCGTGGGCGCATCGAAGTAGATCATCACGTTGCGGCAGAAGACGATGTCGAACGGCTCGCCGAGCGACCAGCGATCGTTCATCAGGTTGAACGTGTGGAATTCGACCAGACGTTGCAGTTCCGGCTTGATGCGGATGAAGCCGGCGTTGCTGGCCGTGCCGCGCAAGAAGTGCTGGCGCAACCGCTCCGGGCTCAGGCCGCGCGCATCGGCGGCGTAGATGCCTTGCTCGGCGGTGGCGAGCACCTTGGTGTCGATGTCGCTGCAGAAGATGGTGACGCTCGCGTTGGCGCCCAGCGCCTCGACGACGGTCATCGCCAGCGAGTACGGCTCTTCGCCAGTGGAGGCCGCGTTGCACCAAATGCGCAGGTTCTGGCCGCGCCGTGCGGTCAGCTCGTTGGCAAGCAGACCGAAGTGGTGGTCCTCGCGAAAGAACGAGGTCAGGTTGGTCGTCAGGCAGTTCACGAACTCCTGCCACTCGGCGTTGGCCGCGGCGCCGCTTGCGCCTTCGAGCGCCTGCAGGTACTGGCCGAACGAGCCGTGACCGAGTTCGCGCAGCCGGCGCGACAGGCGGCTGTAGACCATCGCCTGTTTGCCGGCGTGCAGGCTGATGCCGGCGCGCTGGTGGATGAGCTTGCGCACGCGCTCGAAGTCCGCCGGGCCAAAGCTGAATTCGCCCTCCGGGCCTTGCGAGTCCGCGGGGACGATTGAGGGTAGGGCGCTCATCGAAACGAATCCTCGGGCGTTGGCGGCGGCGTGCCGCACCTGGGCGCACGCGGGCGCCTCTTGCCCCAGTTATCGGCCGCGAGGCGGGCGCCTTGAGAAGCACGCGAACAGCCCCCGCTTCACCCCGTTCATCCGGCTCAAGTCGGCGCGCCGCGCCGAAACAATCGAAGGGCAGCTCTCCGATGCCCCACGCCCATGGCCGACCCCTCCGCGCAAGATCGCAACCTTCCCGCCTCGCAACGCAAGCTCGACAAGGCGCGCGAAGACGGCCAGGTGGCGCGCTCACGCGACCTGGGGCACTTCGCGGCGTTGGCGGTGGGCGCGGGGGTGCTGCTGGCGTTGGCGCCGCAGTTCACGCAGGCGCTGCAAGACATGCTGGCGCGCGCACTGCGCTTCAAGCTCGAAGCCGTCAGCAGCCCGGCCTTCATGCTGGAGCGATTGAGCGAACTGGTGGTGACGATGCTGTGGGTGGTGCTGCCGGCCGGCGTGTTGATGAGCGCGGTCGCGCTGGGGTCGGCGATGGCGCTGGGCGGCTGGAACTGGACCTGGAAGCCGCTGCAACCCAAGTTCGACAAGCTCAACCCGATCACCGGGCTGCCGCGGATCTTTGCCAAGCAGCAACTGGTCGATGCGTTGAAGGCAAGCCTGCTGGCGCTGATTCTGGGCGCCATCGGCGCGCTGTACCTCAACAGCCACCTGGAAGACTTTGCCGGCTCGCTCGGCCTGGCGCTGCCCGCCGCGATTGCGCACGCCAGCCACACCGTGTTCGGCGGGCTCTTGTTGATGCTGCTGGCGCTGGCGGTGTTTGCGGCCATCGACGCACCGCTGCAGAAATGGATGCACGCCAACCAGCTGAAGATGAGCCAGCAGGAAATGAAAGAAGAGCACAAGGAGCTCGAAGGCAACGTCGAGATCAAGCACAAGATCAAGCAGCGCATGCGCGAGATGGCCAACCGCCGCATGCTCGCTGCCGTGCCCACCGCCGACCTGGTGGTGATGAACCCGACCCACTATGCGGTCGCGCTGAAATACGACGACACGCGCATGGGCGCGCCGCGCGTGGTCGCCAAGGGCGCCGACCTGCTGGCCATGACGATCCGCGATGCCGCGAACGACGCCAAGGTGCCGGTGCTGCAGGCCGCCGTGCTGGCGCGCGCGCTGTATGCCCATGCCGAGATCGACCGCGAGATCCCGGCCGCGCTGTTCGCCGCCGTCGCCCAGGTGCTGGCCTACGTGTACCAGCTGCGTGCGGCGCTGGCGGGCCGCTCGGCGATGCCGGGGGAGCTGCCTGAACTGAACGTGCCGGCCGAACTCGACCCGCACCACAAACCGCCACCAAGCCTTGAGGACACCGAATGAACCCGATGCTGCAGCAACTGCAGAAGTGGCTCGGCCCGAACGCGGTGGCCGTCAAGGCGCT
Source organism: Methylibium sp. NZG (assembly GCA_001263235.1). GTDB lineage: Bacteria > Pseudomonadota > Gammaproteobacteria > Burkholderiales > Burkholderiaceae_C > LGRD01. Next base: position 602,367 of record LGRD01000002.1, on the reverse strand, counting down.
GATGGCGCCGATGTTCATCATCATGGTGCTGGCCATGATGGTGCTGCCGCTTCCCTCCTTTGCGCTGGACCTGCTGTTCACCTTCAACATCGCGATGGCGCTGATGGTGATGATCGTGGCCAGCTACATGCTCAAGCCGCTGGACTTCGCGGCGTTCCCGACCGTGATCTTGCTGACCACGCTGCTGCGCCTGTCGCTCAACGTGGCCTCTACCCGCGTGGTGCTGCTCGAAGGCCACACCGGCCCTGGCGCGGCCGGCGCGGTGATCGAGTCGTTCGGGCACTTCTTGATCGGCGGCAACTTTGCGGTCGGCTTGATCGTGTTTGCGATCCTGGTCGTCATCAACTTCATGGTGGTCACGAAGGGCGCCGAGCGCATCGCCGAAGTCGGCGCGCGCTTCACGCTGGACGCGATGCCCGGCAAGCAGATGGCCATCGACGCCGACCTGAACGCCGGCCTGATCGACGAGAAGGAAGCCCGCCGCCGCCGCCTTGAAGTGGGCGAAGAAGCCGAGTTCTTCGGCTCGATGGATGGCGCCTCCAAGTTCGTGCGCGGCGACGCGCTGGCGGGCTTGTTGATCCTGTTCATCAACATCGTCGGCGGCTTCATCATCGGCGTGGTGCAGCACGACCTGACCACGGCGCAGGCGGCCGACACCTACGTGCTGCTGGCCGTCGGCGACGCGCTGGTGGCGCAGATTCCGGCGATGCTGATCTCGGTGGCCGCGGCGATGGTCGTCTCGCGCGTGGGCAAGCAGCAGGACGTGGGCACGCAGATTTCGGCGCAGATCTTCAACTCGCCGCGCTCGCTGGCCATCACGGCCGGTGTGATCGGGCTGCTGGGGATCATCCCCGGCATGCCGCACATCGTGTTCATCCTCATCTCGGCCGGCCTGGGTTATGCCGCCTACTGGATGCGCGAGCGCGACAAGCGCGCAGCCGCCGCGCCACCGCCATCCGCACCCGAGCCCGTGGCCAACGCCGAAGCGAGCTGGGACGACCTGGTGCCGGTGGACACGCTCGGCCTGGAGGTCGGCTACCGCCTCATCGCGCTGGTCGACAAGACGCGCGAGGGCGACCTGCTGGCGCGCATCAAGGGCGTGCGCAAGAAGTTCGCGCAGGAGGTCGGCTTCCTGCCGCCGCCTGTGCACATCCGCGACAACCTCGAACTGAAACCCAGCATGTACCGGCTGACGCTGCGCGGTGCGCTGGTGGGGGAGGGCGAGGCCTTCCCCGGCATGTGGCTGGCCATCAACCCCGGCCATGCGACCACAAGGCTCATCGGCACGCCCACCACCGACCCGGCCTTCGGCCTGCCGGCGGTGTGGATCGAGGAGAGCCAGCGCGAGGCCGCCCAAATGGCCGGATTTACCGTCGTTGATTGCTCGACCGTCGTGGCGACCCACCTTTCACACTTGATGCAACTCCACGCGGCCCGCCTGCTCGGCCGCGTCGAGACCCAGCAGCTCGTCGAACACGTGACGCGGCTGGCCCCGAAACTGATCGAGGACGTGGTGCCCAAGATGGTCGTGATCCCTGTGCTGCAACGCATCCTCCAGCTGCTGCTGGAGGAGGGCGTGCACATCCGCGACATGCGCTCGATCATCGAAAGCCTGGCCGAACACGCCAGCAGCGTCACCGACCCGGCCGAGCTGGCGCGGCGCATCCGCGTGCACCTGGCGCCCAGCATCGTGCAGCAAATCTACGGCCCGGTGCGCGAGCTCGACGTGATTGCGCTGGAGCCCGGCCTGGAGCGGCTCGTCACGCAGGCGCTCAACTCGGCCCACGGCGCCGCGCTCGACCCCGGCGTGGCCGACACGCTGGCCCGCAGCGCGGCCGACTCGGCCAAGCGGCAAGAAGACCTGGGCCACCCGGCCTGCCTGCTGGTGCCCGACCTGATCCGCGCCCCGATGGCGCGCCTGCTGCGCCGCGCGGCACCGCGCCTGCGTGTGCTCAGCCACAGCGAGATTCCCGAGACGCATTCGATCCGCATCGGTTCGATCATTGGTGCCAACCCATGAACCGCGAAACAGGGGCCCCACGCAGTGGGGATCGCAGCGGTTCATGGGTTGAAGTTGCCGACCGCTCCAACGAGGGGAAAGCGCCTCCGGTGCGGAGGCAACTCCTGAAGCCCACGCAAGACGCCCCACCGCTGCAACAAAGGTAGCTCATGAACCTGAAGCGATTCACCGGCCGCACCGCGCGCGACGCCCTCACCCTGGTGCGCCAGGAGTTCGGCGAGGACGCGGTGGTGCTGTCGACCAAGCCGTGCGCCGAAGGCATCGAGGTGATGGCGATGTGCCCGCAAGGCGTGGCGCAGATCGAGCGCGTCTCGGCCGCCGCCGCAGCGGCAGCGCCGCCCGCGGCGCCCGTGCGTCAGCCGGCCGCCCAGACGCAGGCCCAGCCACGCATCGACCCGGCCCTGATGTCCAGCGGTGTGGCTGAAGACGTCGAGCAGATGTCGATGAGCACGCTGTCCTTCCAGGGCTACGTGCGCGAGCGCATGCTCAAGCGGCGCGAAGCCGCGATGCGCGCCGAGGCAACCGAGGCGAGCGAACGGGTCGTCGGCCGCCCCGCGGCTGCCGCGCCGCCCGCACCGGCACAAGTGCGCCACGCACTGCCAGTGCAGCACGCGCTGCCCGTGCATCCCACGCATCCCGCACCCGTTGTGCACCACGCTGCCCCTTTGCACCACCCGCCAGCCCCGCAGGTCACCGACTCGATGCTGAGCCCGCTGCAAGAGCGCCTCGCCCAGCGCAGCGCGCCCGCGGTGGCGCAGCCCGCCCGCGCTCCGGCGCGCGGCCCGGCCTCGGCGTCGCGCGCCAACGCGCCTGCCGCGGCGGCGCGCGGAGGCGCACCTGTGCCGTCGCTGGCCGACCAGAACGTGGCTCGGCGCGACCAGCAGGACATGATGAACGAGCTGCGCCAGGTGAAGGGCCTGATCGAAGAGCGCTTCGGCGCGCTGGCCTTCATGGACAAGCTGCAGCGCCACCCGGCCCACGCGCGGCTGACACAGAAGCTGCTCGACTGCGGCTTCTCGCCGATGATGGTGCGCAAGCTCGCCGAAAGCATGGCCCCCGACGTGGGCGACGAGATGGCCTGGGCCGCCGGCGTGCTGGAGCGCAACCTGCTGACCAGCGAACGAGATCTGCCGCTGGAAGACCAGGGCGGCGTGTTCGCGCTGATCGGCTCCACCGGCGTCGGCAAGACAACGACGACCGCCAAGATCGCCGCGGCCTTCGCCTCCAAGCACGGCGCCGGCCACCTGGGGCTGGTCACGCTGGACGCCTACCGCGTCGGCGCGCACGAGCAACTGCGCGCCTATGGCCGCATCCTCGGCGTGCCGGTTCACACCGCGCACGACCGCGCCTCGCTCGACGATCTGCTGGACCTGCTGTCGGCCAAGAAGATGGTGCTGATCGACACCGCCGGCATGGCGCAGCGCGACACCCGCACCGCCGAACTGCTCGACATGCTCGGCCACCCCAGCATCAACAAGCTGCTCGTGCTGAACGCCGCAGCGCAGGGCGAGACGATCGAGGACGTGATCGTCTCGTACCGAGCCCACCTGGCACGCGGCGTGATCCTGTCGAAGATGGACGAGGCGGTGAAGCTCGCCCCCGCGCTGGACGCCGTGATCCGCCACCGGCTCACCGTGCAGGGCGTGGCCAACGGCCAGCGCGTGCCCGAAGACTGGCACCGCCTGCCCGCGCAGGTGCTGCTGCACCGCGCGCTGCGCAGCGTCGCGTGGACGGCCTACAAGCTCGAAGCGCCCGAGGTGAACCTGATCTTCACCGCGCGGCAGCTCGCGGGTGGGCAGGCCGGCCCGGCGCCGCAGGCGGGGGCGTGAGCGCGATGATCGACTTTCTCGATTCGGGCTCGTTCGGCAACCTGGGGGGCTTTCTGGGCGGCGGGCTGGACGGCGGGCTGAACGACGCCTCCAGCGACTTCCTGGACGCTCGGCCGGCGGCTCGCTCGTCGGCACCCCTGACCCTGCCGGACCCGGTCACCGCACCGGTCTCGCGCCCCGCGCCGCTCGACCAGGCCGACGGCCTGCGCCGCATGTTCTCCGGCTCGCGCGTGCGCTTCGTGCCGGTCGTCTCCAACCCGCACCTGAGCTTCGGCGGCTTGATGCTGGAGCGGCTGTGCACCGCCTTCGGCGAGCACGGCGCGCACACCGTGGTGGTCGATGCCTCCGAGCGCGCCCAGCCGGCTGGCGAGATGGCGCTGATCGAACTGGCCGAATGCCTGGAGCCGCTGTCCGACCGCGTCAGCTACCTCGCTGCGCGCGGTCTGCCGCTGCGCTTTGTCGACACGCACGGTTTCACGTCGCCCTTTCTCGAAACGCTGATCGACGCCGCGCCTCAGACCGACGTGGTGCTGGTGCATGCACCGGCGACCGACCTGTGCCGCATGTTCTCGCGCCGCGACCCGCGCCACGCCGCGCGTGAAGACATGCGCCCGCTGTTCCTCGCCGACGACCGGCCTGCCAGCGTGACGCACGCCTACGCCGCGATGAAGCTGCTGACGCAGCGCGCCGGTCTCGTGGTGCACGACCTGCTGCTCGGCGCATCGGCGCAATCGCCGCGCGCCGGGCGGATTGCAGCGCAGCTCGCCACCTGCGCCGACACCTTTTTGGGCGCCGCGGTGCGGGACTCGATGCGGATCGACCCTGCCGCTGCCGCCGCTGACGCCATTTCGCCGGGCTTGCGCCGCTGGGCCTACGAGTGGCTGGCCGAGGGCAGCCCGCGCGCCGCCGACGCACCGGCCGCCTGGGGCCCCGCCAGCCTGGCCCCGACACCGTACTGATTGATGGGAGAAAACAGAACATGTACACCGCCAAAGGCCAGCTCGACACCAACGCCAAGCTCAAGCAGTACAGCCCGCTGGTGCGCCGCCTGGCGCACCAGATGATCGCCAAGCTGCCGGCCAACGTGGAGTTCGACGACCTCGTGCAGGTCGGCATGATCGGCCTGGCCGACGCGCTGAACCGCTTCGACGCTGCGCAGGGCGTGCAGTTCGAGACCTTCGCCACCCAGCGCATCCGCGGCGCGATGCTCGACGAGCTGCGCGGCACCGACTACCTCTCGCGCGGCACGCGCAAGCAGCAGCGCACCATCGAGTCGGCGGTGCAGAAGCTCGAACAAAAGCTCGGCCGCGCGCCGATCGAGAGCGAGATTGCCAAGGAAATGGGCCTCGCGCTGGCCGAGTACCAGGAGCTGCTGGGCCGCGTGCGTGGCACGCAACTCGTCTACCTCGAAGACATGACCGGCGTGGACGGCGACAACGACTACCTCGACCGCCACGTCGGCGACGACGCGCTCAACCCGCTCGCGCAACTGCAGGACGTGCGCATGCGCGAAGCGTTGATCGAGGCGATCAAGAACCTGCCCGAGCGCGAACAGCACGTGATGAGCATGTACTACGAACACGACATGAACCTGAAGGAGATCGCCGCGGTGATCAAGGTCACCGAGTCGCGCGTGTGCCAGTTGCACAGCCAGTCGATCGCGCGTCTGCGCGTGAAGCTGCGCGCGTACTGATCGGCAGAGCTCGGAGGAGTCGACCATGATCCACCTGTTCAAGAGGACCCGTGTCGCAGCCGCCGACACCGTGGCGCCTCCCGCCGCGCCAGCGCCCGATTTGCAGGCTGCGATCGGCTCGATCGGCAAGCAGGCCTCGTCGATGGGCAAGGAGGCGGCCGAAGTGCGCGGGCAGATCGAGGACACGCAAAAAGCCTCGGGCCGCCAGGTTCAGACGCTGGCGGTGCTGGCCGGCCAGGTGCGCCAGATCACGAAGTCGCAGGACGAAATCAGCGGCTTCAGCCACGGCAGCCTCGCTGCGGTCGGGCGCGCGCGCTCGGTGGTCGAGGACATCGGGCACGAGGTGGCCAGCGTCGTCACCAGCCTGAAGCAGGTCGCGCAGGCGGCAGGCACGATCACGCAGATTGCATTGCAGACGCGGTTGGTGGCCTTCAACGCCTCGGTCGAGGCCAAGCGCGCCGGAGACGCCGGCCGCGGCTTCGGCGTCGTCGCCGACGCGGTGAAGGACCTGGCCGCCAAGGTCGAGTCGTCCAGCAAAGACATCATGGGCACGGTGGCCGAGCTCGACGGGCGCATTGCCGCGCTCGCCCGCGACATCGCACGCCAGGACGGCGAGGTGCAGACCGCGGCCTTCCACAAGGCGCTGGCCGACGTGGAGGCCAGTGTCGGCAGCATCACGGCGGCGGCCGAGCAGAGCCGCAGCATCTGCGGCGCGCTGAACGCGCAGATGGCATCTGCCGAAGCCGAGACCGCGCAGACGGTGAGCACGCTCGACGCCACCCTGCGGCGCAGCGAGGTGTTCCTGCAGATCTCGGAAAGTCTGATCGAACTGGTGGCCGAATGCGGCATCGACTCGGAAGACACGCCTTACATCAGGGCCGCCACCGAAGGCGCTGCGCAGATCGGCCAGCTCCTCGAAGACGCGGTGCGCACCGCGACGATCTCGACGGCCGACCTGTTCGACGAGAACTACCGCCCCATCCGTGGCACCAACCCGCCGCAGCACACCACGCGCTTCGTCGACCTGGCCGACCGCTTGTTTCCCCAAGTACAGGAGCGCGTGCTGGGCTTGTCGGACAAGGTGGTGTTCTGCATCGCCGTGGACCGCAACGGCTTTGTTGCCACGCACAACAAGAAGTACTGCCACCCGCAGAGGGGCGACCTGGCCTGGGACAGCGCCAACAGCCGCTACCGGCGCATCTTCAACGACCGCACCGGTTTGGCTTCGGGCCGCAACACGCGCCCGTTTTTGCTGCAGACGTACCGGCGCGACATGGGCGGCGGGCAGTTCGTCGTGATGAAGGAAGCGAGCGCGCCCATCACGGTGAACGGTCGCCACTGGGGTGGCTTGAGGCTGGCCTTCAAGTTCTAACCGCCTGCGAGGTCGTGCCCATTGGCGCGGTGACAATGCCGGCACGATGGCCTGGCCCCTTCCCGCACTGTTGACCTGGGTCCTGGCCTGGGCCTTGTTCCTGCTGCTCCAGTCGCTGCATGCGCCACCGGTCGTGGCCATGGGTGTGCCCGTGCTGCTGGGCGCTGGTCTGGCGGTGCTGGGGGCCACGCCGTGGCGGCGGGTCTTCATCGGCTCGGGCTTTCCGCTATCGCTGGCTGCATCGGGCCTGGCGGCGGCGGTGCCGGCGTGGGCATGGTTGCTGCCGCTGGTCTTGCTGGCACTGCTGTACCCGCTCAACACCTGGCGCGACGCGCCGCTGTTTCCCACGCCGACCGGGGCACTGCAAGGCTTGCCCGCTGCCGTGCGGCTGCCGCCCGGCGCGCTCATCGTCGATGCCGGTTGCGGCCTGGGCGCCGGCCTGATCGAGCTGCATCGCGCGTACCCGCTGGCGCGTGTCGAAGGCCTGGAGTGGAGCTGGCCCTTGCGAGCGCTGTGCGCGCTGCGCTGCCGTTTTGCCCGCGTGCGCCGTGCCGATATTTGGGCGGCCGACTGGCGCGGCTACGACATGGTCTACCTGTTCCAGCGCCCCGAGAGCATGCAGCGTGCTGCCGACAAGGCTGCCGCCGAGCTGAAGGCCGGTGCCTGGATGGTGAGCCTGGAGTTCGAGGTGCCGACGTTGAAGCCGCAGGCGGTGTTGCCGGTGGGCGAGAGGAAGGTCTGGGTCTACCAGGCGCCGTTCAGGAAGCGGTGAACGGCGCGCCCTTCAGCGAAGGTCGCGCGACCGGTCAGGCGCTGAGGCCGACGCGGGATCCCACGCGAGACTCGATGCCCATCGCGCGCTTGGCGCTGCCGGCGGCCGCATAGACAGCCGGTGCCTCGCGCGGCATCAGCACGTCGATGGCGCGGTCCAGCGCCGAGGTGGCGCGGGCCAGCGACTCGCGTTGCGCAGCCACCTGGCCGCTGGCCGCAACGAGGCGGCTTCGCAGTGCGGGCGAGACAGGCCCGCTGCGCACGGCAATGCAAAAAGTGTCGACGGCGGTGGCCAGGGCCCCGTGCAGCTCGACCGCCTGGCGGTCGATGCCGCCCAGGTCGCGCGTGCGCAAGGCTTCACTCAGCGCCGCCAAGCGCATTTCGACAGCGCTCAACGTGTCCTCCAGGCCGTTGCCAGTGGCTCCAGCGGCGCCGGCGAGCGGGGTCAGGGTGGGGGCGGCGGGCAAGGGCATGGTGAGGCGCAGGTTCGGGGTCGGCAGCAGGTTCAACGGCCAGCGCAGGCGCGTGGCGAGGGGCCAGAGGCCGGGGGCCGCTCAGTGCGAGTACTTGTTCAGCAGTTCCCTGGCGTTGGCGATCAGCTTGTCGGCCACGGCCTCGGGGTTGACCTTGAAGCTGCCGTCGGCGATGGCCTTGCTGATGCGCTCGACCTTCTCGGCGTCGAAGTCGGCCTTGGCCGACGGCGTGGCGGCCATCAGCGCCGCGGCGGCGTCGGACAGAACGACCTTGGTGCTGGCTTCACCTTCCGGTGCGCCGCCCGCCTGCTGCGGCAGGACCTTGGGCGCATCGCCAGCCCCGGTGCGCGGCGTGCCGGCGGGGGTGAGGGCGGGTTTGTCTGCAGGTTGACCGATCTTCATGATGTTCTCCAAAGGGCTGGGGCGGGGCCCTTCCCATTCCACATGGTCTGTTTATCGACCGCCACCACGGCGACTTGAAGATTATTTTCCGGCAAAGCGCATCGGCCCCGGTGTTTTCACAGCGGCAGCTCCACGAGCCGCTCGCCGACGGGCATTCCGACCAGCACCCGGCCCGACTCCACCCGCACCCGCACCGGCTGGCCCTCCAACCCGTGGTTCAACGCCTGCCCCGAGCCGGCCACGCTGAAGCCACTGCCGCGTGCGGCCACCTTCACCTCGTCGCCCGCCGCAAACCACTGGCGGGCCTTCAAGTCGGTCTGGCGCAACGCCTGGCCCGGGTTGAGCGCACGGCCCAGGGTGCGGCCGAGGGCGGCGTCGGCGTCGGTGATGGCCGCGCCGGTTTCTTCGGCCAGGTTGACCTCGGCTTGAACCAGATCGCCCGCCTTCAACGTCGCTCCGGCCGACAGCGGTGCGGCGGCCACCCATGCCTTGCCGAACACGTTCACGGTCACGGGCAGGAAAACGTTCCACGCGCTCGTGCCCTGCGTGCAGCGCAGGCCGATGCGCGTCTTGCCCCACAGCGCCGCGCCGTTCGGCACGTTAGGCAGGTACGGCTCGATGCGTTGGCACGGCGCCAGCCTCAGCCGCGCGTCGAGTTGGCCCAGCACCACCTCGACGCGGTGCCCCGCGCTCGCGCCGCTGCGGCTGCCGGCAAGCGCCAGTTGCCGCACCGTGCCGGCCAAGCCGGGCTGCAGTGCTTCGACGACCGTGGCGGCCTGGGTGCCCGCTGCCGAGCTAGTCGCCGCGCGTGTCGCATCAGCGCCGTCTGCAGCCGCCAGCGGCATCGCCGCGAACCCGAGCATTGCCGTGATCACCGTCGCGGTCGCGCAGGCCAGCGCGCGCGATGCGCGCAGCGCACGAGGCTTCGAAACCGTGGGTGTGTCCATTGAATCACTGTAGCGACGGAGCCTGCCGCCGAACGCGCCGAATTGGCCGGCAATCGCGCCGCTTCTCCGGCTCATGTCGAGTCAAGCGCTGCCCACAATCGCTTCCCATTACCCAATGGGTCCACCATGCTGAACCAGTTGACCAACGCGATCGACTTCCACGGCCAGGCGCTCACCCTGCGCTCGGAGCGCCAGCGCCTGATCGCGAGCAACATTGCCAACGCCGACACGCCCGGCTACGTTGCGCGCGACTTCAGCTTTGCCCAGGCGCTGCGTGAGGCGACCGGCACGGCGGCGGGCGCGCCGCCGGTGGCGACCACCAGCGCTGGCCACATCGGTGGGGCCGCCACCGGCGCGCGCAGTGAACCCAACCTGCTGTATGCCAGCGCAAGCCAGACCAACCTCGACCGCAACACCGTCGACATGGACCGCGAACGCGCGAACTTTGCCGACAACGCGGTGAAGTACGAGGCCACGCTGCGCTTCATCAATGGCAACGTGCGCACGATGTTGGATGCGATCAAAGGCCAGTAAGGAGCAATCTCATGTCGATGATGAACATCTTCAATGTGTCGGGCAGTGCGGTCAGCGCGCAAAGCCAGCGCCTGAACATCGTTGCTTCCAACCTGGCCAACGTCGACACCGTCGCTGGCCCGGACGGCCAGGCCTATAAGGCGCGCCAGGTCACGTTCCAGACCACGCTGGTCGGCGCGCAGCAGAACGACCCGACGGCCGCCGGCGTGACGGTGAGCACCATCACCGAAGACCAGACGCCCGGCCGCCGCGTGCACGACCCCAAGCACCCGCAGGCCGATGCCGACGGCTACATCACCTACAGCAACGTGAACCCGGTGGAGGAGATGGTCAACATGATCTCGGCCTCGCGTTCGTACCAGAACAACATCGAAGTCATGAACACGGCCAAGAGCTTGTTGCTCAAGACACTGCAGCTCGGCCAGAGCTGAGCGCGATTCAACCGACCTCTGAGGGCAGCACACCATGGCCGTCGCACTTTCAACCGCCGACCTGTCGCTGCTCAACGGCAGCAGCACCACCACGAAGGCGAAGGATGAAGCCGGCAGCGCCGACCGCTTCCTCAAGCTGCTGGTGGCGCAGATGCAGAACCAGGACCCGCTGAACCCGATGGACAACGCGCAGGTCACGAGCCAGATGGCGCAGATCAACACCGTCAACGGCATCGAGAAGCTCAACACCACGGTCGAAGGCCTCTCGGGGCAGTTCATGCAGATGCAGGCGCTGCAAGGCGCCTCGCTGGTGGGGCGCGACGTGATCGTGCCCGGCTCCAGGCTGTCGATCGACGACGGCGTGGGGCAGGGCGGCTTCGAGCTGAACTCGGCCGCCGACAACGTCAAGGTCGAAGTCCTCAGCCCCGCCGGCCAGGTGATCGACACGATCCAGTTGGGCGCCCAAGGCAGCGGCCGGCACGGCTTCGATTGGCCTGCGAAAGACGTGGCCGCCGACGCCGGCCTGAGCTTCCGCGTGACCGCCACCAGCGGCGCTTCGGTGCTGCCCACCACCGCGCTGATGCGCGACCGCGTCAACGCCGTCAGCACCGGCGGCGACACGTTGACGCTCGAACTCGAACGCTCCGGCCAAGTCGCCTACAGCGATATCAAAGCTTTCAATTGAGCCCCACACCGACACGCACCCAGGACACACCATGAGCTTCCAGCAAGGCCTCTCCGGACTGAACGCCACCAGCAAGAACCTGCAGGTGATCGGCAACAACGTGGCCAACGCCAACACCTACGGGGCCAAGTCGTCTCGGGCAGAGTTCGCCGACATGTACGCCACCGCGCTGAACGGCGGCGGCAGCACCAACGTGGGCATCGGCGTGAACCTGGCCGCGGTGGCGCAGCAGTTCACGCAGGGCAACATCTCGGCTACCGGCAACCCGCTGGACCTGGCGATCAATGGCGGCGGTTTCTTTCAACTGTCCAACACCAACGGGCCGGTGACCTACACGCGCAACGGCCAGTTCCGCGTCGACCGCGAGGGCTTCGTCGTCAACAACCAGGGCCAGCAGTTGATGGGCTACCCGGCCGACGGCACCGGCACCATCCAGCCCGGCCAGGCGCGCGCGCTGCAGATGCCCACCGCCGGCATCACGCCCAACGCGTCGAGCGAGATCAGCATGGAGATGAACCTCGACGCGCGCGTGGCCACCACCGTGCCGGCCGTCGGCCCGCCCATCAACTTTACCGACCCGAGCACCTACAACAACGCCACCACGCTGACGCTGTACGACGCCAAGGGCCAGGACGTGGCGGTGACCTACTACTTCCAGAAGGCCGCCACCGACACCTGGAACGTCTACATCACCGCCAACGGCACGCCGCTGGCGACCGACGTGAACGGCAACCCTGCCGCATCGACCACCATCAACTTTCCCGCCAACGGTGGCACGCCGGTGGCGCCGGTCGGCCCGGTGCTGCTGAACATCCCGGCCTCGACCAACGCGGCCGGCGCACAGACCTTGGCGATCACCGGCGTCGAGCTCGACCTGAGCGGTGCCACGCAGTACGGCGCCAACTTCGGCGTGACCAACCTGACGCAGGACGGCTACGCGCCGGGCCAGCTGGTGGGCATCCAGTTCGAGACCAACGGCATCGTGATGGCGCGCTACTCCAACGGCCAGTCCAAGCCGGCCGGCCAGATCGAGCTGGCCACCTTCCGCAACCCGCAGGGCTTGCAACCCACCGGCGGCAACGACTGGGCCGGCACCTTTGCCTCGGGCGACCCGGTGGTGGGCGTGCCCGGCAACGGCAACACCGGGCCGCTGCAGGCCGGCGCGCTGGAAGAGTCGAACGTCGACCTGACGGCAGAGCTGGTGAACATGATCGTCGCGCAACGCATCTACCAGGCCAACGCGCAGACGATCAAGACGCAGGACCAGGTGTTGCAGACGCTGGTGAACTTGCGTTGATGAATTCAACTCCCTCGCCCCTCTGGGGAGAGGGTTGGGGGCGCGGCGGGGCTTTCGAGCCGCACGCGGCGAGCCCGCCAAGCGGTTCCGGCCTGCAAGCCGGAACGCGCACTGCAAGTGAGGGGCCAGCCGGAGCAATCGAATGGACCGAATGATCTACCTGTCGATGTCCGGCGCCAAAGCCACCATGCAGCGCCAAGACACGCTGGCCAACAACCTGGCCAACGTCTCCACCACCGGCTTTCGCGCCGAGCTGCAGGCCTTTCGCGCCGTGCCGGTGGAGGGCAGCGGCGCGAGCACGCGCGTGTATGCGCTCGAGACCACGCCGGCCTACGACTCCACACCCGGCCCCATCACCGCCACCGGCCGCAGCCTCGACGTGGCGCTGAAGGGCAACGCCTGGCTTGCCGTGCAAGGCCTGGACGGCACCGAGGCCTACACCCGCGGCGGCGCGCTCGACCTGAGCGCCGACGGCACGCTGACCACCCGCAGCGGCCTGACCGTGATGGGCGACGGCGGCCCGATCCAGACGCCGGCCAACAGCGAGATCAGCATCGGCAGCGACGGCACCCTCAGCGCCCGCGGCACCAACGGCCGCAGCACGGTTGTCGGCCGGCTCAAGCTCGTCACGCCTGAGGCGCCGATGCAACGCGGTGAAGACGGCCTGTTCCGCGCCGCCGACGGCGACCTGCCCGCCGACGCCACCGCGCGCGTGCAGGACGGCGCGCTCGAAGGCTCCAACGTCAGCGCCGTCGAGACCATGGTCTCCATGATCTCCGCCGCGCGCCAGTTCGAGGCGCAGATGAAGATGCTGCAGACGGCCGAGGCGGACGAGAAGGTGGCGGGGCAGTTGTTGTCGATGAGTTGAGCGCGGTCCGTGGCGCCGGGCGCGTGTAGGAATCGACCGATCCGCCATCGCGCCCCTTGCCGACTGACCGGCCGCGCTCGCCGAGCGAGCATCGGAACTCCACGATTGGAGTTCACCATGCCCCGCATTGCCCATCTCGTTTCGCGGCCGTCTTGGCTGACGGCGTTGGCCGCCGCGTCGCTCTTTTCTTTGAGCGCCTGCGACAGAAACACCGCCGACCCGCCGATGCCGCGAGCAGAGAACTTCCCAGTCGCGCCCAGCACGCCGGGTGACACGTCGGTACCGCCTGCCAGCGCCGTCATCACGCCCGCCGAGCCTGCGCCCGCCACGTCGAAGGACAACCCGCCGGCCACTCAAAGCAACGCGCCGATGACGAAGAAGCAAGAGTCGGCCGAGATGCCGCTCGGCGGCCAGGCCAACGACCGTTCGGCACCGAAGGCCGCGGAGGCTGCGAAGGTTGCGAGCGCGCCGAAGCGCTAGTGGTAGTCGGCTTCGAGCTGATGACGGACGGCGACGATGTTGACGATCGACGCGCCCTCGATCTCGTAGAGCGCAACGTAGCCCAGGCCTCGGAACGGGGTGATCAACTCGCGCAGAAACGGACTCTGGCCGACCTTCCTGTAGATGAACGGCGTTCGGCTCAGACGTCCTTCGACCTCTGCCCTGATGGTCTCGACGGCCAGCTGAGCGGCATCGAAATCGTCAACGGTCTCGGCACGGCCGAGCAGGTGTTCAAACAGTCGATCGAGGTCGTCGCGTGCTATGGCTGTGTATCGGACGGTGAAGTCACCACTCACCCGAGCACCTTCTTGCGCCGGGCATCCAGCCTTCGCTGAAGCGCAGCATGTACATCGGCCGCGGCGTGATACACACCAGTGCGCTTGGCGTCATCACTAGACCGCAGACCACGGGCCAGAAACTCCTCTTGAGCCCGCCTGCGGTGAATGGTCTCGAGCACCGCCGTTTCGATCAGGCTCGTGAGTGTTTCGCCTTCCCGCAACACACTCTCCGCGGCCTCGCGCAGTTCGGCATCGACTCGCAACGAAGGGAAGGTGGCGGACTTCATGGTGGAGTGCGTTGCAATTGCGACGCGGAGAGTTTACTTGCCATGCGGGACCGGTGCAGCAGCGGTGCATTGCCGACCGCATCGCCACCATTTGCGCGCGCCCAACCGCAGGCGGACAGCCGTCGGCGCTTCGCTGAGGCGGTCGGCGGGTACGCCGACTCCCCTGCGTGCCCAGGCGCTTGCAAGCGCCTGGGCGTGCGCCAGGCACGGAACAGTCCGCAGGGACTGTTCCATGTCCGGGCGCACTGCATCGGTCTCATGGCCCGTCGCCGAAACTCACTCCGCGCCCTTCGTGCGCTGCGTTCAAACAGTCGGCGACAAGTCATTTCTTGATGCGCGCTGCGCGCGCGGGCCACGAGCCCTGCGCTCCTCGGCGCTCAGAGGCGCACCGCCAGCTGTCCGCCTGCGGATGGGCGTGCAACGCCAAACGCAGCTAAGGAAGGGCTATCGTTCAAGTTAGAGGCGACGCCGTCGGGCGTCAGCTCAAATAAATAGCTTGGCGTCTGCCCGGTGCTCACAGCTTGACGACCCGTGTGTGGCGACGCTTCTTCTTGGAATCTCGCCAAACTTCCACTCGAAGATGAAGTGGTGGCCCAACTTCAGGACGAGGGCGTGGTTCACGAGGTATTGGCTGTCGATCGAGCACAGTTGGTACCAAATCTTCAGGCGACTGCTCGAAAGGGAAGGTTTGTTGCTCGTGATATCGCGGGCAGTTGCGAAGAGCTTCGGCAAAATCAGACATCAAGCCAGGCGCTTCATGCCGCTGGTCACCGAGAAGCTGTTCGGCGTGAGCCGTTGCCTGTTCTGGCGACAGTTCGCCTCTTTGTACTCGTACGAAGAGTCGCTGAAGTCCTGTGACTACGCCGCCGCGTTTGCGAGAAGTAGCCTTTGAGTCAGGACAGCTGAATATCTCCTTGGCTCTTTCAGACAGGAAGTCGCTAGTTGCTCCGACTTGCTCGCCTATCGTCTTAACCCCGGACACAAAGTCCCCGTAGCTGCCGATTGCAACGTAGATGGCTCCAGCAAGCGCGCCAATCTTGGCCAATCCGCGAACTGACCCTTCCTCAACTTGCAGGAAAAGCGAGTAGTCCGGCAGGGAAAGAGCGGTGTCGACGAAGCCATCCCAGCTGTCGAACAGCGAAGTCGACAGCTTCTTGAGTTCCGCCTCCGGGAGGCTCGGGACCGCAAGTGTGAACTCCGTGGAGCCGAGGTCTAACATGCTTCGGGTTCAGACGCCAAACTGCTGCTCGACCGATGGTGCAGAAAGCCTGGGCCGAAAGGTCCCATCGAACATCTGTTCATCGACACGCTCGCAGTAGCGTCATTGCTCCTCCTACGCATTCTTGAGTCCATACCGATCGATGTCATCAAACGAAGAGGAAAACGGCATCAGAACTAACTAAGACGAACGGCTTGGCAGTTGGTGTTACCAGCATAGATCAAACCTTCGAACCTGGCCGGCCGGTGCAGACGAGCCAAGGGTACAAACATAAGAAGTTCATTCATGCGATTGATGCGTTTGAATGGATGCCAACTGTGACTTCATACGCTCCTCGCCCAGCCGCAGGCGGACAGACGGCGGTGCGCCTCTGAGACGCCGAGGAGCGCAGGGCTCGTGGCCCGCGCGCGCAGCGCGCATCGTGAACTGACTTGTCGCCGACTGTTTGAACGCAGCGCCGGAACGGCGCGGAGTGAGTTTCGGCGACGGGCCATGAGACCGAGCACCGCAGGGGAGTCGGCGTACCCGCCGACCGTCTCAGCGAAGCGCCGACGGCTGTCCGCCTGCGGTTGGGCGCGCGCCGGAGGTGGCGGGCCGTCTGTTCGCGAGTCGCAAGGCTTCGACAGGCTCAGCCCGAACGGCGGGTGAGAGGCGCGGCTTCGACAGGCTCAGCCCGAACGGTGGGTGAGAGGCGCGGCTTCGACAAGCTCAGCCCGAACGGCGGTGAGAGATGCCCACCATCCCCGCCGCTTTTCCAGGCTTGAGATCCGCCCGCCAGCCGCACCATCGCAGCAACGACCGGAGCACCGCCATGATGCGTTCCCTGTGGATCTCGAAGACCGGGATGGAGGCCCAAGCGACTCAGCTGGACACCATCTCGCACAACCTCGCCAACGTCTCGACCAATGGCTACAAAAGGTCTCACGCGGTGTTCGAGGACCTGATGTACCAGAACCTGCGCCAGGCCGGCGCCAACAGCACCGAGCAGACAACGTTGCCGACCGGGCTGCAAGTCGGCCTGGGCACGCGCGCTGTGGCCACGTCGCGCAACTTTAGCCAGGGCAACCTGCAGCAGAGCTCCAACCCACTGGACGTGGCGGTGCGCGGCAACGGCTTCTTCGAAATCCAGATGCCCGACGGCACGACCGGCTACACGCGCGACGGCTCGTTTCAGGTCAGCGCGCAGGGGCAGATCGTCACCAACAACGGCTACCTCGTGCAGCCGGGTATCACTATTCCCGCCAACGCGCAGAGCGTCACGATCGGGGCGGACGGCACGGTGAGCGTTGCGCTGCCGGGCCAGGCGCAGCCGTCGAGCGTGGGGCAGTTGCAGATCTCGAGTTTCGTCAACCCGGCCGGGCTGGACCCGAAGGGCCAGAACCTGTTCGTGGAGACGGCGGCCTCGGGCACGGCCAACTCCGGCGCGCCGGGGCAGAACGGGCTGGGGGCGATCCAGCAGGGCTTTGTCGAAACCTCGAACGTCAACGTGGTCGAGGAGTTGGTGGCGATGATCCAGACGCAGCGCGCCTACGAACTCAACTCGAAAGCGATCCAGACATCGGACCAGATGCTCGCGCGACTGGGGCAGCTGTGAACGTCCTTCTGAACGTATGCGGGTGGCTTGCGTTCGCAGTGCCGGCGGCGCTGCTGCTGTCGGGCTGCGAGATCATGAACCCGCGGCCGCCGGTGGACATTCAAGAGCCCACCGCAGCGAAGCCGGTGGCGGTGGTGGCGCCGGCAGTGAACAACGGCTCGATCTTCCAGCGCGGGCAATACCGCCCGCTGTTCGAGGACCACCGCGCGCGCCTCATCGGCGACACGCTCACGGTGCAGATCATCGAGAAAGTCAGCGCCAGCCAGAAGAGCACCAGCTCGATCGACAAGAGCGGTGGCCTCTCAGGCAGCGTCACCGCGTTGCCGGGCATCAAGCCCAACTCGTTCGGCATCGGCCGGGCCAGCGTCGGCGGCTCGTCGAGCAACACGTTCGCCAACAAGGGCGGCACCGAAAACACCAACGACTTCAGCGGCACGATCACCGTCACCGTGACGGAGGTGCTGACCAACGGCCACTTGGTCATCTCCGGCGAGAAGCAGATCGGCGTGAACCACAACGTGGACGTGCTGCGCTTTTCGGGCCAGATCGACCCGCGCGCGATCCAGCCGGGCAACTCGGTCGCGTCGGCGCAAATCGCCAACGTGCGCATCGAGCACCGCGGCCGCGGCGCGCAGGCCGAGGCGAACGGAATAGGCTGGCTCAGCCGCTTCTTTTTGAACGTTCTGCCCATTTAGGCTTGCTCAGAATCGGTCGATAACCCTGCCGAAGACCGTCCATGCGAACCGAACACCGCGAACAGAACGAACAGAAACTGATGCGCCTCATCGTCTGGCTGGGCCTGCTGGCGGCCAGCGCCGCGCTGTGGTGGCCCGCGCCTGCGGGCGCCACGCGCATCAAGGAAGTGGCCTCGGTACAGGGCGTGCGCAGCAACGCGCTGGCCGGCTACGGCCTGGTGGTGGGGCTGGACGGCACGGGCGACCAATCGACCTCGGCACCCTTCACCGCACAAAGCATGAACGCGCTGCTGCAGCAGATGGGCGTGACCATTCCGCCCGGCACCAGCATGCAGGTCAAGAACGTGGCGGCGGTGATGGTGACCGCGCAGTTGCCGGCGTTTGCGCAGCCGGGGCAGAACATCGACGTCAACGTCTCGTCGCTGGGCAACGCCAAGAGCCTGCGCGGCGGCATGCTGATCGCCACGCCGCTCAAAGGCGCCGACGGGCAGATTTATGCGATGGCACAGGGCAGCCTGATCGTCGGCGGCGCAGGTGCGTCGGCGGGCGGCTCCAAGGTGCAGATCAACCACCTAAGTGCCGGGCGCATTCCGGACGGCGCGAGCGTGGAACGCGCCGTGCCGACGCCGCTGAACCAGGGCGAGTACATGCAGCTCGACTTAAGTTCGAGCGACTTCAACACCGCGCGTGAGGTGGCGCGCGCCATCAACGCGAAGATGCCCGACAACCCGGCGCAGGCGCTCGACGGCCGTGTCGTGCGTGTGCGCATGCCGCCTGCGCCCGACGCCCGTGTGGCCTTCATGGCCGACATTGAAAACCTGCCGCTCAACCTGGCGTCGCCGGCCGCCAAGGTCGTCATCAACGCACGCACCGGCTCGGTGGTGATCAACGGCGCGGTGTCGCTGGCGGCTTGCGCTGTGGCGCACGGCAACTTGTCGGTCACCATCAGCTCCACGCCGGTCGTCAGCCAGCCGGCGCCGTTGTCGCAGGGCAAGACGGTGGTCGGCGAGAAGGCCGACATCACGATCAAGCAAGAGCCCGGCGCGCTCATCCAACTGCCAGCCAGCACCAAGCTGGCCGACGTGGTGAAGGCGCTCAGCGCGCTCGGCGCCACGCCGCAAGACCTGCTCGCGATCCTGCAGGCGATGAAGTCGGCCGGCGCGCTGAACGCGGAGCTGGAGGTGATCTGATGGCGCTGCCGCTGAACGTTGCGTCGTCTTCGTCGGTGGCGGCCGACAACCGCAGCATCGACGCGCTGCGGTCGAGCGCCGCGCGCGACCCGAAGAGCGCAATCAAACAGGCCGCCAAGCAGTTCGAGGCGCTGTTCATGCAGGAGCTGATGAAGAGCATGCGTGCGGCGACGATGTCGTCGGGCATGCTCGACAACGCCGGCACGCAAATGGGCACCGAGATGCTCGACACCCAGTTTGCGCAGCAGATGACCGGGCTGCCCGGTGGGTTGAGCGAGGCGATTGCCAAGCAGCTCGAACGCCAGATGGGCGGCACGAACGCCGTGGCGGCCACACCCGGCGCGGTGGCGCCCGCCGCCAACGCCGCGCCGCTGCGCGGTGCCGAGGCGGTGACCGACGTCGGCTCGCGCCAAGCCCAGTTCGTGCGGCTGCACACCGAGTCGGCGCGCAGCGCAGAAACGCAGAGCGGCATTCCGGCGAGCTACATGGTGGCGCAGGCGGCGCACGAGTCGGGCTGGGGCAAGCGCGAAATCTTGAACGCCGACGGCAGCACGTCGCACAACCTGTTCGGCATCAAGGCCGGGCCGGGCTGGAAGGGCGCCGTGGCCGAGATCACGACCACCGAATACGTCGACGGCCAGCCGCGCAAGGTGGTCGCCAAGTTCCGCGCGTACGGCTCGTATGCCGAGTCGTTCAACGACTACGCGCGGCTGATGAAGGAGAGCCCGCGCTACAGCCAGGTGCTGGCCAACAGCAGCACGCCGCGCGGTTTCTCGGAAGGCCTGCAACGGGCGGGCTATGCCACCGACCCGGCCTATGCCGACAAGCTGACCCGAGTCATCAACACCACGCTGCGGTTGCAGCGTGCGGTGATCTGAAGCCACTGCAGGAGACCTGACGATGGGCACCGGCGCACTGATGAGCATCGGCACGCGAGCGATGTTCGCCAACTACGCGGCGCTCACCGCCGTGGGCAACAACATCGCCAACGCCAACACGCCGGGCTACTCGCGCCAGCAGGTCGAGCTGGCCACCGCGGGCTCACAGGGCGGCGGCTCGGGCTTCTTCGGCAAGGGCGTGGACGTGGCGACGGTGTCGCGATCGCACAACCAGTTCCTGACGCGCGAGGTGGCCTACACCGCATCGCTGGCGTCGGCCGATGCGGCGCGCGCGGCGCAATTGAGCCAGCTCGAGAACATCTTCGACACCGGCGAGGCGGGCATCGGCCACGCGGCCGGGCAGTTCCTGAACGCGTTCGTCGATGTGGCTGCCAAGCCGCAGGACGCTTCCGCGCGGCAGGTGGCGCTGTCGCGCGCCGACGAACTGGCGACGCGCTTTCGTGCCGCCGGTCAGCAGGTGGACGCGCTGCAGTCGGGCGTGTCGCATGCGCTGGGTGTCTCGACCAAACAAGTGAGCGACCTGGCACAGCAAGTCGCCACGATCAACCAGAAGATCGTGGGCAGCATCGGCGCTGGCCACGAGCCGAACGACCTGCTGGACCAGCGCGACCAGCTCGTGCGCGAGATCAGCCAGCAGGTGCAGGTCACCACCATTGCCGCTGACGACGGGTCGATGAACCTGTTCATCGGCGGCGGCCAGCGGCTCGTGCTGGGCGGCCAGGCGGCCCAGCTGGTCACGCTGGCCGACCCGTATGACGCCTCGCGCATGCAGCTCGGCCTGAAGGACGGCGGCGTCACGGTGGTGCTGCCCGACAACCTGGTGACAGGCGGCTCGACGGCGGGCTTGCTGCGTTTCCAGAACGACGACCTGGTGGACGCGCGCAACCTGCTCGGGCAGATGGCGGCATCGATCGCCGGGCGTGTGAATGAACAGCAGGCGTTGGGCCTGGACTTGCGCCAGCCGGCCGGCAGCGGCGCGCCGATCTTCGACACGGGCAGCGCCAAGGTGATGCCGCATGGCAGCAACGCCAAGGCCGGCGGGGTGGACGTGGCCTCGATGCTCGACGTGAACGGCGCGCGCATCTCCACCGTCAGCATCGCGGTGACGACACCGAGCGAACTCGAAGCCAGCGACTACTTGTTGCAAGCCGACCCTGGCGGCTCGGGCGGCTACCAGTTGACGCGGCTGAGCGATGGCCTGGCACGTGCGGTTGCCGCGGGCGACGTGGTCGACGGTTTTCGCATCGACATCGCCGCGCCGGCACCCGCGGCAGGCGACCGCTTCCTGCTACAGACCGTGGGCGGTGCGGCCGGCAACCTCAAGCGCGTGCTCGATGACCCGCGTGGCATTGCCGCGGCCGCGCCGGTCACCGCCACCGCCTACACCGAGAACACCGGCACCGCCACCGTGGCCAGCATCCGTGCCGTGAGCACCACGCTCGACCCGAACCTGCGCGCCGAACTCAGCTTCACCAACGCCACCGGCGACTACGACTGGGTGCTCTACGACTCCGGCAACAACGTCGCCGCCAACGGCACGGCCACCTGGCAGGCGGGCCGGCCGATCGCGCTGAACGGCTTCGAGTTGTCGCTCAGCGGTGTGCCGGCCAACGGCGACCGCTTCACCGTCGAGAAGACCGCCTTCCCGGCCACCAACAACGGCAACGCGCGGGCGCTCGTCGATCTGCGCGACGCCGCGTTGATCGGCCAGCGCAGCAGCGGTGGCGTGGTCACGCAGGCCGGTGTGACGGTGACCGACGCGTATGCGAACGCGCTGGCTGATGTCGGCGTGCGCGTTCAGAGCGCCAAGACCTCGGCGCAGATGTCGGCCAGCGCCTCGGCCGACGCGCAGGCCGCGAATGCCGAAGCCAGCGGCGTGAACCTGGACGAAGAGGCGGCGCGGCTGATCCAGTTCCAGCAGAGCTACCAGGCCGCGGCCAAGATGCTGCAAGTGGCGCAGTCGGTGTTCGACACGCTGCTGGACATCACCCGCTGAGCGGGCCTGCACTCAACACACCGGCTGGCCCGAACGCCCGAACGCCCGACTGCAAGACCGCAAGACCGCACGACACCCGAGGATTGACCGATGAGAGTCGCCACCGCCTACGCCTACGAAAGCTCGCTGAACGCGCTGACCCAGCGCCAGACCCAGCTCTCGGAATCGCAACTGCAGCTCACCACCGGCAAGCGCGTGAACCGCGCCAGCGACGACCCGGCCGCCGCGGCGCAGGCCGAGCGGTCGCTCGCCAAGTCGGCACGCGCCGATGCGGGTCAACGCGCTGCCGAGGCAAGCCGCAACATGATGAGCCTGACCGAGAGCGCACTCGGCGATGCGGGCGAGCTGCTGCAGCAGATCCGCGAGGCGCTCGTCGCCAGCGGCAACGCGACCTACAGCGACGCCGAGCGGCTCGGCGTGGCGCAGAAGATCGAGGGGCTGCGCGAGCAGTTGTTTGCGGTGGCGAACCGATCCGATGGCGCGGCGGGCTACTTGTTCGGCGGGCAGGGTTCGAGCGCGCCGCCGTTCGTCGATGCGGTCGGCGGTGTCGAGTTCCGCGGCACCTCGGGCGAGATCTCGGCCGCCGGCGAAGACCGGCTGCCGCTGAGTGCGGACGGGCGTTCGGTGTGGCTCTCGGCCCGCGCCGGCAACGGTGTGTTCGAGACGCGTGCCACAACCAGCACCGGCACGGCGGTGGTCGACGCCGGCCAGGTGACGCAGCCCGGCGCGCTGACCGGCAGCAGCTACAGCATCCAGTTTGCGATCAATGCCGGCGTGACGACCTACTCGGTGCTGCGCGACGGCGCGCCCACGGCGTTGACCGACGTTCCGTACGCCTCGGCCAAGGCGATCGAGATCGACGGCATGGCTGTCACCATCAAGGGCGCGCCGGCCGCAGGCGACGAGTTCCAGATGGTGCCGTCCACCTCCGACCTGAGCGTGTTCGACCTGCTCGACCGCGCGGCTGCCACGTTGAAGGTGCCGTTCCGCACCGGCTCGCAGATTGCGCAGACCAACGTGTCCGACCTGCGCGACATCGACCAGGTGCTGGGCCAGCTGCAGTCCTCGCGCGCGATGGCAGGCGACGCGCTGAACCGCATCGACGGTGTCTCCAGCCGGCTCGACACCATCAAGCTGCAAGCCAGCGTGGAGCGTTCGACGGCGGAAGATCTGGACATGGTTCACGCCATCTCGGAGTTCCAGAACCAGCAGACCGGCTACGACGCGGCGTTGAAGTCATATTCCATGGTGCAGCGCATGTCGCTGTTCCAGTACCTGAATGTCTGACCCGAGGATTCGACCGTGACCGAGGCCTCCATCCTGAACCAGGTGACGCTGGGCTACTCCCCGCTCATCGACCGCAACCACGCGGTCACCGCCACCCGGTTGACGGTGTTTCCGATGCAGCGCAATGCGGTGCTCGACGCCGGCCTGTTGCTCGATGCGGTGGCCGACGTCTGGCCGGCCAACGGGCCGCGGGTGTCACTCAACGTGGTCAGCGAGTCGCTGTTGTCGGACCTGATCAAGGCCCGCCCATCGACGAACGTGATGGTCGAGATTCCGTCCTTCATGGCCAGCGACCCGGCCAACCTGTCGGCCATCAAGGCGGTGCACGCCAACGGCAACGCGCTGCTGCTCAAGGGCCGCCCGGCAAGCGAGCTGCCGCGCGAGGTGCTGCCTTGCTTCAAGTACTCGATCATCGACATCGCCGACGACCGGCGTGCCAAGTTCGGCGCCACGGCGGCGCCGCCCGGCGTGACGCGCAGCATCCAATATGTGCAGTCGGGCATCCACAACGTGGCCGACATGGAAGAGAGCTTTGCCCGCGGTGCGGCGGCGGTGCTGGGCTGGCCGATCGACGACCCGATCACGCCCGAGACCGCGACCGGCTCGATGAAGGCGCAGACCGACCTGTCGGTCATCATGCAGCTCATCCAGCAGGTCGATGCTGAAGAAGCCGTCGAGAAGATGGAAAACACGCTCAAGCGCGACCCGGCGCTGGCGTTCAAGCTCATCAAGCTCATCAACTCGGCAGCGTTCGGCATGACGGTGGAGATCAGCTCGCTGCGCCACGCGATCATGCTGCTCGGCTTCAAGCGCTTCAAGCGCTGGCTCGCGGTGCTGCTGGCCACGGCCAGCAAGGACGCGAGCTTGAAGCCCATGATGTTCGCCGCGGTGCGCCGCGGCATGCTGATGGAAGAACTGGCCCGCGGCAGCGGCGACGACGAGATGCGTGGCGAGATGTTCATCTGCGGCGTGTTCTCGCTGCTGGACCGCATGTTCCGGCAGACCTTCGCGCAACTGCTGTCGGCCATTCCGGTGCCCGAGCGGGTGTTCGAGGCGTTGGTGCACGAGCGCGGCCCGTTCCAGCCGTACCTGGCGCTGGTGAATGCGCTGGAGGCCGGTTCGCCGTTCGACCTGAAGGCGTCGGCCGAGACGGTGATGATGGGCGTGCAGGAGATCAACCGTGCACTTTTGCGCGCGCTGAATGCGGCATCGGAGATAGACTGACCGGCACAGCATCCGGCGCCGCGACAACGTGGCAGCACCGATGTCTGTCAGCGACGGGGCATCGGAACAGCGAATGAAACCTGCGGACAATCCGGCCGACTCGGCGCCCTGGTCCAGGCAGGCGCCAGCGGCGGCCGACAGAACCGCCGCCGCGCCCGCGCAGACAGCGCAGACTGTGCAAACAGCTCAGACAGCGCCTCCCCTTCAGGCCGTGCCGCAGGGCGTGGCCGCACCGGTGAGGCTGATCTGGGAGTCGCTCATCCCGATCACGCTGCAGGACGATGCCTTCCGGCTCGTCGACGTCAACCCCGCCTACCTGCGGTTCACGGGTCTGTCGCGCGACAAGCTGGTCGGTCGCGACCCGATCGAGCTGCAGCCGCCGCACGACCGCGTCACGACCCGGATGCTGCGCGCCCGGCTCAACGCCGCTGTGACGGCGCCCGCCAGCGCTGCACTGCCCGAGGCCGAGCGGTTGCTCGACGCAAGCGGCCACGAGCGCTGGTTCCGCGCTTCACGCAACGCGGTGACCGACCTGCACGGGCGTGTGTTCTGGGTCTCGGTGCTGCAGGACTGCACGCTCGAGCAGGCCGAACGGGTGCGCGCGCAGGCGGCAGAGAACGAGGTCGCGCACTGGTTCGACCTCAGCCCGCAGGGCATGGTGCTGTTCGACGAGCGCGGGCAGGTGCTCAAGAGCAACCGCGCCTTCGAGGTGCTTGCCGGCGAAGCGGTGCTGCGGCTGTCCGACGCGGCGCCCGCACTGCGGCAGCTGATGGCCTGGAGCGATGCCGGCCCCTCGGTGCAATGGCAACCCGGCGGCGAACCGCTGCATCGCCAAGCCTGGTTGCAGCAACCAGACGGCGGCCTGCGGCCGCTGCGCGCCACGCTGCGTTGTGTGGCCGATGGGTCCGGCCCGCATCGCTACCTGGCGGTGCTGCAAGACTTGCAGGTGGAAGAGGAACGCGACCTGGCGCGCATTCAGCGCGACGCGCTGATGCACACGGCGGGCGTCGGCCTGAGCACCTTCCAGCACAGCTCGGGCTGGGTGCAGCCGGGCCCGAGTGTCGGCGGCGAGGCGCCAGCGTCGGCCGGGCTGCAGTCGATCAGCCGCGAGCTGGTACAGCCGGAGTCGCTCGCCGAGTTCGAGCGGTTGCAGCAAGCGCTGCGGCAGGCGCGCCGCGCCGAGGTGCGCTATGCGATTTCGCACCCCGAGTTCGGCCAGCGCTGGCTGCTCACGCGGGTCGAGCCGGCCGTGCTGGCCTCGGGGCAGCACAGCACCTCGGTGATCACGCTGGACGTGACCGAACAACACCTGGCGGAGCAGCGCAACGCGCAGTTGCTGCGCGAGATGAGCACGATCCTGCAGAACACGACAGCGGGCATTGCCTACCTGCGCGGCCACGCGCTGGTGCGTTGCAATCGCCGCTTCATGGACATGCTGGGCCTGCGGGAGCCGCAGCCGGGCGTCCCGTTCGACGAGTTGTTCGCGCAGCACCCGCAGGCGGCGCAGATGGCCGCGCAAACCCAGCAGGCGCTGGCGCAAGGGCGGGTTTTCGAGACCGAGTTCCAACTGCCGCGCGTGGGCGCGGAGGGCGGCGATGCGGTGTGGTATTCGCTGTCGGTGCGGCGCACTGAAAGCGAGCCGCCAGTCGATGGCGCACATGATGATTCGAGCCCGAGCTTGAACCGGGATGCGAGCCCGGACGCAAGCCAGGACGCGATTGCCGTGCTGTCCGACATCACACGGCTGAAGGCCGAGCAACGCGAACTCGAGGTGTTGGCGCGCGACCGCGAACTGATGTTCAGCCTGTCGGGCGTCGGCATTGCCTATGTGCGCAACGGCGTGATCCAGCGCGCCAACGACGCACTGGGCCAGTTGGCTGGCGGCACAGCTGAGCAGTTGGCTGGCCAACCTTTGCGCGCGCTGTTTGCCGACGCCGAAGACTTCGAGCGCCTGTGGCCGGTCGAGCAGCGCGCGTTGCACCTCCACGGCGAGTGGCTGGGCGAGCGGCCGCTGCGCCGCCTGAACGGCGAGCTGGTGTGGGTGCGCGTCAGCAAGCGACTGGTGGTGAGCGTCGCCGACGGCGGCGACCCCGACGGCGACCTGATCGTGTCCTACGTCAACGTCAACGACCGCCACCGCGCCGAGCAGGCCGAGGCGCTGCAGGCCGAGCGCACGCGCGCCATCCTCGACTCGGTGCTGGTGGGCATCGTTACCGTCGGCCCGCAAGGCATCGAGTGGATGAACCGCTCGGCGCGTCGCATGTTCGGCGGCAACCTGGCCGACTTCATCAACCAGCCGATCAGCACCGTCGCCCCGCCCGGCGCCGACCACCCGTTTCGTCAGACGCACTACCGCGAGGAGTTGGTCGAGGGCGAGGCCGAGACCTTCGAGTGCCGCGTGAAGGCGCGCGACGGGCGCGAATTCTGGGTGGTCGGCAACGCCGTGGCCACGGGTCGCTTGGCCACCGGCCGGCAACTGACCTACGCACTGATGGACATCGAACGTCGCCGCCAGGCCGACGCGCGCATTGCCGAAGCGCAGGCCTCGCTGCAGCGAATCATCGAGGCGGCGCCGCTGGCCATCACGCTGCGCGACGCGCGCACGCTGGGTGTGCTGCAGATCAACCAGCTCGCTGCGCGCATGGCGGGCCTGCCAGCCGACCAGATCGTCGGCCGCACACCGCAGGCGCTGTACGACGCCGAGACCGCAGACACGATGCGCGCCGACATGCGCGCTGCACTCGCCTCCACCGAAGTCACCACGCGCGAGTACACCGCGCCCATCGACGGCGAGATGCGCACCTGGGACGCGCGCTACCTGCCGCTGGCTTCGCCCGGCCAACCGGCCGACCAGTTGCTGCTGGTGGCGACCGACGTGACCGAGCAGCGCGTGGCCCAACAAGCCAAGTTCGAGGCCGCGATCGCGCAGCGCGAGATGCTGGTGCGCGAGGTGCACCACCGCATCAAGAACAACTTGCAGGGCGTGGCCGGGTTGCTGCAGCAGGTGGCGGTGCGCAAGCCGGAGGTGGCCGACGTGATCTCCGAGGTCGTCGGCCAGGTGCAGGCGATTGCGCAGGTCTTCGGCCTGCAGGTGGGCAGCAGCGGGCCGCTGCGGGTGACGAGTGTGGTGGAGGCCATCACCGGTTCGGTGCAGCGCACCTTCGGGCGCAGCATCGTGCTGTCGGTGCGCGGACACCCGGCCCGTGAATGGGCGTTGCCCGAGGCCGAGTCGATCCCGATCGCGCTGACGCTCAACGAGTTGCTGACCAACGCCGTCAAGCACAGCGCGCGTTTGGCCGAAGGTGGCTTCGACCCGGTGGATTGCACCTTGCGCCTGAGCGACGAGGGCGTGTGCGTCGAGATCGCCAACCGGGCGCAGTTGCCGGAGGGCTTCAGCCTGGCGCGTTTTCCGGGCGGGGTGTCGGGCCTCGGGCTGGTGCGAGCGCTGCTGCCGCGGCGCAGTGCGAGCCTCACGATCGAGCAGCACGGGGCGCAGGTCGTCAGCTCGGTGCTGCTGGTGCCGCCGGGCGTGGC
Source organism: Methylibium sp. NZG (assembly GCA_001263235.1). Classification (GTDB taxonomy): domain Bacteria; phylum Pseudomonadota; class Gammaproteobacteria; order Burkholderiales; family Burkholderiaceae_C; genus LGRD01. The sequence goes on along the minus strand of LGRD01000002.1, from coordinate 574,341 downwards.
GGAGTTGGAGCCGGGGGCTTGAGCTCGAACGACCCCCGGTTCATAGACAATCAGCGGCGCGCACAGAGGAGAACCGAGCCGTGACCGACAAAGGCAAGATCCTGGTGGTGGACGACGACAGGCTGGTGCTGGCCACGCTGAGCTACGGCCTGTCGCAGGCGGGCTACGTGGTGATGACGGCCGACAACGGCGACGACGCGATCCTGATGGCGCGCGAACACCGCCCCGAGCTGGCGTTGCTGGACATTCGCATGGAAGGCAAGAGCGGCTTCGACGTGGCCGCCTACCTGCGCGAGTACCTGCAGACGCCGTTCATGTTCCTTTCCGCGTTCTCCGACGATGACACCGTGGCGCAGGTCAAGGCGCTGGGCGCAGTGGCCTACCTGATCAAGCCGCTGGACATCGGCCAGATCGTGCCGGCGGTGGATGCGGCCTTCGCCAGCCGAGGTGCGCAGCGGCCTGCCGAGCTGCCCAAGCTTGCAAAGCCAGCCGACAAGCTGCCCGCCGCGCAGGCCGCCTTGGCGCAGCCCGTCGCCATCGCGGTGGGCATCTTGATGCACCGCTACTCGCTGGCGCGCCCGCAGGCGCTGGAGCGTTTGCAGCGCATGGCGCAGGCGCAGGGCCGCTCGCTCTTCGACGAGTCGGAACGGATGATTGCCGCGGTCGAAACCCTCGCACTGCCGCCGGCGCACTGACCGAGCAGCTCTCACTGCCCGCGCGGCGCGAGCGTGAAGTGAAAGCGCGCGCCTTTGCCGGGTTCGGCCTGGGCCCAGATCTCGCCGCCGTGGCGGCGCACGATGCGGCGCACCGACACCAGCCCGATGCCGGTGCCCTGGAACTCGCTCGCGCTGTGCAGTCGCTGGAAGGCGCCGAACAGGCGGTCGGCAAAGCGCATGTCGAAGCCGGCGCCGTTGTCGCGCACGGTGAACACGCCGCGCGGCTCGGTCGGGTGGCGTTCGAACCAGATTTGCGCCTCGGGGCACTTGGCCGTGTACTTCCAGGCGTTGCCGAGCAGGTTCTCAAGCGCCATGCGCAGCAAGGTCGGGTCGCCCTGCACCTGAAGGTCGGGCTCGATGTGCAGCGCAACGTTGCGATGCGGTGACTGGCGTCGAAGGTCTTCTGCCACATAGGCGGCCAACTGCGACAAGTTGACCGGCTGGCGCTCCAGCGGCTTGACCGACAGCTGCGACAGGCCGAGCAGCGCATCGATCATGCTGCTCATGCGCGCGGCCGCGCCGAGCACGCGGTCGAGGTGGTCGTTGCCGATCCGGTCGAGCATGTGGCCGTAGTCTTCCTTCAAGATGCGGGTGAAGCCTTCGACCACCCGGATCGGCGCGCGCAGGTCGTGCGAGATCGTGTACGCCAGCGACACGTCCGAGCTGTCGCCCGGATCGCTCAGGGCCTCGGCCGGGTTGCCGGCAGATGCCGTGGCAGGGGCCGCTGACCGTGCCGTTGCAGGGTCGAGATCGAGATCGAGATCGAGCGCGTTGGCGGCGGTGACAGCGCTCGTCGTTTCGAGTGCTGCCGGTCGAGCCAGCGCGGTCGATGCCGCGGCGGCCTCCTGCTCTCGGACGATGCCCAGGTAGCCGTCGAACCGGCCCTGTGCGTTCGTCAGCGCCGAGGCGCGCAGCCAGCCGGTGCGTGCTTCGCCAAGCTCGGTCGAGAGACTGACCTCGATGGCATTCAGCGGCGCATGCGCGTCGAGCTGCGCACGCAGTGCAGCGTCGATCGGCGACGGGAATTGCTCCCACAGCGGCCGGCCGATCTGCCGCTGCGACCACTGCGATGGCGCCGCGCCGGCCGGCGGCCGGATGCGGACGATGCGGTGTTCGGCGTCGCTGCGCCAGAACCACACGTCGAGCAGGTTGCCCAGGCTGTGCAGATGCAGGTGCGCCTGCCGCAGCCGCTGCGCGCTGCGCCGCTGCACAAGTGCCAACCAGATCACGCCGACGCTGAGCCCGAAGAGCGCCACCAGCAACGTTGCGACGAGCCCATGCCCGGGAAAATCCATCGCCCGAATTGTAGGGAGCGGCACTGCTGCAACCCGGTCTCGAAGGCGAGGGAAAGCGGTTCAAGTTGTGCAGCTTGCGGCCGAAAACCCCACTGTGTGCCCCCACCCGACACTCACCCCGCCCCTGGCCCGAGCTTTCGTCATGAGTCCCTTGCCGTCACGCCGCGCACTCGGACCCATCGCCCGGCGGGTCGGCGCGTGCCCGGCCGTGGCGCTGCCGCAGGCCGCTGGGGTCGTCGCGTGCAACGTGGGAGAGCGCCAGTGACTGCCGGCTTCCCCCACAGCAACAGCGGGGTGCCGCAACGACCTCACGTGCTGTTGGTCGACGACGACGAGGTGAATCTGATGATCACCTCGACCGCCTTGCGCGAGCGCGGATTTGCGATCACCGAGGCCAGCAACTGCCATCAGGCCCTGGCGCTGCTGGCCGATGACATGCCCGACGTGGTGCTGCTCGATGCGCTGATGCCCGGGCTGGACGGCTTCGAGACGTGTCGCCGCCTGCGCGCCTTGCCTGGCGCCGCCTCTGTGCCAGTGCTGATGCTCACCGGCCTGGACGACGACGCTTCTATCAGCCGTGCCTACGAGGCGGGCGCCACCGACTTCTTCGTCAAGTCGTCGCAATGGACGTTGCTGGCAGGCCGGCTCGGCTACTTGCTGCGCTCGTCGCGCACGCGGCTGGAGCTCGAGCACAGCAAGTCGCGCCTGGCGCGTGCGCAGGACCTGGCCCGGATGGGCAGCGTGGACTGGCGCGTCGGGCAGACCCGCCCGGAGATCTCGATCGAGGGCCTGCGCGTCCTCGGGGTCGGCGTCGACGAACAGCCCGGCTTCCGCGCGCTGCTTCGCATGGTGCCCAAAGAGGATCGCAGCGTGCTCGTGGGCATGATGAAGGAGATCCTGCCCCAGTCGTTGGTGCTGGACACCGACGTGACGATGGTGCTGGCCGACGGCCGCAGGCGCGTCATCCACGTCGAGGCCGAGCCCGGCTTCAGCGAACACGGCCGGCTGGTCGGCTACAGCGGCATCGTGCAGGACGTGACCGACCGGCGCAACGCCGAGGACAAGATCCGCCACCTGGCCAACTTCGACACGCTGACCGGCCTGCCGAACCGGCGGCAGTTGATCTGGCGCGGCGAGCGTGCGCTCGACCACGCGCGCCGGCTGAACCACAGCGTGGCCTTCCTGCTGATCGACCTGGACCGCTTCAAGATCGTCAACGACACGCTCGGGCATGCCGCGGGCGATGAACTGCTGCTCGAAGTGGCGCGTCGCCTGCGCCAGTGCGTGCGGCACTCGGACCAGGTGGTCGAATCCGCCCTCGAGTCAACCAGCTCGCGCGCCCACCCCTCGCTCGAGGCGGTGGCGCGGCTGGGCGGCGACGAGTTCATCGCGCTGCTGCCGGAGGTGAGCGACGAAGCCGAAGCCGAACGTGTCGCCGCGCGCATCGTCGATGCGATGCGCGTGCCGGTGTTCGTCGGCGACCAGGAGTGCTTCGTCACGGCCAGCGTGGGCATCGCGATGTACCCGCGGGACGGCGTGCAGGTGGTCGACCTGATGCGCAACGCCGATGTGGCGATGTATGCCGCCAAGGCCGCCGGCCGCAATGCCGCCACCTCGTACCGGCCCTCGCTGGCCGGCAAGGGGCGCGCCAAGCTCGAGCTCGAAACCGCGCTGCACAAGGCCATCGAACGCAACGAGCTGGTGCTGCACTACCAACCCAAGCTCGACCTGCGCAGCTCGCGCGCCGTCGGTGTAGAAGCGCTGATGCGCTGGCAGCGGGGCAATGCCCTCGTGCCGCCGGGCGAGTTCATCCCGCTGGCGGAGGAGACGGGACTGATCGTCGAGATGAGCAAGTGGGCGCTGCGCGAGGCGGCCCGCCAGTCGCGCGAGTGGAAGGACCGCTTCGGCTTCACCGAAACGATTGCGGTGAACCTGCCCAACCGCCTGTTCGAGCGCAATGACCTGGTGTGCCAGATCGACGCTGCAGTGCGCGAGCACGGCATTCCGCACGGCGCGATCATGCTCGAGATCACCGAAACCGGCCTGATGAAGGACCTGCACGATGTGATCCCGACCCTGCACCGCTTGAAGGACGTGGGCGTGCAGATTTCGATCGACGACTTCGGCACGGGCTACTCGTCGCTCGCCTATCTGACCTCGCTGCCGCTGAGCGAGCTCAAGATCGACCGGTCTTTCGTGCGCGACCTCGGGCTCACGCAGCAGAGCTCTGCCATCGTCACCGCCATTGTTGCGTTGGCCCGCTCGCTGGGGCTGCGTGTGGTGGCCGAGGGCGTGGAGAACGTGCGCCAGATGGAAGCGCTGCGCCGGCTCGGCTGCGATTTGATGCAGGGCTTTCTGTTCAGCAAGCCGTTGTGGCCAGCCGACCTCGAAGCCTGGCTGCAGCAGACCTTGACTTCCAGACAGGCTCCCTGGTTCGAGGCCAATGCAGAGTTTGCGCGAGCCCACCCCCTCATTCAACCCGTTCCGGCCGAGATGGCCCGATGCGCCGCTTGACAGCGCGCCCAACCACAACAATCGAGACCTTTTCATGGCCGTGACCTCACAAGCTTCCAGCCTCGCCGCTGCCCCTGCTGCGTCGGTGGCCCAGCGCGCCAAGAATGCGCTGCGACGCCTGGCGCTGGACAAGCTGGAGCCCACTCCCGAGAACTATGCAATGGCCTACCGGCAGGAGTCGGGTGGCGCCAAGCCGCCGGCGGTGCCGGCCGAGGCGTTGGCCATCGTGCAGCGCCTGGCGCTGCGGTCGATGGGTGACGATGCCGACGCCCGTGCAGGCAACCTCTGCCGTGCGTTGTCCGACGCGCAATGGGCGCGTGCCGATGCCTTGCTCGGCGAGCCTCAGGACGGCCGGCAGCTGGCGGCTCTAATCGACCGCTTGGTGCGCGGCATGGAGCGCGGAGGGCGCCAATGGACGACGGCGCGCAAGAAGGACAGCCTGCAGCGGGTGCTCGACGGCAGCCGCTCCGATGCGCGCCGGATGCAGCAGCGCCTCGGTCAGCTGATGTCGCACTGGGAGTCGGACACGCCAGGTGACGCCGTCGAGCTCGAGACGCCCGTCAGCGAGGACTCGGTGTTAGCGCCGGCCGCCGACAGCGCATCCGATCTCCCTGCCAGCGGCTCGGCTGGCGCGGCAGTCACCTCCGTGCCGCGCACGCCGTCGGCGGAGCTTGCGACACTGCCGAGCGCTGCGCCCAGCGCGTCTTGGGGCGCGGCGTTGCAGCACCTGGCGCGGACCCTGACCGAAGCCCTTGCGCAGGGCGACCCTTCAGGCCAGCAAGCGGCACGCCAGATCGGTGAGCTGGCGACCCGGATCGAGCGCGAGGGGGCGACGCCCGAGCTGACCCAGGCGCTCGGCGAACGCTGCGACAGCGCGCACCGCGTGTTGCAGCACCGACACCACCTGATCGACCAACTCGGCACCCTGTGCCAGGAGCTGACCGCCAGCCTGACCGAGCTGGCCGAAGACGACAGCTGGGCCAAGGGGCAATGCGATGCGATGCGGGTGACGCTGGACGACGGCATCACCGCACGCGGCGTGAAGGCCGTCACCGAGTTGCTGCGCAACACACGCCAGCGCCAGAGCCAGATGCGCACCGAGCGCAACCGGGCGCGCGACGCGCTGAAGCTGCTGATCAACCGCATGCTCAGCGAGCTCGGCGACCTCGGCTCGCACACCGGCCGCTTCCACGACAGCGTGGGCCGGTACGCCCAAGTGGTCGAGCAGTCCGAATCGCTTGAGATGCTGACCGGCGTCGTGCGCGAAATGGTGGAAGAAAGCCAATCGGTGCAGTCGCTGGTGGCGATGACGCGCCAGCGCCTCAACGATGAACATGCCCGCGCCACCGACCTGACCCAGCGCGTGGTCGCGCTGGAAGGCGAACTCCACCGGTTGTCGGGCGAGGTCTCGACCGACCAGCTCACGCAGGTGGCCAACCGGCGTGGCCTGTTGCGGGACTTCGACATCGCCAAGGCACGCGCCGAACGCCACGGTGAAAGCCTGGCCGTGGGCTTGCTCGACATCGACAACTTCAAGAAGCTCAACGACGAGCTGGGCCACAACGCGGGCGACGAGGCCCTCCGGTCCCTGGCTGCGCTGGTGAAGAACAGCCTGCGGCCGTCGGACTCGGTGGCTCGCTACGGCGGTGAGGAGTTCGTCGTGCTGCTGCCCGACACGACGCTGGAGGCCGCGCAGGTCATCCTGACCCGGCTGCAGCGCACCTTGAGCAGCGGCCTGTTCATGTACGAGCAGAAGAATGTGATGGTGACCTTCTCGGCTGGCGTGACCTGCTACCGCGCCGACGAGCGCATCGAGGACACGCTGGAGCGCGCCGACCAGTCGCTCTTCCAGGCCAAGCGCAACGGCAAGAACAGGACATGTGCTGCGTGAACGGCTGGGCGGAACTTGCGGACGGGCGGGCCGAGCGCCGGGCCGCTCCCAAGCCGGCCCGCATCCCCCCGGGGGATCGGCAGACGTACTCGTCTGACGAGGGGCCGTCATGACCTTCAAGCTCGACCTGGACCTGCACGTGAACGGCGAGGACGGCGACTTCCGTCCGGCGACCGACTTTGCGCGCTGGGCGGAGTCGGCGCATGCCAAGCCGACGGACTTCGTGGCCAGCGATGCGGTGCCGCTGCCGCCCTCGTCGAGCGTGCACGAAGTGACCGTGATGATCGCGGGTGAAGAGCCGCGCATGACCGAGACGATCCGCAACTGCCTGCAGGCGGCCGGCTTTCGCCACTTCGTCACCGTGCACGATCCGGCGTGGGCGCTGGACTCGGCGCGCCGCCACCGGCCCAGCCTGATGCTGCTGGACATGGTGATGCCCGAGTTGTCGGGCATCGACATCTTGGAGCAACTGCGCCGCGATGAGGCCTTGCGCTACATCCCGGTGATCGGGCTGGCCGAGTCGGTTTCCGCCGAGTTGCGGCTGAAGGCGCTCGAACTCGGCGCCGAGGTGTTGGCCAAGCCGCTCGACCTGAGCGAGCTGGTGCTGCGGGTGCGCAACAGCCTGGTGTTCAAGGTCTACCAGGACCGGCTCGCCAACGAAGACCCGCTGACCGGCCTGCCGAACCGGCGCGTCTTCCTGGAGCGCTTGCGCTCGGTGCTGAATGCGGCGCCAGCCAAGCGCAACGTGCAGGCCTTGCTGCACATCGGCATGGACCGTTTCAAGCAGATCAACAGCAGCCTGGGCGACAAGGCGGGCGACTTGCTGCTCGGCGACGTCGCGACGCGGCTGCAGTCCAGCCTGCGGCGCGAAGACCGGCGCGCTGGACGGCGGCAGAGCGACGCGCCGATGCTCAGTCGCATCGGTGGCGACGAGTTTGCGTTGCTGCTGCCCGAGGTCCAGTCGGCCGAAGTGGCCGGCCGCATGGCGCGGCGCATATTGGTGGCGATGTCGCGCCCGTTCCAGTACGACGGTCGCGACTTGTTCATCACCCCCAGCATCGGCATCGCGCTGTGCCCCACCGACGGGCAGGACGACGAGACGCTGCGTCGACACGCGGTGGCGGCGATGGTGCGCGCCAAGAGCAACGGGCGCAACACCTTCCAGTTCTACTCGACCGAAATCGACAGCGCCTCGCGCGAGAAGCTGGCGCTGGAGACGCGGCTGCGTCGCGCCATCGAGCGCGACGAGCTGCTGCTGCACTACCAGCCGAAGATCGACCTCGGCAGCGGGCGGCTCGTCGGCGCCGAGGCGCTGCTGCGCTGGAAGCACCCCGACCTCGGCCTCGTGCCGCCGGACCAGTTCATCCCGCTGGCCGAACAGTCGGGCCTGATCGTCGAGATCGGCGAATGGGTGGTGGACCGTGCGTGCGCGCAGATGGCGCGCTGGCGCGCCGCCGGCATCGGCGACATCAAGGTGGCGATCAACGTGTCGCGCCAGGAAGTGGTGGCCGGCGGGCTGGTGCCGATGATCGGCGACGCGATCCGCCGCCACGGCATCCGGCCCGGGCAACTGGTGGTGGAGCTGACCGAGGGCATGCTGATGGACCGCGTGGACGCCACGCGTGCGCAACTCGAAGCGCTGCGGGCACTCGGCTGCGAGCTGTCGATCGACGACTTCGGCACCGGCTACTCGTCGATGAGCTACCTCAAGCGTTTTCCGCTCGACGAGCTGAAGATCGACAAGTCGTTCATCTCGGGCACGCCCGCCGACAGCACCGACGTGGCCATCGTCAAGGCGATCATCGCGCTCGCGCACAGCCTGGAGCTGCGCGTGGTCGCCGAGGGCGTGGAGACCGATGCGCAGCGCCACCTGCTTCGCGACCTGGGCTGCGACTTGTTCCAGGGCTTCATTTGCAGCCGGCCGTTGCCGGCAGCGTCGTTCATCGCCCGGGTGCGCGAGATCAACGGCTTGCGCGAGGCGCCGATCGGCGTGCCGCCCGAGCTGATTCGCTGATTCGCGGTTTCGCTGATTCGTCTTGGGCTCGGCTGCGCCAGCCGCCCGGCGCCGCCGCGGCGGGTTCAGGGCAACGCCCTGAGGGCAACGCTTACAGTCGTGGTCCGCACACTCGCCCGACTCGCCGATGGCCCGTTCCGTGAATGCCGATGAACTGAGCAACCTGCTGGGCGCGCTGACCCAGCTCAGTGCGCTGGAAGAATTGGCGTTCCTCGCCGGTTGCTTCGTGCTCGCGTGGGGCGTGGTGCGGCTGCTGCGCGGCGCGTCTGCGCCGGTGGGGTCGATCTGGTTCGGGCGCCGCATCGTCGACGGCGTGCTGTTCCCGGTGCTGGCGTTGGCGTTCGCCTACGCCGCACGGCTCGCCACCGCCGGCACGCTGGAGCCGGCGGTGTTCAAGCTGGCCATTCCGATCCTTCTGTCGCTGGTCGTCATCCGCCTCACCGTGCGCGTGCTCAGCGCCACGTTCCCGCAGTCGCGCTGGATGCGGCTGATCGAGAAGACGATCTCCTGGGTCGCCTGGTTCGCCGTGGTGCTGTGGGTGACCGGCGCGCTGCCACTGGTGCTGGAGGCGATGGACGAGGTGAGCTGGAAGGTCGGCGGCGCGCAGATCACGCTGCGCAACCTGGTCGAGGGCACGATCACCGCCGGGCTGGTGATGGTGCTGGCGCTGTGGGTCTCGGCAGCGATTGAGCGCAAGCTGCTGCACGGCAGCGGCAGCGACCTGTCGGTGCGCAAGATCGCCGCCAACCTGGTGCGCGTGGTGCTGCTGTTCGTCGGGCTGCTGGTCGCGATGTCGGCGGTGGGCATCGACCTCACCGCGCTGTCGGTGCTGGGCGGCGCGTTGGGCGTGGGGCTGGGCTTTGGCCTGCAAAAGATCGCGGCCAACTACGTCAGCGGTTTCGTGATCCTGGCCGAAGGCTCGCTGCGCATCGGCGACATGGTGAAGGTCGACAACTTCGAAGGCCGCGTCACCGACATCCGCACGCGCTATACCGTCATCCGCTCGTTGAACGGGCGCGAGGCGATCGTGCCCAACGAGATGTTGATCACGCAGCGGGTCGAGAACTCGTCGCTGGCCGACCGCATGGTCTCGATCAACGCCAACGTGCAGGTGGCCTACGGCACCGATGTGCGCTCGCTGATCCCCAAGATGGAGGCCGCGGCTGCGCGCGTGCCGCGTGTGCTGCAAGACCCCGCGCCCAACTGCCAGCTCACCCAGTTTGCCGCCGACGGCATGGACCTGAGCCTGGGCTTTTGGATTCTCGACCCCGAGAACGGCCAGGGCAATGTGCGCTCCGACGTTCACCTCGCGCTGCTCGACCTGCTGATGGCCGAGGGCGTGCAGATTCCATTTCCGCAACGCGTGCTGCACCAGTTGCCGGCACCGGTCACCAAGGAGTCGCCATGAACCACCTCTTGCCTTCCAACGCCACGTTGTTTGTTGCGCTGTCCTCGGCGCTGCTGCTGGGCTGCGCCACGGCGCCACCCGGGCTGGTCTATCAGCCACCGGCCGCTGGCCTGCAAGCGCCGGAGGCGGCAAGCGGGTTCACCGACAAGCCCGGCTGGTCAGCGAACAAATTCATGGTGGCCGCGGCCAACCCGCTCGCCACCGACGCCGGCCGCCAGGTGCTGGCCGCCGGCGGCAGCGCGGTCGACGCCGCGATTGCGGTGCAGATGGTGCTGACGCTGGTGGAGCCGCAATCCTCCGGGATCGGTGGCGGTTTGTTCCTGGTGCATTGGGACCAGAAGCAGGTGCAGACCTACGACGGCCGCGAAACCGCGCCGGCCGCCGCCACGCCCGATCTCTTCATGAAGGACGGCAAGCCGATGGCCTTCATGGAAGGCGTGGTCGGTGGCCGCTCGGTGGGCACCCCGGGTGTGCTGCGAGCGCTGGAGCTGGCGCACCGCCAGCACGGCAAGCTCGCGTGGAAGTCGCTGTTCCAGCCGGCCATCCAGCTGGCCGAGCAAGGCTTCATCGTGAGCCCGCGGCTGGCGACCTTGCTGCGCGAAGACTCGGCCAAGCCGCTGCGCAACGACCCCACCGCGGCGGCCTACTTCTTCGAGCCCGACGGTTCGCCCAAAGCGGCCGGCACGCGCTTGCGCAACCCGGCGCTGGCGGCGGTGCTGCGCGACGTGGCCGAGCGCGGCGCTGGTGTGTTCTACGAAGGCCCGATCGCGCGTGACATCGCGGCCAAAGTGCGCGGCCACGCCACCAACCCCGGCCTGTTGACCGAAGCCGATCTGGCCGGCTACCGCGCCAAGACGCGTGACCCGCTGTGCTTCGACTACCGGTTGTGGCGCCTGTGTGGCATGCCGCCGCCGTCCTCGGGGCCGCTGGCCATCGGTCAGATGCTGGGCATGCTGGCCGGTCGCAACCTGGCCGCGCTGCCGCCGGTGAAGAACGGCGCCCTGCTGGAGCCGAGCGCTGAAGCCGTGCACCTGATCAGCGAGGCCGGCCGGCTGGCTTACGCCGACCGTGGCCGCTTTGTGGCCGACCCCGACTTCACGAGCCTGCCCGGCGGCAGCGCCGCCGCATTGCTGAGCCCGGCCTACCTCGCGCAGCGCGCCAGTCTCATCACCGATCGCAGCATGGGCCGCGCCACACCAGGCACACCGGCCATGCTCGGCGTGCCCGTGGCGCGGCTCGCCGACGACCGCAGCCCGGAGCTGCCCTCGACCTCGCACGTGTCGGTGGTCGATGCGAACGGCAACGCGGTGTCGATGACGACGACGATCGAGAACGTCTTCGGTGCGCAGATCATGGTGCGCGGCTTCCTGCTCAACAACGAGCTGACCGACTTCTCGTTCGCGCCGAGCGAGAACGGCGTGCCGATCGCCAACCGCGTCGAGGGCGGCAAGCGCCCGCGCTCGTCGATGTCGCCGCTGCTGGTGTTCGACAAGGTCAGCGGCCAGATGGTGATGAGCGTGGGCTCGCCGGGCGGCTCGGCCATCATCAACTACGTGGCCAAGGTGCTGGTGGGCACGCTCGACTGGGGGCTCGATGTGCAGCAGGCCATCTCGCTGCCCAACTTCGGCTCGCGCAACGGGCCGACCGAGTTGGAACAGGACCGCGTCTCGCCTGCCCTCGTTGACGCACTGAAGGCCAAGGGGCACGAGGTGCGCGTGATGCCGCAGACGAGTGGCCTTCAAGGCATCCAGCGCCGCAGCGGCAGCGGCCAGCCGGTGTGGTTCGGCGGCGCCGACCCGCGGCGTGAAGGCGTCGTGATGGGCCAGTGATGGTGGGTGTCGATTCGGATTGACACGCGCAAATCGAACCGCTTCAATTGGCCAGACCACTTGACCAATGGCGAGCCGCCGTTCGCAGCGGGCAGGGCGGGTCGGTGGCCCCAAAACCGATGGAGACGACGATGCAACATTCCTTTCGCGCCGCTCGGCGCAACCTGGTGGTGCTTGGCGCGGTGCTCGCCTCGGCCATGTCGTTCGGCGCCGCGGCGCAGGCGCCGGTCACACTGCACGGCGCGTCGCAGTTCAACGATGACCACGCCTTCACCAAGGCGCTGGTCAAGTTCGAGCAGCTCGTCAAGCAGTACTACGGCAAGCCGATCAACTTCGTGCTGCACAAGAACAGCGCACTCGGGCTTGAGAAGGACTACTTTGCCTACATGAACCAGGGCGTGTCGGTGGACTTTGCGATCGTCTCGCCGGCCCACATGTCCACCTTCTCCAAAGCCGCCCCGTTCATCGACGCACCGTTCCTCTTCCGCGACCTCGACCACTGGAACAAGGTGCTCGATGCCGACACGCTCAAGCCCGTGGCCGACGAAGTGGCCGCCAAGGCCGACGTGATGCTGATCGGCTACGCCGGCGGCGGCACGCGCAACATCTTCGCCAACAAGCCGGTGCGCAACCTGGCCGAGATGAAGGGCCTGAAGGTGCGCGTGCAGGGCGCGCCGATCTGGAGCAAGACGTTTGCCGCCACCGGCATGTCGCCCACCGTGATCGCCTACAACGAGGTCTACAACGCGATCCAGAACGGCGTGATCGCCGCCGGTGAAAACGAAGCCGCGGGCGTGGAGCAGATGAAGTTCTTCGAGGTGGCGCCGAACCTGAACATGACGCAGCACGCCATCACGATTCGGCCGCTCGCGTTCTCGGGCAAGACGTTCAAGAAGCTGCCAGCCGACCTGCAGGCGGCCATCGTCAAGGCCGGCAAGGAAGCTGGCGCCTACGGCCGCCAGATCGAGTCCAGCGAAGACTCCGCCAAGCTCGACGCGCTCGAGAAGGCCGGCAAGCTCAAGCGCATTCCGTTTGCCGACCGCGCCGCGATGAAGAAGCTGGTCGATCCGGTGATGATCGAGTACGCGAAAGAGATCGGCGCCGACGCGATCCTGGCCAAGATCAACGCGCTGTAAGCCACAGCAGCGACCCCGCGGCAAGCGGTGCCAGCCGCGGGCATCCCCTTCACCTGAGGTGCTTTCGAGGCAGCGCATGCGAAAGCTCATCGCCGCTTACGGCCGTTTGCTCGACGCTGCGCTGATCGCCACCGTCGCCATCCTGATCATCCCGGTCAGCCTGCAGATCTTCTCGCGCTTCACCGCGCTGATCCCGTCCTACATCTGGACCGAAGAGATGGCGCGCTTCTTCTTCATCTGGATGATCATGATCGGCTCGATGGTGGGCATTCGCGACGGCGCGCACTTCGATGTGGACCTCTGGCCCGAGTTGAAGCCGCGCGCGAACGCGCTGCTGCGCATCGTCAGCAACCTCTTCGTGCTGGGCTTTGCGCTGGTCTTCATCTGGTACGGCATCAAGTTCGTGCAGTTCGGCTGGAACCAAACGTCGGAGCTGGCCGAGTTGCCGATGCCGTGGATCTTTGCCGCGTGGCCGATGGCGGGGCTGACCTGGGTGCTGTTCCTCGGCGAGCGCTTCTTGGCCGACGTGCACGCGCTCCGCACCGGACGCCCCGCGTGATGGGCGGCGGCGCGGCGCTGACGCCGACGATGGCCGCGCTGGTTCTCTTCGGCGTGTTCTTCGGGCTGATGATCGTGCGCGTGCCGGTCGCGTTTGCGCTCGGCCTGGCGTGCCTGCCGGTGATGTTCATCGAGCCGCGCCTGTCGCCGATGATCCTGTTCAACGAGACCTTCAAGTCCTACAACTCGTTCATCCTGCTGGCGGTGCCGTTCTTCCTGCTGACCGCGAACCTGATGAACGTGGGCGGCATCACCGACCGGCTGGTGCGTCTCTCGCGCGACCTGGTGGGCCATCTGCCGGGCGGCCTTGCGCAGGTGAACGTGGTGCTGTCGATCTTCTTTGCCGGTATCTCGGGTTCGTCCACGGCCGACGCGGCGAGCCAGGGGAAGATCTTCATCGAGGCGCAGGTGAAGGAGGGCTACGACCTGTCGTTCTCGGTCGCCATCACCGCGGTGTCGGCGGTGCTGGCCGTCATCATTCCGCCGTCGATTCTGATGATCGTGTGGGGCGGCACCTTGTCGGTCTCGATCGGCGCGCTGTTCCTGGCCGGCATCCTGCCGGGGCTGCTGCTCGGTGCAGTGCAGATGGCGACGGTGCACGTCTACGCCAAGCTGCGCAACTACCCCAAGTACCCGCGCTCCAACCTGAAGGAGATCGGCACAGCGCTGGCGATCGCGGTGCCCGCGCTGATGACGCCGGTCATCATCATCGGCGGCAAGATTTTCGGCTGGTTCACCGCCACCGAGTCGGCGGCGATTGCGGTGGTCTACGCCGGGCTGCTCTCTGTCTTCGTCTACCGCGAGATGAACGGCACGCAGCTCAAGGGTGCGCTGCTCGACACCGGCAAGCTCGCGGCGGTGGCGCTGTTCTGCGTCGGCACCGCCAGCGCGTTCGGCTGGCTGCTGGCGTACTACCAGATCCCGAAGGCGCTGCTGGCCGGCGTGGGCTCGTGGGGCATGGGCATCACGGCCACCGGCTTCTTCATTGCCCTTTGCTTCCTGGTGGTGGGGTGCTTTCTGGACGCCATCCCGGCCATCATCATCGTCGGCACCATCCTGGAGCCGCTGGCGCGCGCGGTGGGCATGGACCCGGTGCACTTCGCGATGGTGGGCATCATCTCGCTCGCCTTCGGGCTGGTGACGCCGCCGTACGGCCTGTGCCTGATGATCTCGTGCGCGATCGCCAAGGTGCGGCTGATGTACGTGCTGAAGGACGTGATGATCATGCTGATGCCGATGCTCGGCGTGCTGGCGGCGACCATCATGTTCCCCGAGATCATCCTGTGGCTGCCGCGCCTGGTGTCACCGGAGTTCCTGAAGTAGCGAGCCCACATTGGCCGGGGCTTCACCGAACACAAGGGCCCGATGGACCACAGCTTTCTCTCCGCTTTCATCCTGCTGTTGCTGGTGCTCGACCCGCTGGGCAGCCTGCCGGTGTTCATTCCGATCATGCGCGACGTGCCGGCAGCGCGGCGGCGCTGGGTGGCGCTGCGCGAGGTCGGCATCGCCTTCCTGGTGCTGTTCGCGTTCATGTTCTTCGGCGATGCGTTCCTGCGCGTGATGCGCCTGTCCGAGCGTTCGCTCGAGGTGGCCGGCGGCGTGATCTTGCTGATGGTGTCGATTCGCATGATCTTCAGCCACGCGGACGGCGTGTACGGCACGTCCGACGGCAAGGAGCCGTTCGTCTTTCCGCTGGCCATCCCGCTGCTCGCCGGCCCGTCGGCAATGGCGACCGTGCTGCTGCTCGCGTCGCGCCAGCCCGAGCGAGTGATGACCTGGGTGGGCGCGCTCAGCTGCGCGATGCTGGTGTCGGGCGCGGTGCTGTTGCTGTGCGAGCGCATCCGCCGTCTGCTCGGCGACTCGGTCGTCGCTGCGCTTGAAAAACTGATGGGCCTGGTGCTCACCGCGATTGCGGTCGAGATGATCCTGGCCGGGCTGAAGCGCTACTTTCTCGGTTAGCGCCGCAGCGGCTCTCCAAGTCGAGGCACCATGAAAAAAGCCGGTCCTGAGACCGGCTTTACTGCAGCGTCAGCCGCGATCAGAAGTTGTGGCGCACGCCGACCGCGAAGGAGCTGAAGTCGGTCAGGTAGGTGTTGCCGGCGGCCGCATCGACCTTGGTGTAGAAGCTGTACACCTTGGTGCGCTTGCTCATGTTGTAGTTGTAGCCCACGGTGAACTGCTTGGCGCTGCTGTCGGGCACGCTGCTGTACTTGCCGGCGTTGCCGAAGTTCAGGTGCAGCTCCGAGCTGCCCAGCGTGTACATGCCCGACAGTCGCGTGGTGGTGCGCTTGCCGGCGGCGTAGCCGTTTTCGTCGCGCTGCACGTAGGCGCCGATGACGAAGGAGCCGATCTCGTACAAGCCGCGGATCGCAAACTGCTTCTGAGCCGTCGTGCTGACACGCTGGTATCCAGCACCGAGCTGGAGCGGGCCGATGGCGTAGTTGGCTGCCAGGTCGATCGTGCGGCCGAAGCCGGAAGCCTCGCTCAACGCAACAGCACCTTCGACCGTCAGCCCCTTGATGTCGGGCGTGCGGTAGGCGATCTTGTTGATGTCCCGACCCAGGTAGGCGTACAGCGCGTCCGACGACGTGCCCGTGTCGTGGTTGTGCATGCTGATGTAGTCAGCCGTGGCAAAGTAGGCCTCGCTCGTGAAGTTGCCCAGGCGCAGCAGGCCGAAGTTACCGCCGAGGTTCACTTCAGACTGGCGACCCCAGAACGTGCCAGCCGCCGCGCCGGTGTCGGGGCTGAAGCCGTGCTCGATTTGGAAGCCTGCCTTCAGGCCGCCACCCAGGTCTTCGGCACCTTTGAAACCAATGCGCGACGAGCTGTTCTGCAGCACCCAGACCGGCTCGGCGGTGCCGGTCTTTTGGCGCTCCACGCTCTGGTTCAGGCGGCCGTAGATCGTGACCGAGCTTTGGGCGAGCGCCGAACCGGCGGCCACGGTGGCCAGGGCGACCGTGAGAAGCGACTTCTTCATCATCTTGGATTCCTAAGGAGTTTTCAGATCGTTGAGGCGGTGCGACATCTGGTTTCGTATCGACGTAATTTCATTGTAGGCAGCGATTCACGGGGAAACCCGAATGCGTTGTGACCCTGCCACATCGCGCGCCCTGAACGGAACGGCAGGCTACCGGCCGCGCAAGTGCTGGGGCGCTTCGAGCCGTTTGGCCAGGCCAGACAGCAGCAAAGTCAAGACGAGGTACATCGCCGAGATCGCGAGGTAGGGCTCCCAGTAACGCGAGTACGCCCCGGCGACCGTGCGCGCCGCCAGCGCCAGCTCGGCCAGGCCGATGGCCGAGACGAGCGACGAGTCTTTGATGAGCGTGATGCCCTCGTTCACCAGCGCCGGCATCATGCGGCGAAACGCCTGCGGCAGCACGATGAAGCGCATCGCCTGAGGGTAGCTCAGCCCCACGCTGTAGGCCGCTTGCGTCTGGCCCTGGTGGATGCTCTGGATGCCGGCGCGGAAGATCTCTGAGATGTACGCGCCCGCATTCAGCGTGAGCGCCAGCGCGCCCGAGAAGAACGCGCCGTGCGACTGGCGGAACTCGCGCGCCACCTCGCCCGCCAGCAGCAGCCCGTGGTCGGGGTGGACCAGGGCCGGCATCAGCGCAAAGTGCACGAGCAGGATCTGCACGAACAGCGGCGTGCCGCGGAAGAACGTCACGTACGCCAGCGTGACCGCGCGCAGCGCCTTCAAGCCCCAGCGCAGTCCGCTGGGCTTGGGCTGCGGCGCGTCGCGCGAGCTGCTGACCAGGCCGAGGAACACACCGAGCACCAGGCCCAGGCTGATCGACACGATGGTCAGCTGGATCGTCATCCACAGGCCGCTGACGAACAGCGGCCCATAGCCAGCGAGGATCTCCCAGCGAAGGTCCACTTCAGCGACGCCTGGCGCCTTGGCGAGACTGACGCGGCGAGCTACTTGGACGCAGCCGGCGCCGGTGCGGAGGCTCCGGCCCCAGCCGGCTTGCCGAAGTACTTCGTGTAGATCTGGTCGTAGGTGCCGTCGGCCTTGATGTCGGCCAGGCCCTTGTTCAGCTTGGCGAGCAGCTCGGTGTTGCCCTTCTTGACGGCGATGCCATATTGCTCGGGCGCGAACGCCGTGTCGCTGACGGTCTTGAACTTGCCGCCGGCGTTGTTGGCCACGTAGTTGATGACCACACCGTTGTCGGCCACCACCGCGTCCACGCCGCCGGCCTCCAGCTCTTTCAGCGCCAGCGGGGTCGACTCGAAGCGCTTGATGTTGGTGCTGGTTTTGCCTTGCAGCTTGCTCACCACCTCGTCACCGGTGGTGCCGGTCTGCACGCCGACCTTGAGCTTTTTCAGGTCGTCGAACTTGGCGACCTTGGAGTTCTGCTTGACAGCGATGAGTTGCGCTGCGTCGAAGTACGGGGCGCTGAAGTCCATCGTCTGCTTGCGCTCCTCGGTGATCGTGATGGAGGAGATCAGCAGGTCGCGGTCGCCCTGCGCGAGCGTGTTGAAGATGCCTTCCCACGGCGTGTTGACAAACTTCACTTCCATGCCGGCCTTCTTGGCAATGGCGTTCATCACGTCGATGTTGAAGCCGACGATCTCGCCCTTCTCGTTCTGCGATTCAAACGGGGCGTAGGCGGCGTCGGTGCCCACGACGTAGACCTTGGGCGGTGCCGGTGGCGGCGGCGCGGGCGTGGCGGCGGGGGCGGGCGCAGTCGCCGTCGGTGCCGGCGGCGGTTCGCTCTTGCCGCAGGCGGCCAGGATGAGCCCGGCCGCCATCAGGCCGGCGGTTTGCAGAAAGCGGCGGGTGGTCAGGGTGGTCATGAAAAACCTCATCGATAGGAATGTGGAACGGCGGCGTCGGTGCGCACACCGTGAAGGACGCGAGTGTAGTGCGGGCCGAACGTGGGCTCGCCCCACGCACTCGCCCCACGCACCCGCCATGCGCTCGCACCAAAGAGCGCGGGGCTGGCGAGGCCACGCCGGCAGCAGCCCAAGCAAGTTCAGGGCCGCCGCGCCATGCCCTCGGGCAGGTGCTGCCACGGCAGGTCGGCCGGGTCGGCCGCCATCGGCCCCGGCGCCTTGGCGACCAGGATGTGCGATGCGATCGGTGCAAACGCAGCCCGAAAGTGCACCGAGCTCTTGTTGACCAGCAGCTTCATCTGCGCCGGCTCCACGGCGAGGAAGCGGTACAGGTCGAGGTCGAGCATCTGCGCCTTGGCGCTGCTGAGCAGCACGCGGATGCCGGCAAGCTCGACGCAGGCGCAGGGCCCGAGCGTCGTCGTCATGCCGGCGGTCATCGGCCCGTGCAGCGGCACGACGCCGTCGCTCAGCGCCAGCACCGTGACTTGCGCCTGCAGCGGCGGTTCGGTCATCGCGCCCGACCAGGTGGGCACCGATCGGCCGAGGCTCAACGCCAGCGTGGCGCCCACGCCCGCAGCGTGCGCGGCGCGGGCGGACTCGGAGTCGAACAACAAGCCCAGTGCCACACGTCCGCCGAGCCGCTCGCCGGCGCGCGCGTGGACGAGCGCATGCAGCAAGCCGGTGGTGTTGGAGTCGCCCCCGGCGCCGGGGTTGTCCTGCGTGTCGGCAATGACCACCGGGCCGCTCGCGTCGGCGGCCAGCGCGATGGCCTGCTCGATCGCGTCGGCGGGTGGCAGCAGCTCCAACGCCCAATCGCCTCGGCGCTGCACGACCGCCTCGTCGTACAGCCGCTTCACAGCGCCTGCCACTTCGTCGGCGTCGGGGCCGTAGCCGAACAGCACCGGCCCGCACTCGGAGAAGTCGGCGGCCGAAAAGCCCATCGCAAAGTTCAGCTCGACCTTGTGCTCGTTTTCCAGCCGCTCGAGCAGCTGGATGATTGATGCGGCGGGCTCCATCAGCGTGCACTGCGCGTTCAGCGGCAGCAGGAACGGCACGCGTTCACTGTGCTGGTGGCGCTCGGCCTGGGTGAGGCCGGTTGCGTCGCCCAGGCGATGCGCCAGCATCTGCGCGGCGCGCGCGCCGGTCTCGCGCATGTCCACGTGCGGGTAGGTGCGGTAGGCCGTCATGGCGCTGCTCAGGCGCAGCATTTGCGCGGTCACGTTGGCGTGCAGGTCCAGGCTGGCCACGATCGGCAGGTTGGGCCCGACCACCGCGCGGATGCGCCGCAGCAGTTCGCCCTCGGCGTCGTCGCAGCCCTCGGCCACCGCCGCGCCGTGCAGGTCGAGGTAGATCGCATCGAGATCGTCTTGCTGCAGGTCGTCGACGATCTCGGCGCAGATGCGCTCGAACGCCGCCGCAGTGACGCGGTTGGACGGCACCGCGCCGGCCCACACCGAGGGCAGCAGCGTCCAGCCGCGCTCGCGCGCGGCCTGCGCAAAACCGCCGATGGCCAGGCTGCTGCCTTGCATGCGTTCGAGCATCACGGCACCGCGCGAGTACGCCGCGTAACCAGCGCCCGACTCGAACGCGGCCCAGTCGGCCGGCGACGGCGCAAATGTGTTGGTCTCGTGGTGAAAGCCGGCGACGAAGATGTTCATGGGGTTCCTGCGATTCGAGTTGTCGTCGCGGTCTGCTGGTTCAGGCCGCTCGTTCATCGCACATCATGCGAGCAGATCGAGCTCGGCCAGCGTGAAGCCTGCGGCGAGCCGCGCCTCGATGTTGAACGGCGGGCGAGGGCGAGGGGCGTCGTACGTCTGCGCGAGCGCAGGGTAGAGCGTCACCGGGTCGCATCCGTCGCGCGCGCACAGCCAGCGGTACCAGTGGTTGCCGATGGCGACGTGGCCGACCTCGTCGCGCAGGATCACGTCGAGAATGTCCACCGCGCGCAGATCGCCCGCCTGGCGCAGCTTGGCCTGGATCGGCGGCGACGCGTCCAGGCCGCGCGCCTCCAGCGTGCGCGGCACCAGCGCCATGCGCGCCGTCACGTCGTGCGCGGTGCGCTGCACCATCAGCCACAGGCCGTCGTGCGAATCGAACGCGCCGTAGTCGAAGCCCAGGCTTTGCAGGTGCTCGCGCATCAGCGTGAAGTGCAGCGCTTCTTCAGCGGCCACGCGCAGCCAGTCGGTGTAGTAGGCCGGTGGCATGCCGGGAAAGCGCCACACCGCATCGAGCGCCAGGTTGATGGCGTTGAACTCGATGTGCGTGATGGCGTGCAGCAGCGCGGCGCGGCCTTCGAGCGTGAAGGGCGAGCGGGTGGGCACGGCTTTGGGCGGCACCAGCCGCGGCAGCGTGGGGCGACCGGGCAGGGAGGCGGGCTCGTCGAAGACGACGTGGGTGTCGATGTCTGCCGCGCCGACGCCTGCAAACAGCGCGCGCGTTTGCACAACCTTGCGCGCCGGGTCGGCCTGCTGCAAGACTTGCAGCGCCGCGGCTCGGGCTTCGCGAGGCAGCTCGGAGGGCGTGGCCTGCGCAGTTGCGGCCACCTCCACCGGCGCGTTCGGGGACTTCATCTCTAGAATTATCGGCTTCCTCTCTCCGGCGACACCCTCGCACACCACCATGGCGGTCTACCAAGTCGATCAATTGATTCCCCGTGTGGCCAGCTCCGCCTGGGTGGCCGAGAGCGCGCAGGTCGTCGGCAACGTGCACCTGGGCGAAAACACCAGTGTGTGGTTCAACGTGGTGATGCGCGGCGACAACGAGGAGTTGCGCGTCGGCCGCGGCAGCAACATCCAGGACGGCAGCGTGGTGCACTCCGACCCCGGCTTCCCCGTCACGCTGGGCGAGAACGTGACGGTGGGCCACCGCGCCATGCTGCACGGCTGCACAGTGGGCGACGGCTCGCTCATCGGCATCGGCGCCGTGCTGCTCAACGGCGCGAAGATCGGCCGCAACTGCCTCGTCGGCGCGGCCTCGCTCGTGACCGAGGGCAAGGAATTCCCCGACGGCTCACTCATCATGGGCTCGCCCGCCAAGGTGGTGCGCCCGCTCACTGCGCAGCAGATCGAAGGCCTGCAGCGCTCGGCCAAGCACTACGTCAGCAACGCGAGGCGCTTTCGCGCCGGCTTGATTCCGGTCGCGGTGGACAGCGGAGAAACTGGCTGGTGAGCGAGCTCCACAGGTTCATTTTTGAAGGCTTTCCCGTGCGCGGGATGCTGGTGCGGTTGACCGACAGCTGGCAGGAGGTACTTCGCCGGCGTGAGGCGGCCGACGACTCTTTTGGGGTGCCGGTACGCGTCCTCATGGGCGAGATGGCCGCCGCGGCCACGCTGATGCAGGCCAACATCAAGTTCAGCGGCTCGCTGATCCTGCAGGTCTTCGGCGACGGCCCGGTGAAGCTCGCGGTGGCGCAGGTGCAGCCCGACCTGGCCTTTCGCGTCACCGCCAAGGTGGTGGGCGAGGTCCGGCCGGGCGATCGGCTGGAGGCGATGCTGAACGCCGGTGGCCAGGGCCGCTGCTCGATCACGCTCGACCCGAAAGACCGGCACCCCGGCCAGCAGCCCTACACCGGCATCGTGCCGCTGCACGGCGATGCGCGCGAACCGCTGCAGCAGTTGAGCGAGGTGCTGGAGCACTACATGCTGCAGTCGGAGCAGCTCGACACCAAACTGATCCTCGCAGCGGACGACAAGGTGGCCGCTGGCCTGCTGATCCAGCGTCTGCCAGTCCAGGGCGCGGGCAACATCGGCGGCTCATCGGCGAGCCAGCGCAACGAGGATGAAATCGGCGTCAATGAAGCCTACAACCGCATCGCCCACCTCGCTGCCACGCTGACGCGCGACGAACTGCTCGGCCTCGATGTGAACACCGTTTTGCGCCGCCTGTTCTGGGAAGAGCCGCTGCGCCGCTTCGAGCCGCAGACCGGCGCCAACGGCCCGCGCTTTGCGTGCACCTGCTCGCGCGAGCACGTGGGCAACATGCTGCGCAGCCTTGGCCGCGAGGAGGTCGACGGCATCGTCGCAGAACAAAGCCGCGCCGAAGTCGGGTGCGACTTTTGCGGTTTGAAGTACCACTTCGATTCGGTCGATGTGGGTGGGTTGTTCACGCCGGTGACTGATCAGATGCCGGGGTCGAGTTCGATCAATTAGCGGCGCTGGGCCGACGGCGCCCGAAGCGAGCGCTGCGGCTTGCGCCGAGCGGTCGTCGTTCGATTCGGGGTCAGTCGAGCGGGTGGCGCCGGCAGCGTCAGGTAGCCGAGCAGCGCGCGCACGATGCGGTCTTCCAGGTCGGCAGCGGGCTTTCGGCCCTGCTCGGCATCGGCCTCGACGAGGGCTTTGGTGAGGGTCAGGCAGTCGGCCGCCGCCGATGCGGGCAGGCTGGGCGCCAGCGCGTCGGCGTGCCGCTGCAGCAGCGTGCCCACCCGACTCAGCAGCATGGCGCCGAAGGCCTGCAGGTGGTCCTGGATCGGCAAGCGCTTCTCTTCGTGGTCGAGTGCGGCGGCGAGCACCGGGTTGGCGTATTGCTGCTCGATGGCCAGCCGTGCCACCGCCCGCAGCGTGGGCTCCAGCGGCTGGCCATCGACCTGGTGGAACAGCCGGTCCAGCGCGGCCGTGAAGTCCCGGTGCGCCTCGTGGATCAGCGCCGTGACCAGCGCCGACTTGTTCGGGAAGTACTGGTACAGCGAGCCAACGCTGATGCCCGCCACCTCGGCCACCCGGTTGGTGTTGAAGCCGGCCAGCGAATCGCGCGCCAGAACGCGAGCCGCCGCCTGCAGGATGAGCACCACCATCGCCTGCGAGCGCTGCTGGCGGGGCGCCTTTCGGGGTTTGAGGTCGCTCTTCTTCATCGGCGTCGGGCCTGGCTGAGAATGCGAGTATGCAATACGAGCAAAGGCTCGCATGATGACGACATCGTCAACCGAAAGGTTCATCATGCCCACGCCACCAAGCTCTGCCTCGTCCGCCCCTCAGCCCTCGCAACCCCCCGGCGAGCCGGTCGCACCGGGCGCGATTTCGTTTGATCATTTCTACCGCCACCACTTCCTCCCCGAGCATCGGCACGCGCTCAACCGGGGGCTGCATGTGGCGGGCACCGTGGCGGGCCTGGTGTGGCTGCCGCTGGCGCTCTGGAGCCCGCTGCCGTGGCTGGCCCTGCTGTTCCCGGTGGTACATGCCGCGCCGGGGCTGGTGGGGCACCGTTTGTTCGAGCGCGATGCGAAGGTCGGCGACGTGCGGGTCTTGCGCAAGGACTTCTCGCCGCTGTGGTTCATCGCGGCCAACCACCGGCTCACGTTCGAGCTGGCGTGGCGGGCGGCGCGGCGGCTGTTCGGGCGACGTTGAGCCTCGGCACCGCCGGTCGCGCGGCGGCCTCGGGCAGATCCGGCCCTGTGGCACACTGCGCCGCTTTCGTTTTCCGCCCTCGCCTTGAACAAGATTCTTCTGCAGATCGCCGCCGAGTTGAAGGTGCGGCCGGCCCAGGTCAACGCCGCGGTGGAGTTGCTCGACGGGGGCGCCACCGTGCCCTTCATCTCGCGCTACCGCAAGGAGGCCACCGACGGTCTCGACGATACGCAACTGCGCGAGCTCGAAGCGCGCCTGTCCTACTTGCGTGAACTGGAGGACCGCCGCGCCGCGGTACTCAAGAGCGTCGAAGAGCAGGGCAAGCTGACGCCTGAGCTGCGCTCGGCGATTGACGCCGCGCCGACCAAGCAAGAGCTGGAAGACCTCTACCTGCCTTTCAAACCCAAGCGCCGCACCA
Source organism: Methylibium sp. NZG (assembly GCA_001263235.1). Taxonomy (GTDB): domain Bacteria; phylum Pseudomonadota; class Gammaproteobacteria; order Burkholderiales; family Burkholderiaceae_C; genus LGRD01. The sequence continues at coordinate 550,384 of LGRD01000002.1, read as the reverse complement.
AGGCGATGATCGCCCGCGAGGCTGGCATCGAGCCACTGGCCGACAAGCTGTTCTCCGACCCGGCGCTGGACCCTTCGGCCGAGGCCACCGCCTTTATCAACGCCGAGGCCGGCTTTGCCGATGCGACGGCTGTGCTAGACGGCGTGCGCGACATCCTCTCCGAGCGCTGGGCCGAAGACGCGGTGCTGGTGCGCAAGCTGCGCGAGTGGTTGTGGGGCGAGGGTGTGTTCCAGAGCCGGCTGCTCGACGGCAAAGACGCGAACCATGCGGACATCTCGAAGTTTCGCGACTACTTCGACTACGCCGAGCCGATCCGCACCGTGCCCTCGCACCGCGCGCTGGCGGTGTTTCGTGGGCGCGCGTTGGAGTTTCTCGACGCGAAGCTGGTGACGCCGGATGTGGCAGCGGCGGGACTTGCCCTTCGACAAGCTCAGGGCGAACGGCATGGCGCGCGAGTTGAAGAAGGGGCAGGCAACACCGTTCGGGCTGAGCCGGTCGAAGCTGCGGGTTCATCCCCGGCCATCAAGCCGAGTCGATCCACCACCACCCCGAGCCTTGCCGAGGGCCGCATCGCGGTGCATCTGGGCTGGAGCCACCGCGCACGCCCCGCCGACGACCTGATCCGCAAATGCATCGCCTGGGCCTGGAAGGTCAAGCTGAGCCTGAGCCTGGAGCGCGACGTCTTTGCAAGACTGCGCGAAGAAGCCGAGAAGGTGGCGATCAAGGTCTTCGCCGAAAACATGCGCGACCTGCTGCTCGCCGCGCCCGCCGGCCCGCGGGTGGTGATGGGCCTGGACCCCGGCATCCGCACCGGCTGCAAGGTCGCGGTGGTGGACGCCACCGGCAAGGTGCTGGGCACCGAGACGATCTTCCCGCACGAGCCGCGGCGCGACTGGGACGGCTCGCTGCACACGCTGGCGCGCCTTTGCGCCACGCACGGCGTGAACCTGATCGCCATCGGCAACGGCACCGCGAGCCGCGAGACCGACAAGCTCGCGGGCGAGTTGATCAAGCGCATTCACGGCATGGCGCCAGACACGAAGATCGACAAAGTCGTCGTCAGCGAAGCCGGCGCGTCGGTCTACTCCGCGAGTGAATACGCCAGCAAGGAACTGCCCGAGCTGGACGTCACCTTGCGCGGCGCCGTCAGCATCGCACGGCGCTTGCAAGACCCGCTGGCCGAGCTGGTGAAGATCGAGCCCAAGAGCATCGGCGTCGGCCAGTACCAGCACGACGTGAACCAGGGCGAGCTGGCCAGGAGCCTCGACGCGGTGATCGAAGACTGCGTCAACTCGGTCGGCGTGGACCTGAACACCGCCTCAGTGCCGCTGCTGTCGCGCGTGTCGGGCTTGAGTGCGGCGGTGGCGGGTTCGATCGTGCGCTGGCGCGACGCGCACGGTGCCTTCCGCAACCGCAAGCAGTTGCTCGATGTCAGCGGCCTGGGCGCCAAGACCTTCGAGCAGAGTGCGGGCTTCTTGCGCATCCGCGGCGGCGACAACCCGCTGGACCAGTCGGGCGTGCACCCGGAGACGTATGTCGTCGTCGAGCGCATCCTGTCGGCCGTAAAGAAGCCGGCTGCCGAGGTGATGGGCCGCAGCGACGTGATCCGTGCGCTGAAACCAGAAGCCTTCGCCGACGACACGTTCGGCGCGATCACCGTGAAGGACATCCTCGCCGAACTCGAGAAGCCCGGCCGCGACCCGCGCCCGGATTTCAAGGTCGCGCGGCTGGCCGATGGCATCGAGGACATCAAGGATCTGCAGCCTGGAATGACGTTGGAGGGCACGGTCAGCAACGTCGCGCAGTTCGGTGCGTTCGTCGACCTGGGAGTGCACCAGGACGGGCTGATCCACGTGAGCCAACTCGCGCACAAGTTCGTCAGCGACGCGCGTGAGGTGGTCAAGACGGGCGACATCGTCAAGGTCAAGGTGCTCGAAGTGGACCTCGCGCGCAAGCGCATCTCGCTGACGATGAAGCTCGATGCCAAGCCGGCGCAGGGTGGCGCGGGTGCTGCGGCCGGCAATGCGTTCCGGCCGGCGGGGCCTGGCGAGAAGGCGAGCGTCACGGGTGGCGGCGCGCGCACGGCGGCCGATGCGCCGTCGGCCATGGCGGCAGCGTTTGCGAAGCTGCAACCGAGACGCTGAGCCGCGTCAATGCGTTTCTGCTGAGCCAGAGGTCGGTTGGCCGCTGGCGGGCGTGAGGCCCAGGCTCTCCAGGTCGGCCAGGTCTTTGTGTCGGCCACTGGCCACGTTGTTGAGCTTAAAGTCGTCGAGGCCGATGATGTTCAAGCGGACACCAGAGAGTTCAACCTGCTCGCGGCGCAGGAAGCAAGTCGAACTCGACGCCGTCGATGGCGGTCAGCAAATCGATTCGGCGCGGTGGCTGGCCGAGCCTCCGACGAGCAGGTACTCAACGCCTTTCGCGTTGAGCAACTCGGCAAACTCTCTGAAGGCGCGGTTCAGCATCGGTGGAGCCCAGTGGCGGGTGTGCCTGCGCACGCAAGGTTTCGACCGCGGCGATTCGGTCGGCCATGGGCTGGGCGAGCCAGAGAGCGAGGTCGCTTGCCTGCTGGTCCTGCTTCGGGACACGCCGTGCGATGCGCTGCATGGACAGAGTTATCGTTCACGACCCCGAGTCGAAAAGTCGCTTGCGACCAATTCGATCGGCTGACCGTGCGGCGTGCGGTCGGCCGCGTGGTCCCAGGCGCGCTGGTACGTTTGCAGTTCGTCGGCCGTGCTCGCGCCCTTGGCGGCGACCAGCGTTTCGAGTGCGGCGAGCCAGTGGTGGTAGTAGGTGTCGCCCAGGTCGGCGTCGCCTCCAGCTTGCGCCGCGGTAATGCGTTCAGCCAGCGCTTGCGCCCATTCGGACCAGGTGAACAGGCCCTTCTGGTGCAGCGCCAACGACATCGCAAACGCCTGCGCTTGCCAGGGTTCGGCGAAGACGGGGCCGTCGCCGTCTTGCGGCAGGCCGGGCAGGGCGTCGACCGACACTGACGAGGCGGCCGAGACGGACGAGCCGGTCGCTTCTGAAGCTGGCGGCGTCATGGCGCTGCCTCCAGGTACGGCTCCCACGCGTTGATCGACACCGCCAGCCCCGGCGCGGCATTGGCGCCCCACAGCTCGGTGCCGTCGAAGACGACGGTGTAGAGCCACTGCGGTTGCTCGCCCAGGCCTTGGGCGTGCGCGTCGGCAAACACATGCGTGCCGTGCACCTGTTCGACCACACCGCGCTTGCCGAGCGCATAGCCAGGCAGGCGCGAGTGGTGCCCGGCCGGTCGAGCGCGCGTGCGAACGGCCTGGCCCGTTTGAAAGCGTGCCGGCGCATTCGTAGAGCGCAGGGTTGGCGAGCCCTTCGCCAGCGCGGCCGGCACCGCGTCGGCCATCAGCACGCGCGGCACCGGTGCCGCGGGGTGAAGCAAGCGACCTGCGCGCAGTTCGTCGGCCAGCACCAGGCGGCGATCGGCGAGCAGCTTCTCCAACCCGGCGATCCAGACCTGGTAGTAATTCAGCGCCGCGTAGTCGGGCAGTGTCTCGCGCGCGCTGCGGCTCATGTCGATGTTCCAGGCGCCGGTGCCGCCCATCGCCAGCGTCAACGCCAGCACGCGTGGCTCCCAGTCGGCATGGAACAACTCGGCTTCGGGCTCGGGCATCACCGGGCCGTGGCCGGGCTGGCCGCCCAGGTCGGCGTGGCTGGTGTAAGTCGTGCCGGTCATGCTGCCGCCCCAGGCGTCCGCGGCAAGCCGGTGCCGATCATCGAGTCCCTGGTCACCAGCGCGGCAAGCTGCGCTTCGCTGAAGGCCTCGGTGCCGGCGGGGCGTTGCGGGATCACGAGGTAGCGCAGCTCGGCGGTCGAGTCCCAGACGCGGATCTCGATGGCTTCGGCCAGCGCCACGCCGAAGTCGGCCAGCACGCCGCGCGGGTCTTTCACAGCGCGCGATCGGTACGGCGCGCTCTTGTACCAGGTGGGCGGCAGGCCGAGCACTGGCCACGGGTAGCAGCTGCATAACGTACACACCACCAGGTTGTGGCGCGTGGCGGTGTTGGGCACCGCCACCATGTGTTCGCCCTGGCGGCCGGTGTAGCCGAGCGAGGCAATCGCGGCACTCGCATCGCGCAGAAGCCAGGCGTGGAAGGCCGGGTCCACCCACGCACGCGCCACCACACGCGCGCCGTTGCGCGGGCCGATCTTCGTCTGATAGGTGTCGATCAGCACGTCGAGCGCGGCCGGGTCGATGTAGCCCTTTTGCGTGAGCACGGTTTCGAGCGCGCGCACGCGCAGGTCCATCTCGCCGAGCTCGCTGTGGTCGTCGTCGTGGGCGTGGTCGTGAGCGTGTTCGTCCATCGCTCCATGCTACGCCGGAAGGCAGCGCGCCAGAAGCCCGTCCGATGCAGGCCGTCGCACCGGCCGATACAGTCCGGCCCATGCAGGCCCTCTCCATCCACGCCGGCCCGCGCGCGATGTCGGCGCTGCGTGAGCACGGCTTGCGCCCGCACGATGTGCGCGTGATCCCGGCCGCGGCCGGTGGCCCCAAGGGGCTGGTGCTGAACCCGCTCGACCAGTTCATCTTCGGCGATTGGCTGAGCAGCAGCCGCCACACCGTGCACCTGCTCGGCGCGTCGATCGGTGCGTGGCGCATGGCCACGGCGTGCATGAACGACCCGGCGCCGGCCCTGGCGCAAATGGCGCACGACTACATCCACCAGGACTACGAACACCGCCCCGGCAAGGCGCCGGCCCTGCGGCACGTTAGCGAGGTGTTCGGCGCGAAGCTGCAGCAGCGCTTCGGCGGGCGCGAAGCCGAGGTGCTGTGCCACCCGCGCTACCGGCTGCACGTGTTCACCAGCCGCGGGCTGCACCTGTTGCGGCGCGAGGGGCGCGTGCGCACGCCACTGGGTTACCTGGGGGCATTTGCCGCCAACGCGGTGAGCCGGCGCGCGATGGGCGGCTGGCTTGAGCGGGTGGTGTTCTCGGACCCGCGCGAGCCGCTGCCGCTGCACCTGCACGCCTACCGCACGCACAGCGTGGCGCTGAGCGCTGCCAACCTGCGCCTGAGCCTGCTGGCGAGTTGTTCGATCCCGTTCCTGCTGGAGGCCGTGAACGACATTCCCGGCGCGCCGACCGGCGCCTACTGGGACGGCGGCATCACCGACTACCACCTGCACCTCGACTACGCCGGGCTGCATGCCGGAGCGGCCGACGATGGCGGCGCGCCGCCGGGTGCCGGCCTGTCGCTGGCGACGGCGGGCGACCTTGTGCCCGAGCCGCACGGCGCCGACTTGGTTCTCTACCCGCACTTCCAGCCCAGCGTCATCCCCGGCTGGCTCGACAAGAGCCTGAAGCACCGCCACCGCGCCACCGCGCAACTCGACAACGTGGTGCTGCTGTCGCCCACGCCGCAGTGGGTGGCCTCGCTGCCCAACGGCAAGCTGCCCGACCGCGCAGACTTCAAGCGCTACAACGACGACACGCCCGCGCGCGTGGCCGTGTGGTCGCGCGTCGTCCGCGAAAGCGCGCGCCTGCGCGACGAGTTCGCGGCGTGGGTGCAGCGCGGCGACGCGTCGGGCGTGCAGCCCTTGCGCTGATTCCGCGGGCTCGGCAGCCGGCTGGGGCGGGCCTGCATCCGTTCGGCGCCTTCCTGCGTAACCCGGTCCAGGCACCCGCAATTTCAGCGGGTGCCGCGCCCGGCCCCGGTGACAAGGGGCCGCCTGACGGACCCAACAAGGAAGAGACCATGACATCCCACCGTGAAACCCCGGGGCAGCAGCTGCCCCTCGCCGCTGCGCTGTGCGCTGCACTCGCCGGCCTGCTGGCCGCGCCCGCCGAGGCGTCGAGCCACCGCGAGGCGCCCTTCATCACCACCACGCCCAAGGTGGACGCGACCGACTTCTACCTCTTCAACAGCTACGAGCCCGGCCGCGAGGGCTTTGTCACGCTGATCGCCAACTACCTGCCGCTGCAAGACCCGTATGGCGGCCCGAACTACTTTGCGCTCGACCCGAACGCGCTGTACGAGATCCACCTCGACAACGACGGCGACGCGAAAGAAGACCTCACTTTCCAGTTCCGCTTCCGCAACAAGCTGAACAGCGTGACGCTGCCGATCGGCAACAAGAACATCGCGATCCCGTTGATCCAGGCCGGGCAGGTGACCGACGTGCGCTCAGCCTCGCTGAACGTCACTGAGTCGTTCACCGTTGATCTGGTGCGCGGCGACCGCCGCCACGACTGGGAACGGCGCAGCAGCCTGACCAACGCGGTCGGCGGCAGCGCCAGCTTCGACAAGCCGGTGGACAACATCGGCACCAAGACGATTCCCGACTACGCGGGCTACGCCGGCAAGCACGTCTACAACGTCAACGTGCCGGGCTGCAGCCAGCCGGGCAAGGTGTTCGTCGGCCAGCGCAAAGACCCCTTTGCGGTCAACCTGGGCACGATCTTCGACCTGGTGAACGCGCCGCTGGCCGTCATCACCGACCCGGCGCTGATCAACGCCGCGCCCAACACCATCGACGACAAAAACGTCACCACGCTGGCGCTCGAAGTGCACAAGAGCTGCCTGCTGGCGCGCAACACCAACGACCCGGTGATCGGCGGCTGGACGACGGCCAGCCTGCGCCAGGCGCGGCTGCTCGACCCGACGCCGCGCAAGGGCCTGCAGGCGACCGAGATCGTCGCCGGCCCGTGGGTGCAGGTTTCGCGCCTGGGCATGCCGCTGGTCAACGAGGTGGTGATCGGCCTGCCCGACAAGGACAAGTTCAACGGCTCCAAGCCGAAAGACGACGGCCAGTTCGCCGACTACGTGACGAACCCGACGCTGCCGGCCCTGCTCGAGATCGCCCTGGCGATCCCCGGCACCGCGCCGAAAAACCTGCCGCGCACCGACCTGGTGACGACCTTCCTGACCGGCATCAAGGGCGTGAACCAGCCGGCCAAGGTCACGCCGTCGGAGATGCTACGGCTGAACACCGCTATCCCGGCTGTGCCCTTTGCGATGCAGAACCGCCTGGGCATCGTCGGCAACATCCTCGCCGGCGGCACCGACAACGCGGGCTACCCGAACGGGCGCCGCCCGAAGGACGACGTGGTCGACATCTCGCTCGTGGCGGTGAGTGGCGGGCTGTGCCTGGCCAATGGCGACACCAACGCGCTCGGCTTCGGCGAAGCTTGCAAGCCGTCGGCCGTCCCGCTCGGCGCGGTGGCGTTCAAGCTGCACGACGCGGTGGACCAGGCGGTGGTCAAGCTGCTGCCCAACTTCCCGTACCTGTTCACGCCGACGCCTGGCGCGCAATGAGGAGCGCCCCATGAGCAACACCTTGATGAAGCCCACGAACTGCACGAACGCCTCGCGTGCCGATCGGCGTGCGACCGGCCTGCTGACGCTGACGACGCTGATCGCGCTGACGAGCCTGCTCGTCGCCTGTGGCGGTGGCAGCGGTGGCACCGCGGCCGCGCCGCCACCGGCGCAGCAAAGCGTGGAGTACGTGCCTGCGGCGGCCAGCGACGGCGTGTCGGTCTTTGCCGGCTGGCTCAAGCAGATGTCTGCCGAGTCCATGGACGGCAAAGACGCGATGAACACCCGCACCTTCACGCCGACGGTGCAGGACGACGCCGAACCCGTCGCGGCGCCGCTGTAGGCCTGGCCGAACAGCGCAATGGCGGGCCACCAGGCCTGTGACGGCGGCAGCGGGAGCTGCCGCCGTTTTGCGTTGTTTCGCGCCTCGTCTCGGAAAGTCATTCGCGGCTGCATCCATTGGGCAACGCGCTGCGTATCCAAGCCCAGCACCGCACCCGGACCTCGGGCCGGGCTCGTTGTCACCCCAGGAAGGAAGAGCAAATGAAAGTTCATTCGTTGCGTTGCCCTCGCGCATTGCCGGCGCTGAGCCTGTTGTGCGCGGCCGTGGCCGGCTTCACCGCACCTGCTGTGCTGGCCTCCAGCCACCGCGAGGCCCCGTCGATCACCACCACGCCGAAGGTCGATGCGACCGACTTTTACATGTTCAACAGCTACGAGGCCGGCCGCACCGCCTATGTGAGCCTGATCGCCAACTACATCCCGATCCAGGCCCCGTACGGCGGCCCGAACTACTTCTCGCTCGACCCGAACGCGCTGTACGAGATCCACATCGACAACAACGGCGACGCCAAGGAAGACATCACCTTCCAGTTCCGCGCCAAGAACACGCTGAAGAACGGCACCAAAGGCATCGAGCTCGACATCGGCGGCACGATGGTCGCCATTCCGCTGATCCAGGCCGGCACGCTGACCGGCGCCAACGCGGTGCGCAACTCGGCGGTGCTGAACCTGAACGAGAGCTTCACCGTCGATGTGGTGCGCGGCGACCGCCGCACCGGCACCAAGGCGGCGCTGAAGGTGGCGGCCTCGTCAGTCAACGGCACGGCCGGTGCCACCTCGTTCGACAAGCCCGTCGACAACATCGGCGTGAAGACGATCCCCGACTACGCCGGCTACGCCGCGCGGCACCTGTACACGGTGGACATTCCCGGTTGCAGTCTGCCCGCCAAGTTGTTCGTCGGCCAGCGCAAGGACCCGTTCGCGGTCAACCTGGGCACGATCTTCGACCTGGTGAACGCGCCGGCCGCGGTCATCACCAACCCGGCCAACATCGGCGCCGCGGGCGCGGGCGACCTGGCCGGCGCCAACGTCACCACCTTCGCGCTCGAAGTGCCGAAGGACTGCCTGACCGCCAAACCCTCCACCGACACGACCTACGACCCGGTGATCGGCGGCTGGACCACGGCCAGCCTGCGCCAGGGCACCCTGCTCAACCCGGTGCCCAAGAAGGGCCACCAGACGACCGCCATCAGCGGCGGCGCGTGGACGCAGGTCTCGCGCCTGGGCAACCCGCTCGTCAACGAGGTGGTGATCGGCCTGCCCGACAAGGACCGCTTCAACGGCTCCAAGCCGAAGGACGACCTGCAGTTCGCCACCTACGTGACCAACCCGACGTTGCCGGCGCTGCTGGGCATCGCGCTCGCGTCGGACGCCGCCTTCCTGGCGCCGACCAACCTGCCGCGCACCGATTTGCTGAACGTCTTCCTGACCGGCCTGGGCGGTGTGAACAAGCCGCAAGGCACGGTCACGCCGGCCGAGATGCTGCGCCTGAACACCGCGATCGCGGCGGTGCCGTTCGCGCAGCAGAACCGGCTGGGCGTGGCGGGCGAGATCCTGCGCGTGGGCGGCGCCGGCAACCTGGCGCAGGCGACCGACCTGGCGGGCTTTCCAAACGGCCGGCGGCCGAAGGACGATGTGGTCGACATCGCGCTGGTGGCAGTGGCGGGCGGCCTGTGCGTGATTAACAGCAATGCGTCGATCGGTGCCATTCAGCCGGCCGACAACAACAACGTGCTGGGGCTGAACAGCTTCACGATCCCCGGCACGACGCCCACCACGCTGAGCTCGGAGTGCCGCATCGGCAAAGTGCCGCTGGGCGCCACGTCGGCCGCGTTGCACGATGCGGTGGACCAGGCGACCGTCGTGCTGACCGAGACCTTCCCGTACCTGGCCACGCCGCTCGGCGGCACCCGTTGAGGAGCAACGCATGAAACAACATCACCTGTGGATCATGGCCGTCGGCGCTTCGGTACTGGCGGCAGGCTGCGGCGGGCGCAACGATGCGGTCGTCGTGACGCCGGCCGTCACCGAGGCGGTGCCGGCTGAAGCGTCCACGTCGGCCAGCGCGGCGACGCAGTACATCGCTGCCTTGAGCGCCGTGCCGGCCGAGCAGACCGACGCGCTGGAGCCTGTCAACCCGGTGCCCGACAGTCTGGGCACCGACGACACGGCCGAGCCGCGAACCGTGGACTGATCGGAGGAAAAGCAGCGCTCGCCTCGGCGCCCCGGCAACGGGGTGCCGAGCGCGGGCGGCGCCCTCCGCCACGCTCACGCCATCCCACCCGAATCCACGCGCTCGACTCAACATGACGACACCCTTCATTGCCTTGCGCGTCCTGACATGCGCCGTCGTCCTGGGCTGGTCAGGCGTTGCGGCGCACGCCCAACCGTTGCAGCCACAAAGCGATGCCGAGGTCGTCGAGACGCTGCCGGGCGTGATCGGCAGCCGCGCCGACGAGCGCAAGCTGCGCCGCGAATGGGCCGCCAACCCGCGCGACCCGGCGCTGGCCGCCGCGCTCGCACGGCGCTACCTCGACCAGGCGCGCGAGCAGGGCGAGCCGCGCTTCGCCGGCCGCGCGCTGGCCGCATTGCAAGCCTGGCCCGACGCGGACAAGGCGCCCGACGACGTGCTGCTGATGCTGGCGACGGTGCAGCAGTTTCTGCACGACTTCGACGGCTCGTCCGCCAACCTCGAGCGGCTCGTGGCGCGCCAACCCGGCCATGCGCAGGCCTGGCTCACGCTGGCCACGATCCGCAGAGTGCAGGGCCGGTACGCGGACTCCGACAAGGCCTGCCGCGCGCTCGCCGGCATCCCGACCGCCGCGCTTTACGCGCAGGCGTGCAGCGCGGAGAACCAAGGATTGCGTGGCGACTTTGCCGCCACGCGTGCGTCGATGCGCACACTTCTGGGCGGGCAGTTGCCGGCCGCCACACAGGTCTGGCTGCTCACCACGCTGGCCGAAACCGAGGCCCGCGCCGGCCGCAATGCCGACGCCGAAAAGGCGTACCGCGCTGCGCTTCGTTTGCAGCCGGACGAATACACCTCGCTGTCCTTCGTCGATTTCCTGACCGAAGCTGGCCGCCATGCCGACGCGCTGGCCATCCTCAAGCCACTGGCCCGCACCGACGCGGTGGTGCTGCGCCTGGCCATGGCGGGAACGCGGCTCAAGACACCCGGCGCCGCGCGCGACGCGCAGGAGATGCGCGCCCGCGTCGCTCAGGCCAACCTGCGGCCCGACGCGCAGATGCAGCACGCACGCGAGCAAGCGATGTTCGCGCTGGTCGTCGACCAACAGCCCGAACGCGCGCTCGAGCTCGCGCGTTTGAATGTCGCTCTGCAGCGCGAACCGATCGACCTGCTGCTGCTGGCGCAGGCCGCGCGGGCAGCGGGCGCGCCGCAAGCGGTGCGCGAGGCCACCCGCTTGCGTGACGACATGGGGATCAAGGATGTTCGCCTCGATGCACTTTTGTAGCCCCGCCTGGGTGGTGCTGCCCGCCGCCGTGGTCGCGCGGGCCGGCGCCGGCTGGCGCGCATGCGCGCTCGCCCTGCTGGGTCTGGTTGCCACGGCCGAGGTGGCCGCACACAAGGCGAGCGACGCGTATGTGCAGGTCGGCGGCGACGCCGCAGGCCTGACGATGCGCGTGGACATCGCGCTGCGCGACCTCGACGCCGTGCTCGACATCGATGCCGATGGCAACGGTGAACTCACCTGGGGCGAGGTGCGCGCGGCTTGGCCGTCGATCGACGGCTACGTGGGAGCACACCTGCAGGTCGAAGGCTGTGTGCTGGCTGCACCGACACACGCGCTGGAGCGGCGCAGCGACGGTGTGTATGCGGTGCTCACCTATTCATCGGCCTGCGCTGCACCCCCGTCACCGGTGATCCGCTACACCGCGTTTGCCGATGTAGACCCGACGCATCGCGGCATCGCCCGCATTGCGCTGCCCGGGCAGGCGGAGGTCGTTCGCGTGCTCGACCCGCGTCGGCCGCAGGCGTTGGCTGTCGATGCGGCCGGCGTGTCTGCGGGTTCTGCAACCCTCGCAAGTGCGGGGGCCGCCGCCGGCTCGGTGCTGGCGCAGACCGCTGAGGCACCGGCGGGCTTCCTGCGCGAAGGCATCCACCACATCGTGACCGGCTACGACCACGTGCTGTTCCTCATGTGCCTGCTGTTCCCTTCCGTGATGCGGCGCACGCCGCAAGGCTGGCGGCCGCTGGGCAACCTGCGCGAGGCGCTGTGGCCGGTGATCGGCATCGTCACCGCCTTCACCGTGGCCCACTCGATCACGCTGGCGCTGGCGGCGCTGGGCTGGGTGGCGCTGCCGGGGTGGTTCATCGAGCCGGCGATTGCCGCGACGATCATCCTGGCGGCGCTGAACAACCTGTGGCCGATCTTCGGCGGGCGCGTCGTGCTGGTCACGTTTGCGTTCGGTCTGCTGCACGGTTTCGGTTTTGCCGGTGTGCTGGGCGAGTTGAACTTGCCGGCAGCGCAGTTCGCGTGGGCGCTGCTGCAGTTCAACATCGGGCTGGAGCTGGGGCAGGTGGTGATCGTGCTGGTGGCTGTCTCTGCCATGTTCCTGGCGCGCAACAGCGGGCGCTACGTGCCCGTGGTCATCCGCGGCGGCTCGGTGGCCGCGATGGCGCTGGCGGTGCTGTGGCTGGTCGAACGCACGGCGGACGTCAAGCTGCTGCCGTTCTGAACCGCGCACGGGAGGTCGCGGCTACAATCTGCGAACTGGTAATCACAAGGGCGAGAAAGGCATGCTGGTTATGACACCGCGAACTACCACCTTCCGACGGAAGGCATGGTCGGCCGCGCGCCTTGACCCAATGCACTGAATCCTTTCATCGACCCTCAAAAAGCGCGGCATGGCCCGCGCTTTTTTGTTTTCTGCAGGAGCTTCCCATGATCTCGATTGAACTGCCCGACGGTTCGCGGCGTGAGTTCGACGCGCCGGTGACGGTGGCCCAAGTGGCCGCTTCCATCGGTTCCGGACTGGCCAAAGCGGCACTCGCTGGCCGGGTGACGCAGGACGGCCAGCCTCGCGTGGTGGACACGAGTTTCGTGATCGACCGCGACATGCCGCTTGCCATCGTCACCGACAAGGACGCCGACGGGCTGGAGGTGATTCGCCACTCGACGGCCCACCTGTTGGCGTATGCGGTGAAGGAGCTGTTTCCCGACGCGCAAGTGACGATCGGCCCGGTGATCGAGAACGGCTTCTTTTACGACTTCTCGTACAAGCGCCCCTTCACGCCCGAAGACCTGGCGGCGATCGAAGCGAAGATGGCCGAGCTGGCCCGCAAGGACGAGAAGGTCGAGCGCCGCGTGCTGCCGCGCGACGAGGCGGTGGCGTACTTCAAGGGCATCGGCGAGCACTACAAGGCCGAGATCATCGCCGGCATCCCGTCGAACGAGGATGTGTCGCTGTACCGCGAGGGCGCGTTCGAAGACCTGTGCCGCGGCCCGCACGTGCCCAGCACCGGGCGGCTGAAGCACTTCAAGCTGATGAAGGTGGCCGGCGCCTACTGGCGCGGCGACCACCGCAACGAGATGCTTCAACGCATCTACGGCACGGCCTGGGCCACCAAGGACGAGTTGCAGCAGCACCTGCACATGCTGGAGGAGGCCGAGAAGCGCGACCACCGCAAACTGGGCCGCGAACTCGACCTCTTCCACATCGACGAACATGCGCCGGGCCTGGTGTTCTGGCACCCGCGCGGCTGGACGCTGTGGCAGAACGTCGAGCAGTACATGCGGCGGGTGTACCGCGACAACGGCTACCAGGAAGTCAAGGGCCCGCAGATCCTGGACAAGAGCCTGTGGGAGAAGACCGGCCACTGGGACAACTACCGCGACAACATGTTCACGACCGAGTCGGAGAAGCGCGAGTACGCGCTGAAGCCGATGAACTGCCCCGGCCATGTGCTGATCTTCAGCTCGGCCATGCGCAGCTACCGCGACCTGCCGCTGCGCTACGGGGAGTTCGGCCAATGCCACCGCAACGAGCCCAGCGGGTCGATGCACGGCATCATGCGGGTGCGCGGCTTCACGCAGGACGACGGCCACATCTTCTGCACCGAGGACCACATCCTCGACGAATGCGTGGCCTACACGACGCTGCTGCAGAAGGTCTACGCCGACTTCGGCTTCACCGAGATCATCTACAAGGTCGCCACCAGGCCAGAACACCGCGTCGGCTCCGACGCGCTGTGGGACAAGGCAGAGTTCGCGGTGATGGAGGCGATGCGCCGGTCCGGCTGCGAATTCATCGTGTCGCCCGGAGATGGCGCCTTTTACGGGCCGAAGATCGAATACACGCTCAAAGACGCGCTCGGCCGCCAGTGGCAGTGCGGCACGATGCAGGTCGACTTCAACACCGCCGAGCGGCTGGGCGGCGAGTACGTCACCGAGTCGAGCGGCCGCGCCCACCCGGTGATGCTGCACCGCGCGATCATCGGCAGCTTCGAGCGCTTCATCGGCATCCTGATCGAGCAGCACGCCGGTGCGCTGCCGGCCTGGCTGGCACCGGTGCAGGTCGATGTGCTCAACATCACCGAAGCGCAGGCCGACTATGCCGCCGAGGTTGTCAAATCGCTGCAAAAACAAGGACTTAGGGTCGAGTCCGATTTGCGCAACGAGAAGATTAACTATAAAATCCGTCAGCATTCTATGCAGAAGGTTCCGTACATCCTCGTCGTGGGCGACAAGGAAAAGGCAAACGGAACCGTCGCGGTGCGCGCCCGGGGCAACCGGGATCTGGGTGTGATGCCCCTGGCAGACTTCTCCACGTTGATCGCCAAGGACATCGCCGCCAAGACCTGAGGCTCTGGCCGCGCGTTTTGTTTTTGTGGGTTCCGTCGCCTTGGAGTCCGATTGAAGGATTTGAACCATCGCTACTTTTGCTGACCGCCGTACCCCCAACGCAGAGCGTAAACACCGCCTCAACCGGGAGATCATGGCGCCCGAAGTCCGGCTGAACGGACCCGAGAACGAACCGCTGGGCATCGTGAGCATCGCCGAAGCCCTGCGTCTGGCAGGCGAGCAGGACGTCGATCTGGTGGAGATCGTCGCCCAGGCCGACCCCCCGGTGTGCCGCCTGATGGACTACGGCAAGTTCAAGTACCAGGAGCAGAAGAAGGCGGCGGAAGCCAAGTCCAAGCAGAAGGTCATCGAGGTCAAGGAAGTGAAGTTCCGGCCCGGGACCGACGAAGGCGATTACCTGATCAAGATGCGCAATTTGCGCCGCTTCATCGAAGAAGACGGAGACAAGGGCAAGGTCACGCTGCGCTACCGCGGCCGCGAAATCACCCACCAGGACATCGGCATGCGGCTGCTGGAGCGCATTCGCGACGAACTGGCGGATGTGTCGGTGGTGGAGCACATGCCCAAGCTCGAAGGGCGGCAGATGATCATGGTGCTGGCGCCAAAGCGGAAATAGCAGCGGAAATAGCAGCGGAAGCAGAAGCGAAAGCAGCTTGAAGAGAGTTCAGTGTCCCGGTCTGGTCGACCGAGGCGCTGCCAGAAGCGACTGCAGGCCTACAAGACGGCAAGACCTTTGCCGGCGCCTGCAGCACGCAACCTAGAAGGAGCAGTCATGCCCAAGATGAAGACCAAGAAGAGCGCTGCCAAGCGCTTTCGCGTTCGACCGGGAGGCACCGTCAAGCGGGGCCAGGCGTACAAGCGCCACCTCCTGACCAAGCAGTCCACGAAGACCAAGCGCCACCTGCGTGGTGCCGTCGCCGTGCATGAGACCAACATGGGGCACATCAAGCAAATGCTGCCCTTTGCTGGCCTGTAAACAACTGCTGACCCAAGGAGAAAACCATGCCTCGCGTCAAACGTGGTGTCACAGCCCGTGCCCGTCACAAGAAAATCCTCGCGCTCGCCAAGGGTTACCGCGGCCGGCGCAAGAACGTGTTTCGCATCGCCAAGCAAGCCGTCATGCGCGCTGGGCAGTATGCGTACCGTGACCGCCGTACCAAGAAGCGCGTCTTCCGCCACCTCTGGATCGCCCGCATCAACGCGGCTAGCCGGGGCCTGGGCCTGACCTACAGCAAGTTCATGGCCGGCCTGAAGAAGGCCTCGATCGACATCGACCGCAAGGTCCTTGCCGACATGGCCGTGAACG
Organism: Methylibium sp. NZG; assembly: GCA_001263235.1. Classification (GTDB taxonomy): domain Bacteria; phylum Pseudomonadota; class Gammaproteobacteria; order Burkholderiales; family Burkholderiaceae_C; genus LGRD01. Next base: position 534,621 of record LGRD01000002.1, on the reverse strand, counting down.
ATCCTGCCGCTTTTGGCAGCATCGTGGAGAAGGTGAAGGCCCAGACCGCTTGAATGTCGCCCGCGGGCCTTGCGCGTAACGCGCCAGGCCTGCGCGGCGCGCCCAGAACGCCGCAACGCGTGACGGGCAAGCCCCTCCAAGGCCGACGGTGTGTTCGGCCTTTTTTCTTGCGGCTCTCTTTGATCACGTCATGAACGATCTCGCACCTTTGGTACACGACGCCCAGGCCGATTTCGAGCGAGCCGCGGCGCCGGCCGATCTCGAAAACGCGAAGGCGCGCTACCTGGGCAAGGCCGGGTTGATCACCGAGCAGCTCAAGGCGCTGGGTGCGCTGACGCCGGACGACAAAAAGGCGCGCGGCGCGCTGATCAACGCCGCCAAGCAGCAGATCGAAGCGGCCTTGAACGCCCGGCGCGAAGCGCTGGCCCATGCCGACTTGCTGGCCCAACTCAAGGCCGAGGCGCTCGACGTGAGCCTGCCCGGCCGCCAGCGCGGCACGGGCGGGCTGCATCCGGTGTCACTGACGATGGAGCGCATCGAAGCGATCTTCGGCTCGATGGGCTTCGACGTGGCTGACGGGCCCGAGATCGAGACCGACTGGTACAGCTTCACCGCGCTGAACAACCCCGAGAACCACCCCGCGCGTTCGATGCAGGACACGTTCTACGTCGACGTGAAAGATGCCGAGGGTCGCTGGCTGAACCTGCGCCCGCACACCTCGCCGATGCAGGTGCGCTACGCCCGCGCGCACGCCGCGAAGCACGCTGAAGCGGTAGCGCGTGGCCAGGCGATGCCCGAAATCCGCGTCATCGCGCCCGGCCGCACTTACCGCGTGGACAGCGACGCCACCCACTCGCCGATGTTCCACCAGTGCGAAGGCTTGTGGATCGGCGAGAACGTGAGTTTCAAGGACCTGAAGGTGGTGTTCGGCGACTTCTGCCGTCGCTTCTTCGAAACCGACGAGCTCGAACTGCGCTTCCGCCCGTCGTTCTTCCCGTTCACCGAGCCGTCGGCCGAGGTCGACATCGCCTTTGCCAGCGGGCCGCTGAAGGGCCACTGGCTGGAGGTGGCAGGTTCGGGCCAGGTACACCCGAACGTGGTGCGCAACTTCGGCCTCGACCCGGAGCGCTACATCGGCTTTGCCTTCGGCATGGGCCCGGACCGGCTGACGATGTTGCGCTACGGCGTGAATGATCTGCGCCTGTTCTTCGACGGTGACCTGCGCTTTCTTTCGCAGTTCCGTTGACACCGACCAGCCACTTCACAAGCCTTCCGCCGAGCACTCAGCCGAGACCGCACCGATGCAATTCCCGGAGTCCTGGTTGCGCGAGTTCTGCAACCCGCCGATCACAACAGACGCGTTGGCCAATCTGCTGACGATGGCCGGCATGGAAGTGGAAGAGGCGCGCCCCGCGGCGCCGCCGTTCACCCAGGTTGTCGTCGGGCAGGTGCTCGGCGTCGAGCGACACCCGGGTGCCGACCGGCTCAATGTGTGCCAGGTCGATGTGGGCCGCGGCAGCCCGCTGAACATCGTCTGCGGCGCGCCGAACGTGCGTGCCGGCATCAAGGTGCCGTGCGCACTGGTGGGCGCGGAACTCCCTCCCGCTGCCGACGACAAGGACGGCAAGCCCTTCGTCATCAAGCTCGGCAAGCTGCGCGGCGTCGAGAGCCAGGGCATGCTGTGCTCGGCGCGTGAACTCAAGCTGTCGGACGACCACGGTGGCCTGCTGATCCTCTCCGACACCGCCACCGTGGGCGAGGACATCCGCAAACACCTGCGCCTCGACGACACGCTGTTCACGCTGAAGCTCACCCCCAACCTCGGCCACTGCCTCAGCGTCTACGGCATCGCGCGCGAGGTCGCGGCGCTGACCGGTGCGCCGCTGAAGACCCCCGCATTCCCGCCGGTCGCCGCTTCGCATCGCGATACGCTGCCGGTGAAGGTTCAAGCCACCGACCTGTGCGGCCGCTTCTCGGGCCGCATCGTTCGCAAGGTGAACCCGAAGGCGACGACTCCGACGTGGATGGTCGATCGACTGGCGCGCTGCGGCCAGCGTTCTGTCACGGCGCTGGTGGACATCTCGAACTACGTGATGTTCGAGTACGGCCACCCGTCGCACATCTTCGACCTCGACAAGATCCACGGTGCCCTGACGGTGCGCTGGGGCCGGGCGGGCGAGTCGCTGAAGCTGCTCAACGGCAACACGATCGAGCTCGATGGCGCAGTCGGCGTGATCGCTGACGACGAGGCGGTCGAGTCGCTGGCCGGCATCATGGGCGGCGACGCCACCGCGGTGTCCGACGACACGCGCAACATCTACGTCGAGGCCGCATTCTGGTGGCCCGAGGCCGTGTCGGGGCGCTCGCGGCGCTTCAACTTCTCGACCGACGCCGGTCATCGTTTCGAGCGCGGTGTGGACCCGGCGCTGACGGTCGAACACATTGAGCGGATCACGCGGCTGATCATCGACATCTGCGGCGGAGAAGCTGGGCCGATCGACGACCAAGCACCGAGCCTGCCCGAGCGCAAGCCCGTCACGCTGCGCGTGGCGCGCGCGGCCAAGGTCATTGGTATGCCGGTCTCCCAAGCGCAGTGCGAGGGCGTGATGCAGCGCCTGGGCTTGCAGTTCACAAGCGCGCCGGGGCTGCTGACGGTCGCACCGCCGAGCTGGCGCTTCGACCTGCAGATCGAGGAAGACCTGATCGAAGAAGTGGTGCGCGTGATCGGCTACCAGAGCCTGCCGAACACGCCACCGCTGGCACCCGTGACTGCGCGGCTGCGCAGCGAAGCGTCGCGCAGCCTGGGCAGCGTGCGCCGCAGTCTGGCGGCACTGGACTACCAGGAGACGATCAACTTCAGCTTCGTCGAAGAGCGCTGGGAGCACGAGCTGGCCGGCAACGCCGACCCGATCCGTGTGCTCAACCCGATCGCCAGCCCGCTGGCGGTGATGCGCTCCAGCCTGCTCGGCAGCCTGGTCAACGTGCTGCGCGTCAACCTGGCGCGCAAGGCGACACGGGTGCGCGTGTTCGAGTCGGGTCGCGTCTTCATGCGCGCCGCTGATGCTGCCGACGGCCCGCTCAGCGTGGCTGGCGTGCATCAGCCGATGCGGCTGGCAGGCCTGGCCTACGGCAGCGCCGACGCAGTGCAGTGGGGCGCCCAGGAACGACCGGTCGACTTCTTCGACGTCAAAGGCGACATCGAAGCCCTGCTGGCCCCGCACGCGGCGCGCTTTGTGCCGGCAGAGCACCCAGCGATGCACCCGGGGCGCTGCGCGCGCGTCGAAATCGACGGCGAGCCGATCGGCTTCGTCGGCGAACTGCACCCGAAGTGGCGCCAGGCCTACGAACTGCCTTCCGCACCGGTGCTGTTCGAACTCGACAGCGCAGCCCTGCTGGCGCGCGACGTGCCGACGTTTGCACCGCTGCCGCGCCAGCAGTCGGCATGGCGAGACCTCTCCGTCATCGCCGGCGACGGCGTGACGCACGATGCGTTGATGCAGGCGATCACTGCCGACCTGTCGGCGTCACACGCCGGCCTGGTGCGTTCCGCGCGCCTGTTCGACATCTACAGGCCCGCCAACCCAGCGGCTGACATCGGCCCCGGCGAGCGCAGCCTGGCGATCCGCCTGGAGTTGCTCGACGACGAAGCGACGCTGACCGACCCGCGCATCGACAGCGTGGTGGCCGATGTGCTGCAGGCGCTGAAGCGACGCCTGGGCGTGCGCCTGCGCGCCTGACAGGAGGGCGCCACCGATGACCCCGATTGATAAGGCCGACGACAAGGTGATGCTGTCCACCCTGGAGACACCGACGCTGACCAAGGCGGAATTGGCCGAGCTGCTGTTCGACAAACTCGGGCTGAACAAGCGCGAGTCGAAGGACATGGTCGAGGCCTTCTTCGACATCATCCACACGACCTTGGTGGCCGGCGAAGACGTCAAGATGTCGGGCTTCGGCAACTTCAACATCCGCCGCAAGGCGCCGCGGCCCGGGCGCAACCCGCGCACCGGCGAGGCCATCCCGATCAAGGCACGCGACGTCGTCACCTTCCACGCCAGCCACAAGCTCAAGGGCGTGGTGCAAGGCGACCTGGCGGCGGGCGACACCCCGGAGTAGACCGGCGTCGGTCGATGGCCCGACCCGCCCGGTACACCCCCGCCAGCGGTCGGCCCCGTCGGGCGGCGCAGGCCCGGCCACAGCAGGCAAGCGTTGCAAGCGCGGAACATTCCACACACCGCAGCGGGCGCCGCGTGCCCTATCTCAGCGCCCGGATTCCTTCGAGTAAAGTCTAGCTTTCTCTAGCGATCTTATTGATTCTTATGGAGAAAGCGCTTCCCGCCATTCCAGCCAAACGCTACTTCACGATCGGTGAAGTCAGCGATTTGTGCGGTGTGAAGCCGTACGTTCTTCGCTACTGGGAGCAGGAATTCACCCAGCTCAAGCCGATGAAGCGGCGCGGCAACCGGCGCTACTACCAGCACCACGAGGTGCTGCTGATTCGCCGGATTCGCGACCTGCTTTACGAACAGGGCTTCACGATCAGCGGCGCGCGCAACCGCCTGTCCGACGGCCACAGCGTCGCAACCGGGCTGGCCACGCCCTACGAAGTGGATGTCGAAGCCGACGAGGTGATCGACCTGGCCGCGATGCTCGCGCCCATGCCCCAAGTGCCGGGGAGTTCGCCTGCCTCGTCCGACAGGGGCGCGCCGTTGTCGCTTGAGGCTGTCAGAGGCGAACTCGTCGCCCTGCGCGCGCTGCTGGCTGAATGATTCGCGCCCTATAATGCAGCAGTCAGTCGGGGCGTAGCGCAGCCTGGTAGCGCACTTGCATGGGGTGCAAGGGGTCGCGAGTTCGAATCCCGCCGTCCCGACCAAAGAAGTCAACGCCTCAGCTCTCACAAGGAGCTGAGGCGTTTTGCTTTTTCGGGCTCTCTCGCTCGCTCGACGACTGGCGAGATTTGCCCAGGCTGGCGCAGGCCAGCGTCAGCGCACTTGCGGCTCAGACTCGTCGCAGACGACCCGATTGCGTCCGTTGTGCTTTGCCGCGTAAAGCGCGGCGTCAGCGCGCGCCACGAGCGCGGACTGCTCTTCACCGAGGCGCGCAATGGCGACGCCCACACTCACCGTGACGGCGAGGCCAGGAGCCACTGCCGTCCAAGGATGCGCAGCGACCGCCTCGCGCAGGCGGTCGCAGACCGCGCGCGCGCCTTCGATGGGGATCGCGCCCATCACCACGACGAACTCCTCGCCGCCGACGCGGAAGACCTGGTCGGAGCCGCGCAACTGGCCTTGGACCAGCCCGCCCAGCGCCTTGAGAACACGGTCGCCGATGCCGTGGCCGTGCGCGTCGTTCACTTGCTTGAAGTGATCGATGTCCAGCAGCGCAACGCACGGGGTGGCCCCGGCCTGCAGCGCCTGGGTCAGCGCCTTGTCCGCCGCACGCCGGTTGCCGATGCCAGTGAGCGGGTCCTGGTGCGCCTGCTCGTCCAGGCGCTGCCGCTCCTCGGTCAGGGAGGCAAGCGCCCGGCGCTGCTGATCGGCCTCGATCCGCGCTCGGCCTGTCGCTGCCTGTGCCTGCGCAAGGTCGAGCCGCGCCAGCAATACGCTGGTGCTCAACTGCGCCCGCTGCTCCAGCAACTGGCGTTCGATCGCGGTGTGGGCCTCGAAGTGAGCGAGCGCCCCGGCGGGGTCTCCCAGCGCTTTACACGCCTCGTAGAGCGCTCGTTCGCTCGCTGACCGCTGATCGCGGTGTGGACGTACGGCGTCGGCGTGTTCAGCGGTGCCGAGCACGGCCAGCACGTCGGCGTGCCGGCCCGCAGCCCGAGCCAGTCTTGCTTCGTCCAGCGCAGCGTAGGCGAGCAGGCGCGTGTAGCCGTGCGCCCGCGAAATCGATGCGTAGCGCTGGATGGCCTGACGCGCGGCAGCCTCGTCGCCCTGCACGATGTGCACGTCGGCGAGGTTCGACACGGTGTACGCCTCGTGCAGCGGGCTGCCGTCGGCCGCCGCCAGTGCAAAGGCTTGGTCGAGCAGCGGCTTCATGCGAGTCACCGTGGCGGCCACCGCGCTGGCATCGCCAGCGGCGTGTTGATGCGCTGCCTGCACACCGAGCACGTGGATCGTGTTGTTCACGGCCCAGAACGCATCGACGCCCGAGTGCGCCGCGCGGGCCGCAGCCAGGCTGCGGGCCAGCAGGTGCTCCGCTTGGACGAACTCATCGGCATCCGTCGGATGCAGCGACAGCGCAAACAGCGCGCGCGCACGCAGCAGCTCGCTGCCGAGCCGGTCGCCGAGCTCAAGGCTGGCACGCGCCTCGTCGCTGGCTTCGCTGTGCAGGCCGAGGTAGCGCAGCACGTGCGACATCACGCAACGCGCGAGCCCCTGGGTGAGTGTGTCCCCGGCCAGCGCGGCCGCCGCTTCGGCCTGCTGCGCCAGTCGCAGCGCGGGCTCGATCTCGCGGCGCCGCGCCAGCAGCGCCGCCAGGTCCGACATCAGCCGCGCGTGCGCTGGGTGAGCGGCTCGCAGGGCAGCGTCGATCGCTGCCTCGCCGAAGTGCACCGCTTCCTCTTCACGCCCGAGGCGTATCAGTTCTTCGAGCTGCTGGCACGCGGTATCGAGGTCGTTCACTGGGCGCATGACTACATCGCGGCGGGGAAAGAGGTATGTCGCCGATCGCGCGCAGTGTGCCCTATCCGCGCGGGTTCGAATGCCGCCGTCTCGGTGAACTGATGTGACAAGGCCGGGCCTTGACGTGCGTCAACGCGAGGCGCAGCATCCTCTCGCACACTGTCGTTTTCTGGTTCAGGAGGTCTCGATGAAGATCCTTGTCGCTGCCGACGGAAGCCCTTTCACCAAACGCATGCTCGGCTACTTGGCAGCGCACGACGAATGGCTCGGACCGCACCACCAGTACACCGTGCTGACGGTTGCGCTGCCGGTCCCGGCACACGCCGCGAAGATGATCGACCGCGAGTTGATGAGAAGCTACTACGCCGATGAAGCCGACAAGGTGTTCAAGCCAATCCGAACTTTCATGAAGGCGCAGGGGATCGATGCGGGCTTTGTCAGCAAAGTCGGCCACCCCTCGGACGTGATCGCCAAGGAGGCCGACTCCGGCCGCTACGACCTGCTGATGATGGGCTCCCACGGCCATGGCCTGCTGGGCAGCCTGGTGCTCGGCTCGGTCGCGACGAAGGTTCTGGCGGGCTGCAAGGTGCCATTGCTGCTGGTGCGGTAGAGCGCAGAGCGAAGGGCGAGGGGTCTGCTCAACCCGCCACCAACTCCCGCCGCAACTCCGCCGCGCAAACGGCCACCGCGGTGTTCGCTTCGTCGATCACACGCCCCATCAAAATGAACCCGTGGATCTGGCGCTCGAAGCACAGGTGCGTGCAGCGGGTGCCGGCCTCGGTGAGGGCCTGTGCGTACTGCAGGCCTTCGTCGCGCAGGGGGTCGTAGCCAGCGGTCAGCACCAGCGCCGGCGGCAGGCCGGAATGGTCGGGGTGCAGCAGCGGCGAGGCGCGCCAGTCGAGGTCGTGCGCAGGGTTGCTGATGTAGTGGTCGTGGAAATAGTCCAACGTGTCGCGCGTCAGCAGGTAACCCTGGCCGTTGTGGGTGTGCGAGGGTGCGGTACGGCGCATGTCTGTGGCGGGGTAGATCAGCAACTGGTAGGCCAGTCTCAGGCTTGCATCACCGCGCAGGGTCAGTGCCACAACCGCAGCGAGGTTGCCACCGGCGCTGTCGCCACCGACGGCGATGCGGCCGGCGTCCAGGCCGAGTTCGGCCGCGTGCGCATGCACCCAGCGCGTGGCGGCAATGCTGTCGTCCACGGCGGCCGGAAAGCGGTGTTCGGGCCCCAGCCGATAGTCGACCGAAATCACGGCGATACCAGCGCCGTTGGCGAGTTGGCGGCACAGGGTGTCGTGCGTGTCCAGATCACCGATGACCCAGCCGCCACCGTGAAAGTACACGAGCACGGGTGTTGCGCCGACGCCTTGTTTCAGCGGGCGATACAAGCGCAGCGGGATCGAACCCTGCGGCCCCGGCGCCTGCAGCGCCTTCACCTCGGCCACCTCAGGTGGTGGCGGCTGCGTGACGTGGCGCCGCTCCAGGTAGAAGCGCCGCGCCTCCGGCGGCGACAGGGTGTGGGTCGGCGGCACGCCGCGTTCTTCCATCAGCTTGAGCAGGGCCTTCGCCTGGGGGTGCAGCATCGAGGGCGTTCCTCTGTTGAAGATCGGGTTGTCGGTGGAGGCGATCGGTGCAGGCTACAGCGTGCGCTGCCGCGTCAGTGGCGGGTTCTTCGCAAAGTAGCGCTTGATGCCAGTGGCCAGTGCGTCCACCAGCTGGCGCTGGTACTTCGGGTCTCGCAGCTTGGCTTCTTCTTCGGGGTTGGAGATGAACGCCGTCTCGACCAGGATGGACGGAATGTCCGGCGCCTTCAGCACCGCAAACCCGGCCTGCTCGACCTGCGCCTTGTGCAGCTTGCCCACCTTGCCGATGTGGCCCAGCACCTCGCTGCCGACCTTCATGCTGTCGTTGATCTGCGCGGTGGTGCTCATGTCGAGCAGCGTGCGCAGCACCGCCGGGTCGCGCGCCTTGATGTTGGCGCCGCCCACCAGGTCGGCGGCGTTCTCGCGGTCGGCCATCCAGCGCGCGGCGGAGCTGGTGGCGCCGTTCTGGCTGAGCGCAAACACCGACGCGCCGCGCGCCTTGGGCGTGAGGAAGGCGTCGGCGTGGATCGACACGAACAGATCGGCCTGCACCCGGCGTGCCTTGCGCACGCGGTCTTGCAGCGGCACGAAGAAGTCGGCGTCGCGCGTGAGCATCGCGCGCATGCCGGGCGTGGCGTTGATGCGCTCACGCAGTTGCAGTGCGATGGCGAGCACGACGTCCTTCTCGCGCAGGCCGCTGGGGCCGATGGCGCCGGGGTCTTCGCCGCCGTGGCCGGGGTCGAGCGCCACGACGATGAGCCGGTCGAGCTTGGCCTGCGTGGCCTGCGTGGCCGCGCTGGGCGGCGACGGGGTTTGCTTCGGTGCTGTGGGGCCTGCGGCGACACCCGGGGGCGTCGGCTGAGGGCCGGGCGGAGTACCCTGCGACGGAAAGGTCGGCGCCGCGGGTGGCGCATTCGCCGACGCACCTGCGTTCGGCCCGGCAGGAGTTGCACCCGGTGCACCCTGCGCAGCCTGTCCCTTCTCGATCTTCTCGACCTTGCCGATGAACTCGCCCAGCGAGTCCTGCACCGCCTTGGCCGCTTTCTGCTCGGCGGCCTCTTTGTCGCGCAGCAGCGCCAGCAGCGGGTCGCGCTGCTGCGTGGGGTACAGGTCGAAGACCAGCCGGTGCTGGTAGGCCGCCACCGGGGCGAGCGTGAAGAGCTGTGGCGCGGTCGGCTGCTTCAGGTCGATCACCAGGCGCACGACGCGCGGCAGGTTCTGCCCCACGCGCAGGCGTTCGATGAAGGGGTCGTCGGGTTTGACCTTGCCGACGAGCTCGCGCAACTCGGGGCTCAGCTCCAGGCCCTCGACGTCGATCACCAAGCGGCCCGGGTCGGCGACGAGAAAGTGGCGCTCGACCAACGGTGCGTCAGACTCGATCGTCACGCGCGTGTAGTCGGCCGCCGGCCACACCCGCACGGCGATGATGGTCGCGCCGAAGGCGATGTCGCGTGCGCCGAGCAGCAGCACGGCCGCGCCCATCGAGCGCAAGGCGCGGCGGCGGTCGAGGTTTAGGCGAGGGCGCTGGCTCACAGCAGGCTCCGGCCGAGTGCGGTGTGGGCCGTGATCTCGGCGCTGCGTTGCTCGCCCTGCTGGGGCTCGATGGCAATCTGCAGGTCGGCCACCGGCAGCAGGCCGGCCGCTTTGTCGGGCCACTCGGCGAGCTTCAGGCCGGGGCTGGCGAACACGTCGCGAAAGCCGGCGTCTTCCCATTCCTGCGGGTCGTTGAAGCGGTAGAAGTCGAAGTGCCAGGCCTTGTGGCTCGGGGTGCGACCGGGCAGCTCGTAGGGCTCCATCACTGCGTAGGTCGGGCTCTTCACGCGGCCGGTCACGCCCAGCGCGTGCAGCAGGTGGCGCACGAACGTCGTCTTGCCCGCACCCAGCGGCCCGCGCAACTCGATGAACGCCAGGTGTATGCCCGGCCGCTGCGCCAGCGCGGCGGCGCTGGAGGCACAGGCGGCCTCGTCGGGCCAGAGCTGGTGGCGGGTTTCTAGAATGGACAAATGACCGATGCTCTGCGCGTGGATGAACCAGATTTGGACGGACAGGCCTTGCTGAGTGATCTACGCAGTTGGGCCGCAACGCTCGGATTTTCCCAGATCGGTGTGGCCGATGTGGACTTGACCTCAGCCGAGCCCGGCTTGTTGGCGTGGCTCGACAACGGTTTTCACGGCAGCATGGCCTACATGGCGGCGCACGGCCTGAAGCGCGCGCGGCCGGCCGAGCTGGTGCCGGGCAGCGTGCGCGTGATCACCGCGCGCATGGACTACCTGCCGCGCGACACGCCCGAGGGCTGGCAAGCCGTCGAGTGGCGTGGCCTGCACGACCCGGCCCGCGCCAACGTGTCGATCTACGCCCGCGGCCGCGACTACCACAAGGTGCTGCGCCAACGCCTGCAGCAACTGGCCGACCGACTCGCCGAGGCGGTGGGCCCGTTCGGCCACCGCGTCTTCACCGACTCGGCGCCGCTGCTCGAAGTGGAACTCGCCGCGCGCAGCGGCATCGGCTGGCGCGGCAAGCACACGCTGGCGCTCGACCGCGAGGCCGGCTCGATGTTCTTCCTCGGCGAGATCTGCGTCGACCTCGCGCTGCCGCTCACGCCGCCGGTGCAGCCGCATTGCGGCAGCTGCAGCGCCTGCATCGACGTCTGCCCGACGCAGGCGATCGTCGATGCGTACCGGCTCGACGCGCGGCGCTGCATCTCCTACCTGACGATCGAGCACGACGGGCCGATCCCGGTCGGGCTGCGCGCGCCGATCGGCAACCGCATCTACGGCTGCGACGACTGCCAGCTCGTGTGCCCCTGGAACAAGTACGCGCGCAAAAGCACGCTGCCCGACTTCGACGTGCGTGCCGACCCCGGCCACGCGAGCCTGCTGCAGCTCTGGGCCTGGAGCGAGGCCGACTTTCTGCGCCTGACCGAAGGCAGCGCGATCCGCCGCATCGGCTTCGTGCGCTGGCAGCGCAACCTGGCGGTGGCGCTGGGCAACGCGCTGCGGGGCGAGGCGTGTGAAGCACCGGGCGATGCGGTGAGCGAGGGGACGGGCCAGCACATGAGGCACGCTTTGAGTGCACGGCGCGACGCCGCCGGTGCGCTGGTGCGAGAGCACATCGACTGGGCGCTCGAACGGTAGGGGGCGCGCGCGACGCGTTGCTTCGGCGACACGACCACGCGCTCGCCCCACCGCCGCCCTTGACGGTGGCATGCCGATTGCGAAGGATGCGCCGGTGCCACCTTGCACCCCACAACGGAGACTCCCCATGCCCCTGCTCGACCGTCCGACGCTGTCTCGTTCCACGCCCCGTCCGTCATCGCCGCGGCCGGCCCTGGCCACGCTGCCCTGCATGCTGCTGCTGGCCTTCGGCGCCGTGCCGCCCGCCTGGGCGCAAGACGCCAAGCCGGCCGATGCAGCGGCCCCCACTGCCGGCGTGCTGCAACCCGTCACCGTCACCGCCGAGCGGCGCACCGAGAACATCAAGGACGTGCCGAGCGCCATCACCACCCTCAGCGGCGAAACGCTGGACGTGCTCAATTCCGGCGGGCAGGACGTTCGCATGCTGTCGGGCCGGGTGCCGAGCCTGAACATCGAGTCGTCGTTCGGGCGCGCGTTTCCGCGCTTCTACATCCGCGGCTTCGGCAACACCGACTTCGACCTCAACGCCTCGCAGCCGGTCTCGCTGATCCTCGACGAGGTGGTGCAGGAGAACCCGATCCTGAAGGGCTTCCCGATGTTCGACCTGGAGCGCATCGAGGTGCTGCGCGGCCCGCAGGGCACGCTGTTCGGGCGCAACACGCCGGCCGGCGCGGTCAAGTTCGAGTCGGCCAAGCCGACGCGCAAGGCCGAGGGTTACGGCAGCTTTTCGTACGGCCGCTACGGCACCATCAACGTCGAGAGTGCGGTGAACCTGCCGCTCAACGCCGACTGGGCCGCGCGCGCCTCGGTGCAGGTGCAAAACCGCGACGACTGGGTGACCAACACCTATGCACCCGGCCCGACCCGCACGCTCGAAGGCTACGACGACATCGCCGGCCGGCTGCAGTTGCTCTACCAGCCGAGCACGGCGTTCAGTGCGCTGGCCAACATCCACGTGCGCAACCTCGAAGGCTCGGCGCGGCTGTTCCGCGCCAACATCATCAAGCCAGGCACCAACGAGTTGGTGGACGGCTTCGAGCCGTCGAAGATCTCCACCGACGGCATCAACCAACAAGAGTTGAGCCAGGTGGGTGGCAGCCTGCGGCTGCGCTGGAGTTTCGGCGACATGGCGTTGAGCTCGATCACCGGGCAGGAGCGGGTGCAGGCGTTCAGCCGCGGCGACATCGACGGTGGCTTCGGCGCCGCTTTCCTGCCGGCCTCGGGCCCGGGCTTCATTCCGTTCGCCGCCGAGTCGGGCGACGGCATGCCCGACCACCTGCAGTTCACGCAGGAGTTCCGGCTCGAATCGACCGGCAAGGGCCCGCTGAAGTGGTTGGGTGGCCTCTACTACTTCAACGAAAAGCTGGCGATCGACAGCTACAACTACGACTCGCTCGGCGGCAACGTGCAGAACGGCTTTGCCACGCAGAGCCAGAAGAACAAGGCCTACGCCGTCTTCGGCTCGATCAACTACGACGTGACCCAGGCGCTCAAGCTGCGCGGCGGGCTGCGCTACACCAAGGACAAGAAGGACTTCATCGCCGACCGCATCACGCCCCCTCCGTTCAGCCCCACGTTCACCGGCCGCCTCGCGACCGAGACGGATGCGTCCAACACCAGCGGCGACCTGAGCGGCACCTACGCGGTCAACAAGAACATCAACGCCTACGCGCGCATTGCCACCGGCTTTCGCGCACCGGCGATCCAGGGGCGGCTGCTGTTCGGCGACACGCTGTCGGTGGCGCAGTCCGAGAAGGTCACCTCGGTCGAGGCGGGCATCAAGTCCGACCTGATGGACGGGCGCGCGCGGCTGTCGTTTGGCCTGTTCAACTACACCATCAAAGACCAGCAGCTCACCGCGGTGGGCGGTGGCGCCAACTTCAACCGGCTGGTCAACGCCGAGAAGACGATCGGCCGCGGCGTGGAGCTCGACTTCCAGGCCTTCGTCACCGACAACCTGCTCGTCAGCCTGGGCGGCAGCTACAACAAGACCGAGATCAAGGACCCGAACCTGCGCGTGGACGGCTGCGGCAGCGGCTGCACCTTGCTCGACCCGGTGACCGCTCCGGCCAACCCTGCCATCGGCAAGTTCGCGCCGACCGTTTCGATCAACGGCAACTCGCTGCCGCAGGCGCCCAAGGTGGTGGTCAATATGACCGCGCGCTATGGCATCCCGACGGCCAGCGGCGGCGAGTGGTTTGTCTTCACCGACTGGGCCTACCGCAGCAAGGTCAACTTCTTCCTGTACGAGTCGACCGAGTACACCGGCAAGGCGCTGCTCGAAGGCGGCCTGCGCGTGGGCTACAACTGGAACAACGGCAAGTACGAGATGGCCGCGTTCGGTCGCAACATCACCAACCAGGTTCGGGTGGTGGGCGGCATCGACTTCAACAACCTCACCGGCTTCATCAACGACCCGCGCACGTTCGGCGTGCAGTTCAAGGCGGCGTTCTGATACCACCGTGAGTGGTTTCGGGGGCGGGGGCGGCGCCGCGGCCCTCGTCCACGTTCGAGCGCTCAGCCGGGCAGCCAGCCCAGCACCGCCAGCCACAGTGGCACGCTGAGCATGCCGAGCATGGTGGACAGCGTCACCAGCCCGGCCACGTAGCTGCCGTCGCCGCCCATGCGCGCGGCCAGCACGTAGGCGCTCGACGCCGTGGGCAGCGCAGCGAACGCCACCACGATCGTGCGCTGCGCAGGCGGCAACGCCACCGCCAGCGACAGGCCGATCGCCACGCACGGCAGCACCGCGTGGCGAATGCCCAGCAACGCCGCCGCCAGGCCGGGCGACGCCTTCAGGCCGCCGAGCTTGAGCCCGGCGCCGACCGCCATCAGCCCGACCGGCAGCGCAGCCAGGCCGATGCGCTGCAAGGTGGTGTCCACCGACTCGGGGAAGCGCAGCCCCGCCAGGTTGCATACCAGCCCGGCCACCGTGCTCAGGATCAGCGGGTTGCGCACCAGCTCGCGCCAGTACGAATGCCCGCCCTGGCGCGCCAGCGGCCACACGGCGGCCACGTTGCACAGCGGCACGCACAGCGCGATCAGCAGTGCGATCCAGGCCACGCCCTGCTCACCGCCCAGCCGCTGCGCCAGCGCCAGCGCGATGAACGAGTTGAAGCGGAACGCCGTCTGCGCGCCCGAGGCGTGCAGCCGCGCATCGACCCCTGGTGCCAGCCGCAGCGCATACGCCAGCGCGATGCCGCACATCAGCGTGGCCACGCCGGCAAAGGCCAGGGCGGCGGTTTGCGTCGGCTGCAGCGGGCTCTTCAGGATCGAGTTGAACAACAGCACCGGGAACAGCAGGTAGTAGACGAGCCGCTCGGCAGCGTCCCACACCGGCCGGTCCAGCGGCGTGTGGCGGCACACCAGCCAGCCCACGACGATCAGCAGGAAGTCCGGCAACAGCAGCAGCGCGTTCGACATCGGCCGAGTGTGCCATTCGGGCTGCACGCGGTCGGCCGGATCGGTGGCCTCGGCGTTGTGTCACCATGCCGCCCGTGCAACCGTCCGTCCCCGCCCTCCATCTCGGTGTCGCCCGCTCGCTGGCCTGCGCTTTGCTGCTGCTGGGTTCGTTCGGCGCCACGGCCGCGCGCATCGACGAGTTCACGTTCGACGACCGGGTTCAGGTGGCCGGCAGCGAGCTGGTGCTCAACGGCATGGGCCTGCGGTCGGTGGCCTGGCTGAAGGGGTTTGCCGCCGCCCTGTACCTGCGCGAGAAGACGGCCGCGCCGGCCAGCGCGCTGGCACAGTCGGGGCCGAAGCGGCTGCAAATGAAGATGATCCTGGATGTCGAAACCAGAGAGTTCATCAAGGCCTACGATAAAAGCCTCAGCCGAAACCACACCGACGCCGAACGCACGGCGCTCGCCGGCCGGGCCGCGCAGTTCAACCGCAACCTCGAGCAGATCGGCAAGCTGGCCAAGGGTGACGTGGTCAACCTCGATTTCATTCCCGGCCGGGGCTTGGTCCTGTCCATCAACGGCACGCCCCGGGGCCGCCCGGTCGAGGGCGACGACCTCTACGGGAGCCTGCTCAAGGTGTTCATCGGCGAGCGTCCCGTGGATCCCAAGCTCAAGGCTGGGCTGCTGGGCGGCGCGCCCGGGTGAACGCCTGAAACCGTCACGTCCCGAACCACTGCTTCTTTCGTTTGCCGCTTCTTTCGTTTTTCACCACCCCAGAAGGAGACTTTTTCCATGCAACGCAGAACCCTGATCACCGCCAGCACGCTGTTCCTGTCGTGCGCGGCCACCGGCGCCTGGGCGCAGGCCTATCCGAACAAGCCGGTGCGCCTGGTCGTGCCGTTTGCGCCGGGCGGCACGACCGACATCGTGGCCC
Source organism: Methylibium sp. NZG (assembly GCA_001263235.1). GTDB lineage: Bacteria > Pseudomonadota > Gammaproteobacteria > Burkholderiales > Burkholderiaceae_C > LGRD01. Next base: position 518,949 of record LGRD01000002.1, on the reverse strand, counting down.
GCATCGTCGCCGAGAAGATGGGCGCCGCGCTGGGCCAGCAGGTGATCGTCGAGAACAAGGCCGGTGGCGGCGGCACGGTGGGGGCGATGGAGGTCATCAAGTCGCCGGCCGACGGCTACACGCTGAGCATGGCCACGGTGTCCACCACCGCCGCCAACCCGGCCATCAACCCGAAGATTGCCTACAACCCGATCACCGACTTCACGCCGATCATCAACATCGCCGCCACGCCGAACGTGATCGCGGTGCACCCGTCGTTCCCGGCGCGTGACTACAAGAGCTTCATCGCCGAGGTCAAGAAGAGCCCGGGCAAGTATTCGTACGCCAGTTCGGGCACCGGCGGCATCGGCCACCTGCAGACCGAGTTGTTCAAGAGCCTGTCGGGCACGTTCATCACCCACATCCCGTACCGCGGCGCCGGCCCGGCGCTGAACGACACCGTGGCGGGGCAGGTGCCGATCATCTTCGACAACATCCCGTCGGCGCTTCCGTTCATCAAGGACGGGCGGCTCATCGCCATCGTCGTCGCCGCGCCCGAGCGGCTGGCGGTGCTGCCCAACGTGCCGACCTTCAAGGAGGTGGGCCTGGAGCCGGTGAACCGCATGGCCTACTACGGCGTGCTCGGCCCCAAGGGGACGCCCCGCGAGGTGGTCGACAAGGTCAACGCCGCCGTGCGCAAGGCACTCGAAGACCCGAGCGTGCGCAAGCGCATCGAGGACACCGGCTCGCTGATCGTGGGCAACACGCCCGAGCAGTTCGCGGCGCAGATCGCTGCCGAGTTCGACGTCTACAAGAAGGTCGTCGCACAGCAGAACCTGAAGATCGATTGACCGCAGTTTCGCTGCAGCCCAGCCTCGCGGCGATCAACGCGTTCGTCGACGCGTTGTGGATCGAGGACGGGCTGTCCGCCAACACGCTGGCCGCCTATCGGCGCGACCTGACGCTCTACGCGCAGTGGCTGGCGCTGACCCGGCAGCAAAGCCTGGACGACAGCACTGAGCTGCTGCTGCGCGACTACGCCGTCGCGCGGCACGCCAGCAGCAAGGCCACCAGCACCAACCGGCGCCTCACCGTCTTCAAGCGCTACTTTCGCTGGGCGCTGCGCGAGCAGCGCGTGGCCGCCGACCCGACGCTGAAGCTGCTGGCGGCAAGACAATCGCTTCGCGTGCCCAGAACGCTCAGCGAAGCGCAGGTCGAGGCCTTACTCGCCGCCCCCGACGTGGATGCCCCGCTCGGTCTGCGCGACCGCACGATGCTGGAGCTGATGTACGCCAGCGGCCTGCGCGTGAGCGAACTGGTCGGGCTGAAGACGGTTCACGTCGGCCTGACCGAAGCCGCACTGCATGTGACGGGCAAGGGCGCGAAGGAGCGGCTGGTGCCGTTCGGTGAGGAAGCGCACGCCTGGCTCAAGTGCTACCTGGCCGACGCGCGCGGGGCCATCCTGAAGGGCCAGGCCAGCGATGCGTTGTTTGTCACTGCCCGGGGCGGCGCGATGTCGCGCCAGATGTTCTGGAAACTCATCAAGGCGCACGCGCTGAAGGGGGGTGTGACCGTGCCGCTGTCGCCGCACACGCTTCGGCATGCGTTTGCGACCCACCTGCTGAACCACGGCGCCGACCTGCGCGCGGTGCAGATGTTGCTCGGCCATGCCGACATCTCCACGACCACGATCTATACCCACGTGGCGCGCGAGCGGCTGCGGTCGTTGCACGCCGCTCACCACCCTCGGGGGTGAGCGCCCGACATTTGGGTCGTCGGCCAGCCGCTACGTCAACCGGCTCGGTCGCAGGGCAAGCGCCAGCGCTGCGAGGCGCCTGATCGGCGTTGACTCAGGCCACCGCGACCGGAATCTTGCCGATGCGCGCCTGCCACTCGCGCGGCCCGGTGGTGTGCACCGAGGTGCCTTGGGAGTCCACCGCCACCGTGACCGGCATGTCGGCGATCTCGAATTCGTAGATCGCCTCCATGCCGAGGTCGGCAAAGCCGACGACCTTGGACTGCTTGATCGCACGCGACACGAGGTAGGCCGCACCGCCCACCGCCATCAGGTAAGCGGACTTGTGCTTCTTGATGGCCTCGATGCCGGTCGGCCCGCGCTCGGCCTTGCCGACCATGCCGATCAGCCCGGTCTGCGCCAGCATCATCTCGGTGAACTTGTCCATGCGCGTGGCGGTGGTCGGGCCGGCCGGGCCGACGACTTCGTCGCGCACCGGATCGACCGGGCCGACGTAGTAGATGACGCGGTTGGTGAAGTCCACCGGCAGTTTTTCGCCCTTGGCAAGCATGTCCTGGATGCGCTTGTGCGCGGCGTCGCGGCCGGTCAGCATCTTGCCGCTGAGCAGCAGCGTGTCGCCGGGCTTCCAGCTCGCCACCTCGGCCTTGGTGAGCGTGTCCAGGTTCACCTTCTTCGACTTCACGTAGTCGGGCGTCCATTGCACGTCGGGCCACAGGTCCAGGCTCGGCGGGGTGATGTAGGCCGGGCCGCTGCCGTCGAGCACGAAGTGCGCGTGGCGCGTGGCGGCGCAGTTCGGGATCATCGCCACCGGCTTGCTGGCGGCGTGCGTCGGCGCCATCGCGATCTTCACGTCGAGCACGGTCGTCAACCCGCCCAGACCTTGCGCGCCGATGCCCAGCGCGTTGATCTTGTCGCACAGCTCGATGCGCAGTTCCTCAAGCTTGTTCTGCGGGCCGCGGGCCTTCAGCTCGAACATGTCGATCGTCTCCATCAGGCTTTCCTTGGCCATCAGCATCGCGCGCTCAGCCGTGCCGCCGATGCCGATGCCCAGCATGCCCGGCGGGCACCAGCCAGCGCCCATGGTCGGCACGGTTTTCATGACCCAATCGACCAGACTGTCGCTCGGGTTGAGCATCACGAACTTGCTCTTGTTCTCGCTGCCACCGCCCTTGGCCGCCACCTGGACATCGATGGTGTTGCCGAGCACGACCGTCATATGCACGACCGCCGGCGTGTTGTCCTGCGTGTTCTTGCGCGCGAAGTGCGGGTCGGCCACGATGGAGGCGCGCAGCTTGTTGTCGGGGTGGTTGTAGGCCTGGCGCACGCCTTCGTTGATGGCGTCTTCGATGCTGCCGGTGAAGCCGCTCCAGCGCACGTCCATGCCGATCTTCAGGAACACGTTGACGATGCCGGTGTCCTGGCAGATCGGGCGCTTGCCTTCGGCGCACATCTTCGAGTTGGTCAGGATCTGCGCGATCGCGTCTTTGGCGGCCGGGCTCTGCTCGCCCTCGTAGGCGCGGGCGAGGTGCGCGATGTAGTCGGCAGGGTGGTAGTAGCTGATGTACTGCAGCGCGGCGGCGACGCTCTCGACCAGGTCTTGTTGCCGGATGGTGGTCATGGTGTGTCGGTGGGTTGGGAGTGAGATCAGTTTACTGAAGGCGGTGGCGGTGGGCGCGTGCCCGGCTCGAGCTTCAGCGCGGCCTTGATGAGCAGGTGCGCCGACACCGGCGCGGTGAGAAACAGGAACAGCGTGATCAGCAACTCGTGCAGGCTCGGGCTGCCGCGCGCCACGCTGAACCACAGCGCCGAGGCGATCAGCACGCAGCCCACGCCCAGCGTGGTGGCCTTGGTCGGCCCGTGCAGGCGCTTCAAGAAGTCGCCCAGCTTGGCCAAGCCCCACGAGCCGACCAGCGCGAACAGCGTGCCACCGACCACCAGCAGCGCGAGCAGGGCGTCGAGCCAGAGGGGAAGTTGGGTGAGCATCGGGTTCATCTCAAGCGTCACTCCACGATGTTGCCGCGCAGCAGGTACTTGGACAGCACCACCGTGCCGATGAAGCCGAGCATCGCAATCAGCAGCGCCGCCTCGAAGTACAGCTCGGTGCCCAGCCCGATGCCCAGCAGCACCAGCAGTGCCAACGTGTTGATGTAGAGCGTGTCGAGCGCAAGGATGCGATCGGCCGCGCTGGGCCCGCGCAGCAGCCGCCACGCGTTGAGCAGCAGCGCCAGCGCAAATCCGCCGATCGCCCAGGGCAGCACGGTGGCCAGCAGGTTCATTCGAAGATCTCCCTCAGCGGCGTTTCGTAGCGGGCCTTGATCGTGGCGACGAGCGCCGCCTCGTCGTCGACGTTGAACGCGTGCACCAGCAGGTGCTTGCGGTCGTCGGACAGGTCGGCCGACAGCGTGCCCGGTGTCATCGTGATCACGCCGGCCAGCACGACGATGCCGTGCGGGTCGGTGATGGACAGCGGCACCCAGACGAAGGCGGGTCGGATGCTCGACTCGCGGCCCAGGATGAGTTGGGCCACGTCGATGTTGGAGGTGACGATGTCCTTCAGCACGATGAACGTCAGGCGCACGGCGATCCACAGGCGACGGGGCAGCGGTTGTGGCGCGCGCGGCGCGTCGGCTGCCGACTTGGGCGAAGCCTCGTGCGCTGGCGCAATGACCCACGGCACCAGCAGCGCCAGCGCCAGCCCGAGCATCAGGTGGCCGAGCGACCACGACTGGTTGAGCACCGGCCACAACAACGCCAGCACGAGCGACGTGAGCGGCGCAGGCAGCAGGCGGCGCGTCAGCAGCCTCACTGGAGAACCTTCGTGCTGCGCACTGCGGTGCGAGCCCCTTCGGGCGGCCGGGCTGGGCTCATGGTGCGCTCGCCGGTGGGGCGACCCGGCCCGCCGCGCGCTCCCGCATCTCGCGGCGCACGTCGATCGCGGCGGGCACGGGTTGGGCCTCCAGCACCGCGCGCAGGTAGGCGGTGCGCTCGAACAACTGCTGCGCCGTGGCCTGCGTGTAGCGCGAGAGCGGTGCGGCGAACACCGCGCAGGCGTAGAGCAGGCCGAGCAAGGCCAGCAGCGCAGCGCCGTGGGCGAGGTGGTTCGGCATTGCCGCGTCGGCCGGCACAGCGTGTGGGCCAGGTGGTGAACGGCCCGGCGCAGCGCCGCCATGCTTCCAGAACAGATTACTCCCGCCCCGCGCAAACGCGACCATCGTGAGCAGGCTGCTCGAAAGGATGATCGCGACGGCCCACACGGCCCACGGCGTTTGCCCAGCGGCCTGCAGCAGCATCGCCTTGCCCATGAAACCCGCCAGTGGCGGCAGGCCGGCCGCGGCGATGGCGAAGATGAAGAACAGCACGCCCAGGCGTTGCAGCGTCGGGGCTGAAAAGGGCTGCACCAGAGGCTCGAAGCCGTCCTGTGCCGCACCGCGCGCGGCTCGCACGCGGTCGGCCAGCAGGAAGAGCGCAGCCGTCGCCAGCGTGCTGTTGACGAGGTAGAACAAGCCGGCGGCCACCGAGTCGGGCTGCGCCAGCGCGACCGCCAGCAGCAAGGTGCCGGCGGATGCGATGACCAGGTTGCCGACCAGCGCACGCAGGTGCTGTGCCGCCAGCGCGCCGGCCGCGCCGAGCAGCAGCGTGGCCAGCGCCAGCCCTTCGAGCCAGGGCGACGCGACCATCGCCGCCGGGCCCGCGGTGGCGCCGAAGATCAGCGTGGTCACGCGCAGGATCGCGTACACGCCCACCTTGGTCATCACCGCAAACAGCGCGGCCACCGGTGCGCTGGCGGCGCCGTAGGTGGCGGGCAGCCAGAAGTACAGCGGCAACAGCGCCGCCTTCACGCCGAAGACGACGATCAGCATCAGCGCCGCGCTCTGCACCAGCAGCGCGCGGTCGGGCGCGGCCTGCGGCACGCGGATCGCCAGGTCGGCCATGTTGAGCGTGCCGGTCAGGCCGTAAAGCAGGCTCACCGAAATCAGGAACAGCGCCGAGCCGACGAGGTTGAAGCTCACGTAGTGAATGGAGGCACGCAGCCGCGCCGCGCCGGCGCCGTGCAGCAGCAAGCCGTACGAGGCGATCAGCAGCACCTCGAAAAAGACGAACAGGTTGAACAGGTCGGCCGTGAGGAACGCGCCGTTCAGGCCCATCAGCTGGAACTGGAACAGGCTGTGGAAGTGCTTGCCGCGCTTGGCGTCGCCGCCGGCCGCATAGAGCAGGCTCGCGCAACCGAGCACGGCGGTCAGCAGCACCATCAGCGCTGAGAGGCGGTCCAGCGCAAGCGCGATGCCGAACTGTGCGGCCCAGTTGCCCAGCAGGTAGACGTGCACCGTGCCGCTGTCGGCTTGACGCACCAGCCAGATGGCGACGAGCACGCCGATGGCAGTGGCCGCCCCCGCGAGCCACGGCACCCAGCGCGGGGCGCTGCGTTCGAGCAGCACCAACAGCGCGCCGCACAGCAGCGGCAGCACGATCGGCAGGGCGGTGGCGTGGGGCCACATCATGGGTGCGCCCGCGGGTTGGTGGTGGCGTCGGGTACGTCGTCACGCGCGGCGTCCAAGCCGTCCACGTGATCCGAGTCGCCCTCGGCGTTCGCCCGCAACGCAATCACCAGCAGCACCGCCGTCATTGCAAAGCTGATGACGATGGCGGTGAGCACCAGCGCTTGCGGCAGCGGGTCGGCATACTGGGCCAGCGTGGCGGCGCGCTGGCCGTCGACGATCGGCGCCGCGCCCACGCGCAGCCGGCCCATGAAAAAGATGAACAGGTTGACGGCGTAGGACAGCAGCGTCAGGCCCAGGATCACGTCGAACGTGCGCGGGCGCAGCATCAGGTAGATGCCGCCGGCGCAGAGCACGCCCAGCGCGATGCAGACCAGCAGCGCCGTCATGCGCGGTCCTCTCGCTCGTTGTCGGGCGCGACGGCCGCGTCGGCCCGTGGTGTTGCCATCGGTCGCGCACTCGCCACCCGCGCGACCCGAGTTACCCGAGCGATCGCCAGCAGCGCCACCATCGTCGACCCGGTGACCGTCATGAACACACCCAGGTCGAACAGCGAGGCGCTGGCCAGCGGCACGTCGCCGACGAGCGGCCAGACCGGGTAGTCGTAAGTGCTGGTCAAGAACGGCGCGCCGAAGTACCAGCTTGCGATGCCGCTGGCGCCTGCCACCAGCAGTCCCCATCCGATCCACGGCTTGAAGTCCAGACCGAGGTGCGCGCCGGCGCGGCCCTCGCCCGCCGCCACGAATTGCAGCGTGAGCGCCACCGCCAGCACCAGCCCGGCGATGAAGCCACCGCCGGGCAGGTTGTGGCCACGCAAGAACAGGTAGATCGACACCACCGCCGCCAGCGGCAGCAGCCATTCGCTCACCGCGCGCAGCATCAGCGGGTGGCTGTCCTCGGCGCGCGGTGGCAGCGCGCGCCGGTCGGTGGGCTGCCAGCCGGCGAGCAGCGCGCTGATCACCAGCGCGGCAATGCCCATCACGGTGATCTCGCCCAGCGTGTCGAAGCCGCGGAAGTCCACGATGATCACGTTCACCGCGTTCGCGCCGCCGCCCAGCGGCAGCGTGTTGGCCAGATAGAACGGCGAGATCGAGTCGAACGGCCGGCCGAGCACCATCCACGCCAGCGCGGCCAGGCCGGCTCCGGCGGCCAAGGCGACGACGGCATCGCGGCCGCGCCGCCACGCAGGCTCGGTCGATGCAGCGGGCGAGTGCTCGGGCAGCCAGTGCAACGCCAGCATCATCAGGATGACGGTGGCGACTTCGACCAGCAATTGCGTCAGCGCCAGGTCCGGCGCCGAGAAGTGCACGAACACCAGGCTCACCACCAACCCGACCGCGCCCATCAGCAACAGCGCGACCAGCCGTTGCCGGTGCAGAACCACGCAGGCCAGCGTGGCGGCGATGCCGATGGCCCAGACGACGATGAATCCGAAGTCGGCGTCGGCCCCGGCAACCGACGGCCCGGCCTGCTGCGTGCTGCTCAAGAACGGCAACGCGCCGGCCGCGATGGCCACCAGCACCAGCACCAGCAGGTACCGCTGCAGTTTTCCGTTCTGCAAGCCGCCGGTGGTGCTGATGGCCTGCCGCACGCCGCGCCGCAGGGCCGCCATGAACAGGTCGCGCCCACCGGTGCGCGGCGTGGCGGGCACGTGGTCGAGCCGGTGCAGGTTGACGCGGCGCTGCAGGCCGAAGTACAGCGCGGTGCCGGCGGCCAGGGCGAGGGCGCTCATCAGCAGCGGCAGGTTGAAGCCGTGCCACAACGCCAATTGATAGACCGGCATCTCGCCTGGCAGCGGCCCGAACAGCGCGGCCCGCGCCGCCACCGCGAGCAGCGGCGCCACCACGATGCCCGGCAGCAACCCGACCGCCAGGCACACCACCACGAGCAGCTCCACCGGCACGAGCATGAAGCGCGGCGGTTCGTGCGGCGGGTTTTTCGCAGTCCAGGTCAGGCCAACCGGCTCGCCGTTGAAGAACACGTCGTGTATGAAGCGCAGGCTGTAGGCCACGCTGAACGCACCCGCCAGCGTGGCGCCGATCGGCAGCACCCACTCCATCGCCAGGTGGCCGTCCTTGCTCAGCGTCTCGGCGAAGAACATCTCCTTGCTCAGGAAGCCGTTGGCCAACGGCACGCCGGCCATTGCCGCCGAGGCGACCATGGCGAGCGCGCCGGTCCACGGCATGTACTTCCACAGGCCGTTCAACTGCCGCATGTCGCGTGAGCCGGTCTCGTGGTCGATGATGCCGGCGGCCATGAACAACGAGGCCTTGAACACCGCGTGGTTGAGGATGTGGAACACGCCGGCCACCACCGCCAGCGGCTCGTCCAGCCCGAACAGCAGCGTGATCAGCCCGAGGTGGCTGATGGTCGAGTAGGCCAGCAACCCCTTCAGGTCGTGCTTGAACAGCGCGGTGTAGGCGCCCAGCATCAGCGTCGCCAGCCCGGTGAGCGTGACGATCCACAACCACGGCTCGCTGTTGCCCAGCGCCGGGTACAAGCGCGCGAGCAGGAAGACCCCGGCCTTGACCATCGTCGCTGAATGAAGATACGCCGACACCGGCGTGGGCGCGGCCATCGCATGCGGCAGCCAGAAGTGGAACGGGAACTGCGCGCTCTTGGTGAAGCAGCCGAGCAGCACCAGCACCAGCGCCACTTCGTAGAGTGCGTGGCTGCGGATCAACGCGCCCGAGGCGAGCACCACGTCGAGGTCGGTGCTGCCCGTGATGTGCCCCAGCAGCAGCACGCCGGCCAGCAGGCACAGGCCGCCCGCGCCGGTGATCGTGAGCGCCATGCGTGCGCCCTCGCGCGCCTCTTGGCCCTTGTTCGGGTCAGCATGCCAATAGCCGATCAGCAGGAACGAGGCGAGGCTGGTGAGCTCCCAGAACACCACCAACAGCACCAGGTTGTCGGCCAGCACCACGCCGAGCATCGCGCCCATGAACAGCATCAGGAACATGAAGAATCGAGCGGGCGGGTCTTTCGCGTCGAGGTAGTAGGCCGCGTACAGAACCACCAGCGCGCCGATGCCCAGCACCAGCAGCGCGAACATCCAGGCCAGCCCATCGAGCCGAAAGCCCAGCCGCAGCCCGAGCGCGGGCAGCCACTCGATGCTCCAGCGCAGCACCTCACCATCGAACACCCCTGGCGCAAGGGCCGCCAAGCCGGCACAGCCCGCCAGCGCGAACGCGCCGGCCAGCCAAGCGGCCAGGCGCGGCGCCGTGTTTCGAACGCCTGCCAGCAGCGCGGCCGCCGCGAAGGGCCCGGCCGCGAGCCACGGCAGAAGAGCACCAGAGGTCGTCACAAGACGGTCCCTGACCCTCGGCGCGTCAGGATCGAATCCTCAGGCCGTTCGGCCAGGATCATGGTGCGTCGGCAGCGCGCTTGTCGCGCCTGAGCAGGACCACGATCATCGTGATCACTGTGATTGGGACCACGAAGCTCATCATGACCTTGGAGAAGGGGCCCAGCGCGTCGTGCTGCTGCGCGGCCAGGACGAGGTAGACCACATAGGCAACGTAGTACGCCAGAAAGACACCCCCCTCCCAGCGCGCGATCTCATGGCCGCTCATGAAGATGGGCAGGCAGGCCAATGCCACTGCGATCATCACCCACATGTCGAAGTTGAGCAGCGCGGGCGCCATCGTCAGCCCCATGCTGCCCGACACCAGGCCCGACACCCCGAGGCAGCCCAGGATGTTGAAGGTGTTGCTGCCGACCACGTTGCCCACGGCAATGTCGCGCTCGCCCTTGATCGCCGCGGTGATCGAGGTGGCGACCTCGGGCATCGAGGTGCCGGCAGCCACGATGGTCAGGCCGATGACGAGGTCGCTCACACCGAGCGCCTTGGCGAATGTGATGGCGGCCGAGACCAGCCACTCCGAGCCGACGACCAGAAAGCCCAGCCCGACCACGATCAGCAGCAGTTGCACCGGCAGCCGCGAGTCCCAGCCGCCGGCGGCGGCGGGCTTGATCTCCGCCGCGTACTCGTCGCGCGCCGCCTTCGACTCCGAGCGCGACTGCACCACCAGAAACACCGTGTAGACGATCAAGAGCGCGAAGAGCAGCGCCCCGTCCAGAAAGCTCAGCTGGCCGTCCAGCGTCAACGCCAGCAGCAGGATCGATGCACCGAGCATGATCGGGACCTCCTGCCGAATCAGCTGCACGTTGACCACCAGCGGCGTGATCAACGCCGACACGCCCAGGATGAACAGCACATTGAAGATGTTGCTGCCGACGACGTTGCCGATGGCCAGATCGGGTTTGCCGTCGAGTACAGCGCCCACCGACACGGCCACCTCGGGAGCGCTGGTGCCGAAGGCGACGATCGTCAGCCCCACCACCAGCGGCGATATGCCGAACGACAGCGCCAGCTTGGAGGCGCCGCGCACCAGCAACTCAGCGCCGACCACCAGGCCGATCAGGCCACCGACGAAGAGCATCAGGGATGCCATGGTTCACGTCTCCAGTTCAATCAAGTGTGTGAGGGGCGCAGCCTCTTGCGAGGCGTGGCGGGCAGGGGCTTTGCTCGTCGTGCGGTGTGCGGCGTGCGGCGGGTGTTGACGCCCGTCGGGTGTCAATGCACGTTGTCGTTGGAGGTGCGCCCATCGCGGGCGCGTGCGGAGGCCTCGCTCGGCTGCATCAGTCTGTCGGTATAGGCAATGGCAACGGCCGAGAGCAGGAAGACGACGTGAATCAGCGTCTGCCACAGCAGCACCTTCTCGCTGTAGTTCTCGGCGTTGATGAAGGTCTTGAGCAGGTGGATCGAGCTGATGCCGATGATGGCCGTAGCCAGCTTGACCTTCAGCACCGAGGCGTTGACGTGGCTCAGCCACTCGGGCTGGTCGGGGTGGCTCTCCAGGTTCATGCGCGAGACGAAGGTCTCGTAGCCGCCGACGATGACCATGATCAGCAGGTTGGAGATCATCACCACGTCGATCAGCCCGAGCACCACCAGCATGATGATGACCTCGTTCAACTTGGGCGCACCGCCGCCGAAGTCGCCCTTGTAGCCGATGCTCTTGACCAGTGTGTCGAGCGCGCTCTTGTCGCCCATCACCGCTTCGATCAGGTGAACCAGCTCGACCCAGAAGTGAAACACGTAGACGCATTGCGCCAGGATCAGCCCGACGTACAGCGGCAGCTGCAGCCAGCGGCTCATGAAAATGAAGTTGGGAATCGGACGCAGCTTGGCGCTGGCAGGCTCGGGAATTTCGGCCATCAAAGGGCTTTCAGGGTTGGTCCGATTGAACGAAATTGTAGTTGCGGCACCATCGGCGCCGCGGACCACGCAGCAAGGAGACTGCGTAAGGCGTTCGTAAGAGCGTGGCTCTATGGTGCCGCCAGAGCCAACGATTCAACCTGATTGGAGACCTCATGACCACCGCCGCCGCAACCTACCTTCCCCCCGACGCGCTGGCCCAGGCAGCCCATGTGTCCGGCATGGCGGCCTACAACGCCTTGTGCGCCGAGGCCGAGGCCGACTATGAGGGCTACTGGGCTCGGCTCGCGCGCGAGTTCGTGGCGTGGAAGACGCCGTTCACCAAGGTGCTCAACGACAGCGGTGCGCCGTTCTTCAAGTGGTTCGAGGACGGCACGTTGAATGTGTCCTACAACTGCCTGGACAAGCAGGTCGAGGCCGGCCTGGGCAACAAGGTGGCGATCATCTTTGAGGCCGACGACGGCAAGGTCAGCCGCGTCACGTACAGCGAGCTGCTGGAGCGCACTTGCCGCATGGCCAACGCGCTGAAGGCCAGCGGCGTGAAAGCAGGCGACCGGGTCGTCATTTACATGTCGATGTCGGTCGAGGGCGTGGTGGCGATGCAGGCCTGCGCGCGCATCGGTGCGACGCACTCGGTGGTGTTCGGCGGCTTCTCGGCGCAGAGCCTGCGCGACCGCATTGAAGACGCCGGCGCGGTGATGGTGATCACCGCCGACGAGCAGTTGCGCGGCGGCAAGCAGTTGCCGCTGAAGGCGATCGTCGACGACGCGCTGGCGCTGGGCGGCTGCGACAGCATCAGATCAGTCATCGTCTACCAGCGCACCGGCGGCAAGGTCGCGTTCGACCCGAAGCGCGACAAGTGGATGCACGAGCTCACCGCCGCGCAGCCCGCGACGTGCGAGCCCGAGTGGGTCGGCGCCGAGCACCCGCTGTTTCTGCTCTACACCTCCGGCTCCACCGGCAAGCCCAAGGGCGTGCAGCACTCGACCGGCGGCTACCTGCTGCATGCGGCACTCACCACCAAGTGGACCTTCGACCTCAAGCCTGACGACGTGTTCTGGTGCACCGCCGACATCGGCTGGGTGACAGGCCACACCTACATCGCCTACGGCCCGCTCGCGCTCGGCGGCACCGAGATCGTGTTCGAAGGCGTGCCGACCTATCCCGACGCCGGTCGCTTCTGGAAGACGATCCAGGACCACAAGGTCAACATCTTCTACACCGCGCCGACGGCGATCCGCTCGCTCATCAAGGCGGCCGAGGGCAATGCGGCCGTGCACCCCGACCGCTACGACTTGACGTCGCTGCGCATCCTCGGCTCGGTGGGCGAGCCGATCAACCCGGCGGCGTGGGAGTGGTACCACAAGCACATCGGCGGTGGCCGCTGCCCGATCGTCGACACCTTCTGGCAGACCGAAACCGGCGGCCACATGATCACGCCGCTGCCGGGAGCAACAACGCTGGTGCCGGGTTCGTGCACGTTGCCGTTTCCGGGCATCGCTGCTGCAGTGGTCGATGAGACTGGCAAAGAGGTTCCGTGGGGGCAGGGCGGCATCCTGGTGGTGAAGAAGCCATGGCCCAGCATGATCCGCACGATCTACGGCGACCCGGAGCGCTTCAAGAAGAGCTACTACCCGGAAGACTTCAAAGGGAAGTATTACCTGGCCGGCGACGGTGCGATCCGCGACAAGGACACCGGCTACTTCACCATCACCGGCCGCATCGACGACGTGCTCAACGTCAGCGGCCACCGCATGGGCACGATGGAGATCGAATCGGCGCTCGTCTCGCACACCGAACTGGTGGCCGAGGCCGCGGTCGTGGGCCGGCCGGACGAAACCACCGGCGAGGCGATCTGCGCCTTCGTCGTGCTCAAGCGCGCCCGCCCGACGGGCGATGAAGCCAAGCGCATCGCCAAGGAGTTGCGCGACTGGGTCGGCAAAGAGATCGGCCCGATCGCCAAACCGAAGGACATCCGCTTCGGCGACAACCTGCCCAAGACACGCTCCGGCAAGATCATGCGCCGGCTGCTGCGCTCGGTGGCCAAGGACGAGGTGATCACCCAGGACACCTCGACGCTGGAGAACCCGGCGATCCTGACGCAGTTGGCCGAGAAGAACTGACGGCCGCTCAGGCCGCAGCCCGGCTCAACGCGACCCGCGTCATTGCAGCCTGCGTCAGCGTGACCGGGCCGCGAGCCGGGCGTTGCGTTCGGCATCGTCGCGCTCGATCCGGAACTGGTGGAACGCGTAACGCTGGCGCGCGGTGGTGGCCTGCTCGGGGCTCCAGGCCTGCCAGCCGCTCTTGTCGCCAGTGACGGCCACCATCTCGATGCAATCGACCGGGCACACCGGGAGGCACAACTCGCAGCCGGTGCAAGCGTCGTTGATGACGGTGTGCATCAACTTCGGGCCGCCGACGATGCAGTCCACCGGGCAGGCCTTGATGCACAGCGTGCAACCGATGCACCACGATTCGTCGATGACGGCCAGCCGGCGCGGGCCCTCTGTGCCGTTGGCTGCGTTCAGCGCGATCAGTGGCCGACCCGTCAGCCGCGCCAGCCGTGCAATGCCCTCGGCGCCGCCCGGAGGGCATTGGTTGATCTCTGCGTCGCCCTGCGCCATGGCCTGCGCGTACGCGCTGCAATCGGGGTAGCCGCATCGGGTGCACTGCGTCTGCGGCAGCGCATCGTTCAAGCGCTCGGCGAGGGCAGACGTGTCGGCGCGGTCAGCGCGGACCACACCCTGGGCACCATCGGAGGGCGTGGTCACCGCAGGATCATCACTTCGGCTTGCGCCTTGCTGCCTTGTGGGCCACGGCCTTCTTGGCCGCCACCGCCACCTGCGGCGCAGCTGCCTTCCGTGCCGCAGCGCGTCGCAGCGTTGCCGCGGGTTGCACAGCGCCAGACTGGTGTGCAGCAATGAAGTCGCGCACCTGCGGGTAAACGTTGTCGCGCCAGCGGCGGCCCGAGAAGATGCCGTAGTGGCCTGCGCCGACCGCGTCGTAGTGGAACTGGCGGCTCTTCGGTATGCCGGTGCACAGGCCGTGCGCGGCGCGTGTTTGCCCGGCGCCGGAGATGTCGTCGAGCTCGCCTTCGATCGTCAGCAGGGCCGAGGTCTTGATGTCTTGCGGACGCACCAGGTCACCGTTGACCGACCAGGTGCCGTTGACGAGCGCGAAGTCCTGGAACACCACCTTGATGGTGTCGAGGTAGTACTCGGCCGGCATGTCGAGCACGGCGTTGTACTCGTCGTAGAAGTCGCGGTGGAATTCGGCGCTTCCATTGCCGTCGTCGCCGCGCATCAGGTCGAGGAAGTAGTCGTAGTGCGACTTCAGGTGCCGGTCCGGGTTCATCGCGATGAACCCGGCGTGCTGCAAGAAGCCGGGGTACACACGTCGCCCACTGCCGGGGTAGTTGACCGGCACGCGGTAGATCACGTTGTGCTCGAACCAGGAATGGCTCTTGTTCATCGCCAGGTTGTTCACCGCGGTCGGGCTTTTGCGCGCGTCGATCGGGCCGCCCATCATCGTCAGCGTGCGCGGCGTGGGTTCGCCCGCGCTGGCCATCAGCGACACAGCGGCCAGCACCGGCACGGTGGGTTGGCAGACCGAGATCACGTTCACGTCGGGGCCGATGTGGCGGATGAACTCCTGCACATAGGTCACGTAGTCGTCGAGATGGAACGGGCCGTCTTGGACCGGCACCATGCGCGCGTCCGTCCAGTCGGTGATGAAGACCTTGTGATCGCGCAGCAGTTCGCGCACGGTCTCGCGCAGCAGCGTGGCGTGGTGGCCCGACAGCGGCGCCACGACCAACACGGTGGGCTGGTCCTTCATGCGCGACAGCATCGGCAGGTGGTCGGTGAAGCGCTTGAAGCGCAGCAGCCTGCAAAAGGGTTTCTTCAGCGCGGTCTGCTGCTGCACCGCCACGTCCACCCCGTCGATGCTGACCGAAGTGATATTGAACTCGGGCTTCTCGTATTCCTTGGCCAACCGGTGCATCAGGTCCAGGCCGGCCGAGACACGCTGCGCCAGCGGTGTGTGCGTGAACAGCGACAACGGGTGGTTGTAGAGCTTCGAAGACGCGCTGGCGAATTCGGCAAATGGGCTCAGCAGAGCGCGCTGGGATTCATACAACTGGTAAAGCATGGCGTCGAACCTTTTGTTCTTGGCCGGCGGCGAAGGGCAGGCCGACGAAATTGGTGCACTGCAACATTCTACAAACAATGCCTTGATGTTGCCGGTTCATTTCAATCGGGTTGACCCGAAAACCCCCGCAATCCGGGGCCAGTTTCAGACCACCTTGGCGATCGCATGCACCACAGCGCCCAGATTCTTCTGGTTCAGCGCCGCCACGCAGATGCGACCCGAATCGACGCCGTAGACGCCGAATTCCCTGCGCAAACGGTGCATTTGCTCCTTGCTCATGCCGGTGTAGCTGAACATGCCTTTCTGGGTGGTGATGAACGAGAAGTCCTGCTTCAGGCCAGCCGCCTGGAGTTGCTCGCGCAAGGCGCGGCGCATGTCCTTGATGCGCAGGCGCATGGCGGCAAGCTCCTCTTCCCAGAGCGCACGCAGCGAGGGCGTCGTCAGCACCGCGGCCACCACCTGAGCGCCGTGCGTTGGCGGGGTGGAGTAGTTGCTGCGGATCACCCGCTTGAGCTGGCTCAGCACGCGGCCAGCTTCTTCCTGCGTCGGGCAGATGACGCTCAGCGCGCCGACGCGCTCGCCATAGAGCGAAAAACTCTTCGAGAAGCTGGTGGCGACGAGGAATTCGAGGCCCGCGGCCATCATCAGCCCGACCACCGCGCCGTCCTCGGCGATGCCCTCGCCGAAGCCCTGGTAGGCCATGTCGAGGAACGGTGTCAGCTGCCGTGCCTTGACCGTGGCAACCACCTGCGCCCATTGCGCGGGCGACAAGTCGCAGCCGGTCGGGTTGTGGCAGCAGGCGTGCAGCACGACGATGGTGCCCGCGCTGGCGCGCTCCAGCGCTGCGAGCATCGCCGCGAAGTTCAGGCCGCGCGTGGTGGCGTCGTAGTACGGGTAGGTGGCGACGTTGAAGCCGGCGCTCTCGAACAGGGCGCGGTGGTTCTCCCAGCTCGGGTCGCTGATCAACACCTGCGCGTTGGGGCTCAAGCGCTTCAGGAAGTCGGCCCCGACCTTCAGCCCGCCCGTGCCGCCCAGGCCCTGGATGGTGGCGATGCGGCCGGCCCGGACCGCCGCGCTGTCGGCGCCGAAGACGAGGCCCTGCACCGCCTTGTCGTAAATGGCGATGCCGTCGATCGGCAGGTAGCCGCGCGCGCTGGGCGACTCCATCATTTGTGCTTCGGCGGTGCGCACGCACTTCAGGAGCGGCAGCTTTCCGTTTTCGTCGAAGTAGACGCCGACGCCGAGGTTCACCTTGGCGGGGTTGGTGTCGGCGTTGAACTGCTCGTTCAGGCCGAGGATCGGGTCGCGCGGGGCCAGTTCGACAGCGGAAAACAGCGAGGTCATGGGAAAGCGTCCTGAGGAGATGAGGGCAGGTTGTGGCGAAGACGTGATTTCGGCTACTCTGTGCGGTTGCCCCAGGCACACCCTGGGGCCGGTCAACTCAGGGAGTTTATCTGCCATGACCCCGCTGTCCGACGTGAACTCGGTGGAGCCCACCGAACCTGAACCGGCGGGCGAGTTCGTCAGCTTTCCCGACTCGCCGTTCCAGCTGTTCCAGCCCTACCCGCCGGCGGGCGACCAGCCGAGTGCAATCGCGCAATTGGTGGAGGGGCTGAACGACGGCCTGAGCTTCCAGACCCTGCTCGGGGTGACAGGTTCAGGCAAGACATTCACGATGGCCAATGTGATCGCGCAGATGGGCCGACCGGCGATCGTCTTTGCGCCCAACAAGACGCTGGCAGCGCAGCTCTACAGCGAGTTCCGCGAGTTCTTCCCGAAGAACGCGGTGGAGTACTTCGTCAGCTACTACGACTACTACCAGCCCGAAGCCTACGTGCCGCAGCGGGACCTGTTCATCGAGAAGGACAGCGCGATCAACGAGCACATCGAGCAGATGCGCCTGAGTGCCACCAAGAGCCTGCTGGAGCGGCGCGACGTGGTGATCGTCGCGTCGGTCAGCGCGATCTACGGCATCGGCAACCCGGCCGACTACCACCGCATGGTGATGACGCTGCGCACCGGCGACAAAATGGGCCAGCGCGACGTGATCGCGCAACTCATCCGCATGCAGTACAAGCGCAACGACGTGGACTTCAGCCGCGGCGTGTTCCGCGTGCGCGGCGACACGATCGACGTGTTTCCGGCCGAGCACTCGGAGCTGGCAATCCGCATCGAGCTGTTCGACGACGAGGTCGAGTCGCTGCAGCTCTTCGACCCGCTGACCGGGCGCATCCGCCAGAAGATTCCGCGCTTCACCGTCTACCCCAGCAGCCACTATGTGACGCCGCGCGACCGTGTGGTGGCCGCCATCGCCACCATCAAGGACGAATTGCGCCTGCGGCTGGCCGAGCTTGTGGGCATGGGAAAACTCGTCGAGGCTCAGCGATTGGAGCAGCGCACCCGCTTCGACCTGGAGATGCTTCAGGAGGTGGGCCACTGCAAGGGCATCGAGAACTACACCCGCCACCTCTCTGCCGCACAGCCGGGCGAGCCGCCGCCGACGCTGGTCGACTATTTGCCGGCCGATGCGCTGATGTTCCTGGACGAAAGCCACGTGCTCATCGGCCAGTTCGGCGGCATGTTCAACGGCGACCGGGCGCGCAAGACCACGCTCGTCGAGTACGGCTTCCGGCTGCCCAGCGCGCTCGACAACCGACCGCTGAAGTTCGAGGAGTTCGAAGGCAAGATGCGGCAGGTGACGTTCGTATCGGCCACGCCGGCCGCCTACGAGCAGGAGAAGGCGGGCCAGGTGGTCGAGCAGCTCGCCCGGCCCACCGGGCTGATCGACCCGCCGGTCGAAGTGCGGCCCGCAACCCACCAGGTGGACGACGTGCTGCAGGAAATCCGCGACCGGGTCGAGGTGGGTGAGCGCGTGCTGATCACGACGCTGACCAAACGCATGGCCGAGCAACTGACCGACTACCTCAGCGACAACGGCGTGAAGGTGCGCTACCTGCACAGCGACGTGGACACGATCGAGCGGGTAGAAATCCTGCGCGACCTGCGCCTGGGCACGTTCGATGTGCTGGTGGGCATCAATTTGCTGCGCGAGGGGCTGGACATCCCGGAGGTGTCGCTGGTGGCGATCCTCGACGCCGACAAGGAAGGCTTTTTGCGCTCCGAGCGCAGCCTCATCCAGACGATCGGCCGAGCCGCGCGCAACCTGAACGGCCGCGCCATCCTGTATGCCGACAAGGTGACCGACTCGATGCAGAAGGCGATCGACGAAACCGAACGCCGGCGCAGCAAGCAGGTGGCGCACAACCTTGCGTTGGGCATCACGCCGCGAAGCGTGATGAAAAAGGTCAAGGAGTTGATTGACGGCGTCTACGGCGACAAGGGCGCCAAAGACGACTTGAAGGCCGTCAATGAAGCCGTGGCGATCGAGGCGCTGAGCGAAAAAGACCTCGGCAAGCGCATCAAGAACCTGGAGAAGCAGATGCTCGACCATGCCCGCAGCCTGGAGTTCGAGAAGGCAGCGCGTGTGCGCGACCAGTTGTCGCTGCTGCGCGAGCAGGCGTTTGGCGCGCCGGGTGCGGACAACGTCGTGCCGATCGGCGCCGGCCCAGGCAAGGGCTGACGACGCTCCGCCCGGTAGCTCTTGAATGCAGCGCTTTGACCACGATTCGCGGGCATTGCAAAACCGCTTCGTAAACTCGGCAAAGGCAGGGAACTTCGCCGGTCAATGTTGACCAAATCAGTCAGCTTCAGGTATACTCGACTAAACAACTCGGACATTGCCAGGCCATCTGCCTGGGCCACCGGCCACGGCCGTTTCGAGTGCATCCGCAGCCTCCAAAAGAGGTTGCGGAATCGGGAAGTCGAGTAGCCCCTGGATTACTTTTGATTTGCCCATTGGCCTCAAGGAGAAACCCATGCGTTTGACCACCAAAGGTCGGTTTGCAGTCACCGCGATGATCGATCTTGCACTGCGCGAACACAGCGGTCCGGTGGCTCTGGCGGCCATCAGCGCGCGCCAGCAGATTTCGCTTTCCTACCTCGAGCAGCTGTTCGGCAAGCTGCGCCGCCACGACCTCGTGGAGAGCACGCGCGGCCCGGGTGGCGGCTATTCCCTGGGTCGCAAGGCCGAAGAGATCACTGTTGCTGACATCATCGTGGCGGTCGACGAGCCGATCGACGCCACTGGTTGCGCCGGCAAGGACAACTGCATGGGGGAAGACTCAGGCCGTTGCATGACGCACGACCTGTGGGCCAGCCTCAACTCCAAGATGATCGAGTTCCTCGACTCGGTGTCGCTGCGCAAGCTGGTGAATGAGCAGCTCGCCAAGGGTGTGTCGATCGAAGAGCACCCTGTCAAGCGCGCCATTTCGACGCAACCGGTGGTCAAGCCGATCAAGATCACCGCGCCGAACTCGGTGTTCGCGCTGGGCAACGCCTTCGCCAACAAGTGACACCGAACTCACGCACCCGCCCCTGACTTTTCATGGACATGACCCCGCACTTCCCCGTCTACATGGACTACGGCGCCACCAGCCCGGTGGACCAGCGCGTCGTCGACGCAATGATCCCGTGGTTGCGCGAGCATTTCGGCAACCCGGCTTCCCGCAGTCATGCCTGGGGCTGGGAAGCGGAGGCGGTGGTCGAGAAGTCGCGAGAGCAGGTGGCGGCGCTGGTCGGCGCGGACCCGCGCGAGATCGTCTGGACCTCGGGCGCCACGGAGTCGATCAACCTCGCCATCAAAGGTGCGGCGCAGTTCTACAAGACCCGTGGCAAGCACCTGATCACCGTCAGGACCGAGCACAAAGCGGTGCTCGACACGATGCGCGAACTGGAGCGCCAGGGCTTCGAGGTGACCTACCTCGACGTTGAAGAAGACGGCCTGCTCGACCTCGAGAAGCTCAAGGCGGCGATGCGCAAGGACACCATCCTGGTGGCCGTGATGTTCGTCAACAACGAGATCGGCGTCATTCAAGACATCCCCGCCATCGGCGCGATGTGCCGTGAGCGCGGCATCATCTTCCACGTCGACGCGGCGCAGGCCACTGGCAAGGTGGCGATCGATCTGGCCACGCTGCCGGTCGACCTGATGAGCCTGGCCTCGCACAAGACCTACGGTCCCAAAGGCATTGGTGCCCTCTACGTTCGGCGCAAGCCGCGTGTGCGCATCGAAGCTCAGATGCATGGTGGTGGCCACGAGCGCGGCATGCGCTCGGGCACGTTGGCGACGCACCAGATCGTCGGCATGGGTGAGGCTTTCCGAATTGCGCGCGAAGAAATGGGCACCGAGAGCGAACGCATCCGCATGCTGCAGCAGCGCCTGATCAACGGGCTGTCCGACATTGAGCAGACGTACCTGAACGGCCACCCCGAAAAGCGCGTGCCGCACAACGTCAACATGTCGTTCAACTTCGTCGAGGGCGAGTCGTTGATCATGGGAATCAAGGGCATCGCGGTGTCGTCGGGCTCGGCCTGCACGTCAGCCAGCCTGGAGCCCAGCTATGTGTTGCGCGCGCTCGGCCGCAGCGACGAACTCGCGCACTCCAGCCTGCGCATGACGATCGGCCGCTTCACCACCGCCGAAGAGATCGACTACGTCGTGACCACCTTGAAGGACCGCGTCGCCAAGCTGCGTGAACTGTCGCCCCTGTGGGACATGTTCAAGGAAGGCATCGACCTCAACACGATCCAGTGGTCCGCACACTGACACAACAAGACATTCCAGGAGCAACGTTCATGGCATACAGCGACAAGGTGGTCGAGCACTATGAGAACCCGCGCAACGTGGGCTCGTTCGACAAGGGCGATCAGACAGTAGGCACCGGTATGGTGGGCGCCCCGGCGTGTGGCGACGTGATGAAGCTGCAGATCAAGGTCAACCCGGTGACCGGCCTGATCGAGGACGCGAAGTTCAAGACCTACGGCTGCGGCTCGGCGATCGCGTCCAGCTCGCTCGTGACCGAATGGGTCAAGGGCAAATCGCTCGACGAAGCGCTGACGATCAAGAACACGCACATCGCCGAAGAGTTGGCGCTCCCGCCGGTCAAGATCCACTGCTCCATCCTGGCTGAAGACGCCATCAAGGCGGCCGTGAACGACTACAAGGCGAAGATGACGAGCGCGGCGCCGACCGGCACGGTCACGCATTGAAATGGCCGTCACCTTGACCGAAGCGGCGGCCCGCCACGTCACGCGCTACATCGGCAAGCGCGGCAAGGGCGTCGGCGTCCGCCTGGGCGTGAAGACCACCGGCTGCTCTGGCCTGGCCTACAAGCTGGAGTACGCCGACGAACTGGCGCCTGAGGACGTGGTCTTCGAGGGCCACGGCGTGAAGGTGCTGGTCGACCCGAAGAGCCTGCCCTACATCGATGGCACCGAGCTCGACTTCGTGCGCGAGGGCCTGAACGAAGGTTTCAAGTTCCACAACCCGCGCGAGAAAGACCGTTGTGGCTGCGGAGAGTCCTTCCGCGTCTGAAACCCCCCGGCCGCGACAGCAGGCGCGGCCGACGGTCGCGCCTTTTTCTTGCGTAATGCGGTTTGTCCAGCGCGATTGATGTCCAGCCGCCCCATGCCCGCCAACGGCCTGCCCATGAAACTCGACAGCGACGATTTCGAACTGTTCGGCATTCCGCGCCGCTTTGCGCAGGACCGCCAGCAGCTCGACCGCCGCTGGCGTGAGCTGCAGGCCGAGGTGCACCCCGACCGTTTCGCCACTGCAGCGGCGGCGGGCCAGCGCGTGGCTATGCAGTGGGCGGTGCGCGTGAACGAGGCCTACCAGCGCCTGAAGGACCCGCTGCGCCGTGCGGCCTACCTGTGCGAGCTGCAAGGCGCTCCGATCGACGCAGAAAACAATACCGCCATGCCGGCGGGCTTTCTGGTGGAGCAGATGGAGTGGCGCGAGGCGCTCGACGAGGCGACCACTGCCGAGCGGGTGGAGGCGCTGTCGGCGCAAGTTGCCGACCACCGCAGTGGCGCGCTCGCCCGCCTTGCCAGCCTGATCGACGAGCGCCGTGACTATTCCGCTGCTGCGCAGGAGGTCAGGGCGCTGATGTTTGTCGAACGATTTCTGAACGACGTTGAACAGCGAATCGAAGCGCTGACCCCCTGACTTCCCGACGAAGCTCCATGGCCCTTTTGCAAATCTCTGAACCCGGCGGCGCACCCGACCCGCACCAGCGCCGCATTGCCGTGGGCATCGACCTGGGCACCACGCACTCGCTCGTCGCGGCCGTGCGCAACGGCGTGGCCGAATGCCTGCCCGATGAAGCCGGCCGCGTGATCCTGCCGTCGGTCGTGCGCTACTTGCCTGGCGGTCGCCGCCAGATCGGTTTTGCGGCGCTGGCCGATGCGGCCACCGACCCGCTCAACACGCTGATGTCGGTCAAGCGCTTCATGGGCCGCGGGTTGGCCGACGTGGCCGAGCGCGCCAAGCTACCCTACGACTTCTTCGACGCGCCCGGCATGGTGCAGCTGCGCACGGTGGACGGTGCGAAGTCGCCGGTCGAGGTGTCGGCCGAGATCCTCGCGACGCTGCGCTTTCGCGCCGAAGACACCTTTGCCGACGACCTGTTCGGCGCTGTCATCACCGTGCCCGCGTACTTCGACGACGCCCAGCGCCAGGCCACGAAAGACGCCGCGCGGCTGGCCGGCCTGAACGTGCTGCGCCTCATCAGCGAGCCCACCGCGGCAGCGATCGCCTATGGGCTGGAGAACGGGTCGGAAGGTTTGTACGCCGTCTACGACCTCGGCGGCGGCACCTTCGACATCTCGCTGTTGCGCCTGACGGCCGGCGTGTTCGAGGTGGTCGCCACCGGTGGCGATTCAGCGCTCGGTGGCGACGACTTCGACGCCGCGCTCGCGCAGTGGGCGCAATCGCAGACCGGCTTGAAAGCCGAGTCGCCGCAGGACAAGCGCGCTGTGCTGGTGGCCGCACGCGCTGCAAAGGAAAAGCTCTCGACGACCGACCACGTGGTGCTGGCCTGCCCGTTGTCGCAAGGCGAACTCTCGGTGCGTGTCACGCGCGATCAATTCGCCGAACTTGTGCAGCCGCTGCTGGCGCGCACGATGACCGCCGTGCGCAAGGTGCTGCGCGACGCCAAGATCGGCAAGGCCGAGGTGCACGGCGTGGTGATGGTCGGCGGCTCCACGCGCATGCCGATGGTGCAGGCCGCAGTGGCCGAGTTCTTCGGCAAGCCGCCATTGGTCAACCTCAACCCCGATGAGGTGGTGGCGCTGGGTGCTGCGATCCAGGCCAACGCGCTCGCGGGCAACGCCGGCGCCGACGAAATGCTGCTGCTCGACGTGATCCCGCTGTCTCTGGGCCTGGAGACGATGGGCGGGCTGGTCGAACGCATCATCCCGCGCAACAGCACCATCCCGACCGCGCGCGCGCAGGACTTCACCACTTTCAAGGACGGCCAGACGGCCATCGCGATTCACGTGCTGCAGGGCGAGCGCGAGGTGGTCGCCGACTGCCGATCGCTGGCGCGCTTCGAGCTGCGCGGCATCCCGCCGATGGTGGCCGGTGCGGCGCGCGTGCGCGTCTCGTTTGCGGTCGATGCCGACGGCTTGCTGAGCGTGAGCGCGCGCGAGCAGGTGTCGGGCGTCGAGGCGTCGATTGCCGTGAAGCCGAGCTACGGCCTGGCGGACGAGGAGATCGCCCGCATGCTGACCGAGAGCTTCAGCACCGCCGAGGCCGACATGGCCGAGCGCAGCCTGCGCGAGGCGCGCGTCGATGCCGAGCGCATGCTTCTTGCCACGCGCGCTGCGCTCAACGCCGATGGCGACCTGCTCAGCCTGGACGAGCGCACGGCCATCGAGGCGCTGCTTGAGGCGCTGCTTGAGGCGGTGCAGACGAGCCGCGACAGCCTCGACCACCACGCCATCACCGCCGCCGTGGAGGCGCTTGCCGACGGCACCGAGGCCTTTGCCGCCGAACGCATGAACCGCGGCATCCGCCAGGCCTTGTCGGGCCGGCGTGTCGAAGAAGTCTGAGGCAAGAGGCAAGAGCATGCCCGTCATCAAGATCCTGCCCCATCCCGAGTACTGCCCGAGCGGCGCCGAAATCAGCGCACCGCCCGGCACGTCGGTCTGCGAAGCGCTGCTGGACAACCACATCGAAATCGAACACGCTTGCGAGATGAGCGCGGCCTGCACCACCTGCCATGTGGTGGTGCGTGAGGGCTTCGAGTCGTTCGGCGAGATCGACGAGATCGAAGAAGACCTGCTCGACCGCGCGTGGGGTCTGGAGCCCACGTCGCGCCTGTCGTGCCAGGCGATCCTGGCTCAGCAGGACGTGACCGTCGAGATACCTCGCTATTCGGTCAACCATGCCAAGGAAAAGCACTGAGGCTCGAATGCGGGTGCTGCCTCAGGCGCTGTCTGAGGCCGGCGAACTGGGCTCGGACGTCGCCAGCGCGCGTTGCACTTCTCCCTGCCACGGCAGGTCGTGCACGATCTCGTTCAGGCGAATCGCAACTTGCGTGGCCGACAGGGCCTCGCCGTCGGCGTCCAGCAGTTGCAGGTTGGTGATCAGGCCGAGCGGATCGGCGATGGCCACGACCCCGCGCTGGATCTGCACCCAGTCCCAGGCCACGCCGGCCGAGCGGTCCGACGAAGCGTCGCCCCAGAGCGTCTGGCCGCTGCACGGGCCGGAGCGGTCGCCGAAGGTCAACACACGCGTGCCCAAATGGACGAGCTGCAGGTCGAGCGCAGCACTGGCCTGCCACAATACAGGCGGCCACGCGAAGACTATCCAGGCGGGGATCATTCGAGGTCGGGGTTGGGGCAGTGGACGAGGTGCTCAAGCGTTCGCGAAGTGTGGCGAGGCGCCTTGAGCATGCCATCTGTAAACCTTGTCAGGATGCGGCGACGCGGCGGTCTGTGGTTGCCGGAGTTCACGTTGCGCGTTGAGGGCTGAATGCTTCAGGCTGGATTCACGTCGGTATTGCAAAGCCGCACACGGGACGAATTTCAGTCCGAGGTGGTGGGGTTTGCGAGGCGGCTGGGCTTCGAGACCGTCGCGGCGACGCTTGTCGTTGACCACTTCCTCGGCGATGCGGAGTTCATCGCGGTCGACAACACGCCTGACGCTTACCGAGATGCCTTCGAGAAGCCGGAGAACTGGCGCCAAGACCCGGTGGCGCAACACTGCAAGCGGCAAAGCGTTCCGATCATCTGGGATCAGGACACCTACGTGCGCAGCGGACAAGGTGGACGCTGGGAGGAGCAGGCACGCTTCGGCTACCGAAACGGAATTGCCCTTGCGCTGCACATGCCCGAGGGCCGGCACTTCATTCTGGGCGTGGACCGCGACCAACCGGTGCCACCGGACCCAGGCGAATTGACACGGGTGGTGGCAGATCTGCAGCTCTTTGCCGTCCATGCGCAAGAGGCCGCGCTGCGAATCCTGACGCCTTCGCCAGTCAACGCGGCCGCGCCTTCGATGACGCCACGCGAGCTTGAGGCGCTGCGCTGGACGATGGAAGGCAAGACGGCCTGGGAGGTTGGCGCCTTGCTGGGAATCAGCGAGAGGACAGCGGTGTTGCATGTCAACAATGCAATGCACAAGTTGGGTTGCGTCAACAAGCATCAGGCCGTGCTGAAGGCGTTGCGCCTTGGCTTGATCGGCTGAGTCTGCGCCGCACTCCCTCCGCGACACCAGCGGCCTCTTAGCCCGGCGGCGGGCGCAAGCCCTTTTCCCAGTCGCGATCCTGTAAGAACTGACAGTTACGCGGCGGCTCCGCATTTGCTCGAATGAACTTGTACGCCAATTCGCGTGCACTTTCACAAACAGGAGCAATACATGAAGCAGCTTCGTCAGACATCCCTTCCGGCATCAATCGCCAAGCCGAAGCAACCGACCAAGTTGGGCGCTGCGCGGCCGGTGCCGCTCGACAGCACGGCGCTCAAGCAAGTGGCAGGGGGCACTTCGCTGCCTGTGAAGGGCTGGTAGCGCCAGTCACGTGGTCCACGCACCTGCCCACTAAAGGTTCGTGCGCATGGCCACCCTGTTTCGCGCAGAGGTACTTGAAGACCCGCATCGCAACGGCTTGGGCGGCGTGCGACTCGTCCGTCCGCTGTCGTTCACGTTGCTGACCGCGCTGGCAGTCGCTGCGGCCCTGTGCATCGGGGCCTTCCTTGCTTTGGGCGAATACACCCGCAAGGCGCGCGTCAGCGGGTTTCTGGTGCCCGACCGAGGCGTGATCCGCCTGATCGCACCGCAGACAGCGACGGTGCTGGAGAGCCACGCCAGCGAAGGGCGGGTGGTGCGCCAGGGCGACGTGATGTTCGTGCTCGGCGTCGAGCAGGCTGCGCTCACGGGCGAGACGCAAGCCGCAGTCAAGAGCAGTCTTGCCGCGCGCGAGCGCAGCCTGCAAGGGGCCGCGCGGCAGCAGCAGCAACTGGAGTTGACCCGCTCTGCAGCGCTGGACCGGCAGATGGAAGCGATGCGCCGCGAACTGGCGCAGATGGATTCGGAGGTGCAACTGCAGCAGCAGAGGCTGACGCTGGCGCAACAGGCGCAGTTGCGTCTGGAGTCGCTGAAGGCCGAGAACTTCGTGTCGCCCGCGCAGGTGCAGACCAAGGCCGAAGAAGTGCTGGCCATTCGCGCCCAGTTGCAGGGCCTGGAGCGCCAGCGCACCGTTCACCAACGAGAGATCGGCAACCTGCAGGCACAACGCCGCGAACTGCCTTTGCAGGCGCAGGCGCTGCAGGGCGAGATCGAACGCGATATCGCCTCGATCGCGCAGCAGGTGGCCGAGACAGAAACCGGCCGGCGCATCGTGTTGCGTGCCCCGCAGGATGGAACGGTCACTGCCGTGCTGGCCGAGGCGGGGCAGAGCGTCAACGCGGCTTCGGCGCTGGCCAGCCTGTTGCCCTCCAGTGCGAGCCTGCAGGCGCACCTGTATGCGCCATCGAGCGCAGTCGGATTCGTTCGGCCGGATCAGCCGGTGCTGTTGCGGTACCAGGCCTTCCCGTACCAGAAGTTCGGCCACCAGTCGGGCAGGGTGCTGCAGGTGTCGCGCTCGCCATTGCAGGCAAGTGAGTTGGTGGGGTTGGCGTCGGTCGGGGGCGGCGCGGGCGAGCCGCTCTACCGCATCACCGTGGCCCTTGATCAGCAGAGCGTCAGCGCGTACGGGCAGCCGCAGCCACTGGCGCCTGGCATGCAGATGGATGCCGATGTACTGCTCGACCGGCGTCGCCTGATCGAATGGCTCTTCGAGCCGGTGCTCGGCGTTGCGAGCCGGGTGTGAGGGATTCGTTGCTTCATGGCTTGCGCCTCGGCCTCGGCGGAGGCCGCCTGCCGATGATGTTGCAGACCGAGGCCGCCGAATGCGGCCTGGCCTGTCTGGCGATGGTGGCGTCGCACCACGGCCACCGCAGCGACCTGCCGAGCCTGCGCCAGCGCTTCAGCCTGTCGCTCAAGGGCGTGACGCTGGCCGACATGGTGCGCATGGCCAGCCAACTGCAGTTGAATGCGCGTGCACTGCGCGCCGAGATGGAGCACCTGCCGGACCTGCAACTCCCCTGCGTGTTGCACTGGGACCTGAACCACTTCGTCGTGCTCAAGCAGGTGAGGCGCGGCGTCGCGGTGATCCACGACCCCGCGCGCGGCGTGCGGCGCATGCCGCTGGCCGAGGTGTCGCGTCACTTCACCGGCGTGGTGCTGGAGCTGTCACCGCAGGCCGAGTTCCGGCCGCGCGTCGAGCGCCAGAGCGTCACGCTGCGCCAGTTGCTCGGGCACGTGACGGGCCTCAAGCGTTCGCTGCTGCAGATCATCACGCTCGCGCTCGCGCTCGAGGCCTTCGTTCTGCTCGCGCCGTTTTTCATGCAGTGGGTCGTCGACGGCGTGCTGGTGAGTGCCGACCGCGACTTGCTTGTGACGCTCGGCGTCGGCTTTGCCCTGCTGGTGCTGATCCAGGTCGCCACCAGCGCCGTCCGATCGTGGGCAGTGCTGCACTTGTCCAGCACCCTGAACCTGCAGTGGCTCGGCAACGTTTTCTCGCACCTGATGCGCCTGCCGGTCGGCTGGTTCGAGAAGCGCCACACCGGCGACGTGATGTCGCGCTTCGGCGCGGTGCAGCAGATTCAGAAGACGCTGACCACCAGCTTCGTCGAGGCGGTGCTCGACGGCCTGCTGGTGGTCATCACACTGGCGGTGATGCTGGTCTACAGCGGCCTCTTGTCCGGCATCGCGCTCGCGGGCGTGGCGGTGTACGCCGCGCTTCGCTGGGTCTTCTTCCGCCCGCTGCGCGACGCGACCGAAGAGGCGATCGTGCACGAGGCCAAACGCTCCAGCCACTTTCTTGAGTCGCTGCGCGGCGTGCAGTCGATCAAGCTCTTCAATCGTCAGGAAGACCGCCAGGCGCGCTTCATGAACCTGGTGGTCGATGCGATGAACGCCGACATCGCCACGCGCAAGCTCGACCTGATGTTCGGCGTGGTGCACAAGCTGGTGTTCGGGCTGGAGCGCATTGCGATCGTGTGGGTCGGCGCGCTGCTGGTGCTCGACAAGAGCTTTTCGGTCGGCATGCTGTTCGCATTCATCGCCTACAAGGAGCAGTTTGCGCAGCGCATCAGCGCGCTGATCGACAAGGTGGTCGAGCTGAAGATGCTGCGCCTGCAGGGCGAGCGGCTGGCCGACATCGTGCTCAGCGAGCCCGAGGTCGAGCCCGTGTCATCGCGCCCGCGCGGCGAGTTGCCGGCGCGGCTGGAGTTGAAGGACGTGAGCTTTGCGTACTCCGACGCCGAGCCCGCGGTGCTGCGCGAACTGAGCCTGCTCATCGAGCCCGGCGAGTCGGTTGCGATCGTCGGCCCGTCGGGCTGTGGCAAGACGACGCTGCTGAAGCTGATGCTGGGTATCCATTCGCCGCAGTCGGGCGAGGTCTGCGTGGCCGGCGTGCCGCTGAACCGGCTCGGCCTGCGCAGCTGGCGCGAGATGATCGGCACGGTGATGCAGGACGACCAACTCTTCGCCGGCTCGATCACCGATAACATCAGCTTCTTCGACACGGTGACCGACTTGGAATGGGTGCAGCAATGCGCCCGCACGGCGCGCGTGCACGACGAGATCGAGGCGATGCCGATGGGCTACCAGACGCTCGTCGGCGACATGGGCGCGAGCCTGTCGGGCGGCCAGAAGCAGCGCATCCTGCTCGCGCGTGCGCTGTACAAACGACCAAGCGTGCTCTTCCTCGACGAGGCCACCAGCGCGCTCGACGTCGAGCACGAGCGCGAGGTCAACCAGGCGATCCGTGCGCTCGAACTCACGCGCATCATCGTGGCACATCGGCCCGAGACGATTGCCTCGGCCGGCCGCGTGATCGTGCTGCAAGACGGGCGCGTGGCGCAAGATTTGCGCAGCGTGCCAGCCGCGGCCGCGCAGGCGCGTTAGTGCGGCGCTGAAGTCGCGCTGCTGCTGCGCCAACGTCGCGCCGTCTTTTGTTGCGCAGAAGTCGCGCCGCCTTCTCTCGGAAGCCGCTCGAAAGCGACACGCACGGCGAGCAGCGTCGATCGGCGGCACGAGCAGGACGCGGCGGAGGCCGCCCTACACTCGCCTGATGAATGTTTTGGGTATCGAATCATCGTGCGACGAAACCGGCGTGGCGCTCGTGCGAGCCACCGCCGCAGGCACGCCCACGTTGCTCGCGCACGCGCTGCACAGCCAGGCAGACATGCACCAGGCCTACGGCGGCGTGGTGCCCGAGTTGGCCTCGCGCGACCACATCCGGCGGGTGCTGCCGCTGACCCGTCAGGTGCTGGTGCAGGCCGGCGCGTCGCTGGCCGACATCGACGTGGTGGCCTACACGCGTGGCCCGGGCCTGGCTGGTGCCTTGCTGGTCGGCGCTGGTGTGGCGTGTTCGCTCGCGGCTGCGCTGGCGAGGCCGGTGATCGGCATTCACCACCTGGAAGGCCACCTGCTGTCGCCGTTCCTGTCCGCCGACCCGCCGGCGTTTCCGTTCGTCGCGCTGCTGGTGTCGGGCGGACACACGCAGTTGATGCGCGTCGATGCGGTGGGCGAATACACGCTGCTCGGTGAATCGATCGATGATGCGGCGGGTGAGGCTTTCGACAAATCGGCCAAGCTGATGGGCTTGGGCTACCCGGGCGGCCCAGCGTTGGCTCGGTTGGCCGAGTTCGGCGACCCGACCGCGTTCGCGCTGCCCCGCCCGCTGCTGCACAGCGGCAACCTCGACTTTTCGTTCGCCGGCCTCAAGACGGCGGTGCGCACGCAGTTGATGAAACTCGGCAGCAACGTCTGCGAGCAGGACAAGGCGCACCTCGCGGCATCGACGCAGCAGGCGATCGTCGACGTGCTGGTGCGCAAGTCGCTGCAGGCGTTGCGCGACACCGGCCTCACGCGCATCGTCGTGGCCGGTGGCGTCGGCGCGAACGCGCGGCTGCGCGAGCAGCTCGACGCCGAGTGCCGCAAGCGCCAGGTGCGCGTGCACTACCCCGAGCTGGCGCTGTGCACCGACAACGGCGCGATGATTGCGCTGGCCGCGGCGATGCGGCTGCAATGCAACGCCAGCCAGGCGTCTTTCGACTACGCGTTCAGCGTGCTCCCACGCTGGCCCCTGACGGCAGAAGCCACGACATGAGAACCGCCATCCAACAACTCCCCGGCTCGAAGATCCGCGAGGTCGCCAACGCCGCGATGGGCCGCAGCGACGTGCTCGCGTTCTGGTTCGGCGAGAGCGACGAGCCGACGCCAGCGTTCATCCGCGACGCCGCCACGCGCTCGATCCAGGACGGTGAAACGTTCTACTCGCACAACCTCGGCCTGCCCGAGTTGCGCCAGGCGGTGGCCGACTACACCAGCGGATTGCACCGCCCGGTGTCGGCGCAGCGCATTGCCATCACGTCGTCGGGCGTCAACGCGTTGATGCTCGCCATGCAAGCGCTTGCCGGGCCGGGCGACGAGGTGGTGGTCGTGGTGCCGGTGTGGCCGAACCTGACGGCGCAGCCGGCGATCCTGGGCGCGCAGGTGGTGCGGGTGTCGCTCAAAGCCGAAGGGGGTGCGTGGCGGCTCGACATGGCCCGCCTGCTCGAAGCCGTGACGCCGCGCACGCGGGTGCTGGTGGTCAACGCGCCGAACAATCCGACCGGCTGGACGCTGAGCCGCGCCGAGCAGCAGACGATCCTCGACCATTGCCGGCGCACCGGCACCTGGGTCGTCGCGGACGAGGTCTACGAGCGGATTCACTTCGGCACTGCCGATGTGGCCGCGGTTGGCGGTGCCTCGACTTGCGCGCCGAGCTTTCTCGATGTGGCCGAGCCCGACGACCGGCTCGTCGTCGCGCACAGCTTCTCCAAGAGCTTCCTGATGACGGGCTGGCGACTGGGTTGGCTGGTGGTGCCGCCGTCGCTCACCGAGGCCGTCGGCAAGCTGATCGAGTACAACACCTCGTGCGCGCCGGTGTTCGTGCAGCGTGCCGGACTGGCCGGGCTGCAGGGCGCGGCGGGCTTTGTGCCCGGCCTGGTGCAGCGCTTGCGCGCCTGCCGCGACACCTTGCTGCCACAGCTCGCCGCGCTGCCGGGCGTGCAGGTGGCGGTGCCCGAAGGCGGCATGTACGCGTTCTTCCGCGTTGAAGGGCAGAACGACTCGCTCGCCTTCGCGAAGCGGTTGGTCGCCGAGGCGGGGCTCGGGCTGGCGCCGGGCGTGGCCTTCGGGCCCGAAGCCGAGGGCTGGCTGCGGTGGTGCTTTGCTTCGAAGGACCCCACGCGGCTGAGCGACGGTGTGCAGCGGCTGGCTGCGATGGTCAGGCTATAATTCCAAGGCTTTGGCTGACGCGGCGTCACGGGACATCGATCAGCGGCAAGGCTGAAAAGCTAGACAAGCACGGCGCAGGTCGGTTTCACCGGCGACCGCAAGTGAAGAGCAATCGAAACCGCGGCATCTCGGCACGTCATGGCAACCATGGCCGGCCGGGGTGGCTCGGTTTCATTCCACAGGAAATCGAGAGTCATGACCGCAACCACCACCCACAAGGCCGAGATCGTCAAGGCCAACGCACGCAGCACCAACGACACCGGCTCGCCGGAAGTCCAGGTCGCGCTGCTGACCGACCGCATCAACGAGCTGACACCGCACTTCAAGACCCACTTGAAGGACCACCACGGTCGCCGCGGCCTGCTCAAGATGGTCAACCGGCGCAAGAGCCTGCTGGCCTACCTGAAAGACCGTGACGCCGAGCGTTACACCGCGCTGATCCAGAAGCTGGGCTTGCGCAAGTAGTCGGCACGAAAGCACGAGAGCCTGTCTGGACGTTGCCAGCACAGGCTCTTCGCTTTTGGGTCGTTCCATCCATCGGCAACAAGGACGCGCTGGCGCTGCTGTGTCATTCCATCGATGCTCTGCGGTGCAGAGCAGCACTGGAATGGCATCCCGCCGACGAGTTCCGCGTTCCAGGTCTGGGCTGCCACCCTGAAGGCGCCCGTCATCCACCGGAGAAAGACGCATGAGCATGTTCAACAAAGTCACCAAGACCTTCCAATGGGGCCAGCACAAGGTCATTCTTGAGACCGGCGAAATCGCACGCCAGTCGGGCGGCGCCGTCATCGTCAACATCGAAGACACCGTGGTGCTCGCGACCGTCGTCGCGGCCAAGAGCGCCAAGCCCGGCCAGGACTTCTTCCCGCTGACGGTCGACTACATCGAGAAGACCTACGCCGCCGGCAAGATCCCCGGCAGCTTCTTCAAGCGCGAAGGCCGCCCGAGCGAGCTCGAGACGCTCACCTCGCGCCTGATCGACCGGCCGCTGCGCCCGCTGTTCCCGGAAGGCTTCTACAACGAGGTGCAGGTCGTCGTGCACGTGCTGTCGCTGAACCCTGAAGTCTCGGCCGACATCGCCGCGCTGATCGGCTCGAGCGCCGCGCTGGCGATCTCAGGCATCCCGTTCAACGGTCCGATCGGCGCGGCGCGCGTGGGCTACGTCAACGGCCAGTACGTGCTCAACCCGGGCAAGACGCAATTGCTCGACTCGACGATGGACCTGATCGTCGCCGGCACCGAAGCCGCTGTGTTGATGGTCGAATCGGAAGCGCAGCAACTGACGGAAGAAGTCATGCTCGGCGGTGTGGTGTTCGGCCATGAGCAGGGCAACATCGCGATCAAGGCGATCAACGAGCTGGTGCGCGATGCCGGAAAACCCGCCTGGGACTGGACCGCCGCCGCCAAGAACGAGCCGTTCATCGCCAAGGTCGGCGCGCTGGCCGAGCAGCCGCTGCGCGACGCTTACCAGATCCGCTCCAAGCAGGCCCGCACGCAGGCCACCCGCGCAGTGACCGCGGCCACGGTGAAGGCACTCGAAGCCGAAGGCACCGCCTTCGACAAAGTGCTACTCGACAACGTGCTGTTCGACATCGAAGCCAAGATCGTGCGCAGCCAGATTCTGTCGGGCGAGCCGCGCATCGACGGGCGCGACACGCGCACCGTGCGCCAGATCGAAATCCGCAACAGCGTGCTGCCGCGCGTGCACGGCTCGGCGCTGTTCACCCGTGGCGAAACGCAGGCGCTGGTCGCCGCCACGCTGGGCACCGCGCGCGACTCGCAGCGCATCGACGCGCTGGCCGGTGAGTTCACCGAGCACTTCATGCTGCACTACAACATGCCTCCGTTCGCCACCGGCGAAACCGGCCGCGTGGGCACACCCAAGCGGCGCGAGATCGGCCACGGCCGCCTGGCCAAGCGGGCGCTGGTGGCGGTGTTGCCGAGCCAGGCCGAGTTTCCGTACTCGATGCGCGTGGTCTCCGAGATCACCGAGTCGAATGGTTCGTCGTCGATGGCCTCCGTCTGCGGCGGCTGCCTCGCGTTGATGGACGCCGGTGTGCCGCTGAAGGCCCACGTGGCCGGCATCGCGATGGGCCTCATCAAGGACGGCAACCGTTTCGCGGTGCTGACCGACATCCTGGGCGACGAAGATCACCTCGGCGACATGGACTTCAAGGTGGCCGGCACCACCGCCGGCATCACCGCGCTGCAAATGGACATCAAGATCCAGGGCATCACGAAGGAAATCATGCAGGTCGCACTGGCGCAGGCCAAGGAAGCGCGCTTGCACATCCTGTCGAAGATGGTCGAGGCCATGGGCAGCGCCAACACCGAGGTGTCGCAGTTCGCCCCGCGCCTGTACTCGATGAAGATCAACCCCGAGAAGATCCGCGACGTGATCGGCAAGGGCGGCGCCACCATCCGCGCGCTGACCGAGGAGACCGGCACCACGATCGACATCGGCGAAGACGGCACGATCACGATCGCCTCGACCGACGGCGAGAAGGCCGCTTACGCGAAGAAGCGCATCGAAGAGATCACTGCGGAAGTCGAAGTGGGCAAGGTCTACGAAGGCCCGATCACGAAGATTCTCGACTTCGGCGCGCTCGTGAACCTGATGCCGGGCAAGGACGGCCTGCTGCACATCAGCCAGATTGCGCACCAGCGGGTCGAGAAGGTGACCGACTTCCTGAAGGAAGGCCAGATCGTCAAGGTCAAGGTGATGGAGACCGACGAGAAAGGCCGCGTGAAGCTGTCGATGAAGGCGCTGATCGACCGCGACGCGCAACCGGCGCACCACGAGTAACGCACCGGCGCAGGCACGCGATGAAAGCAGTCGAGATCACGTCGTACGGCGCGCCGGAGGTGCTGCGCCTGACCGAGCGACCCGACCCGGTCGCGGGCGCGGGTGAGTTGCTGATCCGCGTGGCCGCGGCCGGCGTGAACCGGCCCGACGTGTTGCAGCGCAAGGGCATGTACCCGGTGCCGCCGGGGGCGTCGGACCTGCCCGGCCTCGAGGTGGCCGGCACCATTGCGCAATGCGACGCGGCCGAGTTGGCGGCGGCTGGTTTCAAGATCGGCGACCGCGTTTGTGCGCTGGTGGCCGGTGGTGGTTATGCCGAGCTGTGCGTGGCGCCGATCGCGCAGTGCCTGCCAGTGCCGGCGGGGCTGAGCGATACCCAAGCAGCGAGCCTGCCCGAGACCTTCTTCACCGTGTGGTCCAACGTGTTCGACCGTGCGCGCCTGCAGCCGGGCGAGACCTTCCTGGTGCAGGGCGGCACGAGCGGCATCGGCGTCACCGCGATCCAGATGGCCAAGGCGGCGGGCGCAACGGTGATCGCCACCGCGGGCAGCGACGACAAGTGCGCCGCCTGCGTGCGGCTGGGCGCCGACCATGCGATCAACTACCGCGACAAGGACTTCGTCGAGGAGGTGCAGCGCATCACCGCCAAGCGCGGTGTCGACGTGATCCTCGACATGGTCGCAGGTGCCTACGTCGCCCGCGAGCTGAAGTGCCTGGCCGAAGACGGCCGGCTCGTCATCATCGCGGTGCAAGGCGGTGTGGACGCGACTTTCGACGCCGGCATGGTGCTGCGTCGCCGGCTCACCATCAGCGGTTCGACGTTGCGCCCGCGCCCGGTGGCGTTCAAGGCCGCGATTGCGCAGGCCTTGCGCGCCAAGGTGTGGCCGTGGATCGAAGCCGGCCGCATCAAGCCGGAGATCTACAAGATGTTCCCGCCCGGCGAGGCCGCGCAAGCCCACGCACTGATGGAGTCCAACCAGCACATCGGCAAGCTGGTGCTGGTGTGGTGACCAACATCGCAAAGGGTTGAGCATGGCACGCACAAAACTCGTCGTCGGCAACTGGAAGATGAACGGCAGCCGCGCTGCCAATGCGGAACTGCTGGCCGCGCTGAAGGCCGCCGGCCCATGGGGCGCCGAGGTTGCGGTGTGCCCGCCGACTGTGTATCTCGCCGACACGGTGCTCGCCTTGCAAGGCAGCAACGTGGCATGGGGCGCGCAAGACTGCTCGGCGCACGCGTCGGGCGCCTACACCGGCGAGGTGGCTGCGGCGATGCTGTCCGAGTTCGGTTGCCGCTATGCGATCGTCGGCCACTCCGAGCGGCGCGCATTGCACGGCGAGAGCGACCAGCTCGTGGCCGACAAGGCCAAGGCTGCGCTGGCCCACAACCTCACGCCCATCGTCTGCGTCGGCGAAACACTGGCCGAGCGCGAAGCCGGCCGCACCGACGAGGTCGTCAAGCGGCAGCTCTCGGCCGTGATCCACACGCTCGCCCATTGCATCTCGCAGGTGGTGGTGGCCTACGAGCCGGTGTGGGCCATCGGCACGGGCAAGACCGCGTCGCCAGATCAGGCGCAGGCCGTGCATGCGCTTCTCAGAACCCAGTTGACGGCGGCCACGCAAACGGCCGGCGACATGAAGATTCTTTATGGCGGCAGCGTGAAGGCGGACAACGCCGCAGCGCTGTTCGCACTGCCCGATGTCGATGGTGGACTGATCGGAGGCGCCTCGTTGAAGGCGGCCGACTTCGCCGCCATCTGTCGCGCGGCGGGCTGAAGCAGGCCGCCACCCCAATTTCCGGAGTTGAAAGAATGAACCTGTTGTTGAATCTGTTGGTGGCGGTGCAGATCATCTCTGCGCTGGTGATGATCGGCTTGGTGCTGATCCAGCATGGCAAGGGCGCCGACATGGGTGCGTCGTTCGGCAGCGGTGCGTCGGGCAGTCTGTTCGGTGCGACCGGCAGCGCCAACTTCCTCTCACGCTCGACAGCGGTGTGCGCGGCGGTCTTCTTCTTGTGCACCTTGGCCCTGGCCTACACCTCCAACGACCGCACGAGCGGGTCCACCGGCAGCGTGCTGGACCGGCCGGCGTCTAGCGCGCCGGCGGCGAGTGTGCCGGCAACCGGCGCGGCGCAGATTCCTTCGGCTGCCAGCGCACCGGCGACTGTGGCGCCGGGTGCGGCCGTGCCGGCAACGCCGGCTGCCGCGCCTGCGCCGACAGCGCCGACTGCGCCGTCACCCTCGGCATCGGGCGCTGGCGCGATCCCGGCCAAGTAGCGCGGCGGCGCGCCGACAGGCGCGCTTTTGCCGTGCCGCAGCAACGCCACGTCGCCTTGCTGCAATGCAGCGAGCCAGCCGGTTCGCTGCACCTTTGTGGTTAGAATTCAGAGCTGTCCGGGGAGCCATTCCTCATGCAATCCGGGCTCGGCTCTGGTGTGCCGCCGACGTGGTGAAATTGGTAGACACGCTATCTTGAGGGGGTAGTGGCGAAAGCTGTGCGAGTTCGAGTCTCGCCGTCGGCACCAGGTATCGTCCTTGCTTGTCAGCCTCGTTGTGTTCTTCGTGAACACGCAGGGCCCAACGCGAATGCCGCGTCAACGTGTCGATCATGAATCTGGAACCCTACCTCCCCGTCATTCTGTTCATCCTGGTGGGTGTCGGGGTGGGCGTTGCACCGCAGGTTCTGGGCTTTCTGCTGGGGCCGCAACGGCCAGACACGGCCAAGAACTCACCGTACGAATGCGGCTTCGAGGCCTTCGAAGACGCGCGCATGAAGTTCGACGTGCGCTACTACCTGGTGGCCATTCTGTTCATCCTGTTCGATCTGGAAATCGCGTTCCTCTTCCCGTGGGCGGTGGCGCTGAACGAGATTGGGACCACCGGCTTCTGGGCCATGATGATCTTCCTCGGCATCCTCGTCGTCGGCTTCGTCTACGAGTGGAAGAAGGGTGCGCTGGATTGGGAGTGATGGTGCCCCTCGTCCGGCGAGTACACCGGCCGATCCCCCGAGGGGATACGGGCCAGCTTGGGGCGGCCCGGCGCTCGGCCCGTCGTTCGTCAACTGAAGGCTTGTATGGGCATTGAAGGCGTACTCAAGGAAGGCTTCGTCACCACCAGCCTCGACACCGTCATCAACTGGTCCAAGACCGGCTCGCTCTGGCCCATGACCTTCGGCCTCGCGTGTTGCGCTGTCGAGATGATGCATGCCGGCGCAGCCCGTTATGACATCGACCGCTTCGGCATGTTGTTCCGCCCCAGCCCGCGCCAGAGCGACCTGATGATCGTGGCCGGCACGCTGTGCAACAAGATGGCGCCCGCGCTGCGCAAGGTCTACGACCAGATGGCCGAACCGCGCTGGGTGCTCTCCATGGGCTCGTGCGCCAACGGCGGCGGCTACTACCACTACAGTTACTCGGTCGTGCGCGGCTGCGACCGCATCGTGCCGGTCGATGTTTATGTGCCCGGCTGCCCACCGACGGCGGAGGCGCTGCTCTACGGCATCTTGCAGTTGCAGGCCAAGATCCGGCGTGAAAACACGATCGCCCGCTGAGCACCGCGCATGAGCAAACTCGATACCTTGCAGGCAGCGCTCGAAGCGGCGCTCGGCGCGCGCGTCAAGACGATGGCTCGCCACCTCGGCGAGATCACGATCACGGTGACCGCGGCCGACTACCTGTCGGCGGCGCAGACGCTGCGCGACCACGAGGCTTTGCGCTTCGAGCAACTGATCGACCTGTGCGGCGTCGACTACTCCGGCTACAAGGACCAGGCCTGGGAGGGCCCGCGCTACGGCGTCGTCTCGCACCTGCTGTCGGTCAGCAAGAACTGGCGCGTGCGCCTGAAGGTGTTCTGCCCCGATGACGAGTTGCCAAGCGTCGCGTCGCTGAACGACGTCTGGAGTTCGTGCAACTGGTTCGAGCGCGAGGCGTTCGACCTCTTTGGCATCATCTTCGAAGGCCATCTCGACCTGCGCCGCATCCTGACCGACTACGGCTTCATCGGCCATCCGTTCCGCAAGGACTTCCCGACCACCGGCCACGTCGAGATGCGCTACGACCCCGAGAAGAAGCGTGTGATCTACCAGCCGGTGACGATCGAGCCGCGCGAAATCACGCCGCGGATCATTCGCGAAGACAACTACGGCGTAAAGCACTGACCGCGCCTCATGGCTGACATCAAGAACTACACGCTGAACTTCGGCCCGCAGCACCCCGCTGCGCACGGGGTGCTGCGGCTGGTGCTCGAACTCGACGGCGAAGTGATCCAGCGCGCCGACCCGCACATCGGCCTGCTGCACCGCGCCACCGAGAAGCTGGCCGAGAGCAAGACCTACATCCAGTCGCTGCCCTATATGGACCGGCTCGACTACGTGTCGATGATGTGCAACGAGCACGCCTACTGCCTGGCCATCGAGAAGCTGCTCGGTGTCGACGTGCCGGTGCGCGCGCAATACATCCGCGTGATGTTCAGCGAGATCACGCGCATCCTGAACCACCTGCTGTGGATCGGCGCGCATGGCCTGGACTGCGGCGCGATGAACATCCTGATCTACGCGTTCCGCGAGCGCGAAGACTTGTTCGACATGTACGAGGCGGTGTCGGGCGCGCGCATGCACGCCGCCTACTTCCGCCCCGGCGGCGTGTACCGCGATCTTCCTGACACGATGCCGCAGTACAAGGCCTCGAAGATCCGCAACGCCAAGGCGATCGCCAAGCTCAACGAGAACCGCGAAGGCTCGGTGCTCGACTTCATCGAAGACTTCTGCAAACGCTTCCCCGCCAACGTCGACGACTACGAGACGCTGCTCACCGACAACCGCATCTGGAAGCAACGCACCGTCGGCATCGGCGTCGTGTCGCCGGAGCGGGCGCTGAACCTCGGCTTCACCGGCCCGATGCTGCGCGGCTCGGGCGTGTTGTGGGACCTGCGCAAGCACCAGCCTTACGACGTTTATGAGCACATGGACTTCGACATCCCGCTCGGCAAGGGCGGCGACACCTACGACCGCTACCTCGTGCGTGTGGAGGAGATGCGCCAGGCCAACCGCATCATCCAGCAGTGCGTCGATTGGTTGCGCGCCAACCCCGGGCCGGTGATCACCAGCAACCACAAGGTGGCGCCGCCGTCGCGCGTCGAGATGAAGTCGAGCATGGAAGAGTTGATCCACCACTTCAAGCTCTTCACCGAAGGCTTCCATGTGCCCGAAGGCGAGGCGTATGCCGCGGTCGAGCACCCGAAGGGCGAGTTCGGCATTTACCTCGTCAGCGACGGCGCGAACAAGCCGTACCGCCTGAAGATTCGCGCGCCCGGATTCCCGCACCTGGCCGCGCTCGACGAGATGGCACGCGGCCACATGATTGCCGACGCGGTGGCCGTGATCGGCACGATGGACATCGTGTTCGGGGAGATCGACCGATGAGCGCAGAAGCCTTCGTGCTGTCCGACGCGACGCGCCAGCGCTTTGCCGTCGAAGTCGCCAAGTACCCGCCCGACCAGGCGCAGTCCGCGGTGATGGCCTGCCTGGCCATCGTGCAACAAGAGCAGGGCTTCGTCTCAGGCCAGGCCGAGAAGGTCGTCGCCGACTACCTCGGCATGCCGCCGATCGCGGTGCACGAGGTGACGACGTTCTACAACATGTACAACCAGCGGCCGCTGGGCCGCTACAAGTTCAACGTCTGCACCAACCTACCGTGCCAGCTGCGCGACGGGCAATCGGCGCTCGAGCACCTGTGCCGCCGGCTGGCGGTGGAAGAGGGCGGCACCACCGCCGACAGCCTGTTCACGGTGCAAAAGAGCGAGTGCCTCGGCGCCTGCGCCGACGCGCCGGTGATGCTGGTGAACGACCGGCAGATGTGCAGCTTCATGAACAACGAACGGCTCGATGCGCTCGTCGCGACCTTGCGCGAGCATGCGAGCGCCGATGCCGCGACGAAAGTGTGAGCACGATGAAGCCGATGCCCGACCTCTCGAAGTTCCAGGCCCAGGGCCACGAGACCTGCTTCCACGGCCGGCACCTCGGCGCACAAATTCTTGCTGGCCTGAACGGCAGCAACTGGTCGCTGAAAGACTACGAAGCGCGCGGTGGCTATCAGGCGCTGCGCAAGATTCTCGGCAAGGATGGCGCGCCCCCGCAGGGCGACCCGCCGGTCGTGGGCATGACGCCCGAGCAGGTGATTGCCGAGGTCAAGACCTCCGGACTGCGTGGTCGCGGCGGCGCAGGCTTTCCGACCGGCCTGAAGTGGAGCTTCATGCCGCGCCAGTACCCGGGGCAGAAGTACCTGGTGTGCAATTCCGACGAAGGCGAGCCCGGCACCTGCAAGGACCGCGACATCCTGATGTTCAACCCGCACATCGTCATCGAAGGCATGGCGATCGCGGCGTATGCGATGGGCATCGGCGTGGGCTACAACTACATCCACGGCGAGATCTTCGAGGTTTACGAACGTTTTGAGGAGGCGCTGCGCCAGGCGCGCGAGGCGGGTTACCTCGGTGACCACATTCTCGGCAGCGGCTTCAGCTTTCAGCTGCACGCGGCGCACGGCTTCGGCGCCTACATCTGCGGTGAAGAGACGGCACTGCTCGAATCGCTCGAAGGCAAGAAGGGCCAGCCGCGCTTCAAGCCGCCGT
The DNA here is from genome assembly GCA_001263235.1 of Methylibium sp. NZG. GTDB lineage: Bacteria > Pseudomonadota > Gammaproteobacteria > Burkholderiales > Burkholderiaceae_C > LGRD01. Next base: position 477,187 of record LGRD01000002.1, on the reverse strand, counting down.
TCCCGGCGAGCTACGGCCTGTACGGCAAGCCGACGACGATCAACAACACCGAGACCTTCGGCGCGGTGCCGTGGATCATCCGCAACGGCGGCCAGCCGTATCTCGAGGTGGGCAAGCCCAACAACGGTGGCACCAAGATCTACTCGGTGGTGGGCGACGTGAACCTGCCCGGCAACTACGAGATCCCGCTCGGCACACCGTTCTCGAAGCTGCTGGAGCTGGCCGGCGGCGTGCGTACCGGCCGCAAGTTGAAGGCGGTCATTCCCGGCGGTTCATCGGCCCCGGTGCTGCCGGCGTCGGTGATGATGGACCTGACGATGGACTACGACAGCATCGCCAAGGCCGGCTCGATGCTCGGCTCGGGCGCGGTCATCGTGATGGACGACTCGCGCTGCATGGTCAAGAGCCTGCTGCGCCTGAGCTACTTCTACATGCACGAGAGTTGCGGGCAGTGCACGCCCTGCCGCGAAGGCACGGGCTGGTTGTTCCGCATGGTCGAGCGGATCGAGCACGGCAAGGGGCGCATGGAGGACATCGAGTTGCTCAATTCGGTGGCCGACAACATCCAGGGGCGCACGATCTGTGCGCTGGGGGATGCGGCGGCGATGCCGGTGCGGGCGATGATCAAGCACTTTCGTGATGAGTTCGTTCATCACATCGAACACAAGCATTGTTTGGTGGCGGCGCATGTTTGATCCTTGCGTAAACGTCGCGGGCCGGCTCCTTCCCCCGCTGGGGGAAGGTTGGGATGGGGGCCGCACTGGCGCTCGGTGGCAGCCCGCCCCCACCCCGGCCCTCCCCCAGCGGGGGAGGGAGCAGATGGAGTCGCTTTGCGACTGGTCTCATGATTGAAATCGAACTCGACGGCAAGAAGGTCTCGGTGCCCGAAGGCAGCGTGGTGATGCACGCCGCCGACCAGGCCGGCACCTACATTCCGCACTTCTGCTACCACAAGAAGCTCAGCATCGCGGCCAACTGCCGCATGTGCCTGGTCGATATCGAAAAGGCGCCCAAGCCGATGCCGGCCTGCGCCACGCCCGTGACGCAGGGCATGGTCGTGCGCACCAAGAGCGAGAAGGCGCTGAAGGCGCAGCAAGGGGTGATGGAGTTCCTGCTCATCAACCACCCGCTCGACTGCCCCATCTGCGACCAGGGCGGCGAGTGCCAGCTGCAAGACCTGGCCGTTGGCTACGGCGGCTCCAGCTCACGCTACACCGAAGAGAAGCGCGTGGTGTTCCACAAGAACGTCGGCCCGCTCGTTTCGATGGAAGAGATGAGCCGCTGCATCCACTGCACCCGCTGCGTTCGCTTCGGCCAAGAGGTGGCCGGCGTGATGGAGCTGGGCATGATCCACCGTGGCGAGCACAGCGAGATCACCACCATCGCCGGCGAGACCATCGACTCCGAGCTGTCGGGCAACATGATCGACATCTGCCCGGTCGGCGCGCTCACCAGCAAGCCGTTCCGCTACAGCGCTCGCACCTGGGAGTTGAGCCGCCGCAAGAGCGTGAGCCCGCACGACAGCCTGGGCGCCAACCTGATCGTTCAGGTCAAGGCCAACAAGGTGATGCGCGTGGTGCCGCTCGAGAACGACGCCGTCAACGAGTGCTGGATCTCCGACCGCGACCGCTTCTCCTACGAAGCGCTCAACAGCGATCAGCGGCTGACCGCGCCGATGATCAAGCAAGGCGGCGAGTGGAAGACGACCGACTGGACCACCGCGCTGCAATATGTCGTGCGCGGCCTCACGCAGATATCGCTCGACCACGGCGCCAAGGCCATCGGTGCGCTCGCATCGAGCACCAGCACAGTCGAAGAACTGCACCTGCTCGCCAAGCTGGTGCGCGGCCTGGGCAGCGAGAACATCGACCACCGCTTGCGCCATGCCGACTTCGGCAACCTCGGTGAGCCGAGCGCTGCAGGCCCCACCGCACGCTGGCTCGGCATGCCCGTCGCTTCGCTGTCGCACCTGCAGCGCGCGTTCGTGATCGGCTCCTTCCTGCGCAAGGACCATCCGCTCCTCGCCCAACGCATGCGCCAGGCCACGCGCAAGGGCGCCAAGGTCCACAGCCTGAATGCGGTGCACGACGACTGGTTGATGCCCGTCGTCACACGGCTGACCGCGGCCCCCAGCGGGTGGGTGCAGACGCTGGCTGATGTGGCCAGCGGCATTGCCACCGCCAAAGGCGTGGCTGCGCCGATGGCCGGGCGCGCCAACGCGCAGGCGCAGGCGATAGCCGACTCGCTGGTCGGTGGCGAACGCAAGGCCGTGCTGCTCGGCAACGCCGCCGCCCACCATCCGCAGGCCAGCAGCTTGCTTGCGCTGGCGAACTGGATCGGCGAGCACACCGGCGCCACGGTCGGCTACCTCGGCGATTGCGGCAACAGCGTCGGCGCGCAACTCGTCGGCGCCGTGCCCGGCCCGGGCGGCCTGAACGCGGCGCAGATGCTGGGCGCCCAACCCGCTGCCACGCTGAAGGCGGTGCTGCTGCTCAACGTCGAGCCGGGCCTGGACGCTGCGAACGGCGCTGCCGCGATGGCCGCGCTCAGACAAGCCGAGATGGTTGTCGCCATGAGCCCGTTCAAGCCGGCGGCGCACGACGTGGCCGACGTACTCTTGCCCATTGCGCCCTTCACGGAAACCTCGGGCACCTTCGTCAACATCGAGGGCCGGGTTCAGAGTTTCCACGGCGTCGTCAAGCCGCTCGCCGAAACACGCCCGGCATGGAAGGTGCTGCGCGTGCTGGGCAACCTGCTGGAGCTCAAGGGCTTCGACTTCGAGACCTCTGAAGACGTGCGGGCGCAGGCGCTGGGCGATGTATCTGCGCTCACCTCGCGGCTCGACAACCAGGTGGCGGTAAACGCCAGTGCCGCGCCGATAGCGAATGCACCTGCCGCCGGCATCGAGCGCATTGCCGACGTTCCGATCTACGCCACCGATGCCACCGTGCGCCGGGCCGCGTCGCTGCAATCGACAGCCGATGCGCAGGCCCCCGTTGCCAGCCTGTCGCAAGCCCTGTGGGATCGGCTCGGCCTGGCTTCGGGCGCCAAGGTGATCGTCACCCAGGGCTCAGCGCACGTGGTGCTGCCGGCGCGGCTCGACCCGACCCTTGCGCCGGCCACCGCGCGCGTGCCGGCGGGCCACCCGCACACCGCCGCGTTGGGCCCGATGTTCGGTGAGCTGACGGTGGAGAAGGCCTGACCATGCTCGACACCATCACGACTTTCGGCAGCGGCTTGCTGGGCGGCGCCTGGCCAGTCGTCTGGACGCTTGTCAAGATCGTGGCACTCGTGTTGCCGCTGATGGGCGCGGTGGCCTACCTCACGCTGTGGGAGCGCAAGGCGATCGGCTGGACGCAGATCCGCCCCGGCCCCAACCGTGTCGGCCCGTGGGGCTTGCTGACGCCGATCGCCGACGCGGTGAAGCTGATCTTCAAGGAGATCATCCTCCCCGCCGCCGCGAACAAGGGCCTGTTCCTGCTCGGCCCGATCATGACGATCATGCCGGCGCTCGCCGCGTGGGTGGTGATCCCGTTCGGGCCCGAGGTCGCGCTGGCCAACATCAACGCCGGGCTGCTGTTCCTGATGGCGATCACCTCGCTCGAGGTCTACGGCGTCATCATCGCGGGTTGGGCGTCGAACTCGAAGTACGCCTTCCTGGGCGCGTTGCGCGCGTCGGCGCAGATGGTGAGCTACGAGATCCCGATGGGCTTTGCGCTCGTCGTGGTGCTGATGGTGTCCGGCAGCCTGAACATGACCGACATCGTGCTCGTGCAGGACAAGGGCCAGTTCGCCGACATGGGGCTGAACTTCCTGTCGTGGAACTGGCTGCCGCTGTTCCCGATCTTCATCGTCTACTTCATCTCGGGCCTGGCCGAGACCAACCGCCACCCGTTCGACGTGGTCGAAGGCGAGTCCGAGATCGTTGCCGGCCACATGATCGAGTACTCAGGCATGTCGTTCGCGATGTTCTTCCTGGCCGAGTACGCCAACATGTTGTTGGTGTCGATCCTGACGGTCACCCTGTTCCTCGGCGGCTGGCTGCCGCCGATCGACAGCGCGCTGTTCAACTGGATTCCGGGCTGGATCTGGCTGGGCCTGAAGACGTTCGTCGTCGTCACGATGTTCCTGTGGGTGCGCGCCACATTCCCGCGTTACCGCTACGACCAGATCATGCGGCTCGGCTGGAAGATCTTCATTCCGATCACGCTGGTCTGGCTGGTCGTGGTCGGGCTGTGGATCCAATCGCCCTGGAACATCTGGAAGTGAAGGGCCCGCCATCATGAGCACTGCCACCAGCACCGCGACACCGATCAGGGACTTCTTCAAGAGCTTCCTGCTGATCGAACTCATCAAGGGCTTGAAGCTCACCGGCCGGCACTTCCTGTCGCCTGCGATCACCGTGCAGTTCCCGGAAGAGAAAACGCCGATGTCGCCGCGCTTTCGTGGCCTGCACGCGCTGCGCCGATACGAGAACGGTGAAGAGCGCTGCATCGCCTGCAAGCTGTGCGAGGCGGTCTGCCCGGCGATGGCCATCACGATCGAGAGCGACGTGCGCGACGACGGCTCGCGCCGCACCACCCGCTACGACATCGACCTGACCAAGTGCATCTTCTGCGGCTTCTGCGAAGAGAGCTGCCCGGTCGACTCGATCGTCGAGACCCACGTCTTCGAGTACCACGGCGAAAAGCGTGGCGACCTGTACTTCACTAAGGACATGCTGCTCGCCGTGGGCGACCGCTACGAGAAAGAAATTGCCGCGCAAAAGGCGGCCGACGCTCCGTACCGCTGACTGCACAGCCTGCTCAAGCCGCTGGCGATGCACGGGCCGAAGCCCCGAGACGACCAGCACGCTGCGTCAACAAGAACGACTTGATGGATACGACCACCGCGCTCTTCTACATCTTCTCCGGCGTCATGCTGCTGGCGGCGTTTCGCGTCATCACGGCGAGCAGTGCGGTGCATTCGGCGCTGTTTCTCGTGCTCGCCTTCTTCAGCGCGGCCTGCGTGTGGATGCTGCTGCATGCCGAGTTCCTCGCCATCTCGCTGGTGCTCGTGTACGTCGGCGCGGTGATGGTGCTGTTCCTCTTCGTCGTGATGATGCTCGACGTGAACATCGAGGGCCTGCGCGACGGCTTCTGGAAGCACTTTCCGGTGGCGGCGTTCGTCGGCGTCATCATTGCGCTGGAGATGGCCGCTGTGCTGCTGCCCGGCTTTCGCCTCACCAACGCGCCGGTGGCCGACGCAACCGCGCTGCAGATGGGCAACACCAAGCTGCTCGGCATCGAGATCTACACCAAGTACCTGTACCCGCTGCAGATTGCCGCAGTGTTGCTTCTGGTGGCCATCATCGCCGCCATCGCGCTCACGCTGCGCAAGCGCAAGGACGCCAAGGGCCAGAACCCGTCCGAGCAGGTCAAAGCCAAGAAGGCCGACCGTGTGCGCCTCGTGCAGATGAAGCCCGAGGTCGACGTACCGGCGCCCACCGCAGCCGCTGTGGCGACGCAGCCCGCTGCAGGCTCGCCGCCCGCCGCTGCCGGAGACAAGAAATGAGCCTCGGCCCCATCACGCTCGGTCACTTCCTGTCGGTCGGCGCGATCCTGTTCGCGCTGTCGGTGATCGGCATCTTTCTCAACCGCAAGAACCTGATCGTGCTGTTGATGGCCATCGAGCTGATGCTGCTGGCCGTCAACCTCAACTTCGTCGCCTTCTCGCACTACCTGCCGGTGGTGGCCGACCGCATGGCCGGCCAAGTGTTCGTGTTCTTCATCCTCACCGTCGCGGCGGCCGAGTCGGCCATCGGCCTGGCGATCCTGGTGGTGCTGTTCCGCAACCGGGCGACCATCAACGTCGACGAGCTGGACAGCCTCAAGGGCTGAGCGGGCTCTTTCAACACTGGCCCAACAACATGGCTGCACAACTCTCCCCCACGCTGCTGCTGGTCGTGCCGCTGGCGCCGCTGGTCGGCGCCATCGCTGCCGGCCTGTTCGGCAAGGCCATCGGCCGGCGCGGCGCGCACCTCATCACCATCCTGGGCGTGCTGATCTCGTTCGTCATCTCCATGATGACGCTGAACGACGTGATCGCTGGCGCGCGCTTCAACGCCACGATCTACGAGTGGATGGTGCTTGGCGGCCTGAAGATGGAGGTCGGCTTCTTGATCGACGGCCTGTCGGCGATGATGATGTGCGTGGTGACCTTCGTGTCGCTGATGGTGCACATCTACACCATCGGCTACATGCAAGACGACCCGGGCTACCAGCGCTTCTTCAGCTACATCAGCCTGTTCACCTTCAGCATGTTGATGCTGGTGATGAGCAACAACTTCCTGCAGCTGTTCTTCGGCTGGGAGGCGGTGGGGCTGGTGAGCTACCTGCTGATCGGCTTTTGGTACACCAAGCCGTCGGCGGTGTTCGCCAACATGAAGGCGTTTCTGGTCAACCGGGTCGGCGACTTCGGCTTCATCCTGGGCATAGGCTTGATCGTCGCCTATGCCGGCACGCTGAACTACACCGAGGCGTTCGCCCAAGCCGGCTCGCTGACCAAGATGACGCTGCCCGGCACGGGCTGGATGCTTATCACCGTGATCTGCATTTGCCTCTTCATCGGCGCGATGGGCAAGAGCGCGCAGTTCCCGCTGCACGTGTGGCTGCCCGATTCGATGGAAGGCCCGACGCCGATCTCGGCGCTGATCCACGCCGCAACGATGGTGACCGCCGGCATCTTCATGGTCGCGCGCATGTCGCCGCTGTTCGAGTTGTCGGACACGGCACTCAGCTTCGTGCTGGTCATCGGTGCGATCACCGCGCTGTTCATGGGCTTTCTGGGCATCATCCAGAACGACATCAAGCGCGTGGTGGCGTACTCGACGCTTTCGCAGCTCGGCTACATGACGGTGGCGCTCGGCGCCTCGGCGTACTCGGTGGCGGTGTTCCACCTGATGACGCACGCGTTCTTCAAGGCGCTGCTGTTCCTGGCCGCCGGCTCGGTCATCATCGGCATGCACCACGATCAGGACATCCGCAACATGGGCGGCCTGCGCAAGTACATGCGCGTCACGTGGATCACCGCGCTGCTGGGCTCGCTGGCGCTGATCGGCACGCCGCTGTTCTCGGGCTTCTACTCAAAGGACAGCATCATCGAGGCGCTGCACGCCACGCACATCGCGGGCTCCAGCTTTGCGTACTTTGCGGTCATGGCCGGCGTGTTCGTGACGTCGTTCTATTCGTTCCGGATGTACTTCCTGGTGTTCCACGGCAAGGAGCGCTTTCACGACAAGCCCTTTCCCCCCCAGAGCGCGCCCGAGGACGACCACCACCATGGCGACGACCACGACCATGCCCACGGGCACGGGCATGACGCCAAACCACACGAATCGTCATGGGTCATCACGCTGCCGCTCGTGCTGCTGGCGATTCCATCGGTCGTGATCGGCTACTTCACAGTGCAGCCGATGTTGTACGGCGAGTTCTTCAAAGACTCGATCGTCATCGACTCGTTGCGCCACCCGGCGATGGAGACGCTAGCGAAGGCGTTCAAGAGTGCGGGCGCGATGGCGGTGCATGGGCTGACAACGCTGCCGTTCTGGCTCGCGGTGGCTGGCGTCGCTCTGTCGTACGTGTTCTACATCGTCCGGCCGGAGATTCCAGCGGCGCTCCGCCAGCGCTTCGACATCGTCTACCGAGTGCTCGAGAACAAGTACTACATGGACTGGATCAACGAGCGTCTGCTCGCGCCGGCCGCTCGCGCTGCGGGCCGCGGTCTGTGGAAGGGCGGCGACGTGGCCTTGATCGACGGCGCCCTCATCAACGGCTCGGCCCGCGGCATCGGCAGCATCGCGGCGCTCACGCGCCACCTGCAGAGCGGCTACCTGTACTGGTACGCGCTGGTGATGATCGTCGGCGTGGTCGGCCTGATGACGTGGCAGTTGTGGCCCTACCTGGGCAACCCGTTCGGCGCCAAATGATGGGCCTGGGCAACAGAGCACGGGCACGGAGAACAAGAACATGGGTTTGTTGAGTCTGGCCATCTGGCTGCCGATTCTTTCTGGCGCGGTGCTGCTCGCGCTGGGGCGCGACAGCCAGGCCGGCAGCGTGCGCTGGATCGCGCTGGTCGCAGCGGTGGTCGGCTTCGTGGTGACCTTGCCGCTGATCACCGGTTTCGACACCGGCACCGCCGCAATGCAATTCCAGGAGAAGCTCGGCTGGATCGAACGCTTCAACGTCAACTACCACCTCGGCGTCGACGGCATCTCGATGTGGTTCGTGCCGCTCACCGCGTTCATCACCGTCATCGTCGTGATCTCGGCGTGGGAGGTGATCACCGACCGCGTCCACCAGTACATGGGCGCGTTCCTCATCCTGTCGGGCTTGCTGATCGGTGTGTTCTGCGCGCTCGATGGGCTGCTGTTCTATGTGTTCTTCGAGGCCACGCTGATCCCGATGTACATCATCATCGGCATTTGGGGCGGGCCCAACCGCGTCTACGCGGCGTTCAAGTTCTTTCTCTACACGCTGGCCGGTTCGCTGTTGATGCTGGTCGCGCTGATCTACCTGTACTTCAAGTCGGGCGGCAGCTTCGACATTCTGGCGTGGCACAAGCTGCCGCTCGCGGCTGAGGCGCAGTCGCTGCTGTTCTTTGCCTTCTTGCTCGCGTTCGCCGTCAAGGTGCCGATGTGGCCGGTGCACACCTGGCTGCCCGACGCCCACGTCGAGGCGCCCACCGGCGGCTCGGTGGTGCTGGCGGCGATCATGCTCAAGCTCGGCGCTTACGGCTTTCTGCGCTTCTCGCTGCCGATCACGCCCGACGCGAGCCACCAGTGGACGTGGCTGATCGTCGCGCTGTCGATCATCGCGGTGGTGTACATCGGCCTCGTCGCGCTGGTGCAGCAGGACATGAAGAAGCTCGTGGCCTATTCGTCGATTGCGCACATGGGCTTCGTCACGCTCGGCTTCTTCATGTTCAACGAGCTGGGTGTGTCGGGTGGCATCGTGCAGATGGTCTCGCACGGCTTCGTGTCGGGCGCGATGTTCCTGTGCATCGGCGTGTTGTACGACCGCGTTCACTCGCGCGAGATCGCGGCCTACGGCGGCGTGGCCAACACCATGCCCAAGTTCGCCGCCTTCGCCGTGCTGTTCGCGATGGCCAATTGCGGGCTGCCCGGCACGGCCGGTTTCGTCGGCGAGTGGATGGTGATTCTGGGCGCCGTCAAGGTCAACTTCTGGATCGCGCTGCTGGCCTCGACCACGCTCGTCTTCGGCGCCGCATACACGTTGTGGATGGTCAAGCGTGTCTACTTCGGCGCGGTCGCCAACAAGCACGTCGCGGCGCTGACCGACATCAACGCGCGCGAGTTCTTCATGCTCGCCGTGCTGGCCGTGGCGGTGCTGTGGATGGGTCTGTACCCGAAACCGTTCACCGACGTGATGCATGTGTCCGTCACCGAGTTGCTCAAGCACGTGGCCACGTCGAAGCTGACGAACTGAATCACAGGCCGCTGCAGGAAACCCACGATGAATCAGTTCAATTGGCCGGCCGTCTACCCCGAGATCGTGCTGCTCACCATGGCCTGCGTGGTCGCGCTGGTCGACCTGTGGGTGACCGACCCGCGCCGCACGCCAACGTATTGGCTCACGCAGGCCTCGCTCGCCGCCGTGGCCGTGCTGCACCTGATGGCCTTCAACGCCGGGCAGACCAGCTACGCGATGCAGAACATGGTCGTTGCCGACCCGCTTGGCCACCTGCTCGGCTTCTTCGCCACCGTGGCGGTGATGATCTCGCTGGTCTACGCGCGCCCTTACGCGGCGGTGCGCGACATGCTCAAGGGCGAGCTGTTCACGCTCAGCATGTTCTCGCTGCTCGGCATCCTGGTGATGGTGTCGGCGAACAACTTTCTCGTCGTCTACCTCGGCCTGGAGCTGATGTCGCTGAGCCTGTACGCGCTCGTCGCGCTGCGCCGTGACAACCATGCCGCGACCGAAGCGGCGATGAAGTACTTCGTGCTTGGCGCGCTCGCCAGTGGCTTCTTGCTGTACGGCCTGTCGATGATGTACGGCGCCACCGGCTCGTTGAACCTGAACGAGGTCTTCAAAGCCATTGGTACCGGCCAGGTCAACAAGGCCGTCTTGATCCTGGGCACCGTGTTCGTCGTCTCGGGTCTCGCTTTCAAGCTCGGCGCGGTGCCGTTCCACATGTGGGTGCCCGACGTGTACCAAGGCGCGCCCACCGCCGTCACGCTGCTGCTGGGTGGGGCGCCCAAGCTGGCGGCGTTCGCGATCACCATCCGCCTGCTCGTCGAAGGCATGCTCGGCCTGGCGGTCGATTGGCAGCAGATGCTGATCGTGCTGTCGGTCGGCTCGATGCTGCTGGGCAACCTGGCGGCCATCGCGCAGACCAACCTGAAGCGCATGCTGGCCTACTCCACCATTGCGCAGATGGGCTTCATGCTGCTGGGCCTGTGCGCGGGCGTGGTCAACAACAACACGCTGTCGGCCGTCAATGCGTACAGCTCGGCGATGTTCTATGTGGTCACCTACGTGCTGACGACGCTGGGCACGTTCGGCATGGTCATGCTGCTGTCGCGCCAGGGCTTCGAGGCCGAAGAGATCAACGACCTGAAAGGCCTGGCGCGCCGCAGCCCGTGGTTTGCAGGCGTGATGGCGATCTTCATGTTCTCGCTCGCCGGCATCCCGCCGACGGTGGGCTTCTACGCCAAGCTGTCGGTGCTGCAGGCGCTGGTGTCTACCAACGTGGCCGGCTACATCACCTTGGCGGTGGTGGCGGTGCTGCTGTCGTTGGTGGGCGCGTTCTACTACCTGCGCTTGGTCAAGATCATGTTCTTCGATGAGCCGGTAGACGCCCACCCCATCGTGAGCACCGGCGATGTGCGCGCCGTGATGTCGCTCAACGGCGTGGCGGTGCTCGTCTTTGGCCTGCTGCCAGGCGGCCTCATGGCCCTGTGCGCGCGCGCCGTCGTCAAGGCCTTCGAGACGTGACGCTCCTGGCCGTGCGCTGACGCGGCCCAAGTGCTTTCACCTCGCGCAGCCTGCCGCCGTGGCGGGCATGACGGCGTGACGGCGTGACGGCGTGAGTATCTCGCCCTGCTGCACTGTGACCTTTGGGGGCACCGGTGTGAACGAGCCGGTCGATAATCGGGTGCATGAAGGTCCTCAACCTCCGATGCGCGCACGACCACCGGTTCGAAGGCTGGTTCGACTCCGAGGACGACTTTCAATCACAGCATGAACGTGGCCTGGTCGAGTGCCCGCTGTGCGCCGACAAGGCCGTGACGCGCCTGCCCAGCGCGCCGCGGCTGAACGTATCGAACCTGCGTGACGACGCGAAGCCGGCGCGTTCGCCCGGCGAGGCGACCGAGGCAGCCTTGCGCCAATCGAAGTGGATGCAGACGGTGCGCCACCTGATGGACAACACCGAGGATGTGGGCGAGCGATTCCCTGAAGAGGCGCGCCGCATCCACTATGGTGAAGCGCAGGAGCGGGGCATACGCGGCCAAGCCTCGCGCGAAGACGCCGAGGCGTTGCGCGAAGAAGGCATCGAGGTCACGGCGGTTCCGGTGCCAGCAGCGTTGAAAGGCCCGGTTCAGTAGGCTTCAGTCAGTCTGGAGCACGCGCCCCGGGTTCAAGCGCCCCGCCGGGTCGAGCGCCTGCTTGATGGCGCGCATCATCTGCAACGCCACCGGCGACTTGCGCTTGACCAGTTCGTCGCGCTTGAGCATGCCGATGCCGTGCTCGGCCGAGATCGAGCCCCCCTGCGCGCACACCGCGTCGTAGACGATCGCGTTGACTGCTTTCTCGCAATCGCGCAAAAAGTCGGCCGCTGCCTGACCCATCGGCGCCTGCACGTTGTAGTGCAGGTTGCCGTCGCCGAGGTGGCCGAAGTCGACCAGGCGCACGCCGGGGAAGGCGCGCTCCAGCGCCGCGTCGGTGGCGGCGACGAAGGCGGGGATCTTCGACACTGGCACCGAGATGTCGTGTTTGATATTGAGCCCCTCCAGACTCTGCGCGAGCGGGATCGACTCGCGCAAATGCCACAGGTTGTTCGACTGCTGCGTGCTCGCGGCCACTGCCGCATCGGTGATCAGCCCGCGCTCCAGCGCCGCCTCCAGCAGCGCTTCGAACAAGGCCGTGGCGTGTTCGGCGCTTTCGCAATCCGACTGCTCCAGCAGCACTGTCCACGGCGCCGGCGGCAGCGGTTGTGGCAACTGCGGGAAGTGCTTTCGCACGAGGCCGAGCGCAAACTCGCCCATCACCTCAAAGCCGGTCAACCCCGGCCCGAGCCGCGCCTGCGCGAGTTGCAACAGGCCGACGGCCGACCCCATCGACGGCACCGCGGCCAGCGCCGTCGTCACCGCGGCGGGCTGCGGGTAAAGCTTGAGTGTGGCGCCGGTGATGATGCCCAGTGTGCCTTCGCTGCCGATGAACAGGTCGCGCAGGTCGTAGCCGGTGTTGTCCTTGCGCAGGCCGCTCAGGCCGTCCCACACGTCGCCGTCGGCCGTCACCACCTCCAGGCCCAGGCACAACTCGCGTGCGTTGCCGAAGCGCAGCACCTGCGTGCCGCCGGCGTTGGTGGCCAGGTTGCCGCCGATGGTGCAGCTGCCTTCTGCGGCCAGACTCAGCGGGAACAGCAGGCCTTGCGCGGCCGCCGCTTCTTGCACCGCCTGCAGCACGCAACCTGCGTCCACCGTCATCGTCAGGTTGGCAGCGTCGATGCCGCGCACGCGGTTCATGCGGCCCAGGCTCAGCACCACCTGCGTGCCGCTCGCGTCGGGCCCCGACGCACCCACCAGCCCGGTGTTGCCGCCTTGCGGCACCAGGCACGTGCCGTGCGCCTTGCAGGCCTGGACGACGGCTGCCACCTCCGCCGTCGATCCCGGCCGCACGACGGCGAGTGCCTTGCCGAACCAGCGCTTGCGCCAGTCGACTTCAAAGGCCGACAGGTCGCCGTCGGTCAGCACGTGGGCCGGCCCCACGGCCTGCGTCAGCGCCCAGACCAAGCCGCCATTCAAGCTCATGCGGCGGCGCTCAGCTTGGCGTTCTTCAACCGCCACCGCACGTGCAGCGCGCACGCAGTGAACAGCACCAGGCACAGCACCACCTGGACCATTGCCAGCACGGCGCTCAAGCCGCCATCGCCGAATGCGCGCACCACGCCTTCGGTGAAGTACAACCACACCAGCAGGCTGACCCAGCGGTAGGTGTACATGCGGTTCTTCAGCAAGCCCGCGAGTGGCAGTGCCAGCGGCAGCACCTTCAGCGCCAGCGTGCCGCGGCCGGTGGGCGCGAGCCACAACTCCCACGCCAGGCCGAGCGCGATCAGCCCGAGCAGGCTGGCCACGGCCATCACACGGGTCCACGCGACGGCGGGGGGCGGGGCGGCGGGCAGCGAGGCAGAGCGGGTCGAATTCATCGCTGGCTATCATGCCAGCAATGAACCAGCCGACCCGCCGCGCGCCGGCCCGCTTCGTGGCTGCGTGGCAAGAGCATGTGGCCAGCCTGCTGCAAACCTTGCAGACGTGGCCCTGGCTCGACACGCTGAAGACGCTGCGCTTGCGCTTCCGCGAAGACCGCCTCGGCATCACCGCCAGCAGCCTCACCTTCACCACGCTGATTGCGCTGGTGCCGCTCGTCACCGTGATGCTGGCCGTCTTCTCCGCCTTCCCGATGTTCGCGGGTTTCCAGACTTCGCTGCAGACCTACTTCCTGCAAAGCCTGGTGCCCGACGGCATCGCAAAGCCGGTGCTGGCCGCGCTGACGCAGTTCGCGTCCAAGTCCAGCCGGCTCGGTACTGCAGGCCTCGCGTTTTTGGTCGTCACCGCGCTCGCGCTGATGTTGACGATCGACCGCACGCTCAACGCCATTTGGCGCGTGCGCACGCCGCGGCCCATCGCGCAGCGCGTGCTCGTCTACTGGGCCGGCGCCACGCTCGGGCCGCTGGTGCTGGGCGTGAGCCTGAGCCTCACGCCGTATGTGGTGTCGGCCTCCAAGGGCCTCGTCGGTGCGCTGCCGGGCGGGGTGAGCCTGCTGCTCAACGTCATCGAGTTCTCGCTGCTCGCCGCCGGCATGGCCGCGCTGTTCCACTATGTGCCCAACACGCACGTGCGCTGGCGCCATGCCATCACCGGCGGCATCTTCGTGGCCGCCGGCTTCGACCTGGCCAAGATGCTCCTCGGCTGGTACCTGCGCCAGGTGCCCACCTTCGCCGTGGTGTACGGCGCCTTCGCCACCGTGCCGATCTTTCTGGTGTGGATCTACCTCGGCTGGGTGATCGTGCTGCTCGGCGCCGTCATCGCCGCTTACGCCCCCAGCCTGCAGATGCGCGTGGCGCGCTGGCCCGACACGCCGGGATCAAAGTTTCATCTGGCGGTGGTGGTGCTGCGGCAGTTGGCCGCGGCGCAGGCTCAGCCGGGGCGGGGCTTGAACGCCAGCGAGCTGGCGCAGACCCTGCGCACCGACCCACTCCAGATCGAGCCGATCCTCGACACGCTGGTCGCGATCGACTGGGTGGGCTTGCTCGACGAAGCCGGCAACGCGCGCTATGTGCTGCTGTGCGACCCGGACACCACGCTCGCCAAACCGCTGCTCGCGCAGTTGCTGGTGGAGCCTGCGGCGGCGATGGGGGCGTTCTGGAAGCGAGCGGGGTTTGATGAGATGACGGTGAGGGAGTTGATGGCGCGGTGAGCGCTGTTGGCTCCCAGGGTGACAGCACATACGCTATCATTTCTGCCGATGCTGACTTTGGTTCTGGACACCAACATCCTGGTCGCCGCGCTGCTGCGAGGCGGTGGCAGCGCCCGCGCTGTCTTTCGGGCTTGCTTGAAGTCGCAGTACCAGCCAGTGCTGGGGCCTGCGTTGCTTGCCGAGTACGAGGATGTTCTCGGTCGTGCCGATCCGTTTGCCGACTCCGTTCTGTCACCGAAGGAGCGAAGTGAAGTGTTCGATGGCTTCTTGAATCGATGCCGGTGGGTCGAGGTGTTTTACGCCTGGCGACCGAACTTGCCGGATGAAGCCGACAACCACCTGATCGAACTGGCAGTTGCGGCGCAAGCCGAGGCCATCGTGACGCGAAACTTGCGCGATGTGTCGCGCGGCGAACTGAAGTTTCCCTCGCTCAAAGTCCTGACCCCTGAGCAATGCCTGGAGGTGTTTCCATGTCCACCTTGACGATCCGCCTGCCCGACGACAAGCACGAGCGCCTGAAGGCCTTGGCTCGGTCCAACTCGATCAGCATCAACAAGCTGATGGACGAACTTGCAACCGTCGCACTGGCAAACTACGACGCTCGGGTTCGCTTCGAAACTCGCGCAGCCCGGGGCAACCCCAAGCGGGCGTTGAGTTTGCTCGACAAGCTTGACCGGGCAGGGTGAGTCAGGAGCAATCCCAATGCCGCCAAGACGAACCATCTTCCTTGGCCAACTCGGGCGTCAACCCACCGCTGTTCGAACCGCCCCCAACACCGCATCCGGCGCCTCCGCCATCATGTGGTGCCCAGCCTCCACCATCACCACCCGCCCCTTCAGCGCCGCGGCCAGTTCGCCCGTCAGCTTCGGCGACGTCATCTGATCCGACTTGCCCAGCACGAACGTCACCGGGCAGCGAACCAACGCCGCCGCCTGCAGCCCGTTCGCGTACTGGTTGCACACGCTGAAGTCCAGGTGAAACAGGTTCACCGCCGTCTGCCCGGCTTGCGTCCGCCGCATCAGCGCGCGGTTGCTGCCGTGTACCCACATGCCGGGGCCGGGGTACGAGGGTTTGGAGGCGGTGGTGGAGATGGAGAACGCATTCACCATGTCGATCGCCTTCAGCGGGTTCTCAAGCGCCGTGTTCAGCAGCGCGTCGCTCACCTTCATCGGGTAGGCGGTGCCGAGCATGGCCAGGCGGGTGATGCGCTCGGGCGCGCGCGCTGCGGCTTCGAGTGCGATCAGCGAGCCCATGCTGTGGCCGACGAGGGCGGCTTGTTGCACGTCGGCGGCGTCGAGCAGCGCAAGCGTCCAGTCGGCGAGAGCTTCGACGCTCGCAAGCGGCGGGCCTTCGCTGCGGCCGTGGCCGGGCAGGTCGACCGCGAGCACGGCGTGGCCGCGGTGGGCGAACCAGCGTGACAGCAGCGTCCACGCGCTGTGGTCGTGCAGCGCGCCGTGGATGAAGACGATGCAGGGCAGGGTGGGGTCGAACGGTTTGCCGCCGGTGTAGGCGTAGGCGGTGTGCGTGCCGGTGGGGGTGGCGACATGCAGTTCCATCACGCACCTGCCTTCCCGACCGCTGACGGTGCCGGTGTCGGCGACGCAGTGGCTGTTGCCTTCTCGGCGACCTTCAACGCGCGCTTCAAGTCGTCGATCAGATCGTCGGCTTCTTCCAACCCGATCGACAGGCGAATCGTCCCCGGCGTGATGCCCGCCGAGGACAGCGCCGCGTCGTCCATGCGGAAATGCGTGGTCGACGCGGGGTGGATCACGAGCGAGCGGCAGTCGCCCACGTTGGCCAGGTGCGAGAAGATCTTCAGCGCTTCGATGAAGGCCTTGCCCTGCGCGCGCGAGCCGCGCAGGTTGAAGCTGAACACCGAGCCGCAGCCTTTGGGCAGCAGCTTCTTGGCCAACGCATGGCTGGGGTGGCCTGCGAGTTCGG
The DNA here is from genome assembly GCA_001263235.1 of Methylibium sp. NZG. GTDB lineage: Bacteria > Pseudomonadota > Gammaproteobacteria > Burkholderiales > Burkholderiaceae_C > LGRD01. The sequence continues at coordinate 460,550 of LGRD01000002.1, read as the reverse complement.
GGTAGCCCACGCTCTCGATCATCTTTTGCGCGGCCAGAAAGGCCACCACCTTGCGCGTGTTCTCCACATGCCGCGCCATGCGCAGCGACAGCGTCTCCACGCCTTGCAGGATGAGCCACGCGGTGTGCGGGCTCATGCACGCGCCGAAGTCGCGCAGGCCCTCGCGGCGTGCGCGCAGCAGAAACGCGCCGATGGTGCTTTCTTCTGCGAACACCATGTTGTGGAAGCCGCTGTACGGTTGGCTCAGTTCAGGGAAGCGATTCGACCGGGCCCAATCAAACTGCCCACTGTCCACCAGCACACCGCCGATCACCGTGCCGTGGCCCGACAAAAACTTCGTGGCCGAGTGGTACACCAGGTCGGCGCCCAGATCGAACGGCTTCATCAGGTACGGCGTGGTGAAGGTGCTGTCCACCAGCAGCGGCAGGCCGTGCTCGTGGGCGATGGCCGAGATCGTGGGGATGTCGAGCACGTCCAAACCGGGGTTGCCCAGCGTCTCGCCGAACAGCAACTTCGTCTCGGGCCGAATGGCCGCTCGCCACGCATCCACGTCGCCCGGCTTCACGAACGTGGTGGCAATGCCGAAGCGCGCCAGCGTGTAGTGCAGCAGGTTGTGCGAGCCACCGTACAGCGCGCTGCTTGCCACGATGTGCGAGCCCGCGCCCGCCAGCGTGCAAATGGCCAGGTGCAGCGCGGCCTGCCCGCTGGCCGTGGTGATGGCGCCCACGCCGCCTTCGAGTGCGGCCACGCGCTCTTCCAGCACCGCGTTCGTCGGGTTGCTGATACGGCTGTACACATGCCCCGAGCGCTCCATGTTGAACAGCGACGCCGCGTGCTCGCTGTTCTCGAACACGAACGACGTGCTCAGGTGGATGGGCACGGCGCGTGCGCCGGTCGCCGGGTCGGGCGCGGCGCCGGCGTGCAATGCGAGCGTGTCGAAGCCAGGGTCTGAGTGGCCGGCCATGCGGGTCTCCGAACGGTGTTGATGAAGGGCGAGAGGGCGGCCGAGGCGGACAAGAAACATGCGCCAGATCGGCGCCGGCCACCTGCATCCACGCGCGGCTGAAGTCTCCTCGCGATCATTGTGGGCTATATTCTTTTCATCCCACCGGGCGGCGAGGTTCCTCATGAAAGTCAGCGACATCCTGCGGGTCAAGGGCGGCACCTTGTTCACCGTGTCTCCGGGCGACGCGCTGGCCGAAGCCGTCAACACCATGGCCGACCGCGACATCGGCTCGCTCGTCGTCATGGACCACGGCGACCTGGTGGGCATGCTCACCTTCCGCGAAGTGATCGCGGCCGTCGTCAAGAACGGCGGCAGTGTCGGCACGACGACGGTTCGCACCGTGATGGACGACGCCCCGCTCACCTGCACGCCCGACACCGAGATCGACGAAGTGCGCCGCATGATGCTCGGCCGCCACGCGCGCTACATGCCCGTCATCACGCAACGCACGCTGATGGGCGTGATCTCGTTCTACGACGTGGCCAAGGCCGTGGTCGACGGGCAGGACTTCGAGAACCGCATGCTCAAGGCCTACATCCGCGACTGGCCGGTGGACGAGCCGGCCGACGAGCAGACCGGCGATCAGTCAACCCAGGCCGCCAGCCAGGCACCCAGCGGCAAGGCTTCGTAGTCCAGGCGCTTTGATTCGATGTCCGGCAGCACGTTAGGCCACCTCTTTCGCGTCACCAACTTCGGTGAGTCCCACGGCCCCGCCATCGGCTGCGTGATAGACGGCTGCCCACCCGGCATGGCCTTGAGCGAGGCCGACATCCAGCCCGAGCTCGACCGGCGCCGCCCCGGCACCAGCCGCCACGTGACGCAGCGCAACGAGCCCGACGCGGTCGAGATCCTCTCCGGCGTGTTCGAGGGCCACACCACCGGCACGCCGATTTGCCTGCTGATCCGCAACACCGACCAGCGCAGCAAGGACTACGGCAACCTGCTCAACACCTTCCGCCCCGGCCACGCCGACTACACCTACTGGCAGAAGTACGGCCTGCGCGACCCGCGCGGTGGCGGCCGTGCCTCGGCCCGGCTCACCGCGCCGATGGTGGGGGCCGGCGCGGTCGCGCGCAAGTGGCTCAAGCAGCAGCACGGCACCACGTTCGGTGGCTACATGACGCAGATCGGCGATGTCGCGATCCCGTTTGAGTCGCTCGCCCACATCCCGAACAACCCGTTCTTCGCCGCCAATGCCAGCGACATTGCGCGCCTCGAGGCCTACATGGACGACTTGCGCAAGGCCGGCGACAGTTGCGGCGCGCGCATCCACGTGTTTGCCTCCAATGTGCCCGTCGGCCTGGGCGAGCCGCTGTTCGACAAGCTCGACGCCGACATTGCGCACGCCATGATGGGCATCAACGCGGTGAAGGGCGTCGAGATCGGCGCCGGCTTTGCCAGCGTGAGCCAGCGCGGCACCACGCATGGCGATGAACTCTCGCCGCAAGGCTTTCGTGGCAACAACGCCGGCGGCGTGCTGGGCGGCATTTCCACCGGGCAAGACATCACCGTCAACATTGCGATCAAGCCGACGAGCTCGATTCGCAGCCCACGCCAGTCGATCGACATGGCTGGCCAGCCGGCCACGGTCGAGACCTTCGGTCGCCACGACCCGTGCGTGGGCATCCGCGCCACGCCGATCGCTGAGGCGATGCTGGCGCTGGTGCTGATGGACCACGCGCTGCGCCACCGCGCGCAGTGTGGCGACGTGAAGGTGGCGGTGCCGCCGATCGCGGCGAGCGCCGGCTGACGCTCCGATGCCCTTGCGCCGAGCCCTGATCGCGTTCGGCTCGGTCTCATTCTGCTACTTCGGCTACGCCGGCCTCTTCAACACCTACGCGCCGCTGTGGTTCAGCAGCCTGGGTTTCAGCACCCTGGCCATCGGCGGGCTGGCGTCGCTGCAGGCGGGCACGCGGCTGTTCAGTCCGTATGTGTGGGGGTGGCTGGCCGACCACACGGGGCAGCGCGCCGAGCTGCTGCGGCTGGCGGTGGGCTTGTCGCTTTTGTGCGCGCTGGGCTTGTTGGTGCCTCCGCTGGCCGGCTGGAACCACCACGCCTGGATCACCGTGGTGGTGGTGGCATTGTTCATCTGCACCGCAGCGGTCATTCCGATCAGCGAAGCCTCGCTGGCTCAACTGGTGAGCCACGGCGACGGCGTGCTCGACACGCGCCGCTATGGCCGCGTGCGCGTGTGGGGCTCGGTCGGCTTCGTGCTGGCCGTCAGCGCCAGCGGGTTTGCGTTGCAGTGGCTCGGGGTCGGCTGGTTCCCGGCGCTGGTGATCGGCACGCTCGTGTTGATGCTGGTAGCGGTGTACCGGCTGCCTGCCGTGAGCGAGCCCGCGCACACCGAGCAGACCGCCCAAGGCGCGCTGGCCGTGCTGCGGCGGCCGGTGGTGGCATGGTTCTTTGCGGGCGTGTTCTTGACGGTGCTCGCGCACACCAGCCTGTACACCTTTTTCTCGCTCTACCTCGTCTCGCTGGGCTACGCCAAGGGCACGGTGGGCTTGCTGTGGGCGGTGGGCGTGGTGCTGGAGATCGGTTGGTTCTGGTTTCAGAGCCGCTGGTCGCAGCGCCTGTCCACACATGGCTGGCTGGTGCTGGCGGCGGCCGTGACGGCGCTGCGGTTTGCCGCCGTCGCAGCGTTCGGTCAGGTCGGCTGGGTGCTGCTGCTGACGCAGTGCGTGCACCCGATCACCTTTGCGGCGCAGCACACGGCGTGCATCGCGGTGATCAGCCAGCACTTTCCCGGCCGGCTGCGCGGGCGCGGGCAGGCGCTCTATGCGGTGCTGGGCTACGGCGCCTCGGGCGTGCTGGGCGGCGTGGCGGGCGGGGCCTTGAGCGACGCGCATGGTTTCAGCGCGGTGTTCTGGGCCGCCAGCGGGGCAGCGGTGCTGTCGGCCATGTGCTGCTGGCGGGCGCTGGTGCTGGAGCGGGCGGCGCCTTCGGCTTGAGCGTGCCGCGCCTTCGGCTTGAGCGGGCCGCGCCAGTGGCTTGAGCGGGCGGCACCTGCGGCTTGATCGGCGTCGCCGTTCGCATCGCACGAATCGGCCCACCAAGCAGCCTGCCCCTGCCGATTTGCAGTCTGTCGCATCCGCGCTTGCAGCCCCGCACCGGATTCATACACTGCTGCCGCTGATGGGTGAAGCACGGAGCGAGGACGTTCGATGCGCAAGGCGTGGTGGGTGGTAGCGGTGGCGGTGCTGGCTGCGGCCGGCATCGCGGCGATGGTGACGCTGCGGTTGCAGGCGAGCAAGGCCGAAGAGGAGCGCAAGAAGGCCGCCGCCGCGAACGTGACGCTGGAGTTCACCGCCGCCGAGGTGGTGACGCCGCAGCGCGTGTCGTTGCCCCAATGGATCGAGTTCTCGGGCCCGCTGGTGGCGCCGGGCACGGCGGTCGTGCGCGTCAAGGCGCCGGGCACGCTGCTCTCGTTCAACGTGGTCGAGGGCAGCCGCGTGAACGCTGGGCAAGTGCTGGGCAAGGTCGATTTGGCCGACCTGAACAGCCGCGTGACTGAGCGCAGCGCCGCACTCGAATCGTCGCGCGCGCAGCTCGCCCAGGCCGAGCGCCAGCACCAGGCCAACCAGCGGCTGGCCGACCAGCAGTTCATCTCCGGCAACGCGCTGGAGGCGAGTGCGGCGGCGTTGGAGTCGGCGCGCGCGCAATTCACGGCGTCGCAGGCGCAGCTCAGCAGCACGCGCGTGAGCCTGCGTGATGCGGCGCTGGTGGCGCCGATCGACGGTGTGGTCGCCAAACGCCACGTGCTGCCGGGCGAAAAGCTCAGCATGGAGCAGAACGTGCTGACGCTGGTCGATCTGTCGCTGCTGGAGCTGGCGGGCAGCGTGGGCACGCACGAGGTGGCGCAGCTCGAACCCGGCATGGCGGTGCAGGTGCAGGTTGAAGGCGCAGCGCAGCCGGTGGCCGGCACGATCGGCCACATTGCGCCGGCGGCCGAGGCGGGCACACGCTCGATCGGCGTGACGATTGCGTTGCAGAACCCAAAAGAGACGTTCCGCGCCGGCCAGTACGCGATGGCCCGCGTGCAACTGCGCGACCCGGCCGAGCGGCTGACGGTGCCGATCGGTGCGATCGGCCAGACCTCGGGCCAGGAGCACGTGTGGCTGATCGAGAACGGCGCACTGCTGCGCCGCACTGTCACCACCGGCCGGCGCGATGCGGCGCTGGGGCGCGTGGAGATCCTCGACGGTGTGGGTGTGGGCGCGCAGGTGCTGGCGGTGCGCTTTGACAACTTGAAGGAGGGTGGCAAGGCGGTGGTGGTGGCCGGGAAGGCGGTCCCGGCCAAGGGCACGGTGGCGTCTGCACCGGCCTCCGCCAACGCGCGCTGATTGAATTGCTCCCTCTCCCCTCTGGGGGGGGGGGGGGGGGGGGGCCACGGAGCGCTCCACAGCGGCCCGGCCCCCCCCCCCCCCCCCCCCCAGAGGGAGAGGGAGTGAACACGGAAAGAGAGCTTCGCAACCATGTGGATGACCCGCGTCTCGATCAACAACCCCGTCTTCGCCACGATGGTGATGGTGGCACTCTGCGTGCTGGGGCTGTTCTCCTACGTGCGCTTGGGTGTCGAGCAGTTGCCCGACGTGGCGCTGCCGGTGGCCTTCGTCGACATCGCCTACCCCGGCGCCTCGCCCGAGGCGGTGGAGCGCGAGGTGACCAAGCTCGCCGAAGAGGCGCTCAACAGCATTGCCGGCGTCAAGCGCATCACCTCGCGCAGCTTCGAGGGGCGCAGCCAGACGAGCGTGGAGTTCACGCTCAACGCCGACATGGCCCGTGCAATGCAGGACGTGCGCGACCGCATGGCCGGCGTGCAGGCGCTGTTCCCGAAAGACGCCAAGGCGCCGACGGTGCTCCGCTTCGATGGCGACAACGCGCAGCCGACGGTGGTGATGGCACTCATCAGTTCGCAGCGCAACGCGCGCGAGTTGTCGCTCATTGCCGATCAGACGATCACCAAACGCTTGCAGCGCGTCGAAGGCGTGGCGCGCGTCGATGTGTCGGGCCTGGCCACGCGCCAAGTGCGCATCGACCTGGACGCTAAACGCCTGCGCGCGTATGCCGTCACACCCGCCGAGATCGCCACTGCGCTGCGCGAGGCCAATGCCGACCAGCCGGTGGGCCTGTTGAGCGACCCGACGCAGGACTCGCTGCTGCGTGTCGAAGGCCGCGTGCGCGACCCCAAGCAGTTTGCCGACCTGGTGGTGGCGCGCCGCGCCGGCCTGGCGGTGACGCTGGGCGACCTGGGCACGCTGGTCGAGCGCGAGCGCGAGCCCGACTCGCTGGCGCGCATCAACGGCCAGCCTGCGGTCAGCTTCAACGTCTTCAAGCAGCAAGACGCCAACATCGTGGCCACTGGCGACGCGGTGAAGGCGGCGGCCGAAGAACTGCGCGCGCAACTGCCGGCCGGCGTGGAGTTGAAGCTGATCTACGCCAACAGCGACTGGGTGAAGAACTCGCTGCGCGGCCTGCAGCACACGCTCATCGAGGGCGCGCTGCTGACGGTGGTGATCGTCTTCCTGTTCCTGCACTCGTGGCGCTCGACGATCATCACCGGCCTGACGCTGCCGATCTCTGTCATCGCCTCCTTCATCGCGATCTACGCATTCGGCTTCACGCTCAATTTCATGACGATGATGGCGCTGAGCCTGTGCATCGGGCTGCTGATCGACGACGCGATCGTGGTGCGCGAGAACATCGTGCGCCACGTGCACCTGGGCAAGGACCACAAACGCGCGTCGCTCGAAGGCACCGACGAGATCGGCCTGGCGGTGATGGCGACCACGCTGGCGCTGTGCGCGGTGTTCGTGCCGGTGGCGTTCATGGGCGGCATCGTCGGCAAGTTCTTCGTCGCGTTCGGGTTGACGGTGACGGTGGCGGTGCTGGTGAGCTTGTTCGTGAGCTTCACGCTCGACCCGATGCTGTCCAGCGTGTGGAAGGACCCGCCCTCGGCGCACCTGCAAAAGCTGCCCGTCATCGGCACGCTGCTGCTCGGCACCGACCGAATGATGGACGGGCTGCACACTGCCTACGAGGCGCTGATCCGCTGGGCCTTCAGCGGCCGGCGGTACCGCATGCCGTGGCCGTCGTTCGGCCGGCCGTTCGATGCGCAGGGGCGGCGCATCGCAGCGCAACCGCCCGCCTGGCGACGCGCCACGCTCACACCCCGCGCCGTGGTGCTGCTGGTCGGCGTGGCGAGTTTTGCCGGCGCGCTGGGCCTGGCGCCGCTGGTGGGCACCGAGTTCGTGCCGCAGGCGGACCAGGGCTTCACGCAGCTCAGCGTGCGCATGCCGGTCGGCTCCAGCCTGGCGCGCAGCGACGCGAAGATCCGCCAGGTCGAGGAGTTGGTGCTGGCGATGCCCGAGGTGCAGGGTGTGTCGACCACCGTCGGCGGGCAGGGCTCGGGACTGGCAGTGGGCCGCAACCAGGCGTCGCTCAACATCAGCCTGAAGCCGCGCGCCGAACGCAAGCGCAGCCAGAAGCAGGTGGAAGACGCGATCCGTGCGCAGATCGCGAGGATTCCGGGCATCGAGGTGTCGGTCGGCTTCGACCGGCCGATCTACGTGGCCGTGCTCGGCAGCGACGCGGAGGGGCTGGCGACGATCACGCGGCAGCTTGCCGACGAGGTGCGAAAGATCAAGGGCATCGTCGATGTCGAGGTGTCGGTCAAGCCGGGGCTGCCGGCGTATGCGGTGCGGCTGAACCCGGGGGCTGTGCGTGAACTGGGGTTGACCGCGCCGCAGTTGGCGTCGAGCCTGCGCGCGTATGTGAACGGCGAGGTCGCCACCTACTGGACCACACCCGACGGCCAGCAGGTCGAGGTCGAACTGCGCCTGCCGGCCGAGCAGCGAGAGAAGGTGGAGCAACTGCGCGGGCTGCCGGTCGCGTATGCGAAAGACGGCACGCCGATCGCGCTGGCGAGCGTGGCGAGCATCGAGCCGATCGTGAACCCCGAAGTGATCCGCCGCCAGAACCTGCAGCGCCGCGAGGCGATCTTTGCCGGCGTCGAAGGCCGCCCCGCGGGCGACGCGGGCAAGGAGGTGCAGGAGCTGGTGAAGAACACCCAGTTGCCGCCCGGCTTCAGCTTCGACGTGGGCGGCGCCACCAAAGAGCAGGAGGAAGCCTTCGGCGCGATGCTCGGTGCGCTCGCCCTGAGCGTGATCTTCATCTACATCGTGCTGGCGAGCCAGTTCGGCAGCTTTTTGCAGCCGCTGGCGATCATGGCCTCGCTGCCGCTGAGCCTGATCGGCGTGATGCTCGCGCTGCTGATGTGGAACTCCACGCTCAACGTGTTCTCGATGATCGGCCTGGTGATGCTGATGGGCCTGGTGACGAAGAACGCGATTCTGCTGGTGGACTTTGCCAACCAGGGCCGCCGAGCGGGCCTGAGCACGCCCGAGGCGCTGCTGCAGGCCGGCCTGGTGCGCATGCGGCCGATCGTGATGACGACGGCCGCGATGGTCTTCGGCATGCTGCCGCTGGCGCTCGCGCTGAATGACGGCGGTGAGCTGCAGGCGCCGATGGGGCGGGCGATCATCGGCGGGGTCATCACATCGACCTTGTTGACGCTGGTGGTGGTGCCGGTGCTGTACAGCTACCTCGTGCGTGAGCCGAAGGCGGCGGCGGTGCCCAGTGCCGGTGGGGCGATGCCGGAGGGCATGCCGGCGTCGAGCGATTGAGGCGCGAATCAAACCGTTCGCCCTGAGCTCGTCGAAGGACCCGATCAACTTGAGCCTGTCGAAGGGCCGGCCCGAACAGAGACGCGAAGATCGGACGCGCATCGGAAAGCAGCACACAGGCTGCGGCGACCGGCATGCCGCGAGCGCCTGCGCTGTCGTGCGCACACGTTGCCGCCACGCGCTATCGTTGCCGCATGTCGTCGTCACCCATTCGTTGCAGCCGCTCGCTCGCCTTCCGACGGCTTCATCTGGTCGCTGCCGTGGTCGCTGGCGTGGCCCTGGCCGCGGGGCTGCTGATGGTCAGCGCTGGTGCCAGCGCGCAATCGGCACCGCTGCGCGAGGCGCCGATCATCGAGCCGCAGCTGGCGCCGTGGCCCCCGGCGGCGCCGGCCGCGGCGCCCGCCACGTCTCCGCCGACAGCCGAGTTGGTCGTGCAGATCTACCTCGATGCCTGCGTGCAGCACGAGGGCCAGTCGGGCGCGGCGATCGACTGGGCGCTCGCACGAGGCTTCGAGCCGCTCGACCCGCTGCGCACTGGCGCTGAAGATTTGCTGAGCGGCGCCGCCGGTGCCGTGCTCGCCGCGCCGGGCACGGCCGGGCGCGTGCTGCTGGCTGCGGGCGAAGACCGGCGCTGCATCGTGTGGGCCGAGCAGACGAACGGGCCGCGCTTGCGCACCGCGTTCCAGCGGATGGTGGGCGAGCTGGGCGCCAAGGGCGCGCGCGTGCAGCCGGTGATCGACCGCAACCTCAACAGCGCCGGCAGCTGGCGCAACCAGTTGCAATGGCGCTACCGCCGCGTCGGCGGCAGCGAAGACTTCGGCCTGGGCAGCGCGACCACGCTGGCCGCAGGCACCGGCACGCAGTTGCTGCACTTCGCGCCGATGGCGCGCGTGGCGCCGCCGTATCCGGACGGCATGCCGTCGCGATGAAGCGTGCGATGACGAGCTCGGTCAGAAGGTCGCCGATGCCGGCAACGAAGGCGCACCGGTTTTTGCCGCGCTCTTGCGGCGCGACGCTGCTGGCGCTGGGGTGCTGGCTGGCATCGGCCTCGATGACCGCTGCGACGGCTCAGACGCAGGGCCAAGCCCCAGTCCCGACCCCAGGCCAGCCGCAAACCGCAATCGTCGTCGAGTTCGAAAGCCTGGACCGCCGCCACGGCACCGCGGTGCTGCTCAAGGCCTTTTGGCTGCCCGCCGCCGGGCCCGCCGGGCCGCGTCCCGCCGTGGCGCTGTTCCACGGCTGCGGCGGGCCCTATGGACCCGGCCCGGGCCGCCTGAGCCAGCGCCTGCGCGACTACGCCGCGCTGCTGAACGAGCAGGGCATGCACGCGCTGGTGGTGGACTCGCTCACGCCACGTGGCGAGCGCGAGCTGTGCACGCAGCGCATCGGCACGCGCGCCGTGACGCAGGCCCACCGCCGGCTCGACGCGCTGGCCGCGCTCACGTGGCTCGCGCGGCGCGACGACGTGGACGACCGCCGCATCGGCCTGCTCGGCTGGTCCCACGGCGGCAGCACCGTGCTGGCCGCCACCAACCTGCGCCAGCGCGACGTGGCCGCGCACGCCGTGCGGCCCGCGTTCGCGATCGCCTTCTACCCCGGCTGCGATGCCGAACTCGCCCGCGGCTACGAACCGTCAGGCCGCTTGCTGATGCTGATCGGCGAGGCCGACGACTGGACACCCGCCGCGCCGTGCCGAAGCCTCGCGCAGATGGCCACCGAGCCCCGGCCGGTGATCGAAACCTATCCGGGTGCGTTCCACGGGTTCGATTCGACCGCCCCGGTTCGCCTGCGCCGCGACGTGCCGAATGGTGTCAACCCGGGGCAGGGCGTACATGTGGGCGGAGATGCACAGGCGCTGAGGCTTTCGCGGGAGCGGCTATTGAGGTTCTTGGCGGAGCACTGACGCCGATGTTGAGCCGAAACCAACTTACGGCGAAGTCGGCTGCTTGATGTCTGCTTGAGGATGCCTTGGGTGTCACGTTTCCAGCGCACGCAGAAGCTTCGGGTGCTTGACTGCCACCTTCAACAGTGTGCGCGCAGCGCCGGTCGGCTCTCTGCGCCCCTGCTCCCAGTCCTGCAGCGTTCTGGCCGACACGCCCAGCAGTTGGGCGAACTCTTGCTGCGACAGACCGATGCTGGCTCTTGCCTCGGCGGCGGCAGGCAGTTTGACCTTCGAGACACGCGCCGCTTGGCCGCGCCGCATTTGCTTGACCGACGCAAGGAGGTCTGCATGGAGTTTTTTCATTTCAGATTGCCTCCAATCACCTGACACTCTTCGTCGTCGACGAACTCGCCGGCATCTGGGGCGCGACGCTAGACGCAATTGGCGCTAGCTGAACTGCAGTACCTGAGCTCGACCCTGTCGGAGAGTTTTGCGACACCTGAGGCCTGAAAACGGGCCATGCGGCCACTACCGCAGCAAGGGCAGCGATGATGCTCACCCAAAACCCTGGTGTCGCAGTCCAGTGGGGCTGCTCGATCTTTCGGAGAAGTTCTTCATGTCGCTTCCTCGAAACGTCGGCCGCGTCTTCAGCTCGTTTGGCTTTTCGTTCGGAAAGAATGATCGCGGCTACCACGCCCGCTGCGTTGTCCGAATGCATAGCCTCGGACTCCAGTTCACCGTCGCTCTTGCCGATGAGCTTCTCACGAAAGATCGCCAGGTTCCGCGGCGTGACCGCTGTAATTTCTTGAATGCTCATGGCGGCAGGTAATAGTCACTCAACGTTCAGCGTGCGAGCGGTAGCCGCGCCCTACCGCGACGAATCCATGAAAAAAGAGTCATGGCTGCGTGGCCTCGACAGATGCTGCTCGAAGTCCCGCTCGAAGATTCGACATGAATGGGAGACGGCCGCGGCTCTCATGCGTAGCCCCTCAATTGACCGATCAAATGGAAGTCGGCTGTCATGCAGCTGTTCATAGGCATATTGCGCCGAAGAGATTGGCGATAAGCCACGACCTGCTGCTTCGTACTCCTGGCTCGCGCGATTGATTTCGGCGAGTGTCATGGAGAGGGCCATCTGTCCGTTGCCATCCTTAAGGAAGTCATCGCAACTTCGACCTATGGCAAACGCCTCATCCGTACGCAGCAGCGCTCCCTGCGTGGCGACACATACTTCTAGCCCCGTAGAGCATGCGAACGACGAGTTCCGTTGCGCCGCAACCAAGAAGCAGAGCGCAACGAAGCATCCCGCAATCGCGAGCATGCCGCGAGCATCGCTTGCAAACGCGACAACGTCATCAAGGACATAGCGAAAATTCATCTGACGGCAATCTACTTGGTTTCGAGAGCATCTCAGCCTCGCCCCACCTCCCCCATCCACCTTCCCGCCGCCGCCTCCACCACCGCCGACAGCGGCGCCCCCTTCACGCGCCGCTCACGCAGCCAGCGCGCGCCGTTGCCTTCGAACAGCGTGTCGCGGATCAGGTTGTTGGCATCCAGCGCCTGCAGGTCGAGCGCGTGCACGTCGACGTTGGCGAGCGTGCGCACGATGTCGTCGCGCAGCTTGATGCGCTGTTTGGTCTTCGGGTCGACGATCTCGCCGTCCAGGCCGAAGCGGCAGGCCTGGAAGCGGTTGAAGGTGTAGACGAGGTAGTCGTCTTCGGTCGGCTCGAAGGGGCGCGCCTCGCGCAGGTAGCGGCAGATCGACTGCAGGTAGCAGGCGAGGGCCGCGGCCATCTCGACGTTCAGCGGCGTATCGCACACGCGCAATTCGATGGTGCCGAACTCGGGCTTGGGGCGGATGTCCCAGTAGAAGTCTTTCATCGACTGCACCACGCCGGTGGAGGCCATCTTGTCGAAGTACTGGCCGAACTCGCGCCACGTCAGGCAGAACGGCGCGCGGCCCGAGAGCGGGAAGGCGAAGACGGAGTTGAGCCGCGCCGAATCGAAACCGGTGTCCACGCCCTGCACGAACGGCGACGACGCGCTGAGCGCGATGAAGTGCGGCACGTAGCGCGACAGCGCGTGCAGCAGCCACAGCGCGCGGTCGCCGTCTTCGCAGCCGACGTGCACGTGCTGGCCGAACACGGTGAACTGCTTGGCCAGGTAGCCGTACAGCTCGCTGATGTAGTGAAAGCGCTCGCCGGGGAAGATCTGCTGCTCGCTCCAGTGCTGGTAGGCGTGCGTGCCGCCGCCGGCGATGCCGATGTTGAGCTTGCGGCAGCCGCGCGAGAGCTGGTCGCGCAGGTCGCGCAGCTCGGCCAGCAGTGGCTGGTGGCTGCGCTGGATCGAGGTGCCGATCTCGATCATGCTGCGCGTGATCTCGGGCTTCACGTCCCACGCGCCGCTGTGGCCTTTCAGCACGCGCAGCAGGTCTTCGGCCTGCGGCGCGAGGTCGAAGTCGTGCGTGCTGACGAGTTGCAGCTCGAGCTCGACGCCGAGCGTGAGCGGTTGCGAGGGGGTGAAGTCTTGAAGGGGCATGGGCGGTCAGCTCGGTGACCTCAGCCGGGTGAACTCGGTGAAGCTTGGCTGCCCACGCTGCCCTTGCTTCGGGGGCTGCTGACGTTGCTCGTGCTGCCTGTGCCACTCGTGCTGGCCCCGCCGTTGCACTCGCCCGCCACATGCCGCAGTGCGAGCTGCGTCCACAACGGCCCGGTCAGTTGCATCACCGTGGTGGCCAGCAACAACGCCTGCAACGTGCGCACATCGGTGCCGGGCAACTGGGCCGACCACGCAAACGTGTCGGCCGCCAGCAGCACCGCCAGGCTGCTGATCGGCTGCAGCGCCAACGTCAACGCCGCGGCCTGCCGCCAGCCCAGGCCGCTGGCCCGAGCCAGCGCGCTCACCGCCACGCCGGTGCCCAGCAGCCGGGCCGCGATGATGGCCAGCACCCACGGCCACAGGCTGAGCATGCCGTCGAGCGTGGACAGCAGGCCCAGGCAGATGAACAGCAGCACGTTGAGCACTGCGCCTGCCGAGCCGAGGTGTGGCTCCACCGTCAACGCGTGCGTCGAGCGCGAGCGCGCGGCCATGCCGGCCACCAGCAGCGCGAGCAGCGGCGAGAGCTTCCATTGCGCCGCAAGCATGCTCGCCATGATCACCAGCGCGATCTGCAGCACCGACATCGCCGGCGTGCCGCGCACCATCGGGCTCAGGTAGTGCAGCGCAAAGCCCATCGCCACGCCCAGCAGGAACGAGCCGGCGATCACGCGCAGCGCGCTGATCAATGCGTTCGTCAGCTCGTCGTTGCCCGGCAGGTCGGAGGCCAGCACCACGCGCAGCACCTTCAGGCCGACGACGGCGATGACGCTGTTGATCGCCGTCATCAGCAGCAGCCGCTCGGTCACCTGCCCGCGTGAGCGCGCCTCGTGCGTGGCGGTCATCACGATCACGGTCGAGGTGGACATGGCGACAGTGCCCACCACCGCGGCCGACAGCAGCGGCGCGCCCAGCAACACCAACACGCCCGTCACCAGCAGGCCGCTCAACGCCGCCTGCAGCACGCAACTGGCCGCGAGCCACGGGTTGTCCAGCAGCCAGCGCGGGCGGATGCGCGTGCCGAGTTCGAACAGCAGCGCGCCGATGGCCAGGTCGATCAGCGGCTTCCACACGTCGAGCTCGCTGCGGTCGAGCAGGCGCAGCAGCAGCGGGCTGGCGATGGCGCCCATCAGCATGTGCCCGCAGGCGCGCGGCAAGCGCCAGGTGCGGTGCAGCGCCTCGGCCAGCACGATGGCCGCGAGCATCAACACCGCCAGGCCCAGCACCGGGTCGGCGGCGCGAAAGCCTTCGAGCGTCCACAGCGGCGCCGACGGCGCGGCTGCCGCGGCGGACGCTGCCGACGCCGCCGACGGCGCTGCCTGGGCGAACGCGCTGGGGATGAGCGAGGTGGTCATGAACGGCGGACTGTACGTCACCCCGACACCCGCCTGCGGCCGTCGGCCGCAGGCCATGTCGAGCTGCGCGATCAGGGGGTCAGGCGGGCGCCCAGAACACCGCGAACCAGCCCTGTTCGTCGAGCCAGTGGTGACCGCGCGCGAAGCCCGACGCTTGCAGCAGCGCCTCGAAGCGCGGCACGGTGTACTTGCAGGAGTTCTCGGTGTGGATGCGCTCGCCGGCCGCAAAACGGCGCTCGCCGCCGGGCCAGGCCACCGTCAGCGCGTGGCGCGCCTCCAGGTGCATCTCGATGCGCGAGCGCAGGGTGTCGAACAGCCCGACATGGCGCCACTCGCGCGGCCGAAAGTCGGTGCCGATCAGCCGGTTCAGGTGCAGCAGCAGGTTCAGGTTGAACGCGGCGGTCACACCGAGCGCGTCGTCGTAGGCCGGCTCCAGAATCTCGGTGGGCTTGACCAGATCGACGCCGATCAGCAGCCCGCCGCCGCCGGCCTGCTCGCGCACGCTGGTCAAGAACGGCACCGCTTCTTCGGGCGTGAAATTGCCGATGCTCGAGCCGGCGTAGAAAAACACCGGCCGCCCCTGCACCGAGCGCGGTGGTATCTGCAGCCGGCTCGAGAAGTCCAGGCCGACCCCGTTCACGTCGAGCTGCGGGTGCTGGCGCTGCACGTGGGCGAGCGCGTCGCGCAAGAAGTCCACCGAGATGTCCACCGCCACATAGCGCTGGGGCGCAAGCAGCGGAAACAGGCGCAGCGCCTTGCTGCAGTTGCCTGCGCCGAGGTCGATCAGCGTACCGACCTTGCCGATGGCCTGGGCAAAGGCCGCGCCATGGGCATCGACGATGGCGGCTTCGGTGCGTGTCGGGTAGTACTCGGGCAACTCGGTGATGGCCTCGAAAAGGCGCGAGCCGAGCGCGTCGTACAAGAACTTGGGCGACGCGTACGCAGCCGCAGCGGTCAGCCCGCGCAGCAATTCGACCCGCGTTGCAGCAAGGTCTTCGCGCCAGACCTGTGTGACGTGCGGCGTGCGCGGTGCGCCTGGCTCGGTCGCCTGCGGCGTAGCGTTCGACGTGGAGCCAGCGGTGCGAGGGTCGTTCAAGGGTTGTCTCCGGTTCGAGCAGCGCCGCGCGGTATTGCCTAAGATGCGCACCTCTTTGCGTTGCAACCTGGCCGGGGTGGCGGCGTTGAATCGCGAACAGCGCCCGAGTGGGCCACAACCGACCAAGGAAATCCATGAAAAGCCATTTCCCCTTCAGAGCGCTGCAGGTGCTGTTGACAGGCGCCATCGCCGCCTTCGCGATTGCGGCGCAGGCGCAGCAGGTGCTGCGCGTGAGCGCCATCCCGGACGAGTCGCCCACCGAACTGGTGCGCAAGTTCGAGCCGTTGGCCAAGTACCTGGAGAGCCGGCTCGGCATGAAGGTCGAGTGGACGCCGGTGACCGATTACGCCGCCGCGGTAGAGACGCTGGTCAACAAGAAGATCGACCTGGCGTGGTTCGGCGGCTTTACCTTCGTGCAAAGCTCGGTGCGCTCGGGCGGCAAGACGATCCCGCTGGTGCAGCGCGAGGAAGACGCGTCGTTCAAGTCGGTGTTCATCACCAGCGACGCGGCCATCAAGTCGCTCGCCGACCTGAAGGGCAAGACGCTGAGCTTCGGCTCGCAGTCCAGCACCTCGGGCCACCTGATGCCACGCAGCTTTCTGCTGGCCGCCAAGGTCGACCCCGACAAGGACTTGAAGCGCGTGAGCTTCTCCGGCGCGCACGACGCGACGATTGCCGCAGTGGCCAGCGGCAAGGTCGATGCCGGTGCGCTCAACATCTCGGTGTGGAACAAGTTCGTCGAAGACAAGAAGGTAGACACCGCCGCGGTGAAGGTCTTTTTCACCACCCCCGCTTACTACGATTACAACTGGACCGTGCACGCCGACATGCCGCAGGCGCTGCGCGACAAGATCACGCAGGCCTTCCTCGACCTGAACCCGGCCACGCCGCAGGGCGCCGAAATCCTGAAGCTGCAACGCGCGGCGAAGTTCATCCCGACGCGGGTGGAGAACTACGCCGGCATCAAGGCGGCGGCCGAGAACGCCGGCCTGCTGAAGTAGCGCGGGGCCACGCCGCTTGTCGCATCTGCGCCTGTCGCGCGTGAGCGCGCGGCACCCTGCCGCGCGCGCTGGCGTGCTCGCTATCGAGGGCGTGAGCCTGTCGGTCGAGCGGGGCGAGGTGGTGGCCGTCATCGGCCCATCGGGCGCTGGCAAGACCACGCTGCTGCAGGCGATGGCGTGTGCGCTCAAGCCGGTGGCCGGCGAGTTGTTCATCGACGACGTGCAGCCTTGGGCGCTGCCACGCCGCCAGGTGCAGCGCCTGCGGGGCCGACTGTTCCTGGCGCCGCAGTCGCCGCCGCTGCCGCCGCGCCAACGCGTGGTCACCGCCGTGCTGGCGGGTCGTCTGGCCGACATGGGGTTGTGGGCGAGCCTGCGCTCGCTGTTCTATCCGCGCGACCGGGCCGTGGCGCGAGACGCACTCGCCCGCTTCGACCTGGCAGACAAGTTGTTCGAGCGCGTTGACCGCTTGTCTGGCGGCGAGCGCCAGCGCGTGGGCCTCGCGCGGGCGCTGGTGGCGCGTGCCGGGCTGCTGCTGGTCGACGAGCCGCTGTCGGCGCTCGACCCCACGCGCGCGCGCGAGGCCATCGCCACGCTGATCGGCGCGGCGCGTGAGCGCGGCGCCACGCTCATCACCACGCTGCACCAGGTGGAGGCGGCGCGGGCCGGCTTCGAGCGCATCGTCGCGCTGCGTGGCGGGCAGATCGTGTTCGACGCGAAGGCCGCCGACGTGAGCGACGAAATGCTGCGCGAGTTGTACGCCGACCACCCGAACGAGTTGAGCGCCGACTTGCTCGGGGCAGCGGCGTTCGTGCCATCGAGACCGGCCGAGCTCGGCGTGGACCGGCCGATGACGTGCCGCTGACGTGCCGATGATGTGCCGATGAATGCAGTGCTGACCCAGCTGCCCTCGATGCACCCGCTACCGCGCGCCGTCCACGTTCGCACCCGTCTGGCTTGATGCAAACGCCGCTGCCATCCGCCTCCGCGCCGTCGCGCGTGCTGCGCGACCCAGCCGCCCCCGGCCGGCTGGCCACGCTGCTGCTGTGCGCGGTGCTGCTGTGGCCGCTGCTGGTGTGGACCGAGTTCAAACCCTGGGAGCTGCTGGATGCGCGCAGCTTGAAGGCGACCTGGCGCTTCGTCTCCGATTTCGTGCCGCCGCGGCACGACGCCGAATTCCTGCGGCTGATGGCGGCGGAGACGTGGCGCACCGTGGCCATTGCCACGGCGGGGTTGACGCTGGCCTTTGTGGTGGCCGTGCCGCTGGCGCTGCTGTCGACCACGCGTCTGTCGATCTCGGCCTTGACCGGCCGGATGGCCAGCGCGCCTTACGTGGTGCGGCAGGGCGCACGATGGGCCGCCATCGTGCTGCGCAGCGTGCCTGAGCTGGTGTGGGCGCTGATCTTCGTGCGCGTGGTGGGCCTGGGGCCGACGGCCGGCGTGATCGCGATCGGTATCGCTTACGGCGGCATGCTGGGCAAGGTGTACGCCGAGATTCTGGAGAGCGGCGACGGCGCGCCGACGCAGGCGCTGCTGCGCAACGGGGCAGGGCGGTTGCAGGCGTTCTTTTACAGCACGCTGCCGCAGTGCTCGACCGAACTGGTGAGCTACACGGTGTATCGGTGGGAGTGCGCGATCCGCTCGTCGGTGGTGCTGGGCTTCGTCGGCGCGGGTGGGCTGGGGCAGCAACTCGACAACGCCTCGAAGATGTTTGCAGGCGCCGAGGTCAGCAGCATCCTGATCATTTTCATGTTGCTGGTAGGCCTGGCCGACCGGCTGAGCGCGTGGCTGCGCAAGGCGTTGGGATGAAGGCCGACTTGAATGCCAACACGGACTGGGGCCAGAAGGCGCTTGCGCGTGCGCGTTGCAAAGGCTGCTGGTTCATGGCCGCGGTCGGTGTGCTGGTGGTGGCCAGCTTCTGGTCGCTCGACTTGAAGTGGGGCGAGTTCCTGGCGCCCGATGCATTGAGAAAGATGGGCACGTTTCTGGCGGGCTTCTTCCCGCCCGAGACGTCGCCGGCCTTTCTTGCCAAGACCGGCACGGCGCTGGTCGAGACGCTGGCGATGTCGGCGTTGGGCACCTTGCTGGCGGCAGTGCTGGGCTTGGCGCTGGCGCTGCCCGCGGCCAAGGTGCATGCCGACGACCCGGCGCGTACCAAGCCGCTGGCCCGCCTGGTGCTGAACGCGCTGCGCAGCGTGCCGGAGCTGGTGTGGGCGTCGCTTCTGCTCATCAGCGCAGGGCTCGGGCCGTTCCCGGGCACGCTGGCGCTGGCGCTTCACACGGCGGGTGTGCTGGGGCGGCTGTTTGCCGAGAGCATCGAGAACGCGCCGCCAGGGCCGGCGTCTGCGCTGCGTGTGCGCGGCATCGGTGAGTTGCGTGTGTTTCTGTATGCGACGTTGCCGCAAATCTGGCCGCAGGTCATCAGCTTCACGCTGTACCGCTGGGAGAACAACATCCGCGCCGCCGCGGTGCTGGGCGTCGTCGGCGCCGGTGGGCTCGGGCAGATGCTCAGCTACCACCTCGGCCTGTTCCAGATGCGCGAAACGTTCACCGTGCTGCTGGGCATGGTCCTGCTGGTGGCGCTGGTCGATGCTGCGAGCTTTCTGGCGCGCCGTTGGCTGGACCGATAGCGCACAATTCAGCCTCGATTTTTTGCAAGGGCGCCATGCAGATCGGCTTTTCCATCAACGAGATCCTGTTCCTCGCCACCGTGCTAACGGGCGCGTTGTGGGTCGGCTGGAAGCTGAAGCTGCGTCGGGCGGGCGGGGCTCCTGCCGCGAAGCCGTTGTGGGTCAGCTTCGGCGCCGACTTCTTTGTCGTCGTCGCGCTGATGTTCACCTGCCGCGTGGCGGTGGCCGACTGGCCGAAGGTGCCGTCGGGTTCGATGGAGCCGACGCTGCGCGTGGGCGACTACTTGCTCGTCAACCACCTGGCCTACGGCCCGCGGCTGCCCTTTACCAACACTGCGATCGAGTTCGGCCGGCCGCAGCGCGGCGACGTGGTGGTGTTTCGCTTTCCGCTCGACGTGTCGCAGTTCTACGTGAAGCGGCTGGTCGGCATGCCGGGCGATGAGGTGCGCTTTCAAGACGGCGCGGTCAGCGTCAATGGCGCAACGATCGACGTGCAGATGCTCGGCGACGGCAGCGGCAGCGGCGTGCCGCCCGAAGACCTCGGCCACTGGACGCTGCGCGAGACGACGGCCGGGCACAGCCGCAACGTCAAGGTCAATCCGTTTTTGCAAGGCCGGCTTCCGGTGGACGGGCTGGGCGCCGCGTGCGTTGCGCAGCGCGCCGGTGCCTGGACGTGCCGCGTGCCGCCCGGCCACTACCTGATGCTGGGCGACAACCGCGACAACTCGACCGATTCGCGCACCTGGGGCTTCCTGCCGCACGAGCAGGTGTACGGCAAGGCGGTGCGGGTGCTGTTCAACCTGCACGACCTGTCGCGGTCGTGGACTGCGCTGTGAGCGACGAGCGCAGGCGGGCCGCGCGCCGGGCCGCTCCCAAGCCGGCCCGCACCCCCTCGGGGGGTCGGCCGATGTACACATCGGACGGGGGGCTGGCGGGACTGCACATCGTTCTCGGCTTGTCCGGCGGCGTGGCCTGCTTCAAATCGGCCGAGCTGCTGCGTGTGTTGACCAAGGCGGGCGCCACCGTGCAGGTGGTGATGACCGCTGCGGCAGAGCAGTTCATCACCGCGGTGACGATGCAGGCGCTGAGCGGTCGCCCCGTCTACACCAGCCAGTGGGACGCGCGCGAGCCCAACAACATGGCGCACATCAACCTCACGCGCGAGGCCGACGCGGTGTTGATCGCGCCTGCCAGTGCCGATCTGATGGCCAAGCTGGCGCACGGCCAGGCCGACGACCTGCTGAGCCTGCTGTGCCTGGCGCGGCCGGTGCACACCTGCCCGCTGCTCATCGCCCCGGCGATGAACCGCGAAATGTGGGCGCACCCCGCCACGCAGCGCAACGCGGCGCAGTTGCGTGCCGACGGCACGGTGATCCTCGGCCCCGACAACGGCGACCAGGCCTGCGGCGAGACCGGCGACGGGCGCATGCTGGAGGCGCTGGACCTTCTTGCCGAGGTGGTGAGCTTCTTCCAACCCAAGTCGCTGCTTGGCAAGACGGTGCTGATCACCGCCGGGCCGACTTACGAGGCGATCGACCCGGTGCGCGGCATCACCAACCTGTCCAGCGGCAAGATGGGCTTTGCGATCGCGCGCGCCGCGGCCGAGGCCGGTGCGCAGGTCACGCTGGTGGCCGGCCCGGTGGCGCTGGACACGCCGCGCGGCGTGCGCCGCATCGACGTGCGCAGCGCGCAGCAGATGTTCGACGCGGTGCTGCCGGCAGCACCCCGGCACGATGTGTTCATCGCCACCGCCGCGGTGGCCGACTGGCGGCCTGCCGCGCCGGCCACGCACAAGATCAAGAAGAACGCCGATAAATCGGTGCCGAGTTTTCAGATGACCGAAAACCCGGACATCCTCGCTTCGGTGGCCGCCTTGCCCGACCGGCCGTACTGCGTCGGCTTTGCCGCCGAAAGCCAGGACCTGCTGAAGCATGCGCGCGAAAAGCTGCAGCGCAAGAACGTGCCGCTGGTGGTGGGCAACATCGGCCCGGCCACGTTCGGTGCCGACGACAACGCGCTGACGCTGGTCGATGCGCAAGGCCACACCGAGCTGCCGCGCGCCGACAAGCTGAGCCTGGCGCGCCATCTGGTGGCCGAGATCGCGCGCCGGTTGGCGGCAAACACCGCCTGAGCTCCACCGACCGCCGCGACGGCACTCCGACCGCAATTCGACTGCACTTCGCCCGCTCTTCCACCCCCGCGCCGCCATGCACACCATCGACCTCAAAATACTCGACCCACGCATGGCTGAGCACCTGCCCGCGTACGCCACGCCCGGCAGCGCCGGGCTGGATCTGCGCGCCTGCCTCGACGCACCGCTGGTGTTGGAGCCGGGCCAAACGCAGCTCATCCCGACGGGGCTCTCGATCCACATCGCCGACCCCGGCCTGGCCGCGATGCTGCTGCCGCGTTCGGGCCTGGGGCACAAGAACGGCATCGTGCTGGGCAACCTGGTCGGCCTGATCGACTCCGACTACCAGGGCCCGCTGATGGTGAGTTGCTGGAACCGCGGCCACGCCAGCTTCACCGTGCAGCCGATGGAGCGCATCGCGCAGATGGTGATCGTGCCGGTGGTGCAGGCCATGTTCCGGCGCGTCGACGAATTCGAGGCGACGGCGCGCGGGGCTGGGGGATTCGGCTCGACCGGCAAGGCCTGAACGCCTCGGCACTCGGAACTCACCGTTCCCCTGAGCTTGTCGAAGGGCTTCGACAGGCTCAGCCCGAACGGAGAAGCGCGGACGTTCAGTGCAGGTGCGTGCCCGAGGGCGCGGTGTTCATCACCGTGAACACCGGCTCGCCGACGCTGCGGGCGTCGATCTCGTCGTCGGTCGCGTTCCGCACGTCCTTCACCGTCATGTTCAAACGCAGCGCCAGGCCGGCGAGCGGGTGGTTGCCGTCGAGCACGATGTGGGTGGGGTACACCTCGGTGATGGTGTAGACCGCGTCGGCCGGCATGCCTTGCGTGGTGGCGCCGGGGGGCACGCCGTCGATCTGCATGCCGGCCTCGACCGGTTCGGGCAACAGCGAACGCTCTTCGAAGAACACCAGCGCCGGGTCGTAGTCGCCGAACGCATGTTCGGGCTCCAGATGAAGCTCGGCCGTGAAGCCAGCGGCCTGGTCGGTGAGCGTTTCTTCGACCTTGGCGAGCAGGTCGTCGCCGCCGAAGAAGAACTCGACCGGCTCTTTCAATTCGTCGATCAGCGTGCCTTGGGCGTCGTGCAATTGCCAGACGAGGCTGACGACGCAGGGTGCAGAGATGTTCATCGTCAAATGATCGCACAGGCCACAATCCCGCCCATGCAGATCACGACCGAACAAGCCCTGCTGGGCGGCCTGTCGGCGCAGGCCTTCATGCAGCGCCATTGGCAGAAGAAGCCGCTGCTGATTCGGCAGGCGATCCCGGGTGTTGCGCCACCGGTGTCGCGCGCAGCGCTGTTCGCATTGGCGGAGCGCGACGACGTGGAGTCGCGGCTGGTCGTGCATGACGAAGGCAATGAGCTGAGGCCATGGCGGCTGCGCCACGGGCCGTTCGGCCCGCGTTCGCTGCCGAGCCCGAAGCGGCCGGGCTGGACCCTGCTCGTGCAGGGGCTTGATCTGCACGTTCAGGCCGCGCACGAGTTGCTCGCTCGCTTTCGTTTCGTGCCGGATGCGCGGCTGGATGACCTGATGCTGTCTTACGCCAGCCACGGCGGTGGCGTCGGCCCGCACTTCGATTCGTACGACGTGTTCCTGCTGCAGGTGCACGGCCGGCGCCGTTGGCGCATCGGTCGGCTGAAAGACCCTGAACTGCAGCCGGGCGTGCCGCTGAAGATCCTCGCCAACTTCCGGGCCGAGCAAGAGTGGCTGCTGGAGGCCGGCGACATGCTCTACCTGCCACCGCGCTGGGCCCACGACGGCGTGGCCGACGGCGAGTGCATGACCTGCTCGATCGGCTTTCGCGCGCCGGAGCGTGCGCGCTTCGGCAGCGAGGTGCTGCAGCGCATGCTCGACGCGGCCGAGATGCCGGCGGCAGACACGCTGTACCGTGATCCGCAGCAAACGGCGACGGCCACGCCGGCGCAGATCCCCGACGCGCTGCGCGAGTTCACTGCAGACGCGCTGGCGCGCCTGGTCGGCGAGCCGCGCGCCACGGCCTGCGCGCTGGGCGAGGTGCTGACCGACCTGAAGGCCGACGTCTGGTTCGATGCCGGCAGCGCCTTGCGGCATCATGTGGGCGTGGTGCTGGACCGCCGCACCCGCATGATGTATGACCGCTGGCACGTCTTCATCAACGGCGAGTCGTTCGTCGCCGCGGGCCGCGACGCGACGCTGATGCGGCGCTTGGCCGACGCGCGTTCGCTCAGCGCGTCGAACGCGGCCGCACTGAGTGCCCAGGCATGGGCGCTGCTCAATCAATGGGCGCGGGTCGGCTGGCTGCACGCCGACCGTTGACTGCAATGAAGGGAGCCTGGCGATGACGACACCCGAGCCACTGCACACGCTGATCACGTCACGCAGCGAGTTCCACAACGGCCTGCGCGCCGCCTTCGCCGATGCCGCCGCACAAGGCTGCCGCGAAGTCCTGCTGTGCGACCTCGACTATGCCGACTGGCCGCTGAGCGAACCGGGCGTGATTGAGCACCTCACCGCGTGGGCCAAGGCGTACCGAAAGCTGACCGTGGTGGCGCGGCACTTCGACGAATTTCCACGGCGGCACGCAAGGTGGGTGGCGTGGCGCAGGACTTGGTCGCACATCGTTGAGTGCCGCGCCAACGCCGAACTCGAGGCCGGCAAGATGCCGACGATGCTGCTGGCCCCGGGCCTCGTGGCGGTGCGGCTCGTGGACCCCGTGCGCTTTCGCGGCAGCGCCTCGCGCGCTGCGGCCGACGCGATCCAGGCGCGAGAGCTGATTGATGCAGTTTTACAACGCTCTGAAGAAGCGTTCCCGGTGACAAGTCTCGGCCTCTAGGGATACCCCCTAGCCGAGCTATACTGTGAGGCTAGGCAAAAGAGCCGTTCGGGCTTTCTTGTCTTTGAGTGCGGGCCTCGCTTCAACGTCGAACCTGCCTCACGACTGGTCACCTTTTGTTCGACTCTTAGTTTGAGGATAAATATGAAAACGTCCGTCCTGTTCGGCTCGCTGATGGTTGCTGTGGCCCTGACTGCCTGCGGTGAAAAGAAGGCTCCTGAGGCCGCCATGCCGGCACCTGCCGCTGCACCCGCACCGGCCGCTGCGCCCGTCGCGGCTGCCGTCACGAACGCTGCCTCGGCTGCAGGCGCTGCGGTGACCGCCGCCGGCACCGCCGCCTCGGCTGCCGTGGGTGCTGCTGCCGCTTCTGCCGCCGCTGCGGGTGGCGCTGTGGCCGACGCTGCCAAGGACGCCGCTGGCAAGGCCGCTGACGCTGCCAAGGACGCCGCCGGCAAGGCCGCCGACGCTGCCAAGGACGCTGCTGCCAAGGCTGCCGAAGCCGTGAAGAAGCCGTAAGTCCTCGCGTGAGGCGGTGGCCCAACGGCGTGAGCCGTTCGGCCACACGCCCTGCACCGAGGTCGATGCAACAAGAGCCGCCGCGAGGCGGCTTTTTTGCATTCTGGCTCGTAGACGGCGAATTGGCAGATCGACGGCTCAGCGCTGCAAGTCGATCCAGCCGGAGCCGGCTTCGGGGCCGGCCACGACGATCGCATCTTGATCGCGACCCCACGCCGGCGCCAGCGCTTTGCGCACGAGGTCGGGCCGGTTGTTCTGCAGGCTCAGGTGGGCGGCCACGAGGTGGCGCAGCCCCGCATGCGTGCATGCGTCCAGAATCTGCGCCGCAACGTCGTTGGCCAGGTGACCGAAGCGCCCGCCGATGCGCGCTTTCAGCGACGCCGGATAGCTCGATGCCGCCAGCAGCCCGCGGTCGTGGTTGCACTCGAGCACCAGCGCGTCGCAGCCCTTCAAGTGCGCGATGAGATGGGGCGTGCTGCAACCCACGTCGGTCAACACGCCCAGGTGCAGCGCCGAGGCGGAACAGCGCAGCTGCAGCGGCTCCTGCGCGTCGTGCGGAACGGTGTAGGGCAACAACTCGAGCGCACCGATCGTGATGCGCTGGCCATCGCGCGCAAAGTGAAGCAGGCCTTGCAGATCGGGTTCGCCGATGGCGCGCCAGGTGCCGCGGCTCATCCAAAGCGGCAGGCCATGGCGGCGCGCCAAGCTCACGGCGCAGCCGATGTGATCGCCGTGTTCATGCGTGACGAAGATCGCATCGAGGTCGGCCGTTTGCAGCCCTGCCCGAGCCAGCCGCAACTCCAACTCCCGCTGCGAGAAGCCGCAGTCGATCAGTACTCGGTGGGTTCCAGCGGCGCCGCGGGCTTCGACCACCAGCGCGTTGCCGCCACTGCCGCTGCCCAGGCTGCAAAAACGCACCGGAGTGGTCGCCTGCTGCGCTCAGTGGGTCGGGGCAGCAGGCTCGCGGTCAGCGACTCACTTCAGCTCTTCGACCAGCAGCGCCACGATGCGCTGGCCGGCTGCGCCGGCCTCGGGCGCGCCTTGTGCGTTGAGCACAGAGACCGTGCTGTTCTCGCCTTCGCCCTTGACGGCGACGCGGTAGCGCTCCGGGCCCGTGAACTCGCTCGTGTCGCCGCTGAACAGCTTGGCAAAGAAGCCCGGCGCTTCGCGGCCCGCCATCGCCGGGTCGACGTAGCGCACGAAGTACACGCCCTGGCCGCGGTCGCGGTCTTCGACGGTGAAGCCGCTGCGGTCCAGCGCCAGGCCGACGCGCCGCCATGCGCGCTCGAAGTTGTCGTCGATTTGCAGCGCCGCTTGCGGCTGGCCTTGCAGCACGCGGGCGCGGGCGGGCGGGGCGGTCGGGTCGGCCACGGCGGCTTTGGCCTGCTCTTGCTTGACACCGAGCTTTTGCAGCAGGCGGGACAGGAACTCGGCTTCGAGTTGCAGGTCGGTCGGGCGCGCTTCCCAGCCGGTCATGTCCTTCGTCTGGCCACGGTAGACCTCGATCATCCCGCGGTGGCTGATGTAGACCTCCGTGCCCGTCGCGCTGCGCTCCACGCGGGTGCGAAAGCGGTCGCGCTCGCCGGTCGAGTAGAGGCTGTCGAACACGCGGCCGATGGTGCTGCGGATGAAGTCGTTCGGCAGCTTGGCGCGGTTCTCGGCCCAGTCGGTTTCCATCACGCCCGAGGCGGCCTGGTCGACGCTGAGGGTGAAGCCGTTTTCTTTCCAGAAAGCCTGCAACAGCGGCCACAACTGCTCGGGTGTGAGTGGTGTACTGAGCCAGCGCTGGTTGCCCATGCGTTCGATGCGGACATCGCCCACCGAGCGGACAGCGACCGTGCTTGCCACCGGTGTGGCCGCGGCGGCCGGTGTGCCGGACTGGAACGCCGCGGCGCTCACCACGCCGCCCTGCTGGGTCTGGTAGCGCGAGTCGCGCGCCAGCTGCGTCAGGTCGGGCGGCACGTCGAGCATCGGCGCCTTGGTGCTCGCCGACGACCGGTAGTCGACCTTCTCTCCGGTGGCCATGTTTTCGATGGAAGAACAACCGGCAAGGGTGAAGCCGAGCGCACAGACCAGCACCAGCGCCAAAGGCGGCGACGTCGAACGAAGGGCAGAAGAAAGGGTCACGGGTGGGTCTCCAGTGGGCAGGTCCGGCGTTGGAGCGCGCGGCCCGACTCAAGTTTCAAGAACGAGCAGGCTGAATCCGGCTCATCGGCCCGATCGCGTGGGCGGGGCGGCCGTCAACGGACTCGATGCCGCGTTCAAAGCAGGCCGGCCTGCAGAAGCGCCTGCTCGACGGCCGTCTGGCCGGCAGCGGTCAACGGGGTGATGGGCAGGCGCAACCGGTCACCGCACAAGCCGAGCCGCGCCATCGCCCATTTGGTCGGTGCGGGGCTCGACTCGACGAACAGCGCCTTGTGCAGCGGCAGCAGCTTGAAGTGAATCGCCGCGGCTTCCTTGGCCTGGCCGGCGATGGCCGCCTTGCACAACTCGTGCATCGCGCGCGGCGCCACGTTGGCGGTGACGCTCACGTTGCCGTGGCCGCCCAACAGCATCAGCGCGACTGCGGTGCCGTCGTCACCGGAGTAGATCGAGAAGCCAGCGGGGGCTTGTCTGATGAGCCAGCAGGCGCGTTCGATATCGCCACTGGCCTCCTTGATGCCGACGATGCCCGGCAGTTGCGCCAGCCGCAGCGTCGTCTCGGCCTGCATGTCTGCAACGGTGCGGCCCGGCACGTTGTAGAGCACCATGGGGATGTCCACCGTCTCGGCAATCGCCTTGAAGTGCTGGTAGATGCCTTCCTGCGACGGCTTGTTGTAGTACGGCACGACCGACAGCGTGCAGTCGGCGCCGACCTTCAGCGCGTAGCGCGACAGCTCGATTGCCTCGGCCGTGGAGTTGCCGCCGGTGCCGGCCATCACGCTGATGCGGCCTTTGGCGTGGCCGACCGCCACGCGGATGATCTCGCAGTGCTCTTCGACCGTGACGGTGGGTGACTCGCCGGTGGTGCCGACCACGCCGATGCAGTCGGTGCCTTCAGCCACGTGCCAGTCGATCAGGCGGCGCAGGCCGGGGTAGTCCACGCTGCCGTCTTCGAGCATCGGCGTGATCAGCGCAACGATGCTGCCAACGATGGGTTTCATTTGGGTTCCTCTGAATCGCTGGATTTTAGCCGCCCGCGCGGAGCGGCCTGGCCGCTACAACCGCCAGCGAACGAGAGCACCTGCTGCGCTCGATTCACGCACCGCCACGATGCGCTGGAT
This sequence comes from Methylibium sp. NZG, assembly GCA_001263235.1. Classification (GTDB taxonomy): domain Bacteria; phylum Pseudomonadota; class Gammaproteobacteria; order Burkholderiales; family Burkholderiaceae_C; genus LGRD01. The sequence continues at coordinate 432,576 of LGRD01000002.1, read as the reverse complement.
GAATCGATCCGGGTCGGTTGAAAACCCGTCCTCGAACGCCACCACGCGCAAGCCCGCCACCGCGCCGAGCAGTTCGCCCTGGCGCAGCAAGAACAGCGGGTTCGATGGCTTGCCCACCGCCTGGTTGCCGTCAGCGAAGGTCTCGCAGATCAGCACGCCACCGTCGGCCACGCTGGCCACGATCGTCGGCAACAGGGCGCGCCAGAGGTAGTTCGTGACGACCACGGCGTCGAAGCGGCGGCCCGGCAGCGGCCACGGGCCGGCCTCGATATCGGCGACGTGAATCTCGGCAACGGTCTGCAACGGCTGCATGGCGGCCTCGTCGCGGTCCACACCGGTCACCCGGCACCCGCGCGCGGCGAACCAGTGCACATGCCTGCCCGAGCCGCACGCAACGTCGAGCACGCTCGCGCCTTCAGGCACCAGGTGCGACCAGCGCCGCACCCAGGCGGAGGGGGACAGGCCCGCATGCGTCGCACCCTTCATCGAGGTCACGCTAGAAACAGTTCCACAGTTGGTTGGCCAACACGACAGCCACGTCGGGCTGAAGGTACGCGGCGAACACCACCAGCAGCGCGACCCCTGCCGTGGCCCATGCCACCACGCGGACGACGAGGCCACGGCCCTGCTTCATGTCGCCACCTGCGCGGGCCGGGCAATGGCGTGCTCGCGGATCGGCAGGTTCACGATCGCTGCGAACACGCCGAGCGCCACGGCAATCCACCACACCACGTCATAGCTGCCGCTGGCGTCGTACAGCTTGCCACCGAGCCACGCGCCGAGAAAGCTGCCGATCTGGTGGCTGACGAACACGAAGCCGCTGAGCATCGACAGGTACTTCACGCCGAAGATGTCGGCCACCATCGCGTTGGTCGGTGGCACGGTCGACAACCACAGCACGCCCATCGCCGAGGCGAACAGGTAGACGCTCCATGGCGTCAGCGGCACCGACAAGAAGACGACGATCACCACCGACCGCAGCCCGTAGATCGCCGACAGGATGTACTTCTTGGGCATGCGCGCGCCGAGCATGCCGGCGCTGTAGGTGCCGATCACGTTGAACAGGCCGATCAGCGCCAGCGCGGTGGTGGCCACATCGGGTGTGAGGCCGTTGTCCTTCAGGTAACTCGGCATGTGCACGCCGATGAACACCACCTGGAAGCCGCAGACGAAGTAGCCCGCCATCAAGAGCTGGAAGCTCGGGTAGCTGAACGCCTCGCGCACCGCCGCGCCCATGCTCTGCTGCGGGCCTTTCGCCGCGACGGCTGGCGGCTCGCGCAAGCCGAAGGCCAGCGGCAGGATGACGAGCGCTAGCAGACCGAGCGCGAACAGCGCGTTCTGCCAACCCAGGCCGCTGATCAACCAGTTCTCCACCGGCACCATCAGGAACTGCCCGAACGAGCCCGCCGCAGCGGTGATGCCCATCGCCCAACTGCGCTTGTCGGCCGCCACGTTGCGGCCGATCACGCCGTAGACCACGGCGTAGGTGGTGCCCGACTGCGCCATGCCCAGCACCAGCCCCGCGCTGCCGGTGAAGGCCAGGCCCGAGGTCGCCAGCCCCATCAGCACCAGGCCGGCGGCATACAGAACGCCGCCGATGCACAGCACGCGGAACGCGCCGTACCGATCGGCGAGCGCACCGGCAAACGGCCCGGCCAAGCCCCAGGCGAGGTTCTGCACCGCGATGGCGAATGCGAAGGTCTCGCGCGTCCAGCCGCGGTCCATGGTGATCGGCTGCAGCCACAGGCCGAAGCCGTGGCGGATGCCCATCGACACGGTGACGATGGCGGCGCCGCAGATGAGCACCTGCGTCATGGACAGGGTGGGGCGGGTCGGCTCGGTCGTGCCGGAGGCGGGCGAAGTCATCGAGCGACTCTAGCGGAATCGCTTGGCCGCCGCTGCTGCCGAGGCGACACGCGCGGGCAGCGCGGGCAGCGCGCATGGGCGAGGCGAGCGAACCCGCGACGAGCGCTGAACTCCCATCCCTACAATCCGCCGCCATGCCCACCAAACCCACAAATTCTTCCTACGGCGAAGCGTCGATCCGCGTGCTCAAAGGCCTGGAGCCCGTCAAGCAGCGGCCCGGCATGTACACGCGCACCGACAACCCGCTGCATGTGATCCAGGAGGTGATCGACAACGCTGCCGACGAGTCGCTGGCCGGGCACGGCAAGCGCATCGACGTGACGCTGCACGCCGACCACTCGGTCAGCGTCGAGGACGACGGCCGCGGCATCCCTTTCGGCCTGCACCCCGAAGAGCAGGTCAGCGTCGTCGAGATCGTGTTCACGCGGCTCCATGCCGGCGGCAAGTTCGACAAGGGCTCGGGCGGTGCCTACAGCTTCTCGGGCGGTCTGCACGGTGTCGGCGTCAGCGTGACGAACGCGTTGGCCAAGCGGCTGGAGGTGACGGTGTGGCGCGAGGGCCAGGTGTCCACGCTGGTGTTTGCCGGCGGGGACGTGGTCGAGCCGCTCAAGTCGCGCAAAGCCGCGGCGGGTGACAAGAAGAGCGGCACGCTGGTGCGCGTGTGGCCGGATGCAAAGTACTTCGAGTCGGCTGAGTTGCCGCGCGCCGATCTGGTCCACCTGCTGCGCAGCAAGGCGGTGCTGATGCCGGGCGTGACCGTCACGTTGACGGTCGAGAAGACCGCCCGTCATGAGGAAGAGCGGCAGACCTGGGCTTACAAGGGCGGCCTGCGCGACTACCTGATGCAGACGCTCACCGCCGACCCGGTGATCCCGCTGTTCGAAGGCGAACACTACGCCGACGGCGGCGAGACCGAAAACTTCGCCGACGGCGAGGGCGCCGCCTGGTGCGTGGCCTTCACCGAAGACGGCTCGCCGATGCGAGAGAGCTACGTCAACCTGATTCCGACGGTTGCCGGCGGCACGCACGAGTCGGGGCTGAAGGACGGCCTGTTCGGCGCCATCAAAGGCTTCATCGATCTGCACAGTCTGCTGCCCAAGGGCGTGAAGCTGATGCCTGAAGACGTGTTCTCGCGCGCCAGTTTCGTCTTGTCAGCGAAGGTGCTGGACCCGCAGTTCCAGGGCCAGATCAAGGAGCGGCTGAACAGCCGCGACGCGCTGCGGCTCGTGTCGATCTACGTCAAGCCGTCGCTGGAGTTGTGGCTGAGCCAGCACGTGGACTATGGCAAGAAGCTCGCCGACCTGGTGATCCGGCAGGCGCAGACGCGCCAGCGCGCGAGTCAAAAAGTCGAGAAGCGCAAAGGCTCCGGCGTGGCCGTGCTGCCAGGCAAGCTGACCGATTGCGAAAGCCGCGACTTGAACCTGAACGAGCTCTTTCTGGTCGAGGGCGACTCGGCCGGCGGCAGCGCCAAGATGGGCCGCAACAAGGAGACGCAGGCGATCCTGCCGCTGCGCGGGAAGGTGCTCAATTCCTGGGAAGTGGAGCGGGACCGGCTGTTTGCGAACAACGAGATTCACGACATTGCGGTGGCGGTCGGTGTGGACCCGCACGGCCCGAACGACGAACCTGATTTTTCAGGTCTGCGCTACGGCAAGGTCTGCATCCTGAGCGACGCCGACGTCGACGGCTCGCACATCCAGGTGCTGCTGCTGACGCTGTTCTTCAGGCACTTCCCGAAGCTCGTGGAGCGTGGCCATGTGTACATCGCCAAGCCGCCTCTGTTCCGCATCGACGCGCTGGCGCGCGGCAAGAAGCCGGCCGCCAAGATCTACGCACTGGACGAAGGCGAACTCGCCGCCACGCTCGACAAGCTGCGCAAGGAAGGCGCGCGCGACAACAGCTGGAGCATCGGCCGCTTCAAGGGCCTGGGCGAGATGAACGCCGAGCAGTTGTGGGACACCACGCTGAACCCAGACACGCGCCGGCTGCTGCCGGTGGCGTTCGGCGCGTTCGGCTTTGCGGCCACGGTCGAATCGCTGACCAAGCTGATGGGCAAGGGCGAGGCGCAGGCGCGGCGCGACTTGATGGAGTTACACGGCGACAAGGTCGAGGTCGACGTGTGATGGCCTCAGCGGTGGCCTCGCGATGAGTGGCGGCATCCGGCTGCGGCCGACGATGTTGTCCGACCTCGACTTCGTCATCTCGGTCGAGCAGGACCCCGCCAACCGCCCCTTCATCACGCCCTGGGACCGCACGCAGCATGAAGGCGCGATCCGCTTCCCGGACTTCCGTCACTTCATCGTCGAGGCCGGGCCGGGTTACCCGTCGGCCGGCTTCGTGATCCTGCAGGGTTGCCGCAACCCGCACCGCTCGATCGAGCTCAAGCGCATCGTGTTGTCGCCCGCGTGCCAAGGGCAGGGCGCCGGTCGCGCGTGCATTCGCGTGCTGGCGCAGATGGCGTTCCGCGACCTGCGGGCGCACCGCTTCTGGCTCGACGTGAAGGGGCTGAACACGCGGGCGCAGGCGCTGTACCGCAGCGAAGGCTTCATCGAAGAAGGGCGGCTGCGCGAGAGCGTGAAGACCGACGACGGCTACGATGCGCTGGTGGTGATGGCCATGCTCGACCGCGAGCACGCCGCGATGCACGAAGGCCGCTCAGGTCACGCTGATCATCCCGCTTGAGGCGCGCCGCTCGCGACGCCGCAGAACCACGAGGAGACATCCCGATGCAATCCACGATGATGGACGTGCCGCTGTCGCTGAACAGCCTTCTCGATCGTGCCGGAACCTACTTTGCCGGCAGCACCATCGTCTCGCGCCTGCCCGACAAGTCGCTCAAGACGCACACCTACGGCGAGTACCACCGGCGCACGCGGGCGCTGGCATCGGCGCTGCAAAAGCTCGGCCTCAAGAAGGGCGAGCGCGTCGCCACGCTGAGCTGGAACCACCACGCGCACCTCGAGTGCTACTTCGGCATCCCCGCCGCCGGTGGCGTGATGCACACGCTGAACCTGCGCTTGGCGTCTGATGAGATCGGCTGGATCGCCGGCAATGCGCAAGATCGCTTCCTGATCGTCGACGACATCCTGCTGCCGCTGTACCAGCAGTTCGCGCACCTGCATGCGTTCGAGCGCGTGATCGTGTTCCCGTTCTCTGGCGCGCCGGTGCCGGCGGGCTTCACCGACTACGAAGCGCTGCTGGCCGACGCCGACCCGGACGGTTTCGAGTACGCGCCCAGCGACGAAAACGACCCGGTGTCGATGTGCTACACGTCGGGCACCACCGGCCTCCCCAAGGGCGTGGTGTATTCGCACCGCTCGACCATTCTGCACACGCTGGTCGGCTGCCTGGGCGACTACTGGGGTTTGAAGGGCAGCGACGTGCTGATGCCGGTGACGCCGATGTTCCATGCCAACGCCTGGGGCGTGCCGTACGCGGCGGTGATGATGGGCGTGAAGCTCGTCTTCCCCGGCCCGCACCTGCACCCCGACGATCTTCTCGACCTGATGCAACTGGAGCCGCCGACCTTGTCGCTGGGCGTGCCGACGATCTGGCTGGGGCTGATCCAGGCGTTCGAGCGTGCGCAGCTTGAGGCACCAGGGCGCTGGAAGCTGCCTTCGGGCATGCGCTCGCTCGTCGGTGGTGCGGCAGTGCCCGAGTCGCTGATCCGCGCGTTCGCGCGCCACGGCGTCTGGCTGATGCAGGGCTGGGGCATGACCGAGACCTCGCCGCTCGCGACGGTGTCGTACCCGCGCGCCGAGTTGCGCGACGCCGGCGACGATGAACGCTTCCGCCGCGCCGCGATGGCCGGCGTGCCGGTGCCGCTGGTGGACCTGCGCATCCGCGACGAGGCTGCCGACGAGCGTGGCGCCGACGCACCATGGGACGGCCAGACCATGGGCGAGGTGCAGGTGCGCGGCCCCTTCATCACCGGCTCGTACCACGAGGTGCCTGTTACTGCCGAGAAGTTCACCGCCGACGGCTGGCTGCGCACCGGCGACGTGGCGACGATGGACGGCCTGGGCTTCCTGCGCATCACCGACCGCACCAAAGACCTCATCAAGTCGGGCGGCGAGTGGATCAGCTCGGTCGACCTGGAGAACGCGCTGATGGCGCACCCGGCGGTGGCCGAGGCGGCGGTGATTGCTGTTCCCGACGAGAAGTGGAGCGAACGGCCGCTGGCCTGCGTGGTGTGGAAGGCGGGGCAGTCGGCCACGCCGGCCGAACTGGGCGCGCACCTGCTGACGCACGGCTTGGCCAAGTGGCAATTGCCCGATCGCTACGAGGCAATCGCCGCGGTGCCCCGCACGTCTACCGGCAAGTTCTGGAAGCTCAAGCTGCGCGAGATGTTCCCGCATTGATCCGCGCTGATCCAGCCTTGTGTCATCGGTAGAACCCTGGCCCCGGGCCGGACTGCGGCGGGGCTTATGATGAACGCCTGCCTCGCGGAGGGCCCGGACACTACCCCGGTGCCGTCCGGAGGCAGGTTGTTTTTCTGCCCCGCCGCCCGCAGCGCGCGGCGGGCCGGTGTTCAAGGGGATGGTGTCGCATGCAGGGTGAGGCAAGGACGAAGGGCAGGGGCCTGCGACAGGCTCTCTGGCAAACCGTCCGCCGGGGCGCCTTGGCCATCGTCCTGCCAGCGTTCCTCGCGGCCTGCAACAACAACCCCTGGCCGAGCGACGCGGCAGCGTCGAACACCTCGTTCAGTGCGGTGATCGAGAACTCGCCCCGCCACCTCGACCCGACCGCCTCGTACTGGAGCAACGACACGCCGTACACCTACCAGATCTACGAGCCGCTCTACGGCTACCACTATCTCAAGCGGCCGTTCGTGTTGGTGCCCAAGACGGCGCAGGAGGTCGTCAAGCCGATCTACCTCGACAAGGCCGGCAACGTGCTGGCCGCCGACGCGCCAGGTGAGCTGGTGGCCGAGAGCGTCTACGACATCCGCATCAAGCCCGGCATCCTGTTCCAGCCGCACCCGGCATTCGCGCTCGATGAGCAGGGCAAGCACCGCTATCACAGCATGCAACCGGGCGAGATCGGCAAGCGCCGCACGCCACTCGACTTCGAGGCCACCGGCACGCGCGAGCTGACGGCAGAAGACTACGTCTACGCCCTCAAGCGCCACGCCACCACGCGCATCACCACGCCGATCTACGGCATCTTCTCCGAGTACGTGCTGGGCTTGAAGGAGTACGGCGAGCTCATCAAGGCGGAAGACGACAAGCTGCGTGCCGGGCTCGACAAGGCGAGCCTGGACAAACCCTTTCTCGACTTCCGCCGCTGGCCGCTGGCCGGTGCGACCGCGCCCGAAAAGCACCTGTTCCGCGTGCGCATCAAGGGCAAGTACCCGCAGTGGAGTTACTGGATGTCGATGACGTTCTTCGCTCCGGTGCCCTGGGAGGCCGATGCGTTCTACGCTCAACCGGGATTCGCTGCTGTCGGCTTGACACTCGACACCTGGCCGGTGGGCACGGGCGCGTACATGATGACCGAGTTCATCAAGGACCGCCGCCATGTGATGAAGCGCAACCCCAACTACCGCGGCGAGCCCTACCCGTGCGAAGGCGCGCCAGGCGACAAGGAAGCCGGCCTGCTCGACGACTGCGGCAAGACGATGCCCTTCATCGACAGCTTCGTCTCGACCATCGAGCGCGAGGGCGTGCCCATGAAGGGCAAGTTCCGCCAGGGCTTCTACGACATCGAGGTCTTCGAGCGCACCGACACCGGGCTCGACTACATCGTGGGCATGCAGGACTCGGAAGACGTGCGGCGCGAGTACACCGAAAAGGGCTTCCGCTTGCCGAAGTTCGCCGACGTGACGAGCTGGTTGATCGGCTTCAACATGCTCGACCCGACGATCGGCCAGGGCGATACACCCGCCCAGCAGGCGCGCAACCGCAAGCTGCGCCAGGCGATCTCGATTGCGATCGACTGGGAGGAGTACTCCAAGATCTTCCCCAAGCGCGGCGGCGAGGTGGCGATGAGCCCGCTGCCCGGCGGCCTGCCGGGCTCGCGCCACGGCACGCTCGAAGGCGTGAACCCAGTGACGCACAAAGTGGTGAACGGCGCCGTGGTTCGCCGCCCCATCGAAGACGCCAAGCGCCTGATGGTCGAGGCCGGCTACCCGAACGGCCGCGACGCGCAGACCGGCCGACCGCTCGTCATCAACTACGACTACTACGCCGTGCCCACGCCCGAGCGCAAGCCCGACATCGATTGGGTGGTGCGCCAGTTCGCCAAGATCAACATCCAGCTCGAAGTGCGCGCCACCGACAACAACCAGTTCCAGGAAAAGGTCCGCAAAGGCAACTACCAGGTGTTCTGGCTCGGCTGGCTGGCCGACTACCCCGACCCAGAGAACTTCCTGTTCCTGCTGTACGGGCCGAACGGCAAGACTAAGTTCGACGGCGAGAACACCTCCAACTACACGAACGCCGAGTTCGACCGTCTGTTCAGCCAGATGAAGCTGCTCGACGACGGGCCGCAGAAGCAGGCGGTGATCGACCGCATGGTGAAGATCTCGCAGGACGACGCACCGTGGAGCTTCGGCTACTTTCCGTTTTCGTCGTCGGCCGCGCAGAGCTGGGTCTACAACCACAAGCCGGCCGTGCTGGTGCGCGACCAGGGTCGCTACCTGCGCATCGACACCGCAGAGCGCGTTCGCAAGCTGCAGGAGTGGAACCAGCCGGTGTGGTGGCCGGTGGTGCTGATCGGGCTGGCGCTGGTGGCGCTGGTTGTGGTGGCGGTGCGCAGCTTCCGCCGACGCGAGCGCATGAACGCGCGCGGCGAGATCCTGGCCTGAAGAAGACCGCCCCGCGGACTGCCCCCTCATGCTCCCCTACATGTTCCGCCGGCTGGTCTACGGCGCCCTCGTGTTGATCGGCGTCAACCTGGCGACTTTCTTCCTGTTCTTCACCGTCAACACGCCCGACGACATGGCGCGCCTGAACATCGGTGGCAAGCGCGTCACGCAAGAGCTGATCGACAAGTGGAAGGGCGAGCGCGGCTACGACAAGCCGCTCTACCTGAACACCGCCAAGCAGGGCAGCGAGCGCATCACCGAGACGATCTTCTGGGAGCGGTCGGTGTCGCTGTTCAAGCTCGACTTCGGCCGTGCCGACGGTGAGAGCGCCGGCGACATCGGCCACGAGGTCAAGAGTCGCATGTGGGTGAGCCTGCAGATGGCGCTGCCGCTGTTCGTGCTGCAGGTGATCGCGAGCACGGCGTTTGCGCTGCTGCTGGTGATGTTCCGCAACAGCCGGCTCGACTTCTGGGGCGTGGTCACCTGCGTGTTGATGTTGTCGATCTCCGCCCTGTTCTACATCATCGTCGGCCAGTTCCTGTTCTCGCGCGTGCTCAAGCTCGCGCCGATCTCGGGGTACGCGGGCGGGCTCGATGCGATCAAGTTCCTGGCGTTGCCGATCCTGCTGTCGCTCATCGCGCGGCTGGGTGGCGAGGCGCGCCTGTACCGCGCGATGTTCCTTGAGGAGATCGGCAAGGACTACGTGCGCACCGCCCGCGCCAAGGGCCTGGCCGAGATCGTGGTGCTGTTCCGCCACGTGCTGCGCAACGCGCTCATCCCGATCATCACCAGCGCCGGTGGCTACCTGCCGTACGTGTTCCTCGGCAGCCTGGTGTTCGAGAGCTTCTTCGGCCTGCCGGGGTTGGGTGCCTACGTGATCGAGGCGATCAGCAAGCAAGACTTCGCGATCGTGCGCACGATGGTCTTCGTCGGCTCGCTGCTGTACATCGCGACCTACATCCTGATCGACATCGCCTACAGCTGGGCCGACCCGCGCGTGCGGCTGCGATAGCACACGAGCAGGCGCGCCCAGCAAATCCCCCCATGCCGAAATTCGTACTGCTCTGGACCGACGCTGCCATGTGGCTGCTGGTTCTTGCCCTCGTCGCGTACGCGGTGGTGGTGCTGCGCAGCCCAGGCCTGCGCAGCAACTGGCGCAAGGTGTTTCGCGACGCGCCGGCGCTGGCCTCGTCGGTGGTGCTGCTGCTGTGCTTGCTGGTGACTTTGCTGGACAGCGTGCACTACCGGCCGCTGCTGCCGCCCGCAGCGGGCGCTGCCAACGTGGCGCCGGCGTACGACACCAGCACCAGCTCAGCGCTCGACTGGGTGCTGTCCGACCTGATCGACTCGCGTGAGGCGACGTACTCGCGACCGCTCGCCTACGTCGGCTTCACGAAAGAGACCGTCGAGGTCAACGGCGAGTTGAAACGCGTCGCGCCGCGGCTGAAGTTCGGCGGCGCGCACCTGCGCGACCCGGCCAACGAATGGGCAGGTGACGTGGCCCGGCGGGTCGCTGTCGGCGTGGCGGGCGGCGTGGCGGGCTTTATCGTGCTGGCCACGGTGCTGGTGGTGTGGGTGGCGCGCAGCCGCCGCGAGGGTTTGGGTTCGACGTTTGCGTCCATTCGGCGCGCCGAGGGCGACATCCCGTGGCACGTGGCCTTGTGGACCATGTTTGCGCTGGCCGTGCTGATCGGGCCGACCGTGGCGCTGATGAGCCACTACCACGTGATGGGCACCGACCTGACCGGCAACGACGTGCTCTACCAGGCGCTCAAGAGCATCCGAACTGCGTTCGTGATCGGCACGCTGGCCACGGTGGCCACGCTGCCGCTGGCGATCGGCCTGGGCATCCTGGCAGGCTACTTCCGCGGCTGGGTGGACGAGGTCATTCAGTACCTCTACACCGTGCTGTCGTCGATCCCGAACGTGCTGCTGATCGCCGCCTGCGTACTGATGGTGCAGGTGTTTCTCGACAAGCACCCCGAGCTGTTCGAGACCGGTGTGGAGCGTGCCGACCTCAAGCTGTTCTTGCTCTGCGCAGTGCTCGGCCTGACCGGCTGGGCCGGGTTGTGCCGGCTGCTGCGCGCCGAGACGCTGAAGCTGCGCGAGCTCGAGTACGTGCAGGCCGCGAGTGCGTTCGGCGTGAGCCACGGTCGCATCATGCGGCGGCACATCTTCCCGAACGTGGCGCACCTGATGTTGATCGTGACGGTGCTCGAGTTCTCGTCGCTGATCTTGTACGAAGCCGTGCTGTCCTACGTCGGCGTCGGTGTCGACCCGTCGATGAACAGCTTCGGCGGCATGATCAATCTGGCGCGCAGCGAGATGAGCCGCGACCCGGTGGTGTGGTGGTCGTTCGCCGCAGCCTTCGGCTTCATGGTCGGCCTGGTGCTGGCCGCCAACCTGTTTGCCGACGGCGTGCGCGACGCCTTCGATCCGCGCGCCGGCAACTTCCGCCCGCGCCGCGTGGCGCTGCCGGCGGCCAGCGGCAAGGCCGGTTGATTCCACAGGCCGCAAAGATTCCCATGCTCAACGTTGCCGATCTGAAAGTCGAGTTGCACGCCGACGCCGGGCTGGTGAAGGCCATCGACGGCTTGAGCCTGGCCATCGAACGCGGCGAAACCTTTGCGCTCGTCGGTGAGTCGGGTTGCGGCAAGAGCATGACGGCGCTGGCGCTGATGCGCCTGTTGCCCGAGAACGGCCGCGTGACCGAGGGCCGCGTCGACCTGCAAGGCCACGACATCCTGGCGCTTCCCGAGTCGCAAATGCGCGTGGTGCGCGGCGGCAAGATCGGCATGATCTTCCAGGAGCCCGGCACGAGCCTGAACCCGGTGATGCGCGTGGGCGACCAGATCGTCGAGGCGATCGAGGCGCACACACCGCTGCGCGGTGCGCAAGCGCGCGCCAAGGCCATCGAGTGGCTTGGCCGCGTCGGCATCCCCGAGCCCGAGCGGCGCATCGACGAGTACCCGTTTCGCATGTCCGGCGGCCAGAAGCAGCGCGTGATGATCGCGATGACGCTCGCCTGCGAGCCCGACTTCCTCGTTGCAGACGAGCCGACAACGGCGCTGGACGTGACGATCCAGGCGCAAATCCTCGACCTGCTCAAGCGGCTGCAAAAAGAGCAGGGCATGGGCATGCTGCTCATCACGCATGACCTGGCGCTGGTTTCGGGCATGGCGCAGCGCGTGGCGCTGATGTATGCGGGCCAGATCATCGAGGTGGCCGGCGCCGACGACTTCTTCCGCGCGCCGCTGCACCCGTACGCCAAGCTGCTGATGAACGCGCTGCCCGATGCCGGCAAACGCGGCACCAGCCTGGCCGCGATTGCCGGCACCGTGCCGCCGCTGTGGCAAAGCTTCATCGGCTGTCGATTTGCACCGCGTTGCGACCGTGTGATGGACGCCTGCCACACCACGCCGCCCGAGTTGCAAGGCATCGGCCAGCGCAGCGTTCGGTGCCTGCTCTACGCCGACCCTCGCGTCGCTCGGGAGGTGTTGAAGGAGGCCATGCTGCAACCCGTCGCTGCTGCGGAGCCCACCCGGCCGGCCGCCTTTGCCGCCACCACGGCGCCTGGTGCGCTCGGCGCCTACGGTGGGCCGGGCGCAGCGGCAGTGGGCTCAAGTGCGGGTTCGGGCGCGGCCCACCGCAAGCCCCACCCCGACACCGCTGCGCTGCTTGAGGTGCAGGAGTTGAGCGTGCGCTTCCCGATCCGCAAGAGCCTGCTGCGCGGTGCGCAGGGCGTGTTCACCGCGGTGGACAACATCTCGTTCAACATCCGCCCCGGCCAGACGCTGGCGCTGGTGGGCGAGTCCGGCTGCGGCAAGACGACCACCGGCAAAGCGATCGTTCAACTGCTGCGCGACCAGGCCGTCGTCGAAGGCAGGGCACTGTTCAACGGCCACGACCTCTTCAAGCTCGAAGGTGCGGTGCTGCGCGAAGCGCGCCGCTCGGTGCAGATCATCTTTCAGGACCCGTTCGCGTCGCTCAACCCGCGCATGCGTGTGTTTGACATCCTGGAGGAAGGTTTGCTCGCGCTGCGCCCCAGCCTGGACACGGCAGCACGCCGCGCCGGCATCGAAAAGCTGGTCGACCAGGTGGGCCTGCGGCGCGACGCGCTGGACCGCTACCCGCACGAGTTCTCAGGCGGCCAACGCCAGCGAATCGCGATCGCGCGCGCGCTTGCCGTCGAGCCCAAGCTGATCGTCTGCGACGAGCCCACCTCGGCGCTCGACGTGTCGGTGCAGGCGCAAATCCTCAACCTGCTGCGCCAGTTGCAGCGCGAACTCGGTGTGTCGTACCTGTTCATCACGCACAACATCGGCGTCGTCGAGTACATCGCCGACCACGTGGCGGTGATGCAGAACGGGCGCATCGGTGAGATGGGTGTGGCAGAGGCAGTGCTGCGCCATCCCCGATCAACGTACACGCGCACCTTGCTCGCGGCGGTGCCGCGGATTCAGGGGCGGTAGGGCTCTCTGCGCGTCCTCGCGCACCTTGCTGCGCGTCAGCCAAGGCTCGTGTTGCGATCCGCCAACGGCGGCCTCAGCCAAGCCTAGGGACATGCCCTGAACGGCGTGGTGCATGGGGCACCGAGGCATGCATCGCCGCGCACTGAAACCGGCTGCCAAGCCGCATGGAACCTCACTTCCGCCGGTTCGCCGGCCTTGCTGGCCGACTGCCCCCGAGCGCGCCTCGCCACTCGATCAAGGAATACCCTGAATGAGCCCATATTTCCCCTCAGTGACAATTGTTTTACACGTCTTTGCACGCGAGCCAACACCAACTTACAAGCTGGCATACGACTTGCTGCGGGACTGGGTTCATCAATCATCCACAGTGCAATTCACAGGAGACTCCATGGTCAAGAGAACAAAGATTTGTGCGGCAGTCATGCTGGCGTTCGGCGGGACACTCACCACCGGAGTCACCCCCGTCTTCGCACAACAACAACTGGACCGGGTCGAAGTGACCGGATCGTCGATCCGACGCATTGCCGCCGAGACGGCGCTGCCCGTCACGGTCATCAAGGTTGAAGAGCTGACCAAGCAGGGCGTCACGACCGCCGAACAGGCGATGGCGCGCATTGCGTCGAACCAATCGAACTTCGGCGCCAGCTCCTCCATCGGCGGCACCACCGGCGGCAAGGCCGAGGCCGATTTGCGTGGCTTGAGTGGCCCGACCAACTCCAACGCAAACAAGACCCTGGTGCTGTTGAACGGCCGCCGTCTGGCGAATCACTCGTTCGACGCAGCCGCGGTCGACCTGAACGCCATTCCGCTCGCCGCTGTCGATCGCATTGAAGTGCTGCGCGATGGCGCGTCTGCCATCTACGGCAGCGACGCCATCGGCGGTGTGATCAACTTCATTCTGAAGCGCGAGGTGACCGGCCTCGAAGTGGGTGGCCAGATCATCCGGCCGATGCAGGACGGCGGTGGCGGCACCAAGCGGTTCAGCATCACCGGCGGCTTCGGCTCGCTGACCGATCAGCGCTTCAATGTATCGGCGTCGATCGACTACCGCAAGCAGGATGTGCTTGAGGCCAAGGATCGGAGCTTCTCGAAGACCGGCGTCATCCGCGGCGCTGTTGTTGCCGGCACCAGCGGCACCAGCTTCCCGGGCGACCTGAATGGCTTCGAGCCCTCCCTGGCGGCGGGCTGCGCGCCGCCGAGCTCGATTGTCAACCCCGCCGGTACGGCGTGCCGCTACGACTTTTCGCGTGAGATCGACATCCTCACCGAGAACGAGCAGCTGACGGCGCTGTTGCGCGGTTCGTTCGCTATCACGCCCGATCACACCGCTTCGGTTGAGTACCTTCGGGCCAACAACAAGAGCACCGCCCGCGTCGCCGCGGCGCCGACGTCCAGTTTGATCCCGACCACGAGCCCGTTCTTCCCGGTCGGCGCGACGCCGACCGCGGGCGGAATTCCTGACCGCTTCAATCCCGGTGGCCCCAACGTGGCGGGTGGCACGGCAAACTGGCGGCAAGTGCCTGCCGGCAAGCGGACCAGCGGCGACGACACGACGACAGACCGCGCGATGTTCGAATTGCAGGGCATCTTGGCGGGCTGGGACTATCGCAGCGCCGTCGGCACGACCAAGAACGAGAGCGAGGCTTCGGTCAAGCGCGGCTATGTCAACGATGGCCTGATCCGTGACGGTGTGTGGAACGGCATCATCAACCCGTTCGGCGCCCAGACCGCTGCAGGTGCGGCGGCCATTGAGGCTGCGCAGGTGGTCTCTCCGACACAGGTCGGCAAGAACGAGGTCAGGTTCATCGACCTGAAGGTCTCCAGAGATCTTCTGCAGTTGCCTGCGGGCATGATGGCTGGCGCTTTCGGTGTTGAGTACAGAACCGAGAAGTCCGGCTTCGAAGCCCTGGACATCACCGCTCAGTTGGGCAGCCTGGGCATCGACTCCGAAGGCGACACGAGCGGCAGCCGCAAAGCCGCCGCCGCGTTTGCGGAGTTGAGCATTCCGGTGACCAAAGCGTTGGAGTTGTCCGTGGCGGCCCGCTTCGACAAGTACAGCGGCACCGGCGACACCTTCAATCCGAAGGTTGGCTTGCGCTACCAGCCGAGCAAGGAACTGCTCTTCCGCGGTTCGGTGAACAGTGGCTTCCGTGCGCCGACGCTCTACGAGATCTTCCAGCCGCAGTCGCTGAGCTTCACGTCGGACAACTACGACGATCCGCTGTTGTGCCCGGGTGGGGTGGCAGTGGCCGGAGCGTCGGCCGGTGCGGTTTGCGGCCAGCAGACGCTGATCCGCACGGTGGGCGTGGCCAACAACGGCGGCAACATTGGATCGCTGAAGCCGGAGAAGGCCAGAAACATGAACTTGGGCATGGTGTTCGAGCCCACCACCAACGTCAGTTTGGGCCTGGATCTGTGGCAGATCAAGATCAAGAACCTGATCAGCGGCCTGCCTGAGCAGGAGATCTTCGGCAACCCGGTCAAGAACGCCGGCAAGTTCGTCCGCTGCAGCCAGCTGCCTGCCGGCCCCGGCCCTGGCCTGGATCGTCAAGATGCAGACGTCTGCCTGAACTTCCCGAACTTCGACCCGATCGCCTACATCGACTCGCCGACCGAGAACCTCGGTGAACTGCACACCCGCGGCGTCGACTTGAGCGCGTCATGGCGCTCCGGTGCCACGCCGACGGGCAACTTCGGCCTGACCCTGGACGGCACGTACATCATCTCGCACAAGTACCAGCGCGAAAACAACGGTACGTTCATCAGTGCGGTGGGTCGTTACTCCGACAACGCGCCGGTTTTCCGCTGGCAGCACAACATCACGGCGAGCTGGAGCAACGGCCCGTGGGCCGCTGCACTCGGTCAACGCTTCAAGTCGGGTTACACCGACCAGGACGGCGTGAACACGGTCAACCGGTACTACCTGTTCGATACCTCGGTCACCTGGACGGGCGTCAAGAACCTGACGGTTACCGCCGGCATCAACAACATCTTCGACACCAACCCGCCGCTGACCGGCCAGGTGACGACGTTCCAGCGTGGCTACGATCCGCGGTTCACCGATCCGCTGGGCCGCAGCTTCCTGCTCCGTGCTTCCTACAAGTTCTTCTGATGACTTGAGCACCGATGGTTGACTCGTCTGTGCTGCCAAGAGCGCTGCAGTCGAGCAATCGTTGGTCGCACTGATCGATCGAATCGAGACCCAATTTGCCCGCCGGCCACAAGCTGGCGGGCATTTTGTTGAAGTCGCCACTCTACGAGAGGCCGCAAAGCCGCTGGTAGCATCGCGCCTTCGCCGCAAGTGACACTGGAGATCCCAGGACATGGACTTTTCCAAGAGCCAGGCCAAGTCGAGTCGGCACCTCGTCGGCTTTTCGCTCGTCATCCTGTTTCATATCGTTATCGGCTACGCACTGCTCACCGGCCTGGCGAAGAAGGTGGTCGACGTGGTGCGGGCACCGATCGAAACCAAGGTGATCGAGGAGATCAAGAAGCCTCCGCCGCCGCCCGAGATCGTGGTGCCTCCGCCGCCGCGTCTGGAGGCGCCGCCGCCACCGTTCATTCCGCCGCCCGAAATTCAGATCGCCACGCCGCCGCCGGTGGCGCCGACCATCACGGCGGTTCCTACGCCGCCTCCGCCCGCACCGGTCGTCATCGCGCCAGCGCCACCTCCTCCGGTCGTGGCGGAGGTGGCGCCGCCACCGCCGCCGCCGCCGGCAGCGCCTAAGCCGCAAGGCATCCAGGCGTACTGCTCAAGCATGCCCAAGCCCGAGGTGCCCGGCGTGGACTTCGTCGGCAAGATCGGCCTGACCGCGCGCGCAACGATCAAGGCGAACAAGATCGACAAGGTAGAGATGGTGCCGGGTTCATTCACCGGGACCAGCGACCGCAGGATCCAACGTGCGTTCATCAATGCGGTGTCGTCCGCAATGCAGTCCTACACCTGCACCGGCGACAACATCATCGTCGAGCAACCGTTCGCTTTCACGATCACCAACTGAGGGTTGTTGCAAGTCGCGCGCGCCCACGAAGCGTCGCGCGTGGCAGCGGCCTTGCCTTCATGACCTTCGATATCTGCAGGAGACCCTTCCCATGACCACCCGTCTGAGCCCCCTAGTCGCCGCCTTCGTTCTTGGCGCGACGTTGCTGCTGTCCCCCTTCTCGGCCACCGCGCAAGACGCCAAGCCGGCCGCCAGCGCCGCCGAAGCCACCCCGGCCGCTGCACCCGCCGCACCTGTCGCTGCGGCCGCCACTGCGGCCCCGGCAGCCGCCATCGTCAGCAAGGAAACGGTCGACAACCCCTACGGCCTGAAGGCAATGTGGGAGCAGGGCGACTTCGTCTCCAAGGGCACGCTGATCATCCTGATCATCATGAGCATCGGCAGCTGGTACATCCTGATCACGAAGCTGTGGGAGAGCTTCAAGCTCAGCGGCGAGGCCAAGTCGGCCGGGCGCAGCTTCTTCAAGTCGGCCAGCTTGAACGAAGGCGTCAAGACGTTGAAGGCGGGCAGCGCGTTCCACTTCATCGCCGAGTCCGGCGTCAACGCGGGTGAGCACCACGAGGGTTCGCTCACAGAAAACATCGACCGCAACACCTGGGTCACGATGAACGTGCAGCGCGCGGTCGACACGGTCGCATCACGCCTGCAGGACGGGCTGGCGGTGCTGGCCACCGTTGGCTCGACAGCGCCATTCATTGGCTTGTTCGGTACTGTTTGGGGCATTTACCACGCGCTGACCGCCATCGGCATTGCCGGGCAGGCGTCGATCGACAAGGTGGCCGGCCCGGTGGGCGAGGCACTCATCATGACGGCCATCGGCCTGGCGGTCGCGGTGCCGGCGGTGCTGGGCTACAACTGGCTCGTGCGCCGCAACAAGGTGACGATGGATTCGGTGCGCGGCTTCGGCGCCGAACTGCATGGTGTGCTGATGGGCGCCAAGGCCGGCCGCTGAACCCGGCCCCGCGCTTTACTTGCCCCCACGGAGAACCGCCATGGCCATGAGCATCGGCTCGAGCAGCGACGAAGACGAGGTCGTCTCCACCATCAACACCACGCCACTGGTGGACGTGATGCTGGTGCTGCTGATCATCTTCCTGATCACCATCCCCGTGGTCACGCAGACGATCGCGATGAACCTGCCGAAGGAAACCAACATCGCGCGCCAGACCAAGCCCGAGAACATCGAGGTCTCGGTCAACAAGGACGGCGATGTGTTCTGGAACGGCCAGCCGCTGGTCGACAATGAAGACCTGTTCCTGCGGCTCAAGAAGGTGGCGGTGCTGAACCCGCAACCCGAGATCCACATCCGAGGCGACGAGAAGACACGCTACGAATCGATCGGCCGCGTGGTGTTTGCGTGCCAGCGCGCCGCCATCGCCAAGATCAGCTTCGTCACTGAACCGCCTCCGAAAGGTTAGAGCGTGAAGCGAAGGGCGAGGGGCCCCGTTCACGGGGATCGACCAGCGAAACGATCGGCGAGGAAGCGGGCTCGAAGCCCGCGACCGAGTCTCTAGGAGATTCAAAGATGGCCATGAACATCGGCTCGGGCTCCAGCTCGGGCGAGCCCGAAGTGATGATGGAGATCAACACCACGCCGCTGATCGACGTGATGCTGGTGCTGATCATCATGCTCATCATCACGATCCCGATCCAGCTCCACACCGTCAACCTGAACATGCCGGCGGGCACGCCGCCGCCGTCCACCAAGGAGCCGGTGGTCGTCACGATCGACATCGACTTCGACGGCACGATCCTCTGGAACGGCGAGGCGCTGGCCGATCGAAACGCGCTCGAAGCGAAGCTGAGCCAGGCGGCCGCGGAGCCCGACCAGCCCGAGGTGCACATCCGGCCGAACAAGCTGGTGGAGTACAAGTCGGTGGCGATGGTGCTGGCGTCTGCGCAGCGATTGGGTGTCACCAAGCTCGGCATGATCGGTAACGAGCAATTCGTGAAATGACTGCCCCCCTGTCGCTTCGCTCTTGCCCCCGAGGGGCGCCAACCCGACGCCCGGGGAACCCGTGCGTGGGTCGTGGCTTGATGGAGCTGGCTTCGCTTCGCATTCCCGCTGCACGAGTAACTCCGGTATGAAACAAGGCCTCCTGAAATTGATCCTGGCGTGCGCCCTCGCGACTTCGATGGCGCACGCACAGGAATCGGTGCGGCCCGAAATCGGCAAGTCGCTGCAAGCGGCGAGCGATCTCATCAAGGGCGGCAAGTTCAGGGAAGCGCTGGCCAAGGTGCGCGATGCCGACGCGGTGGCCGGCAAGACGGCCAACGAAAGCTACCTCGTCGAGCGCATGCGCATCGCAGCCGCTTCGGGTGCCGGCGACATGGACACCGCGGCCCGTTCCTTCGAGGCACTGAGCAGCTCCAGCAAGGTGAGTGCTGCCGACAAGGCGCGCATGGCCGAGTCGATTGCCGGCGGCTACTACCGCGCGAAGGACTATGCCAAGGCGATGCAGTGGAGCCAGCGCTACTTCAGGGAAGGCGGCACGAGCGGCTCGATCCGCACGCTGCTGATCCAGAGCCAGTACCTCAGCGGCGACTTTGCCGGCGCTGCAAAGGAGCTGATGGCCGAAGTGCAGGCCGCCGAGAAGAGCGGCACGCCGCCGGCTGAAGACCGCCTGAAGCTGCTGCTAAACGCGGCGCTGCAGAACAAGGACAACAACACCTACGTCTTTGCGGTCGAGAAGCTCGTTACCTACTACCCGAAGAAGGAATATTGGGTCGACCTGCTCAGCCGCATGCAGCGCAAGCCCAACTTCAGCGACCGCCTGGTGCTCGACGCCTACCGCTTGAGCCTGGCCACCGGCAGCATGTCGGCGGCGAGCGACTACATGGAGATGGCGCAACTGGCCTTGCAGGCCGGCCTGCCGGCGGAGGCCAAGCAAGTGGTCGACAAAGGCTTTGCGGCCAACGTGCTCGGCACCGGCAACGAGGCCGAGCGCCACAAGCGGCTGCGCGACCTGGTAGCCAAGAAGATGGCAGAAGAAAAGGCCGCCCGACCCGAAGCCGACAAGCAAGCCGCGGCCGACAAGGACGGCACGGCATTGGTCAACGCCGGCTTCAATCTCGTCTTCGAAGGCCAGGCCGCCAAAGGCCTGGCGATGATGCAGCAGGGCATCGCCAAAGGCGGCATGAAGCGACCCGAAGATGCCAAGCTGCGGCTGGCGATTGCCCAATTGAACGCTGGCGACGCCGCCAAGGCACAGGCCACGCTGAAGACCGTCGGCGGCGCCGACGGCACGGCCGACCTGGCGCGGCTGTGGGCGCTGCACGCGCGCCGCAAGTCTTGACGGATCGGGTGGGCGGTTGGCGGGCTCCCGCCGGTCGTTCTACTTCGGCGCGAGCCGGATCGCTCCGTCCAGCCGAATCACCTCGCCGTTGAGCATCTCGTTGGTGATGATCTGGTGCACCAGCTTGGCGTAGTCGGCCGGCGTGCCCAGGCGGCTCGGGAAGGGCACGCTGGCGGCCAGCGCGTCTTGCACTTCCTGCGGCATCGTGAACAACATCGGCGTGCCGAAAATGCCCGGCGCGATCGTCATGTTGCGGATGCCGTTGCGCGCCAGGTCGCGGGCGATCGGCAGCGTCATGCCCACCACGCCGCCCTTGGACGCTGAGTAGGCCGCCTGGCCCATTTGCCCGTCGAAGGCGGCCACGCTGGCGGTGGAAATCAGCACGCCGCGCTCACCGGTGGCCTCCGGCGCGTTCTTGCTCATCGCTTCGGCGGCCAGGCGGATCATGTTGAAGCTGCCGATCAGGTTGACCGTGACCACCTTGGCGAAGGTGTGCAGCGCGTGGGCGCCTTCCTTGCCGACCGTTTTGGCGGCAGGCGCGATGCCAGCGCAATTGACGAGCCCCATCAACTTGCCCAGCCCGACAGCAGCGCCCACGGCAGCCTGGCCGTCGGCCTCCTGGCTCACGTCGCACTTGACGAACTGCGCCACCGAGGCGCCCAGTTCCGCCGCCAACGCCTGCCCCTTGTCGGCCTGCAGGTCGGCGATGACGACCTTGCCGCCGTGCGCGGCCAGCATGCGCGCCGTGCCCTCGCCCAGGCCCGACGCGCCGCCGGTGACGATGAAAACCTTGCCTGCGATGTCCATGGGTTCGTGCTCCGCTTCAGCTCAGCGCGGCCAGTGCACGCGCGGTGATTTCGTCCACCGTGCCGGTACCGCTGATGGCACGGTACCTCGGTGCGTCGGCCGCGCCTGCCTTGCTCCAGTTCGAGTAGTACTCCACCAGCGGGCGCGTCTGGCTGTGATAAACCTCGAGCCGCTTGCGCACCGTGTCTTCCAGGTCATCGGCACGCTGGATCAGGTCTTCGCCGGTCACGTCGTCCTTGCCGGCCACCTTGGGCGGGTTGAACTTGACGTGGTAGCTGCGGCCCGAGGCCATGTGCACGCGCCGGCCGCTCATGCGCTCGATGATCGACGCGTCGGGCACGTCGATTTCGAGCACGGCATCGAGCTTGACGCCGGCGGTCTTCATCGCGTCGGCCTGCGGAATGGTGCGGGGGAAGCCGTCGAACAGGAAGCCCTTGGCGCAGTCGGGCTGCGTGATGCGCTCCTTCACCAGGCCGATGATGATGTCGTCACCCACCAGCGCGCCCGAGTCCATCACCTTCTTCGCTTCGACGCCGAGCGGCGTGCCGGCCTTGACCGCGGCGCGCAGCATGTCGCCGGTGGAGATTTGCGGGATGCCGAACTGACGGCAGATGAACGTGGCTTGCGTGCCTTTGCCGGCGCCGGGCGGGCCCAACAGAATGAGTCTCAAAGCGTCTCCTCGATCAATGGAAGGGGCGGCGAGGCGTTGAAGCATGCGGCTGCACGCTCGCTCTTCGCATCGAGAATAGCATGCGACCTCGCGCGTTTGGCTGGCGTTCGGTGGCCGCTTTGTGGCTGCTTGGGGGCCGCGCGGGCTGGCGTCGAGCGGTCAGGAAAACAGCGCGCGAACCCGGGCCAGGTCCTCGGGCGTGTCCACCCCCGGGCCAGGCTGCAACGGGCTCACATGCACTGCGATGCGCTCGCCGTGCCACAGCACGCGCAACTGTTCGAGTGATTCGATCTGCTCCAGTGGGCTGACCGGCAGCGATGGGAAGCGCCGCAGAAAGCCGGCCTGATAAGCGTACAGACCCATGTGGCGCAGTGGCGCGTCGGCGGGCAACTGCTGCAGGCCCGAGGCGCGGCCGTCGCGCCACCAGGGAATGGGCGCGCGCGAGAAGTACAGCGCCCGGCCGGCGGCGTCGAGCACGACCTTCACGACGTTCGGGTTGTCGAGTTCGGCCACCGAGTCGAGTGCGTGCGCGGCCGTGCTCATCACGCACTCGGGGTGATCGGCGAGCAGTGCGGCACAGGCGTCGATCATGCGAGCATCGATCAGTGGCTCGTCGCCTTGCACATTGACGACCACGTCGAAGCCGTCCAGGCCGAGCAACTCGCAGGCTTCGGCAAGGCGGTCGCTGCCGGTCGGGTGGTCGGTGCGGGTGAGCAGCGCCCGCACGCCGTGCGCGGTGCAGGCGCTGACGATCGAGGCATCGTCCGCCGCCACCACCACCGCGCTGGCGGCCGATTGCGCGGCGCGCTGCGCTACGCGCACGATCATCGGCAAGCCGCCGATGTCGGCCAGCGGCTTGCCGGGCAGGCGGGTCGAGGCCAGGCGCGCAGGGATGAGGACGGTGAATCCCACGGGGTCTCGCGACAGTCGGGTGGTCGTGCGCCCGCTCAGGCCGCCGGGTCGAGCACGCGCGCTTCGCTCTCCAGCATCACCGGGATGCCGTCGCGCACCGGGAAGGCCAGCCTGTCGGCGTGGCAAACCAACTCCTGCGCTTCTTGCTGCGGCGGGCGCAGGTGCTCCAGCCGGCCCTTGCACAAGGGACACACCAGCAGTTCAAGCAGTCGGACTTCCATGGGCGTTCTCTTGGACATTGTCAGGTCGACGGTCGGGCGGAGGGGGCAGCATCGCGATCAGGGCACGCTCAAATGCCGCACCCAGGCAGAAGTCTAGCGTCGCCACCCACACGTTCGTCGCGCCGACGGCGTCGGGCCGGAGCTTGACGGCATCCTTTTCGGTCAGCACCACCTGTTCGGCGGTGGCCGGCCAGGGCAGGGTGCGAAACGCGTGGTGGTCGGGCAGCGGCAACGGCTCG
Organism: Methylibium sp. NZG; assembly: GCA_001263235.1. GTDB lineage: Bacteria > Pseudomonadota > Gammaproteobacteria > Burkholderiales > Burkholderiaceae_C > LGRD01. The sequence continues at coordinate 409,284 of LGRD01000002.1, read as the reverse complement.
ATGTGCAGGCCACTAGCCCTGAGCATGCTGAAGAATCGCTCGGGCTGGGCCGTGCCTGCAACGGCAACGATGCGCCGGCCACGCGGTTCAGCGGCTTTGGTCAGCGCCGTGAGCGCATCAAGGCTCGGTGGCTTGCCTGCCCACCAGTCGGCCAGCGCCACGACACCGGCAAGTGATCGGGTCGCGACGTGTCCGGCCAGCGGCGTGGTGGCCGTGTCGGCGTTGTACAGCACCAGCGTTCGAGGCGGCACGCTGCGCGGCATGCGCTCGCGCAACAGCCCGGCGGGCAGCCACCAGCCGTTGCCCGCACCGCGTTCGTCGAAGACGATCACCTGGACTTGCCGGCCCAGGCGGCGGTGTTGCAGGCCGTCGTCGCTGACGATCACGTTCACGTCAGGATGGGCCTTCAGCAGCGCACGGCCCGCCGCGACGCGGTCACGCCCGACCACGACTGGCACGCCGGTGCGCAAGCGCAGCAGCAGCGGCTCGTCTCCGCATCGTGTGGCTGGCGTGTCGGGCTGAACGTCGAGGACTGCGTCGAGGCCTGCGTCGAGAACGGCCCCCGACGCTTGCGTGTCGCGCCCGTAGCCACGCGACACGGCGCCCGGTCGGAAGCCGCGCTCGCGCAGCAGCTTCACAATGGCAATCACCGTCGGCGTCTTGCCCGCCCCGCCCGCCACCAGGTTGCCGACGATGACCACCGGCACCGGCAGCGTCTCGACCCGCAAGAGGCCGACGTCGTAGAGCGCGCTGCGAATCGCCGTGATCGCGCCGTACACCGCCGCCACCGGCAGCAGCAGCACGGCCAGCGGGCCGCGCGACAGCCAGGCGGCTTGCAGGCGGCCGGTCACTGGGTCGGCGTCTGCGTCGCGAAGGTCAGCCGCGGCAGGCCCGCGCGGCGCGCCGCATCCATGACGTTGACCACGCTCTGGTGCGCCGCAGTGGCATCGGCCGAGATGATCACGACCATCTCTGGCGAGCCAGCCGCCGCAGCAGTCAACTCTGCAGCCAGCAACTCCACGCTGCGGCCATCGACCGGCTTGCGGTTCACGGCATAGCGCCCGTCGGCAGCGACGGCGACGATGATCTCGCGCGGCCGGTCGCGCGCCTTCTCTGCATCGGCTGCGGGCAGCGTGATCTGAAGCTCGGTGAACTTCGAGTAGGTGGTCGACAGCATCAGGAAGATCAGAATCACCAGCAGCACGTCGATGAACGGGATCAGGTTGATCTCCGGCTCTTCGGTGCGCGCCTTGCGGAAGTTCATCGCCATTGCCAACTCACGAAGACGAGGTGCTGCGCAGCGCCGAGAAGCGCATCAGGTGCGGCACCATGCGGTCGGCAGCCTGCTCCATGTCGAGTGTGTAGGCGTCGATCACACCCCGGAAGTGGCGGTACAGCATCAGCGACGGGATCGCGATGATCAAACCGAACGCCGTGTTGTACAGCGCGATAGAAATGCCCGATGCGAGCATCGCCGGGTTGTTGCCGCCCGTCGGCGTCTGCGAGCCGAAGATCTCGATCATGCCGATCACCGTGCCCAGCAGGCCCAGCAGCGGCGCGGCCGAGGCGATGGTGCCCAGCGTGTTCAGGTAGCGCTCCATCCGGTGTACGGCCGTGCGGCCTGCGGACTCGAACGCAGCGCGCAAGGCCTCTTCGGTGATGCGTGGCTCGGCCACCATTGCGCGCACGCCGGAGGCCAGCACCGAGCCCAGGATCGAGTTGGCGGCGAGTTTGTTGACCACGTCGGCCGACGGCAAGTGGGCCCGCGTGACCGACATCACTTCGTCAAGCAAGCGCCCCGGCGAAACACGCGACTTGCGCAAACTGGAGAAGCGTTCGAAGACGATTGCCAGCGCTGCAATCGAACACAGGATCAAGGGCCAGATCGGCCAACCAGCGGCTTGTATGATCGAAAACAATCTGGGCCCTTCGATGAGTAGCGGCAGGAGACGGGGCTGGATTTCGGGACGGAGGATTATGGCCTGCCATTGCGCCACCACCGGGCCGATCGAGGCCTGGCATGAGGGCCACTTTCGTGAGTTTGCAAACCCGCCGCGACAGCCGTGCAGCGAAACGTCACCGGCAATCCACCGCCGCTGTGGACAACTTTGTGGGCAACCGGTTGCGAGCCTTCGCAGAGGCCCGAAATTGCTGACGTTGTGACAGATTGCTTAAAGATTAAGCACGAAATCGGCTCACCAAAATGTCGTTCGAACGAGGTGCCGGTGAGTGCGATGTGGCAACCGGACTGCCGGGCCAGTGTCGGCGCGGGTGTGTTTTGCCGAAGCCGCACCAGCCCTGGTTTTGCCGATGAATAGCGCCCCAGGCGCCGCACCGGCGCGGCTCGTGTGGAGCGTGGCGGCGCTGGTGCAGGCCGTGGCCGACGCGTTGGCAGCGCGCTTCAGCCCGTGCGCGGTTCGCGGCGAGGTGTCGGGCTTTGCCCGGGCCGCCAGCGGCCATTGCTACTTCACGTTGAAGGACGCCAGCGGCGGCACGGCCCTGCTGCGCTGCGCCATGTTCCGGCGCGCTGCCGCGTTGCTCGACTTCGTGCCGCAAGACGGTCAACTCGTCGAGCTGCGAGGCCGCTTGGGGCTGTACGAAGCGCGCGGCGAGCTGCAGCTCGTCGTCGAGTCGATGCAGCGCGCTGGCGCCGGTGCGCTGTTCGAGCAGTTTTTGAAACTCAAGGCCCGGCTCGAAGCGGAAGGCCTGTTCGACGCTGCACGCAAACGCCCCATCCCCGCTTATCCGCGCCGTCTGGGCGTGGTCACGTCGCTCGGCGCGGCCGCGTTGCGCGATGTGATCACCACGCTGGCGCGCCGATCGCCACAGGTCGAGGTGCTTGTCTATCCAAGTGCGGTGCAGGGCGCCGACGCGCCCGCTTCACTGTGCGCAGCGCTCGCCTTGGTGGCGCAACGCAGCGAGGTGGACTGCGTGATCTTGTGCCGCGGCGGCGGCTCGCTCGAAGACTTGTGGGCCTTCAACGACGAGCACGTCGTGCGCGCGGTGCGTGCGATGCCGATGCCGCTGATCTGCGGTGTCGGCCACGAGACCGACGTGACGCTGGCCGACTTTGCAGCCGACCTGCGCGCGCCCACGCCCACTGCCGCTGCCGAACTGGCGGCGCCCGATGCGCAGGCTTGCGTCGGCGCACTCCGGGGACTTGCCGAGCTGTTGCAGCGCCGCGTGCACGATCTTCTCGACAGCCGCGCCCAGCGGCTCGACACGCTGGCGCTGCGACTTACCCGACCGGCCGAAGCGATGCGCCGGCGCGCGCAGCGGCTGGAGCTGCTCGCGCACCGCTTGCTTGCCGCGACACAGCGCGGCGTGGATCAGCGGCGTGCCCACGCCGGCCATCTACAGGGTCGGCTGACACGTGCTGCGGCGGTGCAGGTGGCGGTGCAGGGGCGGGGACTCGCGGCGCTCGGTGCGCGGCTGCGCGCGCTCGATCCGCAGCATGTGCTGGCGCGCGGCTATGCGTGGCTCAGCGACACCACTGGTCGGCCGGTGGCCAACGTGGCCGCGCTCGAGGTCGGCGCGTCGCTGCAGGCGCGGTTGGCCGACGGCCGCGCTGACCTGATGGTGACAGCCGTGGAAGCAATGCCGCAGAAGACACCCTCGCCGCTGCTGCCGAGTTCGGGTTGAGCGCGTCGCAGACCTTGCAACGCGCTGGGAACGCGCTGGGAACGCGCGGGGAACGAGTGGCGGGCGCGCGCGGGGCCCGTGCAAAGCGCGCGCATGACTTTGGCGCGCTGCCTACAATGCGCCCTTCCCGGATTTTCCCCGCCACCTTTCTCAGAGGACGCCCCACCATGGAACACACCCTGCCCGCGCTGCCTTACGCGATCGACGCCTTGGCCCCGCACCTGAGCCGCGAGACGCTGGAGTACCACCACGGCAAGCACCACAACGCGTATGTGGTGAACCTGAACAACCTGCAAAAGGGCACCGAGTTCGAGGCGATGAGCCTGGAAGACATCGTCAAGAAGTCCTCGGGCGGCGTCTACAACAACGCGGCGCAGATCTGGAACCACACGTTCCTGTGGAGCTGCATGAAGCCTTCGGGCGGCGGCGCGCCCAAGGGCGCGTTGGCCAAGGCGATCGACGCCAAGTGGGGCAGCTATGCAGCCTTCAAGGAAGCCTTCACGAAGAGCGCGGTGGGCAACTTCGGCTCCGGCTGGACGTGGCTGGTCAAGAAGGCCGACGGCTCGGTCGACATCGTCAACACCGGCGCGGCCGGCACGCCGCTGACCACTGCCGACAAGGCGCTGCTGACGATCGACGTGTGGGAGCACGCCTACTACATCGACTTCCGCAACATGCGGCCGAAGTGGGTCGAGACCTTCCTCACGTCGCTGGTGAACTGGGACTTCGCGGAAGCGAACTACGCCTGACCCGCGTGGGGGATCGAACGGGCCGGCCTCGCGCCGGCCCTCTTCCATCTGGCGAGGGTTTTAGTCGACTCAGTTGCCGAACGGCGCGCCCTTCAGCGCTGCACCCGGCTTGATGCCGCGTTTGGCAAACCAGCCTTCGTTCATCTCCAGCACGAAGCGCACCGGCTTCTTCGAGCAGTGGCTGTCCAGCGTCTGCGGCTTCATCGACTCGATGTTGACGATGCTGCCGTCGTCGGCCAGGAACGCAATCGACAGCGGCAGCAGCGTGTTCTTCATCCAGAAGCACTGCTGAGCCGGCTGTTCGAAGATGAACAGCATGCCTTCGCTCTGCCCCATGCTCGGGCGGTGCATCAGGCCGATGCTGCGCTGCTCCGGCGTTTGCGCCACTTCGGCGCGAATGAGGTGCATGCCCGCACTCAGCTGGATCGTGGGCAGTTTCTGCGGCCCGTCCTGCGCCGCTGCGGCGTTGATCCAGGCCAACGCGATCAGCGCTGCGACAAGCTTCGTCAGTCGATCCATGGCGCTTCAGCCCTTCCACCGAAACGGAAACGCCAATTGGCGCAAGAAGCCGTTCGGCACGTAGTCGCCCAGCACGCCGTACCGCTCGGGCCACTCGCGGTCCGACTTGACGGCGGTGCCGAACAAATGGTCGAGGAACGCGAAGTGCGCGGCGTAGTTCTTGTCCAGCGCAGCGTCGTCCTGCGAGTGGTGCCAGTGGTGAAAGTTGGGCGTCACAATCACATAACGCAGCGGCCCCAGCCGCACGCTGACATTGGCGTGGTTGAACACCGCTTGGAAGCCGACGATGATGATGTAGGCGTCGATCACTTCCTTGCTGAAGCCCAGCACGTAGATCGGCGCCAGCACCAGCGTGCGGGTGATGATGAGCTCCAGGATGTGCTGGCGCGAGCCGGCGAGCCAGTCCATGCTCTTCACGCTGTGGTGTACCGCGTGCAGCCGCCACAGCAGCGGCACCTCGTGGTACGCGCGGTGGGTCCAGTACTGCACCAGGTCGGCCACCAGCACGATCAGGAACACCGCGACGAAGAAGTTCAGGTTTTGAACCCAGCCGCGCACGCCGTCGTTGGCGGCCCAGCCGAACAGCTTGTGCACCAGCAGGTTGGTCGCCAGCAGCACGAAGCCAACGATCATGTGGTTGACGATGAAATGGTGGAAGTCGGTCTGCCACTCTGGCCGGAACACCGGCTGGTGCTTGCGCAGCGCGAACAGTTTTTCGATGAAGATGAAGATCAGCGTCGAGCCCAGCAGGTCGAGGATGAACCAGTCCAGGCCAATGTAGGGCGTGCCGTCGGCAAAGTCGTTCACCGGCACTTTGTGGCCGCCGAGTGCCAGCGTCAGCGCGATCAGCGTGAAGGCCCCCAGCGCCAGCCAGCGCGCCCGGCCGCGGATGATGTTGTAAAGCGAGATCGAACCGGCCAGCACCAGCGCGCCGAGCATCAGCTGGCGCATCACATCGACGTTGTACGACTTGCGCAGCTGCGGCGTGGTGAGGTACTCGGGGAAGTGGAAGGCCAGCACGCCGAGGAAACACAGGATCGCCAGCGACAAGGCGATCACGCCGGAGATCATGCCGTGCCCGGGCCGCAGCTCGCCGTGTGATTCGGTCAGCTGATTCAGTCTGTCGAGATCTTTCATCCGCGCTCGCCTCCGCTGGCAGCGCTGATTATGCGGGCCCCGTCTTGAACGGCAGGCTTGCCAAGTGGCATCTCGTGGACCAAGATTGATACTGAATCACGTTCCGCCACAACAGACAGGATGCCCCACCGGCTTCGACATGACCGCCTCGCCCCCCTCCGACCCCGTCGCACTTCCGCTGCCGCTGGCGGCCGCCCTCGACGGTGGCCGGGGCTCCCTGGCCGCGGTGATGCTCGACATGCTGGACCGTGTGGACGCGCTCGTGGCGGTGAAGGAGATCGCCAGCGGTCGCTATGTACACGTCAACGCACGCATGGCGGCGCTGTTCGCACGGCTGCCGGCAGAGGTGCTGGGCCGCAGCGACGGCGAGCTGCTTGACGCCAACCAGGCAGCGGCCTTGCGCGTTGCCGATCAGGCCGCCGTGTCGCAGAGCGGCGCGCTTGCGAGCGAGCACCGCATCGAGCGTGGCGATCAGCGGCGTGAGTTCAGCGTCGTGCGCAGGGTCATCGCCGGCACGGCCGGTGAGTCGCCCACGCACTTGTGCATCGTGTGGATCGAGCTGAGCCAGGCTCGCCAGCGCGAAGCGCAACTGCAAAAGCTGCTCGTGCAGCTGGAGCAGCAGCAAGCGGCCAATGAATCGCTGCGCCGCGAAAGCCACGACGTGGCCGGGCGTGACGATGCGATGGGCCTGTACCAGCGCACCCACTTCGACGACCACCTGCGCCGCGAGGCCGATCTGTCAGCGCGCGAGCACCGGCAGTTTTCGCTCGTCTCGGTCGTGCTGGACCCGCTGCCGGAGCACGTGTTGGCGCTTGGGGGTGAGGGCCGCGCGCGCATCCTGGAAGCACTCGGCCGGCTGCTGCGCAGCAACACCCGGGCGATGGACGCGTCCTGCCGTGTCGACGAAGACCGCTTTGCGCTGCTGCTGTCAGGTGTGGGGCTGGCGACGGCGCATGCCCGCATGGAGGGCCTGCGGCGCCAGTGCGCCACGCAGATCGTCGCGCTCCAGGGGCGCGAGCTGGGCTTCACGGTGGCGATGGGCGTGGCCAGCTTTCCGCACACCGCGGCAACGCAGGAGGCGCTGTGCGCTGCGGCCGACGCGGCGCTCGCTGAGGCGATCCGGCGCGGCGGCAACCACGTGGCGCTGGCCGGCATTCGCTTCGAAGCCGACTGACCGCCGGGCGTGCGGGGCAACCCCGAGCGGCAAGACCGCCTGTGACTACAGGCTCAGTCCCTTGTAAAGCATGTAGCCCGCCAGGCACAGCAGCAGCACGCCGAAAGCGCGCTTGAGTTGCCCCACGTTCATTCGATGCGCCGCCCGCGCGCCGAACGGTGCGGCCAGCATGCTCGCCGCCGCCAGCGTCAGTAGAGCGGGCAGGTACAGAAACCCCAGCGTGCCCGGCGGCATGTCCGGCAAAGACCAGCCGGCAATGATGTAGCCGACCGTGCCCGCGAGTGCGATCGGGAAGCCCAGCGCGGCAGACGTGGCCACCGCGTTGATGATCGGCACGTTGCACGCCACCATGAACGGCACCGAAATGAACGCGCCGCCGGCACCCATCAGCGACGACAGCCCACCGATCGCCCCGCCCGCGGCGAACAGCCCGGCGCCCGCGGGCAACTGCCGCGTCGGCCGGGGTTTGCGGTCGGCGAACATCTGCACCGCAGACCAGCCGATGAAACCGGCGAACAGCAGCGCCAGCACCTTGGAGGGCAGCGCTTTGGCCACTTGCGCGCCGATCAGCGCGCCGATCACGATGCCCGGCGCGAGCAGCTTCACCAGTGGCCAGCGCACTGCGCCACGCCGGTGGTGGGCGCGCACCGACGAGATGGAGGTGAAGCAGATCGTCGCCAGCGACGTCGCGATGGCCATCTTGACCACGTGCTGCTCGGGCATGCGCTTGAACGACATCAGGATCGTCATGAACGGCACCAGCATCGCGCCACCGCCGACGCCCAGCAGCCCGGCCAGAAAACCGGCCACACTGCCCAGCAGGAGCAACTCGACGACCAGCTGCCAGCTCAGGTCGAAGCTCACGCCGCGTTCAGCAACTCGCGCACCGCCTTCCATTCGCCCGCGGTCACCGGCGTGATCGACAGCCGGTTGCCGCGCCGCAGCACCACCATGTCGGCGAGCGACGGGGTCTGGCGCAGGGTCTGCAGGCTGAGCAGCCGGGTCTTGCGCACCAGTCGCACGTCCACGTGCAGCCAGCGTGGTGCGGCGACGGTGGCCTTGGCGTCGAAGTAGTGGCTGCCTAGGTCGAACTGCGTGGCGTCGGGGTACGCTGCGCTGGCCACCTCGGCCAGGCCCGCGATACCTGGCTCCGGGCACGACGAGTGGTAGAAGAGCACACCGTCGCCGATGCGCATGTCGTCGCGCATGAAGTTGCGCGCCTGGTAGCTCCGCACGCCGACCCACGGCACCGTCTGACCGGGCGCGGCAGCAAGGTCGTCGATAGAGCACTCGCTGGGCTCGCTCTTCATCAGCCAGTGGTTCATGGGCGAGGCAGTCGGCAGGTGGGGTGTCCGCCGCGAACCACGAGCCGCATTCCTGAACCCAGGTAGTTCAGGTGGGCGAGGTCAGCCTGGCCTTGGGTTCATCTGACGCGAGACGATCACGCCAGCCGGGCGATGTTCCAAGCCCTTGCTCGCGAGAGCATCGGTTCAAGGAAATATAAAGCTCGCGCGAACGCGACGGACGAAATCATTCTACGCCGCAGGTCGCTACCGACATCGCCATCGGGGCATGTCGTCAAAGCGCAGACTCAGAGCAACTGACCGTCTGCGCCGAGAGCCTGGTCGAGCCGCTGCACGAGCTTGTCGATGTCGGGGCTGCCGGCAGGCGAGGCTGCCTTCGTCGGGGGGCGATCGGCCGTTCGTTCGGCGGGTGCAAAGGCCAAGTTGAGTGCGGCCAGCACCGCGATCCGCTCTCGGGCCTTGACCTTGCCGCCGTCGCGGATCGCGCTCATCTCGCGGTCGACCTGCGCCACGGCAGCGAGCATCTCGGCCTCGCGCCCTTCCGGGCAAGACAAGATGTAGCTCTGGCCCATGATCGTCACTTCCATCTGCTTCATCGCGCTTCCGTGCGGGCTTCGTCCGCCCCACCACCCACGTCGGCGTCAGAGGCCGGTTCGGTGGGCAGCCGCGTGAGCAGGGTATCGATGCGCCCGCGAGCGGCATTCAACCGGGAGCGCAGGCTGTCCCGCTCATGCGTGACCGCAGCACACTGCTGCTCAAGTAGGGCGTGCGTGCGGCGCAACTCCTCGTGCCGCAGCAGCAGTCGCTCCACACGGTCGGCAAGGTCTTGCAGGGTTGCCATGGCACGCAGATGAGTCGGTTCGAATCACGATTCTAGTGCAGTGCGCCGCTCTGTTCTGTACTTATCCCGCCAAGGCCGCCAAGGCGGCCTTGGCGCGGGTTACCTTGGCCAGGATGTCCTTGGCGCTGGCGGTCCAGATGAAGGGCTTGGGGTCGGTGTTGTGATGTGCAACGTACAGGTCGATGGCCAGTTCCAGCTCGGCCACGCTGGTGAAGCTGTCGCGCCGGATGCGCTTGTCGGTGATGTCGCGGAAGAAGCGCTCGACCATGTTCAGCCACGAGGCACTGGTGGGTGTGAAGTGCATGACGAAGCGTGGGTTACGGGCCAGCCACTTCTGCACTTCGGGGTGGCTGTGCGTGGCGTAGTTGTCCACGATCAGGTGCAGGCTCAGGTGCTTGGGCGTGCTGCGGTTGATCAGCCGCAGGAACTTCAGCCACTCGCTGTGGCGGTGCCGCGGCTGGCACATCGAGATCACGCTGCCGTCCAGGGTGTTGAGCGCTGCAAACAGCGTGGTCGTGCCGTGGCGCTTGTAGTCGTGGGTGACGGTGCCGGCACGCCCGCGCTTCAACGGCAAGCCCGGCTGCGTGCGGTTCAGCGCCTGGATCTGGCTCTTCTCGTCGCAGCTAAGCACCAGGGCATGCTCGGGCGGGTTCATGTACAGACCCACCACGTCCAGCAACTTGTCCTCGAAGCGCGGGTCCCGCGAGAGCTTGAAGGTTCTGCTCAGGTGCGGCTTCAGGCCGTTGCTTTGCCAGACGCGGCGGATGGTGGTCGCGCCAACGCCCAGGTGCTCGGCCAGCGTGCGCGTGCTCCAGTGCGTGGCGTTGACCGGCTTGTCGTGCAGCGTAGCCTGCACGATGCGCGAATCGATCGCCGCCGTGATCGTCGCTGGCCGGCCACTGCGCGGGGCGTCCTTGCGCAGCGCCTCGATGCCACCAGCGAGGAAGCGCTCGCGCCACATCGCGACCTGGCGCCGGTCCAGGCCGGCCTCGACAGCGATGTCAATGTTCTGCCGACCCTCGGCGGCCAGCAGCACCACCAACGCCCGCTGCTGAAGCCGGGCCTCAACCGTCCGGCGCTTGGCAAGCACACGAAGCTCCCGCTCGGTGTGCTCATCCAGTTCAATCGTCTTCGCAACTCGCACTGCTCCAGCCTCCTGGAGCGTATGAGTATGCCGACGAACTTAAGTTCTACTAATTCACGCGCACTGCACTAGGTGGGGGCTGCGTCGCCCCGGTGCGGCGCAGCCGCCCGAACTCAGTTGGAAAACTTGTAGTCGGTTTTCGACTTGGCCCGAATCTCGTCGCGGAACTTGGCCATCTTCATTTGGCCTAAGCGCTGCTCGATCTGGCCTTTGACCTCTTCGATCGGCGGGAACTTGGCGTCGCGCGTGTCGTCCAGGCGGATGATGTGGTAGCCGAACTGCGACTTCACCGGCGTCTCGGTCATCTCGCCCTTCTTCAGCTTGACCATCGCCTGCGAGAACTCGGGCACGTAGGAGCCCGGCGCTGCAAAGTCGAGGTCGCCGCCATTGGCGCCGGACCCCGGGTCCTTCGAGCTCTTCTTGGCCAGGTCCTCGAACTTGGCGCCGCCCTTGATCTGCGCGATCAGCGCCTTCGCCTCTTCTTCCTTCTCGACCAGGATGTGGCGCGCGCGGTACTCGGTGCCAGCCGACTGGCCTTTGAACTTGTCGTACTCGGCCTTGATTTCTTCTTCGGTCACCGGGTTCTTCTTCTGGTAGTCGGTGAACAGCTCGCGGATCAGGATGGTCTGGCGGGCCAGTTCCATCTGCGCCTTGTACTCGGGCGAGCCGGTCATGCCGCGCTTCTCGGCCTCTTGCACGAACATCTCGCGCAGCACGACTTCGTCGCGCACCTGCGCTTCGAGCTCGGGCGTTTTGGGCTGGTTCTGCTTCACGGCCTGGGCCATCAGTGCGTCGACCCGCGCCTTGGGCACGGCCTTGCCGTTGACCACGGCGACGTTCTGCGCCTGCGCCAACAACGGCGCGGCCAAGGCGACCGAGATGGCCACGGCCATGGCGACGGTGGACACGCCGAGGGCGATGGAGGTGGTGCTCATGGGCAAGTGCCTTTCAACTCAAAGGAGGGGAAGTGAGGTTGGACGGTCCCGCCGGTGCGTGGTTCGGCCGCAGGGACGAAAAGATGGGGGTTTCAACGAAATCAGGGGTCGCCAGGGGCGCGTGCATCGATGGCAAGCGCGTGGATGCCGTGCTCGATCTCCGAGCGGAGCGCATCATATACGAGGCGATGCCGAGCCAGCCGTGACAAACCGTTGAAGCGCTCGCTGACCACCTGCACGCTGAAGTGCCGCCCTTCTGATGCGCCGGCGTGGCCCGCATGCAGGTGGCTGTCGTCCTGCACGCGCAGGCTGTGCGGTTGCAGCGCTGCGCCGAGCACCCGCTCGATGTCTTGCGATGAAGTCGCCATGGGTCGGGTCCCGCCGCTCAAGGCAATTTGCGAGCCTGATCGGCCGCCTCTGCCGAGTCGGCCTCCGGTGGCATGAAGCGCGACATGTACACCCCCTGCGCCACCGTGAACACCAGCATCAGTCCGATGCCGCCGAAGAGCTTGAAGTTGACCCAGGTGTCGGTAGAGAAGTTGTAGGCCACGAGCAGGTTCAGCACGCCCATCGCCACGAAAAACGCGATCCACGACAGGTTCAGGCGCTTCCAGGCAATGTCCGGCAATTGAAGTTGCGCGCCCATCATCGCTTGCAGCAGGTTCTTGCCGAAGAAGGTGGTGCTGGCCCAGAACGAGAACGCCATCGCCCAGTACAGCACGGTCGGCTTCCACTTGATGAAGGTCTCGTTGTGAAACCAGATCGTCGCGCCGCCGAACACCACCACCAGCGCCAGGCTGATCCACAGCATCGTGTCGATCTTGGCGCCGCGCAACTTCATTTTCACGATGCTGAACCACAACAAGCGCTCGATCACCGTCAACACCAAGGACCCGAAGGGCAAGGAGGTTCTTGAGCGGCTGATCAAGAAGTGCGACGTGCTGGTCGAAAACTTCGCCCCTGGCGCGCTCGACCGCATGGGCTTCAGCTGGGAGCGCATCAACGAGCTCAACCCGCGCATGATCGTGGCGTCGGTCAAGGGCTTCGGGCCCGGCAAGTACGAAGACTGCAAGGTCTACGAAAACGTCGCCCAATGCGCTGGCGGCGCGGCCTCGACCACTGGCTTCGACGACGGCCCGCCGCTCGTCACCGGCGCGCAGATCGGCGACAGCGGCACCGGCCTGCACCTGGCCCTGGGCATCGTCGCCGCGCTCTACCAGCGCAACACCACCGGCCGCGGCCAGAAGGTGCTGGCCGCGATGCAGGACGGCGTGCTCAACCTGTGCCGCGTGAAGCTGCGCGACCAGCAGCGCCTGGACCGCACCGGCACGATGCACGAGTACCCGCAGTACCCCGACGGCAAGTTCCACGAGGCCGTGCCGCGCGCCGGCAATGCCTCCGGCGGCGGCCAGCCGGGATGGATCTTGAAGTGCAAGGGCTGGGAGACCGACCCGAACGCCTACATCTACTTCATCACGCAAGCGGCAGTGTGGCCGGCGGTGTGCAAGGTGATCGGCGAAGAAGGCTGGATCACCGACGAGGCCTACGCCACGCCCGCCGCGCGGCTGCTGCACTTGAAGCCCATCTTTGCGCGCATCGAGCAGTGGACGATGACCAAGGACAAGTTCGAGGCCATGGACATCCTGAACAAGTTCGACATCCCGTGCGGCCCGATCCTGTCGATGAAGGAGATCGCCGCCGACGAGGGCCTGCGCGCCACCGGCACCATCGTCGAGGTCGATCACCCGAAGCGTGGCAAGTACCTGAGCGTCGGCAACCCGATCAAGCTGTCCGACAGCCCGACCGACGTGACCCGCTCGCCGCTGCTGGGCGAGCACACCGACGAGGTGCTGGGCGAGTTGCTGGACTACGGGCAGGCGCAGCTGGACGAGTTGCGGGCGGCAAAGGTGATTTGAGTCGGGGCGGGGAGGCCGTTGCTCTTGGTGCATTTCGCGTCGGCCGTTGCCAAAGTCCTCGACCCCTTCGCTCCGGGCTGAAAAGCCGGCTCAGCGGTCGGCCGGTCGCTGGCTGCCTTAAGGCACACTCCGACCACATCGCTCGAACCGTTGATCGCCCAGATGTCATGCCATGACCGCCAGCCAACGACCCGCGGTCTCGCCGCCGGCCGATGTGCACAAGAGGCTTCACCGTGAGCGAGCCCGGGCCAGCTGAGCTCCGCCCGCGGATGCTCGCCGACGTCGGCGGCACCAACGCGCGCTTTGCGTGGCAAGACGGGCCAGACGCACCGATCGGCGACGTGCTCACGCTGCCGTGCGCCGAGCACGAGCGGCTTGCTGATGCGATCACTGCGTACCTGGGACGCGCCGGCCGCGCCGCGCCACGCGACTGCGCGATCGCGATCGCCAACCCGGTGGTCGGCGACTTGGTCCAGATGACCAACCACCACTGGAGCTTTTCCATCGCCGGGCTGAAGGCGCAGTTCGGCTTCGAGCGATTGCGTGTGTTGAACGACTTCACCGCGTTGGCGCTTGCGTTGCCGACCTTGAAGGCAACCGAGCTGCGTCAGGTCGGCGGCGGCGCGGCGGCGCCGGGCACGGCGATCGGGTTGATCGGGCCCGGCACCGGCCTGGGCGTGTCGGGCCTGTTGCCCGACGGCGCCGGTGGCTGGGCGCCGCTGCAAGGCGAGGGCGGTCACGTGACGCTCGCTGGCCGCACGCCACGCGAGCACGCGGTGCTCGCGTGGATCGGCTCGTTGCACGGCCACGCGTCGGCTGAGCGGGCGGTGAGCGGCCAGGGGCTGGTCGACATCTACCGTGCACTGGGGGCGCTCGATGCCGCGAACGAGGCGCCGAACGCGGGCGGCAACAACGCAGCAGAAGAAACCCCAAGAGCAGCCGCCGACGAAGCCACGCGCGCTGCGACGGCCGCAGCGCCCGGCGAAATCGATGCCGCCAGCATCACCCACGCCGCGTTGCAGCGGGGCGACGCCCGAAGCGCCGAAGCCGTGAACCTGATGTGCGCCTTCCTCGGCACCGCCGCCGGCAATCTGGCACTCACGCTCGGCGCGCGCGGCGGTGTCTACATCGGCGGCGGCATCGTGCCGCGGTTGGGCGATGCGTTCGCGCGCTCGCCGTTCCGTGAGCGCTTCGAGTCCAAGGGCCGGTTCAGCGCCTTCCTCGGCACGATCCCGGTGTTCGTCATCCACGCAGAGCAATCGCCTGCGCTGCGCGGCGCGGCGAGTGCGTTGAACCGCTTTGCCTGACCAGGCTTGCATCCAGCGGGCGAGGAGCAACCGTTCGCCCTGAGCCTGTCGAAGGGCTTCGACAAGCTCAGCCCGACCGGAGGATCGTTACGGTTCAGCCCGCCGCCGCCATCTTCACCCGGCCCTTCTCCTCGTCCATCGTCTTGGCCAGCAGCTTCACCAGCGCGTAGGTCGCGTTGATGTGCGGCGTGGGCGTGTCGGTCAGCTTGCCGAGTTCGACCACCGAGCCGACGAGCGCGTCGATCTCCGGCGCGCGGCCGGCTTCCACGTCTTGCAGCATCGAGGTCTTGTGCTTGCCGACCTTCTCCGCGCCGCCGATGCGCTTGTCGATCGTCACGCGGAAGGTGATGCCGAGCTTGTTGGCCACGGCCTGCGCCTCGGTCATCATGTTCGCAGCGAGTTCGCGCGTGAGCGGGTACTGGCAGATGTCCACCAGCGTCGAGTGCGACAGCGCGCTGATCGGGTTAAACGTGAGGTTGCCCCACAGCTTGAGCCAGATCTCGGAGCGGATGTTGTCGAGCACCGGCGCCTTGAAGCCGGCCTTGGTGAACACCTCGGACACGGACGTGACGCGCTCGGACGTGCTGCCGTCAAGTTCGCCGACCGGGAAGCGGTCGCCCTCGATGTGGTGCACCACGCCGGGTTCCACCAGCTCTGACGCGGGATACACCACGCAGCCGATCACGTGCGACGCGGGAATCTTTTCGCCGATCAGCCCGGTCGGGTCCACGCTTTGCAAGCGCGTGCCGGCGAGTGCGCCGCCGTGCTTGTGGAAGTACCAGTACGGCACGCCGTTCTGCATCGTCACGATGCGGGTGTTCGGCCCCACGAGCTGGGGCACGTCGTTGGCCACGGCTTCGAGCTGGTGCGCCTTCATGGCCAGGATCAGGATGTCCTGCACGCCAGCCTCAGCATAGTTGTTGGTGGCGCGCACGTTGCGTGCCACCTGCTCGGTGCCGTCGTGGTTGACGAGCTTCATGCCGTTCTTGCGGATGGCTTCCAGGTTGGCGCCGCGCACGATGAAGGTCACGTCTTCACCCGCCAGCGCGAGCTTTACGCCAACGTAGCCGCCGATGGCGCCTGCGCCGATGATTGCGATTTTCATGAGGTCACAACTCCGAGGTGATGAGGAAATCCCAGACGCAGCGGCTGCGCTTCATTCGAAACGATTGACCAGCGTGCCGATGCCGTCGATGTGGACCTCGACGGTGCTGCCCGGCTTCATCGAGCCCACGCCGACCGAGGTGCCGCACAGGATGATGTCGCCCGGCAGCAGCGTCATGTCCTGCGAGATCATGCTGACGAGTTGCGCCACGGTGAAGCGCATGTCGCTGACCGGGTAGTCTTGCCGCACGCTGCCGTTCAGCGTGGTCTTGACCACCAGCGTCGCCGGGTCCAGCCCTGTGGCCACGGCGGGGCCAAAGGGGCAGAACGTGTCGTGACCTTTGGAGCGCACCCACTGGGCAAAGCTGGGGTCGCGGTTCAACTCATCGGCAGCGGTCACGTCGTTCGCGCAGGTGTAGCCGAACACATGCGCCATCGCCGCCGCTTCGCTCACGCCTTTGCACAGTGTGCCGATGACGATGCCGAGTTCGCCCTCGAACACCACCTTGCCGTCGCCCGCTGGCTTGACGATGGTCTCGCCTGGGTTCAGGAACGAGTTGGGTGACTTGAGGAAGTACAGCGGCTCGGGCGGCGCCGACAGGCCGAGCTTGTCGCCCAGTGCGCGGAAGTTGTTCCACAGCGCGACCACCTTGCTGGGCTGCGTGGGGGCCAGCAGCGTCACGTCGGCCAGCGGCAGCACCAGCCCGGTGGGCTCGGGGGAATCGAACATCGTGCCGCGGTGTTCGTGGACCTGATCGGCTTCGAGCGTGCCGAAACAGGCACCCGCGCTCGCACCCGCGCCTTGCGTGCCCGCGTGCGCAAACCGCACCCATCGCTTGACCATGCTGCGCCCCTCCATCCGTTGCTGCTCGAAGGCGTGATTGTGAAGGCCAACGTTGCCTCGCTCGCTGCGCCGCCAACGGGTTTTCCCACGATTGACGCTCGGCAGGCCCCCCCCTATCGTGCCGGCGATTGGTCAGGCCACCTGACCCGGAGCGACCCCATGAGCAAGCGACTGAACGGCAAGACCGCCCTGGTGACGGCGGCGGGGCAAGGCATCGGCCGCGCCACCGCCGAGGCCTTCGCGCGCGAAGGCGCACGCGTGTTCGCGACCGACATCAACACCGCCGCACTCGACGAGTTGAACGCCGTGCCCGGCATCACCGCGAAGCGGCTCGACGTGACCGACGCCGACGCGATCAAGGCGATCGTCGCCACCATTGAAGCCGAGGCGGGCCCGGTGCAGGTGCTGTTCAACGCCGCCGGCTTCGTGCATGCGGGCAGCATCCTCGACTGCAACGAGGCCGACTGGGACTTCGCGTTCAACCTCAATGCCCGCTCGATGTACCGCACCATCCGCGCCGTGCTGCCGGGCATGCTGGCGCAAGGCGGCGGCTCGATCATCAACATCGCGTCGGTGGCGGGCAGCATCAAGGGCATCCCGAACCGGTTCGTCTACGGTGCCTCCAAGGCGGCCGTGATCGGGCTGACCAAGGCGGTGGCGGCCGACTTCATCTTGCGCGGCATCCGCTGCAATGCCATCTGCCCGGGCACGGTCGAGTCGCCGTCGCTGCGCGAGCGCATTGCCGAGCAGGCCAAGGCCAGCGGGCAAACCACCGCGCAGGTCGAGGCGATGTTCGTCGGCCGCCAGCCGATGGGCCGGCTGGGCACCACCACCGAGGTGGCGGCGCTGGCGGTGTACCTGGCGTCCGACGAGTCGGCCTTCACCACCGGCACCTCGCAGTTGATCGACGGCGGTTTGTCGAACTGAGCATCGCCAGGGCCACCGCGGCCACCGCGGCCTTCAAAATCCGCACCCAGCGCTGGCCCGGCCGGCAGTACCCGGAGACACTCTTCATGCCCCCGTTCGGAACCCTCGAAGGCACCGGCCTCGACATCCTGGACCGCGAGTTCGCCAGCCTGCTGGCCGGCCCCGAGCGCGTGCAACGCGTGTGGACTGGCGGCCGCTGGTGCGAGGGGCCGGCGTGGTTTGCGGCCCACCGCACGCTGGTGTGGTCGGACATTCCGAACAACCGCATCATGAAGTTCGACGAGCTCAACGGCACGACCGGCGTGTTCCGCGAGGACTCGAACAACTCCAACGGCAACACGGTGGACCGCGAGGGCCGGCTCGTCACCTGCGAGCACCTGGCGCGCCGCGTCACCCGCACCGAGCACGACGGCCGCATCACCGTGCTGGCCGACCGCTGGCAGGGCAAGCGCCTGAATTCGCCGAACGACGTGGTGGTGCGCTCCGACGGTTCGATCTGGTTCACCGACCCGAGCTACGGCATCTTGTCCGACTACGAAGGCGCGCCGGCCGAGAGCGAGATCGGCGGCTGCCACGTCTACCGCATCGACCCGGCCACAGGCGCAGTCGACAAAGTGACCGACGATTTCGTCAAGCCCAACGGCCTGGCGTTTTCGCCCGACGAGTCGCTGCTCTACATCGCCGACACCGGCGCCAGCCACGACCCCGACGGGCCGCGACACATCCGCCGCTTCAAGGTGAGCAGCGACGGCCGCCGGCTCGAAGACGGCACGCTGTTCGCCACTTGCACCAGCGGGTTGTTCGACGGCTTTCGGCTCGACCGCGCTGGGCGCCTGTGGTGCAGCGCGCACGACGGTGTGCATGCGTACGCGCCCGACGGGCGGCTGATCGGCAAGATCCGCCTCCCCGAAACGGTGGCCAACGTCTGCTTCGGCGGCCCGAAGCGCAACCGCTTGTTCATCTGTGCTTCGAGTTCGTTGTACTCGCTGGTTCTGAAGACGAACGGGCTTTGATACGCTTGCACCTGTCCTTCGTATTTCTCGTTCAACAGTTCCAAACCGACTCCACACACCCGATCCGGAAAGACACCCATGAAGTTGATGCGCCACGGCCCCAAAGGAGCCGAACAGCCCGCCCTGCTCGATGCGCAGGGCCACGTCCGCAGCCTCGCCAAGGCGCTGCCCGACATCAAGGCCAGCACGCTGTCGCCACACAGCTTGCAACGCCTGCGTGAGCTCGACCCAGCAAAGTTGCCGCTGGTCGACAACCCCGGCCGCATTGCGCCGCCGTGGAGCGGCATGGGCAAATTCATCTGCGTCGGCCTGAACTACTCCGACCACGCAGCCGAGACCGGCAACCCGATTCCCGCCGAGCCGGTGCTGTTCATGAAGACCACCAGCGCGCTGATGGGCTGCAACGACGCCGTGGTGCTGCCGCAAGGCTCGGTCAAGAGCGATTGGGAGGTCGAACTCGGCGTGGTCATCGGCTCCAAGGCGCGCTACGTGAGCGAGGCGGACGCGCTCAAGCACGTGGCCGGCTACTGCGTGGTGAACGACCTGTCCGAACGTGAATACCAGCTGGAGCGCAGCGGCACGTGGGACAAGGGAAAGGGCTGCGACACGTTCGGCCCCGTCGGCCCATGGATGGTGACGGCCGACGAGGTGCCCGACCCGCAGAACCTGGCGATGTGGCTCGACCTGAACGGCAAACGCGTGCAAAACGGCAGCACCCGCACGATGGTGTTCACCGTGGCTCACCTGGTGAGCTACATCAGCCGCTTCATGACGCTGTACCCCGGCGACCTCATCAGCACCGGCACGCCGCCCGGCGTGGGCCTGGGCATGAAGCCGCCGCTGTACCTGAAGCCCGGCGACGAGATGAAGCTCGGCATCGCCGGGCTGGGCGAGCAGCACCAGAAGGTGCATGCGTGGGACCCGGCCTTGATCGATGGATGACAGCCCCCCTGTCGCTGCGCTCTTGCCCCCAAGGGGCGCCAACTCTACGCCCGGGAAACCCGGCCGTGAGTCGTGGCTTGAAGGGTGGCTTGCGATCACTGGCAAACCGGAGGGTTGACAAATGGCCGACACCCCCCTCGATAACCTCGTCATCCGCATCCACCCCGCCGACGATGTCGTCATCGCACGCCACCAACTCGTCGGTGGCACGGTGCTTGCCAGCGAGGGTGTGACCGTCAGCGGCCTGGTGCCGCCGGGCCACAAGCTCGCGGTGCGTGCGATTGCGGCCGGGCAGCCGGTGCGGCGCTACAACCAGATCATCGGCACCGCGAAGGTCGCCATTGCGCCGGGCCAGCATGTGCACACGCACAACCTGGAGTTCAGCAGCTTCGCGCGCGAGCACGAAGCCGGCCGCGGCGCCACGCCGACTGCGTACGTCGATGCGCCCGCCACGTTCATGGGCTACGTGCGCGCCGACGGCCGCGTGGCCACGCGCAACTACATCGGCGTGCTGACCTCGGTGAACTGCTCGGCCACCGTGGCGCGCGCGATCGCCGACCACTTCCGGCGCGACATCCACCCCGAGGCGCTGGCTGCCTTCCCGAACGTCGATGGCGTCGTCGCGCTGACGCACGGCGGCGGTTGCGCCACCGCCAGCGACGGCGAGCCGCTGCAGGTGCTGCGCCGCACGCTCGGCGGTTACGCGCGGCACCCGAACTTTGCGTCGATCCTGGTCGTCGGCCTGGGCTGCGAAACCAATCAGATTTCCGGCTTGATGGAGCAGGAAAGCCTGAGCACCGGCACGCAATTCCACACATTCAACATCCAGGAAACAGGCGGCACCCGCAAGACAGTGGCGCACGGCATCGAGCTGGTGCAGTGGATGCTCGAAGAAGCGAACCGCGCGCAGCGCCAGCCGGTGAGTGCGAGCCACATCACGGTCGGCTTGCAATGCGGCGGCTCCGACGGCTACTCCGGCATCAGCGCCAACCCCGCGCTCGGCGCGGCGGTGGACCGGCTGGTGCGCCACGGCGGCACCGCCATCCTGTCGGAGACGCCCGAGGTCTACGGCGGCGAACACCTGCTGACGCGCCGCGCCGTGTCGCCCGCAGTGGCAGACAAACTGCTCGCGCGCATCCGCTGGTGGGAGCAGCACTGCGAGCGCATGGAGGCGCAGATGGACAACAACCCGTCGGCCGGCAACAAGGCGGGCGGGCTCACGACCATCCTGGAGAAGTCGCTCGGCGCGATCGCAAAGAGCGGCACCACAAATTTGGTGGACGTGTACGAATACGCCCAGCCGGTCACCGCCAAAGGCCTGGTGTTCATGGACACGCCCGGCTACGACCCGGTGTCGGCCACCGGCCAGGTGGCCGGCGGCGCCAACCTCATCTGCTTCACCACCGGTCGCGGCTCGGCGTATGGCTGCGCGCCGTCGCCGTCGCTCAAGCTGTCGACCAACACGGCGCTGTGGGTCAAGCAGGAAGACGACATCGACATCAACTGCGGCGAGGTGATCGACGGGTCGGCGAGCATCGACCAGATGGGCGAGCGCATTTTTCAGTTGATGCTGCGCACTGCGTCGGGTGACAAGTCCAAGAGCGAAGTCCACGGGTATGGGCAGAACGAGTTCGTGCCGTGGCAATTGGGCGCCACCATGTGACTGGCGCCGCGCTCGTGCACGACCACCTCGGCAACCTCCTGAGCTGCCGCTCGGCCGAAGCTGTCCTCGCCTACGACAGGGCGGTGGACTGCCAGTTGCACGCCTGGCCCGACCCGCTCGTCGAGTTGCAGGCTGCCCTCGGGCACGACCCCGAATTCGCGCTCGCGCACGCTGCCATGGCGCTCGTGTTGATGGCGCGAGGCAGGGGCGCCGACGCGCGTGACGCCATCGCGGCTGCGCACCACAACGCCGCGGCGCTGACCGCGCGCGAGCAGTCGCACATCGCCCTGGTGGCTTTGCTGGCCGAGGGCAAGCCGGCGCTGGCGCTGACGGCCGTGGTCGAGCACGCGCGTCACTGGCCGACCGACGCGCTGGCGCTGTCCACCGCGCTCGGCGCGTTCGGCCTGTTTGCGTTCAGCGGGCGCGCAGACCACAACGAGGCGCGGCTCGACTTCGTGCGCCACATCGCGCCGCACCATGCCGGCGACAACCCGTGGGTGCTGACCCAGTTGAGCTGGGCGCACACCGAAGCGGGCTGGCCTGACATCGGCTTCGACCTCATCCAGCGCAGCCTGGCGCTGCGCAGCGCCAATGGCAACGCCGCCCACGTGATGATGCATGCGCACTTCGAACGCGGCCATGCTGCCGAGGCGTTGCAGTTCATCGACGGCTGGCTGCCCGGCTGCCCCGACGATGCGATGCTGTTCGGCCATCTGCACTGGCACGCCGCGTTGTGCGAGATCGACCTCGACCGGCACGACGCGGCCGAGCGCCGCCTGGTGGGCTCCATCGAGCCGCACCTGCGGCACGCGCTGCCGCTGGTGGGCATGACCGACATGGCCTCGCTGCTGTGGCGGCTGGGGCTTCAGGGCCGCGACCGCGGGCCATGGGCCGCCGCAGCGGCGTACGCGGCGCTCAAGTTTCCGAACGGTGGCAACGCTTTTGCCGAAATGCACCTCGCCATGCTGGCCGCCGCGCATCGCGACGCCACCGCGCTGGCGGCGTGCACGGCGCGCCTGGAGCGTGCTGCCGATGCCGGCCATGGGGCCGCGCCCGTCGCATTGCGCTGGGTGGCGGGCCTCGGCGCCCTGTCGGCGGGCGACAGCGCGGCCGCACGAGCGCACCTGCAAGCCTGCCTCGACCACGCCGTGCGTTTGGGCGGCAGCCATGCCCAGCGCACGGTGGTGGACCACACGTTGGCGACGCTGCGCCTGCCGGTGGCCGAGCCGGTGTGACGGCGGCGGCAACGCTCGGCCCGGGCCATTCCCTCGACAGGCGCCGATGAACCGCCTGACCCCCGCAACGCTGGCCACCCTCGGCAGCGGCATCGCCCGCCCGCGCTACGCCCGCGAGACGCTGCGCTGCGGCATCGTCCACCTCGGCATCGGCGGCTTCGCCCGAGCGCACCTCGCTGCTGTCACCGAAACCGCGCTGAACATCAGCGGCGAAATGGGCTGGGGCATCGTCGGCGTCTCGCTTCGTCACCCCGACACGCACGCAGCGCTTGCGCCGCAAGGCGGCCTCTACACCCTCGCGCTGCGCGACACCGCGCCGGACGGCACACCGCGCGAGGCCCTGCAGGTGATCGGCGCGTTGATGCAGGTGCTGGTCGCCCCCGACGACCCGCTCGCCGTGTTGCAACGCATCGCCCACCCGGACACCCGCATCGTCAGCCTGACCATCACCGAGAAGGGCTACCACCACGCCCCCGCCACCGGCGCGCTGAATCTGCACGACCCCGACATCGCGCACGACCTCGACCCGCAGCACGCCAACGCACCGCGAACCGCTGTGGGCTTCATCGTGCGCGGCCTGCAGCGGCGCCATCAGCGTGGGCTCCCGGCGCTCACGCTGCTGTCGTGCGACAACCTGCCTGCCAACGGCGACACCTTGCGCGGCCTGGTGCTGGCCTTTGCGCAGCAAGTGGACGGCGCGCTGCAAGAGTGGATCGCGGTGCGCTGCACCTTCCCCAACTCGATGGTCGACCGCATCGTGCCGCGCACGACCGACGCCGACCGCGAGCGCATCGGCGCGCGCCTGGGCCTGCGCGACGCCTGGCCGGTGGTGGCCGAGCCGTTCATGGAGTGGGTGGTCGAAGACCGCTTCTGTGCCGGCCGCCCGCCTTGGGAACTGGGTGGCATCAACGGGGGCGCGCGCTTCGTGCCGAGTGCGCAGCCTTTCGAGCGCTTGAAGCTGCGCATGGTCAATGGCAGCCACTCAACGCTGGCCTACCTGGGTTTCATGGCCGGGCTGAAGACGGTGGACGAGGCGGTGACCGCGCCTGCGCTGCGCCGCTTCGTCGAGGCCTTGATGCGTGAGGAGATCGAACCCACGCTGCAGGACGTGCCCGGCCTGGACCTGGCCGACTACCGCGCGCGGCTGCTGCGCCGCTTTGCCAACCCCGCGTTGCAACACCAGACGAATCAGATCGCGATGGACGGCTCGCAGAAGCTGCCGCAGCGCCTGCTCGGCACGGTGGCCGATCGACTGCGTGATGGGCAGCCGGTTCACCGCCTGGCGTTGGCCGTCGCGGCGTGGATTCACCACCTGAGCGGCAGCGACGAAACGGGCGTACCGTTCGACGTGCAAGACCCGTTGGCCGATGCGCTGGCCCTGCAGCTCGCACACGCTGACGCGGCATCAGACGACGCGAACGACGCGAACGACGCAAGCGTCGCAGATGGAGTCGATGGCTTAGATGGCGCAGATGGCGCAGCCCTCGCCGACGACGCGGGCGGAGCGAGTTCGCTCGCGCGCGAGCAACGCCGCATCGCGTCGTTCTGTGCCTTCACGCCGGTCTTCGGCGCGCTCGGCAGCGACCCGCGCTTCGTGCGCGCGGTTGCGCAACACACGCTGTCGCTGCGCAAGCGCGGCGTGCTGGCGACGCTCGAGCGCTGCGCGTGAAGCGGCCCTGGCCGCGGTTCCGCCGGCAGCAAGCGTTGCGTTGCAAATCACAGGGGGTTTCCCCGCGTTGCCGCTCGTGCACCGAGATGCCAGATTCCACTCACCCTATCGAAGAGGAGCGAACATGACCCAGTCGAACCCCCCCTCACGCAAGCGTCGCCAAGTCCTGACCGCAGCCAGCGCGCTCGGCGCCGCTGCGCTCGTCCCCGGCCTCGCACGCGCGCAAGGCGCGTGGCCGAACCGGCCAGTGACGATCGTCTGCCCGTGGGGCGCCGGCGGCGGCACCGACGCCACGGCGCGCATCATCGCCAGCCTGCTCGAAAAAGACCTCGGCCAGCCGTTCAACGTCGTCAACCGCACCGGCGGCTCGGGCGTGGTCGGCCACTCCGCGATCGCCACCGCGCCACCCGACGGCTACACCATCGGCATGATCACGGTCGAGATCACGATGATGCATTGGCAAAAGCTCACCGAGCTGAACCCGACCAGCTACACGCCGCTGGCGCTGATGAACGAAGACCCACCCGGCGTGACCGTCAGTGCCTCGTCGCCGTACGCGGACATCAAGGCGCTGGCCGAGGCGATCAAGGCCTCACCCGCCGGCAAGTTCAAGGCCTCGGGCACCGGGCAGGGCGGCATCTGGCACCTGGCGCTCATCGGCTGGCTGCAGGCGATGGGCCTGAAGCCCAACCACGTGGCCTGGGTGCCGTCCAACGGCGCCGGCCCGGCCATGCAGGAGCTGGCAGCGAACGGCGTGGACATCGTCACCTGCTCGCTGCCGGAGTCGCGCGCGCTGGTCGAGGCCGGCAAGGCGCGGTCGCTGGCGATCATGGCGACGCAACGCAACCCGGTGTTCGCCAACGTGCCGACGCTGAAGGAAGGCGCGGGCGTTGATTACTCGGTGGGCGCGTGGCGCGGCATCGCCGCTCCGGCGGGCCTGCCTGCCGACATCACCACCAAAATTGTGGCGGCCTTGAAGAAGGCGAACGAGTCGAAGGAGTTCCGCGACTTCATGGCCAGCCGCGGCTTCGGCGTCAAGTGGGCCGACCCGGCGGGCTTTGCGGCCTTCATGGCAGCGGGCAACACCGCGATGGGTGGCGCGATGAAGGCGGCCGGCTTGCTGCCGACCTGATGACCCACCCCCGAAGCGCCTGCGGCGCTCCCCAAGGGCCACGAAGGGGGCCTTTTTTGGCCCCTGGGGGCGCCGCCAGCGGCCCGGCAAAGCCGGTTCCGCGTCGGCTGCTTGATACATCGATTTGCTCCATCAACGTGCCGGTGCCATGAAGGTGTCCGACCGGGCGACCGGGCTGATGCTGGTCGCACTCGGCTCGGCAGCGTACTGGGGGGGCTCGCGCCTGCCGCCGGTGCCGGGCCAGCAGGTCGGGCCCAACGTGTTCCCGATGGTGATCGGCGCGGCGCTGCTGGTGTGCGGCGTGCTGATCATGCTGGGCGTCGGCCGCACGTTCGAAGAAGACGAGAAGGTGGTCACGACTGAGGCGGGCGATGTGGCAGACGCGGCCGTCGCGCAGCCCGAGCGCGGCTTCGTCAAGGGCTTCCTGCACGACGGCTGGAAGGTGCTGATCCCGCCTGCGGCGCTGTTCTTCTACTACTTCGCGTCGGAGCGGCTGGGCTTCTGGATCACGGCCACGCTGATGGTCTTCTCGCTCGCGTGGAGCCAGGGCGCCAAGCTGAAGTGGGCGGTGGCGCTGGCGGTGGTCGCGCCCGCGCTGGTGCACCTGGTGTTCTACAAGCTGCTGCGCGTGCCGCTGCCGTTCGGCCTGCTGAAGTTCCCGTGGGCCTGACGGCATGAAGGCTTGACGCCGCGATGAACCACCTCGTCGAAGGCTTCTTCATGGTCATGCAGACCGACGTGCTGCTGACCATCCTGTTCGCGTCGATCTACGGTCTGGTGGTCGGCGCATTGCCCGGCCTCTCGGCCACCATGGCCACCGCGCTGCTCGTGCCGGTCACGTTCTACATGTCGCCCATCGCGGCCATCGCGGCCATCATCGCGGCCTCGGCCATGGCGATCTTCTCGGGCGACATTCCCGGCTGCCTGCTGCGCATCCCCGGCACGCCCGCGTCGGCGGCGTACACCGACGAAGCCTTTGCGATGACGCAAAAGGGGCAGCCCGAACTGGCGCTCGGCATCTGCCTGTGGTTCTCGGCCATCGGCGGCATCATCGGCACGATCTCGCTGATCGCGCTGGCGCCGGCCCTGGCCGAGATGGCCTTCCAGTTCTCGACCTACGAATACTTCTGGCTCGCGCTGCTCGGCCTGATGTGCGCGACCATGGTCGCGCGCTCGTCGCCCATCAAGGCGATCGCCGCGATGTTCCTCGGCCTGCTGATCACCTGCGTCGGCATCGAGAACCCGGCCGGCGCGCAACGCTTCACCTTCGGCATCGCCGACCTGCTGGGCGGCGTCGAGATCATCCCGGTGCTGGTGGGTGTGTTCGCGGTGTCCGAGGTGATGCGCGCGTACAAGGCGAGTGACGTTCCGGTGATGCCGCCGCGAAAGTTCGGCAGCATCCTGAAGGGCCAGTGGGCGCTGACCAAGTCGCACCCCAAGCAGCAGGTGCGCGGCAACATCGTCGGCATCATCATCGGCGTGCTGCCGGGTGCGGGCGCCGACATGGCGGCGTGGATCAGCTACGCGATGTCCAAGCGCTTCTCGAAGACGCCTGAGAAGTTCGGCACCGGCCACCCCGAGGGCCTGATCGAAGCCGGCTCCAGCAACAACGCCAGCCTGGCCTCGGGCTGGGTGCCGTCGCTGCTGTTCGGCATTCCGGGCGACACCATCACCGCCATCGCCATCGGCGTGCTGTACATGAAGGGCCTGAACCCGGGGCCGACGCTGTTCACCGAGAAAGCGTCGAGCATGTACGCCCTCTACATCGTGTTCATGATCGCGAACATCATCATGATTCCGCTTGGAATCATGATGATTCGATCTGCGCGCTACGTGCTCTACGTGCCGCGCTCACTCATCATGCCGGTGATCGTGCTGCTGTGCGCCGTGGGCTCCTTTGCCACCGGCAACAACCTGGCGCTGGTGTTCACCGTCGCGACCTTCGGCCTCATCGGCTACTTCATGGACAAGAACGGCTATCCGGTGGCTGCACTCGTGTTGGGCGCGGTGATGGGCACGATGGTGGAGCAGAACTTCGTCACGTCGCTGATCAAGTCCGACGGCAGCCTGCTGCCCTTCTTCAGCCGGCCGGTGGCGGCGGTGCTGGCCGTCATGAGCTTTGCGGCGGTGTTGTGGCCGCTGGCGGTCTGGATGCGGCGGCGCAAGGGCTGAGGCAGCCGAACGAGACGCGGGTGCCCGCGCGTTGGGCAGACAGGGCGCGATTCCGCATTGCCCAAGCCCGCCGCTCAGCGTGGCAACATCACCGCACCGTCGCCCCACACCGACCCGCATGCCCCCGATCGCCATCGTCAGCGCCATGCACGAAGAACTTCGTGCCCTGCTGCCGCTGTTGCAGCAGCCGGTGCGGCACCAGCTTGCGGGCCGCGAGTTCCACGAGGGCGAGATCCACGGCCGGCCGGTGGTGCTGGTGCTCTCAGGCATCGGCAAGGTGGCTGCGGCCACCACGGCGGCGTTGCTGGTGCAGCGCTTCGATGCGGCGCCACTCGTGTTCACCGGCGTGGCCGGCGGGTTGGGGGCGGGGGTGAGCGTGGGCGACGTGGTGGTGGCTCACCAGTTGATCCAGCACGACATGGACGCCTCGCCGCTGTTCCCGCGCTTCGAGGTGCCGCTCACAGGCCGATCGCGCTTCGACGTGGACGCGCCGCTGGCCGACGCGCTGGCGGCCAGCGTGCAGCGTCGCCTTCAGGATGCGGGGCGCTGGGCCGGTGCGACAGGCCTGGCGAGTCTGCTCGGCGCGCGCGCTCCGGCAGAGCTCGGCAAGCATGGGGTGAACGACGCAGCGGTCGGAGAGACCGCGTCCGGCCCGCAGCGCGGGCGCGGTGAGCGCCGCCCCACGCTGCACCGCGGCCTCGTCGCCAGCGGCGACCGTTTCATCTCCAGCCAGTCCGAGAGCGCGGCCCTGCGCGCGGCGCTGCCTGATGTGCTCGCCGTCGAGATGGAAGGCGCCGCGCTGGCCCAGGTGTGCATCGACTTCGGCCGCCCGTTCGCCGTGCTGCGCACGATCTCCGACCGCGCCGACGACACCGCGCACATCGACTTCACGCGTTTCATCGACGAGGTGGCGAGCGTCTACACGCGCGTGATCGTGGCGGACTGGCTGGCGGGCGCGGCCTCTGCTTGAGGGCCTCTCGGCCTCTCGGCCGACCGGCGGACGAGCGGGGTGCGGCGGTGAGGCGCTCCGCGCCTTCAATCACTGAGCGGGTGACAACGCCGCCAGCGCCTGCACGCGCTGCGCGAACCACGCGGTCAGCCCGTCGTCGTCGAATCGCGCGGCCAACGCATCGGCATTGCGCCGTGCCTCGGCGGCCTCGCCCGCCAGGCCTGCCTGCGCGCACGCATGCCAACGCTCCAGCTCGATGAAGGCGCGGTCCACGTCTTCGGCGGGGTCGGCGGCGCGGTTGCCAGTGTTCGCGTCGATCAGCGCCAGCGCGGCGAGGGCATGGGCGCGTGCGGCGGCCGCTTCGCCGAGCACATTGCTCACCATCGCGCACAGGTAGAGCGCGCGTTCACACTGCACCCAGGTGCCAGCGCGTTGCCAGAAGCGCTGCGCCTGCTCGGCCGCTGCTGTGAGCGCCGCGCGCGCGGGGCCTTGCCGCAGCGCCGCCACCGGCTGCTCCAGCAGTGCGTTGGCGAGGTTGTTGGCGCACGCGGCCACGCTGGCATCGAGCGGCGAGTCGGCCTGCCAGCCGGGCTGCGCGAGCGGCGCCAGCGCGGCCAGCGCCACATCGGCGGCGGGCCCGGTGTGCAGGCCCGGCACCCGAAACGTCGCGGCGTTGAGTTGCAGCAGGTCCGCACAGCGCGCGGCCGGTGCGCCGCTGGCGTGCGCGAGGGCGGCGGTGTACTCGTCGGCCCGGGGAGTGTCGCCCGCCAGCAGCGCAGCGGTGCCCACCTGGCGCCACAGCACCAGCGCCGGTTCGGGCTGCGCAGCGCTGATCAGGCGCTGCTGCAGGTGCAGCGCTTCGTCCCAGCGGTTCAGCTTTTCGCCGAGCACGTGGTTGAGCAGGTAGGCGAGGCCCGGCCAGCGGTGCGGCGGCAACTGTGCCGGGTCGATCGTGCGCAACAGATCGGCGCTGCGCGTGGGGTCGTCGTCGTGGCAGGCATCGGCTTCGTCCAGCCGTTCGAGGTCGGTCGGCACGTCGTCATCTCCTCGCGGTGTGTTGGACATCACTCTATCTCGGGCACACTCCTTTCATGCCGCCCCGTTTGTATGTCGCCCCGCACCTGGACCTGATGTTCAGGCGCGGCGCAACACTGAACTTGCCTCCCGGCCCCGCGCGCCACGCCCAGGTGTTGCGCCTTCAACCCGGCGCCGCGCTCACCTTGTTCGACGGCCGCGGCGGCGAGTGGGCCGCGACCGTGCTGCACATGGGCCGCAGCGAGGTGCAGGTGCAACTCGGCGAGCACGATCCGGTGGACCGCGAACTGCCGTTCGCCGTGACGCTGGCGCTGGGCATGCCGGCCAACGAGCGCATGGACACGCTGGTCGAGAAGGCGACCGAGCTCGGCGTTGCAGCGATCCAGCCGCTGGTGTGCCAGCGTTCGGTGCTGCGCTTGAGCGGCGAGCGCGCGCAGAAGAAGGTGGCGCACTGGCAGGCCGTGGCGGTGGCCGCGTGCGAGCAGTGTGGGCGCACGCGCGTGCCGCATGTCGAGCCGGTGTGCAGCTTCGACGATTGGCTTGCGGGCCTGGCGGCTGGCATCGGCGCGCGGCGCATCGTGCTGAGCTTTGCCAGCGCCGCATCGGCGCCGTCGGCAACGTCGCCAGCTTCGACCGGTGCATCCGAATCGGCAGCGGTGCTCTGCCTCAGTGGCCCTGAAGGTGGCCTGAGCCCCGACGAAGAAGCCGCCGCGCTGCGGGCCGGCTTTGCCCCCGTGTCTCTCGGCCCGCGCGTGCTGCGCGCCGACACGGCGCCGCTGGCCTGGTTGGCGCACCTGGCGCTCTCGGGCACGCAAGCGTCTCGGCCGCGTCAGGCCGCGCCGGCGCAGGTGGCGTCGCTGTCGGTCTCGCAAGATCGGCTCGCGTCATGAACCTTCAACTGCTGCTGCTGACGCTGTGCCAGGGCTTCTTCCTGACCAACAACGTCACCTTCATCGCCATCAACGGTCTGGTCGGTTTGAGCCTGGCGCCCAGCGCGTGGATGGCGACCTTGCCCATCACCGGCTACGTGGCCGGCGGCGCGTTGTGCGCCGGCATGGTGGGCCGCCACCAGCGCCGCTGGGGCCGCAAGCGCGCGTTCCAGGCGGGGCTGCTGGTGGCGATGGCGTCGAGCGCGCTCTGCGCCTATGCGGCCTCGACGCACAACTTCTGGCTGCTCGTCGCGGCCACCGTCGTGGCGGGTTACTACAACGCGAATGCGGCTTTGTACCGCTTTGCCGCGACGGAATTGGTGGCGCCTTCGATGAAGGAAAAAGCCATCTCGTGGGTGCTCGCCGGAGGCATCTTCGGCGCCGTCGTCGGGCCCAACCTGGCGAGCTTCACGCGCGATGTGTTGCCCGTCGCGTTCGCAGGCGCGTACGCCGCGCTGGTCATCGTGGCAATGCTGTCGCTGCTCACGCTGTCGTTCATTCACTTCCCGCCGCTGCCGCAGCCCAGCGCCACCAACCCCGGCCGGCCGCTGCGCGAGATCGCGCGCCAGCCGGTGTTCATCATCGCGGTGGCCGCCAGCGCCCTCGGTTACGGCGTGATGAACCTGCTGATGGCCGCCACGCCGATCGCGATGGCGCGATGTTCACACCCGTTCAAGAGCGCCGCGCTGGTGCTGGAGTGGCACGTGCTGGGCATGTTCGTGCCGAGCTTCTTCACGGGTTCGTTGATCAAGCGTTTCGGCTGCCTGCCCATCATGGGCGTGGGCGTGGCGCTCAACGCGCTGTGCATCGTGGTGGCGCTCAGCGGGGTGGAGCTGATGCAGTTTCTGGTGGCGCTGTTCGTGCTCGGCGTGGGCTGGAACTTCCTCTACATCGGCGGCACCACGCTGTTCACGCAGACCTACCGGCCCGAGGAAAAAACCACCGCACAGGCGGCGATGGACACGGTCGTCTACACCACGATGACCGTCACCTCGTTCAGCTCCGGCGCGCTCATCACCACGCAGGGCTGGACGTGGCTGAACCTCGGTTCGCTGGTGCCGGTGGCCCTCACGGGAATGGCGTTGGCGTGGCTTGCCATGCACCAGCGAGGCGGCCAGAATCGCGCCGTTCTTTAACTCTCGGGGACTTCATCATGGGTTTGCTCGATTCAGTGATTGGCATGGTGGGCGGTGGCGCTGGTCAGGGTGGCGGCAATGCTGCGCTGCTGAATGCGGTGGTCGGCATGCTGGCCGGCGGTGGGCAAGGCGGCGCACAAGGTGGCGGCGGGCTCGGCGCGATGCTGGGCAATGCCCAACAGGCCGGCCTGGGCGACGTGGTCAGTTCGTGGATCGGCAAGGGCCAGAACCTGCCGATCTCGGCCGACCAACTCGGCAGCGTGCTGGGCGGCGACACGCTGTCCAACCTGGCCAAGCAACTCGGTATGTCGCAAGGCGACGCCGCCTCGCAGATATCGCAGATGCTGCCCGACGTGGTCGACCGCCTGACGCCGCAAGGCCAGATGCCGCAGGGCGGGCTGGGCAACGTGGGTGATTTGCTCGGGATGCTGATGAAGCGCTGAGTGCTCCCGCGCTGATTCGACTTCCATTCGACATACAACGGGCCTGCCTTGCGCAGGCCCTTCTTCTTGGCGCGCCCTTCTGGGCTCACTAACCGCGCGCCGAGCCGGCCACCAAGTCGAAGCGGAACAGCCGGCACTAAGGTTCTTGAACTCGTGCCGGCCGCGTCGAGCCCGCGATGAGATCGAACCGGAACAGCCGGCACTCAATGGGCCCGTTCCACATCGGCACGCGGCGCGACTCTTTCAGCCGCATTGCGCTCGGCAACTTCATGTCGGGGCTCAGCACATGCGCGGTCCAGCCGGCGGGGTGCTGGGTGTAGGCGCGCTTCCAGTGCGCGGCGAGGCGGGCGAAGAAGTCGTCGGGCAGCGCTCGGTTGTCGCCGCCATCGTCACCCGTCGCATGCCGAACTTCAGGGCCGTCTCGCCTTTGCGCCGGTGGCCGGCCGGCCTTGCCGCCGACCTCCATGCGTTCGCCGTACGGCGGGTTGATCATCAAGGTGCCCGGCAGCTCGGCCGGCAACACCGGTGCCGGCCGCTCCAGCGCGTCGCCGCCGTTGAACACGATGGCCGCCTCCACGCCGGCGCGCTGCGCGTTGCGGCGCGCAAAGTCAACCATGCGGAACGACACATCGCTGGCGAAGATCGGCACCGCGCTCGCATGGATGCGCGCCTGCGCTGCGCTGCGCAGGCGCTGCAGTTGCGCCCGCATCTCGGCGCTTGAGAACGGCAGCAGCCGCTCGAATCCGAAGCGCCGCTTCAAGCCGGGCGCGATGCCGCAGGCGATCTGCGCCGCTTCGATCGCGATCGTGCCCGAGCCGCAGCATGGGTCGTGCAGCGCACCCCCAGCCGGCGGCGTGCCGCGCCAGCCGGCGGCTGCCAGCATCGCGGCGGCCAGCGTTTCCTTCAGCGGCGCGTCGCCCACGTCCTCGCGCCAGCCGCGCTTGAAGAGCGACTCGCCGGAGCTGTCCACGTACAGGGCCGCGCGCTCGGCCCCAGCGTGCAGCACGAGGGGCAGGTCGGGCTGGCGGATGTCGACGCTGGGGCGCTCGCCGGTCGCGTCGCGCAGTTGGTCGCACACCGCGTCCTTGATGCGCAGCGCGGCGAAGTTCAGGCTCCTCAGCGGGCTGCGTTGTGCGGTGGTGTCCACGCGCAGCGTGTGCTGCGGCGTGATCCATTGTTGCCAGTCCACCGTGCGGGCCAGCT
The DNA here is from genome assembly GCA_001263235.1 of Methylibium sp. NZG. Lineage (GTDB taxonomy): Bacteria > Pseudomonadota > Gammaproteobacteria > Burkholderiales > Burkholderiaceae_C > LGRD01. Next base: position 376,220 of record LGRD01000002.1, on the reverse strand, counting down.
CGTACAAATCGTTCTCGTGCGCGTACGGGCCTTCGGCCACTTCGATCAGCACGCGCTGCGCGAGGCGGCTTTCGAGGTTGAGTGTCATCACCTCCAGCGGCTCGCCTTCCAGCGCCACGCCGCCGCGTGTGCGTTCGATGCGCGTGGGTGATGTCTCGGGCAAGAGCCGGCGGACCTCCTCGAACAACCACTCTTCGACGCCCGCGGCGCACGGCAGAAACAACGGCAGCGGCATGACGCTACATCGCCCGGCGCAAGTTGGCTGGCGCGATGCGCAGCGCCTCGCGGTACTTGGCCACCGTGCGGCGCGCCACCTGGATGCCCTGCTCCTCCAGCATCTGCGCGATCTGGCTGTCGCTCAAGGGTTTGGCCGCGTCTTCGGCATCGACCAACTGCTTGATGAGCGCTCGCACCGCGGTGCTCGATGCATTGCCGCCGGCCTCTGTGTTGAGCGACGAGCCGAAGAAGTACTTCAGCTCGAAGGTGCCGTAGGGCGTGCTCATGTACTTGGCGGTCGTCACGCGCGAGATGGTGGACTCGTGCAGGCCCAGCTCGTCGGCGATCTCGCGCAGCACCAGCGGCTTCATCGCGATGGCGCCGTGGGTGAAGAAGTTCTTCTGCCGCTCGACGATGGCTTGCGACACGCGCTGGATGGTGTCGAAGCGCTGCAGGATGTTCTTCATGAACCAGCGCGCCTCCTGCAGGCGCGAGTTCAGGCCCGCGCCCGCGCCATTGAGCGGGTCCGCGCCGCTGCGGCTGCCCGGCCCGCGTTGCTGGCGGATCGCGTTGGCGTACAGGTCGTTGATGCGCAGCTTGGGCATCACGTCGGGGTTGAGCACCACCTTCCAGCCGCGGCCGGCCTTCTGCACGAACACGTCGGGCACGATGATCAGCGCCTCGGCGCGCGCGAACGGGCGGGCGGGCTTGGGCTCCAGCGTCTTGATGAGCGCCTGCGCCTGCTTGAGCAGTTCTTCATCGGCGCCGGTCGCAGCCATCAGCCGCTTCATGTCGCGGCGCGCGAGCAGTTCGAGGTGCTGCTTGCAGATCAGAACGGCGATCATCTGCGGCTCGCTGCGCGGCAGCGCGCGCAACTGAAGGCACAGGCAGTCGGGCAGGTCGCGTGCGCCCACGCCGGTGGGCTCCATGCTTTGCAGCCAGTTCAGTGCGCATTGCAGGCGGCTCAGCAGTTCGGCGACCTGCTCGGGGTCGTCGGCGTTGCTTGCGAGTGCCGCAGCGATCTCTTCCAGCGGATCGGCCAGGTAGCCGTCGTCGTTGAGCGACTCGATCAGCACCGTCACCGCCGCCGCGTCGGTGGCCGACAGGCGCAAGCCCGACAACTGCTCGCGCAAGTGATCTTGCAGGCTGGGCACGGCGGTGTCGCGGTCTTGACCGTCGAAGTCGTCGCCGTCGTTGTTGGTGCTGCTCTTGCCGGGCGTTTCGCGGATGCCGTCGAAGTCTTCGCGCTCGGTGCCGTTCTCCCAGTCGTCGCGCTCGGGGCTGTCGAGTGCGGGCGCGTCGTCGCCAGCGTCGCTGCTGGCCTCGCTTGCAGACTCAGAGGCTTTCTCGGTCTCGCGTTCACCAGCGCGCTCGGCTGGGCTCAGCCGCTCGGCGAGCGGCTCGAAGGCCGGCGCCGCTTCCTCCTCGGCTTCGAGGAACGGGTTCTGCTCCAGCATCTGCTCGACTTCCTGGTGCAGCTCGAGCGTGCTGAGCTGCAGCAGGCGGATCGATTGCTGCAACTGCGGCGTCAGCGCCAGATGCTGCGACAGGCGGACCTGCAGGGACGGCTTCATCGCGACACCGCCCTACATCCGGAAGTGTTCGCCGAGATAGACCTTTCGCACATCGGCGTTCTCGACGATCTCGGCCGGCGTGCCTTCGGCGAGCACGCGCCCCTCGCTGATGATGTAGGCGCGGTCGCAGATGCCCAGCGTCTCGCGCACGTTGTGGTCGGTGATCAGCACACCGATGCCGCGACCCTTGAGGAAGCTGATGATGCGCTGGATCTCGATCACCGCGATCGGGTCGACGCCGGCAAAAGGCTCGTCCAGCAGGATGAAGCGCGGCTGCGTCGCCAGCGCGCGGGCGATTTCAACGCGGCGCCGCTCGCCGCCCGACAGCGCCAGGGCCGGCGAGGCGCGCAGTTTGTCGATGCTCAGGTCGCTCAGCAGCCCGTTGAGCAGTTGTTCGATCTGCGCGGGTTTGAGCGGTTTACCGTCCGGGCCGAGCTGCAACTCCAGCACGGCGCGGATGTTCTCCTCGACGTTGAGCTTGCGGAAGATCGACGCCTCTTGCGGCAAGTAGCTCAAGCCCAGCCGCGAGCGCTGGTGGATCGGCATGCGCTCCACACGCTGGCCTTCGATGCTGATCTGCCCCGCGTCGGCCCGCACCAACCCGACGATCATGTAGAAGCTGGTGGTCTTGCCCGCGCCGTTCGGCCCGAGCAGGCCGACGACCTCGCCGCTGTCGACCGCCAGGTGAACGTCGTGCACCACCTTGCGGGCGCCGAACGACTTTTGCATGCCCACCGCTTCGAGCCGGTGGTTGGCCGACGAGGGGTTGGGTCGCGGCGCCGGAGCCTCGGGTGGGCTCAACGCGGGGCCCCCGGCGTCGGGTCGGCCCTGGGCGGCGCGGGGGGTGACGCGGGGGGCGGCGCGGGGGGCGGCGCGGGCGGCGAAGAAATGGCGCGCGACGCGGCCTGCGCCGCTTCCTCGGCCGCAGCGGTGCCGTCGCGCGGGCTCAGCACGGCGCGCACCCGGCCGCCCGGCTGCGTGGGCGACGTGGCCGGCGTGCCCGACACGCTGAACACCTCGCTCGTGCTGTCGTAGCTGACCACGTTGCCACTGATCTCGTCGGCCACGCTCGCACCCCGCAGCCGCCGGACCGAGGCGCGGTTGACGAACTTCACCGTGTCGGCCCTGCCGTCGTATTCGAGGCGCTCGGCCTCGCCTTCGATGGTCTCGTCCACGCCGTCGCGCTTCTGGCGGAAGGTGGCCGGCTTGCCGTCGGCGCCGAAAGCAACCGCGTTGTGGTACCCGCTGGCGGTCTCGCGCAGCTCGACCCGGGCGGCCCGAATCACCATCGTGCCGCGGGTGACGACGACGTTGCCGTTGAACGTGACGACGTTGTTGACGAGGTCGATCTTGCCCTGCTGATCGGCCTCGACCCGCAGCTTCTGGAACCGGTCGGCCCGCTCGGCCGATGCCGGTAGCGCCAGGACGGCGCAGGCGCTGCAGACGGCAGCAAGCAGCGTCCGCCGGACCCACGAACGGCTGAAACGATAGGCAGGCAGGGTGAAATTCATAAAGGCATGAAACTTGCAGGCCATTCTAGCCCACGCATCTCACGCCCCGGCGCGCCGGCACCCCGAACCGGGGTGCCGCGCGGCTTCAGGCGTTCAGCCGCCCTTGCGGATCTGCTGGACCAGGTAGTCGGTGACCTGCAACGCCTGCGCGGTCGAGCCCGCCAACGTGCCCGACGTGTAAAAGCGTCCCTGGATGCCCAGCGCCGGCACGCCGTCGATCTTGTACGCCTCGGCCAGCTGCTTGGCCTGGCGCGCCTTGGTCTGCACCCCGAACGAGTTGAAGACATCGAGGAACTTCGCGCCGTCGACGCCGTTTTTGGCCATGAAGGCCGAGATGTCGGCCGGTTTGTCCAGCCGCTGGCGGTCGTTGTGGATCGCATAGAACACCTTGCGGTGCAACGCATCGACCTGGTTCATCGCCTCCAGCGCGTAGTAGATGCGCTGGTGCGTGCCGAACGGTTCGTCGCGGAACGCCACCGGCACGCGCCGGAAGACCACGTCGGCGGGCAGCTTCTTGGCCCACGCGTCGAGCATCGGCTCGAAGTCGTTGCAGTGCGGGCAGCCATACCAGAAGAACTCGACCACCTCGATCTTGCCGCCACCGGCTGCGGCAAGCGGTTGGCCCAGGCGCACGTACTGCTTGCCCTCGACGGGGGTGCCCTGGGCGTGGCTCAGCAGCGGCTGGGTGGCGGCCGTGGCGGCGAGCAGCGTGGCGGTGAACTGGCGACGTTTCATGTTCAATCGATCCTCTTGTGATTCGTTCGGTGGCGACAGGCGGTTTGTGTTGGTCAGGCAGACGCCGATTGGGCGGTTTGGTTCAGCAAGCCGTGCGCCAGCGCCTACTTCTGCACCGTCACCACCGCAGCATCGACCCCCGCGCCGGTGAGTTTTTCGCGCGCCGCTTCGGCGTCGGCCTTCTTGTCGAACGGGCCGATGCGCACGCGGTACATCGTTCGGCCCGACTGCTCTCGCTCGGTGAGCCGGGCTTCGTAGCCCAGCATCGCCAGCTTGGCGCGCTGCTGTTCGGCGTCTTCGGTGCGGGCATAAGCGCCTGCCTGCACGAGGTAGGTAAACGGGTCGACGCCAGGTTTGGTGGACGCAGGCGGCGGCACCGCTGCCCTGGCCACCGCGGCCGACGCCGCCGCGGCCGGCCCGGACGCGGCCATGCCCGGCATGATCGGCGCCACCGCAGCACCGGGGCGGGCAATCACCGCCGCAGCCGGCGCCGCGCCTGCGGCGGCGGGCGCTGTCGGCTGGACAGCGCCGCTGGCAGGCGCGCCGGGGCGAACGCCGGGCTTGCTTTGCAGCGGCCCGTTCGGGTCCCAGTTCTTGTTCTTCTCGATCTCCGCGGCGTCTTGCTCGGCGGTTCGCTGATTGACCTTGTTGACGAAGGGCACCGGCACCTTGGTCACGTACAGCGCCACACCGAGCGCCAGCGCCAGGCCGACGAGCAGGCCCACCACCGCGCCCATCACGAAGCTGCCACGCTGGTGTTTTGTTGCAGATGCAGTCATGTCTTGTCCAACTCTCGGTTCAGGCGCTGCGGGGCGCTCACGCCGAGCACGGCAAGCGCGTTGTGGATCGTCTGGCGCGTGGCGGCGAGCAGCGCCAGCCGCGCCCGCGACAGTGCGGCATCGTCGAGCAAGAAGCGCTCGGCGGCGTAGTAGCTGTGGAAGCTGCCAGCCAGGTCGCGCAGGTAGAACGCCACGTCGTGCGGCGCCAGGCTGCTTGCGGCATCGGTGAGCATGCGCGGGTAGTCTGCGAGCTTCAGCATCAGCGCCGCTTCGCTCGGGGCGGTCAGCAGCGAAAGGTCGGCGCTCCCCAACGCGGCCACGTCGCCGCCCATGTCGGTGAACTGCTGGATCACCGAGCAAATGCGCGCGTGCGCGTACTGAACGTAGAACACCGGGTTCTCGTCGTTGGCCTTCAGCGCCAGGTCCACGTCGAAGGTGAACTCGGTGTCGGCCTTGCGGCTGATGAGGAAAAAGCGCACCGCGTCGCGGCTGGTCCAGTCGATCAGGTCGCGCAGCGTCACGTAACTGCCGGCGCGCTTGGAGAGCTTGACCTCCTCGCCGCCCCGCATCACGGTGACCATCTTGTGCAGCAGGTAGTCTGGGAATCCCGGCGGCGCGTCGCTTCGGGCGGCCTGCACGCCGGCGCGCACCCGGGCGATGGTGCCGTGGTGGTCGCCGCCCTGCACGTTGATGGCCTTGTCGAAACCGCGTTCGAGCTTGGCTAGGTGGTAGGCCACGTCGGGCACGAAGTAGGTGTATTGCGCGCCGTCGTCAGGGTCGTCGCTGAGGTCGTCGCCCTCGTCAGTTCCTGCGCTGGTGGTTGCCACTGCCGCAGCCTTGGCCGACTTGCGCATCACCCGGTCCTTGTCGTCGCCGTAGTCGGTGGTGCGCAGCCACAGCGCGCCGTCTTGCTCGTAGGTCTTGCCCGAGGCGATCAGGCGCTTCACCGTGTCGTCGACCCGCCCGCTGCTGTACAGGCTGGACTCCAGAAAGTAGTGGTCGAAGTGCAGCCCGAAGGCCTGCAGGTCCAGGTCTTGTTCGTGGCGCAGGTAGGCCACGGCGAACTGGCGGATGCCGTCGAGGTCGTCCACGTTGCCTGACGCGGTGAACCCGCGGTCGTCGGCCTTCACCGTCTTGCCGGCGGCAAAGTCGGCGGCAATGTCGGCGATGTAGTCGCCGTTGTACGCCGCTTGCGGCCACAAAGGGTCGCCCGGCTTGAGCCCCAGCAGCCGGGCCTGCACCGAGTGCGCCAGCGTGGCGATCTGCACCCCGGCGTCGTTGTAATAGAACTCGCGCGTGACGCTCCAGCCCTGGCTCTCGAACAGCTTGCAGATGGCGTCGCCCAGCGCCGCCTGGCGCGCGTGGCCCAGGTGCAGCGGCCCGGTCGGGTTGGCCGAGACGAATTCCACCAGCGCCCGTTTGCCGATGCGCGGCTGCTGGCCGAAGCGCTCGCCCGCCGCCAGCACCTCGGCCACCACCGCCTGTTTTGCGGCGGCCTTCAAGCGCAGGTTGATGAAGCCGGGCCCGGCGATCTCCAGCGCGTCGACCCAGCGCTGCACTGCCGGCTGCGCGCGCAGCGCGTCGATCAGCGCCTGCGCCACCTCACGCGGGTTCTTCTTCAGCGGTTTGGCCAGTTGCATGGCCACGGTGCAGGCCAGGTCGCCGTGCGCTGCCTGCTTGGGCGACTCGAAGGCGGGCGCTGCCACGCCCTCGGCGCCGACCTGCGCGATGGCGGTGCCCAGCGCCGCCAGCAGGTCCTGTTTGGCTTGGATCATGGGTTCATTCTAAGGTTGGCATGTGGGCCGCCCTGTGGCGCAGCAGCGGCCGGCCGGCACCGTGCCGAGCCAGCAGCGTTGCACCCGCTGACGGGCCGCGCCCAGGGTGCAAAACCGCCGGATAAGGCCGCTTCTTTGCGGGCGACCCGCCGGCACGGCGTGCCAAGATGTTTACATTCGGATTTCAAGTCCGCCCCAGCCATGCAAAGCTCCATCACCGTTCCCCTGGACCACGTACCCGATGGTTCGGAGTTGCCCGCGCAGATCGGCAAGTACCGCGTGCTCGGCCGGCTCGGCGAGGGCGCGACGAGCGAGGTGTTCCTGTGCCGCGACGACTTCCGCGGCCGCGACGTGGCTGTCAAGCGCGTGCGCGTCAGCGCCGTCGGCGACCCGATGGAAGTCCGCTACTTCGAGCGCTTCTTTGCCGCCGAGGCGGCCCTGGTCGGCCAGCTCGAACACCCCAACGTGGTGCAGATCTTCGACGCCGTGCCCGACCCCGAACAACCCTACCTCGTGATGGAGTACGTGGCCGGCGGCACGCTGCGCCCCTATTGCCGGGCCGACCAGCTGCTGTCGCTGGAGATGATCGTCGAGATCGGCTTCAAGTGCGCGATGGCGCTCGACTACGTGTTCCGCAAGGGGCTGATCCACCGCGACGTGAAGCCGGCCAACCTGCTGGTCTCGCTCGTCAACGGCAATGTCACCGGCGTGAAGGTGAGCGACTTCGGCAGCGCGCTCAACCTCGACTCCGACCTGACGCAGGTGCACCGCGTCGGCTCGCTGGCCTACATCGCGCCAGAGCAACTCGAAGGCGCGGCGCTCGACTGCCGGGCCGACATGTACTCGCTGGCCGCAGTGATGTACCACCTGATCGCCGGCCGCGCGCCGCTCGACGCGCCGGTGCATTCGGCGATGGTGCACCAGATCTACCACGGCACGCCCGAGTCGCTCGTGCCGCTGCGGGCGGGCGTGACCGACGGCTTGGACGCCGTGATCCAGCGGGCCCTGGCCAAGAAGCCCGACGACCGCTTCCGCACCTGGGACGAATTCGCCCAGGCGCTGGCCGGGCTCATCACCAACCGCCTCGTGCCACGCGCGCAGACGCAGGGCGTGCTCGACTCCGAGCGCTTCAACCTGCTGCGCTCGCTCGAGTTCTTTGCCGGCTTCGGCGACGTGGAGCTGTGGGAGGTGGTGCACCGCGCCAGGTGGGAGCGCTTCCACTTCGGCCACGCCTTGTACCGGCGCGGTGAAGAAGGGCGCAGCTTCCACGTCATCGCGCTCGGCGAAGTGGAGGTGTTCCGCGAAGGCCAACTCGTCGCGCAGCTCGGCGTGGGCACCTCGGTGGGCGAGATGGCCTACCTCGCCCCCAGCAAGGGCCTGCGCCGGCACAGCACCGACGTGATCGTGGCCAAGACGGCCACCACCATCTCGTTCACGCCCGACACCATGGCCCAGTTGAGCCCGAATGCGCGCCACCTGTTCGACCAGGCGTTCATTCACGTGCTGGTGCGGCGGCTGCACGCAGCGCACGAGTCGCTGGCGCACCCACGGCGCATTCTGTAGCGCCGCCAGCCGTCAGACCTCGCCAGCGGCCGCGCCGCCCGGCGCTCGCCAGTAGCTGGCCGCGCCGTAGGTCTGCTTGAGAAAGTCGATCCATAGCCGCACCCGCACCGGCAGGTGCTTGGCATGCGGGAACACCGCATAGATGCCGTTCGGCGCGGCCGCAAACTCCGCCAGCACGCTGACGAGCCGGCCCGCCGCAACCTCGTGCTCCACCTCCCAGGTCGAGCGCCAGGCCACGCCCATGCCGGCCAGGCACCAGTCGTGCAGCACCTGGCCGTCGCTGCAGTCCAGCCGGCCGCTCGGGCGCAGGTGCGTCACGGCGCCGTCGACGACGAAGGCCCAGCCGCGCGTCTGGCTGGCGTCGCTGCTGAGCGTGAGGCATTCGTGGCGCATCAGGTCGTTGGGGTGCTGCGGCGTGCCGGCGCGTTTCAGGTAGGCCGGTGTGGCCACGCACAGGCGGCGGTTGTCGGCCAGGCGAACGCTGACCAGGCTGCTGTCGGGTAGGTCGCCCACCCGCACCGCGCAGTCCACGCCTTCGTGGACGATGTCCACCACCCGGTCGCTCAGGTTCAGCGACAAGCTCACCTCCGGATGCAGGCCCAGGAAGCGCGGTACCAGCGGCGCCACGTGCCGCCGCCCGAAACCGGCCGGCGCGGTGACGCGCAAATGCCCGCTGGCCTTGGCGCCGCCCGCGCTGACACTCGCTTCCGCATTGACGAAATCGGAGAGCAAGCGCTGACAATCTTCCAAAAACGCGCTGCCCTCGTGCGTCAGCGTGATGCGGCGGGTGGTGCGCACCAGCAGCTTGACGCCCAAGCGCTCTTCCAGCGCATCGATCCGGCGGCCGATCACGGCAGGCGCCACGCCCTCTGCATGGGCCGCAGCCGTCAGGCTGCCGCGGCTGGACACGGAGACGAAGGATTCGATCTGCTTGAGTTTGTCCAAGGCGCTGGCGGCAGAAGAGATCGGCGGAAGAATCAGCGCCAAGTATGCTTGGATTGCTGCGCGTTCGTCACAAATCCACCGCTTCTGCGTCGATGAATCCGACCGCTGGCTTCGCATAAATTCTGGGCATTCGCGCGGTGCGGCTTTGCCGTTTGATCGCGCGTCGCGGCTTTGCCGCTCCAGCGCCACCTGAACTCTTTCATCTCCCCATTGCCATGACCGAACGCACCACCGTCCACGGCCTCCAGGTCGCCACGCCGCTCAAGGCCTTCATCGACGAACGGGTGCTGCCCGGCACCGGGGTGAACCCTGCGACGTTCTGGAAAGGCTTCGACGCGATCGTGCGCGACCTGGCGCCGAAGAACGCCGCGCTGCTGGCCGAGCGCGATCGGATGCAGGCGCAGATCGACGCCTGGCACCGCGCCCACCCGGGGGCGATCGCGGGCTCCAGCATGCGCACCTACCGCGAGTTCCTGCAGCAGATCGGCTACCTCGTGCCGGTGCCGCCCAAGGTGCGCGTGACGACGAAGAACGTCGATGCCGAACTGGCGTTGCAAGCCGGCCCGCAACTGGTGGTGCCGATCACCAACGCGCGCTATGCGCTGAACGCCGCGAACGCGCGCTGGGGATCGCTGTACGACGCGCTGTACGGCACCGACGCGTTGCCGGAGTCCGGCGGCGCTGAAAAGGGCAAGGCTTACAACCCGGTGCGTGGCGCCAACGTCATCAATTACGCGCGCCACGTGCTCGACCGCACCGCGCCGCTTCAACGCGGCTCGCATGTCGACTCGACCGGCTACCGGGTCGAGGCCGGCAAGCTCGTCGTCACGCTGAAGAACGGCCGCGCCACTGGCCTGGCCAAGCCGGCGCAACTCGTTGGCTACCAGGGCGAGGCGGCGGCGCCGTCGTCGGTGCTTCTAATGCACCACGGCCTGCACCTGGACATCCGCATCGACCGCAGCACGCCGATCGGCCAGACCGACCCGGCCGGTGTGGCCGACCTGGTGCTCGAATCGGCGCTGTCCACCATCCTCGACCTCGAAGACTCGGTCGCGGTGGTGGACGCGGCCGACAAGGTGCAGGCCTACGGCAACTGGCTCGGCATCGTGAAGGGCACGCTGACCGAGACCGTGAGCAAGGGCGGCACCACTTTCCAGCGCGGGCTGAACCCCGACCGCGTGTACGCCGCGCCGGGCGGCGGCACGGTCACGCTGCACGGCCGCGCGCTGCTGTTCGTGCGCAATGTCGGCCACCTGATGAGCAACCCGGCGGTGCTGTGGGGCGACGATGGAAAGGGCGGTGGTCAGGAGATCCCCGAGGGCATCCTCGACGCGGTGGTGACCACGACGATCGCGCTGCACGACCTGCAAAAGCGCGGCAAGAACGGCATCGCGCCGGGCATCGTCAACTCGCGCGCCGGCTCGGTCTACATCGTCAAGCCCAAGATGCACGGCCCGGCCGAGGTGGCGTTCGCGGCCGAACTGTTCGGCCGCGTCGAGCAGCTGCTGGGCCTGCCGCACAGCACCGTCAAGCTCGGCATCATGGACGAGGAGCGCCGCACCAGCGTCAACCTGAAGGCCTGCATCGCCGCTGCGGCGAGCCGCGTGGCCTTCATCAACACCGGCTTTCTCGACCGCACCGGCGACGAGATGCACACCGCCATGCTGGCCGGCCCGATGATCCGCAAGGGCGAGATGAAAGCGAGCACCTGGATCACCGCCTACGAGCGCAGCAACGTGCTGGTGGGCCTGCAATGCGGCCTGCGCGGCAAGGCGCAAATTGGCAAGGGCATGTGGGCCATGCCCGACCTGATGGCCGCGATGCTGGCGCAGAAGATCGCCCACCCCAAAGCCGGCGCCAACACCGCCTGGGTGCCGAGCCCCACCGCGGCCACGCTGCATGCCTTGCATTACCACCAGGTCGATGTGTTCGCGGTGCAGCGCGAGTTGGAGAAGATCGACGCCGATGCCGAGGCGCCGAAGCTGTTGAACGACCTTCTGAGCATCCCGGTCGCCAAGAAGCCGAAGTGGACCGACGCCGAACTGCAACAGGAACTCGACAACAACGCGCAAGGCATCCTCGGCTACGTGGTGCGCTGGGTCGACCAGGGCGTGGGCTGCTCGAAGGTGCCCGACATCCATGATGTGGGCCTGATGGAAGACCGCGCCACGTTGCGCATCAGCAGCCAGCACATCGCCAACTGGCTGCTGCACGGCGTGGTGGGCGAGGCGCGCGTGCACGAGACCTTCCGCCGCATGGCCGCGGTGGTGGACCGCCAGAACGCAGGCGACCCGCTGTACCAGCCGATGGCCGGCCGCTGGGACAGCAGCCTGGCCTACCAAGCCGCGCTCGACCTGGTGTTCAAGGGCAAGGAGCAGCCCAGCGGCTACACCGAGCCGCTGCTGCATGCGGCGCGGTTGGTGGTGAAGAGCGCACCGGCCCAGGCGACGGCGACGGCGGCCTGACGCGAAGCGCGGTCGAGAGCCTCCGTTCGGGCTGAGCCTGTCGAAGCCTTTCGCCTGGCGCAGGCCTTTCGACAGGCTCAGGACGGTCGGGCCCCTTCGACAGGCTCAGAGTCGGAGGTTCGGGTTCAACGATGGTGTCAGCCGGGCCGCGAGCTCCCGCAGCCGCTCCATGCCCGGTTCCTTGCGCGGCCACGTGAGTTCGACGCCGTCGCCGGCATGGCGCGGCAGCACGTGCAGGTGCAGGTGCGGCACCGTCTGCCAGCTGGCCGGGCGGTTGGCCTGCAGCACGGTGATGCCCTCGGGGCTGAACGCCGCCTGCACCGCCAGCGCGATGCGGCGCGCCGCGCGCATCAAGGCCGCAGCTTCGTCGTCGGTGCAGTCCATCAGCGTTTCGCGCGGCGCCTTGGTGGCCACGATCACGTGGCCGTCGTTCACCTGGCCGGCGTCCATGAAGGCGAACACGAGGTCGTCCTCGAACACCTTGGCACAAGGCAGTTCGCCATGCAGCAGTTTCTCGAAGACGGTGCTCATGGCTTCGCGGCGGGAGCGGGCGAGGGCGCGGGCAGCAAGCGCCGCAGCGCCTCGAAGAACAGGTCCGACTGCTCGCGCTCGCCCTGGATCTGCGCCGCGACTCGGGTGGCGATTTCAGCGTTCACCGGCGCCAGCGGCCGGCCGGTGGATTGCGCGATGACCTGGTGCATGCAGGTGCGCTCCAGGTAGTACAGGTCGTCGTAGGTGTGGGCGATGCTCGCGCCGGCGACGATCACGCCGTGGTTGGCCAGGAAGGCCACGTCATTGCCCTGCATCGCACGCGCGATGCGCTCGCCCTCGGCCCAGTCGAGCGCCAGGCCGTTGTAGCCGGTGTCGATGGCGATGCGGCCCATGAAGCGCATTGCGCCCTGGCTCAGCGTCGGGTCGAGCGCGCGGTCCACCGTCAACGTCAGCGCGGTGGCATACGGCATGTGGGTGTGCAGCACCACCGCATGGCCGGTGATGCGGTGCACCGCGGCGTGGATGAACATCGCCGTCGGCTCGACCCGGTGACGGCCCTGCAGCACATTGCCGTCCACATCGACCAGCACGATGTCGTCGGCACCGATCTCGCTCCAGTGCAACCCGCGCGGGTTGATGAGGAAGCGCTGCGAGTCGTCCGGCAGCGCCACGCTGAAGTGATTGCATACGCCCTCGGCCAGGCCGTGGTGCGCCGCGGCGCGCAGCGCGAGGGCGAGGTCGTGTTTCAAGGCGGGCAGGGGGTCGGGGGTGATCTCACGAACAGAGGACATGGGTGGGCTCCAGGGCAACGGGCTCGACGGGCGACGCGACGAGCCGCCAGCTTCTCACAAGCGGTGCGCCCCAGGCACGGTGGCGACCCCAAGCGCTCAGCGTCGCCGCTGCGCCGCGTGCCAGACCTGCAGCACCTGAACCTCGTCGCCGCGCAACCGGTAGGTCAGCAGGTAGTTTTTGTGTACGACCAGCTCACGCGTGTCCTGGTAGCCGCCGATTCGGCCGATCAAGGGGAAGCGTTGAAGGTTCATCGCGCGCGGGCGGATGTCTTCCACCAAGGCGCGTGCAGCGGTGGGATTGTCGGCAGCGATGTGGTCGGCAATGCGGCGCAGGTCGTTCAGCGCACGGCGCGTCCACGCGAGTTTCATTGGCGCTTCGTGGAGGCCCGTTTCGCTCCGGGTGGCTTCTTGGCGGCGTAGCGCGAGAACACCGCGGCAACTTCTGCATCGCTGGCGAAATCACCTCGGTCCGCCGCAGCCACGGCCTCCTTCAGGTCTTCGATCTGCGGCGTGCGCCCCGTCAAATACTCGGTAAGTGCCTCGATCGCCACGTATGACTTGGTGCGCCCGGTCAGTTGCGCATAGATCTCCATCTGGTCCTTTAGCTCGGTTGGGAGCCTCACGCTCACCTGGCTGTCCTTGAGGGTCGTTGTCATGTCGAACTCCATCGCGCAGTGCAATGCAGTGCATTGTAGTGCGCCGGGAGCCATGCACCCCTCCACCCAGCACAATGCGGGCTGACCCCGCGCCTCGTGACCGCCCCCTCCCCCCACACCCTCGCCGCGATGCGGCAGCGCTTCGGCCCGAACTACCGCTGGCGCGTGCTGCTGACGGTGATGATCGGCACGATGGCCTCGATCATGGCCTCGACCATCATCAACGTCGCCGTGCCCGACATGAGCCGCGTGTTCACGCTCGGGCAGGAGCGGGCGCAGTGGCTGTCGGCCGGCTTCATGGCGGCGATGACGCTGTCGATGCTGACCACGCCGTGGCTGCTGGAGCGTTACGGCTACCGGCGCACCTACGTCGGCGCCGTGCTGTTGCTGCTGGCGGGCGGCGTCGTCGGTGGCTTGAGCGGGACGTTCGAACTGGTGCTGGCGATGCGCGTGGCCGAGGGGTTGGCGGCCGGGGTGTTGCAGCCCATTCCCGCCATCATCATCCTGCGCGCCTTCGAGCCGCACGAGCAGGGCAAGGCGATGGGCATCTTCGGCTTCGGCGTGGTGCTCGCGCCGGCGCTGGGGCCCAGCGTGGGCGGCGTGCTGGTCGAGTGGTTCGGCTGGCGCTCGATCTTCTTCGTGGTGGTGCCGTTCTGTCTGGCCGCGCTGGTGCTGGCGCGGCGCTACCTGCCGGTCACCGCGCCGGGCGGGGTGGCGGCCAACCGCAACGGCGCGCGGCTCGACGTGCTCGGCCTGGCGCTGATCGCGGTCGCGGTGTTGTGCCTGCTGAACGGGCTCGTCGGGCTGCATTCGGCGTCGCGCGGCCCGGCGCTGGTGCTGCTCGCCGCGGCCGCGCTGGCGGTGGTGCTGTTCATCGCGCACCAGCGCCGCGCGCCACAGCCGTTGATGCGCCTGGCGCTGTTCGGCCACCGCGCGTTCGCGATGGGCGGCCGGGTGGCGTTTATCTACGGCATGGCGCTGTTCGGCTCGACCTATCTTGTGCCGGTGTTCATGCAGATCGCGCTCAAGCTGCCGCCTTCGCAGGCCGGCGCGGTGCTGCTGCCGGCGGGGCTGGCGCTGGCGGTCGTCATCCCGCTGGCCGGGCGGCTGGCGGACAAGGTGGCGGTCAACCGCCTGGTGAGCGCGGGGCTGCTGTTGCTGGCCGCGTCGTTTGTTCTGATGGTGTTCGTCGGCATCGAGACGGCGCTGTGGGTCATCACGCTGTTCGCCATCGTCGGGCGCATCGGCCTGGGCTGCGTGCTGCCGTCGCTCAACCTGGGTGCGATGCGCGGGCTGCCCGATGCGCTGATCTCGCAGGGGTCGAGCGGCATCGGCTTCCTGCGCCAACTGGGCGGCGCGGTCGGCGTGAGCCTGGTGGGCATCGTGCTGGAGTGGCGGCTGCAGGCCTTGCCAGGCGACCCGCTGCGTGCGTTCCACGAGACGTTCATGTTGCTTGGCGTGATCACTGCGCTGGCGATGTTCGCGGCGTGGCGCATGACGCCGCCCGAACCATCGCACGCGCCATCGCCCTCGGCGTGACCCCGCCTGCCTAGAATCTGTACAGACTTTTCCGTTCCCATGAACCTCGGCATCGAACTCCTCCCTTCCGAATGCGACGTTCTCGTGATCGGCGCCGGCCCGGCCGGCAGCGCAGCGGCGCTCACGCTGGCGCGCGCCGGCCTGAGCGTGGTGCTGGTGGACCAGCACGCCTTCCCGCGCGACAAGGTCTGCGGCGACGGGTTGATCCCCGACGCGCACAACGCGTTGCGCAAACTCGGCGTGCTCGACGCGGTGATGGCGCAGGCGCAGGCCAGCGGCTTTGTGGGCTGCATCGGCCCGCGCGGCGGGCGTGTCGACGTGCCGGGCGTGCTGGCGGTGTTGCCGCGCAAGCAGCTCGACCACATCCTGTGCAGTGCGGCGGTGGCGGCGGGTGCGCGCATGTTCGCGCCGGTGCGCTTTACTGCGCCGATCGAAGAAGGTGGCGCCGTCATCGGCGCCACGCTGTACCACGGCGACACCACGCGCGAGGTGCGCGCGCGCTGGGTGCTGCTGGCCACCGGCGCGGTCCCGCAGGCGCTGATCGCCGCCGGCATGTCCGAGCGCCAGACGCCCAGCGGCGTGGCGCTGCGCGGCTACGTGAAGAACGACGCGATGGTGGGCCGGATCGACAAGCTGGAGATCGTCTGGCACCGCGCGTTGAGCCCCGGCTACGGCTGGATCTTTCCGTGCCGCGACGGCGTGTTCAACATCGGCGTGGGCATTGCCGACAGCCACGACCAGCGCCGCGACGGCAAGCTCACCAAGCGCGAGCTGAACCTGCGCCAGGTGATGGACGACTTCACCCGCATCTACGCCCCCGCGCGCGAGCTGATGCAAGGCGGCACGCTGCTCGGGCCCATGAAGGGCGCACCGCTGCGCTGCACGCTCGAAGGCGCGCGCTACAGCCGGCCGGGGCTGATGGTGATCGGCGAGGCCGCGGGCAGCACCTACTCGTTCACCGGCGAGGGCATCGGCAAGGCGCTCGAGATCGGCATCCATGCCGCCGAGGCGGTGCTCGACGGTCGCAACGCGAACGCCAGCGACGCGAACGCCGACCCCCGCGCCGCGGATGCGGCAGTGCGCGCCGCCTTCGAAGCCAGCCTGCTCGCGCTCAAGCCTCGCTTCGATCTGTACAAGCGCGCCAACTTCGTCAACCGCCACCCGTGGCTGGCCGACCTGCTGATCTGGCGCGCCCGCAAGAGCGAGCGGCTGGTGCGGCGCATGAGCGGCGTGCTCAACGAGACCAGCAACCCAGGGCACCTCGTCACTGTGAAGGGCCTCGTGCGCCTCTTCACCGAGTAGATGGTGCACCCGGTGCCGGCTTACCGTCACCACCCGCCAAGCGGGTTGCGCGGCCCCGTTGTTGTGGCTACGTCGGGCCGGCGCCGGCCGCGTCAGCCATCGAAACCCGTTGCCGGTCGAACCTGACCATGTGCCAGCTGCTCGGCCTGAACGCCAACACGCCGATCGATGTGATGTTCAGCTTCACCGGCTTCGCCACGCGCGCCGAAGAGCACAAGGACGGTTTCGGCATCGCCTTCTTCGAGGGCGCCGGTGCGCGCGTGTTCGTCGATGCGCAGAGCGCACGCACCTCGCCGGTGGCCGAGATGGTGCGGCGCTATCCCGTCCGCAGCGAGAACATCGTCGCCCACATCCGCAAGGCCACCCAAGGCCGCGTGGCGCTCGAGAACACGCACCCGTTCGTGCGCGAGCTGTGGGGCCGCTACTGGGTGTTTGCGCACAACGGCGACCTAAAGGGCTTTCACCCCCGCCTGCATGGCGCGTTCCGCCCGGTCGGCGGCACCGACAGCGAACTCGCCTTCTGCTGGCTGATGCAGGAGCTGGCCAAGGCCCACGCCAGCGTGCCGCCGATCGGGGAGCTGACCGCCACGCTGCGCGAGCTGGTTCCGGTGGTCGCGAAGCACGGCACCTTCAACGTCATGCTCAGCAACGGCCAGGCGCTGTGGGCGCATTGCTCGACGAAGCTGCACCACATCGTGCGCCAGGCGCCGTTCAGCGTGGCGCATTTGCAGGACGAGGACATCAGCGTCGACTTCGCACAGGCGACCACGCCCGACGACCGCGTCGCGCTCGTGGTCACCGAGCCGCTCACGCGCAACGAAACCTGGACGGCGTTTGCGCCGGGCGAGTTGCGCGTGTTCGTGGCCGGTGCGCCGATTGCTTCTGCGTGATGACTTGCCAGACGACTTGCCTGATGACGCCTTGACGACGCGGCCGACGACACACCCGACCGACACAGATTTCCCCCGCCCACCACTCCCATGATTTCATCCCGCACCCCCATCCCCCGCTTCGACACCTTCTACAAACACGACGCCCTGACCGAACTGCTGCTCGCCTACGCGCAGGCGCACCCAACGCTCGTGTCGGTCGCCTCCATCGGCAAGAGCTTCGAGGGCCGCGACATCTGGGTCGCGACGGTCACGAACACCGCCAACGGCGCAGCCGAAGACAAGCCCGCGTTTTGGGCCGACGGCAACATCCACGCGGCCGAGCTGACCGCCAGCACCGCGGTGCTGTACTACCTGCACCAGCTCGTCGCCGGCCATGGCACCAACACGGATGAAGGCCGCCAGATCACCCACCTGCTCGACACGCGCACGGTCTACCTGTGCCCGCGCCTGAACCCCGACGGTGCCGAGCTGGCGCTGGCCGACAAGCCGCGCCACATCCGCTCCAGCACCCGCCGCTACCCGTTCGACGACGCGCCGGTGGACGGCCTGACGGTCGAAGACATGGACGGCGACGGCCGCATCCTGTTCATGCGCATCCCCGACCCGCACGGTGGCTACAAGAAGTGCGCCGCCGACCCGCGCCTGATGGTGGCGCGCCAGCCCGGCGAGTTCGGCGGCGAGTACTACCGCGTGATGCCCGAGGGCAGCCTGAAGCACTACGACGGCCTGGCCGTGCGCGTGAACCCCGACGTCGAGGGGCTCGACCTGAACCGCAACTTCCCCACGCAATGGCGACAAGAGCACGAGCAGGTCGGCGCCGGCCCGTACCCGACCAGCGAGCCCGAGGTGCGCGCGATGGTCGACTTCATCGTCAAGCACCCCAACATCGGCGCGGCGATCAGCTACCACACGCACAGCGGCGTGATCCTGCGGCCGATGGGCACGCAGAGCGACGACGACATGATCCCGGAGGACCTGTGGTCGTACAAACGCTTCAGCGAACTGGGTGCGAAGCTCAGCGGCTACCCCGCCATCAGCATCTGGCACGAGTTCAAGTACCACCCGAAGGAAGTCATCACCGGCACGCAGGACTGGGTGTACGAACACCTGGGCGCGCTGTTCTGGGTCGTCGAGATCTGGTCGCCGAACAAGGAGGCCGGCATCACCGACTACAAGTGGGTCGACTGGTACCGCGAGCACCCGGTCGAAGACGACCTCAAGCTGCTCAAGTGGAGCGACGAGCACTGCGCCGGCCAGGCGCACGTGGACTGGAAGCCGTTTCTGCACCCGCAGCTCGGTGCGGTCGAGCTCGGCGGCTGGGACAAGATGAACTTCTGGCGCAACCCGCCGCCGCACCTGCGCGAGCGCGAGGCGGCGCGCTTCCCGGCGTGGATGACGCAGATCGCGTTGTCGTTGCCCAAGCTGGAGTTGCTGCGCACCGAGGTGCGTGCGCTCGGCCCCGACACCTGGCGCGTGCGCATCGCCGTGGCCAACAGCGGCTGGCTGCCGGCCTACGTGACCAAGCGCGCGCTGGCCCGCAAGGTCACGCGCGGGGTGATGTTCGAGATCCATCTGCCCGAGGGGGATGCCGCGGTTTCGCTAGTAAGCGGCAAGCCGCGCGTTGAAGGCCCGCAGCTGGAGGGCCACGCGCCGAAGAACTCGCTGCAGGCCTTCCTGCCCAACCGCGACGTCACCGGCGACCGCGCGGTGAACGAATGGATCGTGCGAGCGCCCCAAGGCACGCGGCTGGCGATCACCGCGCGTGCCGATCGGGCGGGGGCGGTGAGGACCGAGGTGAGCCTGGATTGAAGCATCTGCTCCCTCTCCCCAAGGGGGCGAGGGAGCAGTGCTCAGCCGTGAAACCCGCTCAGAACCGCACTCTCAGCCCTGCCGCCACGCTGTTCCCCGCGTCCAGCCCGGTCGCCTTGTCGTTGACGATGACGGCGTAGACGTCGGTGCTCTTGGAAAGGAAGTAGTCGTAGCCGACTGTCAGCGTCTTGTTCACCACCTCGGTGGCGCCGCGGTCGGCGGTGGCGTTGCCGTACTGCAGCAGCACCTTGCCCGCGCCCACGGGCACCGCCGCGCCCAGCCCGTAGATGGCGGTGTCGGTGTTCAACGTGGCCTTGGTCTTGGCCAGCGTGTACTGGCCGAACAGCTTGACCACGCTGAGGTCGTACGACAGGCCCAGTTGCACCGTGTCCTGGCTGGCCCAGCCGGCCGGCACGCCGAATGCGCCGTTCTTGACCTGCTGCGCCGCCACCGTGGCCGCGAACGGCCCGCGGAAGTACAGCACGTTGGCGCCGATGTTGCGCCCGTTGGCGGTGGCTGAGCCCTCGCCCAGGTTGCCGATCAGGTTCAGGCTCAGGCCGTTGAAGTTGGGGCTGTTGTAGGCCAGTGAGCTGTTCCAGCCGGTGTCGCCGAAGAACGGCAGCATGCCCGCGCCGGTGTTGGGCGTGAAGAGCTGGCGGATGCTCGGCGAGTAGCCGAACGAGTCGCCGATGGCATTGAAGATGAGGGTGGAGACGAACAGCGGCGTGGTGTTGCGCCCCAGCTTGCTGGTGCCGAACGCGCCCGAAAGGCCCACCCAGGCGCTGCGCGCCCAGAAGGCGTCGCCGTTGAAGCGGCCGGGCTCGCCGGTGTCCAGGCGCAGGAAGTGCTCGAAGGAGAACACCGCCTTCAAGCCGCCGCCCAGGTCTTCCGTGCCCTTGAAGCCGAGGAAGCTGGTGGTCATGTTGCCGCTCTGAGCGCGCCACAGTTTGGTGCTGCTGCCGGTGGCCTGGTACTGGCCGACAGACATGTCCATCAAGCCGTAGGCAGAAACGCTGGATTGCGCCTGGACGGCGGTGCCAGCGCCCAAACTGAGTGCAGCGGCGGTGACGACGGAAAGGGCACGACGGGGCATGAAGGGAACTCCTGGAAAAGTCTGGGGGTAGTGTGATTTGTTTTGGGGCGCATGGGGAGGTGGCGCCACGCGCCCGACGTACTTACGCAACTTCCGGGCCGGTGGGTTCGCCTGCCGCCCGGCTGGCGGTCAAAGGCTCAGCCACCGGGCTCATGGTGCCGGCCGCCGCTCGCAGAACGGGCCTGGTTCAGCGCGTCGCGGGTCGCCGCCGCAGCCTGGCGCGCCCGCATTGCGAAGGCTCGGCCTGTACCGCTGGGTTCGTTCGCAGCCGGCTCGGCATACAGGATCGCGCGTGAGGAGCTGACGATGATCGGCCCGGTCGTGACGGGCGCTGCCTGGGCAGCGGCGCCGGCCGCTGCATCGGCTGCTGCGTCGGTCGCCGCGCCGGTCGCTGCGCCAGGCCACGCGCGCCAGCCCGCACGCACTGTGGCGAGCGCGTCGCCGCCCTGCGCGCCGATGCCCGGGATCAGCAGCGGCAAGGTCGGCGCGATTGCACGCACGCGCGCGATCTCGTCGGGGAAGGTCGCGCCCACCACCAGGCCGAGCTGCCCGCTGCGGTTCCACGCGCCTTGTGCCAGCCGCGCGATGTGCTCGTAGAGCAGCTCGCCGCTTTGCAGCCGCTGGCCTTGCAAATCAGCGCCTCCGGGGTTGGAGGTCCGGCACAGCAGGATCAAGCCCTTGTCGGCGTAACGCAGGTAAGGCTCGATCGAGTCGAACCCGAGGAACGGCGACAAGGTCAGCGCATCCGCCCGGTAACGCTCGAACGCCTCGACCGCGTACTGCGCCGCCGTGCTGCCGATGTCGCCGCGCTTGGCGTCCAGGATCACCGGCACGTTCGGCGCCACGCGGTGGATGTGCTCGATCAGCCGCTCAAGCTGCGCCTCGGCGCGGTGCGCCGCGAAGTGCGCGAACTGCGGCTTGAAGGCGATCGCCAGGTCGTGCGTGGCGTCGACGATGGCGCTGCAGAAATCGAAGATGCGCGAGGGGTCGTTCTTCCACGCTCCGGGGAACTTGGCCGGTTCGGGGTCCAGGCCGACACACAGCAGCGAGTCGTTGGTGCGCTCGGCGCGCGCCAGCTGCTCAGTGAAGGTGAGGCCGACGGTCATGCGCTGCTCCCGCCTGCGCCGCCGCTTTCACCGATGCGCCGCGCCAGCTCGGCCGCCTTGCCGGTGTACCCGGCCGGCGTCAGCGCCAGCAGGCGCGCTTTGTCGGCCTCCGGCAGCGCCAGCCCGCGGATGAAGCCTTGCATCAGATCGCGCGTGATCGGCTTGCCCTGCGTGAAGTCCTTCAACTGGTCGTACGGGTTGGGCAGGCCGTGCAGGCGCATCACCGTTTGAACCGGCTCGGCCAGCACCTCCCACGCGGCGTCGAGGTCGGCAGCCAGCGCCGGGGCGTTGAGTTCGAGCTTGTCCAGGCCGCGGGCCAGGCTGTCGAGCGCCAGCGCCGCATAGCCCAGCGCCACGCCCATGTTGCGCAGCACGGTGCTGTCGGTCAGGTCGCGCTGAAAGCGGCTGATCGGCAGCTTCTGGCTCATGTGCGTGAGCAGCGCGTTGGCCAGCCCGAAGTTGCCCTCGGCGTTTTCGAAGTCGATCGGGTTGACCTTGTGCGGCATCGTGCTGGAGCCGACCTCGCCCTTCTTCACCTTCTGCTTGAAGTAGCCCAGGCTCACGTAACCCCACACGTCGCGCGACCAGTCGATCAGGATGGTGTTGCAGCGCGTCACCGCGTCGAACAGCTCGGCCATGCAGTCGTGCGGTTCGATCTGGATGGTGTACGGGTTGAAGGTGAGGCCCAGTTGCTGCTCGACCACCCGGCGCGAGAACGCCTCCCAGTCGTGCTGCGGGTAGGCCGCCAGGTGCGCGTTGTAGTTGCCGACCGCGCCGTTCATCTTGGCGAGCAGCTTGACGTCGGCGATCGCGGTGCGCGCGCGGTGCAGGCGGGCGACGACGTTGGCCACTTCCTTGCCAAGGGTGGTCGGGCTGGCGGTCTGGCCGTGCGTGCGGCTCAGCATCGGCAGGTCGGCCAGCGCGTGCGCCATCGTCGTCATGCGCGTGACCACTTTGTCGAGCGCCGGCAGCAGCACGTCGCGCCGCGCGGCTTGCAGCATCAGGCCGTGGCTGGTGTTGTTGATGTCTTCGCTGGTGCAGGCGAAGTGCACGAATTCCGCCGCGGCCAGCAGTTCGGGGTGGCCGGCGAAGCGCGCCTTGAGCCAGTACTCGACCGCCTTCACATCGTGGTTGGTGGTGCGCTCGATCTCCTTGATGGCCTGCGCGTCGGCTTCTGAGAAGTCGCGCACCAGTAAACGAAGCAGCTCACGAGACGCAGCGACCAGCGGCTTGAACTCGGCAAAGCCGGCGTCCGACAGCGCGATGAACCACTCGACCTCGACCTGCACGCGCCGGTGCATCAGCCCGAACTCGGACAGCAGCGGGCGCAACGCCGCGAGCTTGGGCGCGTAGCGGCCGTCCAGCGGCGACAGGGCGGTGAGGGGCGTGGGGTTCATGCGGTCGGGCAGCGATGGCGCTGCGGGGAGGCGGGACCCGCCGAATTTTAGGGCTTGGACCGGCAGCGCCTAGGCCGGGGTCAGCGGGCCTTGCGCGCCAGCGCCTTCCGCGCCGTGGCCTCGGCCGCCGGCGGGTCCAGCAACACCGCGCGCAGCACCATGTCCACCAACTGCGCCTCGGCCACCGCCAGGTCGGCGCGCGTCAGGCGCGGTTTGCCCAGCACCAAACAGATCTGCTTCGCGAAGTCGGCATACGCCTGCGTCGCCGACCACAGCACCACCATCAGGTGGCGCGCGTCGATCGGCCGGCACAGGCCCTTGTCGGCCCAGCGGCCGAACACCTTCACGTCGGCCTGCAGCGCAGGGATCACGCGGCGGCGAATCTCGTCGGCAAAGTGCGGCGCACCGGCGATCACCTCGTTGGCGTAGACGCGCGAGTCGTCGGGGTGGTCGAACGAGAAGCGCAGCTTGCCGGCGATGTATTCGCGCAGCGCGGCCTCGGGGTCGTCCTCGCGCTGGCTCATCGCGTCCATGTACGACAGCCACACGTCGAGCACATCGCCCAGCACCTCGCGGTACAGCAGCAACTTGCGCGGGAAGTAGTACAGCAGGTTCTGCTTGGAGATGCCCGCGGCCTCGGCGATGCGATCGATCGACACACCGCCGTAACCGTGCTGTGCGAACAGCGGCTTGGCGGCTTGCAGGATGCGCTGGGCCAGTTCAGGGCGCGCTGGGGCCGGTGCGCGCATCGGTGTTTTCATGGACGGCAGTGTGCCGGGCTTGATGCCGGAATGGAAATACCGCAGACTGACCACTTGGTAAAAGCATCGCGGCCCGGCCGGGCGCGACGCGCGTCGATTGGCCCGCGGCTTGCTTGTTCGTTTGCCAGTTCATTTGCTTGCTCGATTGCCTGCTCCCCAGGACGTCCCCAGGAGACCTTGACCGATGAGCGCCACCCTCCCCGACATCGCCTGCGGCCGGCTCTCGCTCGCCGAATACGCAAAGAACTTCTCCGACGCCCACCCGCCGCTGACCCCCGTGCAGGCGCGACTCGAAGCCGACCGCTGCTACTACTGCTTCGACGCGCCGTGCACCGTGGCCTGCCCGACCGGCATCGACATCCCGACCTTCATCGCCCGCATTGCGCAAGACAACCTGCGCGGCGCAGCGCGCACCATCTTGGAAGAAAACATCCTCGGCGGCATGTGCGCCCGCGTCTGCCCCACCGAAGTGCTGTGCGAAGAGGCCTGCGTGCGCAACACCGCAGAGGAGAAGCCGGTCGAGATCGGCCTGCTGCAGCGCTTTGCCACCGACGCGTACTTCGCCAAACCGGGCGCGCCGATGTTCACGCGTGCACTGGCCAGCGGGCGCACCGTCGCGGTGGTCGGCGGCGGGCCGGCGGGCCTCGCGTGTGCGCACCGGCTTGCGATGCTGGGCCACGCGGTGGTGCTGTTCGACGCCAAGCCGAAGCTTGGCGGGCTGAACGAATACGGCATTGCCACTTACAAGACGACCGGCGGCTTTGCGCAGAAAGAGGTCGATTGGCTGCTCTCCATCGGCGGCATTGAGGTCCGGTCGAAGCAACAACTCGGCCACGACATTCACCTCGACACGCTGGTGAAAGACTTCGACGCGGTGTTCCTCGGCCTGGGCCTGGCGGGCGTCAACGGCATCGGCGCGGCCGAGCCGGCGGCATCAGGCGCGCCGCCACTGCGTGCGGCGGTGGACTTCATCGCCGAGCTGCGCCAGGCCAACCCGGCCCAGGTGGCCGTGGGCCGCAAGGTGGTCGTGATCGGCGGCGGCATGACGGCGGTGGACGCGGCGGTGCAAAGCCGCCTGCTCGGCGCTGAGGACGTGACCATCGTCTACCGGCGCGGGCCCGAAGGCATGTCGGCCTCGGGCCACGAGCAGGACTGGGCGCAGACCAACGGCGTGAAGATCAAGCACTGGGCCGCACCGAAAGAGGTCGTGGCCGTTGGCGGGCACGTCAAAGGCATGCGTTTCGCGCGCACCCGATTGGAAGGCGGCAAGCTCGTCGAGACCGACGGGCACTTCACGCTCGACGCCGACGTGGTGCTGAAGGCGGTCGGCCAGACCTTCGTCGCCGAGCCGGTGGGCGCGGCCGCCCACGGCACCGAGCCCATCCGCCTGGCGCTCGACCGTGGTGCGCTCGCGACCGACGCCGACGGCCAGACTTCGCACCCGAAGATTTGGGCCGGCGGCGACTGCCGTGCCGGCGGGCGCGACCTGACAGTCGAGGCGGTCGAACACGGCAAAGTGGCGGCGATCGCGATCGACCGCCGCCTTCGCGCTTGACGTCATGCCCGCCGTCATTTCCGACCTGCGCGCCTGAGCGACAACGCAGCCCGCGCCCACACCCACACCGGAGCAACTTCGATGGCCGACCTGAGCAGCAGCTTCCTGGGCATCAAGAGCCCCAACCCGTTCTGGCTGGCGTCTGCCCCGCCGACCGACAAGGAATACAACGTCAACCGCGCCTTCGAGGCCGGCTGGGGCGGCGTGGTGTGGAAGACGCTCGGCGAAGACCCGCCGATCGTCAACGTCAACGGCCCACGCTACGAGGCGCTGCATTCCGATGCGCGGCGCGTGATCGGCTTCAACAACATCGAGCTGATCACCGACCGGCCGCTGCCGGTCAACCTGGCCGAGATCAAAAGAGTCAAGCGCAACTGGCCCGACCGCGCGGTGGTGGTGTCGCTGATGGTGCCGTGCGACGAAGCCTCGTGGAAGAACATCCTGCCGAGGGTGGAGGACACCGGTTGCGACGGCGTGGAGCTCAACTTCGGCTGCCCGCACGGCATGAGCGAGCGCGGCATGGGCTCGGCGGTGGGCCAGGTGCCGGAGTACATCGAGATGGTGGCGCGCTGGTGCAAGCGGTTCACCCGGCTGCCGGTGATCGTCAAGCTCACGCCCAACATCACCGACATCCGCCACCCCGCGCGCGCGGCCAAGGCCGGCGGGGCCGACGCGGTCAGCTTGATCAACACCGTCAACTCGATCATCAGCGTCAACCTCGACACGATGGTGATGAACCCCAGCACCGACGGCCGCGGCTCGCACGGCGGCTACTGCGGCCCGGCGGTCAAGCCGATGGCGCTGAACATGGTGGCCGAGATCGCGCGCGACCCGGCGACCGCCGGGATGCCCATCTCCGGCATCGGCGGCATCACCACCTGGCGCGACGCGGCGGAGTTCATTGCGCTCGGCGCCAGCAATGTGCAGGTGTGTACTGCGGCGATGGTCTATGGCTTCAAGATCGTGCGCGATTTTTGCGACGGCTTGTCGAACTTCATGGACGAGAAGGGCTACACGTCGGTGGGTCAGATGGTCGGCCGTGCCGTGCCGACGGTGACGAACTGGAACCAGCTCAACCTCAACCATGTCGACAAGGCCGTCATCGACCAGAGCCTGTGTATCCAGTGCGGTCGCTGCCACGTGGTGTGCGAAGACACGTCGCACCAGGCGATCTTCGCGATGAAAGACGGCAAGCGGCACTTCGAGGTCAACGATGCCGAGTGCGTCGGCTGCAACCTGTGCGTGTCGGTCTGCCCGGTGCCGCAATGCATTACGCTGCGCAGCTTGAAGCCCGGCGAGGTGGATGTGCGAACCGGCAAAGTGGTGACGGGCCAGTATGCGAACTGGACGACGCACCCGAACAACCCGATGGCGACGACGACCGTGTAAGCGGTATTCCTCCCTCCCCTTCTGGGGGAGGGCTGGGGTGGGGGCCAGCAACGGTGGCGGACCGCCGGCCCCTCACCCCAACCCTCTCCCCAAAGGGGCGAGGGAGCAACGAGCACAACGATGTGCAAAGGAGTGTGAATATGAGTGCAGTCCTGATCCGCGGCGGAACGGTGGTGAATGCCGACCGCCAGTTCCGCGCCGACGTGTTGTGCATCGACGGCAAGATCAGCGCCGTCGGCGACGACCTGCAGGCGCCGGCCGGCACGCAAACCGTCGACGCTGGTGGCCAGTACGTGATGCCCGGTGGCATCGACCCGCACACCCACATGCAACTGCCCTTCATGGGCACGGTGGCGGTCGATGATTTTTTCGACGGCACCGCGGCCGGCCTGGCCGGCGGCACCACCAGCATCATCGACTTCGTGATTCCCGACCCGAAGCAGCCGCTGATGGACGCTTTTCGGATGTGGCGCGGCTGGGCCGAAAAGTCGGCCGCCGACCACGGCTTCCACGTCGCGGTGACGTGGTGGGACGAATCGGTCAAGCGCGACATGGGTACGCTCGTGCAGCACGAGGGCGTGAACAGCTTCAAGCACTTCATGGCCTACAAGAACGCCATCATGTGCGACGACGAAACGCTGGTGAACAGCTTCCGCCGCGCGCTCGAACTGGGTGCCATGCCGACGGTGCACGCCGAGAACGGCGAACTGGTGTTCCTGCTGCAGCAGGAGGTCGCCAAGATGGGCATCACCGGGCCGGAGGGCCACCCGCTGTCGCGCCCGCCGATGGTCGAAGGCGAAGCCGCCAACCGCGCCATCGCGATTGCCGACGTGCTGGGCGTGCCGATCTACATCGTGCACGTGTCGTGCATCGAATCCGCCGAGGCGATTGCACGCGCGCGGGCCCGCGGCCAGCGCGTCTACGGCGAGGTGCTGGCCGGGCACTTGGTGACCGACGACAGCGTCTACCGCAACCCCGACTTCACAGCCGCCGCCGCGCACGTGATGAGCCCGCCGTTCCGGCCCAAGACGCACCAGGAGTTCCTGTGGCGTGGCTTGCAGGCGGGCAGCCTGCACACCACGGCCACCGACCACTGCGTCTTCTGCGCCGACCAAAAGGCGGCCGGCAAGGACAGCTTTGCGAAGATTCCGAACGGCTGCGGCGGCATCGAAGAACGCCTCGCGGTGATCTGGGATGCGGGCGTCAACAGCGGCCGGCTCACGCCGAGCGAGTTCGTTGCGATCACGTCGGCCAACACCGCACGCATCTTCAACATCTACCCTCAGAAGGGCAGCGTCAGCGTAGGCGCCGACGCCGACCTGGTGGTGTGGGACCCGCAGGGCACGAAGACGATCTCGGTCAAGACGCAGCACAGCAAGGTGGACTTCAACATCTTCGAAGGCCTCCAAGTGAAGGGCGTGCCGACGACGACGATCAGCCAGGGCAAGGTGGTGTATTCGAACGGCGAACTGCGCGCTGTGCGTGGCTCGGGCCGCTACATCAAGCGGCCGCCGTTCGGGATCGACTTCGACGCAATGAAGCTGCGCGCGCAGGTGACCGCACCGACTGCCGTGGCGCGGTGAATTGGCTCCCTCGCCCCTTTGGGGAGAGGGCTGGGGTGAGGGGCGAGCGGTGACGGGGCTGTGCGGTGTCGCGTCCCCCCAGCCCTCACCCCAACCCTCTCCCAGGGCCACGAAGGGGCCCCTTCGTGGCCCTGGGAGAGGGAGCAATACAAGGAGCAACGTGATGGACGCGAAAGTGAAGCACGACATCGATCAACTGCGCATCGATGGCCCGCGGCTGTGGGCCTCGCTGATGGAGCTGGCGAAGATCGGTGCCACGCCCAAGGGTGGTGTGTGCCGGCTGACGCTGACCGACCTGGACAAGCAGGGCCGTGACCTCGTCAGCAAGTGGGCGCGTGAAGCAGGCATGACGGTGACGATCGACAAGATC
This sequence comes from Methylibium sp. NZG, assembly GCA_001263235.1. Classification (GTDB taxonomy): domain Bacteria; phylum Pseudomonadota; class Gammaproteobacteria; order Burkholderiales; family Burkholderiaceae_C; genus LGRD01. Next base: position 347,921 of record LGRD01000002.1, on the reverse strand, counting down.
GGCAACGGCTTCCTGCGCCGCCCTGGCCGCAACAACGCGTTGCCGCCCATCGTCACCGGCAGCCACATCGACACCCAGCCCACCGGCGGCAAGTTCGATGGCAATTACGGCGTGCTGGCCGGCATTGAGGTGGTGCGCACGCTCAACGACCACGGCATCCAGACCGAAGCGCCGATCGAGGTGGCGTGGTGGACCAACGAGGAAGGCTCGCGCTTCGTGCCGGTGATGATGGGCTCGGGCGCATTCGCCAAAGCCTTCACGCTCGAACACGCCTATGCCGCCACCGACACCGAGGGCAAGACAGTCAAGGGCGAACTGGAGCGCATCGGGTACCTGGGCACCGAAGAACCGGGTGACCACCCCATCGGCGCCTACTTCGAGACGCACATCGAACAAGGCCCGGTGCTGGAGGACAACGACAAGACGATCGGCGTCGTCACCGGCGTGCTGGGCGTGCGCTGGTACGACTGCGTTGTGACCGGCATGGAAGCGCACGCCGGCCCGACGCCGATGGCGCTGCGCAAGGACGCGCTGCAGGTGGCCACCCGGCTGATGCAGGAAGTGGTGGCCTGCGCCCACCGCCACCCGCAGTCAAACGGCGAGAACCATGGCCGTGGCACTGTGGGCATGGTGCAGGTGTTTCCGAACAGCCGCAACGTGATTCCGGGGAATGTGAAGTTCAGCATCGACCTGCGCAATGCCAGCGAAGCGCTGTGCGATGCGATGGACGCCGACATCCGCGGCGTGGCGGCCAGGCTCAGCGCCGAGAGCGGGCTGCCGATCGACGTCAAGCTGGTCACGTCCTTTCCGGCGACGCAGTTCCACGCCGATTGCGTAGACGCCGTGGCGCGGGCCACGCGGCGCTTGGGCTACAGCCACATGAACGCTGTCTCCGGCGCCGGCCACGATGCCGTCTACATGGCCAAGCTGGCGCCGGCCGGCATGATCTTCATCCCGTGCAAGAACGGCATCAGCCACAACGAGATCGAGGACGCCAAGCCCGAGCACATCACGGCTGGGTGCAATGTGTTGTTGCATGCGATGCTGGAGCGGGCCGGTGTCGTTTGACTCTCTCTCCCTCCCCCGCTGGGGGAGGGCTGGGGTGGGGGTCGCGGTGGATGCCACGCGCGGCCCCTCACCCCAACCCTCTCCCCAGAGGGGCGAGGGAGCCAAGACCCGGCACGCAGCTTGCTGCTCATTTCGTCGTCACTTCCCACAACAAGGAGACCTCATGTCCTTCTCTCGTCGTCAATCCCTCGCTGCGGCCGTCGCCGCCGCCGCGCTGGCCAGCTTCAGCCTGTCTGCCGTTGCCCAGACCAAGATCAAGGTCGCCGCCATCTACACCGTGCCGGTGGAGCAGCAGTGGGTCAGCCGCATCGACAAGGCGCTGAAGGCCGCCGTCGCGCGCGGTGACATCGAATACGTGTTCAGCGAGAACGTCACCAACGCCGACTAAGAGCGCGTGATGCGCGGCTATGCCGAAAAGGGCCACCAGCTCATCGTCGGCGAGTCGTTCGCCGTCGAGGCCGCAGCGCGCAAGGTCGCCAAGGACTACCCGAAGGTCAGCTTCGTGATGGGCAGCTCGGGCAAGCCGCAGGAGCCCAACTTTGCGGTGTTCGACAACTACATCCAGGAGCCGGCCTACCTGACCGGCATGATCGCCGGGGCGATGACCAAGAGCAACAAAATAGGTATGGTCGGCGGCTACCCGATTCCTGAAGTGAACCGCCTGATGAACGCTTTCATGGCCGGCGCGAAAGAGACCAACCCCAAGTCCGAGTTCATGGTGACCTTCATCAACAGCTGGTTCGACCCGCCGAAAGCCAAGGAAGCCGCCTTCGCGATGATCGACAAGGGGGCAGACGTGATGTACGCCGAGCGCTTCGGCGTGGCCGACGCGGCCAAGGAGAGGGGCAAACTCGCCATCGGCAACGTCATCAACACGCAAGACAAATACCCCGACACCGTGGTCGCCTCGGCGCTGTGGAACATGGAGCCCACCATCGACCTGGCGATCAAGATGGTCAAGGACGGCAAGTTCAAGGCCGCCGACTACGGCTCGTACTCGATGATGAAGCACAAGGGCAGCGAGCTCGCGCCGTTGGGCACCTTCGAGAACAAGATCCCCGCCGACATCGTCGCCAAGGTGCGCGCCAAGGAAAAGGCGATCCTCGCCGGCCAGTTCACGGTGAAGGTGGACGACAACCAGCCCAAGCCCACGGCCAAGTAAGCGGCTCAGTGGCTGGCCACGTGAGGCCCGCGCTGTCCGACCCCGGCAGCACCGTGCAGCCTGCGCAGTGACCGTGGCCCCCCCGGTCCTGCGCCTCTCGGGCATCACCAAGCGCTTCGGCGCGCTGGTGGCCAATGACGCCATCTCGCTCGACCTCGGGCCCGGCGAGGTGCTCGCGCTGCTCGGCGAGAACGGCGCGGGCAAGAGCACGCTGGTGTCGATCCTGTTCGGCCACTACCTGGCCGACGCCGGGCACATCGAGGTCTTCGGCCAGCCGCTGCCGCCGGGCAACCCGAAGGCGTCGCTCGCCGCCGGCATCGGCATGGTGCACCAGCACTTTGCGCTGGCCGACAACCTCAGCGTGCTCGACAACGTGATGCTCGGCACCGAGCCGCTGTGGTCGTGGCGCTCGCGCCGTGCGCTGGCTCGCGCGAAGCTGCTGGACGCGGCCGAGCGTTTCGGCCTGGGTGTGAATCCGGACGCGTTGATCACCGAGTTGTCTGTCGGCGAACGCCAGCGCGTCGAGATCCTGAAAGCGCTCGTCCGTGGCGCGCGCATTCTGATCCTGGACGAGCCGACTGCGGTGCTCACACCGGCCGAGTCCGAGTCGTTGTTCGCCACGTTGAGGCAGCTCATCAACCAGGGCCTGAGCGTGATCTTCATCAGCCACAAGCTCGACGAGGTGCTGCGCGTGTCGCACCGCATCGCCGTGCTGCGTGGCGGCAAGCTGGTGGCGTTGATGCCGTCGGCCGACGCCGACAAGCCGCGCCTGGCCGAGGTGATGGTCGGCCGACGCGTCGATGCGCCGACGCGCCGTGCGCGCGCTGCCGGCGACGTGGTGTGCCGCTTGAACGGCGCCACGATCGCATCGAAGCAGGGCCGCCGCCTGCTCGACGACGTGAACCTGGATCTTTGCGCAGGCGAGATCGTCGCGATTGCCGGTGTGGCCGGCAACGGGCAAGGCGCGCTGGCCGAACTGCTGTTCGGGCTGCACGCGCTGGACGCGGGTAGCGTCGAGTTGCTCGGTCGGGCCATGCCGGCGCAGCCGCGCGCGTGGGTCGAGGCGGGTGCGGCGCGCATCCCAGAAGACCGCCACGCGGTCGGCGTCGTCGGCGACCTGCCGGCGTGGGAGAACGCGATGCTGGAGCGTTATGCGACGCCCGCGTTCTCGAACGCCTTCGGCTTCATCAAGCGGCGCGCAGCGCAGGCGCATGCCAAGGCGCTGATCGAACGCTTCGACGTGCGCGGCACCGAGTCGCGCGGGCTCCAGACGCCGACGCGATCCTTGTCGGGCGGCAACATGCAAAAGCTGATCCTCGGCCGAGCCTTGGTCGGCGACCCCGGCTCGAACCGGCCTCCCTCGTTGATCGTCGCCGACCAACCCACGTGGGGCCTGGACATCGGCGCGGTGGCCTACGTGCACCAGCAGTTGCTCGACGCCTGCGCGCAAGGCTCGGCGGTGCTGGTGATTTCGGAAGACCTCGAAGAAATCTTCGCGCTGGCCGACCGCGTTGCGGTGATCCACCACGGCCGGCTCACCGACGCACGGCCGGCGGCGCAGTGGACGCTGGCGCAGATCGGGCTGGCAATGGCGGGCGGGGATCGCGTGCAAGACGCTGGCTCGGCACGAAGCGGGGGCCCGTCGCAGGCGCCGTCACAAGGGAAGGCGCATCGATCGCCTTCGCCGCCCGGGGCCACCCGTGCGCATTGAACGCCGAGCCGAACTCTCGCGCGCCGCGCAGCTCGGCGCGCCGTTTGTGGCGGTCGCGTTCACGCTGCTCGTCACCTCGCTGCTGGTGGCCTGGGCCGGCGCGCCTGTCGGCCGCGCGTACGCGTTGCTGCTCGAAGGGGGCTTCGGCTCGGTGTTCGCGTGGACCGAGACGCTCACGCGCGCCACGCCGCTGATCCTGACCGGCCTCGCGGCGGCGGTGGCGTTCAAGGCGCGGCTGTTCAACATCGGCGCGGAGGGGCAGTTGTATGCCGGCGCGTTGGCGGCCGTGGCCGTGGGGGGCTTGCATGGCGGCACCGAGTTCGAGGTGTCGCCGTGGCTGCTGTTCCCGCTGATGATGGCCGCCGCTGCGCTGGCCGGCGCGTTGCTGCTGCTCGGCCCGGCGCTGATGAAGAGCCGGCTCGGTGTCGACGAAGTCGTTACCACCTTGTTGCTGAACTTCATCGTGCTGCTGTTCGTCTCGATGATGCTCGACGGGCCGATGAAGGACCCGACCGCGATGGGCTGGCCGCAAAGCGTGGTGCTGCAAGACGCGCTGCAGCTCGACAAGCTGGTGCCGCGCACGCGCGTGCACACCGGCCTGCTGTGGGCGCTGGTGCTGGCGCTGCTGCTGTGGGCGCTGTTCAAGCACACGACCACCGGCTTCGAGATCCGCGCGGTCGGCGCCAACGCGCGCGCCTCGGCCTTCGCCGGCATGCCGGTGGGCTGGGTCACCGTCAAGGTGGCGCTGCTGTCGGGCGCGCTCGCGGGGCTCGCTGGTGCGATCGAGGTGGCGGGCCGCACGAGCTACGTCACGCTCGACATGTCGCCGGGCTACGGCTACACCGGCATCGTCATCGCGATGCTCGCTGCGCTGAACCCGCTCGGCGTGGTGGCCGCGGCGGTGTTCGTCGCCGGCATCCTGGTGGGTGCCGACAGCATGAGCCGCGCGGTCGACGTGCCGACGTACATCGCCGACGTGATCGTCTCGGTCTCGCTGCTGGCGATGCTGGTGGCGACGATGATGGCGCAGTACCGGGTCGTGTGGCGCGGGCCGCAGACGCCCTCAGCGAAAGCCCAAGGTGCTGGCTGAAACCCTCGACCTGTTCTTCAGTGTGCCCTTCTGGGTCGCGGTGCTGCGCATTGCCACGCCGCTGATCCTGGGCACCTTGGGCGTGCTGCTGTGCGAGCGCGCGGGCGTGTTGAACCTGGGCATCGAAGGGATCATGGTGGCGGGTGCCTTCACCGGCTGGCTCACGGTGTACCAGGGCCGCGACCTGTGGCTCGGCGTGTTGGTGGCGGCCGCGGTGGGCGCGGTGCTCGGGTTGCTGCACGGTTTCCTCACGGTCACGTTGTCGCTGTCGCAGCACGTCTCGGGCCTGGGCATCACGCTGTTCGCCACCAGCGTTGCCAGCTATGCCTACCGCGTCAGCTTCCCCAAGGTCGACAGCCCGCCGACGATCACCGCGTTCGCGCCGATGGACTGGCTGCCTGTTCCCGTCCTCAACGCGCAAACGCCGCTCACGCTGCTCGCGCTGCTGCTGGTGCCGCTGATCGGCTATGTGCTGTACCGCACGCCGCTCGGCCTGGCGGTGCGCATGGTCGGCGAGAACCCGTCGGCCGCCGAAGGGCAGGGCATCGACGTGGCGGCGGTGCGCATCGGCGCCATTGCGGCCGGCTCGGCGCTGATGGGCGTGGCCGGCGCGTTCCTCACGCTCGCGGCGTTCAACGCGTTCTACTTCAACATGGTCAATGGGCGCGGCTGGATTTGCGTCGCGCTGGTCGTGTTCGCGTCGTGGCGGCCGGGCAAGGCGCTGCTCGGCGCGGTGCTGTTCGCGTTGTTCGACGCGTTGCAGTTGCGCCTGCAGCAGTCGGCGGCGCCGCTGTTCGGCGTGGCGCTGCCGTACCAGATCTACCTGATGCTGCCGTACGCGCTGTCGATCGTTGCGCTGGTGGTGATGGCGCGCCGCGCCGCGTACCCGCAGGCGCTGATGAAGCCGTACCGCAAGGGCGAACGGTAGAGAAAGAATCACCGCATCACTGGCCTCACCGGCTGCGCGGCTCGTTCACAACCGGACACCATGCCGATGCGCCTTTCGGCGCGATTCGCGTTCCAGCCAAGTTATCCTCGTTTCACTGCAAATCGGCTCGGTGCATTGCCCTGCCGGCACCGCAAAATGGCGCGGTTCAGACCGCAGAGAAGCGAAGCGAGGAGCCCCGCATGAAACACGTCAGCGTCGCCGATGCGAAGGCCCGCCTGAGTGAACTGATCCAGCAGTTGCACGAAGAAGAAGAGATCGTCATCGTGCGCCATGGCCAGCCAGTGGCGCGGCTGATCAACGTGCCCCGCATCCGCCTGACCGATCATTCGATCTCGCAGCCGATGCCGTTGGCGCGCGAGACGGTGGCGGCCGAGCTGTTCGACATGGACTCCGGGCCGATCACGCTGCGCTGATCAGAGCGCTGATCAGGGCGCTCACGAGAGCGCTGAACGGCACGCCGACGCCCGAGTCGGCGCCGGCACGGCAGCGCAGAATGGGCGGGCACGCTGCGTGCTCACCATCTGCCGCTCATGAACCTCCTCGTCCGCAACGCCACCTTTCCCGACGGCCGCACTCATCAAGACGTGCGCGTCGTCGCTGGCCGCATCGAAGCGATCGGCCCGAACCTGCCGGCCCCCGACGGCGCGCCGGTGATCGACGCGCAGGGCCAGCTGCTGAGCCCGCCTTTCGTCGACCCGCACTTCCACATGGACGCGACGCTCAGCTACGGCCTGCCGCGCGTCAACCAGAGCGGCACGCTGCTGGAGGGCATCGCGCTGTGGGGCGAGCTCAAGCCGCTGCTGACGCAGGAAGCGTTGGTCGAGCGCGCATTGCAGTACTGCGACTGGGCGGTGGCCAAGGGGCTGCTGGCGATCCGCACGCACGTGGACGTGTGCGACGACCGGCTGCTCGCTGTCGAAGCTTTGCTGCATGTCAAAGAGCGCGTCAAGGCGTATCTCGACCTCCAGCTCGTCGCCTTCCCGCAGGACGGTTTGTTGCGCTCACCCACCGCGCTGGCCAACCTCAAGCGCTCGCTCGACCTGGGCGTCGATGTGATCGGTGGCATTCCGCACTTCGAGCGGACTTCCGAACATGGTGCCGAGAGCGTGAAGGTCCTCTGCGAACTCGCCGCCGAGCGCGGCCTGCGCGTGGACATGCATTGCGACGAGAGCGACGACCCGCTGTCGCGCCACATCGAGACGCTCGCGTTCCACACGCATCGGCTCGGGCTGCACGGCCGCGTCACCGGCTCGCACCTCACGTCGATGCACTCGATGGACAACTACTACGTGTCAAAGCTGCTGCCGCTGATGCGTGAGGCGCAGGTGCACGCGGTGGCAAACCCGCTCATCAACATCACGCTGCAAGGCCGGCACGACACCTACCCCAAGCGCCGCGGCATGACGCGTGTGCCCGAGCTGATGGCCGCCGGCATCAACGTCGCCTTCGGGCACGACTGCGTGATGGACCCGTGGTATTCGCTCGGCTCGGGCGACATGCTGGAGGTGGCGCACATGGGCCTGCACGTGGCGCAGATGACCTCGCAGGCACAGATGCGCGCGTGCTTCGACGCGGTGACGGTGAACGGCGCGCGCGTGATGGGCCTGGCCGATCACGGCCTGGAGGTCGGTCGTGCGGCCGACTTCGTGCTGCTGCAGGCGCGCGATCCGGTGGAGGCGATCCGCCTGCGCGCGACCAGGCTGCAGGTGGTGCGGCGTGGGCAGGTGGTGGCGCAGAGCGCGCCGAGCAGCGCGGCACTGTCGTTGCCGGGGCGGCCAAGCGGCGTGGACTGGACGTTCAGACGCTGACCCACAACCACCGCTCGCCCTGAGCCTGTCGAAGGGCGCGATCACGCAGGCCTGTCGGGAACCGAGCGCGCCGATGAGCTTCGACAGGCTCAGCCCGAACGGAGAACGCCGTGCAGTCGAATGCAACGGCGCTCAGCGCGCCGCCGCCTCGCGGAAGAAGCGGATGCGCTCTTCGTCGGCCGGGTGCGATGCGATCGCGATGCCCAGGCCCGAGCGGGCTGGCCCTTCGTGATCGCGGTCGGTTTTGCTGTCGGCGGCACCGCCCTGCCGCTCCGAGCGGCCGTGCGCGGCCACCTTCTCGAAGAACGTCACCATCACCGCTGGCGAGAGCCCGGCGGCCTTCAACACCGTCACCGCATGCGCGTCCGCTTCGCGTTCGGCGTCGCGCGAGTAGCTTGCCTGCCCGAGCAGCACCGGCGCACCGGCCAGCAGCGTGCTGAAGTCGCCCAGCACCACGCTGGCAACCGCCGCGATCGCACCGGCCTGGAAGAGCAGGCGCAGGCCGTGGCGCTGCTGCACGTGGCCGAGCTCGTGCCCGAGCACGCCCACCAACACCGCCTCGTCACCCTGCACCAGCTCCACCAGCGCATCGGTCATCACCATCGTGCCGCCGGGCAGCGCGAACGCGTTCGGGCCGAGCGGGCCGCTGCGAAACTCCACGCGATGCGTCGGCACGCTGCCCGGTGGCAGCGCCGCAGTGGCGCGCCCGAATGCTGCGCGCAGGCGCTGCTGCTGGTCGGCGGGCAGCTTGCTGGGTTGGAGCCATTGCTGGTCGAGCGACTGCAGCGCAGACTCGCCGATGGCTTCGTCCACGCTCAGCGGCGTGGCCGCCACGGCCACGCGCGCCAGCCACGGCACGCCCCAGACATACATCGCGCCGAGCAGCACGCTCAAGCCCAGCACGCTGGCCAGCGCCCATCGCCAGCTCTGCTGGGCTCGCACCACCCACGACTCACCGCGGCCGCTACTCAGCGCCCAGGCGTCCCAGGCCTGCACATCGCGGCATTGCAGCGAGCCGCCGTCCGGCAGGCGGGCGATGCGCGGGCCGTGGCGCATGCGCTCGGGCCACTCCACGTCGCGCGCCACAAAGCTCAGGGAGATGCCGTCGCCGCGGATCGCCAACACGCCGCCGACCAGGCTCAACGTCACCACGCGCGCGCGCGCGCTGCGGCCGTCGAAGTATTCGGCGGTGAGCAAGGCAGGTGCCTCGGGTGCGGTCACGGGCGGGGCGGTTGACACGGGGCGGTGGGTGCCCGGGGCGAGGTAGCCGCAGCGACGCTCGCTACAGCCCGATGTCCAGGCCGAACAGGTCGCCGGCTGCGTCGCCGGCCGCTTCGCCTTCGTTGGTGCGGGCGTGTTCCAGCAGGTCGGCCGGGTCCACGCGCGTGACCACGGTGACGGCCTCCAGCCGCATGCGCGTCACGGCCACGATGGCAAACGGCCAGTACAGGCCGAGCGTCAGCAACATCAGCACCCAGTTCTTCAGGGTGAGCATCAGCAGCGGGCGGAACCTGAGCTTGCTGCGAAAGCGCATCGACTGGTTGCCGGTGCGAGACCACAGCAGGTTCTGCATGCGCGATGTGAAGTACGGCCGCGGCACGATCTGTATGGCCAGCAGGCCGACGAGGCCGATCAGCACGCTGGCCAGGATCGCTGCCCCGAGCCCGGCGCCGCTGCGCCCCGGCATGCCGACACTGGCCAGGCCGAGGCCGCCCAGCACGAACATCAAGCCGACGATGACCGCCACCACGCCCAGAAACACGCCCGCCGTCTTCAGGAACACCTTGTAGAAGGCCCAGACGCCGGTGCGCAACTCGGTCTGCAGCGGCCCCAGCGCGTAGTTCTGATGTTGGTAATGCTTGAGCTTGAACCACAACCAGGGCAACACGAGCAGGCTCGCCAGCGTGACCACGCCGACGAATGCCGAGTACCACATCGGCGGCTCGAGCTCGTCGGGCACGCCCACCAGCGCCGCCAGCATCAACCCGCCCGGTACGAACAGCGGTAGCATGGCCTTGTAGGCGCCGGCCACCGTGCCCATGAAACGAAAGCGCAGCCCGCGCCAGCTGGTGTTGGCCAGGCGGAACTGCATCGACGACTTGAGCAGCGCCGGCCAGATGAGCGCCACGATGACGAACGCCGCGAGGCCTGCGACCGGCGAGAAGTTGCCCGCGGTCGAGTAAAGCACCAGCAGCAATGCCACGAGCAGGTAGCCGCGCAACATCATCAGCGGCTTGCCGTGGAAGTCGAGCGGCTGGCCGTCGACCAGCGTGTTGCCATAGAAGTAGCGCAGCCGGCGCACCTTGGCCCACGGGTAGTACAGGCTCAGCGTGACGAGCATCAACAGCAGGTTGACGATCCAGATGCGGAAGTACTCGCTGCCCGAGCCGGTGAAGCGAATGTCGAGCAGGTGATCCCGGATTTGCTCCGACCCGAACGACAGGCGCTGGCGGGTCGGTGGGTCGGTGTTGATGGATGAACTCATCTGTTTTCTGGGCCACGCCTGGGACTGCGGCGGATGCGCTCCCAACCCTTGAAACTCTACCATCCGGGTGCTGCCGTTCGAGTGCGGGGACCGACCGCTAGAATGAATTTCACCAGGGACAACTCCACACAAGAACACATGAAACTCATCGGCGCCCTCACCAGCCCGTACGTGCGCAAGGTCCGCATCGTGATGGCCGAGAAGAAGCTGGACTACCAGTTCGTGCTCGAGGATGTGTGGAACAGTGAGGCGATCCTCAAATCCAACCCGCTCGGCAAGGTGCCCTGCCTGGTGCTCGAAGGCGGCGAGGCGGTGTTCGATTCGAGGGTCATCGTCGAGTACCTGGACACGCGCTCGCCGGTGAGCCGGCTGATCCCCGAGGGCAGCCGCGAACGCACCGAGGTGCGCACCTGGGAGGCGCTGGCCGACGGCCTGCTCGACGCCGCCTTGCTGGCCCGCCTCGAAAACACCTGGGCCGGCCGCAGCGAGGCGCAACGCAGCCCCGCCTGGGTGAAGCGCCAGATGGGCAAGATCCATGCGTCGCTGGCGGCGATGAGCACCGGCTTGGGCGAGCGCGCGTGGTGTTCAGGCAACCACCTGTCGCTGGCCGACATCGCGGTCGGCTGTGCGCTGGGGTACCTCGACTTTCGCTTCGCAACGCTCGACTGGCGCACCGCGCACCCGCAGCTCAAGCGTTTGCACGGCAAGCTGTCGCTGCGCCAGAGCTTCATCGATTCCGCTCCGCCGGCCTGAGCAGCGCGGCCTGCGTTGGCCGCAAACCGACGGATCAGGCCTTCTGAGCGCCGAGCACCTCGGCCGCGCCGAAGCTCGATGCCTGCGCCATCGGCCAATACACCTTGAAGACCTGGTGCGGCATCTCGCCGGCCAGCAACGCGCCGGGCTGCACGAACGGCAGCAGGTTGGCCAGCAGCTTGACGCTGTGGTCCGACGTGCGCCGCACAATGTGCGCCGCGGTCAGCTCGCTCGGGTGCTGCAGGCCGGCCGCCTGCACCAGCTCCTTCAGCGCCTTCAGCGTGTTCTGGTGGAACTGGTGCACCCGCTCAGACTTTTGCGGCACCACCAGTGCGCGCTGCCGGTGCGGGTCTTGCGTCGTCACACCGGTCGGGCAGTGGCCGGTGTGGCAGCTCTGCGCCTGGATGCAGCCCAGCGCGAACATGAAGCCGCGCGCCGAGTTGCACCAGTCGGCGCCCAGCGCCAGCATGCGCGCGATGTCGAAGGCGCTCACCACCTTGCCGGCGCAGCCCAGGCGGATCTTGCTGCGCAGACCCAGGCCCACGAGTGTGTTGTGCACCAGCAGCAGGCCTTCTTGCAACGGCGCGCCGACGTGGTCGGTGAACTCGAGCGGCGCTGCGCCGGTGCCGCCTTCGGCGCCGTCGACGACGATGAAGTCGGGCGTGATGCCGGTGGCCACCATCGCCTTGGCGATCGCGAACCACTCCCACGGGTGGCCGATGCACAGCTTGAAGCCGGTCGGCTTGCCGCCCGACAGCTCGCGCAGCCTGTCGATGAAGTGCAGCATCGCCACCGGCGTCGAGAACGCGCTGTGGCTGGCCGGCGAAACGCAGTCCACGCCTTGCGGCACGCCGCGCGCTTCGGCAATTTCGGCCGTCACCTTGGGCCCGGGCAGCACGCCGCCGTGGCCGGGCTTGGCGCCCTGGCTGAGCTTGAGCTCGATCATCTTGACCTGCGGCTGCGCGGCGTTGGCCGCGAACTTGTCGGCGTTGAACGTGCCGTCGTCGTTGCGGCAACCGAAGTAGCCCGAGCCGATCTCCCAGATCAAGTCGCCGCCGTGCGCCTTGTGGTGCCGGCTGATCGAGCCCTCGCCGGTGTCGTGCGCAAAGCCGCCGCGCCGCGCGCCTTCGTTGAGCGCCAGGATCGCGTTGGCGCTGAGCGCGCCGAAGCTCATCGCCGAGATGTTGAACACGCTCGCGCTGTAGGGCTGCGCCCGACTGGCGCCGATGGTCACGCGAAAGTCGTGCGTCTCCAGGTGGCTCGGCGCGATCGAGTGGTTGATCCACTCGTAGCCCACCGCGCCCACATCCATCTGCGTGCCGAACGGGCGCTTGTCGGAGTCGCCCTTGGCGCGCTGGTAGACGAGCGAGCGCTGCTGGCGTGAGAACGGCGCGGCCTCGTTGTCACCCTCGATGAAGTACTGGCGAATCTCAGGCCGCACGAACTCCATCAGGAAGCGCAGGTGGCCGATGACGGGATAGTTGCGCAGCACCGAACGCTGCACTTGCAGCGTGTCGCGCAACCCCAAACCGGTGAGAAACAGAAACGCCAACGCCGCCCAGCCACCGAAGCCGAACGCGACCCAGGTGTAGGCGGCCATCAGCAGACCGACTGCGCTCAGCAACCACGCGGTGTATCGGATCGGGAAGTGATCGTTGAGCTTGAGCAGCCATTTCAGCATCGCGTGTCCTGCAGCGATTGGCGCCGGGGCGCCGGTCGGGCGGATGTTAGGCGAGCCGGCGGTGTCGCCCACGGCCGAAAAGGTCGGCGTTTCGGGGTCAGTTCTATCGCGCTGGCGCGGCGTCGGCGCTTCTCGCGGCAAGCATGTCGATCAAGGCCGTGGCGATCTCGTCTGGCAACTCCTCCGGCAAAAAGTGCCCGGTCGGCAGCGCCCGGCCCGTCACCGTGCCGGCGCATTGCGCTCGCCACAGGTCGAGCGGCTTGAACATGCGCTGCACCACGCCTTTGCCAGCCCACAGCACCTGCATGTCGCACGCAATGCGCTGGCCAGCGGCACGTGAGGCGCGGTCGTGTTCGAGGTCGATGCCGGCCGCGGCGCGGTAGTCTTCACACGCGCTGTGGATCGCATCGGGCGTGCAGAAGCAGCGTTCGTATTCGGCCAACGCCGCAGGTTCGATGTGCCCGAGCCCGCCCGCGCCCCAACCGCCCAGGCACCCGTGCTGAAAGAAGCGGCCGTCGCCGCCCGCGCCGGCGATCATCCGCTCGGGCAGCGGCGCCGGCTGGATGAGGTAGAACCAGTGGTAGTAGGCGCTCGCGAAGGCCATGTCGGTCGCCTCATACATGTCGAGCGTGGGCGCGATGTCGAGCACGCTCAACGCGGTCACGCGGGCCGCGTGGTCGAGCGCCAGCCGGTGCGCCACGCGGCCGCCGCGGTCGTGGCCGACCACGGCAAAACGCTCGTGGCCGAGCTGCGTCATCAGCGCGGCCATGTCTTGCGCCATGGTTCGCTTGCTGTAGTTGGCATGGTCTGCGTCGCCCGGGGGCTTGGACGAGTCGCCATAGCCGCGCAGGTCGGGCAGCACCAGGGAAAAGTGCGGCGCCAGGCGTTGCGCGACGCGGTGCCACATCGCGTGCGTTTGCGGGAAGCCGTGCAACAGCAGCACCGGCGGGCCGTCGCGCCGGCCGCCGACGCGGGCAAAGATCTGCACGCCACCCACGTCGTGGCGGGTCGCCTCGAAACCGTCGAACCAGGGGCGGGTGGTCATGGGTTGCCTCGTCGTTTGAGTCGCACCGCCGCTCGTTATACTCGGCGCCAGCGCTGATTTGCTCCGGCTTGCGGGCGCTCTACAAATGCCGCTAAAGACAGGACGCAGACCCGGTGTCCCGCTTTCGCGGCGCCGGGTTTTTTCTTGGGTCGCTCATTTAGGTCGCTCATTTCGGTCGCTCCTTTGGGTCTTCGATGACATCCGTCGGTCTCGTTCAGCCGCAAACCATGCACTTCGCCGAGCCGCTGCCTTTGCGCAGCGGCGCGCAACTGCGCGACTACACGCTCGTCTACGAGACCCACGGCGCGCTCAACGCCGACCGCTCCAACGCCGTGCTGGTGTGCCACGCACTCAACGCCAGCCACCACGTCGCCGGCATGCAGGCGGGGCCAGACGGCACGCCGCTCAAGGGCAGCGAAGGCTGGTGGGACAACCTCATCGGCCCCGGAAAACCGCTCGACACCAACCGCTTCTTCGTCATCGGCGTCAACAACCCGGGCTCGTGCTTCGGCTCCACCGGGCCGATGCATCCGAGTCCGCAGACCGGCCAACCGTACGGCGCCGACTTCCCCGTCGTGACGGTCGAAGACTGGGTCGACGCGCAAGCCCGCCTGATGGACCGGCTGGGCATCACCACGTTGGCCGCGGTGCTCGGCGGCAGCCTGGGCGGCATGCAGGCCCTGTGCTGGTCGATGCGCTTTCCCGACCGACTGCGCCACTGCATCGCCGTGGCCACCGCGCCCAACCTGTCGGCGCAGAACATCGCCTTCAACGAGGTCGCGCGTCGCGCCATCACCACCGACCCCGACTTCCACGGCGGCCACTTCTACCGCCACGGCACCTTGCCGCGCCGCGGCCTGCGCGTGGCGCGGATGATCGGCCACATCACCTACCTGAGCGACGATGCGATGGAAGCCAAGTTCGGCCGCGAGCTGAAGAACGGCGCGTTGAACTTCAGCACGCTCGATGTCGAGTTCGAGATCGAAAGCTACCTGCGCTACCAGGGCGACAAGTTCAGCGAGTACTTCGACGCCAACACCTACTTGCTCATCACCCGCGCGCTCGACTACTTCGACCCCGCGGCCGAGCACGGCGGCAGCCTGGCCGCTGCACTCGCTGCCGCCCGCTGCAAGTTCCAGCTCATCAGCTTCACGACCGACTGGCGCTTCTCGCCCGCCCGCTCGCGCGAGATCGTCAAGGCGCTCGTCGACAACAAGCTCGATGTAAGTTACGCCGAGATCGACGCGCCGCACGGGCACGATGCGTTCTTGCTCGACGATGCGCGCTACCACGGCGTGCTGCGCGCGTGCTTCGACAACATCGCGCGGGAGGTGGCCCATGTCGGATAGAAAGGACATGGAGCTGATCGCCGAGATGGTGCCGCCCGGCTCGCGCGTGCTCGACCTCGGCTGCGGCAACGGCGAGCTGCTGGCGCACCTGCAGCAGCAGCGCCAATGCACCGGCTACGGCATCGAGCTGGCCGACGCCAACGTGCTGGCCTGCACGCAGCGCGGCGTCAACGTGATCCAGCTCAACCTCGAAGAAGGGCTGGCGCTGTTCGAAGACCAGAGCTTCGACGTGGTGCTGCAACTCGACACGCTGCAACACCTGCGCAACACCGAGAAGATGCTGATCGAGACCGCCCGCGTCGGCCGCGTCGGCATCGTCAGCTTCCCCAACTTTGCCCACTGGCCCAACCGCGCCAGCATCGCCGCCGGCCGCATGCCGGTGACCAAGGTGCTGCCTTACCAGTGGTACGACACACCCAACATCCGCGTCGGCACGTATGCCGACTTCGAGGTGCTGGCGCGGCGCGGCGGGCTGGAGATTCTGGAGGCGTTCGGCATCCAGCGCGGGCGGGTGGTGCGGCGGTGGCCGAATCTGCGGGCGAGTGTGGCGGTGTTCAGGTTTCAGCGGGGTGGGGTGGAGGCGAACGCCCAGCGCCTGCAGTTGGCGCGCTGACCAGGGTGCCGCGCCGATGTGAGGCGGCGTGGTGCCCCGAGCGTTTCCGGCCCGGGCAATCGCCGATGATCAGACTGGCGCCTCGGCCCGTTCAGCATATCGGTCAAGGCGTGAGAGATCCCGTGATTCCTTCGTTCGAGAACCCGGCGTCCGTCATGATCGCAACGACGAAAAAGCCTATCGCTGCACCTCGTCTCGCGCCCACCAGCGGGCTCATGCCCACCCTTACCAGCGCCGCGACCGCAAGAAATGCAGTGACAGCCAGAACAAGTCCTGGCGCTGCGGCGATCGCAGCAACATCACCCTAGCTAGGCCTCGCTGCGCAGAGACTCGATTCGTTGATTTGCACCGCGAGCAACAAGCCCAAAGGCAAGCCTCACCAGTGCGTTGAAGTTGTTGACTCCCTTGCCCGAAGCGTAAAACGCACCAACATCTTCGAAGACGCCGTAGTCGTTGGCGCTCAGCCCTGAGAATCGTCCCAACTTGACGAACTGGGCAAACGAGTCAGTTTCGCCGTTCCAGTCACAAGTGCCGTCAATGTGGACTCCGTATCCCAGGAGCTTTGACTCTTGTTGAAGCTTGCGTTTGGCCCTCACAAAGAGCTGTTTGTCCACGATGTAACTGTCGACAGAAATCCACCGGCCTTCGAGGTTGACCTCGGTAAAGGAATGGTCGACGTACGGAGTGCCTGGGTTGGCAAAAGGGGCGAGGATGCTCGTGTGTATGTCGACGAAGTACTGGCGCGCTGGTATTCCCGCTGCACGCAACATCGCGACGAACAGAGTGCTCTTTGTGTTGCAGTAACCCACCTTGTTGCGGAGGACCTCAGACGCTGATTGGTCATAGAAGCCCGACGACCAACCGAACTTCACTTCATCACGTACGAAGTCATGGATGCGAACCGCACGTTCGACAGTTGACCTCGAGCCGATAGTGGCCGTGCTCACAGCGGCACGGATGCTTGGGTGTTCGAAGTCGAGATATCGCGTTGTAGACGTAAATGCAGTAGTTGTTGGGTTCACAGCGGTTGCAAAGCTATTGCGCGCGACCGCAATGGTGGCGAGCGCGCTGGTGGCAAAGCGGCGGCGGTTCATTTGTGAGACCTAAAGCCCTCAAGGCACCGCCGTCCACCCACCACCCAACGCCCGATACACCCCCACCAACGCCCCCACCGTCCCGCCCTGCGCCTGCACCAGCGCATCACGCGCTTGCAGCACGGTGCGTTCGGCGTCGAGCACGGTCAGGTAGTCGGCGGCGCCGGCTTCGAAGCGCACGCGGGACAGGCGGGCGGCTTCTTCGGCGTTGCGCGCGGCGCTGGTGAGCTTGTCGGTTTGCTGGGCGTTGCGGGTGAATTGCGACAGCGCGGTTTCGGTTTCTTCGAGGGCGAGTTGCACCGTCTGTTCGTAGACCAGCAGCGCCTGCAGTGCGCGCGCTTCGGTTGCGCCGATGCGAGCGCGCACGCGGCCGAAGTCGAATGGCGTCCAGCTCAGGCTGGCGCCCAGGCTGGAGCTGCGCGAGTCGGCTTGCAGAAGGTCCGACAATCGGTTGCTGGTGAAGCCGAGCAGGCCGACGAGGCTGATGCGCGGGAACAGATCGGCCCGCGCCACGCCGATGTCGGCGGTGGCCGCGGCGAGCTGGCGTTCGGCCAGGCGGATGTCGGGCCGGCGCTCCAGCAGCGCCTGCGGTGTGCCGGTGGCCAGGGTGGACAGGTCGGTGGCGGCCAGCGTCGGCAGCGCGCTTTCGGTTGCGAGTTGCGCGCTCAGGGCGCGAGCGCTCAAGCGGGCTGGAGCGGCCGCCGCGATGGCGGCACCCGGCCTGCTGGCGCCACCGACTGTGTTGGAGCCGACCAACGTGGCCAGCCGGTACGGCAGCCGTTCGATGGCCGCCTGCAGCGCCGGCACGGTGGCCTCGGTGCTGTCCACCAGCGCGCGGGCGCGGGCGACGTCGAGCGTGGTGCCGCGGCCGACCTGAGCGCGCGCTTCGACCAGGCGCAGGCTTTCGCGCTGGTTCACGAGCGACTCCTGCGCCACGCGCAGCCGTTGCTGCAAGGTGCGAAGCGACAAATAGGTGCTCGTCACTTCGGCGGCGACGAGGCGTTGCGCGGCCTGCACGCCGGCCTCGCTCGCCTCCACGCGCGCGGCGGCCGACTCGTTCGATCGGCGTACGCGGCCAAAGAAGTCGAGCTCCCAGTTGAAGGCGCCGGACAGATCGAACAGGTTGGCGCTGCCGCCTGGACCGAGCGGGTCCACACGCGCCACGTCGGCGCCGGTGCTCAGGGTGGGCATGCCGTTGGCGCGCGTCTCGCCGGCAATCGCGCGCGCTTCCTGCAGGCGCGCCTGGGCGAGTTTCACGTCGGTGTTGGCAGCGAGCGCTTGGTCGATCAGCGCGTCGAGTTGCGGGTCGTTGAAGCCGCGCCAGAAGGTGGCGGCGGGTTCTTCGGTTCGCGCCGACGGGGCTTGCACGAAGGCGGCTTCGAGTGCGGGCTTCGGCGACTGGTAATCGGGCCCACTGGCGCAGCCGGCCAGCGCGGCCACAGCCAGCGCCGATAGGCCCTTCGACACGCTCAGGCCCTTCGACGGGCTCAGGATGCTCGGGCCCTTCGACAGGCTCAGGGTGAGCGGTTGTTGCTTGGCCGCCGAGTTGAAAGCCGAATCAAACATGATCGCCCCCCGCCGGCAACGCCGCCGTGCCGCGCGCAGCGCGCCGCTTGCTTGTCAGTGACCGCAGCAGCACATAGAACACCGGCGTCAGGAACAGCCCGAAGATCGTGACGCCGAGCATGCCGCTGAACACTGCAATGCCCATCGCGCGGCGCATTTCGGCGCCGGCGCCGGTGGAAAGCACCAGCGGCACCACGCCGGCGATGAACGCGATCGAGGTCATCAAAATCGGCCGCAGCCGCATGCGGCAGGCGTGCACGATGGCGTCCACCAGTTTCTCGCCCCGGTCTTCCAGCTCCTTTGCAAACTCGACGATCAGGATCGCGTTCTTGCACGCCAGCCCCACCAGCACCACCAGCGCCACTTTGGTGAAGATGTTGTTGTCGCCCGGTGCGCCCAGCAGCCCGCTGATCCACACACCGGCCATCGCACTCAAGATGCACATCGGCACGATCAAGATGATTGCCAGCGGCAGCGTCCAGCTCTCGTACGTGGCCGCCAGCACCAAAAACACCAGCAGCACACACAGCGGGAAGATGTAGATCATCGTGTTGCCGGCGATCTTCTCTTGGTAGACGAGCTCGGTCCACTGGTAGCCGATGCCGCGCGGCAGCGTCTCGGCCAATATCTTCTCCATCTCGGCCTGCGCCTGGCCCGAGCTGATGCCGGGCTTGGGCGCGCCGTTGATGTCGGCCGAGTAGAAGCCGTTGTAGCGCGACACTGCGCCGGGGCCGAAGGCCGGCTCCATCGTCATGATCGAGCTTAAGCCCACCATCTGGCCGCGGCTGTTGCGAACTTTCAGCTTGCCCACGTCTTCGGCCGTGGCGCGAAAGCCGGCGTCGGCCTGCACGATCACCTGAAAGGTGCGGCCGAAGCGGTTGAAGTCGTTCACGTAGAGCGAGCCGAGGTAGGTCTGCATCGTCTCGTAGACGTCGTTCAGGTTCACGCCCATCTGCTTGGCCTTGGTGCGGTCGACGTTGGCGAAGAGTTGCGGCACGTTGATCTGGTAGTTGCTGAAGAACTGCGTGATGCCCGAATCGGGGTTGCCATACACGCGGCCCATCAGTTGCTGCGTCACGCCGAACAGCGCGGCCTCGCCGGCTGAAGTGCGGTCGAGCAGTTGCAGCTTGAAGCCGCTGGCGTTGCCCAGGCCATTCACCGGCGGCGGCGACAGCACGAACATGAAGGCGTCCTTGATCTCGCCCAGGCGCATGTTCACTTGGCCGGCAATCGCGTCGGCCTGCTCGCTCGCCTGCTGGCGGTCGGCAAATTCGTCGAGACCGAAGAACACCAGGCCGGCGTTCGGCGCCGCGGTGAAGCCGTTGATCGACAGGCCGGGGAAGGCCACCGTGTCCTTCACCCCCGGCACCGCCGCGGCGATGTCGGCCATGCGCTTGATGACCTCGGTGGTGCGCTGCAGGCTCGCGCCCTCGGGCAGTTGCGCGATGCCCACGAGGTACTGCTTGTCCTGCTGCGGCACGAAGCCCGGCGGCACGCGCAGGAACAGCAGCACCGCCAGGCCCAGCAGCGCCGCGTAGACGATCAGCGCGATGGACTTGCGCTTGACGACGAGGCCCGTGACGCCGCTGCTGTAGCGGTCGGAGTTGCGCCGGAACATGCGGTTGAACCAGCGGAAGAAGCCGCCCAGCACCGCGTCCATGCCGCGCGTGAGCCAGTCTTTCGGCGCGTCGTGCGGGCGCAGCAGAATGGCCGCCAGCGCGGGGGACAGCGTGAGCGAGTTGAAAGCCGAGATGACGGTGGAGATCGCAATCGTCACCGCGAACTGGCGGTAGAACTGCCCTTCGAGCCCCGACACGAACGCCAGCGGCACGAACACCGCACACAGCACCAGGCCGATGGCGACGATCGGGCCCGACACCTCCTGCATCGCCTTGATGCTCGCGTCGCGCGGGCTCAAGCCCGCCTCGATGTTGCGCTCGACGTTCTCGACCACCACGATCGCGTCGTCCACCACGATGCCGATGGCCAGCACCAGCCCGAACAGCGTCAGCGTGTTGATCGAGAAGCCCAGCGCGAGCAGCACCGCAAAGGTGCCGACGATGCTGACCGGCACCGCCAGCAGCGGAATGAGCGAGGCGCGCCACGTCTGCAGGAAGACGATCACCACGAGTACCACCAGCGCGATCGCCTCCAACAGCGTGATCACCACCTCTTCGATAGACGACTGCACGAAGCGCGTCGGGTCGTAGACGATGCGGTACTCCACGCCGGGCGGGAAGTCCTTCTGCAGCTCGTCCATCGTGCGGCGGATGTCTTGCGACAAGGCCAGCGCGTTCGAATTGGGCGCCTGGAAGATGCCGATCGCGGCGGCCTCCTGGTTGTTCAGCAGCGAGCCCAGCGCGTAGGTGTTGGGGCCGAGTTCGACGCGGCCCACGTCCTTCAGCCGCACCAGGCTGCCGTCGGCCTCGCTCGCGCTGACGATCACGTCGGCGAACTCGGCCTCGCTGGTGAGCCGCCCCTGCGTGTTGACCGCGAGCTGGAACTCGGTACGGTTGGGCGAAGGCGGCGCGCCCACCACGCCGGCGGCCACCTGCGCGTTCTGCTCGCGCAGCGCCTTCACCACGTCGGCCGAGGTGAGGTTGCGCGCGGCGAGCTTTTGCGGGTCGAGCCAGATGCGCATCGCGTAGTCGCCCGAGCCGAAGGCGAGGGCCGAGCCCATGCCGGGTAAGCGCAGCAGCGCGTCGCGCACGTTGAGCGAAGCGTAGTTGCGCAGGTACAGCGCGTCGTAGCGGTTGTCGGGCGACACCAGGTGCACGACCATGATGAAGTTGGGCGAGCTCTTCTCGGTCGTCACGCCGATCTGGCGCACGATGTCGGGCAGCCGCGGCAGCGCGCGGTTCACGCGGTTTTGCACCTCGGTGGCGGCGGCGTCGGGGTCGGTGCCGATCTTGAAGCTGATCGACAGCGTCATCGCGCCGTCGGCGGTGGACTGGCTGCCCATGTAGAGCATGTTCTCCACGCCGTTGATCTGCTCCTCCAGCGGTGTGGCCACCGTCTCGGCGATGACGCGCGGGTTGGCGCCGGGGAACTGCGCGCGCACCACCACCTGCGGCGGCGTGACCTCGGGGTACTCGGAGATGGGCAACTCCATCACCGAGATCGCGCCGACGAGGAAGATCAGGATCGACAGCACGCCCGCAAAGCGCGGCCGGTCGATGAAGAAGCTCGAGATGTTCATCGCATCAGCCCTTGGGCGCCGAGGCCGCACCCTGCGGCGGGCCGGCGGGGCTGGCGGGTTGGGCCACCGGCATGCCCTTGTCGTCCACCGGCAGCAACTCGGTCGCAACAGGCGCGCCGGGTCGCACGCGCTGCAGGCCGCTCACCACCACCAGCTCGCCGGCCTTCAAGCCGCTGGCGACCACGCGCATGCCGTCGACCAGCGGGCCCGGCGTGATCTCGCGGTACTGCGCGGTCTTGTCGGCGCCCACCACCATCACGAAGCGCTTGCTCTGGTCGGTGCCGACGGCGCGGTCGGGCACCAGAATGGTCGGCACCGGCGCACCGGCCGCAATGCGCAACCGCACGAACAGGCCCGGCGTGAACTGGCGCTGCGGGTTGTCGAACACCGCCCGCGCGCGGATGCCGCCGGTGCTCGGCGTGAGCCGGTTGTCGACGAAGTCGACCACGCCCTTGTGCGGCAGCGCGGCCTCGTTGCTCAGGCCCATCTGCACCGGTAGTGCGGGGCCAGTCTTGCCGTCACCGCGGGCCAGGCGGCCGTACTTCAGGAAGGCGCTCTCGCTGATGTCGAAGTAGGCGTAGACCTTGTCTTGCGAGACGAGCGTGGTCAGCACCGGGTCGCCCGCATTCACCAGGTTGCCCACGCTCACGTTCGCGCGCGACGCACGGCCGGCGAGCGGCGCGCGGATGCGGCTGTACTCCACGTTCAGCCGAGCGCTGGCCACCGCAGCCTCGGCCGCGGCGACGGCCGACTTCGTGTTGCGCACGCTGGCGTTGGCCTGGTCGAACTCTTGCTGCGAGACGGCGCGCTGCTCCAGCAGCTTCTGCGAGCGCGCAAATTCGGTGCCCGCCAGCTCGGCCGCGCTGCGCGCCGACGCGAGCTGCGCCTGCACGCGCGCCAGTTCGGCGTTGAACGCGCGCGAATCGATCGTGAACAGCAGTGCGCCCTTGGCGACCTCCTGGCCCTCGCGGAAATGCACCTTGTCCAGCGTGCCGGGCACGCGTGAGCGCACGTCGACCGTGTCGGTGGCTTCGAGCCGGCCGGTGAACTCGTCGGTCTCGCCCAGGCTGCGCTGCACGGCCGGCGCCACGCCCACTGGCGGGGCCATCGGCGGGCCGCCTTGTGCAACGGAGGTGTCGCAGCCGGCGAGCAGTGCGGCGGCGAGCAAGGTGACGGATGTCGCCATCACCTGCACGGCCAAACCATGCGCCGCGCGAGCCGTGCGCGTTGACGGCGCGGAAGGGGGAGTGGGGTTCATGAGAGCAGTCTTTCTGCAGGGGTGAGCGGCGTGCGCCCAGCGGCCTTGAGCGTGGGCCGGTTCGGCGCAACGGCACGGGTCCGAGCAAGCGGCAGGCCCGTGCTAGCAACTAGAAAGTGGATGATCCTAGCGAGAAAAATCGCACATGTCTTGCGTGTGGCTGTGACGGCAACTCAGCAACAACACGACCCGCGCCGGGCCGGGGCAGCTCACCCGATGCGGCCTGGCAAAGACGCAGTCAGACCTTGCTCGCCGCCATCAGCGGCTCGAACTCGGCCACCTGCTTGTTCTTCCACGCGCCGATGGCGGTGGCCATTTCTGTGGTGTCGAAGATCGCGCTCTGCAGCAAGGTCATCTGCTCCAGCGCCGACGCGGTGCCGTGGTCGCGTGCGTGGTTCAGCGCCAGCTTGCTGCCGGCCACGGCCAGCGGCGACTTGGCGGCGATGTCTCGGGCCAGGCTCATCGCGCGGTCCAGCAGCGCGGCGGCATCGGGCAGCACGGCGTTGACGAGGCCGACGGCCAGCGCGCGCTCGGCGCTCACGCGCTCACCGGTGTAGGCCATCTGGCGCGCCACGCCTTGCGGCACGAGTTTGGCCAGGCGCTGCAGCACGCCCAGGTCGGCCATCATACCGATGTGTATTTCTTGCACCGTGAAGAACGCGTCGGCGCTGCACAGGCGGATGTCGCAGGCGGTGGCCAGGTCGAGCGCCCCGCCGATGCAGCCTCCCTGCACCGCACAGATGACGGGGAACTGCGCTTCGTCGAGCGCGCTGAAGCAGTCGATCAGCTTGCGCAGCATCTGCTGGAAGGCCAGGCGGTCGCGCGCGCTGCGGGTGCCGAGTTGCAGGTCGTCGGCGGCAAACACGTCGAGCGCCATGCCGGCGCTGAAGTGCTTGCCGGTGGACGAGATCACGAGCGCCCGCGTTGCGCCGGCATCGTCGAGCCCGCGCACGGCGTCGCGCAGCGCGGGGAAGAAGGCGGGGTCCATCGTGTTCATCCGCTCGGGGCGGTTCAATTGCAGGTGGGCGATGGCGCCGTTGGTGGTCAGTTGGAAGTACGGGTTCATGCGGGCTCCTGGTTCAGTGCGCGTTCTGCGGGCTGGCACACGGTGCGTCATTCTCGCGCTCGAAGCGAGCGCTGAAGCGGGGTGGCCCGAGCCGGCGACGAGTACCCGCGGGACACGCGCCAGGACACGCACCGGGACACGACACTGGAACGAGACACCACGACGAGACTGCGGCTCGTGCCTACACTCGCGCCATGAACCGCTCGCTTGCCGCTTCAGTCGTGACCGCCGATGGCCTGACCCTGCCGCTGCGCGAGTGGCCGGCGGCTGGCGCGCACGGCACGGTGCTACTGGTGCATGGCCTGGGCGAGCACATCGGCCGCTATGCGCATGTCGCGGCGCAATTCAATGGCTGGGGTTGGAACGCGGTGGGCTTCGACCAGCGCGGCCACGGTACGGCCGGTGGCGCGCGAGGTGCGGTGCCCAGCGAAGACGCACTGCTGCAAGACCTGGGGCTGGTGATCGACGCCGTTCGCGCCGCTTGCCCCAGCCCGCTGCTGTTGCTCGGCCACAGCATGGGCGGCCTGGTGGCGGCGCGCTTCTGCGCCGAGGGCTTGGCCGCGGCGCCGGCCACATGGCACCGGCCGATCGACGCCCTGGTGTTGTCGTCGCCGGCGCTCGACCCAGGGCTGAACGCAGGCCAGAAGATACTGCTCGCGGGGCTGGGCGCGCTGGCGCCGAACCTGGCCGTGGGCAACGGCCTGAAGCCGGGCTGGATCTCGCGCGACCCGGCCGTCGTGAAGGCGTATCGGCACGACCCGCTGGTGCACGACCGCATCACGCCGCGTTTGCTGCGCTTCATCATCGATGGCGGCGTACTGGCGCGCGCGCAGGCCGGCCGGTGGACGGTGCCGACCCTGTTGCTGTACGCCGGCAGCGACCGTTGCGTGGCGCCAGCCGGCAGCGCCGCGTTTGCCAGTTCGGCGCCGAAGGCGGTTGTCACAGCGCGCGAGTTCGGACCGCTGTTCCACGAAATCTTCAACGAACCCGAACAGGGTGAGGTGTTTGCTGTGCTGGCCGCATGGCTGGCGGGCCTTGCCGTTCAGCGGCAAAGCTGACCTGCCTCTTGCCGCTCGCTCGCTTTGCGCGCGTGCATCTTGCGGGTGCTTTGTGCGCGTGCATCAAGCGCGTTGCCGAGGTCTACACTGCCCCATCGATCGCTCAGGAGCCCCCCATGAACGCACGCGACCCCGCCCTGCCGGTGCAACCCGACGAAGCCAGCGCCATCGCGGCGTTCGCCAACCGCACCTGGGACGAAGAGATCGTCTCGGCCATCACCAGCTACATCGAGATCCCGGCCAAGAGCCCGATGTTCGACGCCGACTGGCAGAAGAACGGCCACATCGAGCGCGTGATCCGCGACGCGGCGAGTTGGGTCGAAAGCAAGCAGGTGGCGGGGCTGAAGCTGGAAGTGGTGCGCATCGCAGGCCGCACGCCGGTGATCTTCTTCGAGGTCCCGGCGACGAAAGCGGGCGGCAACGAGAAAGACGCCGACACGATCTGCATGTACGGCCACCTCGACAAACAACCCGAGTTCAACGGCTGGCGCAACGACTTGGGGCCCTGGACGCCGAAGTACCAGAACGGCCTGCTCTACGGCCGCGGCGGGGCCGATGACGGTTACGCGGTCTACGCGTCGATCACCGCGATCCTGGCGCTCGACAAGGCCGGCATCCCGCGGCCGCGTTGCGTCGGCATCATCGAAAGCTGCGAAGAAAGCGGCTCGTTCGACCTGCCGGCCTACCTCGACGTGCTGCGCCCGCGGCTGGGCAAGGTGAGCCTCGTGGTGTGCCTGGACAGCGGCGCTGGCAACTACGACCAGTTGTGGCTCACCACCAGCCTGCGCGGCATGGTCAGCGGCACGTTGAAGGTGGAGATCTTGAGCGAAGGCGTGCACTCGGGCGATTCGAGCGGGCTGGTGCCGTCGAGTTTCCGCATCCTGCGCCAGGTGCTGGACCGGCTGGAGGACAGCAAGACCGGGAGGCTGCTGCCCGAGAGCTTTCATTGCGAGATTCCGGCCGACCGCATCGAACAATCGCGCGCCACCGCGGCGATCCTGGGCGATGAAGTCTGGAAGCGCTTCCCGTGGGCCTGCGGCGCCGACGGCGGCTCGACCTTGCCGACCACCACCGACCCGCTGGAAGCACTGCTCAACCGCACCTGGAAGCCCACGCTGAGCGTCACCGGCGCCGACGGCTTCCCCGAACTGAAGAACGCTGGCAACGTGCTGCGCCCCTACACCGCGTTCAAGCTGAGCCTGCGCCTGCCGCCGCTGATCGACGGCAACGAGGCGGCGGCCGCATTGAAGACGCTGCTCGAAGACAACGCGCCGTACAACGCCAAGGTCACGTTCAATGCCGATGGCCGGGTCGGTGCCGTCGGCGCCACCGGCTGGAATGCGCCGAGCCTGGCGCCGTGGTTGGAAGACGCGCTGAACGCCGCCTCGCAAGCCCATTTTGGTGCGCCCTGCGGCTACATCGGCCAGGGCGGCACGATCCCGCTGATGAGCATGCTTCAAAAGGGCTTCCCGGCCGCGCAGATGATGGTCTGCGGCGTGCTGGGGCCCAAGAGCAACGCGCACGGGCCGAACGAGTTTTTGCACGTGCCGTACGGCAAGAAGCTCACGGCGGCTGTAGCGCAGGTGATGGCGGCCTGCGGCTGAGGTTGTGCCCACGTGCGGATGCGGTTTTTTGCGCTTCGTCGGCGTTTCGTCGGCGTGTCATTCGCGTGCCGTGCCCCACGCCATGCAGCGCACCACCTGACCCCTGACTCGCGGGGGGAGCGCCGGCCGGCGCCCGGGACGGCACTTGCTCACGCACCGGTGCGGAGCGCGTCGGCGACGTGACATTTGGCGCACACGCCGAGGCCCGAGCGCGACAACGCCTGCCTAAGATTTAACGCTGCGTTCCCGGGCCCGTTGTTGCCGGGGCGCCAGCCCGGTGCCGCGAGCCGACACCGCCCGTCGAACCCCTCCGATGAAAGTGCGCCCCGTCCATGTGCGGCATCGCCGGCATTTTGAGCAGCGGTCCCGCTGCCCCCCCGAGCCCGGCCGAGCTGTCGGCCATGATCGGCCAGCTGCACCACCGCGGGCCCGACGGTACCGGCACCTACTGCCAGGGCGAGATGGGCCTGGCGCATGCGCGCCTGAGCATCATCGACCTGGCCGGTGGCGACCAGCCGATCCACAACGAAGACAAGTCAGTCTGGGTCGTCTTCAACGGAGAGATCTTCAACTACATCGAGCTGCGTGCCGAGCTCGAGCGCGCCGGCCACCGCTTCTACACGCAGTCGGACACCGAGGTCATCGTGCACCTGTACGAGCAGCACGGCGACGATTTCGTGCAGCACCTGAACGGCCAGTTCGCGATTGCGTTGTGGGACGTGCGGCAGAAGCGCCTCGTGCTCGCGCGCGACCGCACCGGCATCCGGCCGCTGTTTCACACCACGGTGAACGGGCGGCTGCTGTTCGCGTCAGAGGCCAAGGCCTTGTTCGCAGTTCAAGGCGTGCCGCGCCGGCTCGACCCGCATGCGCTGGCCGAGGTCTTCACCTTCTGGGCGCCGGTCGGTGCGCGGTCGGTGTTCGCGGGGGTGCAGTCGCTGCCGCCCGGGCACCTGATGACGGTGCAGGGTGGCAAGACCGACACCCGCCGCTACTGGGACTGGGACTTCCCGACCGAGCCCATCGACGAAGGCAAGCGCTCCGCCGCCGATTACGCCGACGAGCTGCGCGAGCTGATGATCGACGCCGTGCGCCTGCAACTGCGCGCCGACGTGCCGGTGGGCGCCTACCTCAGCGGCGGGCTCGATTCGTCGATCATCACGTCACTCATCCACAACTTCACCGACACGCCGCTGCGCACCTTCTCGGTCACGTTCGAAGACGGCGAGTTCGACGAGAGCGCGCACCAGCAGCAACTCGTCGACTACCTCGGCACGCAACACAGCCAGGTGCGCTGCACACGCGCCGACATCGCCGCCGCGTTCCCGCGCGCGCTGTGGCACGCCGAAGCGCCGATCCTGCGCACCGCGCCGACGCCCCTGATGCTGCTCTCAGCCTCGGTGCGCGAACAGGGCTACAAGGTGGTGCTGACCGGCGAGGGCGCCGACGAGGTGTTCGGCGGGTACGACATCTTCAAGGAGGCGCGCGTGCGGCGCTTCATGGCGCGCGCGCCGCAGTCGAGCGTGCGGCCGCAATTGCTCAAGCGCCTGTACCCGTACCTGAAACACTCGCCGGCCACCAGTGGCGCGTTCGCGAAGAGTTTCTTCAGCGAGGGCATCGAACACCTGAACGAGCCGTACTTCGCACACATCCCGCGCTGGAACACGACCGGGCGCATTTCGCAGTTCTTCTCGGCCGGCATGCGTGATGCGACGGCCGGCTGGTCGGCGTACCCGGCCATCGAGGCGACCTTGCCCGCCAACATCCGCCGCTGGCAGCCGATGGCGCGCGACCAGTACGTCGAGGCGCACACCTTGATGTCGGGTTACCTGCTCAACTCGCAGGGCGACCGCATGGCGATGGCGAATTCGATCGAAGGGCGCTTTCCGTTCCTCGACCACCGCGTGATCGAATTCGCCAACCGCCTGCCGCCGCGCTACAAGCTGATGGGGCTGACCGAGAAGTTCCTGCTCAAGAAATCGATGACCGGGCTGCTGCCCGAGGGCGTGCGCACGCGCAGCAAGCAACCCTACCGCGCGCCCGACAGCCAGAGCTTCTTCATCGACGGCAAGGCGCCCGAGTACGTTGAGGAACTGATGAGCGAATCGCGCGTCGCGCAGGCCGGCTACTTCGAACCGAAGGCGGTGCGCAAGCTGTTCGACAAGAGCCGCGCGGGCCGCACGATCGGCTTCGGCGACAACATGGCATTCGTCGGCATCCTGTCGACGATGCTGATCGATGAGATGTTCATCCAGGGCCAGGCCACGTCGGCGCGGCCGCCCATCGCCTCTGCCGAGCCGATGGCCGCAGTGGCCTGATCCACAAAGAGCGACACAAGAAGGGAAAGACAGAAGTCATGCTGCTGCACCAGTTGTTCGAGCAGTCCGTCAGTCAGTCGCCGGACAAGGAGGCGCTGGTCTTCGAAGGCGTGCGCCTGACCTACGCCGACATCGACCGCCGCGCCAGCCAACTCGCCGCGGCGCTGCAGCAGCGCGGCGTGCAGCGTGGCGACCGCGTCGCGACCTTCCTGGACAACAGCGTCGAGGCGGTGATCGCGATCTACGCCACGCTGAAGTGCGGTGCGGTGTTCATGCCGATCAACCCGCTGACCAAGCGCGACAAGCTGGCCTACCTGCTGAACGACTCGCGTGCGAGCGCGTTGATCGCGCATGCGGCGCTGAGGTCCGAGTTCGAAGACGCGCTGGCACACAACAAGAGCGTGCACACCTGCTACGTCGTCGGTTCGCGCAACGATGCACCGGCCCACGCCGATGCGCGCTGTCTGCCCTACCCAACCCAATCCAGTCAGCTGCTCACCGTGCCGCCGACGATCGACCAGGACCTGGCCGGCATCATCTACACCTCGGGCTCCACCGGCGACCCCAAGGGCGTGATGCTGACGCACCTGAACATGGTGTCGGCGGCGCGCTCGATCAGCACCTACCTCGAACTGCAGCGCGACGACCGCATCGTCTGCGTGCTGCCGCTCGCCTTCGACTACGGCCTCTACCAGGTGCTGATGGCTTTCCTGGTCGGCGCCACGGTGGTGCTGGAGCGCTCGTTCTCGTTCCCCGTGAAAGTGCTGGAGACGTGTGTCAAGGAACGCATCACCGTGTTCCCCGGCGTGCCCACGGTCTTCTCGCTGCTGATGAACCTGAAGACGCTGCGAGACCATCCGCTCGACCACCTGCGCAAGATCACCAACACCGCGGCAGCGCTGTCGGAAGAACACATCCGCCAACTGCGCAACCTGTTCCCGCAGGCGAAGCTGTATTCGATGTACGGCCTGACCGAATGCAAGCGCGTCACCTACCTGCCGCCGGACCAACTCGACATCCGCCCGACCAGCGTCGGCCGTGGCATGCCCAACGAGGAGGTCTGGCTGGTCGATGAGGCCGGCAAGCGCTTGCCGTTTGGTGCCACCGGCGAACTGGTGATCCGCGGCAGCAACGTGATGCGCGGCTACTGGGACAAGCCCGAGCAGACCGCCAAGCGCCTCAAGCCCGGCCCGATCGCCGGCGAGATGGTGCTGCATTCGGGCGACATCTTCCACACCGACGCTGAAGGCTGGCTCTACTTCGTCGCCCGCAAGGACGACATCATCAAGAGCCGTGGCGAGAAGGTCAGCCCTCGCGAGGTCGAGAACGTGCTGTACGGCATGCCCGGCATCTTGGAAGCGGCGGTGGTCGGCGTGCCCGACCCCGTGCTCGGCGAAGCGGTCAAGGCCTTCGTCACGCTCAAAGCCGGCACGATCTTGACGGAGCGCGAGGTCATCAAGTACTGCGCGTCCAAGCTCGAAAGCTTCATGGCGCCGAAGTACGTCGCCTTCGTCGACGAACTGCCGAAGACCGACACGGGAAAGATCAAGAAGACCGGCCTGGCCTGACCTCACACCAAGTTCATTTCACAGGGACACCTCACCATGCAAGACAACATCAAGGCCAAGGTTCGCGCCTACATCGTCGACAACTTCATCATGGGCGGCAATGCCGACCACCTGAAGGACGCCGACTCGTTCATGGAGACGCACGTGGTCGACTCCACCGGCTTCCTCGAACTGGTGAGCTTCATCGAAGAGACCTACGGCTTTGCAGTGACTGACGACGAGATGGTCCCGGAGAACCTGGACAGCCTGGACAACATCGACGCCTACGTGCGCCGCAAGCTCGTGCCGGCTTGAAGCGATGGCTGCAGTGATGGCACAGAGCCGGCTGAATGCCGACACGCTGACGATCGACTGCGCCGCCGAGGTCGAGAAGATCTCGCGCTGGATGGTCGATGCGGTCGGCACGCAATTGCACAAGCGCGGCGTGATCATCGCGCTCTCAGGTGGCGTGGACAGCTCGGTCTGCGGCGCGCTCGCGGTGCGCGCGCTCGGCGCGGGCAAGGTCTTCGGCCTGCTGCTGCCCGAGCACGATTCATCGAGCAGCAGCGCCGACCTGGGCACGCAGGTCGCCGAACAACTGGGTATCAAGTACCAACTCGAACACATCGGCCCGACGCTGGAGGCGATCGGCTGCTACCGCTGGCGTGACGACGCGATGCGCGCGGTGTTCCCCGACTACGCGGCGGGCTGGAAGAGCAAGATCGCGATCTCGGGTGGCGCGCAAGGCCGCGTCAACTTCTTCAAGCTGGTCGTGCAGTCGCCCAGCGGCGATGTGTTCGAAAAACGCCTGCCGATCCGCGAATACCTGCAGATCGTCTCGGCCACCAACTTCAAGCAGCGCATCCGCAAGACGGTCGAGTATTTCCACGCCGACCGGCTGAACTATGCGGTGATCGGCACGCCGAACCGGCTCGAATACGACCAGGGCTTCTTCGTCAAGAACGGCGACGGCGCGGCCGACATCAAGCCGATCGCGCACCTGTACAAGACCCAGGTCTACGCGCTGGCGCGCTTTCTCGCCCTGCCCGACGCGGTGTGCAACGCGACGCCGACGACCGACACCTACAGCATGGCGCAGGGGCAGGATGAGTTCTACTTTGCGCTGCCCCACCAGCAGATGGACGTGGCGCTGTGGGCGCACAACCACCAGGTGCCGGCGGTTGAGCTGGCGGCGGCGCTGAACATCGACGCCGAACACGCGGCCTTCATCTACGCCGACATCGAGGCCAAGCGGCGCACCACGCACTACCTGCACGCGCGGCCGATGCTGGTCGAGCCGGTTCATGAAGCGGGTGGCTGAGATGGGCGACCTGTCACGCGACGAACCTTTCCTGACCCGCTGCGCCGCGCTGACTGAGCGGCTGCAGACGCTGCCCGACAAGCCTGAAGAGACCGTCGATGCGACGCTGCGGACCCTGTGGCACCTCGCGGCCGGCCACGCGTTGTCGGTCGAGGCCGCAGCGCGCACGGCGCTGCTTCCGCTGGACGCCAGCGGCGCGGCGCGGCTCGACGCACTCATCGAGCAACGCCTGGCCGGCACGCCGCTGGCGCACCTCAGCGGCCGCCAGCATTTCATGGGGCTGGAGATGCTGGCCGGCAAAGATGCGCTGATCCCGCGCGCTGAGACCGAACTGCTCGGCGGCGCGGCGCTGAACGTGCTGCGCGAGCTGGTGGCTGCGGCGGCCGAGGCTGCGAACGGAGGCACGAACGTCGGAACGAACGGCAACACCAAAGGCGCCGCGGTCACCGTCGTCGACGTCTGCACCGGCTCGGGCAACCTCGCGCTCGCGCTGGCGCACCACGCGCCCACCGCTCGCGTCTACGCTGCCGACCTGTCGGCCGACGCGGTGGACTTGGCGCGCCGCAACGCGCAGCACTTGGGGCTCGATGCGCGCGTCGAACTGCGCTGCGGCGACCTGCTGGAGCCGTTCAACGAGCCCGCCTTCCACGGTCGCGTGGACCTGCTGGTGTGCAACCCGCCGTACATCTCCAGCAAAAAGGTGGACACGATGGCGAGCGAGATCGGCGGCTTCGAGCCGCGGCTGGCCTTCGACGGCGGGCCGCTGGGCATCGCGATCCTGAACCGCGTCGTGCGGGAGGCGCCGCTGTACCTGCGGCCGGGCGGCTGGCTCGCGGTCGAGGTGGGCCTGGGGCAGGCGTCGGCGATGGTCAAGCGCATGCAGGGCACGGGCCAGTTCCGATCGGTGCGCGCGCTCGACAACCAACACGGCGAACCGCGCGCGGTGCTGGCGCAGCGGTAAAGAATTGAGCGACACAGGGAGAAGGCGTTGAGCCAGACAAGGCTGCAAGGAATTCGCATCGCGGGTGTTGCCACCTGCGTGCCGGCGCGCTCGGTCGACAACCTCGACTTCGGCAAGGACTTCGGCGTGGACGAAGTGCGCAAGGTCGTCTCGATGGCCGGCGTGAAGCACCGGCCGGTGGTCGATGCGGGTGTGACCTCGGCCGACCTGTGCTTCGAGGCCGCGGTCGCCTTGCTCGACCGGCTCGGCTGGGCGCGCGAGTCGATCACCGGGTTGATCATGGTCACGCAGTCGCCCGACTATGTGCTGCCGTCATCCAGCAACCTGCTGCAAAAGTGGCTGGGCTTGGGCGACCACTGCGCGTCTTTCGACATGGGGCAGGGCTGTTCGGGCTACCCGTACGGGTTGTACATCGCCTCGACGATGCTCAAGGCCGGCGGCCACCAGCGCATCCTGATGTTGAACGGCGACACGCCGAGCCGCTTCACCAGCCCCGATGACCACGCCACCTCGCTGCTGTTCAGCGACGCCGGCTCGGCCACCGCGCTGGAGCTGGCCGGCGACGACACGTCGGTCTACACGCTGCACAGCGACGGCGCCGGCAGCGACAGCCTGATCATCCGCGGCGGTGGCTTCCGCGACCGTTTTCCCGCTGACCCTCGCGACCACTTCGTGCGCATGGACGGCGCGGCCGTCTTCAACTTCACCCTCAAGCGCGTGCCGGCGCTGATCCGCGACACGCTGGCCTTTGCCGACAAGACCGTGGCCGACATCGACTGGTTCCTCTTCCACCAGTCCAACCGCTTCATCATGAAGCACCTGACCAAGAAGTGCGGCCTGCCCGAAGACCGCACACCGATCGTGCTGGAGAACTTCGGCAACTGCGGCGGGCCGTCGGTCGCGGTGGCGCTGACGCAGGCGCTCGGCGCCACGCCGCGCGCGGCGCCGGCCACGGTGATGATGTTGGGCTACGGGGTTGGCCTGTCGTGGGGCGCAGCGCTGACGCGGCTCGACGCCGACGCGGTGTTGCTGCATTCGAGATACACGGGGCAGGTGCCGCGAGGATGAACGCAGTGTCTGCATTTGGCGATCGGTGGGTCGCCGTCTCCGGCGCGTCGTCGGGCATCGGCCGCGGCATCGCGCTGCAGCTCGTGGCGCAAGGCGCGCGCGTGGCCTTGATCGGGCGCAACGTCGAGCGGCTGCACGAGACCGCCGAACTTGCCGGCCCGGCCGAGCGCACGCGCGTCTGCCCGATCGACCTGGCCGAGCTGAACGGCATCGCGCCGGCAGTGCGTGCGCTGGCCGAACAGACCGGCCGGCTCTACGGCCTGTGCCACGCCGCCGGCCTGGCGCAAACGTTGCCGCTGGCCGCAACGCGGCCGGACCGCGTTCGCACGTTGATGGACATCAATTTCCAGGCCGGGTTGGAGCTGGCGCGCGCCTTGTGCGAGCGCGCGGTGCTGCGCGAGGACGGCGGCAGCGTGTTGTGGATCTCGTCGGTCTACGCCCACGTCGGCGCGCCGGGGCAGATTGCCTATTGCGCTACCAAGGGTGCGGTGGCCGCCGCGGTGCGCGCGATGGCGCTGGAGCTGGCGCCGCGCCGCGTGCGTGTGAACTGTGTGTCGCCGGGGCTGGTGAAGACCGCGATGACCGCGTCGGCGGGCTCGCGCATGACGGCGGAGCAGTGGTCTCGTATCGAAGCGTTACACCCGCTCGGGGCCGGAAGTGTGCAGGACGTGGCGCGAGCGGCGAGTTTCTTGCTCGATCCCTTCAATGCCTGGGTCACAGGGGCCGACCTCGTGATCGATGGTGGGTATTCTTTGCAATGACGGCCGAGCCGCGGCTTTTCGCTGTGGTGGAGGCTCTTGGGCAAGCTCTTGTGGAAGCAAACTGGAATGAAACCGATTTCGACCTTGCAGGCACTTCATCTTCTGGCCGAAACCTTTGACGAGCCGCTCGATCGCCTCGCGCCCGCCACCGCACGCGATGCGATCGCGGGCTGGGACTCGATGGGCGCGTTGAGCCTGATGGCCGAGTTGGACGAACGTTTCAACATCGAGCTGACGGCCGAAGCGTCGCGCGCGATGGCCCGCGTGGCCGATGTCATCGACCTGTTGCGCCGCCACGGCGCCTTGGTCGACTGAGAGTCACGCTGCGCACTGCATGGCGCGCGTCCCGTCCTACCCGAAGACCACCGCACTTGTTTCGAGGGCCTTGGGGCTGCCGCCCGAGGCGCTCGCGGCGGGCTTCGTGGCGGCAACACCGGCCGAGCTGACGCAGCTCGTCGCACTGCGCCGCCAGGTCATCGGCGACGCGCTGACCTGGGACGACGCGCGCTATCTCGGCTGGCGCTACGACTTGGGCTCGCCCGGCCGTGGCGGCGGCGAGTGCTGGGTCGTCAAGCGCGGCGACGAGGTGCTGGCGATGCTCGGCTCGGAGCGCATCCGCGTGCGGCACCAGGGGCGTGCGGTTGATGGCCTGTCGGTGATGGACATTGCGGTGCGGCCGGAGTTCGACGGCGTCGGCCTCGGCGTCTGGATGGCGATGCACTTGTGCGAGCGCGTCGACTGCGTGCTGGCGATCGGCTCGAATGCGAACTCGCGTGCGCTCGTGACGCGCGTGTTCGAGCGCCTGCCAGACCGGCGTTCTTACGCTCATCTGTTCGAGTTTGGCCCGACGTTGAGTCGGCGCTGGCATTCCGGCGTGCGCGCGCCGGTCGTCGGCGCGCTGGCGGGCTGGGGCATGGCGCTGTGGCGCGGGAGCGTGGCGCTCACGCGCACGCGCTCGCTGCGCATCGAGCCACTGGCTCGTTTCGACGCTGGCATCGACGCGCTCGTGAGTGCGTCACGCAGCGGCGCCGAGATTGCGGTGGACCGCGATGCGCACTTCCAGAACTGGCGCTTGATGGAGAACCCGCGCTCGGCCTACACCGTGTGGGCGGCTCGTGAGGGGGCTGAGCTGGTGGGCTGGATCGCGGTGCGCGCCAAGGCTTCCGAGGACGGCAAGCAGGTGATGGTCATCGAAGACATGCTGGCGCGCGCCGACGATCGGGGCGCGGCCGTGCTCACCGCGCTGCTGTGCCGTTGCTTCAAGCAGGCCCGCGCGCTGGGGTGCGAGCGCATCACGGTGATCGCGTGCCACCCGCAGAACGAACGGGTGCTGCGCCGGCTCGGCTTCTTTGCGCACCGCGCTGACGCGGAAACCCTGAGCGTGCGCTGCCGCGACGACGTTCTCAACGCCGCGATTGCCGCTGGCGTTCCGTGGCATCTGACCGGCGCCAACACCGACCGGGATGATTGACCCACCCCCGAAGCGGCTTCGCCGCTCCCCCTCAAGGGGGCGCCGCTGGCGGACCGGCAAAGCTGGATCCGCGGCGGCTGCTTGATGGCCACCTACTCGGCCTGGGGGCCCAGCATCGACCGCCCCACCGCCTCGGCCACCTCGATCCCGTCGACGCCGGCCGACATGATGCCGCCGGCATAACCCGCGCCTTCGCCGGCCGGGTACAACCCGCGTACGTTCAGGCTCTGGTGGTCTTTGCCGCGCGTGATGCGCAAGGGCGACGAGGTGCGAGTCTCCACACCTGTGAGCACCGCGTCCGGCATGGAGAAGCCCTTGATCTGGCGCTCGAAGGCCGGCAGCGCCTCGCGGATGGCAGCGATCGCGTACGCGGGCAGGCTCGTGGCCAGGTCGCCCAGGCGCACGCCGGGCTTGTACGACGGCAGCACGGCGCCGAACTCGCTTGAGCGCTGACCTCGGATGAAGTCGCCCACGAGCTGCCCCGGCGCGTGGTATCCGCCACCGCCCAACTCGAACGCGCGCGACTCCCAGTGGCGCTGGAACGCGAGGCCATCGAGCGGGTTCACCGGCCCGGTGGAGCCGCTGTCTTGCCGATAGTCCTGAGGCAGGATGCCGACCACGATGCCCGCGTTCGCATTGCGTTCGTTGCGTGAGTACTGGCTCATGCCGTTCGTCACCACCCGCTCGGGCTCCGACGTGGCCGCCACCACCGTGCCGCCCGGGCACATGCAAAAGCTGTAGACCGAGCGGCCGCGCGCCAACCCATTGCCAGCGTGGTGCACCAGCTTGTAGTCGGCCGCGCCGAGGATCGGGTGGCCCGCACTCGGGCCGAAGCGCGCGCTGTCGATCAGCGACTGCGGGTGCTCGATGCGAAAACCGACCGAGAACGGCTTGGCCTCCATGAACACGCCACGCGCGTGCAGCATCGCAAACGTGTCGCGCGCGCTGTGGCCGAGCGCCAGCACCACGTGGTCGGCGCGCAATTGTTCGCCGCTGGCGAGTTGCAAGCCGCGGATCTGGCCACGATCCTGGCCGGATTCGATCAGCACATCGCTCACACGCGCACCGAAGCGCACGTCCGCCCCCAGCGCCAGCAACTCCGCGCGCATCTTCTCGACCACGCCGACGAGCCGGAAGGTGCCGATGTGCGGCTTGCCGACGAACAGGATTTCCTCCGGCGCGCCGGCCTTGACGAATTCTTCGAGCACCTTGCGCGTGAGGTGGCGCGGGTCGCTGATCTGGCTCCACAGCTTGCCGTCCGAGAACGTGCCGGCGCCGCCCTCGCCGAACTGCACGTTCGACTCCGGGTCGAGCACGCCGCGCCGCCACAAGCCCCAGGTGTCTTGCGTGCGCTCGCGCACCGGCCGGCCGCGCTCCAGCACGATCGGCCGCAAGCCCATCTGCGCCAGCACCAGCGCGGCGAACAGGCCGCACGGGCCGAAGCCGACGACGACCGGGCGCGGCCGGTCACTCGCGGCGCCTTCCGTCGAGTAACCGGCCGGCGCGTGGCCGACCGGGCGGTAGCGCGTGTCGGGCGACGGCTTGACGTGCGGGTCGGCGCTCAAACGCGCCAACACCGCGGCTTCGTCGTGCACCTCGCAATCGACGGTGTAGATCAGCACCACAGCCGACTTCTTGCGCGCGTCAAAGCTGCGCTTGAACACCGTGAAGGCGGTCAGCGCCTCTTCCGCGATGCTCAAGCGCGCCACCACCGCGGCGCGCAACGCGGGCTCGGCGTGGTTCAGCGGCAGGCGCAGTTCGGTGATTCGCAACATGGGCCCGCGATTGTCGCGGCAAGGTCGCATTCACAAAGGCGCGCAACAAAAAGCCGCCCGGAGGCGGCTTGTTGGATCGCGGAACGCGAGCGCCGATCAGGCGCCGACGTACAGCATGTTGAGGCTGTGGTCGCGCGCGGCCTGAACCGCTTCTGCGCGAACCTCGGCCCGCGTGCGCACGCTGGCCACCGGCGGCTGGACGTAGCCGTACAGCGCGGACGCCTGGTTCAACTCGCCAGCGGCTTGGGCGCGGGCCAACTCGGCCTTCACTTCGGCACGGGTCGCGGTGCCGGCCGGGATGTCGAACTGGGTGGCTTCCGAAGCCATGGCGGCGCCGCTGCCCAGCAGGGCGATGGCGATGGTGGCGGAGTAGAGGAGCTTGCTGTTCATGATGATTTCCTTTGCGTGAATGACAGTCGGGTTGACGGTTCCGGGCAGGGCGGCCGATCGATGGGGTTGTGATCTGCCGTCTCGTCCCCTCGGTTGAGTCGCTGCTGTGTTGGCATGTGGCTCATCGATGGGGTGAACTGTAGACATTGCAGAAGCATCAATAAATGGCCTAGACTTCAATTGCGTGTTGTCGAAATAGAAACAATGAGGGGCTTGAAATGGACCGGCTGCATTCGATGCGGGTGTTTGCAAGGGTGGTCGAGCAGGGCAGTTTTGCCGCTGCGGCGCGCGGGTTGAACCTGTCGCCGGCCGTCGTGACGCGCCTGGTGGCCGACCTGGAAGAGCACCTGGGCGCCCGGCTCATCAACCGCACCACGCGCCGGCTGGCGCTCACCGACACCGGCGAGCTCTACCTGGAGCGGGTGAAGCAAATCCTCACCGAGGTCGAAGAAGCGGAGGCGCTGGCGAGTGCTGCCACGTCCGAGCCGCGCGGGCACCTGCGCGTGCTGGCGCCGCCGGCGTTTGCCGTGCATCAGCTCGCCAAGCACCTGCCCAGGTTCCGCGCCCAGTACCCGCGCGTGACCCTTGAGCTGTCGGTGCCCGGGCCGGTGGAGTCGGTGGACGAGAACTTCGACGTGAGCATCCTGCAGGTGGGCAGGCCGCTGGCGGACGGCGACTTCGTCGCCCGCCTGCTGGCGCGCTCGGAGGTGATCATGTGCGCCTCGCCCGCCTACCTCGACCAGCGCGGCCGCCCGACCCACCCCAGCGAGATGCCGGAGCACGAGGCGATGCTGCCGCCCTTCATCCGCGAGATCACGCTGTACCGCGCCCCGCTCACCGACGGCGGCCCGCCGGGCGAAGTGGTCACGCTGCCGCCGCGGCGCGCCGTGCTGAGCACCGTGCACATCGACACGATGTACGCCGCCGCGCTGCACGGCCTGGGTGTGGCGGGCCTGCCGTCCTTTGTGGTCGAAGACGCCTTGCTGGAGAACGCGCTGGAGCGGCTGCTGCCCGAGTGGCACTTGCTCACCGCATCGGTTTATGCGGCCATGCCCACGCGCAAGCATGTGCCGGCGCGCACACGCGCGTTCGTCGACTTCCTCGTGCGCGCCTTCGGCGGGCGGGACGAAGACCCGTGGTTGCTCGCCGCCGGTTGCGCCACGCCGCGTCGCAGCGCGTCGGCGCCAGTGGTCGCTGCAGCCCCTGTTCCGTCGGACCCCGTCAAGGTGCCCTGAGCGCTGACGGGGCAGCGTTCGACCGGGCCCAGATCAGCTCAGCGCCGCCTCCGGTACGGCATCCAACGCCTTGTCCAGCGCCTGCTCCACACGCTGCGGCATCACCTCGGTCAGGCAGCGCGTGTGGCCGAATCGGCAGGTGCGTTCGAAGCAGGGCGAGCAGTCCAGCGCCAGCTCGTGCTTGAGCCACAGGACCTGCGCGCGCGGGTTCAGCGGCGGCGTGTGCTCGGGGCTGGTGGAGCCGAACACGGCGGCCTGCGGCACGCCGAACGCAGCCGCCACATGCATCAGGCCTGAGTCGTTGCTGACCACGCCGCGGGCGGCTGCGATCAGCGCCATCGCGTCGATCAGCGTCGTCCGGCCGGCCAGCACGGTGCACGCGCCGGGCGCGGCTTGCGCGATTTGCTCGCACAGTGCAGCCTCCTTGCCCGAGCCGAGCAGCAGCACCGGCTGGCCGTG
This sequence comes from Methylibium sp. NZG, assembly GCA_001263235.1. GTDB lineage: Bacteria > Pseudomonadota > Gammaproteobacteria > Burkholderiales > Burkholderiaceae_C > LGRD01. Next base: position 308,059 of record LGRD01000002.1, on the reverse strand, counting down.
TCGTGCGTGCAGGCTGCGCGCCAGCGCGGCATAGTGGTCGGCAGGCCAGCACTTGGCCGGGCCGTATTCGGCGCCGGGAGCAAAGACCCAGTAGGTACCGGCTTGCACACCGGCCGCGGTGGTGGCGGCCCGCAGGGTCGGCGCATCGAAGCTCAAGCGGGGGTGCAGGCGTGCCGCTGCAACGGGTGCTTTGTCGGATGCTGTTTGGTGCGGGGCATCCGACGGTGAGCCGCCGCGACTCGCGTCGTTTGCCCCGGCTGGCGAGCTTGCCAAAGCGCTGTAGAACGCCACCATCGGCGGCCGGCCCGGCGGGTTAGGCAGGCGCTGGTTCAACAGCCCCCAGCGGCCTTCGCCGTGGTACCCCACGCGCCGCGGAATGCGCGCCAGCCACGGGATCAGCGCTGCCTTGATCGAATTGGGCAGCACGTACGCTGCATCGAAGCGGCCACGCAGATCGCGCGCGATCCGCCTGCGCTCATGCCAGTCGAGCCGGCCGTGCGCGAACGGCAGTTCGATCACGTCGGCCACCTGCGGCATCGCGCGGTACACCGGCGCGACCCACGGCAGCGCGGCCACGCTCAAACGCTCGCCGCGGCTGGCGAGCAGGGCGAGCAGTGGCTCGGTCATCACCGCGTCGCCGATCCATTGCGGGGCGACGACGAGTGAGTTGGTCACTGAAGTACCTTCGCGCTGCGCGGCCCGGTGTTCGCCACTGGAGCGGCCTGGGGGGCGCTGATGGCGCTGAGGGCGACAGTCATCGGTGCGCGAGCAAGATCAGCGGGCCCGCGAGGGCTCAGTGCGAACCCAGCACCTCGCCCGCCTTCAGCCGGTACACCGTGCCGCAGTACGGGCACTTGCCTTCGCCGGTGGTGCCCACGTCGATGAACACCTTGGGGTGGGTGCTCCAAAGCGTCATCTTCGGGTTGGGGCAGAACACCACGCCAGGGCCCTGTACGTCCTGGGCGGTGACTTCGACGACTGCTTTGGGTGCGCTCATGGTGCGTGGTCCCGTCACACCTTCGTCAGCCACTCGGCGTACTTCGGGTTGCGGCCGTTCACGATGTCGAAGAACGCACTCTGGATCTTCTCGGTCAGCGGCCCACGCGAGCCGGAGCCCAGCTCGATGCGGTCGAGCTCGCGGATCGGCGTCACCTCGGCCGCGGTGCCGGTGAAGAAGGCCTCGTCGCAGATGTAGACCTCGTCGCGCGTGATGCGCTTCTCGACCACCTTCAGCCCCAAATCGGCGCAGATCGAAAATACCGTGTTGCGCGTGATGCCGTTGAGCGCACCGGCGCTCAGGTCGGGCGTGTAGACCACACCGTTCTTGATGACGAACAGGTTCTCGCCCGCGCCTTCGCTGACGAAGCCGTTCGCGTCGAGCAGCATCGCCTCGTCGTAGCCGTCGTCGGTGGCCTCCATGTTGGCCAGGATCGAGTTGGTGTAGTTGCTCACCGCCTTGGCCTGCGTCATCGTGATGTTGACGTGGTGGCGCGTGTAGCTGCTGATCTTCACGCGGATGCCGCGCTTCAAACCTTCTTCGCCCAGGTAGGCGCCCCAAGGCCAGGCCGCGACCATCAGGTGGATGGTGTTGCCCTTGGGGCTGACGCCCAGCTTCTCGGAGCCGATCCAGGTGAGCGGGCGCAGGTAGCAGCTCTCGAGCTTGTTCACGCGCACCACCTCGCGCTGCGCTTCCATCACCTGCTCGATCGTGTACGGCAGCTTCATGCGCAAAATCTTCGCGCTGTTGAAGAGCCGCTCGGTGTGCTCGCGCAACCGGAAGATCGCCGTTCCCTGGGCCGTGTTGTAGGCGCGCACGCCTTCGAATGCGCCGCAGCCGTAATGCAGCGTGTGGCTCAGCACGTGGATCTTGGCGTCGCGCCAGTCCACCAGCGTGCCGTCCATCCAGATCTTGCCGTCGCGGTCGGCCATGGACATGGCGAGTCTCCGGGGGTTGAATCGAGGCGCAATTCTAGTCGGCGACCGCTGTCGCCACGCCTTGCACCCGAGCGCACTTTGCGCCGCCGATCAAGCCGCTTCGCGGACCTCCATCTGCTCCGGCCGGTTCAACTGCCAGCGCTTGCAACGCCCGTTGTCGAAGGTCACCACCAACTCCAGGCCCCCGGCGTCGGTCCAGAGGTAGGTCTCGGCGCGGCCGGCCACCTTCTTGCCCAGGCTGCGCGTCATGCCGACCACCTGCAGCATCGGCATGCCGACCTTGAGCTTTGAATTGAGCATCACCACGCTCACCACGTGGCCCACTGGGGTGTCGTTCGCGTTCCTCATCACGCGCACCGCGCGATTGAATTGCAGGATGAGCCAGAAGGCAATCACCGTGACCGCCATCGCCACGCCGGGCCAGCCGTAGCCGAGCCAGCCAGCGGCCAGCGCCATCAGTGCGAGGGTCCAACCGAGAACAGGATTCATGAGCGAAGGGCTGAGTTTGAGAATCGGCAAGAGACGGCGCGGTTGCCACCATGTGCACACGCAGACTGCGGCCTGAAGTGGACCGCAAGGCACCCCGGTGCCGTCAATCCCCAGTACACGTTTCGTTCACGTTTCACCGCAGGTCTTACAAGCCGCGCGCCAGCGAAACGGCTTCCTCGATGCGGTCCACCGCGTGGATTGTCAGCCCTTCGATCGGCCTGCGCGGCGCGTTCGCCTTGGGCACCAGCGCGATGCTGAAGCCGAGCTTGGCGGCCTCCTTCAGCCGCTCCTGCCCGCGCGGCGCGGGGCGCACCTCGCCGGCCAGGCCGACCTCGCCGAAGGCGAAGAAGCCGCGCGGCAGCGGCCGCCCGCGCAGGCTGCCTTGAATGGCGAGCATCACCGCCAGGTCGGCCGCCGGCTCGCTGATGCGCACCCCGCCGACGGCGTTGACGAACACGTCCTGGTCGAACGCGGCGATGCCGGCGTGGCGGTGCAGCACGGCCAGCATCATCGCGAGCCGGTCGCGGTCGATGCCCACGCTCAGGCGCCGCGGGCTCGGGCCGCCCGAATCGACCAACGCCTGAATCTCGACGAGCAGCGGCCGCGTGCCTTCGAGCGTGACCAGAACGCACGAGCCCGGCACCGGGTCGCCATGCGTGGACAAGAAGATCGCGCTCGGGTTGGCCACGCCCTTCAGGCCCTTCTCGGTCATCGCAAAGACGCCGATCTCATTCACCGCACCGAAGCGGTTCTTGATCGCCCGCACGAGCCGAAAGCTGCTGTGCGTGTCGCCCTCGAAGTACAGCACCGTGTCGACGATGTGCTCCAGCACGCGCGGGCCAGCGAGCGCGCCTTCCTTCGTCACGTGGCCCACCAGCACGATGCTGGTGCCGCTGCTCTTGGCGGTGCGCGTGAGCTGCGCGGCGCACTCGCGCACCTGCGCCACCGAACCGGGGGCGGAGGTGAGCTGCTCGCTGTAGACCGTCTGGATCGAGTCGATCACGCACACCGCGGGTTGTTCGGCGTCGATCGTCGCGAGGATGCGTTCGAGCTGGATCTCGGCCAGCACGCGCACCTTCGAGCCATCGAGCCCGAGCCGGCGTGAGCGCAGCGCGACCTGCGCGCCGCTTTCTTCGCCGGTCACGTACAGCGCCTTCATGCGCTGCGAGAGTTCATCGAGCGCCTGCAGCAGCAGCGTGCTCTTGCCGATGCCCGGGTCGCCGCCGATCAGCACCACGCCACCGGCCACGATCCCGCCGCCGAGCACACGGTCGAGTTCGTCGATGCCGGTGGGCTGGCGGTCCACGTCGCTGGCCTCGATCTCCGACAGCGTGAGCACCGGCAGCGTCTTGGCCAGCGGCTGGAAGCGGTGCTTCGAGACGCCCTCGGCCACCGACTCGACCAGCGTGTTCCAGGCCCCGCAGTGCGGGCATTTGCCCAGCCACTTGGGGTTGCTGCCGCCGCATTCGCTGCAGGTGTAGATCGACTTCTCTTTGGCCATGGCGGCGATTGTGATGGCTCCCTCACACGCGCCTGCGCATCGCAGATTCGTCCTACCGATGAAGGAACCGCCGGCGCTGGCCCTCTCACTCGTGAGGATGCGTGCGCGAACCCGGGTGCCTAGCCTTCGGCCCAGCGCTTCGTCGGCTGCGCTTCATGGCCGGCACCGACCCCACGGAGGAACACCATGCCTTTCCCCTTTCCCATCGACGACACCCTCGTGCTCAAGTGGTTCCGCGAATGCACGCCGAAGATCCTCGTCGTCACCGACGGCCTGAGCTTCAACGCCGCCAGCAGTTTCGGCCTGAACGAGTTCGTGGACACGCTGCGCGCCAGCACCATTCACGGCATGACGCCCATTGTGCGCACCGCGCTGTTCAACCCGGCCACCGGCCCCGGCAACGACATCGCCTTCGACGCCGCCACCAACCACCTCAGCAACTACAAGTTCGCCGATCCGACGCACGGCGTGCTCAAGTCGCGCTACGACGTGGTCTTCATCCTCGGCTCCGGCGGCGCCGGCGGCCCACTGCTGACGAGCGAAGCCGGCGGCCTCGAAGCCATGACGAAGTTCATGCAGGCCGGTGGTGGCGTGTTCTGCACTGGCGACCACGCCGATCTCGGCGCCGGCCTGTGCAAGGACATCCCGCGCGTGCGCAACATGCGGCTGTGGACGGCCGGCGTGCCGAGTGCCGGCGGCACCGACCGCCTGACCACCAACCTGCCCGGCCGTGGCGACCTGCCCGCCAGCAACGACGCCTACGAATTCGGCGACCAGTCCGACCGCTTCCCGCAACGCCTGCACGTGAACTTCCGCACCATCAGCGGCGGGGCGGACATGGCGCACCCGCTGCTGCAGGTGCCGGCGGCGTTGCGGGCGATCGAGGTGTTTCCCGACCACCCGCACGAAGGCGAGTGCGTGCTGCCCGCCGTGCTGACCACCAAGCTGGCCGACGGCGTGACCGACGAGTGGCCGGTCACGGCCCTCGGCGCGCGCACGCCGCCCGAGGCGGTAGCGCTGACGATGTCCAGCGGCAACCGTTTCCCCAACAAGGCATCGGTCGTGCCGCGCTCGTTCATCGCGATCTGCGCGTACGACGGGCAGACCGCCAACGTCGGCCGCGTGGTCACCGACGCGACCTGGCACCACTTCGTCAACATCAATATCAAACCCGGCATGGCCGCACTCGCCGGGCGCGACCTGAGCGACATCAAGCAGTACTACACCAACCTGGCCACCTGGCTGATGCCCAAGCACGTTCGCATGTGCCTGCGCTTCCCGCTGATCGTGCGCGAGCTGGTGCGCTTTCCGCTGTTCGAGGAGTTGGTGCCGATTCCGCGCCCGCAATGGAACGGGCCGCGGCTGTTGGAAGTCGGCCGGCTCGTTGAGCAGTCGATGCTCACCCGCATGACCGATGCCGACGTGAACGCGCTGATCCACGACCTGCTGGAAGAAGACACGTCGCCCGAAGTGCGCCGGCAGCTCGACAGCCTCAAGGGCGAGGTGGTCGGTATCTCCGCGCGCGAAGCGGGCGTCGCGGCCTTGGGCGCACTGGCGCTGGGCACGGCGGAACGCTTCAACGAGTTCCGTGCGATGGCCGATGTGTCGGGCGAAAAGGCCTTCGACGGGGTCGCCAAGGACGCCGCGTCGGTCGCCGTGAAGCACTTCGTCACCGACGCCCACAAGCGGTTGAAGAAACTCGGCTCGGTGATCGCAGCGTTCAACGAGGTGAATCGCTGACTCGGCCGCCGACAGGGTCGCCGACAGGGTCGCCGATTCAGTCGGTGACCTTGCCCCGCCCAGCCTTGACCTGCGAGCGAAGGCTCTTGCCCTCGAGCCTTCGCTGCTTGGAGCCGTAGGTCGGCTTCGTCGCGCGCCGTGCGCGTGGCGGTGTGGCAACGCGGTCGACCAGTTCCTGAAGCCGCGCGAGCGCGTCGGCGCGGTTCATGTCCTGGCTGCGCGTGCGCTGCGCCTTGATCACGACCACGCCGTCGGCGTTGATGCGCTGGTCGCGCAGGGCCAGCAGGCGCTGCTTCACGTCGTCGGGCAGCGACGAGGCGTGGATGTCGAAGCGCAGGTGCACCGCGCTCGACACCTTGTTGACGTTCTGGCCGCCTGCGCCTTGCGCGCGGATGGCGGTGAATTCGACTTCGGCCTCGTCGATCTGAACGGCCGGCGCCGCAACAGGCAGGGTGGGTGCATTCAACGTCTTCTTCGGCGCCGTCACACGACCGCCGTCGGCACGCGCGCCGCCAGCGCGCACATCAGCTCATAGCCGACCGTACCGGCGGCACGCGCCACCTCGTCGATGGAGAGAACGTTTCCGCCCGGGCCTTGCCCCCACAACGTGACCTCGCTGCCCAGCGTGGCATCGGGCACGGCCGTGAGGTCCACCGTCACCATGTCCATCGACACCCGCCCGACCAGCCGCGTGCGCTGGCCGTTCACCAGCACCGGCGTGCCGGTGGGCGCGACGCGCGGGTAGCCGTCGGCATAGCCGCAGGCCGCCACGCCGATGCGCATCGGCGCGTCGGCGGTGAAGGCGCCGCCGTAGCCCACGCTGTCGCCACGCTGCAGGTCGCGCAGCGCAATGAGGCGGGCGCGCAGCGTCATCGTCGGCTGCAGGTGCCAGTCGGCCGCGGTGTGCGCGGGGAAGTCGGGCGACGAGCCGTACACCATGATGCCGGGCCGCACCCAGTCGGCGCCGACCTCGGGCTGGCCGTGCGCAAAGCGCAGCGTGGCGGCGCTGTTGCCCAGCGTTCTGTCGCCGGGCAGGTCGCGTGTGGTGAGCTCGAACAACGCCGCCGCCTCGGCGACGCCGCGCGTGCCGTCGGCATCGGCAAAGTGGGTCATCAGCGTGATGCTGTCGACCTGCGTCAAGCCGCTCAGCCGCGTCCAGGCCGATCGGTACGCTGACGGCGCGAAGCCGAGCCGGTTCATGCCGCTGTTCATCTTCAGGAACACCTGGTGCGGCGTGTGCGTCTTGTGCGCAGCGAGCAGGGCGATCTGCGCCTCGTGGTGCACGGTGTGCCACAGGTTCAGGCGCGAACAGGCCTCCAGGTCGCGCATCTCGAAGCAACCTTCGAGCAGCAGGATGGGGCCGCGCCAGCCGAGCGCGCGCACGCGTTCGGCTTCGGCAAGATCGAGCAGCGCAAAGCCATCGGCACCTTGCAGGCCGGCGTAGGCACGCTCGATGCCATGCCCGTAGGCGTTGGCCTTGACGACGGCCCAGACCTTGGCTTGCGGTGCCGCGCGGCGTGCGCGCGCAAGGTTGTGCGCGAGGGCGTCGGTGTGGATCAGCGCTTCGATCGGACGCGGCATGCCTCGATTTTGCCAGCCCCGTGAAGTACGGAGCGTGCGCGGGCAACTGCGGACCGATTGCAAAGTAAGCGCGTGCTATAACCGCCGCCGCAGCAAGCACCGGCACAGGTGCAGCCACTGCAACTGAGCCGAGACGGACGGGATGAAGGTCGATCCGCCTCGCGATTCCTCGCTGGTCACGATGGTTGAAATGTCGCGCGCATGAAAAAAGGCTTTCACACCATCATGGCGGCGCAGTTCTTCAGCTCGCTGGCCGACAACGCCTTGCTCGCTGCCGCGATTGCCCTCCTCAGACTCACCGGTGCCCCCGCCTGGCACGTGCCGGCGCTCACGCCGATGTTCGCGCTGTTCTACGTGATCCTGGCGCCCTTCGTCGGCGCCTTTGCCGACGCGGTGCCCAAGGGCCGCGTGATGTTCATCTCCAACGCCATCAAGGTGGTGGGCTGCCTGATGATGCTGTTCGGCGTTCACCCGCTGGTGTCCTATGCCGTGGTCGGCCTGGGCGCGGCGGCCTACTCGCCCGCCAAGTACGGCATCCTGACCGAGTTGCTGCCCAACTCGCAACTCGTCAAAGCCAACGGCTGGATCGAGGGCCTGACCGTGATGTCGATCATCTTCGGCGTGCTGCTGGGCGGGCAACTCGTCGGCCCGGTGGTCTCGCAGCAGTTGCTCACGTTCGACCTGCCTGTCTTCACCACCGGCATCGACACCGCGCCCGAGGCGGCGATCGCGGTGATCCTGTTCCTCTACGTCATCGCGGCCGGCTTCAACCTGCGCATTCCGCGCACCGACGCGCCGCTGCAGCCGCTGTCGAACAGCCCGCAGGAGATGGTGCGCGACTTCTCGAGTTGCAACGCGCGGCTGTGGAATGACAAGCTCGGCCAGATCTCGCTGGCCGCCACCACCGTGTTCTGGGGTGTGGCCGGCAACATGCGCGTGATCGTGTTCGCGTGGGCCGCGGTCGCGCTCAACTATTCGCTGACGCAGGCCTCGACGTTGGTCGGCGTGGTGGCGCTGGGCATCGCGGCCGGCTCGATCTACGCGTCGCTGCGCATGAAGCTGGAGCAGGCCACCAGCGTCATTCCGCTGGGCATCGGCATGGGCATCCTGATGATCGGCCTGAACTTCATCACCAACGTGTGGGTGGCCGCACCCTTCCTCGTGCTGCTGGGCGCAGTAGGCGGTTTTCTGGTGGTGCCGATGAACGCGCTGCTGCAGCACCGCGGCCACAACCTGATGGGCGCGGGCCGGTCGATCGCGGTGCAGAACTTCAACGAGCAGGCCTGTATCCTGGGCCTGGGCGCGCTGTACGCAGCGATGACCAAGTTCGGCCTGTCGGCCTTCACCTGCATCACGATCCTGGGGCTGCTGGTGGCCGGCACCATGGAGGTGATCCGGCGCTGGCACATCAGCAACACCAAGTTGTATCCGGACGAGATCGAGCGGTTGCTCGCAATCGCCCGCAGCGACAAGCATTGAGTTCACTCCCTCTCCTTTTGGGAGAGGGCAGGGGTGAGGGCAGGCCGAGGACAACGACGGCGCAGCACGGCCCCTCACCCCAACCCTCTCCCCAGAGGGGCGAGGGGGCCTTTGCCAGCCTCACGGCAGTCCCTGCCACCCCAGGTCCACCACCACCGGCCGGTGGTCCAGCCCCAAGTCGGCTGCCACGTGTGCGCCCGCGCACGCCCAACCCGGCCCGAGCAGCACATGGTCGATGCGGATGCCGTGCCAGCGCGTCGCCTTGGTCGCGCCGAAGCCCCAGCCGGCGCACGAGAACGCGTTGGTGAAGTCGCCCCAGTGCTTGCGGTAGATCGCGCTCTCGACCGGCATGTTGAAATCGCCCGCCACGATCAGCGGGCCGCGGGTCTGGTCGGCGAACGCGCGCGCCAGCGCCGACTCGATGTCGCGCTGGTCGAGGTTGGCTTCCATCTCCGAGGCGCCGCCCCAGCCGCGCTGCATCACTGCGGTGAGGCCCTCGCGCACCGTCTCGAGGTGCAGATTGATGATGGTGACCATGCGCTCTGGCGTGGCGACTTCGTAGCGCACGATGATGCCGCTGCCGCCCATCTTCCAGATCTCTTTCGGGTCGCGCACCTCGACCTTGCGGATCGGGTGGCGGCTCACAAGGCACGAGCCGTCCTGGTGTTCGACTTTCCAACCGGCCTTGAGCAGCGCCGGCTTCGCCTGCTCGACGACGTACTTGCACTCCTGGAACACCGCCACGTCGGGCGCGAGCGACTCCAGCCACGGAGCGAACCGCGCAGGGTCCAACTCCCCGCCGCCGATGTTGTAGGTCAGCACGCGCAGATCGGGCTGCGCCGGGGAGGCGTTCAGCTTGGTGGGCGTCGGCGGCACGAAGCCCATCACCCCCAGCAGCAGCGCCGGCACGGTGGCCGCCAGCACCCACAGCAGGCGAGGGCGCGTCAACAGCGCGGCCGGAACGAGCACCAGCAAGGGCAGGGCCCAGAGCCAGCGCGGCGCGAACAGCGGCAAGGTGGCGGGCCACCAGACGTCGGACAGACGCTGGATCAACAGCACCGCGCCGATCACGGCCAGCGCATACAGCCACACGGCCCACGCCAGGCCCCGGCCAGACCGCTTGCGCGGCGCCAGCAGGGGCGGGCGTGAAGGGGGCGGCAAGGGCGAGACCGGTGCGGTGCGTGGCATGGCGGGCGCGAGTCTACAGGCCGGGTGTCTCTACGAGCCGGATGCTGCCGTGCCAGCACCGACAATCTGCCGATGTCCGCCGCGCTGCCTTCCGTCGCCACGCCCCGCGCTTCGCTGCTGGCGATCGGTGCGCTCACCTTCAACGCGCTCGTCTGGGGCACGGCCTGGTGGCCGTTGCGCCAGTTCGAGGCGATCGGCCTGCACCCGCTGTGGACGACGCTGATCGTCTACCTGCTCGCGGTGGCCGTCATCGTGGTCGCTCGGCCGCAGGCGGTGGGGCAGGTGCTGCGCACGCCCACGCTGTGGGTGCTGATGCTCGCGGCCGGCACCACCAACGCCGCGTTCAACTGGGGCGTGGTGATCGGCGACGTGGTGCGCGTGGTGCTGCTGTTCTACTTGATGCCGCTGTGGGCGGTGCTGCTGGCGCGCTGGCTGTTGCACGAGCCGCTCACGCGCCACGCCGGCATGCGGGTGGTGCTGGCGCTGGTGGGTGCGGCCATCGTGCTGTGGCCGCAGGACACTCTGGGCGCGGCCGGCTGGGAGCACCTTCCGATTCCGCGCTCGCTGCCCGACTGGCTGGGCGTGATCGGCGGCTTCTCGTTCGCACTCAACAACGTGATGCTGCGGCGCGAGGCGCACCGGCCCGAGGAAGGGCGCGCGCTGGCGATGTTCGTCGGCGGCGGGCTGGTGTCGGGCGTGTTGGCGACGCTGCTGGCCTGGAGCGGGCAGGCGCCTTGGCCGCCGGCGCCGGCCTGGGGCTGGGTGGCGGGCGCAGGTGTGCTGGCGCTGATCTATCTGGCGGGCAACCTGGCCCTGCAGTACGGCGCGGCGCGTTTGCCGGCCAACGTGACGGCGGTGGTCATGCTGACGGAGGTGCTGTTCGCGTCGGTGTCGGCCTGGCTGCTGGGGGGTGGCACGCTGTCGGCCACGCTGCTGCTGGGCGGTGGGCTGATCCTTGCGGCGGCGCTGCTGTCGGCCTTCGAGCCCGGGCCCGGTGCGCATTGACGGTGCCGCGGCTACCATCTCCCTTCGCACTTCCCCACCCCACTCCCCACCCGCCGAGGACACCATGAGCACGATCTACGACTTCGAAGCCCTGTCCATCAACGGCAAGCCGGCCCACCTCTCGACCCAGCGCGGCAAGGTGCTGTTGATCGTCAACACCGCCAGCGCCTGCGGCTTCACACCGCAGTTCGCTGGGCTGGAGGACTTGTGGAAGGCCTACCGCGACCGCGGCCTGGTGGTGGTCGGTTTCCCGAGCAACCAGTTCGGCGGCCAGGACCCGGGCGCCAACGACGAGATCGCATCCTTCTGCGAGATCAACTACGGCGTGAGCTTCCCGATGATGAGCAAGGTCGATGTGAACGGCGCCCAAGCCCACCCGCTGTGGCAATGGCTCACCAAAGAGGCGCCGGGCATGCTGGGCAGCGAGGGCGTGAAGTGGAACTTCACCAAGTTCCTCGTCGGCCGCGACGGCAAGGTGCTCAAGCGCTACGCGCCCAACACCGCGCCGAATGCGTTGAAGGACGATATAGAAGCCGCACTCGCGGGTTGACTCTCACCACTGGACTGGCCCCATGTTTCACCACGTCGAACCCTTTGCCGGCGACCCGATCCTCAGCCTGAACGAGGACTTCCAGAAGGACCCGCGGCCGAACAAGATCAACCTGAGCATCGGCATCTACTTCGACGATACCGGCCGCATTCCGGTGCTCGACTCGGTGCGCCGCGCCGAGGCGCAGCACGTGGCCAAGGGCGGGCCGAAGCCCTACTTGCCGATCGAAGGCGCGGCCAACTTTCGCAGCGCGGTGCAGCAGTTGCTGTTCGGCGCCGACCACGAGGCGGTCACCTCCGGCCGCGTCGCCACCATCCAGTCGGTCGGCTCCAGCGGCGGCTTGAAGGTCGGCGCCGATTTCATCAATCGCTGGCTGCCGGGCAGCGAGGTCTGGGTCAGCGACCCGACCTGGGACAACCACCGCTCGATGTTCGAAGGCGCGGGCCTGAAGGTGCACACCTACCCGTACTACGACGCTGCCAGCGGCGGCCTGCGTTTTGCCGAGATGTTGAGCACGCTGCGCACGTTGCCACCGCAAAGCGTGGTGCTGTTGCACGCCTGCTGCCACAACCCGACCGGCGTGGACCTGACGCGCGCGCAGTGGGACGAGTTGATCCCCGTGCTGCGCGAGCGCCGGCTGCTGCCCTACCTCGACCTGGCCTACCAGGGCTTCGGCGACGGCATCGAGGCCGACGCCTACGCGGCGCGCGCGCTGGCCTCGGCGGGCCTGAGCTTCTTCATCGCCAACTCTTTCTCCAAGAGCATGAGCGTCTACGGCGAGCGCTGCGGCGCACTCAGCGTGGCCTGCCCCGATGCGAAGCAGGCCGTCAACGTGCTCGGCCAGCTCAAGTTCACCGTGCGGCGCAACTACAGCAGCCCGCCGATCCACGGCGGGCAGGTCGCCGCCACCGTGCTCACCGACCCGGCGCTGCGCGCGGTCTGGGAGGCCGAACTCGGTTCGATGCGCGAGCGCATCCTGGCGATGCGCAAGAAGCTTCATGCCGTGATGCAGGCCAAGGTGCCCGGCCGCAACTTCGACTACTTCCTGACCCAGCGCGGCATGTTCAGCTACACCGGGCTGAGCGCCGAGCAGGTGGATGTGCTGCGTGAGCAGCACGCCGTGTACCTGGTGCGCTCCGGTCGCATGTGCCTGGCGGGGTTGAACGTGAACAACGTCGAGGCGACGGCAGTGGCCATGGCGCAGGTGCTGGCACAAGGCCTGCCCAGACGCTGAAGATGGCGACCTGGCTGCAACGCCTGGTGGCGTGGCTCGGCAGGCGAGACGCTGAGCCCGCGGTCGGGGTGCAGGCCTCGCTGCCATCGCCGTCGCCTTCGCCGTCGCCATCGCCGGCAATGCCAACGTCAGTGCAAGCGGCCGCCCCTGCCGTGCCCACTCACGCCACTGGCGCCGAGGGCGAACTCGTCCTGCAGCCGCGTTTCCTGGCGTGGCTGTTCGGCACCCGGCTCGACGATCCGATGCGCGACAGCGAGCAGCGCTTGCTCGAAGCGTTCGACGCGCTCATCGCGTCGAATGAGTCGCTTGCCACGCTGCTGCCGCGCGCGCCGGCCATCATCCCTCAGCTCATGAACAGCCTGCGCGACGAGCGGCAGTCGACCGGCGCGCTCGCCCAGCGCGTGTCGCGCGACCCGCACCTCGTGGTCGAAGTGCTCCGCATGGCCAACACCGCGCTCGCCCAGGGCGGCGCACCGGTGACCGAGATTGCCGAGGCGATCCGCCGTGTCGGCCTGGGCGGGCTGCACCGCGCGATCCTGCGTGTGGTGCTCAAGCCGATGTTCGCCGGCCATGGCGACTCCCTCAGCGCCCGCTGCGCGGAGCGCCTGTGGCTGCACTCCGAGGCCAAGGCCGAGGCGTGCCAGCAAGAGGCCCAGGCGCGCGGGCGCGACCCGTTCGAGGGCTACCTCGCCGGGCTGATGCACAACGTCGGCTGGACCGCTGCACTGCGCGCGCTCGACCGTCTGGAGCCGCGGGCGCCAGCGCCGATGAGCCTGGCATTCGCGGCGGCTGTCCAGGCGCGCAGCGACACGCTGTTTGCGCGGCTGGCCGCGTCGTGGCAACTCACCGACGGGCTGACCGCGCTGGCCGCCGAGCTGCAGTTGCACGGCCTCGCGCAGGTGCGGTCGGCGCTCGGCCAGGCGCTGCGCAGCGCGGACGAGCGCGCCACGCTGGTCGTGCTCGGCGCCGCGTCTTCGGCCGCGCGTTGAGCGGGCGCGGGTCGGGCTCGGGTCGGGCTTGGGTCTGGCTTGGGTCTGGCTTGGGTCTGCCTCGGCCTGCGCGCGCGAGCGCCCGAGCCGGCTCACGGAAGGCATCGGGTGCGGCCTGGTTACCGTTGCGCAGGTGCTGCGCTGCGGCTCAGGCCCGGCGCACCGAACCAGCGCCGCGCATACAACCCCAGGCCGGTGGCCACGCTGGCAAACCGATCGCCACGCACCACTTGCGCCGCCGGGAACCCCGCAGCGATGCGCTGCGCCAGCAAGCGCAGGCCGGTCGAGCCGCCGGTGAAGTAGAGCGCGTCGATCTGCGCCGGCTTCAGCCCGGCTTGCGCCACCGCCACCTGCGCGGCACGCACGATCGATGCGATGTCGGCCTCGATCGCCTGCACCGCGTCGCGCTCGGTCACTGCCACGGCCAGCGCGCGTTCGACGTGGCCCAGCTCGATGCGCGCGTCGCCGCCCTCGGCCACCGCGATCTTGGCTGCCTCGGCGCGCGCGGCCAGTTCGTGGCCGAGCCGTTCGGTCACGACCGTCATCAAGCGCTGGTAGTGCAGCGGCTCGTCGTAGAAGCCGCGCATGCCGCGCAACTCGGCCACGCGCTGCGGGTTGTAGACGGTGTTGATCAGGTGCCAGGTGGCGAGGTCGAAGTACACGCTGCTGGGCACCTCGCGCGGCGGTGCGCCGCCGATGCTCGGGCCCATCGCGCGATAGCCAAACGACGGCAGCACGCTGTTCAGCTCGATGCGCCGGTCGAAGTCGGTGCCGGCCACGTGAACGCCGTGGTTGGCGAGGATGTCTTCCTTGCGGTCCAGCCGGGCGGCACGTTGGGGCCCGACGCGCACGATCGAGAAGTCGGACGTGCCGCCGCCGATGTCGGCCACCAGCACGATCTGCTCGGTGCTGACGCCGCGCTCGTAGTCGAACGCGGCGGCGATCGGCTCGTACTGGAACTGTATCTCGCCGAAGCCGATCTGCGTGGCCGCGGTGCGCAGCGCGGCCTGGGCCTGCGCGTCACGTGCCGGGTCGTCGTCGACGAAAAACACCGGCCGGCCCAGCACGGCGCGGTCGATCGGTGCGCCGAGTTGCGCCTCGGCGCGCGTCTTCAGGTGCTTGAGGTAGCCGGCCACGATGTCGAGGTACTTCTCGCCGCGGCCGCCGCCCACGTCGGTGGTCTGCTCGACCAGGCTGCTGCCCAGGATGCTCTTCATCGAGCGCATCAGTCGGCCGTCGATGCCGTCCACGTACGCCGCCACCGCGGCACGGCCGAAGGCACGCGGTGGGCCGGCGTGCTCGGGGCCATCGGCGAAGTAGAAGACCGCGGTCGGCATCGTCGTGTGGCCGGGTTCGAGCTCGACCAGCCGCATTTGCGCCACGCCGTGGGGGACCGCGATGGCCGAATTGGAGGTGCCGAAGTCGATGGCGCAGAACATGGCGGGGTCGGCAGGGCTGTGCGCGCGGGGGCGCTCGGCCAAGGGCGCGTGGCGAGGGGGGCGATTCTAGCCAGCGGTGGTCAAAGGCGGGCGCGCCGGGCACACTGAACTCAGGTCGATTCCGGTGCATCCAAACCGGCCCGACACACGTCTATCCGAGCAGGGCGACCCCGTCCTTGTCTTTCAACCCGCTCAACCAGGAGCCTTGCATGAAGATTTCCCTGCACCACCTGCTCGCCGCTGCCCTGTTGCCGCTGGCGCTGGCCCCCGCCTACAGCGCCGACACGGCGCCCAGCACGCCCGCCACGGCCGCCGCACCCGACAAGCTGGCGGCGGCGCGTGCGCAGATCGCACAGAAAAACTGGCCCGTGGCCATCACCACGCTGAAAGCCGTCAACGACACCGGCAGCGCCGACTGGAACAACCTGATGGGCTACAGCCTGCGCAAGGCCGCGCCGCCCGACTTCGCCGGGGCCGAGAAGTTCTACAACGAAGCGCTGCGCATCGACCCCAAGCACAAGGGCGCGCTGGAGTACTCGGGCGAGCTCTACTTGATGCTGGGCGACCTGCCCAAGGCCGAGCAGCGCCTGGCCGCACTGGACAAGGTCTGCACCTTCGGTTGCGCCGAGTACAGCGACCTGAAGAAGGCGATCGCGAACTTCAAGGCAGCGGGCAACAAGTACGTGGGTACCTACTGAGCCGCAAGCCGCTGTGTCAGTGCCGCGCTGCGGGCGCAATTGCGTCGGCGGCGTCGGCGGCGCGCTGAGACGAGTCGCGCGAGCCACCGGCGTCGTCGTGCACCGGCATCGGCTTGATGCAGCCGATTGCAGCCAACGCAAACGCGCTCACGACGCCTGCCACCAGCGTGGCCCAGGTCAGGCCTTTGGATGAAGCCTCGGTCATGGTGAATCTCCTCAAAGGCGAACCTTAGTCGTCGCTGCGCCGGTTTCCCATCCATCCGAAGGGGGAAAGCCGGGTTCGGTGGCGGAGTTGGCGAGCCGCCTTGCCGCAAGACGCGGCTGGTCGGTACGTGCCCGCACAATCAGCGCCAGACCCGGCTGGAGCGTTTCGCCCGGCAAGCCCAACGTCTTCATGAGCCTTCACTCCTTCCGCGGCCACCCCGCCGACTTGCGCCGCCGCGCCGCCTTGATCGCCCTGGGCAGCCTGTTTTGCGAACCCTCGGCGCATCGAGCGGCGCTTGCTGCCGGTGAGCCTCCCGGGGGCTCTTATCCGTTCACGCTCGGTGTAGCAAGCGGCATGCCTCGGGCCGACTCGGTGGTGCTGTGGACGCGACTGGCGCCGTTTCCACACGAAGCCGACGGTGGCCTGCCCGGCATCCAGGTGCCCGTGCGCTGGGAGCTGGCCGAGGACGAACGCTTCTCGCGCGGCCTGCGCACCGGGCAGGTGCTCACGCGCGCCGAGCATGCGCACAGCGTGCACATCGACGTGGGTGGCCTGCCCAGCGGCGCGCCGTTTTTCTACCGCTTCATGACACGCGACGCGGTGAGCCCGGTCGGCCGCACCCGCACTGCACCTGCGGCCGACGCCGACGTGGCGCGGCTGCGCATCGCGCTGGCCTCGTGCCAGCATTACGAGCAGGGCGCGTTCGTGGCGCACCGCGACATCGCTGCGCGCGACCTCGACTTCGTGCTGTTCGTCGGCGACTACATCTACGAGTCGAGCAACCCCCGCTTTCGCCTGCGTGCGCACGAGGGCCCGGTGCCGACGACGCTCGACGGCTACCGCGCCCGCCACGCCACCTACAAACTCGACCCCGACCTGCGCGCCGCCCACGCCGCGCACCCGTGGGTGTTGACCTGGGACGACCACGAGGTCGAGAACGACTACGCCGACGACCGCAGTTCCAAGGACCAGCCACCGCTTCAGTTTTTGCAGCGGCGCGCCGCTGCGTACAAGGCCTACTTCGAGCACATGCCGGTGTCGCCGTCGATGGCGCCCAACGGCGCGGCAATGCGCATCCACGACCGCTTTGTGTGGGGCCGCCTGGCGGAGCTGTGGACACTGGACGGCCGGCAGTTCCGCAGCCCCCACGCCTGTGAAGGCGGCGGCAGCGGCATCAGCAGCCGCATTGTTTCGCCGTGCGACGACATGGCGATCGAGTCGCGCAGCGTTTTCGGCATGGCGCAGGAGCGCTGGCTCGCGCAGGGCCTGGCCGCCAGCACGCGGCGCTGGAAGCTGCTCGGCCAGGCCACACAGCTCAGTTCGAGCGCGGTCGACTCGCCGATCGGCCGGCGCGTCTACACCGACAGTTGGGACGGCTACCCGCGCGCCCGCGAACGCCTGCTGCGCGCGATCGCCGAGCCGAGCGTGGGCAACGTGGTGAGCCTTGGAGGCGACGTGCATCGCCACGTCGCGGCGCAACTGCGGATGCGACCCAACGACGCCGGCTCGCCCATCGTGGCAGCTGAGTTCACTTGCAGCTCGGTCTCCACGCGCGGCCTGTCGGAGGCGTTGATGGGCTTGATGCGGATCGTCCAACCCCGACATGCTGCATGCGCGCAGCGACGAGCGCGGTTATGCGCTGCTGGACATCACGCCGCGCAGCACGGGTTGCGAGTTTTTCGGCACGCCGTTTCCGGTGCGGCCCGATGCGCGGTTGAACACGCAGGCGCGCTTCGTCGTGGAGGGTGGGCACCCAGGCGTCGTTGCCGGCTGATCGCGGTCGCGGCTGCGGCTCGATGCTTGGGTTGATGCAAAGCCCGACGTGAACCCCGTCACGCGCCCGGCCTGTCGGCCTCCCCCGCCGGCAAACCCCGGCGACATCAGTGCCACCTTTTCATCGCATATCGGCGCATCGGGCCGCTGCTCTGGCCCCACACTGGCTTGCGCCTGTCCAGCGTGTGCAAGGGGTTGCGATGAATCTGGTTTCGCCGTTTTCCTGGTTTGCCGGTTGGCGCTGGCAGCGCTCTCGCGCAGGCGCGAGGCCGGACTTTGCCGACATGGGCACCGCCTTCGGCCTGGACGCGAGCATGACCGCAGAGCCGCCGTCGACGATGTCGGCGGTGTTCACCAAACCGGTGTTCACCAAAGAGGCGTTCACGAAAGAGAAGCGCCCCGGTGAAGGGGCGCTGGGCGGGTCTCAGTATCAAGGCGCTGACCGGCGCCGCTCGCCAGTCGATCTGCGCGAAGGCCAACCCATCGATCGGCGTTCGCGGCTCTGACCGGCCGGGCGGCATCCCAGCCGCCCGAAGCGAGCGACGGGGTCGCCGCGCGATTACTTCGGCATCAACACGCTGTCGATCACGTGGATCACGCCGTTGTCGGCCACGATGTCGGTGGCAGTGACCTTGGCCTTGTCGACCATCACGCCACCGGTGGTGCCGATGGTCAGCTCAGAGCCCTGAACGGTCTTGACCTTGCCGGCCTTCACGTCCTTGGCCATCACCTTGCCGGGGACGACGTGGTAGGTCAGCACGGCCGTCAGCTTGGCCTTGTCGGCCAGCAGCTTGTCGAGGTCGGCCTTCGGGATCTTGGCGAAGGCTTCGTCGGTCGGCGCGAACACCGTGAACGGGCCTTTGCCCTTGAGCGTGTCGACCAGGCCGGCAGCCGTCAGTGCGGCGGCGAGGGTCTTGAAGTTGCCGGCACCGACGGCGGTGTCGACGATGTCCTTGGCCTGTGCCGACAGCGCGGCGAACGAGAGGGCGGTGATGGCGAGGATCTTTTTCATGGTGGTTTCCTTGAAAGTCACGGTTAAAGAAGCAAAAAGGGATAAGGGGGTGGAGTTGATGAATTCAAGCCTTCAAGGCTTGGGCAAAAGAACCCGGTCGATCACGTGGATCACGCCATTGGCGGCCTGCACGTCGGTTGCGACGACGTTGGAGCCGCGGTGGCGTGCGTCCAGGATGTGAATCGTGTTGCCCGACTTGTTCAGCGTGAACGTACCGCCTTGAACAGTGGTGGGCTTGAGGCCGTCGGTCACGCCCGAGGCGAGCACCTTGCCGCTCAGCACGTGATAGGTCAGCACCTTGGTGAGCAGCGGCTTGTCGGCCAGCAACTGCGCCTTCGTCAGGTGCAGCTCGTGCAGCAACGCGGCGAACGCAGCATTCGTCGGTGCGAACACCGTGAACGGGCCGGCGCTGCTCAACGTGCCTTGCAGGTTGGCTGCGACCACGGCTTCGACCAGGATGCTGAAGTCGGCGATGCCGGAGGCGATCTCGACGATGTTCTTCGTCTGCGGCAGGATCACCTTGTCGATCACGTGGATCACGCCGTTGCTGGCGGCCACGTCGGTCGCGACGATGTTGGCCTTGCGGCCTTGTGCGTCGGTGATGCTGGGCCCGCCCACCAGGCCGAGCGTGAACACCTGGCCTTGCACGGTGGCGGCTTGGGCACCTTGCCTGATGTCCTTGGCAAGCACCTTGCCCGAGAGCACGTGGTAGGTCAGCACCGAGGTCAGCAGCGGCTTGTTGGCCAGCAGCGCGTCCTTGGTCACGCCCAGTTCTGCCAACAGCGCGGCGAAGGCGGCGTTGGTCGGCGCGAACACTGTGAACGGGCCGGCGCCGCTCAGCGTGTCGGCCAGGCCGGCGGCGACGACGGCTTCGACCAGGATGCTGAAGTCGGGCAGGCTCTGCGCCACTTGCACGATGTTCGGCGTGGCCGGCGGCGGCGGGGGCGGGGGCGGTGCATCGGCCTTGGGCAGGATCACCTTGTCGATCACGTGGATCACGCCGTTGGATGCCTGCACGTTGGTTGCGACGATGTTCGACTTGCGGCCGTTGGCGTCGGTGATGGACGGGCCACCGACCAGGCTGAGCGTGAACTTCTGGCCCTGCACCGTGGCGGGCTGCGCGCCCTCCTTGATGTCGGCCGCGAGCACGCGGCCCGGCACCACGTGGTAGGTCAACACCGAGGTCAGCAGCGGCTTGTTGGCCAGCAACTGCGGCGCGGTCACGCCCAGTTCGGCGAGCAGCGATGCGAAGGCGGCATTGGTCGGCGCAAACACCGTGAACGGGCCTTTGCCGCTCAGCGTCTCCGCCAGGCCGGCGGCGACGACGGCTTCGACGAGGATGCTGAAGTCGCCGATGCCTTGCGCGATCTGCACCACGTTCTTGGTCTGCGGCAGGATCACCTTGTCGACCACGTGCACCACGCCGTTGCGGGCGAACAGGTTGGTGAAAATCACGTTCGACTCACGGCCCTGCGCGTCGGCGATGCGGATGTCCGGGCCGGCGCGGCGCTGCACGTCGAAGGTGATCGCCTGGCCTTGCACGGTCACCGGCGTCGCGTCGTCAATGATCCTGCGTGCTGAAATCTTTTGCGGCAGGACGTGGTACGTGAGCACCTCGGTCAGCAGCGGCTTGTTTGCCAACAGCTGGTCGGCCGTCAGATTCAGTTCGGCCAGCAGCGATGCAAACGCAGCGTCGGTCGGTGCGAACAGCGTGAACGGCTCCTTGGTGCGCAGCGCACCCTCCAGCCCGGCCGCGCTGATCGCCTTGAACAGGACGCTGAACTGGGGCAGATGCTTCACATAGTCGTGCGCCGACGAGCGCCACAGCGGCTTGTGGGTCACGAACAGCACACCGTTGCGGGCCTGGATGTCGGCCTTGGCGATGCCGCTGCCGTTGACGGTGACCTCAGTCGCCCCCGCCGTGGTCGTGACTTCAACGTCGATCGCGCTGCCCGACAACGACATTTCGCTGCCGGTCTGCATGTCGCTGGCCAGCATGCGCTTGGCCACCACATGCGACTCGACGAAGCTCTTCAGCTCGGCCTGGTTCTCCGGCCGCTTCAGCTCTTCGACCTCGGCGCGCATCTCAGCCATCGCGGCGTTGCTGGGTGCGATCAGCGTGAGCTGCTCGTCCGACGCCAGCCGCTCCGTCGTGCCGGCCATCTGGGCCAGCTTCATGAACTCGCTCGTGCTGGGTTCGCTGCTCGCGGTGGCGGCGAGCGACTGTTCTGCCGCAGGGGCCGTTGCGGCGGGCGCGCTTTCGGATCCGCCGCCTCCGCAAGCGGCCAGCAATCCAGCGCTGGCGACAACGGCCATCAAGTTCAACCAGGGTTTCATGTCGATCTCCTTTGTTGGTTCTGGGTCGGTGTGGGGTCAGGGCGCAGGCAGGATCACGCGGTCGATCACGTGGATCACGCCGTTGCTGGCGATCACGTCGGTGGCCGCAAGGTTGGCCGTGCGTGCACGGGCGTCGGTGATCTGCAAGGTGGTGCCGACGGTGAACGCGGTGCCTTGCAGCGTGGTCACGCTGGCCGGCTTGGGCAGCGCCACCACGTCGGCGGCGCGCACGTTGCCGGCCAGCACGTGGTAGGTCAGGATGCCGCCGAGAGACGGGCTGGCCAGCAGCTGCGCCTTGGTCAGGTTCAGCTCCGCCAGCGCGGCCGTGAAGGCGGCGTTGGTCGGCGCGAACACCGTGAAGGGGCCCGCTCCGCTGAGCGTGGTGGCGAGGTTTGCCGCGACCACGCCTTCAACCAGCACCGAGAACGTCGGGTTGAGCTGCGCCATCTGAACCACGTTGAGCACACCCGGCGGCACCAACACCTTGTCGATGGCGTGGATCACGCCGTTGCTGGCGGGCACGTCGGCCGTCACCACCGTGGCTTGGGTCAACACCTCGTCGGTGATCTTGACGCCAGCGGTGGCGTCCAGCGCGAGTGTCGTCGCGGCGCCCTCGAACGTGTAGAGCGTGGGCTGCGTCGCGCCGCCGGCCACCAGGTCGGCGGCTGTCTTGCGCGTGGGCAGCACGTGGTACTGCAGGATCTTCGCCAGCGTCGGTCCGTCCAGAGCCGTCACCATGGCACCGGCGTTGGCGAAGCCGAGCGTCGTCGCCAGCGAGTTGAAGGCGGCGTCCGTCGGCGCAAAGACGGTCAGGCTCGACGTGCTGCTGCTCAACGCCGGCACCAGGCCGGCCTTGTCGGCGGCGGCCACGAGCGCGGTGAAGCCGCGTCCGGTGGCTTCGGTGGCGATCGTTCCGGGCGGCGGGGCATCATCGTCGCTGCCGCCGCAGGCGGCGAGGATCGAGACAAACAGCAGCGCGGTCAGGCTTTTGAGCCAGCTCGTCATGTCGGTTCTCCAAGAAAGGGGTTTTGAAAGCAGGGGTGGGAGATGTATGTCGGCGTCCGTGACGGATTCCACGCAATGGGCTTGTCTGGACTCAGCGGACTGAAATGTGAACTGATGAGTTCACAATGTCAACTGTGCGGTCTTTGTGTGAACCAAATGGTTAGTTCGAGACTGAACTGTCCAAGATGTGCTGCGCCCGTCTACAATTTGAGAATGGCAAAGACCTCCTTCCGCGTTCAAGTACTCCGCGCCCGCGAGGACGCCATCCTGGCCACGGTGAACCGTCTTCTGGCCGAGAAAGGTTTCGACGTCATGACGGTGGACGAGGTGGCTGCCGACGTCGGCATTGCCAAGGCCAGCCTTTACAAGCACTTCACGTCGAAGGAAGAACTGGCCGCTGCGGCCATGGTGGCCGTGCTGGACCGCGCGCTGGCGTTCTTCGACACGCTCCAGGCGCGCTCCGAGGCGCGTCCGATCGAGCAGTTGCAGGCCGTTGTGCGCTGGACGATGCAGGTGCAACTCGCCGGCGAAATGCCGTCTTTGCCGGCCCACAACTCGGCGCTGCGCACCGCGCTGATGACGCACAAGGTCTACCTCGACCGGCTGATGCAGGTGAGCGACAGGCTCGGCGTCTGGATCACCGCGGCACAAGCAGACGGCGCCGTCGACCCCAAGCTGCCCCCCGAGGTGGTGCTCTACACGCTGTTCAGCCGCGCCTGCGACCCAGTGCTCGGGCTGCTGAAGGTGGGCGGCAACTACTCCGACGAGAAGATCATCGAGATCCTGCTGTCCGCCTGCTTCAATGGTTTGGCGTCACGCGGGCCACGGCTCGTCGTGTGACGCCTGGGCTGACGCCAGGCACCCCCGCCCGGCGGGGGCTGCCGTCAGGGCCACCCCCGCTTCACCAGTAACCCCAGTTTCCCGTGAACACCACCCACGCGCCCAGCGAGCCGTTGGTCACGGCATGTGCCACGATCGGCACCCACAGCTTGCCGGTGCGGATGTAAAGCCAGACAAAAGCCAGCCCGGCCACGACGGCTGCCAGCCACAGCGTGTGCGCGAGCATGAAGACGAAGGTCGAGAGCACCACGGCCTTCAGCCCCACGCGCTGCGGGTCGACCGTCTCGAACTGCGCACGCTCGATCCAGCGCATCAGGAACGAGCGCCAGAACAGCTCCTCCATCACTGGCACCAGCAAGGCGGCGCCGAGCCAGCGCACCGCCACCAGCGGCCACATCACGTTGCCTTGGATGTCCACCGGCCGAAAGGCCGCGGTGGCCTCGCCCAAGCGCATCCAGGGCTCGTCGAGCACGGTCCATAGATAGAAGACGCTGAGCCCGACGATGACCGCCAGCACCGCCTCGCGCCACGTGGGCCAGCGCTGCGCGACGAGTTCGCCGTACTCGCGCCACCACGCCACCAGCAAGCCGCCGACCAGCAGCACCGACGCACCGTAGAGCCAGCGCGTGTCGATGCCTCCGACGCCGTCGGCCGGCAGCGCGCCGCTCAGGGCAAGCAGCGCGATGAACAAAACGAATGGCGTCACGCGCACGAGCGCGGCGCGGCTGAAGGGCTGTCTCATGGCGTCCGGCTCAAAAAGGTGAAAGTGGCGCAGGCGTGAACCCAACGCCGCAAGTCGAGGAGTCGACGTCAGGCAAGTAGCAGCGCTCCCACGCGCTCGCGCAATCCGCTGGGCGACACCTGCGCCGCCGCCACTGGCACGCCCGCCACCAGGCCGACGCGGCTGAAGAAGCCGCGCCGGAACGGCTTGCTCATCGCTGCGCCGTCGCGGCGCGAGAAGAACGAGCCCCACAGGTTCTGCAACGCCAAAGGCACGACAGGCACCGGGTTCGATTCGAGCAGCTTCATCACGCCGCCCTTGAACTCGCCGAGCTCGCCGTCGCGCGTGATCGCGCCTTCGGGAAAGATGCACAGCAGCTCACCGTCGTCGAGAACCGCGCGCGCCTGCGCGAAGGCGCGCTCGTAGGTGGCGGAGTCGTCGCGCGCCGACGCGATCGGGATCGCCTTGGCGAGCTTGAACAGCGCGCCCAGCACCGGAATGGCGAAGATCTTGTGGTCCATGATGAAGCGGATCGGCCGCGGGCTGGCCGCCATCAGCAGCACCGCGTCGATGAAGCTCACATGGTTGCACACCAGGATGGCCGCACCCCGGGTCGGAATGTGCTCGTCGCCACGCACTTTGAAGCGGTAGATCAGCCTTGTTGCGACCCACGCGATGAAGCGCAGCAGGTACTCGGGCACCAGCATGAAAATGTAGAACGCCACCACCGCGTTGAGCAGCCCGGTGATCAGGAACACCTGCGGGATGGTGAAGTTCGCCTGCAGCAGCAGCCCCACGCCGATCGAGCTGACGATCATGAACAGCGCATTCAGGATGTTGTTGGCCGCGATGATGCGCGCGCGGTGCGTCGGCGCCGAACGCAGCTGGATCAGCGCGTACATCGGCACGCTGTACAGCCCGGCGAAGAGCGACAGCAGGAACAGATCGACCATCACGCGCCAGTGCGCGGCCTGCGCCACGAACTGCGACAGCGTCAGCCCGGCGCCCGGCGGCAGGCCGCGCGAGGCGAAGTACAGGTCGATCGAGAACACGCTCATGCCGATCGCGCCCAGCGGCACCAGGCCGATCTCGACGTGGCGGCGGCTGAGCACCTCGCACAGCAGCGAGCCGATACCGATGCCGATGGAAAACACCACCAGCAGCAGCGACGCCACCCGCTCGTTGCCGTGCAGAACCTCTTTCGCAAACGATGGAAACTGCGACAGGAACACCGCGCCGAAGAACCACATCCACGAGATGCCCAGCAGCGAGCGGAACACGACGACGTTGCCGTGGGCCAGCAACAAGTTCCGCCAGGTCTCGGTGAACGGGTTCCAGTTGATCTTCAGCGTTGGGTCGGTGGGCGGCGAGGCCGGAATCCACTGCGCCGTCGCGCGGCCGATGACCGCCAGCGCCAGGCACGCCCACGCCACGTACATCGCGCCGACCTGCGGCACCGCGATCAGCAACCCGCCGGCGACGTTGCCCAGCAGGATGGACACGAACGTACCCATCTCGACCATGCCGTTGCCGCCGGTCAGCTCACGCTCGTTCAAGTGCTGCGGCAGGTAGGCGAACTTGACCGGCCCGAACAGCGTGGAGTGCAGCCCCATCAGGAACACACACGCCAGCAGCAGCGGCACGTTGGCCTGCATGAAGCCCCAGCCGGCCGCCGCCATGATGGCAATTTCGAGCCACTTGACGAAGCGGATCAGCGTCGTCTTCTCGTACTTGTCGGCCAACTGCCCGCTGGTGGCCGAGAACAGCAGGAACGGCAGGATGAACAGCGCGCCGATCACCAGGCCCGCCATCGCCGGCGGCAGCCAACCGACCTGCACTTGGTACGTCACCATCACCGTGAGCGCGAACTTGAACAGGTTGTCGTTGCCCGCGCCGAGGAACTGCGTCCAGAAGAACGGCGCGAAGCGGCGCTGGCGCAGCAGGTCGAACTGGCTCGGGTGATCGTTGTCGTGCAAGTGCGGCTCCCTGGGATGTGTGCTGTTCTCGGGTTCGCGGCCGGCCGACGTTCGGTGCGGGGCCGGCCGCGAATCGGGTGGGGGTTTGATTGGTTTGTGTGCCCCGTTCGCCCAACTGTAGCCAGTCGGCAGCGGGCGGCGCCGCGCGGTGGGCGGGTGTCGTGCGATGCGCCTCGAAGTACCGCCACAGACGCCCGAGGCGGCGCGGGTTGCAGCGTTCGCGCGGCCTGCGATGCGGCCGGGCCGCTAGTCGATCTCCGGCGCCGCTGCTCGCCGCCGCCGCTCGCGGCTGTTGGCCAGATGCGTGCGCATCGCCGCTCGGGCGCCTTCGGCATCGGCATTGGCGATCGCGTCGACGATGCTTGCGTGCTCGGCATTCACATGGTGCAGGTACTGGCGCAGCTCCTGCGCCCGTGCCGGCGCAACGCTGCCTTCGTTCGCCGAGGGCAGCCGCGCGCGCGGAATGATCATCGAGCCCAGGGTGCCCATCAGGTTCGCGAAGTGCGGGTTCTGCGTGGCGCGCGCGATCTCGAGGTGGAACTGAAAGTCGGCTGTCACCGCGTCGCGCCCTTCTTCGACCGCGTCGGCGAACAGCGTCAGTGCCTCGCGCAGCGCGACCAGGTTCTGCGCCGTGCGCCGCTGCGAGGCGATTGCCGCCGCCTCGGTCTCCAGGCCGATGCGCAACTCCAGCACCGCGATCACGTCGCGCAGCGTCGCCAGTTGCTGCGGGTCGATGCGGAAGGCCGACGTGTCGCCCATGCCGACGGCAAATGTGCCGATGCCGTGGCGTGTTTCCACCAGCCCGGCCGCCTGCAGGCGCGACAGCGCCTCGCGCACGACGGTGCGGCTGACGCCGAACTCGGCCATCAGCGCGGTCTCGGTGGGCAGCTTGTCGCCGGTGGACAGGCGGCCGTCGCGGATGCGGTCGCCGAGCGCGTCGACGAGTTCGAACGCCAGCGCGCGGGGCCGGCGCCGGCCAGCAAATGGGGAAGAGCTCATCGGGTCGGATCGGTCGGATCGATCAGGGCATCCCCCAGGTCTGCGCTCTTGACAGCCGACCCGGGCGGGTTGAACAATCCTCAAGTTGTACGACAACTGATGACTGCTTGCAATAGGTGCCAAGCGCCGTTCAGGCCCCTCGCACATGCCCCGTCCGCCCACACCCACCATCACCTTCGGCCGCCTGCTGCTCACCGGCGCAGCCGGCGGGCTGGGCCGCGAGCTGCGCCTGCGCCTGAAGCGCTGCTGCCAGGTGCTGCGCCTGAGCGACGTGGCCGAGCTCGGCGCCGCCGGCCCGGGCGAAGAGGTGGTGCCGGCCGCGCTGCAAGACGCCGCCGCGATGCACACGCTGCTGCAGGGCGTCGACGCGGTGGTGCACCTGGGCGGCGTGTCGGTCGAGGGGCCGTTCGAGCCGATCCTGCAGGCCAACATCGTCGGCGTCTACAACCTCTATGAAGCGGCGCGGCAGCACGGCGTCAAACGCATCGTCTTTGCCAGCTCGAACCACGTGACTGGCTTTTACCGGCAAGACGAGGTGATCAGCCCGAAGGATCCGGTGCGCCCCGACGGCCACTACGGTTTGTCCAAGGCCTTCGGCGAAAACCTGGCCCAGTTCTACTTCGACCGTTACGGCCTGGAGACGGTGAGCCTGCGCATCGGCTCCAGCTTCCCCGAGCCGAAAGACCGCCGCATGCTCGCCACCTGGCTCAGCTACGACGACCTGGAGCGCCTGGTGCTGGCCAGCCTGACGGCGCCGGTGGTCGGCCACAGCATCGTCTACGGCATGTCCGACAACACCACGACGTGGTGGGACAACACCCGCGCCGCACACCTGGGCTACCGCCCGCAAGACAGCTCCGAGCCCTTTCGCGCTGCCACCGAAGCGCGCCAACCGGTGCTCGACCGCGCCGACCCGGCCGTCGTGTACCAGGGCGGCGGCTTCGTCACCAAAGGGCCGTTCTGACGAGCGGCCCCATCATTCCCACCCCCCGCTGAAGAGGACTCCATGAAACACACTCCCCGCCTGACTCTGTCGCTCGTGGCCGCCCTGCTGGCCGCTGCGGGTATCTCTGCCCACGCGGCGGAGTTCCGCTCGGCCGACACCCACAACGCCGACGACTACCCCACCGTGGCGGCCGTCAGGCACATGAGCGAGCTGCTTGAGAAGAAGAGCGGCGGCAAGCACAAGATCAAGGTCTTCAACAAGCAGGCGCTGGGCAGCGAGAAGGAGACGATCGACCAGGTCAAGATCGGCGCGCTCGACTTCACGCGCGTCAACGTCGGCCCGATGAACGCCATCTGCCCGCTGACGCAGGTGCCGACGATGCCGTTCCTGTTCAGCTCGATCGCGCACATGCGCAAGTCGCTCGACGGCCCGGTGGGCGAGGAGATCCTGAAGAGCTGCGAGTCGGCCGGCTTCATCGGCCTGGCCTTCTACGACAGCGGCGCGCGCTCGATCTACGCCAAGAAGCCTGTTCGGACCGTGGCCGACGCCCGAGGCCTGAAGATCCGCGTGCAGCAGTCCGACCTGTGGGTCGCGCTCGTCAGCGCCATGGGCGCCAACCCCACGCCCATGCCCTACGGCGAGGTCTACACCGCGTTGAAGACCGGCCTGATCGACGCGGCCGAGAACAACATCCCGTCGTTCGACACCGCCAAGCACGTTGAGGCGGTCAAGGTCTACTCCAAGACCGAGCACTCGATGGCGCCCGAGATCCTGGTGATGTCCAAGATCATCTGGGACAAGCTGCCGCCGGCCGAGCAGGCGATGATCCGCGCCGCGGCCAAGGAGTCGGTGCCGTTCCAGCGCCAGAAGTGGGACGAGCAGGAGGCCAAGTCGCTTGCGAACGTGAAGGCCGCCGGCGCCGAGATCGTCGAGGTGGACAAGGCCTCGTTCCAGGCCGTGATGGGGCCGGTCTACGACAAGTTCATGGTCACACCCGACATGAAGCGCCTGGTCAAGGCCATCCAGGACACCAAGTGAGCCGGAGCCGCCACTCGCGCGGTTGGTGACGCAGGCGCGGCGGCCCATGCGCACCGTCGTCTACGTCTCCAACGCCGACAGCGGCGACATTTCGGTGCTGCGCATGGACGCGCACACCGGTGCGCTGACGCCGCTGCGCAGCGCAACGGTCGGCGGCGCCAGCGGGCCGCTGGCGGTGAGCCCCGACCGGCGCTTTCTCTACGTGGCGCGGCGGTCGGAGCCGACCGCCGTGCTCGCCTTCGCCATCGACGGCACGAGCGGCGAATTGGCGCCGCTGGGCCAGGCCGCTTTGCCGGCGAGCATGGCCTACCTCTCGATCGACCGCAGCGGGCGGCACGTGCTCAGCGCGTCGTACGGCGGCCACCAGCTCGCCGTCAGCCCAGTCGCGGCGAACGGCGTGCCCGTGCCGGCGCGCCAGGTGCTGCCCACCGAGCCGAACGCCCACGCCGTGCTGGCCGACCCATCGAACCGCTTCGTGCTGGCCACCAGTCTGGGTGGCGACCTGGTGATGCAGCAGCGATTCGACGCGACGAACGGCCAGCTCACGCCGAACACGCCGGCGGCCGTGCGTGTGCGCAAGGGCGCCGGGCCGCGGCACCTGGTGTTCCACCCGAGCGGCCGTTTCGTCTACCTGCTCAACGAGCTGGATGCATCGATCGACGTGTTCGCCTTCGACACCGAACAAGGCCTGCTGGCGCCGCTACAGACGATCACCAGCCTGCCGGCAGGCATGAGTGGCGCGCCGTGGGCGGCCGACATCCACGTCACGCCCGACGGCCGCTTCTTGTACAGCAGCGAGCGCCGCTCCAGCACGCTGGCGGCGTTCCGCATCGACGCGGCCAGCGGGCTGCTGGCCTTGATCGGCCATGTGCCGACCGAAACCCAGCCGCGCGGCTTCAACATCGACCCGCGCGGGCGATTTCTGCTCGCGGTCGGGCAGGCGTCGCACCGGTTGTCGCGCTACGCGATCGACGCGGCCAGCGGCGCGTTGAGCAAAGTGGACGACTGCGCCGTCGGCCAGAACCCGCACTGGATCGAGATCATCGACCTGCCTTGATCGGCTTGCGCTGTCGTCCGCGGCCTGTCGCCGCGCGCTCGGCGGCGTCAGGCCTTGATCGCCCCCGCGGCGTTCACCGCTGCGCTTTGTCCTTCTGGTTCTGCGCCTCGATGCGCTCGCGCGCGGCCTGCCAGTCCGCGTCGCTCCACTGGCGCAACTCATAGAAGTTGCCGCCGGTGGCAAGCGCGTTGCCGCCGTCCATCATGATGCTCTGGCCGGTCAGCCAGTCGCACTGGCCCGGCGCCATCAGGAAGCAGGCCAGGCGCTGCAACTCGCTCATTTGCCCGGGCCGCGCCATCGGGTTGTTCTTGCGGCTGCGCTCGCCCGGTTCTTCACCGGGGTTCAGGCGCTTGCTCATGCCCTCGGTCGGGATCTCGCCGGGGCCGACGGCGTTCAGCCGGATGCCGTGCCGCGCCCATTCGACCGCGAGCGACTTCGTCATCACCTCGATGCCCGCCTTGCTCATTGCCGACGGCACGACAAACGGGCTGCCGTTGTCGACCCAGGTGACGATGATGCTCATGACGTTGCGAAACGCCGAGCCCGGCTTCCAGCGCCCGTCTTTCGCCTCAGCCACCCAGCGCTTGCCGACCGCCTGCGTCACGTAAAAGCTGCCGTGGAAAACGATGCCAGCGACCGCATCGAAGGCCCGCGACGACAGGCTCTCGGTGGGCGCGACGAAGTTGCCGGCCGCGTTGTTGACGAGGCCGGTGAGCCCGCCGCTGGCCCATAACGCCTCGACCATCTCGTCCACGCTCTGGGCGATGCGGATGTCCACGCCGAAGGTGTCGATCCGCCGCCCGGGGAAGCTGCCGCGCCATTGCGCAGCGGTCTCCTCAATCACCGACTGGCGCCGCCCGCAAATCGCCACATCGGCGCCGAGCGCCAGAAAGCTCTCGGCCATCGCCCGGCCCAGGCCGGTGCCGCCGCCGGTGACGAGGATGCGTTGGCCGGTCATCAGGTTGGGTTGGAACATGAGGGGGTCTCCTTGGGACGCGGCGTTGCCCGGGACGGCCGAGGCCGCGACAGCAGCGATGATGCCAAAGCCTTGGCAGGGCGCCTCGGCCCGACAATCGAGGCCGCTGCTGTAGAAGGAGTTGCCATGCTGCCGAGCCTCACATCGAAGTGCCTTTGGTTTGTCGCCGTCGCCGCGGTCGCTGCCATGGCGAGCCCGGCGGCGCAGGCGCAGTTCGGCGTTGCATGGCGCTACTCGCCCGGGATCGTCGTCGTCGGCGCCGAGGCGGACCCGCGCTTTGCGCTGGTCGATGAAGCAGTGGCCTTCTGGAACCGCACGCTCGCTGACGTCGGCTCGGGGTTCAGGCTCGGCGCGGTCGAGCGTCGGGTGGCGCCGGTGCCTGAAGAGGACCTGCAAGCCCAGGTGAATTCGATCCTCGGCGGCCGCGGCGGGCCGGCCAGCATTCCGCAGGCGCTGCGAAACCCGCCCGGCGATCTGACGATCTTCCTCGGCGAGTCGGACTTCGTGTCGTTCGCCGGCCCGTTCGATGCCGCGTGGAAGCGGGTGGTCGGCATTCGCGGCAAGGACCTGCCGCCGATGAACCTGCCCAACGTCGCACGCAACGTGGTGGCCCACGAAATCGGCCATGCCATCGGGCTGGGTCACAACGGCGACCCCACTCAACTCATGTGTGGCCGCCCGGCGACTTGCCGGCCGAGTGTGTTCCGCGCAGACGTGCCACGGCTGTTTCCGCTCACCGAGGACGAGAAGCGCGAACTGCTCCGGATGTACCCCGCAGACTGGAAGCCGCGCGCTCCCTGATGCCGGGGCCCGCGCAGCGAAGCGGCGGGCCGGATCAGGGTGCAGAAGTCAGGTCGCGCGCCGCAGCGCCGCCGGCCAAGCGCTGGCCCAGCACGAAGCTGGCGAAGATCACCAGCACGATCGCCCCGCCGAACCACAGCGACCTGCCGTCGGCCCAGGCGTCGATGTCGGGCACGGTCTGCGTGACCACGCCCAGGCCGGCGGTGAGCAGGCTCACGCCCGAG
This sequence comes from Methylibium sp. NZG, assembly GCA_001263235.1. Taxonomy (GTDB): domain Bacteria; phylum Pseudomonadota; class Gammaproteobacteria; order Burkholderiales; family Burkholderiaceae_C; genus LGRD01. The sequence goes on along the minus strand of LGRD01000002.1, from coordinate 276,321 downwards.
ACGGCCAGTGCCATCACGCGCGAGGCGGTGCGCGAGGCGGCGTCTGAGCGGCGGATGAGCCGCGCGATCCACCAGCCGTTGAGCCCGTCGGTTGCCAGCATGCCGGCAATGAACAGCAGCGCCAGCAGCAGCGCCGGTTGCCAGCCGCCGAACTGCGTGGCCGTCAGCGCGAACAGCGCGGCCAGGCCGACGGTGTCGAACGACAGCGCAAACAGGCTGCCCACACCCACCACCGCCGCCGGGTGGTGCGCATGCAGCAGCCGGCCGAACACGCCGCTGCGCCAGCCCGCCAGGTGTGCACGCTGGTGGGCCGGCGTGCGCAGCACGGCGGCGATGTTGAGCAGCGCCAGCAGCGTGAGGATGCCGATGGAGAGCCACGCGCCGAACGCGTCGAGCCACGCGGGCGGCTGCCACGCGGTGGTCAGCAGCGACACGCCCAGCGCCACGCCGACGACCACGATGCCGTGCCCGGCCGAGAACAGCACGCCCACCAACCGCGCCAGGCGGGGTCGCGCGGGCGTGTTGTAGCGCGTCAGGCCGTCGATGGCGGCCAGGTGGTCGGCGTCGAAGCCGTGCTTGATGCCCAGCATCAGCACCACCAGGGTCAGGCCCAGCAGGTCGCTCGGGAGGTCGGTCGGGGTCATGCGTTGGGTTGGGCGTTGGGTCGGACGTTGGGTCGGGCGAATGCGGCGAACCGGATCAATTCGCCACCGGCGATTCTTGCAGAGCAAGAGGCGTGCTCGCTCCGCCGGCCGACAGCCGGGGCGCTTCGTTCGCGCGGCGACTTGACGAACGTCACGTGGTGGCCTGCGCTCGCGATCTCCCTAGCTTTGCGGTTGAAGTTGCCACCCTCGGCGCGCAAACTGTTTTCTCCTCGTTGCGCGGATCGCAACGCAACCCACCAACCCCATCAGGAGAGCACCATGGCACGCGTCGGCATCGAGTGGATCAACGACTTCCCTACGCCGTGTACGCAGAACCAGTTGTCGAACTGCGACGAGACCTCCGTCGGCTTCCAGGACGGCATGGCCTCGCGCGGGCACGTGCGCGCCTTCAACTGGGGCAACGGCAACGCCTTCGAGCGCGACTTCCGCGACCCGGCGAACGGCGGTGACGACAGCAACTGGGCCGACGACGTCGACTTCGTGCACTTCTCGTCGCACGGCGGAACCAGCGGCAACGTGTTCTCCGGCAACTTCGGCCGGCGCGTCGACAGGTGCACCTGGCGATCAGACGAAGCGCGCTTCGGCAACAAGGAGCTGGAGTACCTGTGCCTCGATGCCTGCAACAGCCTGGACCTCTCGGGCGACATCGTCGCCACCTGGCGCGGCACGTTCCACGGGTTGCGCATGATCTTCGGCTTCACCGACCTGGTGTCCGACTCGTGGTGGACGGCCGGCCGCGGCCACGCCTTCGGCCGCCGCGCCGGCAACAACGAACGGCTCACCAACGCCTGGCTCGACGAGGGCTACTCGTTCTGGTGCGACGACAACCCGGTGGCGATGGCCGCCGGCCGCAACCAGGCCGATGCGCTGAACCGGCGCGACAACGAACGCCTGGGCGGCGGCTTCGGCGACATCCCCAACAGCCAGGTCGGCTGGTTCGCCTGGCGCTGGCGCTCTTGATTCCGCCTCGCCCACCGACTCAACGACCCAGGAGCACCCCATGGCACTGACCTTCCAGACCAAGCTGCCGCGCGACATCCCGAAGTCGGCGCGTGTGTACTCGCTGCCGGCACCCAAGGTGTCGGCCACCCAACTCAAGTCGATCGCGCGCGGCTTCGGCCTGGGCAGCGCCGAGTTCGACCTGCTCACGTCGAGCGACCGAATGGGCCTGCATGGCGGGCGCTGGCAGATCGACGTGCAGCGTGCCTCGGGCGCATTGCAGGCCGTGAACGTTGACCGCTACGGCATCGACACCGGCCAGGCCTTCGAGCTGAGCGACCGGCGCGCGCAAGGCGTGGCGGCCAAGTTCCTCTCGCAGAGCAAGCTGGTGCCGATGGCGTCGGCCCGCGCGCTGAAGGTCACGCACCTGCGCAGCGCCGATGCGGATGTGAAGGGCGAGTCGCTCACCGAGCGGCTGCTCGACGCCGGTGTCGTCTACGGCCGCGTGGTCGATGGCCTGCCCGTCACCGGCCCCGGGGGGCTGGCGATGGTGCACATCGATGCGGCTGGTGCGGTCGTCGGCGTGCGCAGCACCTGGCGCGCTCTGGGCAAGTCGGCCGGCACGGTGAAGATCAAGCCGATCGACTGGGCTGTCGAGGGGCTGGAGAAAGAAGTCGCCGGGATGATCGGAAAGGTGGCGGTGCTGAAGGCGCAGTTCGGCTACTTCGAGCTCGGCGCGCTCGACCGGCAGAGCGTGCTGGAGCCGGTGTATGCGTTTGTCTATGCGGTGCACAACGAAGGTGTCAGCAGCAAGCATGTGCATGTGGTGCATGCGGGCGACAAGGCGTATGGTCGGCTGATGGGCCGGCGACGCTTTCCGGCGGCCGCGCAGAAAGCGCGGCGCGGCTGAGGACGAAGCAGCATTCGAAGTAGACGGAGTCTGCGGTCTTCAGGATCGCCGACCCGGCGACGATCGTCACCCATTGACGTGGAGCTTGCCATGACCAACCGAAACTTTTCATTGACGGCCGTCGCCGTCGCGGCGGTGCTCGCCACCACGCCCGCTGTCGCGCAGATCATCGACATCTCGCCCGCCGACGTGCAGCGGTTGCTCGAAAAGCGCGTCACCCGCGCCTTCGTGCCGGGCGAAGTGATCGTCAAGATGAAGCCCAGCGCCGTCGCCCGCACGATGGCGCCTGCCGACATGACGCGCTTGCAGGTGCAGGGCACCGAGCAACTCACCTCGGGCGGCGAGCAGATCGTGCGCATCGCGCCCACCGTGGCCGCCGCGATGGCGCCGCAAGCCATGCGCGACCGCACGCTGGCGCTGGCCCGGCAGCTCGCAGCGCGGCCCGACGTGCAGTACGCACAGCCGAACTACCTGTTCCAGATTGCCGCCGTGCCCAACGACACGCTGTACCCGCAGCAGTGGCACTACTTCAACAACGGCAGCGGCGCCAACCTGGCGCCCGGCGGCATCAACCTGCCGCAGGCGTGGGACACGAACAAGGGCTCGGCCAGCGTCGTCGTGGCCGTCATCGACACCGGCATCCTGCCCAACCACCCCGACATCACCGGCTCGCCCAACCTGGTGCCGGGCTACGACATGGTCAGTGACGCCTTCATCGCCAACGACGGCGGCGGGCGCGACGCCGACGCGACCGACCCGGGCGATGCGGTGGCCGCCAACGAGTGCGGCAACGGCAACCGGGCGCAAGGCAACAGCTGGCACGGCACGCACGTGGCCGGCACGGTGGGCGTGGGCAACACCAACAACGGCACGGGCGTGGCCGGCGTCGCATGGAACGTGAAGGTGCAGGCCGTGCGCGCTTTAGGCAAGTGCGGCGGCACCATGGTCGATATCAACGACGCGATCCGCTGGGCCGCCGGCCTGCCGGTGCCCGGCGTGCCGACCAACCCGACGCCGGCCAAGGTGATCAACATGAGCCTCGGTGGCGCGTCGCCGTGCTCGGCCTCGCCGGCCACGCAGGCGGCCATCAACGATGCGGTCGGGCGTGGCGTGGCGGTGGTCGTCGCGGCGGGCAACGACGCGCAGAACGCCGCCAACTTCTTGCCGGCCAGTTGCACGGGCGTCATCACCGTGGCCGCGAGCGACTTGCGCGGCCGCCTCGTCACGCGCTACTCGAACTTCGGCGCGCGCGTGGACCTGCTCGCCCCGGGCGGCGACACCCAGCGCGACGACAACGGCGACGGCCAGAACGACGGCGTGCTGTCGATGGTGCAGGGCGGCTACGCCCGCTACAACGGCACCTCGATGGCCAGCCCGCACGTGGCCGGCGTGGCCGCGCTGGTGCTGGCCAACCAGCCGACGCTGACGCCGGCTCAGTTGCTGGCGCGGCTGAAGAGCACCGCGCTGAGGCGTACCGGCGCCGAGTGCCCGCAGCCTTGTGGCGCGGGGCTGGTGAATGCGTTGGCGGCGGTGGGTGCCGCTCCACCGCCACCGCCACCGCCACCGCCACCGCCACCGCCACCGCCACCGCCACCACCACCGCCACCGCCACCGCCACCGCCACCGGTCGCGCTGGTCGAACTTGCGCCGTCGACCGCGACGGTGAAGATCGGCGAGACCACGGGCCTGGTCGCGACCCTGCGGCTGAACGGCACGCCGACGGGCGGCAAGCCGGTGCAGTTCAGCTCCAGCAACCCGGCCGTGGCGACCGTGGCGCCGCCCTCGGGCGACACCACGGCCAACGGCACGCTCGCCGCCACCGTCACCGGCGTGGCGCAGGGCAGCGTCACGATCACCGCCAGCGCCGAGGGCGTGCAGGCCAGCACCAGCATCACCGTGCCGGCGCGCAGCGACGTGCTGCCCTTGCGTGCCGCGCTGCTGCTGGCGGGCGTGGCCGGCGCTGTGCTGTGGTGGTGGCGCCGTCGCGCGCTACCTGCTTGACGGGTGGGGATCGGCGTGGCCGCAAACGCTCGGGCAGGCGCACTTGCACGCGACCCTGGCGTGACGTTCGCGACGCCGGCCCCCGCGCTTTCGCCGACTTGGCGCGCCGTCACTCTGATCGTATTGGGCGTGTTGCTGCACAAGCTGCTCGAACAGCCGGTACTGGACGCCCCTCTGCGCATGTTGAACGAGACCACCGCCGCCGCCGCCGTGGCCTGGCTGGCGTCGGCCGGCCTGCCGTTGTGGCGCGACGGCACCTTGGTGCAGCATGCGCAAGGATTCGTGACGGAGGTGCACCAGGTCTGCACCGCGTTGTTGCCGGCCCTGCTGTTGATCGCTGCCATCGCCATGCACCCGCACGGGCGCGCCGGGCACAAGGTTGCAGGCATGCTGCTGGGCGTGGTGGTGGTGGTGCTCGTCAACCAGGTCCGATTGGTCGGCGTGATCTGGGTCGGCGCACAGGCGCCGGGGTGGTTCGCGCTCGTGCACGGCTGGCTTGCGCCGGTGGTGCTGGTGGCCTTGACCACGGCGTTCGGGCGGGCATGGATGCAGGCGGTGGCGCGCTCGGTGGCACCATCGTCGGTATCGGTTCGGACAGGGGTTCAGCCTTGAGGGTCGACCATGAAAGCATCTCGACCAGCGGCGCGCACGGCTTGGGGCGATGGCGGAGTCGGCGAGGGCATCTGCAACGACATCCGCCACGGCATCGGTCACGACATGGGCAACGGCAAAGGTGGCAACCGCGGCCGCGCGCGATGGGTCTTGCGCGCTGTGCACCTCGTGCTCGGTGCCCTGATACTTGCCTCGCAGGCGCCCGCGCCGGCCTTCTCGTCGCCGCCTCGCTCGGGCGCAGCCGGCGCCTTGGTCGTGGCCGGTGACCTGATCGTCAAGTTCCACGACACCAGCGACGGCGGCGCAACACTCGCCAGCGTGCTCGGCGGCACGCGCACGCTGGCCTCGGCGGAGCCGCTCGCCACTCGCCTGTCCGAGGCGCTGGGCGTGCCGCTGAAGCTGGTGCAAGTGACCTCGGGCCGCGAAGCGCTGCTGGCGATCGACCGCGACGCGTTGCAGCGCTCGCTGGCGCAGCGCGCCGCGCGCGAGCCGGGCGTTGCACGTGCGGTTGCGGTGGTGCCTGCTGCTGGGCTGCCGTCGAACGCACTGTCGGTACGCCTCGAACTCACGCCACAAGCAGCGCCGCAAGGCCTGGCTGCCAAGCTGGCAACCCCGCTGACATCAAGCAGCCTGTTGCAGCCCCGCCTGCACACCGATGCGTCGGGCGCGACGCTGCTGAGCTACGACATGACAGCTCTGACGCGGGCGCTGCTGGAGCGGATCAAGCAACAAGCCGACGTCGAGTACGCGCAGGCGAATCGCCTCTTGAAGCCGACTGGCGCCGACAAGCTGCGTTGAGACAGCCGCAGCGCCGATGCGTTCGACGGCCCACGCAGTCGGCTGCGGCGCTACTGCGAAACGCAACCCCAACCATCGGGACGGCCACCGTCCGGGGCGGCGAGCGTGGAGAGTTCGCTCTCGACACTAGAGACCTTCTTGTGCGTCGGGGTCAGGTCCATCGAGCACTCCGCATCCCAACAACGCTTGGAAGCAAAGAACGAGACTTCGACGTCGAAGCCAAGCGCCTCTGCCTTCGGTTGGAATGCGCGTGCGCCGCGTTCGGTCTGGAACACGAAAGCGAAGTTCATGCGCCGCTTCTTCGAGAGGTCGTCTCCGCTTCGGTGCATCTGCCACAGCACATCACCGTTTTCGTCGTCGGGAAATGAAGAGAAACTCCTGCCCCGGTTCCGCCACCATTGACCGATCGACACGATGCGCCCTGATCGTCTGTTCGGCTGGCGCCACTGCCGGCGCGCTACTGCACGAACCCCATCACCGCTCGCTTGCCGCCCGCCGCCGGCAAGTCGCGCACCTCGATGTGGTCGCGCTGGTCGAGCTTGGCGTTGCCGAAGGCGGTCATCCACGCGCGGCGCATTTCGCGCGGGGCCATCTCGCTCAGGCGGTCGAGCACGTCGCTGCGCGGCTCGGCCTCGAAGCGCTGGCCCCAGCCGTGGTCGGCGCGGATGCCGCGGTACAGCTTGGCGGCAATGTGGCGCGCCGCAGCGCGGTCGGGCGCCTGCACTTCGTAGACGTTCATGCGGTTCAAGATCGGCTCGGGAATGCCGCGAGCGTCGTTCGCGGTGGCGACCCAGATGACCTGGCTCGCGTCGATCGCGACCTCGGCGAACTCGTCGGTGAAGCTCTGTGCGGTGTCGTGTTCGAGCAGGCTGTACAGGGCACCCAGCGGGTCGTAGGCGTGTTCGCCGCCGGCCTTGTCGATCTCGTCGACCACCATCACTGGGTTGGCGTACTGGCCGTCCACCAGCGTCTCGAACACCTTGCCGGGGCGCGCGCCCTTCCATTGGCTCGAAGCGCCGGAGAGCACCCAGCCGGCGGTCATCGAGCTCATCGAGATGAAGCCCATGCCGGTGCCCAGCAGGTGCGACAGCTCGCGCGCGAAGTGCGTCTTGCCGACGCCGGGCGGGCCGAGCAGCAAAAGCGGCGTGATTTCCAGCGCGTCGCCGCTGTCCTCGCACAGCGCGAGCTGACGTTTCACGTCGTCGAGCACCTCGCAGAAGTTGGGCAGGTCGTCGTAGAGGTGGTTCATCTGCGGCAGGCCCGAGGGCTTGACCTGAAAGCGGTCGGGGCCCTTCTCCAGCATGCGCTCGTAGGTGGAGCGCAGGCCTTCGTGCTCCTTCTGCGGCAACTTGTCGAGCTTGCGCCCGACTTCGGTGACCTGGTACATGCTGCGCATCCGCGCGATCGGGATGCCGCCGCGGGGCAGCTGGGTCGAGCCTTGAGGACTGCTGTGCATAAAGACCTCCGTGATTGCCATTGAGGCACATCGTGCCAGCGCCGAGCACCGGAACAACGCCTAGAACAGGGGGCTGATCTCGTCAGATTTCACGGCACGCAAGACGTGTTCCACATCCATTCACGACCGCAGCGCACCAGAATCAAACGGCCCTGATCCCTGCCTGCTTTGTAGCCCAGTTTCGAATCCTGGTTCAGCATGATGTCCAACCAACTCGTTGCAATGGCCGCGGCCACGTTGTCGCTGGCGGCCGGGTTGGCGAGCGACCCGGTGGACATCGACGCCGACGCTGCTGCGCGGGGCAACGTGACGGCAGGCGACGCGCCCGGCTTTCCAGTCACGATCAGCCAGCCCGGGCGCTATCGGCTGCGCAGCGACCTGCTCGTGCCGCCGCACGCTGACGGCATCGTCATCACCGCGCCGGACGTCACGCTCGACCTGAACGGCCACCGCGTTCACGGCCCCGTGCGCTGCACGCATTCGGCGGTGATTCGCGCGGTGGCGTGCAACGGGCGTGTTGATTCGATGCCGCGCGCGGGCATCCACGCGGCCGCGGCGTCGCGCAGTGTCATCCGCAACGGCTCGGTGTCCGGCTTTGCCGGCGTGGGCATTCACCATGGCGACTCGACCTTGATCGAGAACGTGGAGGTCAGCGGCAATGCGGGGGCGGGCATCGTCGGAGCGCGCGCCGACGCGTCGGCCGATGCGCCGAAAAGCGCGCCGGCCGTGTTGCTGCGTCAGGTGCTCGTGCAGTACAACGGCGGCGCCGGTTTCGTCTGCGACCGCGCGAACGTCGAACGCTCCAGCTTCGCCGACAACGGCGGCAACGGCGTGGAATGCCAAGGCGGCGAGTTCGCCGACAGCGTGTCGCGCGGCAACGGTGGCTACGGTGTGGCCGACGGCTTCAAGCCAGGGCTGCGCACGATCAACAACCGGATGGGCGCGGTGGCCCGCGACGGCGGCGTGCGCATGGAAGCGTCTCGTACCGACACGCAGCGCTAGACGGAGCAGTAGAGCGCTACCCCAACGCCGCGCTACTTGACCCAGGTGTTGAGCTGGATGATCGGCAGCAGCACCGCCAGGACGATCAGCATCACCACCCCGCCCATCGCGACGATCAGCAGCGGCTCCAGGATCGTGGCCATCTGCATCGCGCGGCGCTGCACTTCCATGCTGAGCTGGCGCGCGGCGCGTTCGAGCATCACGGGCAACTTGCCGGTTTGTTCGCCCAGACGCGAGAACATCGCCAGCAGGCCCGGAAAGCGCTTCTTGCCGGCCAGCGCTGAGGCCAGCGGCGCACCCTCGCGCACCTGCACCAGCGCGTCCATCGCGTCGGCGCGCATCGCGCGGTTGGACAGTGTCTCGGCCGCCGCCTGCAGCGCCTTCAGGATCGGCACGCCGGCCCCGGCCAACATCGCCAGCGTGCCTGCAAACCGCGCCGCGTTGTAGCCGCGCGAGAGCTTGCCGATCAACGGCAGCGTGAGCCAGCCGGCGTCGAAGCGTTCGCGGAAGGCGTCGTTGCGCAGCATCAACATCAGAGTCGTCGCGCCTGCGATCAGCGCCAGCAGCAGCAGCCAGCCCCAGTCGCGCAGGAAGGCGCTGATGGCCAGCATCGCCACCGTGAGCCCCGGCAACGCGCGCTTGGAGCTGGTGAACACCGAGGCCACTTGCGGCACCACGTAGGTCACGAGGAAGATCACGATCACCACGGCGATCAGCGACACGATGGCCGGGTACAGCGTGGCGCCGATCAGCTTCGATTTGAGTTCCTGGCGCTCTTCCAGGTCGTCGGCCAGCCGCTCCAGCACGGCGCCGAGGGCGCCGCTTTGTTCGCCGGCTGCGACGACGCCGCGGTACACCTCGTCGAACTCGCGCGGCGCGCTGGCCAAGGCCTGCGCAAACGGCGAGCCGGCGTTGACCTCGCTGCGCAGGTGCGCCACCAGTTCGCGCTGGCGGTCGTCCTCGGACTCTTCGCTCAACGCCGTCAGCGCCCGCTCCAGCGGCAAGCCGGAGCCGACGAGCCCGGCGAGTTGACGCGTCCACACTGCCAGGCTGGTGGAGTTGAACACGCGCCGTGTGAAGCGCAACCCGGTGCTCTGCGTGCCAGCCGACGCCACGTGCGAGACCGCCAGCGGCACCAGCGCCTGCGCGCGCAATTGCGCCCGCGCCGCCTTGGCGTTGTCGGCTTCCAGCAAGCCGCTGGTGGCTTTGCCGGCGGCGTTCAGGGCTTCGAACTTGTACGCGGGCACGGCCAGTCCTACTCGCGGGTGACGCGCAGAACTTCTTCGAGCGACGTGATGCCCTCATCGACGAGCCGCTGCCCGTCCTCGCGCATCGACCGCAGCCCGGCCACTTCGGCGGCGGCAAGAATCTGCGACTCCGCGGCGCGGCCGTGGATCAGCGCGCGCACCGGGTCGTCCACCGTCATCAGCTCGTACACGCCCGTGCGGCCCTTGTAGCCGGTGTTGCTGCACTCCTTGCAGCCGACGGGGTGGTAGCGGCCCTGATCGTCCTTTCGCTTGCAAGCCGGGCACAGCTTGCGCACCAGCCGCTGCGCCAGCACGCCGAGCAGGCTCGACGACAGCAGGAAGGGCTCGACACCCATGTCGATCATGCGCGTGACGGTGCTCGGCGCGTCGTTGGTGTGCACCGTGGCAAGCACCAGGTGACCGGTGAGCGAGGCCTGGATCGCGATCTGCGCGGTCTCGTAGTCGCGGATCTCACCGATCATGATCACGTCCGGGTCCTGGCGCAGTATCGCGCGCAGGGCCTTCGCAAAGGTCAGGTCGATCTTGGCGTTGACCTGCGTCTGGCCGATGCCCGCGAGTTCGTACTCCACCGGGTCTTCCACCGTCAGCACGTTGGTGCCGCTGGTGTCCACGCGGCCGAGCGACGCGTACAGCGTCGTCGTCTTGCCCGAGCCCGTCGGCCCGGTGACGAGCACGATGCCGTGCGGCTGCTGCACCAGCTTGTCGAAGCGCGTCAGCGTGTCGCCATTCATGCCCAGGCCTTCGAGCGTGAACTTCGATTCGCCTTTGTCCAGCAAGCGCAGCACTGCACGCTCGCCGTGCGCCGACGGCAGCGTGGACACACGCACATCGACCGCGCGCCCGCCGATGCGCAGCGAGATGCGGCCGTCCTGCGGCATGCGCTTCTCGGCGATGTCGAGCTCGGCCATGATCTTCAGGCGGCTGATGAGCGCGGCGTGCAGCGCCCGGTTCGGCTGCACCACCTCGCGCAGCGTCCCGTCCACGCGAAAGCGCACCGCGCTGCTGCGTTCGTACGGCTCGATGTGGATGTCGCTCGCGCCGTCCTTGGCGGCCTGCGTCAGCAGCGCGTTGAGCATGCGGATGATCGGCGCGTCGCCCGAGGCTTCGAGCAGGTCTTCGATCGCCGGCAGCTCCTGCATCATGCGGGAGAGGTCGACCGCACTCTCCACCTCGCCGATCACCGTGGCCGCGCTCGATTCGGCGCCCGCATACGCCGCGGCGATGCGGTTGACCAGCGTGGAAGACGGCTCGCGTTCGAGCGCATCCACGTCGTACAGCCGCAGCACCTCGCTCAGCGCCGGCAGGCTGATCGACTCGGGCGCCCAGAGTAACAAGCGCTCGCCGTCGTCTTCGAGCAGCAACGTGTGCGCCTTCGCGTAGGCGTAGGGAAGCGGGTGGCGTGCGCCCATGTTGAAGCTCCTTTGCGGCTCCTTCAGTTGGAGGAGGTCGGCGCCGGTGTCTGCGGCGGCGCCAGCGGGGCGGACGACGGTGGCGGCAACGCGCCGGGCTCCGGCGCCGAGCCTTGCGGCGCGCGCAGCGGCGGGATCACCGGTGCATCGTTGATGCCCAGCACACGGTTCTTTTCGGGCTGCGCGTCCTTCTGCTGGGCGCGGATCGAGTCGTAGCGGTCGAGCGACAGATCGGTCAAGTCCTTCTGCGTGCGGATCACCACGGGCTTCAAGAACACCATCAGGTTGCTCTTCGTGCGCGTGCGGTTGTCGCTGCGGAACAGCGCGCCGAGATAGGGAATGTCGCCCAGCAGCGGCACCTTGCCGGCGCTGCCGCTGAACTCGTCTTTCAGCAACCCGCCGAGCACCATGATCTGGCCGTCGTCGACCACCACGGTGGTCTCGATCGAACTCTTGTCGGTCGTCGGCCCGGCCGAGCTGCCGGCGCTGACCACGTTGGAGTTCTCCTGGAAGATCGACATGCGCACCGTGCCGCCTTCGCCGATCTGCGGCTTCACGCGCAGCGTCAGGCCGACGTCTTTGCGCTCGATCGTCTGGAACGGGTTGGTCGCGCCACCGGTGGTGCCGGTGTTGGTGAAGGTGCCCGTGATGAAGGGCACGTTCTGGCCGATCACGATCTTGGCCTCTTCGTTGTCCAGCGACACCAGGTTGGGCGTGGACAGCACGTTGCCGTCGGCGTTGCTCTCAAGGAACTTGGCGAGCGCGCCCAGCGTGTAGATCGAGCCGATCTTGTTCAGGATGCCGATGTTGAAGCCGTTCGTCGGGATGCCCGCCTGTGTGGCTGCGGCAAAGCCGGTGGAATTGGCGCCCTGCGCGGTGGCGGCCGACAGCGAGATGATGTTGCCGGTGGTGCCGAAGTTGGTGCCGCCGCCGACGATGGTGCGGTCGCCCTTCTGGCCCGACAGCGCCTGCCACTGAAAGCCGATCTCGGCCGCCTTGGTGGCGTCGACCTTGACGATCATCGTCTCGATGTAGACCTGCGCGCGGCGCGAGTCGAGCTGGTCGATCACCGCGCGCAGCTGGCGGTACATCGGCTCCGGGCCGGTGATGATGAGCGAGTTGGTCGACGGATCGGCCTGCACGAAGCCGCCGGTGGAGGGCCCCGCCGAGGCCGACACCGGCGCGGTGGCCGGCGTGGCGCCGCCGGGCGCGTTGGCCTGCGGTGCGGCCGTCGGCGCGAGCATCGACGACGCGCCGCCGCCACCGCCGCCTGTGGCACTGCCCGTGGTGTAGGCCGCGCGCAGCACGGCGGCAAGCTTCACCGCGTCGGCGTTCTTCAAGTACACGACCCAGATGTTGCCCAGCCCGCTGGCGCCCTTCATCGGCTGGTCGAGCTTGGCCACCAGCGATCGAATGCTCGCCATGCGCGACGGGTTGGCCGCGCGAACCAGCAGCGAGTTGCTGCGCGAGTCGACCAAGATCGACGAGGCGCCACCTGCCGCCGGCGCGCCCGGCACGCCGGGCATGGCGGCAGAGTCGGTCAGGCGTTGCACGGTGGGGGCCAGGTCGGCGGCCACGGCGTGCTGGATCGGGATCACCTCCACGTCGCCCGCCGCCGGCGTGTCCATGGCCGAGATGATCTTGGCGATGCGCTGCAGGTTGTCGGCGTAGTCGGTGATGACGAGCGTGTTGTTGCCCGGGTTGGCGTTGATGGTGTTGTTCGGGCTGATCAGCGGGCGCAGCACCGGCACCAGGTTGTTGGCGTTCTCGTGGTTGATCTTGAAGATCTGCGTGATCACCTGGTCGCCGCGGCGCGACACCGTCTCGCCAGCCGACACCGTTCCGGCCTGCAGCTTGGCGTCGGCCTCGGGCACGACCTTGTACAGCCCGCCGACCTCAACCACCGTGAAGCCCAGGCCGCGGAGTGCGGCCAGGAAGTTCAGGTACGCCTCGCGCGGGGACAGCGGCTCCTCGTTGAACAGCGTGATCGTGCCTTTCACGCGCGGGTCGACGATGAACTGCTGCTTGAGGATGGCGGCCATCGCGCGCGTCACGCCTTCGATGTCGGCGTTGACGAAGTTCAGCGTCACCGGCTCGCCGCGGAAGCGGTTGGCCCCAGCGGCATTGCGCGCGTTGCCGCTTGCGCCGGCCGAGTTGGAGGAATTGGGCGAGGTCTGGGCCAGCGCGACCGGCCCGGGCAGCAGCGACGCGCTCAGCAGCGCGCACAGCAGGGTGCGTGCGCCGGTGGTCGCAGCAGGCGTCGCGTGGGTGCTCGCTCGACCCGTCCCAGCGGTTTGGACAGTGGTGCGTGGCTTCATGCTCATCCGATCGAAATGACGGAGCGTGCGCCTTCGCGCCGTCCGATGATGTTCAGCAGGTTCGTCAGCGCCGCCTCGTCGGCCGTGCCGGCGCGTGCTTCGCCGCGAAAGCGCACGCCGCCCGGGCCCCAGCTGCCGTCGCCCGACAGTTGCAGCGCGCCCTCTTGCGTGGCCAGGCGCAACTGCGCCACGCCGCCTTGCGCCGGGTCGCCCGACAAGGTCAGCACGTAGCTGCCGAGCGTGTCCAGCGTGGCCAGGCGCGACGACACGCCCACCAGCTCGACCTCGGCCCGCCCCTGCACGCGCCAGCGCCCCTGCACCGACTCCAGCGTCAGCCCCGGCGACACCAGCCGCGCCGCACCGCCCAACTGCAGCGTGTTCCACGGCGTGCCCAGGCCGCCCAGCCAGGCGCTGGGCCACTGGCCCGTCCAGCCGGGCGACGGCGCCAGCGTGACCGACATGCGGCCGAAGCCGGGCTTCACCTGCAAGGCCACCGGCCCGTTCAGGCAGCAGGCGTGGCGCGCCACCAGTTCAAGGCCCATGCCCTTGAGCCCGAGCGTCCACGACAGGCGGCCGGGCAGTGAGCTGGCGTCGCGGCTGTCGGGCCCACCGGTGAGCACCAGCACGGCGCTGCCGTTCCAGACCGTGCCGCGCGCGTCGGCCAGCAGCAAGCGTTGGTTGCTCGCCGAGGTGACGGCGCGGGCCAGCCACGCGGCCGGTGCAAACGCCACCAGCGCCACAACCAGCCCGATCACCACCCCGAACATGGCCCAGCGGAAGGCCGCGCTGCGCGATTTGTCCCACGACATTTCGGCATAAGTCGATTCGCCCCAGCCCGTGCCGGCCACGGTGGGCGCCCACAAGCTCTTGCTGCGTTTGCGACGGATCACGGTGCTCCTGCCAGGTTGACGCTCAGCGTGCCGCTGTAGCCCTTGGGCCCGCGCGTGAGCTGGGCTTCGACGGGACGTGCGCGCGCGGCATTGCGCGCCTCGCTCAGCCACGCGCGCAACGCCTCGGTGCTGACGCCGTTGAGCGTGAGTGTCGCGCGGTCGCCCAGCAGCGTGATCTTGGCCGCGGTGCCGAGCCGGTCGGTGGCCGACTTCAGCGCCGCCGCCGCCTGCGACGACGACACCGGCGCCACGCCGCGCAACTCGCGGCTCTCGGCGGCCAGGCGCTGCATCTGCTGCATTTGCGCATCGAGCCGGTCGAGCTGCGCGGGCGCGGCGCGCAGGCTCGTCAGCGCGGGCTGCACGAACAAGGCCCAGACGATGAAGAGCCCCAGCACGGCCGCCACCAGCGCCAGTGCCTGACGCTCGCGCAAAGTGCGCCCGTTCCAGGCTTTCGCCGCCTGCTGCCGAAGGCCGGCGAGTGCCGGCGGGAGGGCGGTCATGACCCCCGTCCCCGACTGATGATCAACCGCCCTTCAGCGGCCTCGACCTGCCAACCCGAGGGCTGCAACAGGCCGCGAAACTGCTCGATCTGGTCGGGGCTCCAGCCGCCTGCCGCCAGCGTGAGCTTGCCCGATTCGAAGCGCAGGTTCTCCACCGGCGGGCGGTCGGCTGGCCAGGCGGAGGCGGCGGCTTGCAGCAGCGGCTCCAGGTCGGCGTCGCCAGGCTTGCCCGCGAGCGTGCGCAGCGCCTGCGACTCGCGCTGCATCACCGCGGCGGCGTCGCGCCGGATGTCGTTTTCACCGACGCCGGGGTAAGCCACCTTCACCAGGCTCTGGATGCCGGCCTGCTTGGCGGCGATTGTCTTGCCTTGTTGCCAGGCCCACAGGTTCAGCCCGGCGATGTGCGCCACCACCAGCGCGGCCAGGCCGTAGCGCGCAGTGCGCCAGCCGGGGCTGAAGAACTGGCGCATCGAGTCGCGAAACGCGCGCGATCCGCGGTTGCGCCGGGCGAGCTCGAACTGGCGCAAGTTCCACAGGCTGCGCGCGGCTTGCAAGGCGCGCTGGTCCTGCGTCATCACCGTGACACGCGCGCCGAGCCATTGTTCGGCGCCGGCTGCGGCGCCAGCGGTGGCGCTCCAGCGCGTGCTGGCCGGCGCCGGCGCCGGCACCACGGCGCGCGCCAGGTTGCCCTGCAGCCGGATGCTCACCACGCCGTCGGCATGCGCCCAGTTCAGCGCCACGGTCTGCGCCGGGCCGCCAGGGTCGTCGTGCGTTTCGGCAAAGTGACCGATCGGCGGGTCGTCGGGCCAGGACATCGGCACGATGCGGTCGATGAAGACCTCGGCCTTCTCCAGCGCGTCGAGTTCGGCACGCAACCAGCGCCGGTCCACGGCCGCCACCCAGGTCGGCTGGCCCGCCACCGCCTGCGGCGCAAGCGCGAGGTGGACCGCCTCGGGTTCGTCGAGCAGCGCTTCTTCGAGCACGCCGTCGAGCGCAGCGCGCAGCCGAGTGGCGGGCGCCTTGGGCAGGGTGATGCGGTGCCAGGCCACGTCGGTGTCGGCCAGCACCGCGATGATCGTCGTCGCCTTGGGCAGCAGCGACGCTGCGCAGCGGCCCTGCGCCTCCAGCGCCAGTCCGTCCGGGCTGACGACGTAGTCGTACTCCTGACCGGGCCGTGGGCCGGCGGGCTCAGCCCCAGCGCTGCGCGCATTCAGGCGCTGGCGCGGGGCAATCTGGACGACGAGGATGGACATGGGCGCGGGATTCGGGAGCTGCCGTCATTGTAGACAGGCGGTCACTACAAACCTTCACAAATCAAAGACTTAGGCGTCGTTTGTGTAGCCAAGTCCGGCATTTGTAACTGTGCTGGCGGCGTTCGTGACGACGCGTCATCCGAGACCATCACGGTCCGCCCGGCAGGCCGCGGCTGGAGACTTGTTCGCGCTGCAGCGCGACCACCTCGATGCCGCGGCGCTCGACCAGCGAGCGCTGCTCCAGCACCCTGTCGCCCAGGCGCAGGCGGCCGCTCACTTCAAAGAAGGTGGAAACGACACCGAGTTGCTGCGGCGGCAGCGGGCTCAGGCCCGGGACTTGCGCTTCGACCTCTTGCAGCGTCTTGAACGGCGTGCGGGACCGAACCTGCACCAGCCGCTCGGCTGTCGCCAGATCGAGCCCTTTGATGCCAGCGACCAGCACTTCGCGCGCGGCGGTGTTGACGTTCACCGAGGTCGGCTTGGGAAGCAGCACCACGTAAGGCTCCAGCGCGCGCACCGTCTGCGGGTCCAGGCCCAACCAGCTCAGCTGGCTGACCGAGCGGGGCAGCAGCGGCGACGTGGCGCTGGCCGACGCCAGCGCGTTGCGCAGGCCCTCGGCCACACGCGTGGACACGTCGCTGGAGATGCCGACTGCCTGACACAAGCGCTCAAGCGCGGCCAGCTCGGTGGGGACGAGCTTGAGATCGGGGCCGACCAGGTTGCGCAGGTTGTAGCGCGCCTGCGCGTCGGCAATGGCGCCGGAGAGGAAAGCGTCCGGCGCATCGTCGGCGTTGTCCTTGTCGGCGGCCAGAAAGGTCGACAAGCGCGCTTCGGCCAACGGCACCGCCCAGGGTTCGCTCAGCGCGGTCGGCCGCGCTGAGCGGGCGTCCTCGCGCAAGATCAAGCGGGCCCAGTCGAGCGCGCCGCCCAGGATCCACGCCGACTGCGTGCGCGAACGCTCGGCCGCTTCGACCTGCACTGCGCGCCACTGCTGCCACACCATGCCGGCAGCCAGTGTGACAACCAGCGTGACGATGATCATCGCCATCAGGATCGCGGCGCCGCGTTGCCGGCGGGCAGGCGCTCGGGGTGGTCGCACGCGCTGAGTTCGGTGCGGACTCGCGGTGGCGATCGTTGTCTTCATGGCAGCAACGGGATGTCGCGGATCAAGCTGCCGCTCTGGCCGCTGTCGGGCGCAAAGCTCAGCACCAGCCGCACGCCGGAAGGCAGAGCGATCTTGGTCGGTGCGACTGTGCCAGGCGGCGGCAACTCGACGTTGCCGGTGGACTGCGCGTTGCTCCAGGTGTTGCCGACGAAGTAGTAGACCTGCCACTGCGCCACGCCCGTGAGCGTGCGCAACTGACCCGGCTCGTTGCCCTGGAACTGCTGGCTGCGCAGCCAGCTGTCTTGCAGGCCGCCGGTGGTCGTGACCGCCGGCCCGGCCCAGCGCAGCCAGGTGTTCGAGCCCGCCTGCGCGCTCCCCGAATCGGGCAGCAGCGACCAGACCACCAATTGCAAGCCGCCTGGAGCGCGGCGCACCAGTCGCAGCGACGCGCCGTCGAAGCTCAGCGCCGACGGCACGACGGCGGTCTCCTGCACCGCAGCGAGGTCTTGCTCCCATTGCGACAGCACGCTGTTCAGGCGCAGCGAGCGCTCGAGCCGGTCTTGATTGGAGTCGCGCGCGCGCACGATGCCGTCCACGCCCTGCCAGGCCATCACGGCCATGATGGCCATGACCATCAGCGCGACCAACACCTCGACGAGCGTGAACCCGGCGACCGCGGTTCGGCGATGCGGACGCAGTCGCATCAGAACCGCCCCAAGATCGTGGACAACATCAGGACGTGCTGGCCCTCCTCGTCGCCCATGCGCACGTCGACACGACGGAAGTTCGGGTTCGGCGTGGGCCGGATCGCGAGCGTGCCGCGGTAGGTCTTGCCGAGCTGCTCGCAGACGAACTCCGAGTCGCCGATGCCGGGGAAGGTGCGCGTCAGCTTCATGCCGGTCAGGTGGTTGTCGGCGCACCATTGCGCGGCCACGACGTCGGACAGGCGCTGCGTGTTGCCAGTCAGCGCACCGGCCGCCTTGATGCCCGCGCCGAGCGTGATGGCCACCACCGTGAGCGCCACCAGCACCTCGATCAGCGTGAAGCCAGCGCAGCGGACACCAGCGCGGGCACCAGCGCGGGCACCAGCGCCGCCACCACGGCGGCCCCCCGACCCGCGCACCACGCCTTGCATCAGCGCACCGGCTGCGGTTCGTTGGAGAGCACGACGAACGGCCCGAGCCCGTCGGTGCCGAGCGTGATCTGCCGCTCGCCGAGACGGATGACGATGCGCTGCGCGCCAATCAGCGGCTCGGGCCCGAGCAGCACGGCGCGTGCGCCGACCACCTCGGCCGTCACCCCCTCGACGAGCCAGCTCGCAGGCAGCTCGGCCGATTCGGGCAGGCCGACGAAGCGAAAGCCCTCGACGCCGTCCTGCGCCGCTTTCTCTTGGGTCTTCGGCTCCCAGTAGGCGGCCAGGCCGGAGGCGCGTGCTTCCGAGCGAGCGCCTTCGAGCAGCGCCGCAAGCCGCGCAGCCTCGTGCTCAAGGCGTGTTTCCGACGGGTCGCGCAGCGCCAGCGTCGCCACGCTGCTGGCGATGGCGATGATGACCACCACCACCAGCAACTCGATCAGCGTGAAGCCGCCGTGATGCGATCGTTGGCGCATCCAGCGCCGCGACTTCACGACGGTACTTTCAGTCACTGCCAGGAACCGACTTCGGCGTTCTTGCCGTCGCCACCCACCACGCCGTCGGCCCCCAGGCTGTAGATGTCGATCTCGCCTTTGAGGCCTGGGCTGGCATATTGGTAAGGGCGGCCCCACGGGTCGTTGGGCAGCTTGTCGAGGTACGGTTTCCAGTTCGGCGGGATGGCGCCCGCGGTGGGTTTGGCGACGAGCGCCTGCAGCCCCTGCTCGCTGCTGGGGTAACGCTGGTTGTCCAGGCGGTAGAGCTTGAGCGCCTGCATCAAGTTGTTCACGTCGGTGCGAGCGGCGGTCACGCGGGCGTCGTCGGCGCGGTCGAGCACGTTGGGCACGATCAGTGCGGCCAGCACGCCGATGATCACCAGCACCACCATCAGCTCGATCAACGTGAAGCCGCGCGTGCTTCGCAAGCCGCGCGCCAGTAGACGCCAATCGCGCGATTTCGGATTCATCTGCAACATCATGAAGGATTCCCTGCCAGCGTCGAGGCTGGAGTTGTGAGTCGCTTCAATCATAATCAATGCATGTTTGTACGAGTGTGCGCGTTTGTGATCTGGGCCCTGGTGGCCGGCACGTTGGTGTTCTGGGCCTTGCGTTTGCTGGTGCGCGCGCCCGAGGCGCCCGCGCATGCGGTGCCGGTGGGCGCGGCGGTGGTCGCGCGCGGAGACCTGACAAAGCTCCTCGGGGCGGCCCCCGTGGCCACTGCTTCCGCGACGGTCGCAGCGCCCGAGCTCAGCTCGCGCTTTCGCCTGCTGGGGGTGATGGCTCCGAAAGCCGGCGCCAAGCCCGACGCGTCGGGCCAGGGCATTGCGCTGATCGCCGTGGACGGAAAACCGGCCAGGGCGTTCGCCGTGGGTGCGCAACTCGACACCGATCTTATGTTGCAAGCGGTAAGTCTGCGCACAGCGTCGATCGGGCCGATGGAAGGCGCCGCATCGGTCCAACTGGAGATTCCGCCACTGCCCCCGCCTGCGACCGGCACGCTGCCCCCGGCGGCCATGTCGGCCCCGATCTTCGCGCCTCCACCGCCTCCGATGATCCCCCCGCCTCCGCCCGCGCAGGCGATTCCGAGCGTGCCGCCGCCCGTGATGGTGGCTCCGCCGCAGGCGCAGCCGTCAACGCCACCCTTGCCGGTGCCCTCGACGGGGTCGCAACCGGCCCGGCGCGACTTCGGCGTCAACAACCGCTGAGCCGCTGCTCAACCGCTGGCGGGCACGCCGATCAGCGCACGCGCTTCAGGCATCGCCCAGCGGGGCGACGTCGGAGTTCAACGGTGTGGGGCGCGAAGGCCCGGGGTCTTCGCCATCGGCCACTTCGCTCAGCAGGGCCGCCGCGCTGCGCATGAGCGGCCAGGCGAGCGTGGCGCCGGTGCCGTCGGTGCTTTCCATGCCCAGGTCGAGCAGGGGCGTCGCACCGAAGATGCCCAGCGCATGGTCCAGGCCCTTGTGGCAATGGCTGCGTGTGAAGACGCTGTAGTCGCCCACCGCCGGCGCGATGCGCGAGGCGATCAGCAAGGCCGCGCACGCCGGCAGGCCGTCGATGATCAACAGGTGCCGCTTGCTGCCGGCCACGAGCATCAGCCCGACCATCATCGCGATCTCGAAACCGCCGAACGCCGCCAGCACCTCGACCGGGTCGGACACGTCCTTGTGGCGCGCCTGCGCGCTTTGCAGCAGGTTCATCAGGCGGTCGAAGTCTTCCTGCCTGGCGGCCTGGCCCGAGGTGAGCAGGTCCTCAAGCCGCACCGTGGACAGACGCGACAGCAGCAATGCGGCGCTTTCGTGCGAGCCCACGCCGATGCCGGCGCAGGCCACCACGTTGCCGGGCAGCGCATCGGCGATCTCCATGCCGGCGCGGATGGCCGCGTGTGCCAGTTCGAGCGACATCGCCGCCGTCACGCGCGCATTGCGCGTGCCGTGCGCGATCTTGCGCGCCAGCAGACGGGGGTGCGGGGCCACCGGCTCGGACACGCCCGAGTCGACCACCGACAACTCCAGCCCCTGGATGTGCGCGAACACCGAGACCGGCAGCTGCGAGCCGAGCAGGCTGCTGACGACCTTGCCGGTGGACGTCCGGGCTTGGTCGCCGATGCCATCGACCGCCAGGCCGTGGTCCGACGCGAACACTGCAATCTGCGGCGCACGAAAGCGCGGCTTGAGCGAGTTCTGGATCAGCCCCAGCCGCACCGCCAGCGGTTCCAGCTCACCCAGCCCACCCACCGTCTCGGCGCGGCGCTTGAGCTTGTCGCGCAGCGCCGTTTCCAACGTCTCGTTGGAGGTGGGAGAAATGAGGGAACGATTGACCGACATGGGAACCCGTTGTTCAGAGCATGCGCCAAGTGCTGCCGCAGGCGGCTTGCTGGGCCGCCGTCGATTTCACCATCACCGCAAAAACAGATGGTAGACCGGGTTGTCGGTCTCGTCCTGGCAAGGGTAAGCCAGGCCTTCCAAGAAATCACGAAAGGCACGCCCGTCGGCGCGTGGCACCTGGATGCCCACGAGGATGCGACCGTAGTCGGCGCCCTGGTTGCGGTAGTGGAACAGGCTGATGTTCCAGCCCGGGTGCATGCTGGAGAGGAAGCGCATCAGCGCGCCCGGCCGTTCGGGGAAGATGAAGCGGTACAGCCGCTCGTCCTTGGCCAGCGCGGTGTGGCCGCCGACGAGGTGGCGCACGTGCTGCTTGGCGAGTTCGTCGTCCGACAGGTTCAGCGTGGCAAAACCGTGGCGGGTGAAGGTCCGTTCGAGCTTGTGCGACTCCTCACGGTTGACTGTCGCCACGCCGACGAAAACGTGCGCCACCTTGGCGTCGGAGATGCGGTAGTTGAACTCGGTCACGGCGCGCGGGCCGATCAGCTCGCAAAAGCGCTTGAAGCTGCCGCGCTCTTCGGGGATCGTCACCGCGAACAGCGCCTCGCGCTCTTCGCCAACCTCGGCGCGTTCGGCCACGAAACGCAGCCGGTCGAAGTTCATGTTCGCGCCACAAGTGACGGCCACCAGTGTCTTGCCTTTGAGCTTGTGCTGCTCGGCGTACTGCTTGATCGCGGCCACGCCCATCGCGCCGGACGGCTCGAGGATGCTGCGGGTGTCCTGGAACACGTCCTTGATCGCGGCGCACACCTCGTCGGTGTCGACGACGACGAAGTCGTCTACCCACTGTCGCGCCAGCCGGAAGGTCTCTTCGCCGACGAGTTTCACCGCCGTGCCGTCGGCGAACAGGCCCACCTCGGCCAACTCCACGCGCTTGCCGGCCCTGACCGAGCGCAGCATCGCGTCGGAATCGCTCGTCTGCACGCCGATCACCTTGATCTCGGGTCGCACCGCCTTGATGTACGCCGCCACGCCGGAGATCAGCCCGCCGCCGCCGATGGCCACGAACACCGCATCGATCGGGCCCTGGTGCTGGCGCAGGATCTCCATCGCAATCGTGCCCTGGCCGGCGATCACCTCCGGGTCGTCGAACGGATGCACGAAAGTCAGGCCATGCTCGGCTTCGAGCGCCTTGGCGTGCTGATGAGCGTCGGAGAAGCTCTCGCCGTGCAACACGGTATCGCCGCCGAGCGTGCGCACGGCGTCGACCTTCAGCTTCGGGGTGGTCACCGGCATCACGATCATCGCCTTGCAGCCGAGCCGCTTGGCGGCCAGCGCCACACCCTGGGCATGGTTGCCGGCCGACGCACAGATCACGCCGCGTTTGAGTTGCTCGGCGTTCAGCCCGGCCATCTTGTTGTACGCGCCGCGCAGCTTGAAGCTGAACACCGGCTGCTGGTCCTCGCGCTTGAGCAGCACCTGATTGCCGAGGCGCCTGGACAAGCTCCGCGCCGGCTCCAGGGGGGACTCGATCGCGACGTCGTAGACCCGGGCAGTGAGGATCTTCTGCAGGTAGTCGGACAGCGACAGGCCAGCGGCAGGCGCCGACCGCTTCTTCGGGGGTTTGCGTGCCGGGCCGGCCATGGGGAGAGTCTCCTGCGGGTTCGAATAGTTCTTGCGGCGCCGCATCTTACGTGGGCGCGACCGCAGCCTCAGCACCAAGAAAAAAGCCCAAGACATCGCTGTCTTGGGCTGAATCCACCAATGGAGGAGGTGGAGGAGACAAGGGGAAGGAGGGGCATCGCCAGCACTCCTGTGACATCAGTCTAGTCGCTTGAATGTTGCGCTGCAATATCCGAACGCGAATTCCTCGCCCGTGGCGGCTGATCGCGCGTGACGCGTTGCACAATACCCAACGTTCCAACCAACCCACGGTGCCTGCGATGAACTGCACGATCAATTGGATGCCTGCCACTGGCATGGGGTTCAGCGCCGAAACGAGCAGCGGGCACTTGTTGACCATGGATGGAGCCCCCGATGGCGGCGGCCGAAACCTGGCGCCGCGGCCGATGGAGACGGTGCTTGCCGGTGCCGGCGCGTGTTCAGCGTACGACGTGGTGTTGATCCTCAAGCGCGGCCGTTTCGACGTGAAGGGCTGCCAGGTGGTCGTCACCTCCGAACGTGCGCCCGCCGACCCGAAGGTGTTCACCAAGATCAACATGCACTTCGTCGTCAGCGGCCCGGGGCTCAGTCAGGCGGCGGTCGAGCGCGCGGTGCGCCTGTCGCACGAAAAGTACTGTTCAGCAAGCATCATGCTGGCCAAGACGGCCGAGATCACCACCAGCGTCGAACTGACCGACTGAAGCCCAAGCGCGGTTGGCCCCGACCAGCCTGCCGGTAACTGCCGCCGGGCCTACAGGCGGTGGGCCGTGGCGGTCATGACGCGAGCCGCTGCGCGCATCGCCCAGCGCACAGGCGCTGGCAGAGGCACGGCGCCAGCGGCTTGTGCCGCGGCTGCGTGGCCGGCTTCGTCAGCCTTCATCTGGTGCACGATCGCGCGCGACGCCGCGTCGTTGGCTGGCAATCGATCCAGGTGGCCTTGCAGGTGCTCCTCGACTTGGCGTTCGGTCTCCACCACGAAACCGAGGCTGACTCGGTCACCGACCCGGCCCGCCAACAGGCCGATCGCGAACGCACCTGCATACCACACCGGGTTGAGCACGCTGGTGCGTGCACCGAGATCACGCAGCCGCGCTTGCGTCCATGCGAGGTGGTCGGTCTCTTCGCGAGCCGCGTGCTCGAAATGCTGCCGCAAGGCGGGGTCCCGCGTGGACAGCGCCTGCGCCTGGTAAAGCGCCTGTGCGCACACCTCGCCGACATGGTTGACGCGCATCAGCGCTCCAGACAGCTGCCGTTCGGCTGCATCCAGCGCCGGCGGGGCGTGTGGTCCAGACGGCGCGGGACAGGGGCGCGCCGCCTGGCTGGAACCTGCCAAGGTGCGCAGGCCGCTGTCGGCAGCCGTCAACAATTGATCCAGCGTCATGGCTGCGTCTGTGCGAGGAGGTCAAGGTCGATGCGATGGTCTTCGACTCAGGATACAGCAAGCGTCGATGGGCCCCGAAACACGAGGCACCGTCGTGTCCCACAACGCCGCTTGGGACTCGTTGTGCCGGGGCAACACAAAGGGCCTTTTTCTCGGGCGGTCCTTGGCAATCAAGGTGCCGCTCTGGTGCAATACATCCAACTTCCGCTGAGGGGGTTGGCCTGATCTGCCCGAACGGGTGCCTCTGATCGGGACCTCTTATTCAACCTAGGAGATCGTTGTAATGAAAAAATCCCTTCTCGCGCTCGCGGTGCTGGGCGCATTTGCTGGCGCTGCCTCGGCGCAATCGTCGGTCACCATTTACGGCGTGATGGACTTGGCGATCACCAAGGGCAACGGCGGCACGTCGTCGAACCCTGGCGGCAACGGCTTGTCCGAGGCTTACATCATGAAGCAGTCGGCTGCCTCGCGTCTGGGCTTCCGCGGCACCGAGGACATCGGCGGCGGCTGGTCGGCACAGTTCCAAATCGAGCACCGCTTCACGCCGGACGACGGCAATGCGGCAGCGATTTTCTGGGCTGGCCGTTCGTACGTTCAGCTGACCAATTCGGCGGTCGGCTCGCTCTACATGGGTCGCGAGTACACGCCGGCATTCTGGCCGGCGGTGAAGACGGATCCGTTCGGCTGGGACGGCGTCGGGCAGATCAACGGCAG
This sequence comes from Methylibium sp. NZG, assembly GCA_001263235.1. Taxonomy (GTDB): domain Bacteria; phylum Pseudomonadota; class Gammaproteobacteria; order Burkholderiales; family Burkholderiaceae_C; genus LGRD01. Next base: position 251,488 of record LGRD01000002.1, on the reverse strand, counting down.
CCAGTGGGCGTTGTACCGTGCGAATCCGGGTGCCGGCGTTCGCACACCGAACACGGTCGGTTTCAAGACGCGCAGCTTTGGCGGCTTGACGGTGCAGGGCGCGGTTGGACTCAGCGAAAACGGCGCGACCTCGGGCCGCAACATGGGCTTCAACGTCGAGTACTCTGGTGGTCCGATTTACGCGGGCCTGGGGTTTGAGACGATCAAGGAAGGGCCGGTGGCATTCGCCGACGATCAAGTGATCAACTTCGGCTTCTCGTACGACCTCGGGTTCATCAAGCCGATGATCCACGTTGCCTCTGCTGAAACCGGTGCTGGCGTCAAGATCAAGAGCCGCGACATCATGTTCGGCCTGACGGCTCCCATCGCTGGCGGCAAGCTGAAGTTTGCTGTGGATCGCCTCGACGGTGACACCTCGGCCGGCAACACCACCCTGGCGAACAGCCAGCGCACCAAGATCGGTATCGGCTACGACTATCCGCTGAGCAAGCGGACCAACGTCTACGCCGACTACGGTCAAGGCAAGTCTGACTTCGCCGGTGCCACGGTGAACCGCGCTGCTGCTGTGGGCGTGAAGCACACGTTCTGATCGAGGCTCGCCTCGCGCGGGCAACGTCAGCTCTGTCAAAAGGCCGCCTTCGGGCGGCCTTTTTCATGACGACAGTGCTTTGAGGCCGCCCCCCCAAGATGAAGACTCTTTCCTGCCTGATTGGCATGTTTGTCCTGAGCGGTTGCGCCATGCTGCCCTCGCCTGTGGCGCCGCCGTTGCCTTCTGCCGCTGCCACGCCCCCGTCCGAGTGGATGGAGTACGCATTGCCCGGCAAGCGGGCCACGCATTACACCCAAGTCATCCTGGACGGACGCCCCGTGGTGCATGCCACCGCGAACGCGGCCGCCAGTGTGTTGCGACGCAAAGTTCGCCTTGAGCCTTCGGAGCTCGGGACGGTTCACTTCTCCTGGCGCGTGGCGGAGCTCATCCACCGGGCTGACCTGAGCGACAGGGACCAATCCGACTCACCAGCGCGCCTCATCCTCGCCTTCGACGGCGACCACTCGCGACTGACGCTGCGCAACCAGATGACTTTCGACCTCGCCCAGGCTGTGTCGGGGGAGCGGCCGCCGTTCGCCACGCTGATGTACGTGTGGGACGCCAAGGCGGCACCAGAGACGGTGATCCACAGCGGGCGCACCGACCGAGTCCGCAAGATCGTCGTCGAGTCCGGAGGCGACCGGCTGGGAAAGTGGCGTCACTACGAACGCGACATCGCCGCCGACTTTCGCAAGTCCTTCGGCGAGGAGCCGGGGGCACTGGTGTCGGTCGGCCTCATGACGGATGCCGACAACACGCGGGCGAAGGCCGAAGCCTGGTACGGCGAAGTGCGCCTCAAAGGCTCGGACGGCCGCGCCCGCTGACGCCGCCGCACCTCTGGCCCGCCTTGGGGCTGGCACGCGGGATGCTTTCTTGGCGAGGGAAGATCGGGACAATCCCCTTTGACCTTCGCACCGAAACTGGGTCTGATCGGGTTCCCATGCTTGCCTTCATTCTCCGCCGCCTCGCCCAAGCCGTGATCGTGATGCTGACGGTGGCGTTCATCGCCTTCATGCTGTTCCAGTACGTCGGCGACCCGGTGACCAACCTGCTCGGGCAGGACGCCACACCTGAGCAGCGTACGCAGTTGCGCGCCGATCTGGGCCTGGACCAGCCCTTCCCGGTGCAGTTCGCGCGATTCGTCGGCAACGCGGTGCAAGGCGAGTTCGGTCTGAGCTTGCGACAGGGGCGCAAGGTGTCGGCACTCGTTGTCGAGCGGTTCCCGGCCACGCTGGAACTGTCTCTGACGGCTGCGGCCATCGCGCTGGTGTTGGGTATTCCGCTGGGCGTGTACGCGGCGCTGCGGCGCGGCACCTTCTTGTCGCAGGCGGTGATGACGCTGTCGCTGCTCGGCGTGTCCTTGCCATCGTTCCTGATCGGCATCCTGCTGATCCTGTTCTTCGCGGTCACGCTGAAGTGGTTGCCCAGCTTCGGCCGCGGCGACGTGGTGGCCATCGGGCAATGGACCACCGGCTTCCTCACCGTGGACGGCTGGAAGCACCTGATCCTGCCGGCCATTACGCTGGCCATCTTCCAGCTCACGCTGATCATGCGGCTGGTGCGCGCCGAGATGCTCGAGGTGCTGCGCACCGACTACATCCGCTTCGCGCGCGCACGCGGGCTGACCAACAGCGCGGTCTACTTCGGCCACGCGCTCAAGAACACGCTGGTGCCCGTCATCACCATCACCGGCTTGCAACTCGGCGCGCTGATCGCGTTTGCGATCATCACCGAGACCGTGTTCCAGTGGCCCGGCATGGGTGCGCTGTTCATCCAGGCCGTCACGTTCGCCGACATTCCTGTGATGGCAGCCTACCTTTGCCTGATCGCGCTCATCTTCGTCGTCATCAACCTCGTGGTGGACCTGCTGTACTTCGCCGTCGACCCGCGCTTGCGCGTCGAGGGTTCGGCCGGAGGCCACTGATGCTGCAGGCCCTCAGAGCGCCTGCCGGTGGCCTGTTCGAGCGGCTGCGGGCGATGCACCCTGAGCTCACCGCGTTCCGCCGCGACCTGCATGCCCACCCCGAACTCGGCTTCGAGGAAGTGCGCACGGCGGCCAAGGTGGCCGACGCGCTGCGCGTGTGCGGCGTCGATGAAGTGCACACCGGCATTGGCAAGACCGGCGTCGTCGGCGTGATCCGCGGCCAGCGCGCGGGCGCAGGTTCAGGCTCCGGCCGCAGCATCGGCCTGCGCGCCGACATGGACGCGCTGCCGATGCGCGAAGAGAACGACTTCTCCTGGCGCTCCACCACCAGCGGCCTGATGCACGGCTGCGGCCACGACGGCCACACCACCATGCTCATCGGCGCAGCCCGGGCGCTCGCCGCCACGCGTCGCTTCGACGGCACGGTGGTGCTGATCTTCCAGCCCGGCGAAGAAGGTTTCGCCGGCGCCAAGGCGATGATCGACGACGGCCTGTTCGACCGATTCAACGTCGACGCCGTCTACGCGATGCACAACTGGCCGAGCCTCGCCCCCGGCAAGATCGGCATCAACCCGGGCCCGATGATGGCTGCGGCCGACCGCATCGAGATCGTCATCAACGGCCGCGGCGGCCACGGCGCGCACCCTTACCTGACGATCGACCCGGTGCTGGTGGCCGCGCACATCATCACTGCCGCGCAGAGCCTGGTGTCGCGCAACGTCAACCCGCTCGACAACGCCGTGGTCAGCCTGTGCGCCATGCAAGCCGGCGACGTCGGCGCCTACAGCGTGATCCCGCGCCAGGCGCGCCTGGTGGGCACCGTGCGCACCTTCCGCCGCGAGGTGCAGGACATGCTGGAAGAGCGCCTGGGCCGGCTCGTCGAATCGGTCGCCATCGGCTTCGGCGCCACCGCCACACTCGACTACAAGCGCTCTTACCCCGCCACCATCAACACCCCGCGCGAGGCGATGTTCCTGGCCGACGTGGCCGCAGCGTTGGTCGGCGAGGAGAACGTCATCCGCGACCTGCCGCCCAGCATGGGCGCCGAAGACTTCTCCTTCATGTTGCAGACAAAACCCGGCGCCTACTTCCGGCTCGGCCAAGGCGGTGAGGGCGGCTGCTTTCTGCACAGCACGCGCTACGACTTCAACGACGAGGTGCTGCCGCTCGGCGCAGCGGTGTTTGCCTCGTTGGCAGAGCAGGCCATGCCACTGGCGGCGTGAGTCTTCCACCTCAGCGCACCACCACCCCACTCGGCACACCGCCCCGACGACCTTCATGAACGCCGCCTCCGCCGCTTCCCCCGCCGCCTCGCACCCATGAGCGCGACCACCGTTTCCGCACCCGGCGCGCTGCGGCGCTTCTTCGACGGCGACATCTGGCACAGCTTCCGCACCTCGCCTGTTGCGATGTTCTCGGCGCTGATCGCCGTGCTGTGCATCACCGCGGCGCTGGGCGCCGACCTGATCTCGCCGCACGACCCGTTCGACCTGAAGACGCTGGAGCTGAGCGACTCGATGCTGCCGCCGGCCTGGATGGAAGGCGGCAAGGCCAAGTACTTCCTCGGCACCGACGAACAAGGGCGCGACGTGCTTTCGGCGCTGATGTACGGCGCGCGCATCTCGCTGTTCGTCGGCGGCGCGGCGGTGGTGTTTTCGGTGCTGATCGGTGTCGCGCTGGGCCTGCTGTCGGGCTACATCGGTGGCCGGGTCGACGCATTCATCATGCGGCTGTGCGACGTGATGCTGTCGTTCCCGGCCATCCTGATCGCACTGCTCATCTCGGGGGTGGGCCGCGCGATGTTCCCCAACGCCGACGACTCGCTCGCCTTCATCGTGCTGATCATCTCCATCTCGCTCGGCGGCTGGGTGCAGTACGCGCGCACCGTGCGCGGCTCGACCATGGTCGAGCGCAACAAGGAATACGTGCAGGCCGCGCGCGTGATCGGCGTGCCGCAGTTGCGCATCATGGTCAAGCACGTGCTGCCCAACGTGATGGGGCCGGTGCTGGTGCTGGCCACGATCCAGGTCGCCACCGCGATCCTGACCGAGGCGACGCTGTCGTTCCTCGGCGTCGGCGTGTCGCCCACGTCGCCGTCGCTGGGCACCTTCATCAACGAAGGCAACAAGCAGCTCTTCAGCGGCGCGTGGTGGCTGGTGATCTTCCCCGGCGCGATGCTGGTGCTGATCGCGCTCAGCATCAACCTGTTCGGCGACTGGCTGCGCGACGCGTTGAACCCGCGCCTGAGGTGAACTACCCCCGAAGCGCCTTCGGCGCTCCCCAAGGGCCACGCAAGAGGCCCCTTCGTGGCCCTCAAGGGGGCGCCGCCAGCGGCCCGGCAAAGCCGGATCCGCGGCGGCCACTTGATGTGTGATTTGAAGAAGTGAGACGACATTGATGTCACCCTTGCTCGAAGTGAAAAACCTGCGGGTCGAATTCCCGACCCGCCACGCCACGCTCGTGGCGCTGGACGATGTGTCGTTCGACATCGCCCCCGGCGAGATCCTCGGCGTTGTCGGCGAGTCGGGCGCCGGCAAGTCGCTCACCGGCTCGGCCATCATCGGCCTGCTCGACCCGCCCGGGCGCGTCGCCTCGGGCGAGATCCGCTTCGACGGCCGGCGCATCGACAACCTGCCTTACGACGAGATGCGCCAGGTGCGCGGCCGGCACATCGGCGCCATCTTTCAAGACCCGCTGACCTCGCTGAACCCCCTCTACACCATCGGCCAGCAACTGGTGGAGACGATCCTCACGCACTTGCCGGTCAGCGCCATCGAGGCACGCCAGCGTGCCGTGAAGCTGCTCGAAGAAACCGGTATCCAGGCCGCCGAGCAGCGCATCGACCAGTACCCGCACCAGTTCTCCGGCGGCATGCGCCAGCGTGTCGTCATCGCGCTCGCGCTCGCCGCCGAGCCACGCCTGATCGTGGCGGACGAGCCGACCACCGCGCTCGACGTGTCGGTGCAGGCGCAGATCATCTCGCTGCTCAAGCGCCTGTGCCGCGAGCACGGCGCCGCGGTGATGCTGGTGACGCACGACATGGGCGTGATCGCCGAAACCTGCGACCGCGTGGCGGTGATGTACGCCGGCCGCATCGCCGAACTCGGGCCGGTGCACGACGTGATCCATTCGCCCGCGCACCCTTACACCGCGGGCTTGATGGGCTCGATCCCAGCAATGGACGAAGACCGCGAACGGCTGCTGCAGATCGACGGCGCGATGCCGCGGCTCAACGCCATCCCGCGCGGCTGCGCGTTCAACCCGCGCTGCCCCAAGGTGTTCGACCGGTGCCGCAGCGAACGGCCCGAACTGATGTCTGCCGGCAGCACCCGCGCGGCGTGCTGGCTGCACGCGGCCGATCGTGTGGAGGTGGCCGCATGAGCGCGCTGGGCCACTCCCAAGCGCTCATCCCGCAGCGCGCAGCGCGGAGGGCAGGCCAATGAACACCAGCGCTGCACCTCACGCCGCCGCTTCAGCGACGACCGCTGCCACCCCGCTGGTCCAGGTACACGGACTGTCGAAGACCTTCGACGTCTCCGCGCCCTGGCTCAACCGCGTGGTCGAGCGCAAGCCCAAGCAGTTCGTGCACGCGGTCGACAGCGTGAGCTTTGCGATCCAGCGCGGCCGCACGCTCGCGCTGGTGGGCGAGTCGGGCTGCGGCAAGAGCACGGTGGCGCGCTTGCTGGTCGGCTTGTACGCGCCGACGCAAGGGCGCGTCGAGTTCGACGGCCGCGACATCGCCACCACGCTCGCATCGGACCAGGCCCCGGCCTTGCGCCGCCGCATGCAGATGATCTTCCAGGACCCGTACGCGAGCCTGAACCCGCGCTGGAAGGTCGAGGACATCATCGGCGAGCCGCTCAACGAGCACGGCCTCATCGCGTCGCCAGGCGCGGCGGCCACGCGCGTCGGCAAGGACGATCTGAAGTCGCGCGTCGGCGAACTGCTCAAGTCGGTCGGCCTGGCGGCGGCCGACATGGTCAAGTTCCCGCACCAGTTTTCCGGCGGCCAGCGGCAGCGCATTTCCATCGCACGCGCGCTCGCCACGCAACCCGAGTTCCTGGTGTGCGACGAGCCCACCTCGGCGCTCGACGTCTCGGTGCAGGCGCAGGTCCTCAACATCATGAAGGACCTGCAGCGCAAGCAGGGCCTGACCTACCTGTTTATCTCGCACAACCTCGCGGTGGTGCGGCATGTGAGCGACCAGGTCGGCGTGATGTACCTCGGCCGGCTGGCCGAACTGGCCGACAAGGCGACGCTGTTCTCGCGCCCGCGCCACCCGTACACGCGCATGCTGCTGGATGCGATCCCCGACATCCACATGACCGGCCGCGCCCGCACGCCGGTGCAGGGTGAGGTGCCCAACCCGCTGAAGCCCCCGAGCGGTTGCTCGTTCCACCCGCGCTGCCCGCATGCGAACGCGCGCTGCAAGCAGGAGCGGCCGGCGCTCAAAACGCTGCAGGGCGTGCAGATTGCCTGCCATGCGGTGGAAGAGGGGCGAATCTGAGGCTTGGGGTCAGCGGCCCAGCCTGGCTGCTCGGCGGGGCAGCGTCGGCTGGAAGCTCAGAAGGCGAAAGGCGACGGCACAGCCCGCAAGCACGGCGCGTGGGCACAGCGCACGAGCACAGCGCGCCGACCTGACTTGCGGCGTCAGCCCGGCAGCAGGTGCTCGCCGCGGAACAGCTCGGTCGTCGTCTCGCGGTCGCGGATCAGCCAGGCCTGATCGCCGCTGACCAACACCTCGGCCGCCCGGCCGCGGCTGTTGTAGTTGCTGGCCATGCTCATGCTGTAGGCACCGGCCGACAGCACGGCGATGAAATCGCCCGCGGCCACAGCCAGCGCACGGTCGCGGCCCAGCCAGTCGCCCGACTCGCAGACGGGGCCGACCACGTCCCAGGTCAGCGCGGGCTCGGTGCGCTTGCGGCAGGCCTCGATGCGCATCCAGGCCTCGTACATCATGGGGCGCACCTGGTCGTTCATTGCCGCGTCGACGACGCAGAAATTCTTGCCGGCGCCCGAAGGGTCGCCGTTCGGCTCCGTGCCGGGCTTGAGGTACAGCACCTCGCTGACCAGCGCCCCCGCATTGCCCACCAGCGATCGACCCGGCTCCAGCAGCATCTTGCGGTGGCCGTGGCCGCGCGCATCGACGCGCGCGAGCACGGCGCGCATCAAGTCTTCGGCGGACGGCGGCGTCTCGTCGGTGTAGGTGATGCCCAGGCCGCCGCCGATGTCGAGGTGCGCGATCGGGATGCCGCGCGCCTCGACCGCCTCGACCAGGTCGAGCAGGCGGTCCAGCGCGTCGAGGTAGGGCCCGATCTCGGTGATCTGCGAGCCGATGTGGCAGTCGATGCCGACGACGCGCAGGTTCGGCAGCTCCACCGCGCGCAGGTAGCACGCCACCGCACGCTCGTGCGCAATGCCGAACTTGTTGCCCTTCAGCCCGGTGGAGATGTAGGGGTGCGTCTTCGCGTCCACGTCGGGGTTGACGCGCAGGCTCACGTTTGCCGTCAGGCCGGACTGCACGGCCACCTGCGACAGCACCTCGAGCTCCGCCTCGCTCTCGACGTTGAAGCACATCACGCCGGCTTGCAGCGCGCGAGTCATCTCGGCGCGTGTCTTGCCGACGCCCGAGAACAGCACCTTGGCTGCATCGCCGCCGGCTGCGAGCACGCGTTCGAGCTCGCCGCCGGAGACGATGTCGAAGCCGCAACCTGCGCGCGCAAACGTCTGCAGCACTGCGAGGTTGGAGTTGGCCTTCATCGCATAGCAGATGAGGTGATCGCGGCCGACCAGCGCACGCTGGTAGCCCGACAACGCAGCGAGCATCGCGGCCTTCGAGTACACGTACAGCGGTGTGCCGAAGCGCTGCGCGAGGCTGCTGAGCGCGAGGCCCTCGACGCAGAGCTCGCCGTTCCGCCAGGCGAAGTGGGGTGCGCCGGGCAGGCTCATCGCGCGGGCGCCGGCGCGGGTGTCGATGCCGGTGCTGAGGTAGACGTAGCAGCCGGCGTGCTCTGCGCCTTCGGCAGCGTGAGCGGGCCCTTCTGGCCGCACCCTGCGAGCGCCACCAAGGCCATCACCGCAAGAGGGAGTGGCGCGCTAATACGCACACACCGCCTCGCTACACTCGCATTGCACTGCACCATGAAATCATTCTACCGGCCATGACAGCACTGACCGACCACGCCTACCGCACGCTCACCGACGCCGTGCTGGGCAACATCGAGGCCACGGTGGACGCTTGGCTGCAAGACGACGTGGTCGACATCGACGCGCACCGCACCGGCGGGCTGCTGGAGCTGCACTTCCCCAACCGCAGCACGATCGTGTTGAACACGCAGCCGCCGCTGCAAGAGTTGTGGCTTGCGGCGCAGTCGGGCGGCTTCCATTTTCGGTTTGCCGACGGGCGCTGGACCGACACCAAGGACGGCCGCGAGTTCCATGCCGCATTGTCCGACTGCGCCAGCGCGCAGGCCGCGCTGCCGCTGCGTTTTGCGCCGGCTGAGTAGCCGGGCCCGCGGCTGCTTGAGCCGGGCCCTGCACCGACGATCAGCCCGCGACGACGCCGCGCTCGGTCAGCACCACGCTCAGCGCCCGGTCGTGAGACTGCGGTTCGAAATCGGCCTCGCTCAGCTCGGCCAAAGCCCACGCGATGCCCACCGTGGTCACGTGCGGATGGGCAGCGATCCAGCGGTCGAAGTAACCGCCGCCGTAACCCAGCCGGTAGCCCGCGGTGGTGAAGCCGACGCAGGGCACGAGCACCACATCGGGCGTCGCCTCCTCGCCGTCGGACGCGGGGATCTTCGCTTCATCGGTCAGCGTCGGCGGTTGGCCGTCCCACGCGCGGTAGTGCATGTGAGGGGGGTTCTTTCGCACGAACGGCAGCGCCATCGCCATGCGGGCACGGCAAACGTCGGGCGTCAGCGCAAGCGGTGCGTTAAATTCAGATCGAACCGGCCAGTACAGGCCCAGGCAGGTCGGCTCCAGCGTCGTCACCAGGGCCTGCAGATGGCGCGTCAGGTCGGCTTGTGCGACCACTGCCACCGGGCTGCTCGCAAAGGTGGCGCGCTCGGCCAGAAGGCGCCGCCGCAACGGTGGGCGCTCGGGTCGCTCAGGGACAGAAGTCAAACGGGAACTCCATGACGAGGATTCGCAAGGCCAAGCCAAAACCAGTATATGAGCGCGTCGCGGTCGCGCGCCTGCTGCTGGTCGTGCTCGCGCTGGCGCTGAGCGCAGGCCTGCCGCCGTTCGCCGCCGTGGCGCACGCACAAAGCGGAGACGTCGCCATCGTCGAAGCGCGCGAAGCCTTGCGCAAGAAGGACCGCCCCCGTCTCGCCGCCCTGCGCGCCTCCGCGCTGGCCGAGCGCCACCCGCTGGCGATGTGGGCCGACTACTTCGATCTGAACAACCGGCTGGTCGATGCGCAGCAGGACGAGCTCACCGCGTTCTTCACCCGCTGGAGCGGCACCTACGTCGAAGACCGGCTGCGCAACGACTGGCTGCTCGAACTCGGCAAGCGGCGCGACTGGGCCAACTTCGCCACCGAGCTGCCACGCTTTCGCATGAACGACGACCGCGAGGTCGCGTGCTACGCGATGCTGCTCGACCAGCAAGCCGGCAAGGACGTGCGCGCCCCCGCACTCGCCGCCTGGCTGGCCCAGCGCGAGGCGGATGACGGTTGTGCGCTGCTGGCTGCGCAGCTCGTCGATGCCAAGGTCTTCACCGCCGCCGACGTGTGGCGCAAAGCGCGCGCTGCCACCGAAGTGAACCGCCCGCGCGCCGTGCGCCAGGCCGTGATGCTGCTCAGCCTCACCGCCGCCGGCCACGCCGCCGAGCTGATGGAGAACCCGGCGCGCTACCTCGCCACCCGCCCGGTGCTGGCCAGCCGCACCGACGCCGAACTCGCGGCCCTCGCGCTGGCGCGCCTGGCCGCGAACGACCCGGAGTTCGCGCTCGCGCAACTCGGCGAGCGCTGGGACCGCGCCCTGCCCGCCGACCTGGCCGCGTGGGCCTGGGCCGCGCTGGGCAAGCAAGCCGCGCTGCGCTTGCAGCCGGACGCGCCCGACCATTTCATGCGTGCTGCGTTGCGAGCCACGAAGGACGGCAACCCCAAGGACGGCGCCGCCGTCGAACTGCCCGACGACACGCTCGCCTGGAAGGTCCGCGCTGCCCTGCGCGCCGACAACGGCCGTGCCCGCTGGCAGCAGGTGGTGCAGGGCGTCAATGCGATGAGCCTGGCCGAGCAGCGCGACCCGGCCTGGATCTACTGGAAAGCGCGCGCCCTGCAAGCGCTCGCCAAGGACTCGCAGGACGGCGAGTCGATGCGTGCGCTTGCGCAAGAGCTGCTCGCCGGCATTGCCGAGCAGTACCACTTCTACGGCAAGCTCGCGGCCGACAACCTCGGCCGCACGGTCACGCTGCCCCCGCGCCCGCCGCCGCCGACAGCCGAGGAGCGCGCGGCAGTGGCCAGCCACCCCGGCTTGACGCGCGCGTTGCAGCTCATCCAACTCGGTCTGCGCAACGAGGGCGTGCGCGAGTGGAACTACTCGCTGCGCGGCATGGCCGACCGCGAGTTGCTGGCCGCCGCGCAACTTGCTTGCGACCGCGAGGTCTGGGACCGCTGCATCAACACCAGCGAGCGCACCCGCACCGAGATAGACATGGCGCAGCGCTTCCCGACGCCTTTCCGCAAGGAGGTGCAGGCCGCCGCGCGCGAGATAGGGCTCGATCCGGCCTACGTCTTCGGGCTGATCCGCCAGGAGTCGCGCTTCATCATGGACGCGCGCTCCACCGCCGGCGCCTCGGGCCTGATGCAGCTGATGCCCGCCACCGCTCGCTGGACCGCCAAGAAGATCGGGCTGGACTACCGCGCCGACCTGATCAACGACCGCGACACCAACCTCAAGCTCGGCACCACCTACCTCAAGCTCGTGCTCGACGACTTTGCGGGCTCGCAGGCGATGGCCGCCGCGGCCTACAACGCCGGCCCCAATCGGCCGCGCAAGTGGCGCGAGGGGCCGGTGCTCGAGACGGCGGTGTGGGCCGAGAACATTCCGTTCGCCGAGACGCGCGACTACGTCAAGAAAGTGCTGAGCAACAGCGCCTACTACGCCGCGCTGATGACCGGCGAGCCGCCTGCGCTCAAGGCGCGGCTGGGCCGCACCATCGGTCCGCGCGACCCAGGCGCGCCTGCGTCGGACAAGGCGTTGCCGTAGCGGCTGGGAATCGCCCGCCACCGTTCGCGCGGGGGAGTTCCAAGCTCCGCTGGAATCCCTGAGAATCACGCGAAGCTGAACCGGTTCGTTTGATCCGTTCGCCCTGAGCCTGCCGAAGGGCCTTCGCCATGCGCGGCCGGATGGAAACCTCAGGGCCTTCATCCCGTCTCAACCCCAATCAAGGTGTCGATGTCCAAGATTCTCGTTCTCGGTGGCACCGGCTTCGTCGGTCGCAGCCTGTGCTCCCGCCTCGTCGATCGCTCCGGCGGGGCCGATGGTTCCATCGTCGTGCCGAGCCGGCGCCCGTCGCGCGCGCGGCACATCCAGTTCCTGCCGACTGTGCGCCTGGCCGAGGCCGACGTGCACGACGAAGCGCAACTCGCGCGCCTGGTGGCCGGCTGCGACGCGGTGGTCAACCTGGTCGCCATCCTGCACGGCAGTGCGGCGGACTTTCAACGCACGCACGTCGACCTGCCGGCCAAGCTCGCGCGCGTGTGCCAGGCCGCGAACGTGAAGCGCGTGGTGCACGTGAGCGCACTCGGCGTGAGCGACCGCGCGCCGAGCCGCTACCTGCGCTCCAAGACCGCCGGCGAGCTGATGCTCAAGTCGGCCAAGCTCGACCTCACCGTGCTGCGGCCGTCGGTCATCTTCGGCGAGCACGACAAGCTGCTCAACTTGTTCGCCTCGTTGCAGGCGGTGTTCCCGGTGGTGCCGCTGGGCGGCGCTGCGGCGCAGTTCCAGCCGGTGTGGGTGGAAGACGTGGCCGCAGCCATCGTGCGCTGCCTCGACGAGCCCGCCACCATCGGCCACACGTACGAATGCACCGGCCCTCGTGTCTACACGCTGAAGGAGCTGGTGGAGCTGGCAGGCAGCCTCAGCGGCCACCCGCGGCCGGTGGTGCCACTGCCCGACGGCCTGACTCGCCTGCAGGCCGCGGCGATGGAGTGGCTGCCCGGCACGCCGTTGATGTCGCGCGACAACGTCGACTCGATGAAAGTGCCCAACGTGGCCACCGGGCAGTGGCCGGGGCTGCCTGCGCTGGGCATCACGCCCGCAGCGTTGGACGCGATCGCGCCGCTCTACCTCGGCGCCGGCCAGGGCCCCGCCCGGCTCGACCCGTGGCGCGCCAAGGCAGGCCGCGGCTGACATCACGCGAGACTTCCATTCGCGCTGCGCATCGGGGTGATGCGCAGATGTCAACGATGGCGCACGGCCCGCCGGTAGCATGATCGACCGCATCGCCGAAATCACCGCGGCGGACGCAACTTCATGGAAGGCATCGCATGCAGCTCTACATCGGCAACAAGAACTACTCGTCCTGGTCCATGCGCCCGTGGGTGCTGATGAAGCAAGCGGGCCTGCCGTTCGACGAAGTCATGATCCGCTTCGACTCCTTCAAGCCCGAGTCGAAGTTCAAGACCGAACTGGCGCGCCTGTCGCCTGCCGGCCGCGTGCCCGTGCTGGTGGACGACGGCTTCGCGGTGTGGGACACGCTGGCGATTGCCGAGTACCTGGCCGAGCGCTTCCCGCAAGCCGCACTGTGGCCGGCCGACGCCCGCGCCCGCGCCCGCGCCCGCAGCGTCTGCGCCGAGATGCACAGCGGCTTCGGCGCGTTGCGCAGCCACTGCCCGATGAACATTGAGGCCTCGCTGCCCGAGGTCGGCGAGCGGGTGCTGCGCGAGCAGGCCGGCGTGCGCGCCGACCTGGCGCGCATCGTCGAGATGTGGAGCGAGTTGCTCGCCGCGCACGGCGGGCCGTTGCTGTTCGGGCGCTTCACGATTGCCGATGCCTACTTTGCGCCGGTCGTGATGCGCATCAGCACGTACGCGCTGCCGGTGCCTCAAGTCGTGGCCGACTACATGGCGCGTGTGAAGGCACTGCCGGGCATCAACGCCTGGGTCGTCGAGGCATTGGCCGAAAAGGACTTTCTCGACTTCGAAGAGCCGCACCGCCAGGCTCCGACCCAGCGCAAGGCGTAGCGGCCGAAACATCTGCCGATGGAGTCGCCGGCATGAAGGTCTACCTCGTCGGCGGTGCGGTGCGCGACCGGCTGCTCGGCCTGCCCGTCACCGACCGCGACTGGACGGTCGTGGGTGGCTCACCCGATGAGCTGCTCGCCGCTGGTTACCGCATGGTCGGCCGCGACTTCCCCGTTTTCATCCACCCGCAGACCGGCGAGGAGTACGCGCTGGCGCGCACCGAGCGCAAGACCGCGCCGGGCTACGCTGGCTTCTCGTTCCATTCCGCGCCCGATGTGACGCTGGAGCAAGACCTGGCGCGACGCGACCTGACGATCAACGCCATCGCGCAGGACGAAGCCGGTTCGATCGTCGACCCGCACGGCGGCCAACGGGACCTGGCGGCCAAGGTGCTGCGCCACGTGTCGCCCGCATTCGCCGAAGACCCGGTGCGCATCCTGCGGCTGGCGCGCTTTGCGGCGCGCTTCGGCGAGTTCGCGGTGGCCAGCGAGACGATGGCGCTGTGCCGCACGATGGTCGCGAGCGGTGAAGTCGATGCGCTGGTGCCCGAACGCGTGTGGCAAGAGTTGTCGCGCGGCCTGATGGAGGCGCACCCGCCACGGTTGTTCGAGGTGCTGCGAGACTGCGGCGCACTCGCGCGCCTGCTGCCCGAGGTCGACCGCCTGTGGGGCGTGCCGCAGCGCCCCGAGCACCACCCCGAGGTCGATACCGGCGTGCACCTGATGATGGTGCTGCAGATGAGCGCGCGCCTGCAGGCCAGCCTGCCGGTGCGCTTTGCGTGCCTGTGCCACGACCTCGGCAAAGGCACCACGCGACCCGATGAGTGGCCGCGCCACATCGGCCACGAGCAGCGCAGCGTCAAGCTGCTGCGCGCCGTGTGCGACCGGCTGCGCGTGCCCGTCGATTGCCGCGAACTGGCCGAAGTGGTGGCCAGCGAACACGGCAACATTCACCGCAGCGGCGACCTTAACGCTACCGCCGTGCTGCGCCTGCTGGAGCGCTGCGACGCGCTGCGCCGCCCGCAGCGCTTTGCCGACGCGCTGCTGGCGTGCGAGTGCGATGCGCGCGGGCGCTTGGGTCTCGAAGAGTCGCCCTACCCGCAGCGTGAGCGCTTGCTGCGCGCGCTGGCGCTGGCGCAGGTCGACACGGCCGCGCTGGCCGCAGATGCCGCCGCGCGCGGGCTCGACGGCCCGCAGATCGGCGCGGCGATTCGAGAGGCGCGGTCGAAGGCGTTGGCAGACGGGCTGGGCGACGCCGGCTGAAGCAACCGGCTTGGCACACCGCCACGCCGATAATCAAGGGCCTTGATTCGCGGGCGCGCTGATTGCCCCGGCGTGCCTCCGCGCTGCTTCCGCACCAATCCCGCACTGCCACCGCCCCATGTCCAATGAGCTGTCTTCCCAAGTGCGCCGTCGGCGCACCTTTGCCATCATTTCCCACCCCGACGCCGGCAAGACCACGCTGACGGAGAAACTGCTGCTGTTCTCCGGCGCGATCCAGATCGCCGGCTCGGTGAAGGCGCGCAAGGCAACAAGGCATGCCACGTCGGACTGGATGGAGATCGAAAAGCAGCGCGGCATCTCGGTCGCCAGCTCGGTCATGCAGATGGAGTACCGCGACTGCGTGATCAACCTGCTCGACACGCCCGGCCACCAGGACTTTTCGGAAGACACCTACCGCGTGCTGACCGCGGTGGACGCCGCGCTGATGGTGATCGACGCCGCCAACGGCGTCGAGCCGCAGACGCGCCGGCTGCTGCAGGTCTGCCGCGCGCGCAACACGCCGATCTTGACCTTCGTCAACAAGATGGACCGCGAGGTGCAGGAGCCTCTTGTGCTGATGGACGAGATCGAGCGCGAACTCGGCATGGAGGTGGTGCCGTTCACATGGCCGGTCGGCATGGGCAAGGCGTTTCACGGTGTGATGGACCTGCGCGAGAAGCGCATGCGCGTGTTCGGTGGTGCGGAGGGCAGCGGGGAGTTCCTCGACGGCCTGGACAACCCGGCGTACCCTGAACGCTTCGGCATGCAGTACGCGCAGTCCAAGGACGAGATCGAACTGCTGCGCGACGCGGCGCCGCCGTTCGACCGCGAGGCCTTCCTGGAAGGCCGCCAGACGCCGATGTTCTTCGGTTCGGCCGTCAACAACTTCGGCGTGCAGGAGGTGCTCGACGCGCTGGTGGACCTGGCCCCCGCGCCGGGCGAGCGCGCCGCGATCCAGCGCGTGGTGCAGCCCGACGAGACCAAGCTCACCGGCGTGGTGTTCAAGATCCAGGCCAACATGGACCCGGCGCACCGCGACCGCATTGCCTTCGTGCGTGTGGCCAGCGGGCACTTCAAGCGCGGCATGCGCATCAAGGTCACGCGCTCGGGCAAGGAGCTGCGGCCGAACACGGTCGTGAGCTTCCTGTCGCAGCGGCGCGAGCTGCTCGACGAAGCGTTTGCCGGCGACATCATCGGCATCCCCAACCACGGCGTGCTGCAGTTGGGCGATACGCTGACCGAAGGCGAGGCGCTGCAGTACACCGGCCTGCCGTTCTTTGCGCCCGAGATGTTCCGCAGCGTCGAGGTGGCCGACCCGCTGCGCACCAAGCAGCTCAAGGCGGGGCTGACGCAGCTCGGCGAAGAAGGCGCGATCCAGGTGTTTCGCCCCGTCGCCGGCTCGGTGCTGCTGCTGGGGGCCGTCGGCCAACTGCAGTTCGAGGTGGTCGCGCACCGGCTCGAACACGAATACGGCTGCAAGGCGCGCGTGATGCCGAGCCGCTTTCAGGTGGCGCGCTGGGTCACGTGCGACGCGGCCGACGGCGGCGCGAAAGAGTTGCAGCGCTTCATCGACGGCAACGCCCACCGCGTGGCCTACGACGCGGTCGACGCGCCGACGGTACTGGTGGAATACGCGCCCGAGCTGCGTGCGATCGAGGCCAACTGGCCGAAGATCAAGTTCCACGCGCTGCGCGAGCACGCGGGGCTGGTGTTCCAGCGGCAGCTGGAGGGGTGAGCGGCCGAGGCTCGGCCCGAGCTACGGCTATGACCTGGGCCGATCGGTCGCCCAGCAGATAGCGAGCCCCGCTGCCACGCCGTTGCGCCACATCCCCCGGGTTGTACAGCGCACACCGGCGCAGCGACAGGCAGCCGCAGCCGATGCACGAGCTGAGTTGGTCGCGCAGCGCGACCAGCGCGGCAATGCGTTGGTCCAGCAGCGGCCGCCAGTCGCGCGACAAGCGCTCCCAGTCGGCCTTCGTCGGTGTGCGCTGCCCGGGCAGCCCGGCCAGTGCGGCCTTGACCTGCTCCAGGCTCAGCCCCACCGACTGCGCCGCGCGAATGAAGGCCACGCGGCGCAACACGTCGCGCGGGTACTGGCGCTGGCCGCCGGGTGTGCGACCGCCGACGATGAGGCCCTGATCTTCGTAGAAGCGCAGCGCGCTGGCGGCGGCGCCGGAGCGGCGGGCCAGCTCGCCGATGGCAATCCAAGGCTGTGGCACGGGCGCTCCTTTCGTTCAAGGCCCGCAGTCTACGCTTGACTTCAAGTTGACTTTAACTTGCACATTTGCACCAGGCCTCGGCCCTTCCTGTTGCACTCCGTTCATTCCGCGTTGTTAACCCCACCTGGAGCGTCCGCCATGACCCAAGCCTACATAGAACACGTCAACATCACCGTAAAGAACCTCGACCGGACTGTCGCCTTCCTGCTTGCCGCGCTACCGGACTGGCATGTGCGCGGCGAGGGTGCGGTGGACTGGTTCGGCAAGCCCGCGCGTTGGCTGCACGTCGGTACCGACGCGACCTACCTCGCGCTGATGGACGGCGGCGAAGGCAGCGGCCAGCCCTGGACAGGGCACCACGTGGGCATGAAGCACGTGGGCATCGTCGTGGCCGACGTCGATGCCGTCGTCGCGCGACTCGCCGCCGCCGGCCACGCGCTCGACCACTGGGGTGGCGCGCACCCGTTCCGCAGAAGCGTCTACGTGATCGAAGCCGACGAGCTGCAGTTCGAGTTCGTTCAGTACCTTTCCGACAAGGCGACCGAGCGCAACGCCTACGCTGTCTGAGCGCGTGCGTTGACACGACACGTCGATCGGGCGCGCTCGTCATGTGCGCAGCCCGGCTGCGGATAATCCGCCGCATGTCGGAGCCCACCCGCCTCTCGCTGTACCTGAACCTGATCCGCTGGGACCGGCCTGCCGGCAGCTACCTGCTGCTGTGGCCCTCGCTGTCGGCGCTGTGGATCGCGGCGGGCGGCTTCCCCGGCTGGCACCTGCTGATCGTGTTCGTCGCCGGCACCTTCCTGATGCGCAGCGCGGGTTGTGCCGTCAACGACGTGGCCGACCGCGAGTTCGACAAGCACGTCAAGCGCACCGCGCAGCGCCCGGTCACCAGCGGCGCCGTGAGCGTGCGCGAGGCGCTCGCGCTCGGCGCGGGGCTGGCGCTGGTGGCGTTCGCGCTGGTGCTCACCACCAACCTGGCCACCGTGCTGTGGAGCGTGGCGGCGCTCGCCGTCACGATCTTCTACCCCTACACGAAACGCTTCTTCTCGATGCCGCAGGCGGTGCTCGGCGTGGCCTTCAGCTTCGGCATTCCGATGGCGTTTGCGGCGGTGCGCGGTGGCAGTTCGTGGGAATGGTCCAGCGTGGCCGGCGCGGTGCCGGCCCTGGCATGGTGGCTGCTGCTGGGCAACCTTTTCTGGGTCATTGCCTACGACACCGAGTACGCGATGGTCGATCGCGACGACGACCTGAAGATCGGCATCCGCACGTCGGCGATCACGATGGGCCGCTTCGACGTGGCCGGCGTGATGCTGTGCTACGCGCTGTACCTCGGCGTGTGGGCGGGGCTCGGTCTGACGCTGGGCCAGGGCGTGGCCTATTTCGCCGGGCTCGTCGCTGCGGCGGGCATCGCGGCGTGGCACTTCACGCTGATTCGCACGCGCTCGCGCGAGGGCTGCTTTCGCGCCTTTCGGTTGAACCACTGGCTCGGCTTCACGGTGTTCGCCGGGCTGGTGCTGGACCACGCGCTGCGGCGGGTGTAGGTTGCCTGCGGCGCTTCCGCGCAGGCTGAAGGGGCCTTCAGGCCGGCAGCGTGGCCGGCACGTACAAAAACGCCGCCGCCTGGTCGGCCCGCATCGGGTGGGCCAGCAAAAAGCCCTGGCCCACCGGCAGGCCCAGTCTGCGCAGCGTGTCGAATTGTTCCGGCGTTTCGATGCCCTCAGCCACGACCGTCTTGGCCAGTGCACGGCCCAGGCGCAGCACGGCGCGGACGATCTCGACGTTGTCGGCGCCTTGCGTGATGGCGGTGACGAACGAGCGGTCGATCTTGATGCAGTCGATCGGCAGGGTGCTGAGGTAGGTGAGGGAAGAGTAGCCGGTGCCGAAGTCGTCGATGGCCGTCTGCACACCGAATGAGCGCAGGCGGGCCAGCGTCTCACGCGCCACGTCCAGGTGCTCCATCAGCACCGACTCGGTGATCTCCAGCGTCAGCCGCTTCGGCGCGACGCCATGGCGCTGCAGCACCGCCATCACGCGCTCGCCGAAGTCAGGCCGTGCGAGGTCGCGCCCCGAGATGTTGACGCTCATGCCCACGTCGGCCATGTCTGGCGCCGAACGGTGCCATTCGGCAAGCTGCTCGACCGCCTTGTCGAGCACCCAGGCCGTCAGCGCCTCGATGTGGCCGGCCTCTTCGGCCACGCCGATGAACACCGTCGGCCCGATCGGCCCGCGCAACGGGTGAACCCAGCGCGCCAGCGCCTCGAAGCCGACAAGCCGGTACGGGTCGAGCCGGAACAGCGGCTGGAACGACAAGGACAGGTCGCCCTCGCCGATGGCGCGGCGCAGGTCGGCTTCGAGCGACAGCTTGTCGGCGATCTTGTCGTGCATGCCGCGGTTGAAGGTGACCACCCGGCCGCGGCCGGCCGACTTGGCCTCGTACATGGCCAGGTCGGCGTCGCGCAGCAGTTCGTCGACACCGCGGTCGCCGATGCTGCTGAAGGTGATGCCCGCGCTCGCGCTGGGCACGACTTCGTTGCCGGAGATCAACATGGGCTGCGCCAGCGCGGCCAGCATGCGCTCGGCCATGCGCAGGCCGTCGTCGCTGCTGCACGGGTCGCGCAGCAGCACCGCAAACTCGTCGCCGCCCAGGCGCGCGACCAGGTCGTTGGGGCGCAGGCATTGCTGCAGGCGCCGCCCCACCTCGCGCAGCAACTCGTTGCCGGCAAAGTGGCCCAGGCTGTCGTTGACGACCTTGAATCGGTCGAGGTCGAGGAACATCACCGCGAAATGCGTGTCGGGGTCGAGCCGGTTGGCGTCGACCGCAAGGGCCAGCTTCTCGTGGAAGTAGGCGCGGTTGGCCAGGTCGGTCAGGCTGTCGTGGAACGCGATGTGCTGCAGCCGGCTCTCGGCCACTTGGCGCGAGGTGATGTCCTGCAACTGGTAGATCAGCCCGCCCGCGTTGCTGCCCGGGTCGCTGAAGCGCCCGCAGTGCAAGGCCACCCACAGCTCGCCGCCGGCGGCCGGCAGGCAGCGCAGCTCGATCGAGTAGGCGGGGCTGTCCTGGCGCGACACCACGTCGCGGGCCTGTCGCTCGAACAGCGCCATGTCGCTCGGGTGCAGCATGGCCACGAAGGGTTGGCCGGTGAGTTGCGCCTCTGGGCGCTGCAGCAGCGTACACAAGGCCTTGTTGGCGCGCACGATGCGTCCACCCGGCGCCACGATGGCCATGCCGATGGCTGCTTCGGTGAAGGCGGCGACGAAGCGCTGCTGGTTGCGCTCGGCCTCCAGTTCGGCCTCGGAGATGCGTGTCTCCTGCGCCTGGTGCTCGGCCTCGCTTTTGGCGATCGAGGTGCGCAGCAGGATCACCACCACCAGCGCCGCCACCGCGGCGATGCCCAGCGCGGCAGGCCCCTCTTGCAGTGCGCTCAACTGCACGATGCCGGCCACCAGCGCGGCCACCACGTAGGTGGCGGCAAACCAGCTGAAGCCGGAAAACCACTCACGCAGGTTCGGCCACTCGTTCCGTTTGAGCGTGACCATGGCGAGCAGCGGTAGCGTGGTCAGCACGAACGGCACGGGGCTGGCCAGCAGCAGCGCCGCCAATTGCGCCGTGGCCGGGCTCAGGCCGCGTGCTGCAAGCAGCGGTGACAGGGTCTCGAACAGCCAACCGCACAACGCGATGGCGGCCATGCCGGCCGCCGGGGTGCTGATGCGGCTCGTCAGCCGCCTTGTGCTGCGCAGTGCGCCGACCAGCCCGTCGGCGCCGGCGGCGAGCACGGCAGCCGGTGTGCCCAGCACGGCCAGTACGGTGAAGATGAACGCGTCTGCCGCGCTGAAAGAGAACTTGCTGCGCGGCAACTCGATCGGAAACCACGCCGCTGCTGCGACCAGCAGCACGCCCGTCGCTGTGTGAGCCAGATGCACGGACGTCGATCCTGCCAACGCCACCGCTGCCCAGCCCAGCGCCAGTGCGCCCGACACGGTGATCAGCAGCCACATGCGGAACGACGCTGCCGAGTAGTCGTGAAAGTGCGCGGCGCGCCAACGTTGCCGCCAGCTTGCGTCGGCAGCAGGCGATTGGGTCGGTGATTCGGGTTGGTGTCCCACTCTTTTGGTCGGCGGCTTAACCTGTCGATTGAACCAGAAACCCGCGGCGCAAAAAACAAAGCTGGCGTCGGGCAGAACCCGGCGCCAGCCTGCGACCCGCAGGGAGGGTGTTTCAGTCGCCCAGCAGGCTCCTGTCGCCGCCGGTCGCCGCATCACCCGTGGATTCTCGCAGGATGATCCCCTCGTTGAGCACGAATCCTTCTCGCAGGATGATCCCCTCGCGCAGGATGATGCCTTCACGCAGGATGATGCCCTCACCGAGGACAAAGCCCTCGCGCAGGATGATCCCTTCGCGAAGGATGATGCCTTCGCGCAAAATGATTCCCTCGCGCAGGATCACGCCCTCGTTGATGGCGAAGCCCTCGCTCAGAATGAACCCGTCGGCCTGGATGCCGTTGCCGGTGAATGCGTAGCCCAGCCCCAGCGTGATGCCTGCGCCTGCATCGGCCCGTGCGATCAGCGTGGTCAGCGGCGTCAGCAGCGCCTGCGGGGCTTGCTCCACGCTCAAGCTCACGCTGTCGAGCAAGCGCACGCCGGCCGTTAGCAGCGGCGTGGCCGGGGCGTTGCGCTCGACGATCGCGCTGGGCACGGTGTTGGCCGCCCACTCGGTCCACCTCGACGCGGGGTGGTAGCTCACAGTGCTCTTCAGCACGAAGTGCCGCGCCCAGGTCAGCGTCGGGTCCCAGATCGGCTGGTAGCTGGTGAACAGCGCGTCGCCGCCCACCAGGCGCGTGCCGCCGGCAAAGGCCAGGCGGCTCCACGCGCGCGGCTTGCCGTTCACCTGGCTGACCATGCTGGCCGGTCGCGGCAGTGTCTTGCCCGCGGCAAGCAGGTTGTCGCCCGCCTTGATCGTGCCGGCCGCTACGGCGGAGGCGATGTCGGTGCGCAGCGCCTGCGCCAGGCGCGCCGCACCGCGCACGTTCAGCAGGCCGGTGCCTTGCTGCAGCAGGTTGGCGTCAGCCAGCGGCGTGGCCGAGTACTGAAGGATCGCTTTCACCAGCGGCGGCGTCAGCCCCGGGTTGGCCTGCAGCAGCACCGCGGCAGCGCCGGCAACCGCAGGCGAGGCCATCGACGTGCCGCTCAGCGTCATCAGCGTCTGGCGCGGCGCCTGCGTGGCGCCGGCGACTTGCGTCAGTTGCGGGTAAGTGCGTGCCAGCGTGTTCCAGCCGGCGGGCTGGCCGCTGGCGTCGGTCGCCATCGCGGCGAGCACCGCGTTGCCGGGGGCCACCAGGTCGGGCTTGATGAGGTTGTCGCGCCAGCGGTTGCCGCTGGCGAAGGTGTAGCCGCCACGGGTCGGGCCGCGCGAGCTGAAGGTGGTGACCTTGTCGTCGCTGCGGTCCGGCGTGTCCAGCATGTTGTCGGCGCCGACGGTGATGACCGACGGCTCGTTGCCCGGCGACGAGACCGCGCCCAGCACCTCGCGGCCCTGCTCGTCCTTGCCGGCGTTGCCGGCCGATGCCACCACGACGATGCCGGTGGCCACCGCACTGCGGGCTGCGCGCGCCAGCGGGTCGATGAGGAACGAGTCGGTAGACGACGCGCCCAGGCTCAGGTTCATCACGCGGATGTTGGCCAACCGGGCGCGCTGCACCACCCAGTCGATGCCGGCCAGCACGTCGGCCATGTTGCCCACGCCTTGCTCGTTGAGCACGCGCACGTCGAACAGGTGTGCGCCCGGGGCGATGCCACTGGAGTCGGGCTGCTGGTAGTCGCCGCTGCCGGCAGCCGCCGATGCAACGGCCGTGCCGTGGCCGTACGGGTCGGGCACGGCGGCGTAGTTCTGGTGGTGGCGGTAGGGCGCGTTGCGGCGCGTCCAGTCGATGCTGGCGCGGGTGGAGGCGCTGTGGTCGGTGCCGGCGGCCCAACCGTCGCCATAGAGCGAGCGGCTCAGCGACACGAAGTCCACCATGCCGCGCACCCGGCTTGCACCGCCCGGGCCGGCGAAGTTCTTGTGGCGGAAGTCGATGCCGGAGTCGAGCACCGCGATGCCGACACCGCGGCCGTCGAGGCCTGAACCATGGCCGTTGCCGTTGCCGTTGCCGTTGCCGCTACCGTTGCCGATGCGCTCCAGCGCGTCGCCGGCCACGCTGCTGGCCTGCAGCAGGCTCGACTGGCGCTTGGCCGCGCGGTTCGGCGCGATGTTGACGACATCGCTGCGGGCCGCGATGGCCGGCAGCGCGCTGGCAGGCAGCACCGCGGCAATCGCGCGCACCGACAGATAGTTGTAGAACACCGAGCCGCCGCGGGCCAGCACGTCGGCGCGCAGCGAGCCCAGCTCAGGGTCGGTGCTCGACGCGACGATCAGCACCTTGACCATCGTCTGGCCGCGCACGGTGCGCGCCCAGGTGACGCGCGAGGCACCATCGGCCGAAGCCGGCATGGCCATGGGCTGGCTGTGCAGACCTTGCAACTCGGTGGACAGTTTTGCCAGACCGGCCAGACCTGTCTGTGCCGTCAGCGGCCAAGCCGCCGGCGAGGCAGGGGCCTTCTTGCTGGCTGCGTCACCGGCGTTCTGCGCGGCAGCGGCCGGCATCGCCGGGGTCAGCGCGATTGCGCCGGCCAGGGCCGCGCACAACGCGCGCCGGGGGCGCGTGATGTGCGAAGTGAATGGAGACGGGGGCAACAGGTTCATCGCAGAACTCCTCGTTCGTTATGGCCGACGTGCAGGGATCGCACGGGCAGGCGCTGCGATGTCTTTCGGCTTTGGAGGGGATCAACCTGAGCGGGAACAAAGGGTGAAAGACCCGGCAGTTCCGGATCGGCGCAGACGGGCCGCGAAGTGCCCGTTCGCCCTGCGAGGCCGCGGGGCGTGTGGCGCGTTACGTGCTACGTGCTACGTGCTACGTGCTACGTGCTACGTGCTACGTGTCACGTGTCGCGTGTCGCGTGTCGCGTGTCGCGTGTCGCGTGTCGCGTGTCGCGTGTCGCGAACGGCGGCCGCGTTGTGCGGGGCCGCTCACCCGGAGCAAGACCTCCGCCGCAGGGGTCGGCCTGAGTGGGCCAGGGCGCAGGCCGGCCCCGGGAGCGCCCGGCTTGGGCAGGTGCGCTTGGCTCAGCGCGTCAGCACGCGGCGGGCAGCACGGCGTGGTGCGTGGCCAGTGCGTCGTCCAACGCGGCGGAGAACAGGTCGGCCTCGGCGTCGCCGAAGGGCAGCGACAGCGACACGAGGCCTCGCCGCGCAATGAACACACCTCGTTCGAGCAGTGCAAAGTACAGCAGGTCTTTCACCCGCCCATCGCTGCCGGCCGCGTCGGCCGGGCGCTGCAGTGCGCGGTCGGTGGCGTGCAGATTCATCAGCGAGCCGAGGCCGCTGAACTGCAGCGCCAGGCCGCGTGCCTTGAAGAGCGCGTTGCAGCGTTCGCGCAATCCGTCGCCGCGGCGGTTGAGCGCTTCGGCCGCGGCCGGCGTCCACAGCTCGCGCAGCCCGGCCAGGCCGGCGGCCATCGTCAGCACGTTGTTGTTGAAGGTGCCGGCGTGGCCCAGCGCGTCGGGGCGGCGCGGGTCGAAGCGCTGCATCACGTCGCGCCGGCCGCCGAAGGCGCCGAAGGACAGGCCACCGCCGAAGTACTTGCCCAGGCTCGTCAGGTCGGGCGCGATGCCGAGCAAGGCCTGGCGGCCGCCGGCAGACAGGCGCGAGGTCATCACCTCGTCGAACACGAGCAGCGCGCCACTCTCGTCGGCCAGGCGCCGCAGGCCGTGCAGAAACTCCGGCGTGCCGGGGATACAGCCGCCCGAGCCGAGCATCGGCTCGACGAGGATGGCAGCCAGCGCATCGCCGCCGCTGGCCTCACGCTGCACGATGGCAGCGGCGGCGGAGAGGTCGTTGTACGGCGCCAGCAGCCATTCGTGCGGCACGTTGACGGGCGACTTCAAAGACCCGCCGGTGCCACCGAACGACAACACACCGCCGTGGTACGCGCCCTCGAACACCAGCACCTTGCGCCGCCCGGTGTGTGCCACCGCGGCGGCCAGCGCGAGCAGGTTGGCCTCGGTGCCGCTGTTGGTGAAGCGCAGCAGCGGCATCGCCGGGAAGCGCCGCACGATCTCGCGCGCCAGCTCCACCTCGCGCAGCGTGTGCGACGACAGGCTCAAGCCGCCTTCGAGCGCGGCGACGATGGCCGCGCGGATCGGCGCTGCCGAGTGCCCGTACAGCCCGGCAGTGAACTCGCCCAGGCCGTCGAGCAGGCGGTGGCCGTCGGCGTCCCACAACCAGCAGGCCTCGCCGCGCACCATCGTCAGCGGGAACGGCGCCTGGAACAGCACGCTGCGCGTGTTGCCGCCGGGCAGTACCTCGGCGGCGCGTTCGAGCTGCGCCGCGCTCGCCGGGTGGCGCGCGCGGTAACGCTCGATTGCGGCGGCGAGCGCGGCCTCCAGCGCAGCGGTCGGATGGGCGGTGGATGCGCCAGGGTGCGCGGAGGAAGGCGCTGTGTCGGGTGCGGCATCGGGCGCGGCAAGTCGGCTCATGCGAGGGCTCCTGCAGTGGACACCACAGCATAGGCCAGCCGCTGCGAGCACCGCCAGCGGCATACCGCGCGCATGGCAAACTGCCGCCCGAATCGACTTGACGCGACTTGACACGAGCTGAGCCGATCAGCCGACACCGCCGCACCGACGCCATGACCACGACCGAAATCTTCCTGATCGCGATGCTGATGATCTTCGCGGTGCCCTACCTCGTGTGGCGCCTGGGCGGCACCGACTACTGGGCGCCGCTGGTGGTGGTGCAGATCGTCACCGGCATCGTGCTCGGGCCCGGTGTGCTGGGCGCAGCCTTCCCCGAGTACTACGAATTCGTGTTCTCTGCGCCGGTGATCCAGTCGCTCAACGGCGTGGCCTGGTGGGCGGTGATGGTGTTCGTGTGGCTCGCCGGCATCGAGCTCGACCTGAAGCAGGCGTGGAAGCACCGCGGTGAAACCGGCGTCACCGCCGGCCTGGCGCTCGGCGTGCCGCTGCTGTTTGGCAGCGTGGCGGCCGTCGGTCTGCTGATGTACCCCGGCTGGATCGGCTCCAAGGCGCTCACCTGGCAGTTCGTGCTCGGCATCGGCATGGCGTGCGCCGTGACGGCGCTGCCGATCCTGATCCTGCTGATGGAGAAGCTGCACATCCTGCGCCAGCCGGTCGGCCAGCGCATCCTGCGCTACGCGAGCGTGGACGACATCCTGATCTGGGGCGTGCTCGCGCTGATCCTGATGGACTGGGAGCGCGTCGGCAAGCAAGCCGGCTTCCTGGCAGTGTTCGCCCTCGCGAGCGTGATGCTGCGGCGCTTGATGGTGCGCATCCCCGAGCGCGACCGCTGGTACGTCGGCCTCATCTGGCTGGCCGCCTGCGGGCTGGGCGCCGACTGGTGCGGGCTGCACTACATGGTCGGCGCGTTCATCGCCGGCGCGGTGATGGACGCCGGCTGGTTCGACCAGCAGCAGATGGACTGGCTGCGCCACAACGTGCTGCTGGTGATGATGCCGGTGTTCTTCCTGAGCACCGGGCTGCGCACCAACTGGCAGGTCGGCGGGGGTGCGGTATTCATCGCCGCGGCGGTGCTGCTGTTCGCGTCCGTCAGCGGCAAGCTGATCGGCGTTCACATCGCCGGGCGCATATTGCGCTGGCAACCCGGCGAGGCCTCGCTGATCGGCTGGCTGCTGCAGACCAAGGCGTTGATCATGATCATCTTTGCCAACGTGCTGCTCGACAAGGCGATCATCACCAACGCCGCCTTCACCGCGCTGCTGCTGATGGCGGTGGCCAGCACGATGCTGACGGTGCCGGTGGTGGCGCCGATGCTTGCGCGCATCAAGGAGATCGTGTTCCGCTCGGCATGAGCCACGCCGGCCTGAGCCCCGCCGGCATGAGCCACGCTTGCCGCGAACGCAGCCGGTCTTCACACCCCGCACGAGGACGACCATGAACAACACCACCGGCTTCCGCCTGCCGCGCCCGTGCCTGCCAGCGCCGGGCATCGACCTGAAGAAGTGGGCCGTGGTCGCGTGCGACCAGTACACCGCCGAGCCCGACTACTGGCGAGAGGTCGAAGCCGAAGTCGGCGACGCGCCTTCGACGCTGAAGCTCATCTTCCCCGAGGTGCACCTCGGCGCGGCCGACGCGCCGGCGCGCATTGCGCGCATTCAGCAGACGATGCGCGAGTACCTCGCCGACGGGCTGCTGCGCGAGCACGACGGCGCGATCCTCGTAGAGCGCACGGTGCACGGCCGCACCCGCCGCGGCCTGATGCTGGAGCTGGACCTGGCGCACTACGACTTCCGACCCGGCTCGACCAGCCTGATCCGCCCGACCGAAGGCACGATCGTCGCGCGCCTCGCGCCGCGCATCGAGGTGCGGCGCGGCGCCGAACTGGAGCTGCCGCACATCCTGGTGCTGATCGACGACCCGCAGCACACGGTGATCGAGCCCATCGCCGCCGCGCGGGCCGGGTTGGCGCCGCTCTACGACACCGAGTTGATGCAGGAGGGCGGCCACGTGGCCGGCTTCGCCGTGAGCGCCGCGGCGGCCGAGCGCGCGATGCAGGCGCTGAACGCACTCGCCGACCCGCGCGCGTTCGCCGCCCGTTACGGCGTGCCCGCTGGCACACCGCCGATGCTCTTCGCCGTCGGCGACGGCAACCACTCACTGGCCACCGCCAAGTCGATCTGGGACGCCGCCAAATCGACCGTGGGGCCTGACCACCCGAGCCGCTGGGCGCTCGTCGAGGTCGAGAACATCCACGACCCGGCGCTGCACTTCGAGCCGATCCACCGGCTGCTGTTCGGTGTGACCGCCGATGTGCGCCGCGCGCTTGCCGACGCGTTCGGTCCGCGCCTGTCGTGCACCGACGTTGCCTCCGCCGCCGCGATGCGAGAGCGACTGAACGACGTGAACGACGTGAACGGCATGAGCGCAACCGGCGGCGCCCGCCACGTGGCCGGGATGATCGGCCCCGGCATCCGCTTCAGCGTGCTCGAACTGGCCGACCCGCCGGCCGGCCTCGCGGTCGGCACCTTCCAGGCCTTCATCGACAACGTGATCGCCCGCGGCGGCGCGCGCGAGGTCGACTACGTGCACGGCGACGACGTGCTCGAACGCCTCGCCGTCGGCGAACGCTGCATCGGCCTGCACCTCGCGGGCGTGGGCAAGTCCGAACTGCTCAAGCGTGTCGTGCACGACGGCCCGCTGCCGCGCAAGACCTTCTCGATGGGCGAGGCGCACGAGAAGCGCTTCTATGTGGAGGCGCGGCGGATTCGTTGATGCCCGCGCGCATTGCGCCTGCCCACGAACCGCGTTTCAGCTCAACGGGTCAAACCACAGTCAGCGCAACGCCTCGCGCACGACGCTGGGGTGCTTGCGCGCAATTCGGATCAACGCCTGCGCTGCCCCCGAGGGCGAGCGGCGACCCTGCTCCCACTCTTGCAGCGTACGCTTGGAAATGCTCAGCGCAGACGCGAACTCGGCTTGCGACATGCCAGTGCCCTGCCTCGCTTCCACCACCTCGTTTTGCGCCACTTGCGTGACGCGAGCAAACTTGCGCGCCTTCATTTCGCGCACCGACTGCAGCAACTTCAAACCCAACTCTTCGACCGAGGACGGCGAAGCCGACTTCTTACGCGTGACCATCTTCCAACTCCTTGCGAATTTCTCGGAGGATGTTTGCAGGTACACAGATGAGCGGTCCAAAGGGCGAAGCCGTTTGGAATACGAAGACCGCCATTACGAGCCACCGTACCAGCGTCGAAGCCACCGGACAAAGTTGCTATTTCGCATTGACATAGATGACGTCTTGAAGGTTCTGAATGAGCGATGCCTTATCTACCCAAACCTGACCGCCACAAGTTTGCCCCGCTGGACAAGGTAGACCGCCTCTAGTTTTGTCGCATTCCCACTTCTTGTCGTAATCATTGCAGGTTGTCCCATATGAGTTTCGAATCAGGTACATACAGCCATTTCCGTCAACGGACGGTTTGCGACCAACAATAACTGAGGCGTGTCTTCCATGGCCGCCTCCATCTGCATCTGTCAACGTGCAATTAGTAATGCCGGCGGTTTCCGGGTCAATTCCGGCTGGATACTTTGAATTTCGAAGAAACCTACTGCAATATCTTATGATCGGAGGTACTGGCTTTGCCGCGTCCAGTGCGGCGTCAATGCTCACCCCTAGCGATCTGTATCGGTCCCGCTCCTCTGCGGAGCCTGGCTTAAACGGCTTATTGAAGTGATGATTCATGACGGGCTTGCTCATCTGGGGCTGATAAAAATTTCTTGCGCACATCTCATCGAATTTTCTTTGCACCTCTCTAGCGGTGGGTCCTGTACCGGTCAAGGCTGATAGAATTTTGACGGGATCAGCTTCTTTCATACCCTGACTCATGAAGCCGCATGAGGTATTCGTTGATGATTTTGGCGCTCTTTTCTGGCCCAAGCTGTCAGCAAATTCCTGCAGTTCGCTGCATGAATCGAGGGCTGGCGAGGAAAGCAGTTGCTTTGTCATTTCATCATGATCGCAAACTCCAACGATCGAAATATTTTTTAAGTACGTTTCAATCGTAGGGCCTTGTAGCTTGGCAAAACCCGCGCGAGCAGCAGTTCTTGCTGCCAATGCGATTGGTGACGTTACTGGCCGCGATGTCCGATTGCCATTGTCATAGAACCGGGCAGAGTCAATCGCCAGCGCAGTCGCATGTACTTCGCAAAGAGGTAGATTCCCTTGATCGAAAGTTGGCAGTTCATAAAGCGGTTTCCCTGGCGCGTCAAGTCTAACTGTCGAACACTCTATTGAGGGTTGTGCAGCCGCGGTTATGGAGAAAATCAACAGGCCAAGTGCTCTAAACATAGATTATTCCAAATATAGCAGAAGTAATAATGAATTCAGGTGCTCAACTGCAATTCTCACCGCCAACCCCGACGCGGTTTCCGGAAGGCTGGAACGCAGGAGCTCTTCGATCTCATGATACGCACGGAAAACAGAGTCGACATGGCTTGGCAAAAGGCAAAGGCGTTAACTGCTTCAGAAATCCCTTTAGGGATTCGGTGTCGCCGGCAACTAGTAAGCCGAACCGTCAAACGGATTTCGGTGGTTCAATTCTCGCAATTCCAATCCTAGAAGAATCGAAAGACACACCGATTGACCTAAGGGCTTCAACCCGTAAGGCGATAGACTGGATAAGCTTCAGGCAGTCTACATCGTCTTGCTTACCCGATCGCAACGGTAACCCGTGTTTCGCCAAACGAAGTTCGCTCGCCAGGTTTCCGCAGCCAATATAGATAGCTTCGTGTTTCGCGATTGTCTCCTGGTACTTGAAAACCTGGATTGCAGTGAGCCAGAATGAAAGGGAGCCCGCACACCCCACGAAGAATCCCTTGAGAGCCTGGTTCGACCCGCCCCATCCAAGAGACGCGATGACAAAGGTAGCAACCCCGCCGAAGGCACCAGAAAGTATGGCTGCGATGATCGCGATGTAGTGGTACTGCGTGAAAACGGCCACCATGCGGAGGCTTGCGCTGGCCCTGAGTCGAAGCTCTTCGTAAAGCTCTGAAATCATTGTATCGCACGGTGTAGAAACGCTTATAGCTGAAGCCTTTCCGAGAATGTCTAGGTGTTTTTTTCGAACTCTTCGGACCTAGGCCTGGCAATTTGTCGGTGCAGTGCCAGTGAAGTTACAAGTATCGCCAAGGCGGCAAAACAAACGAAGACCCAAAAGGCGCTAAACGAGTCGCAGCATCCAATGTTCATCGTGGCTCTCACCTTGCAAAGTTGCGATGTTTCAAAAAAGGTACCTGAGACGGAGGGTTTGTGCGGCCTAGTTTGAGCTAACGCCGACTGCGGAGACACGCGCTGCTTGACCGCAAAAAGGAATTAGCGCACCTGCCCTGGAGCGGGCAAGCAACGCATGGCGTATCGGGTCAGCTTGTGCGAGTAGTGTGGTTACGCGCATTTGGCCGCAAGGCATTGTCGCCGGAGGCTGAAACCAAACCTGCCGTTCAGCCATCCCCAACCTTGTGGAGGCGAAGCCCCCGCGCCCTGACGGTCACCCACCCGTCACCCCCAAAAAGTGATCCAGCATGTGGAAGTGATCGTCATGAAACTGGTCTTCCACGCGCAGCAGCCACTGCACCGCCACCCATTCCACCGCCTGCGCGTCGTCGTCGGCGCGCACGTGGGGCAACGCCATGTCCTCCAGGTCGAAGAAAAACGCATGCGTGATCGTGCGGCCGCGCAGGCTGCGGTCGGGGTGGTCGAAGACGGCGCGGGCCTTCAGGCAGCGGCGTAGCGTTGCTTCCGGCACATCGAGGTGCGTCTCCTCCTGCAGCTCGCGCAGGCACGACTGCAGTGTGGTCTCGCGCTGCTCGATGAAGCCGCCGGGCACGGCGAGCAAGCCGACGCCGGGGGCGTGCGCGCGGCGGATCAGCAGCACGTGGCCGGCGCAGCGCACCACGGCGTCCACCGTCACCAGCACCACCGGGTAGGGCGTGCCGGCCCAGGCGGCGTGGTACTCGTTGAGCATGTGCCACTCGGTCTGCAGCCGCGCAAAGTGGGGCAGCTTGAGCCACTGGCGAACGAACTGCACGGTGCCGGGTGGCACCTGCGGCGCGAGCGTGGCGAGGATGGCGAGGACGGCTTCAGGCCGCTGCGCGCTGCCGGCAAACAGCTGGTTGCGCAGTGCGGTGCCGTCGGCGGCCGTCACGCGCGGCAGCGACTCGACCGCCCAGCCGTCGAAGCTGCGCAGGTATTCGCTCGTCGGGTCCTTGAAGTGACCGACCAGCACCACGCGCGGTGGCGGCGGGTGGCCCCGCTCGGCGGCGCCGCCCTCGGCGGCCGGGCCAGGCAGCGCAGCATGCGAAAGCTCGGGAGGGTGCGGGTGCGGGAGCGTGTCGGTGCGAGTGTGCGTGTGCCCACGCTCCTTCGCCACGATCTGGGCCACGCCTTCGCGCACCGCGCTCACCCAGCGCGGCAGGTCGTAGTGGTCGCGCACCGGCAGCATGCGCACGCGGGCGCGGTCGGCCGGGCTCAGCGCGGCGTGGATCATCTCGGCACGTTCGGCCGCGGTGAACGGGTTCTTCGGCGTGCGCGCCTGGTGCGCCGAGCCGATGACGACGACCACCAGCGGCGCCAGTGACAACGCTCGCTGCAGCAGCGCGAGGTGGCCGTTGTGGAAGGGCTGGAAGCGGCCGACGTAGACGGAGACGTCTGCGTTTGCCGGGAGCGGCGTGTGCGCTGTGTTCATGGCGCCATCGCGCGCGCAGTGGTCTTGCACCGGATGGATCAATCAGTGTGGCTGGGCCATCACGTGCAGCGTCAGCCCTGCGTGTCGCTGCAGTTGGCTGATGACGGCGAACAGGTTGCGTGCCTGCGGGTTGCCGGTCGGCCCGAACATGCGGATCAGGCTCTTGGGGGAGGAGCCGGTCTGGGCGCCGAGCTGCTCGAAACCGACGGTCGCCTTGATGTAGTCGCGCAGGATCGCCTTGCCGGTGTCCACGTCGCCGGCCAGCATGGTTTCGATGCCCTCCTTCAGCAGGGCATCGCGGAATTTCGGGTCCGCCTGGACGCGCGCCAGGATCGTTTCCTTGAAGTCACGGGTCAAAGCCATGGTTCACCTCGTCAATCGTTTCCGCCGCTTGTAGGCCGCCCAACGGGCCTGCGCGACCTCGATGTCACGCTGCTGCCCCTTCTTGGTTCCATAAGGCGCCTGCGTTCATGCGGCGGATGATGCGGTGCTTTTCATGGCGCACATCATGCCGCGATTCGTCCGGCAGCGAGCCTCAGGCCCGCCGCGTCGGCTCCGATCGATTGGACGGCCGCGGCCTGCTAAACTAGTCAGGTATCTAGTCATTGTGAAGGATGCCCGTGACTCCCTGGCCCGTGCAAGACGCCAAAGCGCGCTTCAGCGAGTTTCTCGAACGCTGCCTGGCCGAAGGCCCGCAACTGGTGACCCGGCGCGGCGCCGAGGCGGCCGTGCTGGTGTCGGCAGACGAATGGAGGCGGCTTCAGGCGGCGGCGCGGCCTTCGCTGAAGGCGTTGCTGATCGCCGGCCACGCGCGCACCGAGCAGCTGGCACCACCGCGCGGGCATGCGCGTCGACGCGCGCCGACGGCATTGCGCTGAGCCCGCACCATGTACCTGCTCGACACGAACGTGGTCTCCGAGCTGCGCAAGCCGAAGCCGCATGGCGCTGTGCTGCAGTGGATCCATGACGCCGCGGACGCAGACTTGCACATCTCTGCCGTGACGATCGGCGAGATCCAGGCGGGCATCGAGCTCACCCGCGAGCAGGACACGGAGAAGGCCGCCGAGCTCGAACAGTGGCTGGAACTGGTGGCGGGCTCCTACAACGTCGTGCCGATGGATGCGGCCGCCTTTCGCGCCTGGGCGCGGCTGATGCACCGTGCCTCAGACACCCTGTACGAAGACGCGATGATTGCCGCGACGGCCAAGCTGCACAAGCTCACCGTCGTCACGCGCAACGTGGCGGACTTCAAGGGTTTTGGCGTGTCGGTGCTGAACCCGTTCGTTGCGGCGCGGCGCTGAGCGGCCCCTCACCCCGGCCCTCTCCCCAAAGGGGCGAGGGAGGAACACCCGGTCCCATCGTCACGATGCAACCGGCTTGCGCACGCTGAACACCTGCCGCAAGTAAGCCAGGAAGGTCTCGTCCGAACACATGATCTTGCCCGGCGTGTCGGCCAGCTTGGCCACCGGCTGGCCGTTGCAGCGGGTCAGCTTCATCACGATGCCCAGCGTGGTCAGGCCGGTGTCGTTGGTCAGGTTGGTGCCGATGCCGAAGCCCATCTGCACCCGGTCGGCAAATTGCGCGTAGAGCTTGAAGGCGGTGTCCAGGCTCAAACCGTCTGAGAACACCAGCCGTTTCGTGTGCGGGTCGATGCGCAGTTTGGCGTAGTGGGCCAGCGCCTTCTCGCCCCACAGCACCGGGTCGCCGCTGTCGTGGCGCAGGCCGTCGAAGAGTTTGGCGAAGTAGAGGTCGAAGTCGGCGAGGAAGGCGTCCATGCCGACCACGTCGGTCAGCGCAATGCCCAGGTCGCCGCGGTACTCCTGCACCCAGCTTTCCAGAGCGGCCTTTTGAAAGTCGCGCAGCCGCACGCCGAAGGACTGGAACGACTGCATGTACTCGTGCGCCATCGTGCCGATGGGCACCAGCCCGAGCGTGCGCGCCAGGTGCACGTTGGACGTGCCCTTGAAA
Source organism: Methylibium sp. NZG (assembly GCA_001263235.1). Classification (GTDB taxonomy): domain Bacteria; phylum Pseudomonadota; class Gammaproteobacteria; order Burkholderiales; family Burkholderiaceae_C; genus LGRD01. The sequence continues at coordinate 217,021 of LGRD01000002.1, read as the reverse complement.
TACTGCGGCACCTCGTCGCGCAGCCGCTGCGTGACCTCGGCATGCCACGCGCCCGAAAAGCGCCGGCGCACGCCGAAGTCGAAGAACTCGAACGGGTGGCGGCGCGTGGCCAACTTGCCGAAGGCACGCACGCTGTCGAGCTTGGCGGCGAGGCGGCGCCGGCCTTCGACGAGCGCGGCTTTCTCGTCGAAGCGGCGAAAGTACAACTCGTTGACGATCGCCAGCACATAAATCTCGAAGCCCATCACATGAACCTGCGGGCCTTTGGCGACGATCGACAAATCGCGCCCGACAGCGGTCACCTCGATGAACTCGCGCTGGAAGCGAAAGATGCGCAGGAAGTCGACGAAGTCGCTCTTCATGAAGCGCAGGCTGCGCAGGAAGGTCAGCTCCTCGGGCCTGAAGGCCAGCGTGCACAGGTGGTCGAGTTGCTCGTTCACCTCCGGCAGCAACTCGGCGAGCGGGATCTCGCTCTGGTTGCGGCACACGAACTGGTACTCGGCCTGCGCCTCCGGGTGCCCGTGCAGCATCGCCTGCCACATCGTGAACTTGTAAAGGTCGGTTTCGAGCAGGTGGTTGATGACGGGTTTCATCGCAGGCCTTCACGGGCCGGCGCCCGTCAGTGTCGTGGGCACTGTACTGCACCACCGGGCTGGGGAAAGCCCGGTGGCGCCGACGTGCTCGCCATCAACTCAAGGTCGTCGTCGGACGAGCGAGCAGCACGTCCTGCGCTGCTTGCTCATACGCCCGCGCCAACCGCAGCACCGCCAGGTCGCCCTGCGGTTTGCCGATGAGCTGAAGGCCGATCGGCAGGCCGGCGTGCGCGCCGGCGCTTTGCCCAACCGCGCAGAAACCGGCTGGCACGCTGATCGCCGGCAGGCCGCCGAGCGTGGCGTAGATCGTCACCTCCATCCAGCGGTGGTAGGTGTCCATCTCGACGCCGTTGATGTGGCTCGGCCAGCGCAGCGCGGCGTCGAACGGCCACACTTGCGCGCTCGGCAGCGCGAGCACGTCGAAGCGCTCGAACAGCGACAGCAAGTGCTGGTAGAACGCGCTGCGCTGCGTGCTGGCCTCCACCGTCTGCACGCCAGTGAGGCCCTGGCCCTGGTCGTGTTCCCACAGCGCCTCGGGCTTGATGAAGGCGCGGTTGCCGGGTTTGGCAAGGTGGGGCGCGATGCGCGCGGCGACGATCCAGCGGCGCCACACGAGCCACGTCTGCCACACCGTCTCGGGCGAGGTGCCGAGCGCCGTGGGCTCGACCACGCAACCCAGGCCTTCGAGTCGCTTCAAGGCTTGACTGCAGGTGTCTGTGATGCCGGGCTCCATCTGAAGGTAGCCGCCCAGGTTGCCCAGCCAGCCGACCTTGACGGCCTTGCAGTCGATGCCCTCCAGCCCAGCGGCAAAGTGCTCGGTCTTCGCAATCGACAGCGGCACGCGCGCGTCGAAGCCGGCCTGCACGTCGAGCAGCATCGCCACGTCCTGCACGGTGCGGCCCATCGGCCCCTCGGTGCCCAGCTGCGACACCCACACGTCGCTTGCCGGCCAAAACGGTACGCGGCCCTGGCTGGGCCGAAAGCCGAAGACGTTGTTCCAGCCGGCGGGGTTGCGCAGGCTGCCCATCGAGTCGCTGCCGTCGGCCACCGGCAGCATGCTAGTCGCCAGCGCCACCGCGGCGCCGCCGCTGCTGCCGCCGGCCGAGCGGGTCGCGTCCCACGCATTGCGCGTCACGCCGAACACCTCGTTGAAGGTGTGCGAGCCCAGGCCGAATTCGGGCGTGTTGGTCTTGCCGATGACGATGCAGCCCGCGGCCTTCATGCGCGCAACCATCAGGCTGTCTTGCGTGGGTACGAAGTCGCGCAGCAGCGGCGAGCCCATCGTGCTGCGCAGGCCCTTTGTCAGCGCGATGTCCTTGATGGCTTGCGGCAGGCCGTGCATCCAGCCCAGGCTGCCGTCGCGCGCGAGCAGGGTGTCGAAGCGGTCGGCCTCGCGGAGCAACTCGTCGCTGTGGCGCAGGCTCACGATGGCGTTGTGCACCGGGTTCACCACGGCAATGCGCGCGAGGAACGCCTGCATCACCTCGCGGCACGACACCTCGCGGCGGTGGATCAGCGCGGACAACGCATGGGCGGGGAGGTCGGTGAGCGGGGGCGATGCAGAGGAAGCCATGGCGCAGTCTCGCCGCAGGGCCGGTGATGTGGCAAGGCCCGGCAAGCGGCCCGCTGCGGACTGTGGTGCCGACGATGCGTCACCGGTCGCAACGGGCGCGCAGGGGCCGCCGACTCGCAGCGCGCGCGGTCAACGCCCCCGGCGGCGCCATGCACAGCGTCCGCAGCCGGTGGTTTTGCACACTGCCGCGTTGTTGCATCGCCCCTTGTGTGCCGTGGGAAAAGCTTGCACCAGAGACTCGGGTTCCTTCCCGACAAGCCGCCGCGGCGGCACGCACAGCCAGCATGCGGACTCCCCACGCCGACGACAGGCAGCCTCGACACGACAGCGCCGACCCCGCCGATCTGGCCGACGCCGCCATGACCGCTTCGACTGCTTCGGCTGTTCCCGCCGCTGCGGCCGCCACGCCCGCCGGCGGCGCAGCGGCGCATCCCAGCACACTCGCTGCCCTGCTGCACGCCCAGGCCCGTCGGCAGGGCGCCACGCCGGCGCTGCTCGCCCCAGGCTGCACCGCGCTGAGTTACCGCGACCTGCAAGCGCAGGTCGACCGCGTCTCAGGCCACCTCGCCGCGCTGGGCGCCACGGCCTCGACGCGGGTGGCGCTGGTGCTGCCGGCCGGAGCCGCGCTGGCGGTCGCCTTCTTGGGAGTGGCGTCGTGCGCCGTGTGCGCGCCGCTGAACCCGGCGTCGCCCGCGGCTGAGTTGCGCGCGCACCTCAAGAATTTGCGCGTGCAGATGATCGTGCTTCGGCGCGGCGAGACCGGGCCGGTGCGTGACGTGGCGCGCGAGCTGGGTCTTGTGGTCGTCGAGATCGAGCCCGATCCGCAGAGCCCCGATCCACTTGCCCCTGCGGGCCGATTCCAGGTCGTCGGCGAGCGCGCTGTGGCGCGCGTCGCCGCGCGCGCCGCCCGCCCCGACGACGTCGCGCTGCTGCTGCACACCTCGGGCACCACCGCTGCGCCCAAGCGCGTGCCGTTGACGCATGCCAACCTGATGGCGTCGGCGCACCAGATCGCAGCCGACCTCGGCCTGTCGAGCGCCGACCGCTGCCTGAACGTGATGCCGCTGTTCCACATCCACGGCCTGGTGGGCGCGCTGCTGGCCACGTTGGCGGGCGGCGGCAGCGTGGTGTGCACGCCGGGCTTCGACAGCGTGGGCTTCTTCGACTGGATCGCCGCGTTCGAGCCGAGCTGGTACACCGCCGTGCCGACCATCCACCAGGCGGTGCTGGCGCACGGTTCGGCGTATCGACAGAAGGCGCCGCAACATCGCTTTCGCTTCGTGCGCTCGTCGTCATCGGCCTTGCCGGCCGCGACCATGCGCGAGCTGCAGGCGCTGCTCGGCGCGCCGGTGGTCGAGGCTTACGGCATGACCGAGGCGTCGCACCAGATGGCGAGCAACCCGGTGCAGCCTGGCACGCAGACGGCCGGCTCGGTGGGCGTGGCCACGGGGGTCGAGATCGCGATCCTGGACGACGCCGGGCGCGCGCTCGCCACGGGCGAGCCGGGCGAGATCGCGGTGCGCGGGCCGGGTGTGATGCGCGGCTACGAGACCGATGATGCGACCGCCGTCGTTACCGATGCCGGCTCTGCGGTCGGCGGGATGGCCAGCACGAATGCCAGCAAGAACGCCAGCGCGACCACCAGCAACAGCGCCACCCCGATCGCCACCCCGTTCGCGAACTCGCTGCCCGACGGCTGGCTGCGCACCGGCGACCTGGGTCACCTCGACGGGCAGGGGCGCCTGTTCATGGCCGGTCGGCTGAAGGACATCGTCAACCGCGGCGGCGAAAAAGTCTCGCCGCGCGAAGTGGACGACGCGCTGCTCGACCACCCCGCGCTGCTACAGGCCGCCGCCTTCGGCGTGCCGCATCCGTCGCTCGGTGAAGACCTGGCGGCGGCGGTGGTGCTGCGACCGGGTGCGGCGGTCCGCGAGGCCGCCCTGCGCGACTTCCTGTTCGCGCGGCTGGCGGCCTTCAAGGTGCCGTCGCAGATCGTCTTCGTGCACCAGCTGCCAGCCGGCGCCACCGGCAAGCTGCAGCGCGGCGGGCTGCACCGCGCGCTGGCCGCGTCGCTCGTGCGGGGGTTCGTCGAGCCTGCGGATGAGCGTGAGCGCGTGCTGGCGAGCATCTTCCACGAGTTGCTGGGCGGCGCGCCGATCGGCCGGCACGACAACTTCTTTGCGCGCGGTGGCGACTCGCTGCGCGGCGCGCAGGTGGCGGCCCGCATCCGTGCGCGGCTGGGCGCGGACCTGGACGCGACCGCCTTGTTCCGCCACCCGAACGTGGCCGACCTGGCGGCGTCGCTCGCCGAGGCGGGCGCAGCGGCCGCAGCGGCGCCGGGCGCGCCAGCGCAATCGCCGCTGTTGCCGCTGCTGCCGCTGCTGCCGCTGCCGCCGCTGCCGCCGCAGGCACCGCAGGCACCGCCGCCAGCCGCTCGGTCACTTCGATCGGCCGCCTCCGCCATGGTGTGCTCGCCCGCCCAGGAAGCGCTGTGGGTCGTCGAGCGGCTGATCGGCGGTGCCGGTGCGTACAACATGGCGCACGCGCTGCGCATCGTCGGCGAGCTCGATGTGGCGGCACTGGAGCAGGCTTTGCAGGCGCTTGTCGAGCGCCATCAGGTCTTGCGCACCGCCTTCGACGAGTCCGACGGCGTGCCGACACCGCGCGTGCAGGCCGACGCGCGGGTGGCGCTCGCGATCACCACCACGCTCTACCCCGCGCGCGGCGGCGAGCACGAGCTGCTGCTGCGGCTGGCCGACGAGGCCCGACGACCGTTCGATCTGACCCAGGCACCACTGCTGCGCGCATCGCTGTGGCGCGTTGCTGGCGGCGAGGTCGCTGACGATCCGGCCGCGCTCGACGCGCACCGCCACGCTCCCGGCAGCGCGACCCACGTGCTGCTGCTCGTGCTGCACCACCTGGTCACCGACGGCTGGTCGCGCCAGGTCGTCGCGGACGATCTCGGCGCGCTGTACTCGGCATTCCGCCAGGGCAACGTGCCGCGTCTGCCGGCGCTGCCCGTCCAGTTTGCAGACTGGGCAGCCTCGCAACAAGCGCGGCTGAAGAGCGCGCCGCACGATGCCGACCTGCGCTACTGGCGCGATCGCCTCGCCGGCCTTGCGCCGCTGGAGCTGCCGACCGACCACCCGCGCCCGCCGATCGCCAGCCACGCCGGTGCGGCCGAGCGTTTCGAGTTGCCGGCCGAGTTGTTGAGCGGCTTGCGGAACCTGGCGCGCACGCAGGACGCCACCCTCTTCATGCTGCTGCTGGCTGCGTTGAAGGTGCTACTGATGCGCCACACGCACCAGCACGACGTGGCCGTGGGCTCGCCGGTGGCCGGCCGCGAGCGGCCCGAACTGGAGCGGCTGGTCGGCTACTTTGCCAACAGCGTGGTGCTGCGCACCGACCTGTCGGGCGCGCCGCAGTTTGCGCAAGTTCTGGCCCGCGTGCGCGAGACAGCGCTCGAAGCGTTCGCCCACCAAGCCCTGCCCTTCGACCGCCTGGTGGCCGACCTGAGCCCGCGGCGCGACCTGGGCCGCAACCCGCTCTACCAGGTGTCGTTCGCACTCAACAACCAGCCGGCGGCGCGCTGCGAATTCGACGGCGCCACAACGCAGCCGCTGGTTCTGCCGACGTCGACCGCCAAGTTCGACCTGTCGCTCAGCTTCGTCGAGGCCGGTGGTGTGCTGCACGGTGAGTTCGAGTACCGCACCGACCTGTTCGAGCGCAGCACGGTCCAGCGGCTGGTCGCGCAACTGAGCACGCTGCTGGCCGCCATCGTGGCCGACCCCGGCCGGCGCATCACGCGGCTGCCGTTGATGTCGCCCGCTGAGTTGCGGCAGGTGCTGGTCGACTGGAATGCGACCGAGCGGCCCCAGCCCGACGGCGCCTTCGAGCCCGCACACGCGATGTTCGAACGCCAGGCCGATCGCACCCCCGACGCGGTGGCGCTGGTCTGCGGCACGCAGCGCCTGAGCTACCGCGAGTTGAACCGGCAGGCACAACAACTCGCCCATGCGCTGCGCCGCCACGGCGTCACCGCCGAGGTGCCGGTGGGCGTGTGCCTGGAGCGATCGCCCCAATTGGTGGTGGCGCTGCTCGCGGTGCTCCAGGCCGGCGGCGCGCTGCTGCCGCTCGACCCCGAACTGCCAACGGAGCGGCTCGCCTTCATGCTGCGCGACACGCGCGTGCCGCTGGTGCTGACGCAGACCCGCCTGGCGGGCCGCTTGCCGCCGCACAGCTCGGTGTGCGCAAGCTGGTGCCTGGACATGCCGGATGTGCTTGCGGACCTGCTTGTGGCCGCGCCTCGCCCAGTGGGCGCAGGCCGCACGCCAGACGCGGCGCCTGCCTGCACGCCCGCGCAACTCGCCTGCGTGATTTACACCTCGGGCTCCACCGGTCGGCCCAAGGGCGTGCTGGTCGAACACGGCGGCTGGGCCAACCACCTGCGCTGGATGCAGCGCACCTTGCAAGCGACCCCGCAAGACCGCTTCGTGCAAATCACCTCCATCGGCTTCGACGCCGCGCTGGTGGAGCTGTTCACACCGCTGGCGGCCGGCGCCACGCTGGTGCTGGCCGCGCCGGGCGAGCAGCGCGACACCGCGCGGCTGGCCACGCTGCTGCGCGACGAGGCGATCACCGTGCTGCAGGGCGTGCCGTCGCTGTTGCGCGCGCTGCTGGCCGAGCCGCATTTCGACGGCACGTGCCTGCGCCAGCTCATCAGCGGCGGCGAGGCGCTCGACGCCACGCTCGCGCGTGAGTGGCAGCAGCGCGCGCCGAACGCCACGCTGGGCAACTTTTACGGGCCGACCGAGGCGACGATCGACGCGACGCACGGCGAGGTCGCGCGGCCGGGCCACGGCGTGGGCGTCGGCGCCGGAGATGGAGCCGGCGATGGCGATGGCGATGACGGTCACCCCGCCGCCGACGCCGGCCGCAGCACGGGTTTGGGCACCGTCCCCAGTGCCCACCACCGCGCCGTCCCGATCGGCCGCCCGATCGACAACGCCCGCTGTTACGTGCTCGACGCCGAGCTGCAGCCGGTGCCGGTGGGCGTGAGCGGCGAGCTGATGGTGGGCGGCGCCGGTGTGGCGCGCGGCTACCTCCACCAGCTTGCGCTGACGGCCGAGCGCTTCATCGCCGACCCGTTCGTGCCCGGCGGCCGCCTGTACCGCACCGGCGACCGCGCACGCTGGCGCGCCGACGGCTGCCTCGAATACCTGGGCCGTGCCGATGCGCAGGTCAAGATTCGCGGCCAGCGCATCGAGCTGGGCGAGATCGAAGCCACGCTGCGCGCCCAGCCCGGCGTGCGCGACGCGGCCGTGCTATTGCGCAGCGACGGCCCGGCCGCGCCGAGGCTGGTGGCGTATGTCGAAGGGAACGCAGCGGTTGACGGGTCGGTCGACGCGTCGGCCGGCTCGCAAAGGGTGGCGGTGGCCGAGGCGGTTTCCGGGGCGCCTTCTGGTGCGTCCTCTGGTGCGTCTTCTGATGCGCCTTCTGATGCATCTGCCGATGCGTTCGTCGACGTGACCGCCGCTCGGCCCGCGGCCGCGCCCACCGACGCATCCATCGACGCATCCATCGACGTCCCGTCGCTGCGCGCCGCGCTCGCCCGGCAGCTGGCCGACGCCATGCTGCCGCAGGCCTACGTCGTGATGCCGCGCCTGCCTCGCCTGCCCAACGGCAAGCTGGACCGCGCTGCGCTGCCGCCCCCGCGGCACGAGCCGAACGTTGCCACCTCGGCCGTGCCCAGCACGCCGACCGAGCAGGCGCTGGCGCAGATCTGGACCGAGGTGCTGCAGATTGCGCACGTCGCGCACGTGGGGCTGCACGACCACTTCTTCGAGCTCGGCGGGCACTCGCTGCTGGCCACGCAGGTGATCGCGCGGCTGCGCGCCGCGCTGCACGTGGAGCTGCCGCTGCGGGCGATGTTCGAACACCCGACACTCGCGGCGCTGGCGCGGCAGGTCGAAGCGCTGCGCGCCGGCTCGGCGCAGGCGCCGATCGAACGAATTGCACGCGACGGGCCGCTGGCCGTGTCGTATTCGCAGCGCCGCATGTGGCTGGTGCAGACGCTGAACCCGCTGACCACCGCCTACAACATGACCTTCGCCCTGCGCCTGCACGGGCCGCTGGATGCAACGGCGCTGACCGAGGCGATCAACTCGGTGGTGCAGCGCCACGAGGCCTTCCGAACCCGCTTTGCCCGCGTCGACGCCGAGGTGGTGCAGTTCATCGACGCGCCGCGCCGCGCCGAGATCGCGCGCATCGACCTGCGCCCGCTGCCGCCCGAGCAACGCGAGCAGGAGGCGCGCGCCTGCCGTGACGCGCTGACCGCGCGCCGCTTCGACCTGTCGGCCGCCGGCCTGTACCGCATCAGCCTGCTGCAGTTGGGCGACGGTGAGCATGTGCTGCTTTGGGTCATTCACCACGCGATCGGCGACCACTGGTCCGACGGCGTGTTGCTGCGCGAGCTGGGCCAGGCCTACGGCGCGCTGCGGCAAGGCCGCACACCCCAACTGCCGCCGCTGGCGCTGGAGTACGCCGACTACGCGGCCTGGCAACGCGCCGACGCCCAACGCGACACGCTGGTCCCGCAGATGGCGTACTGGGCGGGTCAGTTGAAGGGCCTGGAGCCGCTGGCGTTGCCGCACGACCGGGTCTGGCGCGACTTGCCCAGCGGGCGCGGCAGCAGCGTCGGCGCGCGCTTGTCGCCGCAGGCGGTGGAGGCGCTCAAGCGCTTCAGCACCCAGCACGGCTGCACGCCGTTCATGGTGATGCTGGCGTGCTTCAAGCAGGTGTTGTCGCACCGCACCGGGCAGACCGACATTGCTGTGGGCACACCAGTGGCCAACCGCCGCCGGGTCGAGGCCGAGAGCCTGGTGGGCACGCTGGTGAACACGCTGGTGATGCGCACCGACCTGTCGGGCAACCCGCGTTTCGAGGAGCTGCTGGCTCGCGTCAAGGACGCGACGCTGGACGCGCTGGCGCATCAGGACGTGCCATTCGAGCGCCTGGTCGAAGAGCTGCACGTCGACCGCGGTTCAGCGCGTGGGGCGCTGGTGCAGGTGATGTTCAACGTGATCAACGCGCCCTTCGATGTGAACGCGCTGCCGGGGCTGCGCCTCGCACCGTTCCGCTTCGATTCGACGGCGGCGCAGTTTGAAGTGGCGCTGAACGTGGACGACGCGTTTGGCGAGGTGCTGCTGACCTACACCACCGACCTCTTCGTGCGCGCCAGCGCCGAGCGGCTGCTCGCGAGCTTCATGAAGACGCTTTCCACCGCGATTGCCGATCCGTCGCGCCGCATCGAGGACGGCGCGCTGCTGGGCGATACCGAGCGGGCCACGTTGCGCGAATGGAATCGCACGGACGCTGCCATCGGCGTTTCATTCGGCGCCTCATTCGGAGCCGCTTGCCTTGCCGGCAACGATTCCGGCGTCGGCGCCTCCCCCGCCGCCAGCCCCAACCTGGCCACATTCATCTCCACCGCCATGGCGCCGCACCTCGCGCGCCTTGCGCTGCGCAGCGGGGCCGAGCGCCTCAGCGGCGCCGAGCTGCAGGCCCGCGCCGCGCGCCTGGCGCATGCGCTGCGGCGGCGTGACATCGGCCGCGGCAGCCTCGTCGGCCTGTGCCTGCCGCGTGGGGCCGAGATGGTCGTGGCGCAACTGGGCATCCTGATGAGCGGCGCCGCCTACGTGCCGCTCGACCCCGGCTACCCCGCCGAGCGGCTCAAGCACATGGCGCAGGACGCGCACCTGAGCCTCGTCGTCGGCAACGCCGAGTCGGCAGCGATGCTGGGCTGGCCCGCCGAGCGCGCGCTGCGGGTCGACCGCGACGCCGGCTTCATCGCCGCGCAACCGTCGGCGCTGCCCGCACCCGATGCGCTGCGCGACGCGCGGCCCGGCGACCCGGCCTACGTGATCTACACCTCGGGCTCCACCGGGCTGCCCAAGGGCGTGGTGGTGCCGCAGCGCGCGGTGGTCAACTTTCTCGCCAGCATGGCGCGCGAGCCGGGCCTGGCGCCGCCGGACGTGCTGCTGGCCGTGACCACGCTGAGCTTCGACATCTCGGTGCTGGAGTTGCTGCTGCCGCTGTGCGTCGGCGCTCAACTGGTGCTGGCCTCGCGCGAGCAGGCGCAGGACGGCCGCGCGCTGCTCGACCTGCTCGAATCGAGCACCGCCACGGCGATGCAAGCCACGCCCTCGACCTGGCGGTTGCTGATCGACGCCGGCTGGCGCGGGCGCGACGGTTTCAAGGCGCTGATCGGCGGCGAAGCCCTGCCGCCCGACCTGGCGCAACAACTGCTGGCGCGCGTCGGCGCAGGCGGCGCGGTGTGGAACCTTTACGGCCCGACCGAAACGACCGTGTGGTCGACCGGCTGGAAGGTCGCCGAGCCGGAACACGGCATCCGCATCGGGCGGCCGATCGCCAACACGCAGGTGCATGTGCTCGACGCGCGCGGCGCGCCGTGCCCGATCGGCGTGGCGGGCGAAATCTTCATCGGCGGGGCCGGCGTGGCGCTGGGTTACCTGAACCGGCCGGAGCTGACCGCGGAGCGCTTCGTGCCCGACCCGTTCAGCGCCGTGCCCGGCGCGCGCCTGTACCGCACCGGCGACCGCGGCCGCTGGTGCCACGACGGCGTGATCGAGCACCTGGGGCGGCTGGACTTCCAGGTCAAGCTGCGCGGCCACCGGATCGAGCCGGGCGAGATCGAGGCGGCACTGGCCACGCACCCGCAGGTGGCGCGCGCGCTGGTGATCGTGCGCGAGGACGTGCCGGGCGACCGCCGCCTCGTCGCCTACGTGGTGCCGCGTGGCGCCGCGCCGGAAGCCAGCGCCCTGCGCGAGCACCTGCGCGCGAGCCTGCCGGAATTCATGCTGCCGCAGCACGTCGTGCCCCTGGGCGAACTGCCGCTGCTGCCCAATGGCAAGACCGATCGCGGCGCACTGCCCCGGCCGGACCTGAGCGGCCCGACCGCCGAGCGGCTCCACCACGACGCGCCGCAAACCGAGGCCGAACGTGCCGTCGCCGAGGTCTGGCAGGCGTTGCTCGGCGTGGCCCATGTCGGCCGAACGGACAATTTCTTCGAGCTCGGCGGGCACTCGCTGCTGGCGATGCGCGCCGTGGGCGAGCTGGAGCGGCGAGTCGGCCTGCGCATCGAGATGCGCCGGCTGGTGTTCGAGACGCTGGCGCAGGTCGCCGCGCCGGGCGACGCGGCCGGCCCGCCGGTCGCCAGCGCGTCGGGTGCCGAACCCGAGCCACCGCAACGACGGCCGAGCGTCTTCGACCGCCTGTGGCGCGGGCCGCGCGGCTCGGCGTGAACTATCTCCGCTGACTTTTGCACGTGCCCGGGCCTTGGCAAGCGGCGGGCCGCGTCGGCGGTGCATCGCCGGGTTAGCCTGAAGTGCGGGGGCTTCGGGCCCCCTTTCGCTGCACGTTCCGCACTTCAACGGTACCGGCCCCTCAAGGCTTCACGTTGCCTTCCTCCTGCGCCATGACGATCGACAGCCTCAGCCGCCACTTCAACTGGCGCTGCCATCAACAACCCGACGCGCTCGCCTACGCGATGGTGCGCGACACGCTGGAGCTGGCCGAGTCGCTGAGTTACGGGCAATTGCACACGCAGGTGCTGGCGCTGGGCGCGCGCATCGCCCGCCACTCCCAGGCCGGCGACCGCGTGCTGCTGGTCTACCCGGCCGGGCTGGACTTCGTGCGCGCCTTCTGGGCCTGCATGCTCACCGGCCGGATCGCGGTGCCGGTGCCGGCGCCGGACCCGGTGCGTTTCAAGAACGGCGCGCCCCGCCTGTTGGCCATCATCGAAGACGCTGGCGCCGCCCTGGTGCTGACGACCGCCGACCTGCTCGAACCGGCGCGGGCATTCTTCGACGAAGCGGGCAGCACGCCGACGCTGTGGCTGGCCACCGACGGGCCCGGGCCGGAGGGCTTGGACTTCTTGGTCGGCGCAACGAACCAGCGCAGGGCCGGGCCGGTCGTGCCCGACGTCGAGGTGCCCGGCCCCCACACCGTGGCTTACCTGCAGTACACCTCGGGCTCGACCGCCACGCCGCGCGGCGTGGTTCTGACGCACGCCAACGTGCTGGCGCAGTGCCGCAGTTCGGTGGCCGCCGTGCATGGCGTGCCGGGCGCGAGCCGCTGCCTGTGCTGGCTGCCGCACCACCACGACTACGGCCTGGTCTTCGGCGTGCTGGCGCCGTTCCACCACGGCCTGCCGAGCTACCTGATGTCGCCGGTGACCTTTTTGCGCCGGCCGCTGCGCTGGTTGGAGGCGGTCGCGCGTTTCGGCATCACGCACACGGGCGGCCCCAACTTTGCCTACGCCGCCTGCATCAAGGCGCTGGCGCAACAACCCCAATGGCAGGCCGATCTGCGCACCCTGGTCTCGGCGACCTGTGGGGCCGAGCCGATCCAGAGCAAGACCGGCCGAGACTTCGAGGCGCTGTTCGGAGCGCACGGCCTGCCGGCAGGGACCTTCGCCGCGTCCTACGGCATGGCCGAGACCGTGCTCACCGTCACGACCTCTGCCCCGGCCACGCCCTTGAGCGTGTTGAGCCTGGACGCGGACGGCTTGGCCGAAGACCGCGTCCGCGCAGCACAGCCCGAGACCGCGCGTCGTCGTGACGTGGTGGGCTGCGGCCGGCTGATCGAGGGCATGCGGGTGCGCATCGTGCACCCGAAGACGCGCCGGCCCTGCGAGCCCGACGCCATCGGCGAGGTGTGGGTGCAGGGCACCAGCGTCGGCCAGGGCTATTGGCAGCAGCCCAACGTCAGCGACGAGACCTTTCGCGCGCACCTGGCCGACGGGGATGGTGACGCTGATGGTGACGTTGAGGGGCCGTGGCTGCGCACCGGCGACCTCGGCTTCGTTCACGACAGCGAGCTGTACATCACCGGCCGCCTGAAAGACCTGATCATCGTGCGCGGCCGCAACCATGCGCCGCAGGACATCGAGTGGACGGTGCAGCGCACCGACAGCTCGCTGCGCGCGGGCTTCGGCGCGGCGTTCTCGATAGACACCTCGGACGGCGAGGCGCTGGTCGTCGTGCAGGAGATGGAGCGCCGCGGCCACGAGGTGGACCTGCTGCCCGTCATCCGCGCGATCCGCAAGGCCGTGGCGGCGGAACACGAACTGCCGGTGCATGCGATCGCGCTCGTGCGTTCGGGCAGCGTGCCGCGCACTTCCAGCGGCAAGATCCAGCGCCAGCGTTGCCGGCGGGACTACCTCGAAGGCAAGCTGCAAGTGCTGCAGATGGAGGTGGCGCAGACGCTGGACGCGCTCGACGAAGTGCCCTGGACTGCGGCCGACTTCGCCGTCCACCTGGCCGGCGAGCCGGGTTCGCCCCAGCGCCTTCAGGCCATCGAGCAAACGCTGGTGCAAGGGGTGGCCCGCTTCACCCGGCAGGCGCCGCAGGCGATCTCGCTGGACGACTCGGCGATCGAATGCGGGCTGGACTCGCTGTCAGGCTTCCGGCTGTTGCAGGTGCTGGAGACGGCGCTGGGCCGCAGCCTGCCGCCGGCTGCCCTTCTGGGCGAGCCCAGCCTGCGCGCTGCGGCGCTGCGGCTCGACGCGTTGCTGGCCGATCCGGAGCAGGCGGCGGCAACGGCGGTGGCACCCATCGGCAGCATTGCCGCCGATGAACGGCGTGGCCTCTTGCCGCTGTCGGCCGCGCAGCAGCGCATGTGGTTCTGGCAGGAGCTGGCGCCGGGCACGGCGCTGTACACCGTGCCGGTGGCGCTGGCGTTGCACGGCCCGCTCGACGCCCAGATCCTGCAGGCCAGCCTGCAGGCGCTGCTTGAACGGCACGAGGTGCTGCGCACCCGCTGGGTCGCGCGCGACAGCGAACGATTCCAGCGCATCGAGGTGTCGGGCGACTGGCGCATGCGGCAGGTCCGGCTCGACGAGTTGCCCGAGCCGGCACGCACATCGCAGTACGAAACGTTGGCAGCGCAAGAGGCCGCACACGGCTTCGACCTGTGCGCAGAGTTCGGCGTGCGCGCGGTGCTCGTGCGGCTGGGCGCGCAGGACCACCGGCTGCTGTGGACGCTGCACCACAGCGTCTGCGACGGCTGGTCGATGGGCGTGTTGATGGACGAGCTGTGCCTGCTCTATGACGCCCGTTCACGCGGCCTGCCGGCCAAGCTGCCGCGCCAGGAGTTGCAGTACCTCGACTTCGCCGCATGGGAAGCGCGCAGCCTGGACGCCGGCCTGCGCGAACGCGAACTCGCGTACTGGAAGCAGCAGCTCGCCGACGCGCCCCCCGCGCTGGCGCTGCCCACCGACCACCATCGGCCGGCGCGGCAGCGCTTTCGCGGCGCCACGCTCGAACTGCGTTTCGACCCCACCGAACTCGCGGCACTGCGCGCGCTGGCGCGGCGCAACAGCACCACCTTGTTCATGACCGTGCTCGCGCTGTGGCAGACCCTGCTGCACCGCCACAGCGGCCAGGCCACGGTGATCACCGGCTCGGTGATCGCCAACCGCGAACGGCGCGAGTTCGAGTCGGTGGTCGGCTACCTGGCGAACACGCTTGCGCTGCGCAGCGACTTCGCCGACGGACTCACCGTGGCCGGGCTGCTGGCCCAGGTCAAGGCCACCGCACTGGCGGCGTATGCGCACCAGCACGTGCCGTTCGAGGAGGTCGTGGACGCGCTGCACCTGCCGCGCGACGCCAGCCGCACGCCGCTGATCCAGACCTTCGTGGTGCTGCAGCCTCCCGCCGAGGGGCCGCGGCACCTGGGCGACGTGCGCGCGCACAAGACCCCGCAGGCCAGCCCGGTCGCCAAGTTCGACCTGACGCTGGAATTGCAGGAGGCCGGCTCGCAACTGGTGGGCTGCCTGGAGTACGACACCGACCTGTTCGAGCGCGCCACCGTCGAGCGCATGGCCGCGCAGTTGCACACACTGGCTGCGGCGATGTGTGCCGACGCCGGCCGGCCGGTCGCCGAGCTGCCGCTGCTCGGCGAGGCCGAGCGGCGCCTCGTGCTGAACGAGTGGAACAACACCGCGCGGCCGTATGCGCTGCACGTGGGCATGCACACCTTGATCGAACAGCAGGCGCAGCGCACGCCGCTGGCCGTGGCCGTTGCGTTTGCCGAACGGCGCTTGAGCTACGACGAGCTGAACGCACGCGCCAACCGGCTCGCGCACCATCTGCGACGACTCGGTGTCGGGCCCGACACCGTGGTCGGCGTCTGCCTGGAGCGCTCGATCGAGCTGGTGGTGAGCCTGCTGGCAGTGCTCAAGGCGGGCGGCGCCTTTTTGCCGCTCGACGCGGAACTGCCGCCGCAACGCCTGCAGCACATGCTGGACGACGCACGCGCCCCGGTGGTGCTGACGCATTCGGCGCTGCTCGGCCGGTTGCCGGCCACCAACAGCGCTCACTCGTGCCATCCGCTGTGCGTCGAGCTGCCGATCGCCGAGCAGCCTGGCGACGATCGCAACCCCGCTTCGGTGACGGGGCCCGAACACCTCGCCTACATCATCTACACCTCGGGCTCCACCGGCCAGCCCAAAGGCGTGATGGTGCCGCACCGCGCGCTGAGCAACCACACGCTGTGGAGCCAGGACACGCTGGCCGTGCGACGCGGCGACCGCTTGCTGCAGAAGACGACGATCGGATTCGATGCCGCGATACAGGACTTCTTCGTGCCGTTGCAGGCCGGCGCCACGATCGTGCTGGCGCCGCCGGGCGAGCACCGCGACACCGGCTACCTGGTGCGCACGCTGCGCGAAGAGCGCATCACGTTGGTCTCGATGGTGCCCGCGCAATTGCGCCTGTTGCTCGACGAACCCGGGCTCGAAGCCTGCGTGCACTTGCGTCACGTGGTCTGCGGCGGCGAAGCGCTGGGGCTCGATCTGGCGCAGGCCTTCCGGCGCCGCTTGCCGAATGCGACGCTGGGCAACTTCTACGGCCCGAGCGAAACGACGATCGACGCCACGCATTGCGTGGCCCAGGGCGACTTCGGCGACAGCGCCACCGTGCCGATCGGCCGCCCGATCGCCAACGCGCAGTGTTACGTGCTCGACGCGCACCGGCAGCCGGTGCCGATCGGTGCGACCGGCGAACTCTGCATCGGCGGCGCCGGCCTGGCGCACGGCTACCTGAACCGCCCGGACCTGACGGCAGAGCGCTTCATCGACCACCCGTTCGCGCCCGGGCAGCGCGTGTACCGCACGGGTGATCTGGTGCGCTGGCTGCCCGACGGGCGGCTCGAATACCTCGGCCGATCCGACTTCCAGGTCAAGGTGCGCGGCATCCGCATCGAGCTCGGCGAGATCGAGGCGGCGCTGCACGCGCTGCCATCGGTCCGGCACTGCACCGTCGTTGCGCGCGAGGATTCGCCCGGGCTCAAGCGGCTGGTGGCCTACGTGGTGGGGCGCGGCGTGGACGACGCACTCGACGCCGACACGTTCCGCCAAGCCCTGCTCAAGAGCCTGCCCGAGGCGATGATGCCGTCGGTCTTCGTGAGCCTGCCGCACCTGCCGCTGCTGCCCAATGGCAAGGTCGACCGCCACGCGCTGCCGGCGCCTGGCATGCCGCGCGTTGCGGGCGACGTGGTCGCGCCGCGCACACCGCTGGAGCAGGCGGTGGCCACGGCGTGGCAAGACGCGCTGCAACTGCCGCCGTTCGGCGTGCACGACAACTTCTTCCAGCTCGGCGGGCACTCGCTGCTGGCCATGCAGGTGATCTCGCGCCTGCGAAACAGCTTGCACGTGGAGATGCCGCTGCGCGCGCTGTTCGATGCGCCCACCGTGGCGCAACTGGCCGAATGGATCGCCGCGCAGGACGCCCGCGCCGGGCGCGCCGCCATCCCCAAAGCGCCCGCAGGCTCTGGCACGGACGGCGGTGCGATCGTGCCGATGACCGCGGCGCAACAGGGCTTGTGGTTGGTGGAGCGGTTGCAAGACCACGGTGCAGCAAACCCAGCGAGCGCGGAGACGGTGGGCAACTACAACATCGTGCAGGCCACGCGGCTGCGCGGCCCGCTGGACAGGCCGGCGCTGGAGCGCAGCCTGCAACGGCTGTGCGAGCGGCACGACAGCCTGCACATGGGCGTGGTCGAACACGGCGGCGTGCCGGCGCTCGCGGTGCGGCCCGACGCGCGCTGGCCGCTGCAAGATCTGAGCTGGCCGCCGGTGGGCGTCGCCTCGCACGACGAGCAGCGTGCTTTGCAGGCGCTACTCGACGAATTCGCCAACCGCCCGTTCGACCTGGCGCAGGCGCCGCTGGCGCGCGCGGGCCTGGTCCGGCTCGGCGAGCAGCAGCACGTGGTGTTGCTGGTGATCCACCACATCGTCGGCGACGGCTGGTCGCTCGAGGTGCTGCTGGCCGAACTCGCCGCGCTCTACAAAGCCGAGCGAGATACCGAGCGCGATGCCGACGGCGCACAACGCATGCCGACCCTGGCGCCGCTCCCGCTGCAGTGGCGCGATGTGGCCCTCTGGGAGCGCTCGCGCGCCGAGTCGGGTGCGCTGGACACGTCGCTGGCCTACTGGACGCAGCAACTCCAGGGCCTGGAGCCCCTGCGCTTGCCCGCCGAGACCGCGTGGTCCGACGACCCCAACCCGCTGCAATCTCTGACCTTGCCGGCCGACCTGGTGCAAGGCATCGAAACCCTGGCGCGCCACCACAACGCCACCGTTTTCATGACGCTGCTGGCGGCCTTCAAGCTGCTGCTGATGCGCCGCTTCGGCCAGCAAGATGTGGCGGTGGGCACGCCAGTGGCGGGCCGCGACCGGCCCGAGCTGGAGTCCTTGGTCGGCTTGCTGCTGAACACGCTGGTGCTGCGCACCGACCTCGGCGGCGACCCGAGTTTTGCCGAGCTGCTGCGCCGCGTGCGCACCACCACGCTGGACGCCTGGGCGCACCAGGACGTGCCGTTCGACCGCCTCGTCGCTGAACTGGCCCCCGCGCGCGACGCCGACCACACGCCGTTCTTCGACGTGCTGGTCAACTCGTTCGGCCGGCTGGCCGGCTCGCTGGAACTGGCCGGGTTGGACAGCGAGCCGATCGTCGCCACGCCGAGCCCCAAGTTCGCGCTGTCGCTCTACATCCAGGCGACGCCGGGCGCGATCGGACTGGCCGCGGTGTACCGGACCGACCGCTTCTCCGCGGCGGCGGTGCGCAGCCTGCTGGAGCAGTTCAGCGGCCTGCTGCAACAGGTGGTCGCGCAGCCGTCGATCGCCTTGAGCGAGGTCTCCTTGCTGACGCCTGCGGCCCGCGTGCTGCTCGCCGACCCCGCGCTGCCGCTGCCCGCGCCGCCGTTCACGCCGGTGATCGACCACTTCGTTGCCCACGCTCGCCGCTCGCCGTCGCACCTTGCGGTGCGCCACGGCGGCGTCGAGCACGACTACGCGGCCCTGCACCACGCCGCCTCGGTGCTGGCGCAGCGCTTGCAGAATGGCGGCCTGGTTCGCGGCGACGTGGTCGCCATCTGCGGCCCGCGCAGCGCCGCGGTGGTGGCGGCCATGCTGGCGGCGTTGATGAGCGGCGCGGTCTTCGTCACGCTGGACCCGGCCCTGCCGGCGCACCGGCGCGAGATCATGCTGCGCGAGGCGCGTGCGCGTTGGCTGGTGCTGGTGGGCCGCGACGCGGCACAGCGGGCCGGGCCGCCGCCGGCCGACGTGCGCGGCACGCTGGTGCTGGACACCGATCTCGGCGACCTGTTGGCAACGGGCGCCGACGTGGGCAGCGTCGGCAGCACAGACGGCACAGATGGCGCAGATGGCGCAGATGGCGCCGCCGCCAGCGCACCCACCGTTTTCGCACCGGTGGTGCCGCTCGGCGACGACCCGGCCTACATCTTCTTCACCTCCGGCAGCACCGGCACGCCCAAGGCCGTGCTCGGGCGCCACCGCGGGCTGAGCCACTTCCTCGACTGGCAGCGCCGCGAGTTCGCCATCACGCCGCAAGACCGCGTGTCGCAGCTCATCGGCCTGTCGTTCGACCCGCTGCTGCGCGATGTCTTCCTGCCGCTCATCAGCGGCGCCACGCTGTGTATTCCGCAAGACCGCGACCAGCTCGACCCGATCGGCTGGCTGGTTCGCGAGGCGGTCAGCGTTGTGCACTCGACGCCGACCGTGTTGCAGTCCTGGCTTCAAGGCCTATCGCACAGCACACGCGCCGGGCATGAACTCGCCGCGTTACGCTGGCTGTTCGTTGCGGGCGAGCCGCTCACCGATGCGCTGGTGGGCGCCTGGCGCGCCCGCTTCGGCACGCGGGGCGGCATCGTCAACCTGTACGGGCCGACCGAAACCACGATGGCGCGTTGCTTCCACGTG
Organism: Methylibium sp. NZG; assembly: GCA_001263235.1. Taxonomy (GTDB): domain Bacteria; phylum Pseudomonadota; class Gammaproteobacteria; order Burkholderiales; family Burkholderiaceae_C; genus LGRD01. The sequence goes on along the minus strand of LGRD01000002.1, from coordinate 197,553 downwards.
CTGGACGAGCGCCTGTCACGTGGCATCCAGCCGGTCGGCCGCGCCGTGCCCGACAGCCAGGCGCTGGTGCTGAGCGCCGGCGGCCAGCGCTGCGGCATCGGCGAGGTGGGCGAGGTGGTGCTGCGCACGCCGCTGCGCTCGCTCGGCTACCTGGGCCTGCCGGAAGAAAACCGGCGCCGGTTCCGAACCAACCCGTGGCGGCCGCAGGCGAGCGAGGGCAAGGCCCAGACCGAAGGCGCAAGCACCGACGTCACCGGCTCCGACGATCTGCTGTACTTCACCGGCGACCTCGGCCGCTTCCGCACCGACGGCGTGCTCGAAATCGCTGGCCGGCTCGACGACCAGGTGAAGATCCGCGGCGTGCGCGTCGAACCTGCCGAGGTGATGGCCGCGCTGGCCCGCCACCCGCGCGTGCGCCACTGCGTGGTCGTGCCGCAGACCGACGACGACGGTCGGCCCATGCTGGTGGCGTACGTGGCCCCCGTGTCGGAGTCGTCCACCGGCGCCGAGGCCGACCTGCCGCTCTCGGCGGGCGAGTTGCGCTCGCACCTCGCGAGTCAACTGCCCGAGGCCTTTGTGCCCGGAGCGTTCGTGTTCATGGACACGCTACCGACCCAGGCCAACGGCAAGATCGACCGCAAGCGCTTGCCGCCGCGCGGCGAGACGAGCGACGCCGAGACCCGGCCACGCGCGCTGGTGATGCCGCGCAGCCCGGTCGAGCAGGCGCTGTGGGACATCTGGCGCAACGTGCTGAAGGCTGAGGCCTCCGGGGCCGAGGCCTCCGGGGTCGAGTCCTTCGGCGTGTTCGAGAGCTTCTTCGCGCTCGGCGGCCATTCGCTGCTCGCCACCCAGGTGATCGCACGGGTGCGCGATGTGCTGGGCGTGGAGCTGCCGCTGCGGGCGTTGTTCGATACACCGACCCTCGCCGGGCTGGCCGCCGCGGTAGAGCAGCAACTCCACGCGGCGCCGGATGCCGCGCTGCCCACCTTGCCAGCCATTCAGCCGGTGCCGCGCGACCGACTGCTGCCCACGTCGTACTCGCAGCGCCGCATGTGGATGGTGCAGCAGTTCAACCCGAGCACCACGGCCTACAACATGCCGTTCGCGGTGCGGCTGCGCGGCCCGCTGGACCGCGAGGTGCTGGCCGAGTCGTTGCAGTGCCTGGTCGCTCGGCACGAAGCCTTCCGCACCACGCTGGTGGCGGTCGAGGGCGAGCCGATGCAGCGCATCGGCCCGGTCGAGACCCTTTCAATCGAGATGCTCGACCTGAGTGAACTGCCCGAGCCCGAACGCGAGGCCGACGCTGCGAAAGCCCTGAACCAGCGCAGCTCGCAACCCTACGACCTGGCGCACGGCCCGCTGCACCGGCCCACGCTCGTGCGGCTGGCCGACGACGACCACGTGCTGTTCTGGTCGATCCACCACGCCATCGGCGATGGCTGGTCGGCCGGCATCCTGCTGCGCGAGATCGCCGCGATCTACCCGGCCCTGGTGCGCGGGCAGGAGCCCACGCTGCCGCCGATGGCGATCGACTTTGCCGACTACGCCGACTGGCAACGCCGCGTGCTCGGCGGCAGCGCGCTGGCCAACCAGCTCGCTTTCTGGAAGCAGGCGCTGGCCGGCCTGGAGCCGCTGCCGCTGCCGCTTGACCGGCCACGCCGCGGCGAGAACAACGGCCGCGGCGCCGCGGTGACGGCGACCTTTGCGCCGCAGACGCTGACCGCGCTGAAGGCGCTCGCCGTGCAGCACGGCGTGACGCCGTACATGGCGCTGCTCGCCTGCTTCCAGCTGCTGCTGGCGCGCCACTGCGACACCACCGACGTCGCAGTCGGCACGCCGATCGCCAACCGCACCCACGTGGCTGCCGAGCACCTGGTCGGCACACTCGTCAACACCGTCGTGATGCGCACCGACCTGGCCGGCGACCCCTCATTTGCCGAGCTGCTCAAGCGCGTGCGCGAGACTGCGCTGCAAGCGTATGCGCACCAGGACCTGCCGTTCGAGGCGCTGGTCGAGGCGCTGGCCGTGTCGCGCTCGGACGGCGCGGCGCCGCTCGTGCAGGTGCTGTTCAATGTGCTGAATGCACCGCAGGCCGGGGCGCGCATCGAGGGCCTGGTGTACGAGCCGTTCGAGTTCGACACCGGCAGCAGCCAGTTCGACCTGGCGCTCAGCATCGACATGCAGATGTTCGGCGCGGCCCACCTATCGTTCTCGACCGAGGTGTTCGAGCTGGCCACCGGCCAGCGCCTGTTGAAGAGCTTCATGGCGCTGGTCGAGCAGGTGCTGGCCGGGCCGGATCGGCCGCTGTCGGCCTTCGCGCTCAGCGGCGCCGAAGAACGCGCAGCCATCGCGCGCTGGAACCACACGCCGCTGGTTCTGCCCGCCGGCACCGCGCTCGTGCACGCGCAGATTGCGCAGCAAGCCCGGCGCACGCCCGCGCGGCTGGCGCTGCGCTGCGGCGACGAGCAATTGAGCCATGCCGAACTGCAGTCGCGTGCCTTGCGCCTGGCGCGTGCGCTGCGCGTGCGTGGCGTGGCGCGCGGCAGCCTGGTGGGCCTGTGCCTGCCGCGTGGTGCGGACATGGTGGTGGCGCAACTCGCCATCCTGCACAGTGGCGCCGCTTATGTGCCGTTGGACCCCGCGTATCCGAGCGAGCGATTGGCCCACATGGCGCAAGACGCCGCGCTGGCGCTCATCGTGAGCGACGCCGACTTCGACGCTGCACTCGGCGCCGCGCTCGACTGGCCGGCCGAGCGCTTGCTGCGGCTCGACCGCGACGCCGCCTTCATCGCCACGCAACCGGCCGAACCGCTGGAAGCCGATGAAGCGCTCGACGCCCGGCCCGGCGACCCGGCCTATGTGATCTACACCTCTGGCTCGACCGGCCGCCCCAAGGGCGTGGTGCTGCCGCACGAGGCGGTCGTGAACTTCCTCGCCAGCATGGCGCGCGAGCCGGGGCTGGAAGCGGGCGACGTGCTGGTGGCGGTGACGACGTTGAGCTTCGACATTGCGGTGCTGGAGTTGCTGCTGCCTCTGTTCGTCGGCGCCACCGTGGTGCTGGCGCTGCGCGACGAGGCGACCGACGGCCGCGCGCTGCGCACGCTGCTGGAGGCGAACCAGGCCACGGTGATGCAGGCCACACCTTCTACCTGGCGGTTGCTCATCGACGCCGGCTGGCCCGGCCGCGACGGCTTCAAGGCGCTGATCGGTGGCGAAGGCCTGCCGCCCGACCTGGCGCATCAGCTGCTGGCCCGCACCGGAGCGCACGGCGCGTTGTGGAACCTGTACGGCCCGACCGAAACCACGGTGTGGTCGACGGGCTGGAAGGTCGTTCATCCCGAGCGGGGCATCCGCATCGGTCGGCCGATCGGCAACACGCAGATTCACGTGCTGGACGCGCACGGCCAGCCCTGCCCGATCGGCGTGGCGGGCGAGGTCTTCATCGGTGGGGCAGGCGTGGCGATCGGCTACCTGAACCGGCCCGAGCTGACGGCCGAACGCTTTGTGCCCGATCCGTTCAGCGCCACGCCCGGTGCGCGCCTGTACCGCACCGGCGACCGCGGCCGCTGGTGCCACGACGGGCAACTCGAACACCTGGGGCGGCTGGACTTCCAGGTCAAGGTCCGCGGCCACCGCATCGAGCTCGGCGAGATCGAAGCCGCGCTCGGCAGCCACCCGCAAGTCGTGCGCGCGACCGTGATCGTGCGCGAGGACCGACCGGGCGACGTGCGGCTCGTCGCGTACGTGGTGACGAAGCTCGACGTTGAACGTGAGGGGGTGGCGCAAGGCGAGGTGCCGCAGCGTCAGGTGCCGACGCCGGCAGCGCTGCGCGAACACCTGCGCGGCAGTCTGCCGGTGTACATGCTCCCCCAGCACATCGTGCCGATCGACGCCGTGCCCTTGCTGCCCAACGGCAAGGTGGACCGGCACGCCCTGCCGATGCCGGAAAGCGCGCCCGACGCCGCCGACCGCGCGCTGGCCGCGCACGAGGCGCCGCAGACCGAGGCGGAAAAGGCGATCGCTGCCATTTGGCAGGCCCTGCTCGGCACCGGGCCGGTCGGGCTGTCGGACAACTTCTTCGACCTCGGCGGCCACTCGCTGTTGGCGATGCGCGCCGTCGGCGAGATGGAGCGCCGGGTCGGCATCCGCATCGCCTTGGGGCAACTGGTGCATGAGTCCTTGGCGCAGATTGCCGCGGCGCCCGCGGCCCCACCCGGCGCAAGCCCGGTGGCTGACGACGCTCAAGTGGCGCCGGCCCCGACGGCTCTGCCCGCCGCGCCCGAGGCAGAGCTTCAGCCGGCGGCCAGCGGCTTGCGGCGCGCGCTGCGGTCGGTTCGGGACTTGATCGGCAGCTGACGCGGCAGCGGTTCACGCCAGGGCGGCGGCGCAAAGGTGGCAACCCGGCGCGGCCGCGGCCGTGGTCATGCGGGCGCCTCGGGAGTGACCGACGGGGCCCGTCTGCGATAGTCTCGCGCTTTGCCCCCCCAAAGCCCCTTGGAGCCTCTATGAACACCGCCGAGACAAGCATCGCCCCGTCCGCGCTCGCCCTGCAGCGCCTGTACCACTGGGAGAAGACGCAGCCTGACCGCACCGTGCTGACGCAACCGATGGGCGGCGGTGCGCTCAGCACCTACACCTGGACGCAGGTGATGGACAACACGCGCCGCATGGCCGCGCACCTCAAGAGCCTGGGCCACCCGCCGGGCACGCGCATCGCGCTGCTGTCGAAGAACACCGCGCACTGGCTGATGGCCGACTTCGCGATCTGGATGGCGGGCTATGTGTCGGTGCCGCTGTACCCCACGCTGGCGGCCGAGACGATCCGCCAGATCCTGACGCACAGCGAGGCCAAGCTGCTGTTCGTCGGCAAGCTCGACGGCTGGGCTGCGATGAAGCCAGGCGTGCCCGCCGGCCTGCCGTGCATCAGCCTTCCGCTCAGCCCGCCGAACGACTACCCGAGCTGGGACAGCATCGTCAAGGCCACCGCACCGCTGGCCGGCGAGCCGGTGCGCGATGCGGGCGAGCTCTCGACCATCATGTACACCTCGGGCACCACCGGCGCGCCCAAGGGCGTGATGCACAGCTTCGGCACCTTTGCGTGGTCGATCGCGGCGGGCCTCAAGCGCGTGCCGCTGGACAGCAACACCCGCATGCTCAGCTACCTGCCGCTGGCGCACGTGGCCGAGCGCTCGCTGGTGGAGCACGGCCTCTTGGCCACCGGCATGCAGGTGTTCTTCGCCGAAAGCCTGGACACGTTCGCCGCCGACCTGCAGCGCGCCCGGCCGACGGCGTTCTTCTCGGTGCCGCGGCTGTGGGTCAAGTTCCAGCAGGGCGTGCACGCCAAGATGCCGCCGGCCAAGCTGCAGCGGCTGCTGTCGCTGCCGATCATCCGCCACCTGGTGGCGGGCAAGATCCGCACCGCGCTCGGCCTGGACCAATGCACGTTCGCAGCCGGCGGCGCCGCGCCGATGCCGCCTGAGCTGCTCGCCTGGTACGCCAAGCTCGGGCTGCCGATCGTCGAGGTGTACGGCATGACCGAGAACTGCGGCGTCTCGCACGCCACCGTGCCGGGTGTGCAGCGCCCCGGCACCGTGGGCCTGGCCTACGACGGCGTGCAATGCCGCATCGACCCTGCCAACGGCGAGATCCAGATGAAGAGCCCCGGCCTGATGCTCGGCTACTACAAGGAGCCCGAGCTCAGCCGCGACGCGCTCACCGCCGACGGTTGGCTGCACACCGGCGACAAGGGCGCGCTCGACGGCGAAGGCAACCTGCGCATCACCGGCCGCGTGAAAGACCTGTTCAAGACGAGCAAGGGCAAGTACGTCGCGCCAGCGCCGATCGAAGACCGGCTGGTGATGAACGGCGTGGTCGAGGCCTGCGTGGTGACCGGCGCCAACCTGGCGCAGCCGCTGGGCATCGTGATGCTCAACGCCGAGGCGGCCGAACGCGCGAAGGACGCCGGCCAGCGCAAGGAGATGGAAGCCGCGCTGAACGCCCACCTCGACGGCATCAACTCAAGGCTCGACCCGCACGAACACCTGGAGTGCCTGGTGGTCGTGGGCACGCCATGGACCGTGGACAACGGCTTCATCACGCCCACCTTCAAGGTCAAGCGCAACCGCATCGAAGAGGTTTACGCGCCGCTGTTCGACCGCTGGATCGGCACGCGCAAGACGGTGGTGTGGCACGACGGCTGATGCGGCACCGGCGGGTCAGGGCTTGACGGCGTTGTTGCCCGTGCTCTGGCCCGAACCCGCCGCCCAGGCCTGATAACGCGCCGCGTTCTCTTCGTTCGGCGGGTACAGCCCCAGCAGCGCCGCGCCTTGCTCCACCTGGCCCATGATCCAGCCCTCGAGCCGCTCCTGCTCCACCGCGGCGGCCACCACCGCGTCGAGCAGCGCCGCCGGGATCAGCACCGCGCCGTCGCCGTCTGCCACCACCACGTCGTTCGGGAACACCGCCACGCCGCCGCAGGCGATCGGCTCCTGCCAGCCGACGAAGGTCAGGCCGTTCACGGAAGCCGGCGCGGCCGTGCCCTGGCACCACACCGGCAGGCCGGTGCCCAGCACGCCGGCCAGGTCGCGCACCACGCCGTCGCTCACCAGCGCGGCGACGCCGCGCTTTTGCATGCGTGCGCACAAGATGTCGCCGAAGATGCCCGCATCAAGCACGCCCATCGCGCCGACGACGGCGATGCAGCCGGCCGGCATGGCCTCGATCGCGGCGCGGGTGGAGATCGGCGATCCCCACGACGCGGGTGTGGCCAGGTCTTCACGCGCCGGCACAAAGCGCAGCGTGAAGGCGCGGCCGACCAAGCGCGGCAGCCCCGGCGCCAGGGGCCGCGTGCCGCGCAGCCACACGTTGCGCAGGCCCTTCTTGAGCAGCACGGTGGTGAGCGTGGCGGTGGACACGCCGGCCAGTGCGGCGGCGACGGCGGCGTCGAGGGCGAGCGGTTCGGCTCCCATGGGGCGGTTCTCCTGGGTCGGTGAATGGTCAAGCAGCGCATTGTCGGCCGAGGGCCACGTTCGACGCCGGCCGTCGACGCTGCTATCGTCACAGTGCGAGTCACGATCCAAAGGGAGCAGTGGCGTTGAAGCGGCAGGACCTGGCGGGCGTGGCGTTGCCCGTGCTGCACACACCGGTGGCCGGTGCATGGGGCAGTGCGCCTGCGGGCGCACTGCCCCCAACTGCCGGCTCTGAACGAGGATCGGACCGCGACAGCGCTGTCGCAACAGCGCCAGCCGCCGGGCCGGACCCGACCACACCCTACCGATCGGCGGTCGCCGCTCCGGCCAGCCGCCGCCTGCTGATGCTGTGCGCCGACGACTTCGGCCTGGACAGTGGCATCTCAATCGCCATTGCGCGGCTTGCGCGGGCAGGGCGGGTGAACGCAATCTCCTGCATCACCACCGGCGCCGCCTGGGCAGCCGACGCCGAGTGGCTGCAAGACATGCCCGCCTCGGTCAGCCTGGGCCTGCACTTCAACCTGACGCACGGCCGGCCGCTCAGCCGCCGCCTGGCCCGCGCCTGGCCGCGGCTGCCGCGGCTGGCCCGCCTCACGACGCAGGCCCACCTCGGGCTGTTGCCGCGCGCGGCCGTTCTGGCCGAGTTCCACGCGCAGTTCGGTGCTTTCGTGAAGGCCATCGACCGCCCGCCGCACTTCATCGACGGCCACCAGCATGTGCACCACCTGCCGGTGGTGCGCGACATCATCCTCGACGCGGTCGAGCACATTCAGCCGATGCCTGCGTTGCGCAGCACCGCGCCGGTGCTCGGCAGCAGTGCCGGCGTCAAGCGCAGGTTGATCGAGCGGGCCGGCGGGCAAGGCCTGGCGCAGGAGCTTCGGCGGCGCGTCATCCCGCACAACACCGCGCTGCTGGGTGTGTACGACTTTGCGCGCACCGACTACCGCGCGCTGATGCAAGGCTGGCTTGCCGCCGTGCCGCCCGACGGCGCGCTGCTGGTGTGCCACCCCGGCGGTGTGACCTCCGTCGGCACGCCCGACCCGATCGGCGCGGCACGCTTGCGCGAACTCAACTACCTGAGCAGCGACGAGTTCGTGCAAGACCTCGCCGCAGCCGGTGTGACGCTCGGGCAGGTGTGGCGCTGACGGGGCGCTGAAGGTTCGCTGACGGGGCGGGCGTTGCGCGGTCAATCGACCTTCGCGCCCGAGGCCTTCACCACCGCTGCCCACTTCGTCGCCTCGGCCGCGATGTAGGCCGCAAACTCGGCCGGCGTGTTGCCGCCCGGAATGGCACCCTGCGCCAGCAGCCGCTCCTTCAGCGCTGGGCTTGCCAGCGCCTTGGCACTTTCTTGCTGCAGGCGGTTCACCACGTCGGCGGGCGTGCCGGCCGGGGCCAGCAGCCCGAACCACGAACTCGCGTCGAAGCCCTTGATGGGGCCGGCCTCGGCCACAGTGGGCAAATCGGGCACCGCGGCGCTGCGCTGCGCGCTGGTGACGGCCAGCGCCTTGAGCTTGCCAGCCTTGATTTGCGGCAGTGCCGAGGGCAGGTTGTCGAACATCAGGTCCATCGTGCCGCCCACCAGGTCGAGCAGCGCCGGGCCCGAGCCGCGGTACGGGATGTGCACCATGAACGTCCCGGTCAGCGTCTTGAACAGCTCGCCGCTCAGGTGGATCGAGGTGCCGTTGCCGCTGGAGGCCATGTTCAGCCGGCCGGGGTTCTTGCGCGCGTACGCAATCAGGTCGGCCACGCTGTTGATCTTCAGCGCCTCGGCCTTGGCCGGGTTCATCACCAGCACGTTGGGCACGCCGGCCACCAGCGTGATGGGTGCGAAGTCGCGCGCGGCGTCGTACGGCATCTTCGGGTACAGCGCGGGGTTGATGGCTTGCGTGCCGACGGTACCCATCAGCAGGTTGTAGCCGTCGGTGGCCGACTTGGCGACCAGGTCGGCGCCGACGTTGCCGCCCGCACCCGGCTTGTTGTCGACGATGAAGCTCTGGCCGAAGGCCTTGCCCAGTTCGGGCGCGAGCGCGCGGGCCAGGATGTCGGTGGTGCCGCCGGGTGCGAACGGCACGACGATGCGCACCGGCTTGTTCGGCCACGCCGTTTGGGCGCGCAGCGCGGCGGGTAGCAAAGAAGCGCCAGCAGCGGCGAGCAGGTGGCGGCGGATGAGGGAGGGCATGGGGCGATCCTGGTGGTTTGGCAAGGGCGCGGGCGGCGAGCAGTGCGAAGTGCTCAGTGCGAAGTGCGCACTTCGCGCTGGGCAGAGCACGCAGTGTCACGGTGCCGGTAGCGAAGCGTCCACAGGGCTTGCCCGGGGCGGCTGAAGCAGGCTCTTTCGCGCGCCGAGCGACGTGCGCCGTGTCCCGTGCGCCGTGCGTCGAAAGCAAAGCACAGCCCGCGATGGGCTCGCGCGGTGTCAGCCAGCGTGGCGCCGCCTGAACATGCCCCACCCTTGCATCGTCAGCACCGCCTCCCGATGCTGATTGAACACCTCCCAGCTCGACCGGACCAGCCCCACGCCGGGCCGGCTCGCCATCGGCCGCGCGTCGAGCACGGTGAAGCGCACGCGCAGCGTGTCGCCGGGGCGCACGGGTTTGAGCCACTTCAGCTCGTCGATGCCGGGCGAGCCCAGGCTGGCGGCGTTCAGAAGGTAGCCGTCGCACATCATGCGCATCGCCATCGCGCAGGTGTGCCAGCCGCTGGCCGACAGGCCGCCGAACAGCGACGCGGCGGCGGCCTCGTCGTCGAGGTGAAAGGGTTGGGGGTCGAACTGTGCAGCGAAGGCGAGCACGGCTTCGCGCGCAACTGGCATCGAACCGAACTCGCGCACCTGGCCGGCGGGGAAGTCTTCCCAGTGCAGCAGTTCGGGTGACGGCGTTGCCGGGTCTGGTGCGGCGGGAGTCTGGCTCACAGGGTTGGCGCTCAAGGCGTTGGGCAAGGGGTTGGATGCGCGATCGAACAAGCGACCGAACGGGCGCTCAGCATACCGACCGGTTCGCATCGCCCACCAGCGGCAGCGCATCGAACACCAGCTCCGCGGCGGCCAGGTCTTCGAGCGCGGTGCCGACCGACTTGAACAGCGTGCGTTCGTGCGCGCTGCGGCGACCGTTGCGCTCGCCGCGGCACAGTTGCGCGAGCGTGCCTTGCTGCGCGTCGGCCGAAAACGCGCCTTCGCCGATCGCGTGCAGCACGTCGCCCGACTTGGCCAGCGCTTCTTCGGTGTCGCAGAACACGTGGCATCGCGCAAAACACTCGGCATCGGTCTCGCGCATGTCGGGCTTGAAGCTGCCGACCAGGTCGAGGTGCGTGCCGGCCGCCAGCCACGCGCCGCGCACCAGCGGCTCGTTCGCCAGCGTCGCGCAACTGACGATGTGCGCGCGCGCCACGGCGGCCGGCAGATCTGGCGCGGCGCAGGCGTCGAAGCCTTGCTCAGCCAGTTCTTCTGCCAGCGCGTGCGCCGAGGCGGCGTTGCGGCCCCACACCTCCACTTGCACGATCGGCCGAACGGCCCGCATCGCCTGCGCCATCAGCCGCGCGACACGGCCGGTGCCGACCACCAGCAGCCGCGAGGCGTCCTCCCGCGCGAGGAACGACGCCGCCAGCGCCGACGCGGCTGCCGTGCGACGCGAGGTGATCTGGTCGCCGTCGAGCTGCGCCAGCGGTAGGCCGGTCGAGGCGTCGAACAGCGTGTAGACCGAGTGCAGCGCGGCTTGGCCGCGTGCGCGGTTGGCCGGGAAGATCGAGACCGTCTTCAGGCCGAGCCGGCCGCCGGGGCGCCAGGCGGGCATCAGCAACACCGTGCCAGCGGGCGGGCCGGCGCCGGTGGCGTCGGCAATCAAGTGGGTGTGCCGCAGTGGCACCTCGCAACCGGTGACGAAGGCGCTGCGAAGCGCAGCGATCAGCGCGTCGAACGCAAGGTGGTGGGCGGTAGTGGCGGCATCGACGAAGCGCATGCCGCAGTATCGCGGCTGAGGGTGCCGCGGAGCGGCCGCGCTGCCGTGCGGCAGCGGGCCGAGCCGATCAGGAGGCGATCGACGGGCCGAAGAAGTGGCGGAACACGTCGGGCTCGAGCACCTCGCGCGTGACGAGGCCGCTGAGCGTTTCGCGGTACGGCTGGCTCGGTGCGATGCTGAGCAGGTCGGCCGGCATGGTGTTGTCCCAGGCGGCCACCGGCGCGCCGTCGAGTTGCAGTTCGCGGCGTCGGCGTGCGGGGTCGTTCACCAGCCGCTGCGCGAGTGAGTCCGCCAGCGACGGCAGCTCTTCCCACTCGATCGCATCGCCTCGGGCCAGGAAGCGCTTGGCAGACAAGAACTGCTGCAGGGATGAAGTGGCGTGGCGCATGGTGTTCGGCTCCTTCGCTGGTTTTCGCGGTGTGTTGACCCGCGTACATACACAGTATCGACCACGTAAGCATTTGATTCAGCGGAAATGCGGCACGTTGCAGCCACTGTTTACGATCTATGCCAAGGGGGCGTGACAAGCGTCGCGCTTTGCCTCGACGTTCGGTGTGCGCAGCGCGACAATTGCTGGCATGCCGCGCCTGACCGCCTTGCCGCAAGCCCTGTCGCGCACCGTGTCGCGCACCCTCCCGCGCACCGAGCCTTCGCGCGCAAGGGGCGCACTCGCTGGCGCAGCCGCCGACTTGCAGCGCCCCCGCGGCGCAGCCGCCGACCCACAAAAGTTCGCCGTGCAGGTGCGCGCCAGCAGCATCGACGGCCAGGGCGCGTTTGCCGGCGAGGCAATCCCTGCGCGGCGCAAGATCGGTGAGATCCGCGGCGAGTCGGTCAGCGTGAAGGAGGCGCGGCGGCGCGCCAAGGGCGCCGCACGCATCATGATCGTCGAGGTGAGCGACCGCCGCGCGATCGACGCCAGCGCTTCGACCGACCCGCTGCGCGTCACCAATCACGCCTGCACGCCCAACGCGGTGCTGCGCATTCGCCAGGGCCGGGTCGAGATTTACGCGATGCGTGCGCTTGCCACCGGCGAAGAGATCACCGTGAACTACGGCGAGACACACCACGAGGGCAAGCTGCGCTGCCGCTGCGGTGCGCCGGGCTGTGTCGGCCGGCTGTGACAGGCCCGCTGGCGTGTTGGCGAGCCGGTGTGTCGGTGTGCCGGTGCTCCGGCTGCGAGCTTGTCACGTGCTGTAACAGGCGGCGCTGCGGCGCGCTGGGGCTCACCTTGTCGGCCTAAACTGGTCTGCGGCGTTCAAAGTTCACGGTCGGACTTCACGTTCGGCGCTGCCCCCATCGTCTTCAAGGAGGATCCCCGCATGACCCCGCTCCCGACCGCACCGACGCGCCTGCCCCGCGCCCGCTTCATCGGCGCCGCCCTCGTGTCCGCGCTGCTCGCCGCGTGCGGTGGCGGCGGCGACGACCCGGCGCCGATTCCCACGGTCAGTTCGGTGTCGGTGGTGGCCGGCACCTCGAAGTACAGCCAGAACATGGTGATCGCTGTGACCGGCACCGACGTGGACCAGGGACTGTTCGTCACCTCGCCCTCCTGCCGAGACATGTTCCTGAGCACCAGCCCGCCGTACCAGAGCAACTCGGCGACCGCGTACTACCGCTGCCGCGTCACCGCGCTGGGCACCAGCCTGGTGACGGCGGCGCGCGCAATCGACTCGGTCGTGCTCGGCCAGGCGGCCTACACCGTGCCGCTGCCGCAGGTCACGATGACCGTCAGCGAGGGCCCGACCTTCAGCGGCACGATGGTCTTCACGCTGTTCCCGGGCAATGCGCCGCTGACGGTGAACAACTTCCTGAACTACGTGAATTCGGGCTTCTACCTCGGCACGATCTTTCACCGCGTCAACAACACCACCAACATCGTGCAGGGCGGCGGCTACCTGCCGCTGACGCAAGGCTCGGTGCCGGTCGTCAAGACGCCGACCTTCGCGCCGATCCCGTTGGAAGTCGGCCGCGGCCTGAGCAACGTGCTGTGGAGCATCGGCATGGCGCGCACCGATCAGCTCGACTCGGCCACGTCGGAGTTCTACATCAACGTCGCCAACAACCCGAGCCTCGATGGATTCCGCGGCGGCTACGCGGTGTTCGGCACCGTGAGCGCGGGCGCCGACGTGGTCACCGGCATCGACACCGCACCGTGCACCGCGTTCGCGCCGGTTTCCGAGTGCGCGCCAAACCTGAACATCCTGATCACCGGCGCAACGCAGACGCAATAGGGATTGATCCGTTCCGGCTGAGCTTGTGAAAGCCCTTCGACAAGCTCAGGGCGAACGGTGGTTTGCATCCCGGGGCGCGTCACGCGTAGGCGTTCGGGTAGCGGTCCACCGTCAGCCCGGCCATGTCGATCTGCGGCGTGCCGCCGCCGATCACATCGGCCATCACCCGGCCAGTGCCGGCGGCCATGGTCCAGCCCAGCGTGCCGTGGCCGGTGGCAAGAAACAGCTTCGGGATGCGCGTGGCCCCCAGCACCGGCGTGCCGTCGGGCGTCATCGGGCGCAGGCCGCACCAGAACTCGGCGCGCGACACGTCGCCGCCGTGTGGGAACAGGTCGGTCACTACATGCTCCAGCGTCTGGCGGCGCGCGTCGTGCAGCTTGAGCGTGTAGCCCGCCAGCTCGGCCGTGCCGCCGACGCGGATGCGGTCACCCAGGCGCGTCACGGCAACCTTGTGGGTCTCGTCCATCACGGTGGACTCGGGCGCGCCGGAGGCGTCGGTGATCGGCACCGTGATCGAGTAGCCCTTGACCGGGTACACCGGAATGCGAACGCCCAGCGGCTTCAGCAACAGCGGCGAGTGGCTGCCCAGCGCGACGAGGTAGGCGTCGGCCTTGAGCGTGCCGGCGTCGGTCACCACACCGTCGATCTGCTTGCCCGACAGCAGCAGGCGCTTGATCTGCGTGCCGTAGCGGAATTGCACGCCGCGCTGCGCCGCCAGCGCGGCCAGGTTCTGGGTGAACTTGAAGCAGTCGCCGGTCTCGTCGCCCGGCAGCAGCAGGCCGCCGACGAACTTCTCGCGCGTGCGGGCCAGCGCCGGCTCGTGGCGGATGCAGCCGTCCATGTCGAGTAGCTCGTAGCGCACGCCGTAGCGCTGCAGGACGGCGATGTCGGCGGCCGTGCCATCGAGCTGCGCCTGCGTGCGGAAGAGTTGCAGCGTGCCCTGCATGCGCTCGTCGTAGCGGATGCCGGTCTGCGCGCGCAGCTCCACCAGGCAGTCGCGGCTGTACTCGGCCAGCCGCACCATGCGGCCCTTGTTCACCTCGTAGCGCTCGGCCGTGCAGTTGCGCAGCATCGCCAGGCCCCAGCGGATGAACGCCAGGTCGAGGTGCGGGCGGATGACGAGCGGCCGGTGCTGCATCAGCAGCCACTTGATCGCCTTGAGCGGCACGCCCGGCCCGGCCCACGGCGCCGAATAGCCGGGCGACACCTCGCCGGCATTGCCGTAGCTGGTTTCGAGCGCGGCGGCGGGCTGGCGGTCGAGCACGGTGACATCGTGGCCGGCCACGGCCAGCTGATAAGCGCAGGTCACACCGATGACACCGCTGCCAAGAACAATCACCTTCATTGCGTCAACGCTCCTGCGAATGGCCGCGAGGATCGTCGCCCGCCAACGGCTCCTCGGCGGCGCAGCTTATCCAGGGAGCCGGCAAATGTCTCGCGCATCGTCGCCCGGTTGGCCGAACAATGCTCGGCAGTTGAAAGGCCAGGCAGGGTGCCGCAAGCAGTTTGCGTGCCGCAGCGGCCACAATGCGCAGCACACTTCTCTTTCGACCGCGAACCCATGAGATCCCAATCCGCCTACGTTGCGCCGGTGCGCTTCGACGACCCCGCCCCCGCGCTGGCGCAGGTGCGCTTGATCTACGAGCAAAGCGTGACGCACCTGCGCGAGTCGTTGCAAGCCTTCGTCGCCGGCGGCGCGAGCGGTGCCGCCGCTGCGGCCGAGAGCGCAGTTGCCAGCGGTGCCACCCGCGTGCGCTCGTGCTACCCGTTCGTGCGCGTGCACACCGACACCGTCGCGCGCGCCGACTCGCGCCTGAGCTACGGCTTCGTCGCCGGCCCCGGCACCTACGAGACCACGCTGACGCGGCCCGACCTGTTCGGCAACTACTACCTCGAACAATTTCGCCTGCTGCTGAAGAACCACCACGTCATGCTAGAGGTGGGCACCAGCACGCAGCCGATTCCGGTGCACTTTTCGCTCGCCGAACACGACCACATCGAAGGCAGCCTGAGCCTTGAGCGCCGCTTGCTGATGCGCGACCTGTTCGACCTGCCCGACCTGGCCGCGATGGACGACGGAATCGCCAACGGCACCTACGAGCCCGGCCCGGGCGTGGCGCAGCCGCTGTCGCTGTTCACCGCGCCGCGGGTGGACTACTCGCTGCACCGGCTGCGCCACTACACCGGCACCGCGCCGGAGCACTTCCAGAACTTCGTGCTGTTCACCAACTACCAGTTCTACATCGACGAGTTCGTGCGCCTGGGCCACGAGCTGATGGCCGACGTGGACCTGATCGAGGACGGCTACAGCGCGTTCGTCGAACCCGGCAACGTGGTCACGCGCCGCTCGGGCCACGGCGCCGTGCCCGGCGACGAGCTCGGCGTGGCGCCGCCGCGCCTGCCGCAGATGCCCGCCTACCACCTGGTGCGGCCCGACGGCAGCGGCATCACCATGGTCAACATCGGCGTCGGCCCGGCCAACGCGAAGACCATCACCGACCACATTGCGGTGCTGCGCCCGCATGCGTGGATCATGCTCGGGCACTGCGCCGGCTTGCGCAACACCCAGCAGTTGGGCGACTACGTGCTGGCCCACGGCTATGTGCGCGAAGACCATGTGCTGGACGAAGACCTGCCACTGTGGGTGCCGATCCCTGCACTCGCCGAAGTGCAAGTGGCGCTCGAAGCGGCGGTGGCCGAGATCACACAGCTCAAAGGCTACGAACTCAAGCGCATCATGCGCACCGGCACCGTGGCCAGCACCGACAACCGCAACTGGGAGCTGCTGCCGCAGCGCACGCCCGAACGCCGCTTCAGCCAGAGCCGCGCGATCGCGCTCGACATGGAAAGTGCCACGATCGCCGCCAACGGCTTTCGCTTTCGCGTGCCCTACGGCACCTTGCTGTGCGTGAGCGACAAGCCGCTGCACGGCGAGATCAAGCTGCCCGGCATGGCGAATCACTTTTATCGCGCGCGGGTCGACCAGCACCTGCGCATCGGCATCCGCGCGATGGAGTTGCTGCACGAGCAGGGCGTGGACCAGTTGCACAGCCGCAAGCTGCGCAGCTTTGCCGAGGTGGCGTTCCAGTAGCAGCGCGTGGCCCAAAGCGCGCAGGCCCGGGCGGGGCAGCGGCAGGGATTTCGCCTCCGCCCGATCGGGCTTACAGTTCTGCTTTGACAGAGCATGTTCAGGGCGCAGGCGAGCGGGGCACCGGCGGTTGAAAAGGCCGGGCCTGACACTCCGGCAAGGTGATCCGGCAACGTGATCCGGCAACGTGATCCGAGAGGGTGACGCGAGATGGTGACTTCAAATTCGGTCGTTGCAGAGCGCTGGCGCATCGCCGACGTCGACCCCGAAAGCCCGGTGCTGGCAGAGCGCGACCGCGACCTGCTGAGAATGCTGGTGCGCAAACACCAGGGCTACATCGAACAGGGGCGTGGGCGCGAGGCGCATGGCATGGGCACGGCCATCCTGCTGGTGTGGCAGGTGGCGACGCTGCCGGGCAAGCTCGCTGAGTTCCCCGACACGGGGCTGGGCGAGCTGTAGGCGCTGCCAAACCGTCGGGTGCGATCGGGCCACGACCGATCGGACCCCCACAGCGTGCCGACGGAACCATTCGGCCACGCGCACCACCAACGGCGCGAATCAACTGAGGAGTCGTCATGCTTCACGCGCTGGTGTGGGTGATCGTGTTTTTGCTGCTGGGCGTCTGGACGCTCGGCGCCTGGGTGTCCGACGGCGTTGTGAGCTGGGCTGCGGTGCATGCGGGCACCATGTCGGTGGCCGCTATGGGTGTGCCCGAGCTGCCGGCCTGGACAGAGCCGTGGCTACCCGCGGAATGGATCAAGCAGGCGCACGAGATTGCGGTTGCGTCCGCCCCCGCGATCGACCCCTTGCTCAAGCACGCGCCGGCCGCCGCCGGCTGGATCACGATTGCGGTGTGGATCGTCTGGGCGATGGGCGGTATCGCGCTGTTGGTGTTGGGCGCCGTGCTCAGCGGCTTGGTGAGTTGGTCGCGGCGCCGTGGGGGCGGCGGTGGCACGCCGCCTGCACCGTCGGCCCGGGTTGCCGAGCGTCGCGCGATCCCTTAGTCTGCGGCGGTCGCACTGACCACCACGGGCGCTGGAGCTGCGCTCAGCAAGGAGCGCCCATGCCGCCTTCCGCCCCAGCCACCCCGATCGCCGACGCCACCGCGAACGCCGGCATCGCCGCGATCCGCACCGTGGCCCTGGTCGGCCAGACCACGTCCGGCAAGACCAGCCTGGTTGAAGCGCTGCTGCACAAGGCCGGCGCGATCGGCGCGCCGGGCAGCCTGGAGCGCGGCACCACGGTGTGCGACTTCGACCCGATGGAGCGGCGCGCACAGCATTCGCTCAACTCGGCGGTGGTGCACCTGAGGCACCACGGCACGCGCGTGCACCTGATCGACACGCCGGGGTATGCCGATTTCGTCGGCCAGTCGATGACGGCGCTCGAAGCGGTCGAGACGGCGGCCATCGTCATCAACGCCAGCACCGGCATCGAGATGATGAGCGCGCGCATGATGGACTGGGCCGCCAAGCGCCGCCTGTGCCGCATGGTCATCGTCAACAAGATCGACGCGCAGGGGCTCGACCTGCCTGGCCTGGTGGCGAGCATCCAGGCCACGTTCGGCAAGGAATGCCTGCCGCTCAACCTGCCCGCCGCGGGCGGGACCCGAGTCGTCGATTGCTTCTTCAATCCGTCCGGCGAGGCGGATTTTTCATCTGTGGAGGCCGCACACCGCGCGTTGGTGGAGCAGGTGGTCGAGGTGGACCCGGACTTCGTCGAGCGCTACCTGAACGACGGCGACGTGGACCCGCGCGAGTTGCACGCGCCGCTGGAGCAGGCGCTGCGCGAGGGGCACCTGATCCCGATCTGCTTCGTCTCGGCCCGCAATGGCGCCGGTGTGGCCGAGCTGCTCGATGTGTTTGAGCGCTTGCTGCCCAACCCGACCGAGGGCAACCCGGCGCAATTCTTCAAGGGCGAAGGTGCCCAAGCGAAGGAACTGCATGCCGAAGTCGATGCGGCCAAGCACGTCATCGCGCATGTGTTCAAGGTCACCGTCGACCCGTACGTCGGCAAGATGGGCATCTTCCGCATCCACCAGGGCACGGTCACGCGCGACAGCCTGCTGTACATCGGCGATGGGCGCAGGCCGTTCAAGGTCGGCCACCTGTTCATGCTGCAGGGCAAGGACCATGTCGAGGTGGCGCGCGGCCTGCCGGGCGACATCTGCGCCGTCGCCAAGGTCGACGAGATGCACTTCGACGCGGTGCTTCACGACGCCGCCGAAGACGACCACCTGCACCTGCAGCCGCTGGACTTTCCCGTGCCGGTGCACGGCCTGGCGATCGAGCCCAAGCGCCGTGGCGACGAGCAGCGCATGTGGGAGATCTTGCAGAAGCTCGTGGGCGAAGACCCGTGCCTGAAGGTCGAGCACGTGGCCGCCACCAACGAGACGGTGGTCTACGGCCTGGGCGAGTTGCACCTGCGCACGCTGCTGGAGCGCATGACCGAGGTCTACAAGTGCGAGGTGGTCACCCGCCCGCCGCGCATCGCCTACCACGAGACCATCACCGCGCCGGCCGAAGGCCACCACCGCCACAAGAAGCAGAGCGGCGGCGCGGGGCAGTTCGGCGAGGTGTTCCTGCGCATCGAGCCGCTGCCGCGTGGCGCGGGCTTTGAGTTTGTCGACCAGGTCAAGGGCGGCACCATTCCGGGCCAGTTCATTCCGGCGGTCGAGAAGGGCGTGCGCCAGGCGCTCCACAGTGGCGTGGTCGCCGGCTACCCGGTGATGGACGTGCGCGTGGTCGTCCACGACGGCAAGTCGCACTCGGTAGACTCGAAGGACATCGCGTTCGCCACCGCCGGCCGCAAAGCCTTCATCGACGCGGTGTTGAAGGCGCGGCCGATCGTGCTGGAGCCGATCGTCAGAATCGACATCAGCGCACCGGAACACTGCATGGGCGACATCACCGGCGACCTGGCGGCCAAGCGCGGGCAGGTCAACTGCACCGACTCGCGGCAGGCTGGCGGAATGACGGTGAGCGGTTCGGTGCCACTGGCGGAATTGAACGGCTACCAGGCGCGCCTGAACGGCCTGACCGGCGGGCAGGGCCGCTGCACGATCGCGCTGAGCCACTACGAGGCCGTGCCGCCGACGATTCAGCAGCAGTTGATGGGCAAGTACAAGGCGGCCGACGACGAGCAGTGACGGCCGGCACAAAGCCCGTCCGATCAGGGTCTCACCGACACCCTCAAACGCCGCGTCGGCGCTTGAAGATCAGCGCCGCATCCAGCCCACCAGCGCCGGCAATGCGCGGCCCAGCAAGCGCGGAAAGCGGTCGGCCAGCGGCATCAACTGCGCCACGTCGTCGGCCTTCCAGGCCTTGAAGGCGAAGCTCGCGACGACGAACATGGCCGCGTACACCAGGCCGGCCACGAACTGCATCAGCAGCCCGGCGTTCAACCACCAGCAGGCGCCCGCGACGGCCGCTGCGACGAGTGCCGCCGCGAGTTGACGACCCAGCTCGCGCCACGGCAGCGAGACCGAGAACACGCGAACGATGCCCACGCCGATGAGCAGGAAGATCACCGCGCTGGACGCCGCATGCGCGGTCACGGCGCCGATCAGGCCGTAGCGCGGCACCAGCAGCACCGCAGCGAGGATGCTTAAGCCCACCGACAGCACGGCCACGTACGCGCGGATGCGCTGGTTGTCGGTGGTCGAGAGCAATGCGCCGAACGCGCCTTGCGACAAGGTGACGCCAGCCACGATGGCCATCACGCGAAACACCAACACGGCCGGTTCGTACTGCGCGCCGTACATCAGCGCGATCGCCACCTCCGCCCACAAAAAGCCCACGCCCGCGAGCAACAGCCCGGCAAAGCTGAAGAAGCGCACCGCGTCGGCCAGGATCGCGTTGACGCGCTCTTTGCCGCCGGCGCCGAAGCCGTGGCCCATGAGCGGCATCAGCACCGTGTTCAACCCCGCCGACAGCAGCTCGACGCCGCCGCGCGTGAGGCTGGCGGCGATTGCGAAGAAGCCCACCTCGGCCGGGCCGACGTACTGGCTCAGCAGGTAGGTCTCGCTCGCCTTGTTACCGAACGCGGCGGCCACGGTGAGCAGCACCGTCCACAGCAGGTGGTTCTTCAGGCGCGGCGCCAGCGCTTCGTCGAGACCGCGGCCCGACGGCTTGATGCGCCGCGTGCGCAGCATGCGCCACACGATCACCGCGTAGGCCACGCTCGTCAGCGCGAACAGCGCGAGGTAGGCGTTCAGCGGCGCCTTCATGAACCACAACACCAGCACGGCCACCAGGTTCACTGCACTGACCGACATGGTCGAGAACGCTTCGACCGAGAACTGGCCGTAGCCCTTGGCCATCGACACGTCGAACAGGTAGAAGGTCTTGCCGATCATGCTGACCAGCACGACACCGGCGAACAGCAGCACCTGCCCGGTCCAGCCCGCGGGGATCGTCAGCGGCAGCGTGACGAGAAAGCCCACCGTCGTGGCGATCAGGCACAGGTACTGCAACCGCAGCAGCCAGCCGTGCACCGCGCGCGCCGACCGCTTGCTGTCGCGCCCCAGGCTCTCGGAGATGAAGCGGATGCCGGTGGTGTTCAAGCCGTTGTTGCCCAGCTGCACCAGCACGCCAGAGATCCAAACGATGTAGACGTAGCGGCCGAAGTCCTCGGGCCCGACCGCGCGGGCGATGATGGCGCTGACGATCAGCCCGAAGAAGAAGCTGACGTAGGTCGACCCCGTCATCAGCAGCGCGGCCTTGGCGGTGGCGAGGCCACTGAATGGATTACTCATGGAAAGGGAGCTCGGCAATCATCGGCGACCCGACATACTCGCACCAAGCCGCACCTGTGGGAGCGCCGACGCGCCAGGATGCGGCAAAGGACCGATCCGCGCTGAGATGGTTGTATGGGCGCAAAACCGGCGCCGACCCTGCGTTAGCATCCCGGCGGTGCGTCCACGCAGCGACACCTCCGCGGACCGCACGCCTGCAGGCGCCACCGGCAAGCGTGCACCGCCAGCCCCCTCCCCGCCCCCAATGACGCAAGCCCCGGCCCCGTTGAACATCCTGCACGTCGTCGACTCGCTGGAGTTCGGTGGGTTGGAGCGGGTCGTCACCGATCTGGCCCAGGCACAGAAGATCCGGGGCCACGACGTGGCCGTCTTCAGCATCAGCCCGACCACGGGCTTCATGCCCGAACTGCTGGACGCCGGCGTGCCGGTACAGGTCGGCGGCAAGAGCCGTGGCTTCGATACGAGCGTTTTGGGCAAGCTGCGGCGCATGGTGATGGATCGGAACGTGCGCGTGGTGCATGCGCACAACTTCGTGCCCAACTACTACTGCGCTACCGCGATGCTGGGCTCCGGCGGGACCCGGACCCTGGTCGGAACCTGTCACGACATGGGCACGAGGCTGTCGAACCGCAAGCTGCGCTGGATGTACCGGCTTTCCTTGCTGCGAACGGCCCGGCTGGCCATGGTCGGTCAGCAGGTGCATGACCGCTATGTGGGGGCCGGCTGGATCGACGCGGGCCGCGCCGAGACGGTGCTCAATGGCATTCCGGTCCAGCGCTTCACCGGGACGGCCGAGCGCCGCGCGACCGCACGCGAACGGCTGGGCCTGGCGCCAACGGTCCCGGTGATCGGCTGCGTGGGCCGGATGGTGCCGTTGAAGAACCACCGGCTGATGATCGAGGTGCTGCCCGCGTTGTTGCGCGCGCATCCGGCGCTCAAGCTGGTGATCGTGGGCTACGGCGAGCTCGAAGCCACGCTGCGCGAACTCGCGACGGCGACCGGTGTGGCCGGTCAGGTCCTGTTCACCGGCCAGCGCTCCGACGTGTCGGACCTGCTGCCTGCCTTCGATGTATTTGCGCTGCCGTCGCGTACCGAGGGGCTGTCGATCGCGCTGCTCGAGGCCTGCGCCACGGGCTTGGCCGTCGTGGCGACCTCGGTCGGTGGCAACACCGAAATCATCCGCCACCAGGAAACCGGGTTGCTGGTGCCGGTCGATTCGGCCGACGCACTGCGCGACGCACTCATGGCGCTGCTGAACGACTCTGCGTTGCGCGCTCGCCTCGGAACGACGGCAAGCCAATGGGTTGCTGCCAACGCTTCCATCGACGCGTTGTGCACCACCTACGACCGGTTCTACCAGCGGGCCATGTAGTCGCTGCACGGTCGGCTTCAGCGGCTGGTGCGTCGCCACGAACCGCTGTATTGCCCGCTGAGGAAGCGCTTTGAGGCCACCAGGAACGCCCAGTTCAGCGCGAACAGGAAGGCCGGGATGCGCAGGATCGAAGGCAGTGAATGCCCGCCCTTGCTCAGTGCGTACAGACCGGCTGCGGCGACGTAGGCGACCAGCTGAAGCCCGGCGAACACACCCCAGGCGGGCGATTGCACGCCGAGCGCCAGCGAGGCGAGCAGCGCGGCGATCAGCAGGTGCGGTGCGATCCAGCGCAGCACCTTGTGCGACACGTAGGTGAAGGCCGTGCCGGCCGATGTGCGCCACAGGTATTCGGGGTGGCGCACGAGAGCCTGGAAGTTGCCGATACCGATGCGCACGCGGCGGCCGTACTCGTCGCCGATGTCCTGCGGCGTTTCCTCCTCGGCCCAGGCCGCCGGTTCATAGACCAGCCGATGGCGGCCGGCGGAGATATTCATCGCCACGCAGAAGTCGTCGCAGATGGTGTCGGCAGCCAGCGGCTGCCACAGCGAACGGCGGATGGCGTAGATCGCGCCGTTGGCGCCCAACAGCCCGCCGATGCGCGCTTCGAAGAACTTGAGGAACTGCTCGACCCGCCAGTAGAGGCTGTCCTGGTTGTCACCGTCGCTGCCGAGCAGACGCAACTCGCCGCTGACGCCACCGACGCGCGCGTCGGAGAAGTGAGCCACCAGTTTTCTCAATGCGCCGCGGTCGAAGAAGGTGTTGGCGTCGGAGAACACGACGATGGGCTCCTTCACGCGGCCCACCAGATCGTTCAGGACGTTGGCTTTACCGCGGTTCTGCTCGAACACGAAGGCGGCAATGCGCGGATCGGTGCAGGCCGACAGGATGGCGCCGGTCGCGTCGCGGCTGCCGTCCGAGCCGATGTAGGCCTTCAGCAGGTGCGGCGGGTAGTCAAGCGCAAGCAGGTTGTCGACACGTTGCCGGATGTGCCGTTCCTCGTTGAAAGCCGAGATGACCACTGCCACGGCCGGCAGCTCCGAGTCGCCTCGGACCCGGCGTTCCCGCTTGCGGAACACATAGCCCGCGTCGCGCAGGGTTTGCACGACGGCCGCCACGGAAGCCAGCACGAACGGATACAGAACGTAGGAGTAGACAACCGCCGCGATGCACAGCAGCGCGATCACTTGCAAGGCGAGGATTCCCACCGCGACGTCTCAGCGCTGGGCGTATTGCGGGCGCGGGATCACATGATCGCGGTAGCTTCCCGGGTCGCCCTCCAACCCTTCCTCAGCCGCCTTGACGATGTTGTAGGTCTCGCGCGCGCTGACGTAGTGCAGCTTCCATTCGCGGCCATCGTTGTAGCGTTGTTCCAGGTGTTCGAAGGCTCGGCGCATCGGTTCGCCCAGCAAGGTGTCCATGTCGCGCTCCTGCGTGCCGTGGGTATGCACCTTGACGAAGACCCATTCGGGCTTGCCTTCGACGTGAATGCCTGTTTCCACCCAGGCATCGACGCGGTCGGTCGTGGGCGGTGAACTCGTGCGCACGTCCGCGTTCTCGATGCGTGGAACCACGCCGAACTTGCGGTTGCCGCGCATGAAGCCCAGCGGGCCCTGGATGATCATCAGGTCGCCGACGGGCTTCCCGCCGACGCGAACCCGCTCGCCTGTGTCGTGCGACTTGGGTTGCAACGGGTCGTCAGTGGCGTAGTAGATCTTGTTGATCGTGCTGGTCTGGCACGGGTCCGGCGCTGCCGGCAAGGTGAAGTCGGCATAGCAGCCTTCTTCCCTCAGGATGATCAGTTCGTTGTTGATGCCGCAGTTGTCACCCGACGGGTGCGCATTGTCGAGCGCCCAGTTCCCGTGGATGAAGCTCCATTGCGGTTGGCCTGTCTTCGGGTTGCGCGGCAACGCGTCATGCTTGGCGGCCAGCATCTCGGTGAACCGGGAAAGCTTCTCTCGCAGCCCGGCTTCGGTGTCGTCGTTATGGTGCAGGTGAATCTCGATCTCGCCGAGGCCCTTTCGGCACAGATCGACCAGTGCGTCGAGGTGCTCCGTGCGGTATTCCTCTTCCGGATAGAAGAAGGTGTGCACCGGGGCGCGACCGTCGGCATCCCTGCGGCCTTCGCAAAGCTTGGGGTAGTCGCGACTCCAGCGCGCAACCCGGGCGCACTCGGTTTCGTAGCTCGGCGTTTCCCACTTCGGCTCGTAGTGGTCCACGAAGCAAAACATCAGGTGCTTGGTGACGCCTTGCGCAGGCTGCCCGCGCCAGTCCTGACGAAAGAAACTGCGCAGCCAGATCGCCATGTTGCGCTTGCGGACCTCGTTCGCAAAAACGGCGAGCAAGGCGACAAACATCACCGCCACGACAAGAAGCAAAGGGATCATGTAAGCCTTGAGGGTTGGGCTGACGCGCTTGCAGCCGTCGGTGTGCGCGAAGTGCAGAGCCCGAGTGTCTTGCACGAATGAGGGGAGGTCGTCGGCATCAAGGATTGCGAAGGGCTCAGGACCCTTCGCTCAAGATCGTCGGCGTCACATTGGGCGCTCCCGCGAGCGTACCCAGAGCGCGCTGCCGCGATCGCCGGGTAGTCTATGGGATGGCTCGCGCTGTCTCCCACGCACCGCGAATGCGAAGCACCAGCATCGGCAAATCTGTCACGCCTTAGCCGATCAAGCGTTGCGCAGCGATGAACAGGTAGACAGCCGCGATGCTGATGAACATCGCCATGAGCGTCGGTTTGGGCCATGGCAGCGCTTCCTGCAAGACCGGTGAGGTGTTCGGCGCGGCCAGCTTCTGGACGCAGACCCATGCCGAAATGCACAGTGCGAGGACCACGTAGAGCCCCGGCTGGTAGGTCCGGGAGAGGAACCACGCGCAGGCCAGGTAGGCGACCAGGGACGCACGCAGCATGACGGTAAGCCTTCGTTCCGGCGTGTTGTGCGGAGCGAGTTGTATGGCCCGATTCAGCCCCAAGAACGTCAGCACGATCAACCCCAGCCATGCGAAGTACCCGAACAGCCCGAGTTCGGAGAAGCACAGCACGAAGGAGTTGTGCGCTGTGAGATTGTGGTAATCGAGGAAGTTGCCGTAGCCGACTCCGAAGAGTGGCTTTGCTTTGAGCATGGTCCATCCGGCGTACCAGGCATCGATTCGCTGCGCTGCTGACTCCTCGCTCGTCGACAACTCGCGGCCACCGAAGCTGATGATCCCCATGGCCGCTGTGGCCAGGAACATCAGCACCATGGTTTTGATGGTGCCGAGAAAACGGTGCGCAGCCATCAGGAGTACGGCAGCGACGCCCAGCAGCGCGCCGCGCGACTGAGTCAGGTAGATCGCATAGCCCAGCAAGACGCCCGGGACCCCCAGGACGAACAGATTGCGGATCCAACGGCCCGGCGCATGGGCCCACCACAGCAGCGGAAGCACCATGACCATGAACTGAGCGAGGTCATTCGGATCGTTCAGGAAACCGAGGCTGCGAAGCCGCAGGAAATAGCGCCCCGACGTGTCCTGCGCAGGTATCGGGTTCGTGTCTACGATATCAACCGATTCCAACGCCTCATCGTCGGTCGGGTTCTGACGCAGCACGAGTTGTTCCGCCATGAACCCTGTGTGAAAGGAATAGATTCCCAAGGCAGCCAGCAGCACCGCACTGGCGACGATGGCGACGCAGGTCACCTGGAGCCTCCTGATGGAGGTCAGGTTCAGAAAGCACAGCACCATCAGAATGGCTGATGCACTGAAGTCGGCGATCGAAACCAGCGCCCCGCCGGCCCATTGGTTGGCAACTTGGGACACGCCGATTGCCAGCACGAACAGGCCCAGCAAACCAAAGTGCACGGCACGTGCGCCGGCCTCGTTTCGCATGACGGCGCGCATCACCGCAGGAACGAGAGCCAACGCCAGGAGAATCAGCATCGGCCGGTACTCGTTCAGCGCCGGGGCGAACATCTCGAACGGCCGCAGATACGTGCAAAGGATGTAGACGACGAAGAGGACAAAGCTCATTGATCAAGACCAGAAATCTGCGATGCGCGGTCGGCGCCTGTGCCGTGGATGGGCGATCAGAGGCCAGGTTGCCAGGGCCTGTCTGCATAATAGGCGCGCACAACAATGGTCTGCGCTCATCAAACTCCCGATGTTGACAACAACGCCACCAGATCGCGCGGTGCGTGAGTTGAGTTCCTCATGAGCCTCCTCGCCGACCTGCGGGCCAAGCAGGCTTTGTATTCCCAGTACGGCCAGAAGTGTTCGCTGCTGAAGGCGTTGCTGACCGATGGAACCCTGGCGAATGCGCTGTACCGCGCCCAGGCGGCGCTGAGTCGCTGGCACCTGGCGCCGTTGGCCCTCATACCGCATTGGCTCAACAAGGTCGTCAACGGCTGTGTCATTGGGGTTCGAGCGCAGTTCGGCCCGGGCTTCGTGCTGATTCACCCGATCGGCGTGGTCATCAATTCGTCGACGCGCGGTGGGCGCAACGTCTGGGTCGAGAGTGGCGTGGTCATCGGCGACAACAAGGGGCTGTCGCCGACGTTGGCGGATGACATCTTCATTGGCTCGGGGGCCAAGATCATCGGTGGGGTCACCCTCGGCGCGGGTGCCCGGGTTGGCGCCAACGCAGTGGTCTTGCACGATGTGCCCGCAGGCGCCACCGTGGTTGGCATTCCTGCACGCTCTTTGACGCGATCAGGCGCAAAGCCCGAGGCTGACTGAAGGTGAGCGAGGCGTAGCGGCTTCGCCACTCGCCGACCAGCGTGACAAGGGTCACGCATGCTCAACACTCCCCAATTTAGGGGGCGGCCGGCGATGTGAAACGAACGATCGCAAGCCCACAATAAGGGCTGCGCCAAGTTCCTAGCCGATTCAATGACCCAAACGATTCCCATTGCGCCGACTGGTCAGGCAGCCGCCCACGTTGACGCAGCCCCCGCGCGCCCGTCGCGGACCGAATCGGTGAGCGCTTCGACAACCCGCAAGGGATTGCGCATCGCGGTGGTCACACCCATGTTGCCGGTGCCGCACGACCTGACCCGGGGGCGGTTCACCTACGAAACTGTGCGCGCACTGACTCGTTTGGCTGACGTTCGTGTGTTCTTCCAGACCATGCGCTATCCGCGCCTGCCCGGCATGCAGCCTCGCAGCTACATCTACGGCAGTGTCCCTTCGAACTACACCTTGCCCGGCCTGGACGTCGAGGCCTTCAACTACCCCGCTGTGCCGATGCTCTCCCGCGCGCTCAACGGCTTGGTCGGGAGCTGGGCTCTGGGGCCACGTGTCCGTGCGTTCAAGCCGGACCTCGTGCTCGGTTACTGGGTCTATCCCGACGGCTATGCAGCGTTGCGTGTGGCTCGATCGCTGGGCGTTCCGTGCGTCATCGGCGCGTTGGGAAGCGATATCCATGTGCGGTCGGGCTTCAACGTCCACATGACTCGCAAGACGCTGACTGGTGCCGACGCGGTACTCACCGTCAGCGAGGCCATGCGCCAGGCGACTATCTCCGAGTTCGGCGTCAAGCCGGCCAATGTGCACACGGTGGTCAACGGTTTCAACACATCGGTCTTCGGTCTCGCGGACCAGGCGCAGGCTCGGCATCAACTTGGTGTGGCCGCCACCGACCAGTTGGTGGTCTACGTCGGCCGGTTTGTCGAGGCCAAGGGACTGCGCGAGTTGATCGACGCCTCGCGGCAGCTCGCGCTCGCCAACCCGCGCTTTCGCTTGGCGCTGGTGGGCGATGGGGGGATGAAGGCTGAGCTGCAGATGCTGATTCAGAGCGCGGGTCTGACGGACAAGGTGTTCCAGCCCGGCGGACTGCCGCCAGAGCAGGTTGCGAGGTGGATCTGTGCGGCCGATGTCCTGACGCTGCCGAGTTGGTCCGAGGGTTACCCCAACGTCGTCGTCGAAGCGGTTGCCTGTGGCCGCCCCGTGGTGGCGACCGATGTGGGCGGCACCAGCGAGATCATCCATCCCGGCAACGGAATTCTGGTTGCGCCCAAGAACGCCAATCAGCTCCGTGCCGGCTTGGAGCGGGCGCTCGTGCAGACGTGGGATCACGCCGCGATTGCGGCCGCGATGCGGCGGTCCTGGGACGACGTCGCGGTGGAGACTCTGACGGTATGTCAGGGGCTGATGGGCGCAACGTCTGGGCGAGGCAGCGCATTTTCGATGCAATAGAGCATGCGCCTGCATGCGTTTGACAGTGGGAGAAGCGTCATGGCGACGAAACAAAAAGTTCTGCTTCTGGAATTCAACGAGATCAATTGGGCCGTCATCGATCGCCTGATTGAGGAACGGGGGCCGAAATTCCTTCCGAACTTTGTGCAGTTGCGGCAGCAGGGCGCGTGGGCGATGCAATCGGCTGTCGAGCGCCCGCCGTTGCTGGACCCATGGATCACCTGGGTGACCCTCCACACGGGCGTGTCGCCGGCGGTTCATGGTGCGTCGGTGCTCGAGCAGGACTCGGAAACGATCACCGCCAAGCGAACCTGGCAGTATGTTGCCGAGGCGGGCCGCTCTGTGGGTGTCTTCGGCAGCATCAGCGCCTACCCGCCGACACCGCTTCGCGGCTTCATGGTCCCGGGGCCGTTTGCACCCAGCGACGACACCTATCCGAAGAGTCTGGAGCCGGTGCAGGCCATCAACCGGCGCTACACGCAGGCCCACAACAAGACCTCCAAGGCACCGGGGGCGATGGAGGGGTTGCGCATCGGCGTGAAGCTGTTGCAACTCGGCCTGAGGCCCTCGACCTGTCTGCGCGTCGCGGCCCAGTTGGTGCGCGAGCGGATCTCGCCCCACTCGCGGTGGCGCCGGGTGAGCCTGCAGCCGCTGCTGAACTTTGACTTCTTCTCGAAGCTGTACCGGCGCGAGCGACCGGACTTCGCCACGTGGCACAGCAACCATGCTGCGCACTACATGCATCACTACTGGCGGGCCTGGGATGACTCCAAGTTCCTTGCCAAATCCCCTCCGGACGAGCGCGAGAAGTACGGCCAAGCGGTGCCGTTCGGCTACGGGTTGTGTGACGAACTGCTGGGGCGTGCCTTCAAGCTCATCGATGACGAGACTGTGTTGGTGGTCGCCTCCAGCATGGGACAGCAGCCGTATGTGAGCGAGAAGTACGACCTGGGCAAGATCGTCGTCCGGATCAAGAACATCGACACGCTGCTCGATGTGATCGGCAAGAGCGGTATCACCGAGACTGTCCCGACGATGGTGCCGCAGTGGAACCTGACCGTGCCCGATGCCGGCCGCCGCGCTTCGATCAAGGCGCAGCTGGCAGGCGTGCGCAGGGTCGCCGACGGCACGTCGGAGGCTGGATTCTCGGTCAGCGAGACGGGCAACGTGCTGACCATCACGCCGATGGGGCTGGCTCGCAAGGTGCCGGGTATCGAGTACACCTTTCCGGCCGCGGATGGCCGACCTGAACGCCGTCACGCGATGGACGAGTTGTTTGCAACGGACACACCAACGGTCAAGCAGGGCATGCACCACATCAACGGTGTTCTCGCGTTCTACGGCAAGAGCATCAAACGTGGCGCGAATCTGCCTCCGTGCACCAACCTCGATGTGGCGCCGACGCTGCTGTCGATGATGGGGCTCGGGCTGCCTGCGGTGATGGAGGGTCGGGTTCTGCATGAGGCCATGGCATGACGCCACCCCGGCCGATCTGCGGCCAGGCAATCGCGGTGGCGGGGCCAACAGCGAGCCAGCAGGTTCTGGGCCGCTGCGGGTGGTGAGATGAACTCACTTGTTGAACTCGTCGCGCGGGGCGTGGGCTCGATGACCTCGCCTGGGGGCGCTAACGCACCGCTGACGGTGCTGCTGTACCACCGAGTCTTGGGCGAGCCGGACAGCTTGAGTCCCGGCGAACCGAGTGCGGCGCAGTTCGATGCGCAGATGGCCATCCTGTCGCGCACTTTTCGCGTGCTACCGCTGGACGACGCGCTTTCTCGCCTCGCGGATGGAACCCTTCCGTCTCGCGCCCTGTGCGTGACTTTCGACGACGGTTACCTCGACAACCTCGAAGTGGCCTTGCCCATCTTGCGGCGGCATGGACTCGTCGCCACATTTTTCATTGCGTCCGGCCTGATCAACGGTGGCCGCATGATGCACGACACGGTGACTGAAACCGTGCGTCGACTGCCGACGCAGGCTGTTGACCTGGCTTGGATGGGCCTGGGTATCAGGACGGTTGGCGATGTCGCCTCGCGGCTGGTGCTGATCGATGACATCGTCCGCAAGGTCAAGTACCTGCCATTTGCAGAGCGCTCGGAAACGTGTGGGCGGTTGGCGGCCATGGTCGATGGCGACTTGCCCAACAACCTGATGATGACCTCGGAAGATGTCCACGCATTGAAGCGGGGGGGGATGCGCATTGGCGCACACACGCATGAGCATCCGATCCTGTCGAAGCTGGATGCCGCCGAGGCGAGGGCGCAGATCGTCAAGAGCCGCGATGTGCTTGCCGACATTCTCGGATCGGTGCCCACCATGTTTGCGTACCCGAACGGCAAGCCGGGGCTGGACTACACGGCCGAGCATGTCGAGATGGTCAAGCAAGCAGGCTTCACGTCAGCCGTTTCCGTGGCGTTCGGTACGGCCACACGCGACTCCGATCATCATCAGATCCCAAGGTTTTGCCCTTGGGATCGAGACCCGAAGCGTTTGGTGATGCGTCTGGTCGGGCATCCTCTGCGGCACAAGGTTGCGGCGCGCGTTTGAGGTCGTCACGGAAACGCTGGCTTGTCGGGTCCACGGTGCGGCCGGACGATGGCTCCAGAATGTGTCCGTGGGGCTGAAGTCCTGGAGGGCGTTACCTCCGAGAAGGTTAAGGAAAGCTGTCATGAATTCGGGTCGCAAACTTCGTTTGAGTAGTCTGTTCCATGCGGCGGTTTGTGCTGCCGCTTTGATCGCTTGCGGAGGCGGGGGAAAGTCGACGGCAACCGCTGCGAGCATCGACTCGGGTGGCAGCCCGCCTTCGACCGGAGCGCCGGTCTTGATTCCCGGAGCGGCTGTCGGCAATCTCACGAACCCCGTCTTGTTCGCAACCCAGGTGCCTACGCTCAAGAACGGAAAGGACACGGGAACTCGCGCCGCAACCTTCAGCAACCACTTGGGTGACGTCGGCCGCGTGGTTCGCGGGGGCGACCTGATGATTCGCTATCCCGACGGCACGCTTCGCAATCTGACGAAAGAAGCGCGCTTCGGAATGGACGGCCTGCAAGGCGCGCAAGCGATTGCGGTGCGCGAACCGTCGATGCACTGGAGCGGCAGCAAGGCCTTGTTCAGCATGGTCATCGGCGCGCCTTCCGAGCAGTACAAGACGGGCGACTACTACTGGCAGATCTACGAGGTGTCCGGCCTGGGCAAGGCGGAATCGGTCTCGATCACCAAGGTGGCGGGGCAGCCGCCGTTCTACAACAACGTGTCGCCTCTGTATGGCACCGACGATCGCATCCTGTTCACCTCCGACCGGCCACGCGGCGGCGAGTCGCATCTGTATCCGCAGCTCGACGAATACGAGAACATGCCCACCGTCACCGGCATCTGGAGCCTGAGCGCCACCGGCGGGGATCTGCGCCTGTTGACTCACTCCGTGAGTGGTGCCTTCACGCCGATCATCGACAGCTATGGCCGGGTGATCTTCACGCGCTGGGATCACCTGCAGCGGGATCAGCAGGCCGAACAGCCCGGGGTCTACGGCGCGTTCAACTTCTCCGACGAGAGTGCGGGGGCGGCCAAGCTCAACTCGATCGCTGAGATGTTTCCCGAGGCGCGGTTGGGTTCGACCAGCGCCTTCGGTCCGGTGGCCGGCTACACCAACAACCTGTTCACGCCGTGGCAGATCAACGAAGACGGCACCGAAGAAGAGACGCTGAACCACATTGGCCGGCAGGAGCTGATGCCTGGCCTGCAGATTTTGCGGTCGTTCACCAGCGATCCGGCCCTGTCGGACGACACCAACGCCGCACTGCATTCCAACAAGAAAACCATCCGCTTCGACGGCGGCTTGTTCCATGTCAGGGAGGATCCGATCCGCCCGGGCACGTACTACGGGATCTATGCACGCGAGTTCGGCACGCTGAGTTCGAACCAGATCGTCAGGTTCAACGGCGGCAAGGGTCTGGACCCCACGCTGACCGCCATCGAAGATTTCACTCCCGCCGAGGGCGGCAGCGGTCTGATCGGCGGGCGCTACCGCAGCCCGCTGCCGCTGGCGGACGGCCGCTTCGTCGCCACCCACACGCCGACCACGTCGGACGATGCCAGCCAGATGAGGGAGTTCCTGATCAAGCAACTCACGCTGGACACCGCCAACCGCTTCTCTGCGGTCGGACCATCATTGACCGGTGGGATCACCAAGTCGGTCAGCTGGTGGGACCCAGACGTCAAGCAAAGCTTCAACGGGCGGCTGTGGGAGCTGGAGCCGGTGGAGGTTGTTGCACGCACGCGCCCGACCCGCGCGACCCCGGCGATGGAGCAGCCCGAGCGTTCGATCTTCAGCGAAGAAGCGGTCGATGAAGCAGCTCTGCGCAATTGGATGGCGGCCAACGAGCTCGCCCTGATCGTCACCCGCAACCAGACCACGCGAGACCGCGCCGATGTTGCTCAGCCCTACAACCTGCAAGTACCCAACGGAGCCAAGACCGTGGGCAACAGCGGCAAGGTCTACAACGTCTCGCATTTCCAGATCCTCCAGGCCGACCAGATTCGCGGCTATTCGATCTCGCCGAAGGAGGGGCGGCGACCGATCGCCCAACCCATGCACGACCCCCGGGCCAAGAACCCGGCCAACCCCGGTGGCCCAGCCGGCAGCGTCAAGATTGCCCTGGACGGCTCCACCGCTGCGTTTGTTCCAGCGCGGCGTGCCCTGGCCTGGCAAATCACCGATGCAGCGGGCAACCCCGTGGTGCGAGAGCGCGTCTGGATCAGCTTCCAGCCGGGAGAGGTGCGTGTCTGCGCGTCATGCCACGGGGTGAACTCCAGGAACCAGGCAGGGTTGCCGCCCCCGACGAACAAGCCCGAAGCGCTGCGAGATTTGCTGCGGTACTGGAAGAACCTGCCGAAGTAAGCAAGGCGCCGGGGCTATTGACTCGCCACCGGGGCATTGTTCGTTGCCGCGCTGGCGGGGTTGCTGGTTCCGGGCGGCGTCGCCGGCAAGGACGGAGCCTTCAGGATTGCGTCTGCAATCAGCCCGGCCATGCTTGCCGCGCCTTTGTCGGTGAAGTGGACGAAGTCCGCAAAGTGGGCCGAACCCCTCGGAATGGCTGCGGCAGCGTCGACCAAGGCAAGCCCGTGTTCTGCCGCCACGGCGCGGATCACGTCGTTTGCGCGCCGCTGCAGATCGAGGAAGCCTTCTTCCAGCAGCGCCGGATAGAAGCGGCGCCAAGCCAGAAGCAGTGCCTCGTCTTCCGGCGCGACCTTGTCGCCGAAGTAGGTGGCATGCGTTACCAGGATGGGTACGGCATTGCGCTGCTGTACCGCGCGCACGACGCAGTTCAGGTCCTCTCGCAGCGCGTTCAGCGTCTCTTCGGGAACGCGCGGAACAGGCGCCTGCTTTTGATTCGCCCAACGGATCATGACCGATCGCACGGGACTCAGCGTCTGCGGCGGGATCACCTTTTTCGCGAGCTGATCCAGCTTGCCGAACAACCTGACCCTGTCGGCCATACCGATCGAAGAGGGAATCGGTGAGCTGGGCTGTCGGCAAAACGGCGTGACTGTGCCGATGTAGTTGGCCGGACTGGGATAGACGACCACGTGGCGAGCCTGTGTCTGCTCCAGCGCCCTTTCGAGGTAGCCGATCCGCCCGATGCGGATGCCGGGAATGGCGATGTTGACGACGTTGTAGGTCTGCGGCCGAACTTCCTCAAGGCGCGCCTCCACGACGCGCGGGTACTCGCGGTTCGGGCTCTCGTACAGGCCGAAGGTCTCCGACGCACCAAAGGTCACGACATTGCTTCGTCCAGCCTGTGGCTCTGGCCCGCGGTAGCCCAGCGCATTCATCTGCCACTTGCCGAAGCGCGCGCCGGGCACTCCCTCCCGACCGAAAGGACTGGGCCGGAAGAGGGTGTTGATGGTGTACGGCTTCAGCAGGGGTGCGCCGTGCTTGACAAAGTCGTCGACCCGCGCCGCCAACTCCAGCGTCGCCAGCGCCAGAACGATGTAGCCAACCCAACGGAGAACAAAGCCGATACGCACGATCAGGCCTCAAAACTGAAAGTACACGAACGACTGCGCCTCACCGCCCAGAAAGAGCGTCAGGTACAGCATGATCGAATAGCCGATGACCCGCATCGAAGGCGGAATCGACGGAAGCTTCATGAAGAACAGCTCACCACTTCGGGCTTGAATCACTTGAACGATCAGCAGCGGCAGAATGATCCAGGTCACGCGCGCCATGCTGGCGCCGTCGATGCCCTGCAGCGGCTGGGCCAGCGAGGCCGTCATCGCAACGACCTGGTCCAACGACGTGGCGCGGAACAACAGCCAGCCATAACACGTCAGCAAGAACATCGAAGCGACGCGGATCAGCCACCACAGCTGCGGGGTTGGTGCCAGCAGCCGGCCGACGCACGCCAGCGCGGGCTCCACCAGGCGGTGGCCGACCAGCAGAACGCCGTGGTACAGGCCCCAGAGCACGAAGTTCCACGCCGCGCCGTGCCACAGCCCCCCCAGCACCATGGTGAGCAGCAGATTGCGATGAGTCATCAGCGAGCCGTCTCGATTGCCGCCCAAGGGCTTGTAGAGGTAGTCGCGCAACCAGGTTGACAGGCTGATGTGCCAGCGGCGCCAAAAGTCGGAAGGGTTGGTCGCGAAGTACGGCAGGTTGAAGTTCAAGACGAAGTCGAACCCCATGATCTTGGCAAGGCCGCGGGCGATGTCGGTGTAGCCGGAGAAGTCGCAGTAGATCTGGAACGTAAAGGCATAGACCGCAAGCACGGTCACGCCGCCGGTGGGCGTTGGGTCGGCGAACGCCGCGTCGGCGATCGGCGCCAGGTTGTCGGCGATGAAGACCTTCTTGAAGAAGCCCCAAGCGATGAGGTGAAGGCCTTCCTGGACCTGGTCCCGCCGGATACGGCGCGGATTGACGATCTGAGGCAACAGCGTCGCCGCCCGCTGGATCGGGCCCGCGATCAGGTGAGGAAAGTACAGCACGGCAAGAAAGAAGTCCCAGAAGGACTTGGTCGCGTGGAACTCACCGCGATAGACATCGATCGTGTAGGACAGGGCTTGGAACGTGTAGAACGAAATGGCCAGGGGGAGCACGATCTCGAAAGTGCGCACGCCGATGTCCAGGCCCAGGGTCTGTGCCAGTTGCGCTGCCGACTCTGCAAAGAAGTTGAAGTACTTGAAGAAGCCCAACAAGCCCAGGTTGGACACCACGCTGAGCAGCAGGTACTTCTTGCGGGTCGACAACGGCTGGCCGGCGGCCGCGCTGGCTTCGATGCGCCCAGCGACCCAGTAGTCAAGCGAGGTCGTGAAGAGCAGAGGGGCGAGGAACCGCCAGTCCCAGGAGGCGTAGAAGATGCAACTGGCCAGGACGAGGAACGCGTTCTGGCCGCGGTGCGGAAGCAGGTAGTAGCCGATCAGGACGATCGGCAGGAACCCGAGCAGGAACTCGGCTGAGTTGAACAGCAAGAATGACCCCCCCGCCCGGACGGCGACGCCCCTTCTGGATGTCGCGCCGGAGCTGCCACAAGCGACGTTGTGAAACCAGTCTAGTCACGCCGTGACCGACTTTGGCGGCACTAGTTGGCACGGAATGCTGCGTTTGTGTTACCGAAGCATCTAATGCGAGACAAAATCCCTCGACGCTTCCATGTGACGTCGCAAGCATTGCGATTGCGCACACCGGCGGGGCATTTGCGGCGAGAACGCTGCGGCATTTGCACGGATATCGCTCCGTGCCGACCTGCGGGAATGCATCCTCTGGCTAGAATCTTTGCATCGACTTTGTGTGTTGCAAAGATTGGGATCTTGGAATGTCGACGCAGATGTCACCGCGAAAGAGAATTCTCTGGATTAAGGCCGATCCCCTCTATCCACTCGATTCTGGCGGGAAGATTCGCACATTCCAGATGCTCAAGGAATGGCATGCGTGGCACCACATCACCTATCTAGCGCTATTCCCTAACGGAATGCCAGAAGCGGCAAAAGCGCATGCCAGTACATATTCGAGTGCGCAGTCTTGGATTCCGTGGCGGGATCAGCCGAAGCGAAGCCTCTCCTTCTACATCGGGCTGCTGAAAAATCTCCTACTCTCTCGCTCTCCGTATGTAATCGACAAGTACCGAAGCACACTCGCAACAAATCAGATCGCCAAGCTCGAAAGAGAGCACGACTACGACATTGTGGTGGCCGACTTCCTGTCGATGACGCCAAACATATTGGCCTCTGGTGTCGAGCCTGCAAAGATAATTGTGTTTCAGCACAATGTCGAAAGCCAAATCTGGAAGCGGCACTTCGAGTCTGCCAAGAATATTCTTCTCAAAGCGTACATGTATATTCAATGGCGGCGATACCACCGCTTCGAGCGCCAGACATGTGCAGATTTCAGAGGGGTTATTGCGGTCAGTGAGGACGATGCAATCCGCTTCCGGGGCGAGTTTGGACTTTCCAATGTCCTTGGCCATGTCCCGACCGGAGTTGATGTCGATTTCTTCTCAGAACTTGGCTACGGACCAGAAACCCGCCATATCGTCTTCCTCGGCTCGATGGACTGGATGCCCAACATCGACGGAATCCTGGAGTTCGTCCGCACGACGTATCCAAGAATTCGAAGCCAATGCGCTGACGTAAAGCTCACCATCATCGGTAGGAACCCAACGCCCGCTGTCCGAGCGCTTCAGGACTCCGACCCCAGTATTCATGTCACCGGTACTGTCGACGACGTGCGTCCGTACATGAGCCGGGCAACCGTCTCGGTAGTTCCCTTGCGTGTTGGTGGCGGGACGCGAATCAAGATCTTCGAAGCGATGGCAATGGGTATTCCAGTGGTTTCATCCACCATCGGCGCGGAAGGGCTGCCGGTTGAAGATGGTTTGAACATCTTCGTTGCCGACGATCCTGAGACCTTTGCCCAGCGCGTGGTTGCTCTTCTGCAGGATCCGTCAAAGGCCCGATCCATGGGCAGTGCAGGAAAGCTCATGGTCAGTGAAAGTTTCTCATGGCGCTCGGCCGTCGGACAGTTTGATCAGATGTGCGCCAACGCCGTGACGCCGAGCTAAATCCTGTCAACACCATTCCAATCATCCAGTGGACTATTGAGCATGAATATCAGCATTTTTGGGCTCGGCTACGTCGGGGCAGTCTCTGCCGGTTGTCTGGCCAAAGACGGGCATCGAGTCATCGGGGTTGACCCCAATCAGACAAAGGTCAACCTGATCAATGAGGGTACTTCACCCATTGTCGAGAAGGATATCGGTGGAATCATTTCAGCCAGCGTCCGCGAGGGCCGCCTGACCGCCACCACGAGCGTTGCCGAGGCGGTCCAGAATTCAGAGATCTCGCTGGTTTGCGTGGGCACGCCGAGCCAGCTCAACGGCAGCCTGGACTTGACCTATGTTCGCAGGGTGTGCGAGGAAATCGGAGCTGCCATTGCGCAAAAGGCCAGTTTTCACGTCGTTGTGGCGCGCTCGACCATGTTGCCTGGAACGATGAGGGACGTGGTAATCCCAACGCTGGAGGCCAGTTCAGGCAAGCGAGCCGGCGTTGACTTCGGTGTCTGCAACAACCCGGAGTTTCTTCGGGAAGGTACGGCAGTCTCCGACTACTACCAGCCACCCAAGACGGTGATCGGCGAAACCGACGGCCGGAGCGGGGATATTCTGGCAACGCTGTACGTGAACATGGATGCACCCCTCATCCGAACCGACGTCGCAACCGCCGAGATGGTCAAGTACACCGACAACGTCTGGCATGCGTTGAAAGTGGGGTTTGCCAATGAAATTGGGAACATCTGCAAGTCGCTGGGAATCGATGGGCACAAGGTGATGGACATCTTTTGCCATGATCACAAGCTCAATCTTTCATCGTATTATCTCAAGCCGGGGTTCGCGTTCGGTGGCTCGTGCTTGCCGAAAGACGTTCGAGCCTTGACCTACAAGGCGAAGACACTGGATATCGAGACGCCGATACTGAATTCCATCCTTCCGGGAAATCAGCTTCAGATTCAGCGCGGAATCAAGATGATCACCGAACATGGCAAGCGGCGGATCGGCATTCTGGGTTTCAGCTTCAAGGCTGGCACGGACGACCTCCGCGAGAGCCCTGTTGTCGACGTCATCGAAACGTTGATCGGCAAAGGCTATGATCTGAAACTCTACGACAAGAATGTCACCCTGGCCAGTATCACGGGTTCGAACCGAGACTATATCCTCAACCACATCCCCCACATTTCCCGGCTGATGGTGTCTGAAATGAGCGAGATCCTGACGCACGCCGAAGTCGTGGTGGTCGGCAACGGGGCCGCCGAATTCCGCGACATCCTCAGCAAGATCCGCCCTGACCAAGTCGTGATCGACCTCGTTCGAATCGGAAGCGGGCGCTCGGAGCCCGGGCGCTACGAAGGAATTTGCTGGTAGCCATCCCCTGCGTTTGCCCGCGTCGGCGACGCTCGGCAGCGCCGGCGCTACGAGGCCGTTGCGGTATCGCCGGCCGCCGACATCATCAGCATCGGCTGACGAGAGTTGGTTCTTCCTCGTTGTTCAGATCGGCCTGTTCAGCCGCCAAGTGGTAGGCTGGGAAGAGCGCGCGGATATGACGCGCCAGATCGACATCGACTCGCTGCGATGGCGTGGTTCGAGCGTCTTGACGGGAGGCTGGCTTGAAAGTTGCCATTCTTGGTACCGGCTACGTGGGGCTTGTGACCGGCGCGTGTCTTGCCGACTTGGGCATGCACGTCACATGTGTCGATATCGACAAGGCAAAGGTCGCGCTGCTGAAGCAGGGGGTGGTGCCGATCTACGAGCCAGGGCTTGAGAGC
Source organism: Methylibium sp. NZG (assembly GCA_001263235.1). Lineage (GTDB taxonomy): Bacteria > Pseudomonadota > Gammaproteobacteria > Burkholderiales > Burkholderiaceae_C > LGRD01. The sequence goes on along the minus strand of LGRD01000002.1, from coordinate 158,204 downwards.
ATCGTCAAGCCGGCCGTGGCCGCTGATCGGCTGCGCTTTACCACCGACATTGGCGAAGGGCTGCTTGGTGCCGACGTGGTTTTCATTGCGGTGGGCACGCCCTCCGATGAAGATGGCTCGGCCGACTTGACCTACGTGCTCGCCGCGGCCCGATCGATCGGCGAGGCAATGAACGCCTTCACGGTGATCGTCGACAAGAGCACGGTGCCCGTCGGCACGGCCGGCAAGGTCAACGCCGAAATTGCTGCCGCCTTGCTCCGGCGTGGTGTGACGCATGAGTTTGCGGTCGTCTCCAATCCCGAGTTCCTGAAGGAAGGCTCGGCGGTGGCCGATTTCATGCGACCAGACCGCATCGTGCTGGGCATCCCGCCCGGCCCGGCGGGTGTGCGCGCGCGCGAGATCATGGATCGCCTTTATGCACCGCTGCAGCGCAACCACCTCCGCACGATCCACATGGACGTGCCCTCGGCCGAACTCACCAAGTACGCCGCCAATGCGATGCTGGCCACTCGCATCAGCTTTATGAACGAACTGGCGAACTTGGCTGGCGCCGTCGGTGCCGACATCGAATCAGTGCGTCAGGGTATCGGCTCAGACTCCCGTATCGGCTACCACTTCCTGTACGCCGGCACCGGGTATGGCGGCTCCTGCTTCCCGAAGGACATTCGCGCGATTTGCCACACGGGGCTTGAGCATGGCATGGAGCTGAAGGTGATCCAGGCTGTCGAGCAAGTCAACCGAGTGCAGAAAGAAGTCCTGGTTCGTCTGATCAACCGGCGCTTCGGCCCCGATCTGCGCGGCCGCCTCTTCGGGCTGTGGGGCCTGGCCTTCAAGCCAAACACCGACGACATGCGCGATGCACCGAGCCGCGTGATCATCGAGAAGCTGGTGTCGGCGGGCGCGCGCGTCATTGCCTACGACCCGGTCGCCATGAAAGAGGCGCGACGCGCGCTCGCAACGGACCTGGGCGAGGGCACCGAGATGCTCGCCCGCGTCTCGTTCGCCGAGACGCCCGAAGACTGTGTGGTGGGAGCCGACGCGTTGGTGATCGCCACCGAATGGAAGATCTTCAAGAGCCCTGATTGGTCGCGCCTGCGCGTGCGGCTCAAGCAACCGGTCGTGTTCGACGGACGCAATCTGTTTTCGCCCCGGCTAATGCGCGATGAGGGCTTTGAGTACCACTCGATCGGGCGTGGGACGCCACCAGCCTGGTGAGGCGTCGAGTTGCCTGCCGACGCTCAGATCGTTACCGGGGCGGCCTTGTCGCTCTTCGGCAACCAGAGCAGCAGGTGGTTGGCAATGCGTGTTGCGGTGCCGGAGTCCCAGTAGGTCGGTGCATCTTGGGCAGGCTCGGCCCGCGCGAGTTGGTGGCGGATGAGCGCCAGCGGTTTGTCTGTGACCTCGCCCTTGACTGGCGCCCCCGCTTTGGCCAGCCAGCCCGCTGCTGCCGGGTCGTGGCTCAGCGTCACCGAAGGAATGCCCAGCGCCACCGCCTCTTCCAACAGCGAAGCTTCCGAGCCGCAAACCAGGCACTTGGCCTTTTCGAGCAAGCCGAGCAACTGCAGGTAGCCAGGCTCGGGAAGCAGCAGCACCCCGGCCGCGTGGAGCCGTTTGGCCGAGTCCCCCAGCAATCTCTGTGTGGCACCGTTCACAGGCCAGATCACCGGCAAATCGGCAGCGAGTTCGCAGAGCAGACTGACGAGGTCCTGCAGCACTCTGGACGCTTCCGGGATCTCCCGAGCATCCAGCGTGATGAGTGCGAATCCCTGCGGCGCTGCGGCAAAGCTGGTCGCCTCGCTCGCGTCGGTCAGGATCTCGTCGGGGCTGGGCGCATGCGGCAGCACCTGCTTGAGCATGTCGCCCACCAGGTTGCCCACGCACAGCACGCGGTCGGACTTGATGCCCTCCTGGTACAGCGTGTAGTAGCTGTCCATCCGGTTGACGTACAGCGCATCGGAGATCTTGTCGATCAAGGCGCCGTTGACGCGCTTGACGCCCGCGGTTTCCGCCGGCCGCTGCCCACCGCCCACGCGGAACAGCGGCGTGCCTTGTTTGCTGGCCAGCAGGCTGCAGGCGAGCACGGCATCGCTGTCGCCCATTGCCATCACCGCATGCGGGTTGAACTCGGCCAGGATGTCTTCAAACTGTTCCAGCACCTGGCGGGTCTGCGACGCAAACGAGCCGGCCAGGCCTTCGAGGTGCAGCCCGAGGAAGGGCATCGGCAATTCGTCGGCCCCGGTGTCGCCGAAGGACAGCGCTGCTTCGGGCCCCGGATGCACGGCGACCAACCGCGGCAGGCTCGGAAACTTCAGAAACACCTCGGCCAGCGTGCCTGCCTTCAGAAAGTCGGACGTCGAGTCGACCAGGCAGATCATGGGCCGCCCGATGCTGCCGCTGCGATGAGGGCGACGCTTGATCAGCGACTGCACCACGGCCTTGCGCTCGGCCTGGCCGGCTTCGGCAGTGGTGGCCATGGCCGCCTGCTCCGCGTGTGGGGGAGCCGTTGCGGCAACCTTGGCGGCCGGGACGACGGTCAGCGGCCCGCGGGACTCGCCCCGGCCCGACACTTCGGGCGTCGAAGCGACCGGCGCGCGGTCGTGCTTGGAGGCAGCAGCCTGTGTGTCGCTGCGTTGCGGTGGCGGCGCAGTGGGTTCGTCGACGACTTCGGCGATGGCGCCGTTCGACACCGCGCCCGGCACCAGCCTGACCTTGGCGCGCACGTCCAGCGCAGCGTCGGCTCCGACGGCGGCCACCGGCGCCGCTTCCATGGCCAGCGCGGTATGAGAGCGGGCCGCAGCCGCCGGCTTCTCTGCCGAGCGCTCTGCGGGGGCGGCCGCAGGAGCCACATCCGGGATCTCGGAGAGCTCGCCGATTTCGCTCCTGAGTTCACCGGCCGTGCGGTCCACCAGCAGCGAGGTGATGTGTTCCTCGCTGCCCAGAAATGCGCCCAGCAGCAAGCGGTTGCACAGCCGGTTGATCTTGCGCGGCACGCCGCCCGTCCAGGCATGGATGCGCTCGAACGCATCGGCAGCAAAGGTCGGGCGCGCCGCCCAGCCGACGAGGCGAAGGCGGTGTTCGATGTAGGCCTGCGTTTCAGCCGGCGCCAGCGGGCCCAGGTGGCACGATGCGATCACGCGCTGGCGCAACTGTTCCATCGACTTGGATTGCAGCAACTGGCGCAACTCCGGCTGGCCGACCAGAAAGCTCTGCAACAACCCGTACTTGCCGAGCTGGAAGTTCGACAGCATGCGCAGCTCTTCAACCGCCTCGTGCTTCAGGTTCTGCGCTTCGTCGATGATCAGCAGCGCCCGCCGTCCCTTGGCCGCCAGCGATGTGAGGAAGGCCTCCAGGCTGCCGATCAGGTGGGCCTTGGAGTTGCTGGACGACGCGATGCCGAAGGACATCAGGATCGCTTGCAGCAGCTCGCCCGATTCAAGCTGCGTGCTGACCACTTGAGCCGCCACCACTTGGTCCGGGTTGAGGCCCTCGAGCAGTGTGCGGACCAGCGTCGTCTTGCCGGCGCCGATCTCGCCGGTGACGACGATGAAGCCCTCGCCCTGGTGCGCGCCAAACTTCAGGTACGCGAGCGCGTTGCTGTGCCCGCGGCTGTCGAAGTAGAACGCCGGATCGGGGTTGAGCTGGAAAGGCGAGCCGCTGAGCCCAAAGTGTGATTCGTACATATCGACTCGGAAACGATGCGACTCGGAAACGGTGTGGCTCAGTAACGATGCGTCATGCCGGCGAAGGCGGCCAATTCCTTGGCGGACCCCTCCGAACCGATCGTCGACAGGTCGGTGCGCAAGTAGCGCGCGCCCACGGTGGCTTTGGTCTTCGGCGACAGCGCTTGTGTCAGGCCGAAACGGACGCTGGTGTTGCGGGTGGACTGCCCGCTCGCGAAGGCCAGCCCTTCGATGGACCCGTAACCCAGACCCGCTTCGCCCGTCAGCGTGCGCGTCAGCCGGCGTGTGAAGTCGATCGCAAAGCCACGCTGTGAGTTGTCTGCCTGCAGGCCGACGATTGGCACGAGCGGTGCGTCCGCCTGCGTGAGTTGGCGCGACTTCACGGCGTAGATGCGCGCGGCCAGCGTCGAGCGAACGCCCTGGAACACCGCCGACAGGGTGACCGAGTCGCGGAGCTGGGCGTAGTCGGAAAACACCTCGACCGGGCTGCCCAGCACCGACGGTACGCCGAGCCCGGCGATGACGTTGCCCACGATCACCGCCCGTTCGGAAGGGTTGGGATAGCGGGTGGTAAAGATCGCATCGAGCAGCGTCGCCACATCGCCGGCGCCCGGGTTCAGCTGGAACGACGTGCCCAGCGCGCTCGGCTCGCGCGCTGCGGTGAAGTTGAATGCGATGAACGGCGAACGGTGTGTCCACTGCAACGAGCCGCCGTTGCCGAAGTAGCGCTTCTCGTACACCCCCCTCAGCTCGGTTCGCTCCGTCGGTGCCCAGTTCAGCCGCAGGCCCGCGATCGTGTCGACCGTGCTCGACAAGGTGTAGATGCTGCGCTCCTTGCCGCCCACCAGGCCGACGATGAGCGTCGGGTCCAACGCGTACGTCACCACCCCGCGAGCCTGGGTTTGCTCAAGCACCGTGGCCCGGATGCCAGCGCGGTATTCGGTGGTTTCCTGCGCGGCCTCGACGGAGAACCCAAGCGGCTGCGGACGCTGCTCGAACAACACCGAGTCGCGCTTCACGAAGGAGTCTCGGCGCGGGTCGGTGCCGACGAACTCGCCCCGCCGATCGGTCCAGACGTTGTCGCTGCGCAAAGACAGCGACACGGCCGGCGTGAAGCTGTGCTGCAGGTACGGGCTGAAGCGGTACTGCAGCGAGTTGATCTTGTTCAGGCTGCTTTCCCCGTCGGCGCGGGTGGTGTACGGATCGGCCGCCACCTGTTCGGCCAGTGCCGACACATCGAAGTACAGCCACCGGTCGACCACGTTGGCGTTCAACGCAATCTGCCCATTGGGCAACAGCCGGTTCTTTTGAGTCGACTGCGTGTAGATCAGGCGCTTCAGCCCGACGTCGCCCTCCAGTGTGAAACTGGCACCGCGGCCGCGAACGAGCAGCCGAGGCTCGATGTCGACGATCACATCACGTTCGGCGTCGGAGAACGCAAAGCCGCTGTTGCTGGTGGCCGTCACTAACGCGCCCACCGACGGTTCGATGCGCCACGCCCGGGCAGCCGACAACAACTGAGCGTCACGTTCGGCCAACTGCCGCGCCAGCTCCTCGGGGTTCACGATCGGCCTCGTCTGGGCTTGCGACAGCGACCAAGCGCAGGGCAGCAACGCGAGCCAAACGAACGCCCGCAAGTTTGTGGCGCGGCCCTGACGTCGAGCCGGCGAAGCCTTCGTGAGGGAAGCGGCTCGCTCGGGTGCCGAGCGGCCTCGGTTAGTTTTCGCTGTATCCATACTGCTGATGATCCGAAGACATGACCGAGCGATTGAGCATGGAGAGCACGATGGGGCAGGCCTGGACGGCGGCGAAGGCTTGGGCGATGTCATCGCGGCCTGTGGTGCCTTCGGCGACCACCATCAGGATCTGCCCCATGCGGGCGGCCAGTACTTTTGACTCTGTCGTGGCCAGAAGCGGCGGCGCATCGAAGATCACGATCCGGTCCGCATAGCGGCTGGAGATGTCCTGCAGCAACTCCTCCATCGAATTGGAGGCCAGCAACTCGGTGGAGTTGATGCGCGGCGTGCCCGCAGGGAGCACGCTCAGCTTGGGCACGTTGGTCTTCAGGATCACCTCCGACAGGTCCAGCGTCGGGTCCGTCAGCAGGTCCAGCAAGCCCTTCGGGGTGGCCCCGTCCTTGTCCGCGCCCGCCAGCCCCATGCGCTCCAGGATCGCCGGGCGCACCACATCGGCATCCACCAGCAGCACCGAGCTGTCCACCTCCGAGGCGATGCTCAAGGCCAGGTTCAGCGAACAGAACGTCTTGCCCTCGCCCGGCAGCGCACTGGTCACCATGATCAGGTTGCCCAGCCGGATGGGCGCTGCCGGGTCGGATCGGGCGTTCTTCAGCACCGGCTGCTTGATCCCGCGGAACTCGTCGGCCAGCGTCGAGCGCGGGCTGCCCGGCACCAAGTAGCCGGCGTTGGCCAGTTTGGCCATGTCCACTTCCACGCTCTTGGACTGGCGCTGGCCCACCTGCCCACCCACGTGCACCAACGCGTTCGTGCCCGCCGGGCGCAGCGCGCGCTCGGCGCGCAGCTCGCCCCCCGCATTGAAGCGTGGCTGCGCCGCGACCTTGGGCGGCGGCTCGGCCAGCGGCCGCCGCTGCTCTTCCTTGGCCGCCGGTGCGTCCCAGGTCGGCACCTCGATGCCGGCGCGCTTGAGTTCTTCCAGCCGCCGGGTGGCCTGTTCGATGATGCTCACTGGTACACCCCGTTCGCCGAGTACGGCGCCCGACCCTCCGAGAGGGTGGGGCCTTGCTTGGGGCGGCCCGGCGCGGCGGCCCCTGCTTCGATCACCAATGGCATCCTGACGGTCCTCATATCTTTGAATGCACGGCCACCCAGCCCAGCCAGGCGGCTTGCACCAGCATCAGGCTGGCGATGGCGCCCAGCAGGCCCATGAGGCTCACGCGCTGGCTCTGGCGGCCCTGCTCGCTGACCAGCAGCGAGACGGTGCCCAGCACCGGGCGCCCGGTGAGCTCGCGCAGGCTCTTGGCGCTGCTGACCACCGGCGCCAGGCGGCTCTTGATCAGCGCGGCGGCAATGCCCGCGGCGATGGCCCCCAGCACCGCCAGCAGCGCCAGGCTGAGCCGGTTGGGGAAGACCGGCTTGGGCGCGGTGCGCGGCGGCTCGATGATGCGGAACTCCGCCAGCGGGGCGGTCTGGTCCATCTTGACGGTCAGCGAGGCCGACTCGCGGCGCGAGACGAGCTGCTCGTAGTTCTTGCGCATGATCTCGTAGTCGCGGTTGAGCTGGGTCAGCTCGGCCTCGGCCTGCGGGGCGCGGGTGGCCAGCGCCCGGGTCTCGTTCAGCCGCGCTTGCTGGGTGCCCAGGCGCACGCGCAGCGAGGCGACGTTGGCCTCGGCCTCGGCCAGGGCGAAGCGGATCTTCTGGAACACCGGGTTGGTGGCCGCGGCCGCCGCGGCGTTGGGCCCGCCCTTGCTGAGGGCGGCCAGCGCGGCGCGCTTGGCCTCCAGGTCGGCTTTCTTGAGCGCTTCGACCTGAGCGATGGTGCGCCGGGTGCTGACCACGTCGGGGTGCTCGTCGGTGTAGCGGCGCAGCAGCTCGTCGAGCTGCTTCTTGAGCGTGTCCAGCCGGGCCTCGTGCTCGGAGACGAGCGGGCCGGCCACGGCCTGCGGGCCGAGTGCCTCCAGCGGCAGCTGCTGGGGCTCGGCGGAGAGCTCGCGCTTGAGCGCATCGCGCGACTGCTCGGCGGCGGTGGTCTCCAGGCGCAGCTTGTTGACCTCGTCGGACAGGGCCGACATGCGCGCGAAGTAGTCTTGCGTGGACACGCCGGTGACGCTGAAGTTCTTCAGCTTGTAGTCCTTGAGCTTGTTCTCGGCCTCCACCAGCTTGGCTTCGGTGGCGCGGATCTCGGCCTCGATGAAGGCGGCGGCGTCCTCGGAGTCCTTCTTCTTGCCGTCGTCGCTGGAGCTGACGAACATCTTGACCAGCCGCTCCACCAGGCGCTGGGCGCGCTCGGGGTCGGTGTCGCGGTAGCTGATGTCAAAGACGTTCTTGCCCCCCGTGGCGCTGGGGCCCAGCTTGATCGCCTTCATGAGGTCTTGGACCTCTTGCGCCTGGCGCTTGGCGTCGCTGGGGGCCCAGCCGATGGACGGGTCGTTGCGCAGCAGCTCGATGTTGGGCCGGCTGATGAGGGTGCGCGCCAGGGTGCGGATCTGCAGGTCGATGTCGGGCTGGAAGGCCATGTCTCGCAGCACGACCTTGAGCACGCTTTGGGTGTCGATGTAGACGCGGGCGCTGGCCTCGTAGCGGTCTTTCATCATGAAGACGACCAGGCCCAGCACCAGCGAGACGCCCCAGGCCACGCCCACGGCCAGCCAGCGGCCACGCCAGACTTCGCGCAGCAACTCCTGGGTCATTTGGACGGGGCCGGTCATGCGGGTGTTTCCTGGAAGAGGACGGTCAGAAGACGCAGGTATGTAAATCGCTTCAGAAGAAGCAGGTCTACAAGCCGCTTCAGAAGAAGCTCTGGGGCACGATCACGATGTCGCCGGGCTTGACGGCGACGTTGGCGGAGATGTCGCCACGCTTCAAGAGGTCTTTGAGCCGCACGCTGTACTGCTTGCCGCCCTCAGAGCCGCGCACGAGCACGGCGCCGTTGCCGTCGGCGAAGTCGGTCAGCCCGCCGGCCTGGATCATCACGTCCAGCACCGTCATCTGCTGGCGGTAGGGCACGGACTGGGGCCGGGCGGCCTCGCCGACGATGCGGATCTGCTCGGGGAAGGTGCCCTGGTAGCCGCTGACGATGATGGTGACGACGGGGTCGCGGATGAACTTGGCCAGCACCTTCTCGACCTCGCGCGAGAGGTCGGCGGGGTTGCGCCCGGCGGCCATCAGGTCTTCGACCAGCGGGGCGCTGATGCGCCCGTCCGGGCGCACGGTGATGGTGGCGGAGAGCTCGGGGTTGCGCCACACGAGGATGTTGAGCGTGTCCAGCGGGCCGATCTTGTAGCGGTGGTCCTGGGTCTCCACCGTCTGCGGCGCGGGCGGGTAGCTGCTGAGGGCGGCGCAGCCGCCCAGGAACGTGACCGAGAGCAGGGCGGCGGCCAGCATCAGAACGCTGGCCAGGGTGCGTATCGGGGCCGTCTTGCGCTGGCTTGTCTCGATGGTTTTGAGCATGGGGAGTCTCCTGCGGGGAAGAACTATTTCGTTACCGATCGGTTTATAAACGCTTTGGCCGCTGCGACGCCACGTTTGCGTGGTGCAGCGGCCAAAATCAGCCCCCCGATGTGACCGATGCACGTGATCGCTGCACGCGAGCGATGCGGCCCGGCCGCAGGGGTGATCAGCAAGGGGTCGGAGTGGCTGCGCGCTTTACTGGCCTATTACTGGCCTTCTCGGAAGAGCACGACGCTGACGGTCTCGATCAGCACCAGCAGGTCCAGGAAGAGGGAGTTGTTCTTGACGTAGTAGAGGTCGAACTGGTGCTTGCGCCGGGCGTCCTCCAGGCTGGCGCCGTAGCTGTAGCGGACCTGGGCCCAGCCGGTCACACCAGGCTTGACGCTGTGGCGAACGTCGTAGAAGGGGATCTGCTCGCGCAACTGGGCCACGAAGCTGGGGCGCTCGGGGCGGGGGCCGACCAGGCTCATCTCGCCCTTCAGGACGCTGAGCAACTGGGGCAGCTCGTCGATGCGGGTCTTGCGGATGAAGGCGCCGATGCGGGTGACGCGGGCGTCGTTCTTGGTGGCCCAGCGGGCCACGCCGTCTTTTTCGGCATCGGTGCGCATGCTGCGGAACTTCAGGCACATGAAGATGCGCCCGCCCAAGCCCACGCGCTCCTGGCGGTAAATGATGGGGCCGGGGCTGTCGAGTTTGATGGCCAGGATGGTCAAGAGCATGATCGGGCTGGCAAGCGTCAGCAGGAAGCCCGAGCACAGGATGTCGAAGGCGCGTTTGGCGATCTGGCGGGCGCGGCCCTGCACGAAGCCGTGGCCGTAGACGAGCCAGCTGGCCTTCAGGCTGTCGATGGGGACTTCGCTCTTGGCGCGTTCGTAGAAGGCGGCCAGGTCGAGCACGGGGATGCCGCGGATGCGGCAGGCCAGCAGCTGGTCCATGGGCACGCCGCCGCCGCGCTGTTCGCGTTCGGCCACGATGATCTCGTCGATGCGGTGGCGCTCGACGAGCTCGCCGATGGTGGCTTCGCGGCTGAAGACCTTGGGCGTGGGCACGGGGCCGTCCAGGCTGCTGAGCTGGCTCTCCCTGATCGCCAACGGGATGTCGTCCTGGACTTGGCCCTGGGCGGCCTCGCTGGTGGGGTAGAAGCCGACGACGTCGTTGGAGGCGCGCTTGAGGGCCTTGAGGTCGCCGGCCACGGCGTAGGCCTCGGCTCCCGTGCCGACGATGAGCACGCGCCTCTGGGTGGACACGCGGCGCAAAAAGTACAGCCCGCTGCGCACGAAGACGACGCCCACCAGGCAGTACAGGAGCGCGGAGCCGATGAGCAGCTTGACGTACTCGGGCTCGGCCACGATGAGCAGCATCAAGTAGGTGAGGTAGCTGCCGACCACCAGCGCAATGACGGTGCGCAGCAGCTTGGCGGGCAGCGCAATGGGGGTGGGCCGGTACAAGCCGGCAAAGGAGTACATCAAGGAGATGATGAGGGCGAACTGCGCGCCGGTGAGCACGACCTGGTACAGCTGCAGCGGGTAGGCGCTGCGCGCGCCCTCCAGGGTGCCTGCGGCCAGAACAATGGCCACGAAGCACAGCACCATGTCGGCCATCATTGCCGTAAAGGCCGCCACCGACACGTGGTGCCGAAAGACCATGAACATCGCTTCAATCCCTTGCTTGTTTGTGTGCCGGGCACCTTCGCCACAGCCCGCCTGATCAGCTCGGCCCCACCCGCTTGAATTCCACCCACCGAATCCAGCCCGCACCCGGCCACCAACCCGCGCCTTCCCCGTCCAAAAGAATTATCAGGATGTAACCCCCTCGGGCCATCCCACAGTCGTGGGGGAAGTGGCATGCAGCGTGGTGCATTTCCGTGTCGCAATCGACGCAACTGATGGGCGCCAGGGCGCTGCGTTGACGCTGGAGATCGAGCCGACACGTCGGCGCTCTGTTCGATCTTCAAATCGCTCGGGGATTCTCCGTTGCATTGCCGCACGCAATTCGATTGGCCTACTCCGCTTCGGTGATGTTGAAGCCACCGAATTAGGGGGGTGAATGCCATCAAAGGACACGCCACATTAACTTGTTCTCAACGTGCGCCAGCGCGACGCATCGAGTGAACACAAGCGCTGAAAACATCACGAACGCATTCGTGGCGGTGCTGCGAAGTCAAGTCGTGCCAAGGGGATACTAGTGTTGGGCAAACCGTTGTGGTCATGCGGTGGCGCGTGCTGGCGGCGCTGGTCAGCGAGCCCCTTCGCCGCCGCGCTCCGCAACGGTTGAGACGACATGAGTTTTCTTGAACTTTCGATCGGGCGGCGTCGACCCGAGACACGCAACGAGCTCAGCGCGAACAATCCAGCTTCGATGTAGACCGCGCCACAAAGTCATTGGGACCCTCTCGTGGAATCACGTTCGAACCAACCTCAAGATTCATCCACCGGCGCCGCGGCTTCGCCCTCGGAAAGCGATCTGCCGGTCGTGGCCTTCGGGTCGCCTGTTGGCAACGAGATCGACCCACGTCTGACAGACTGGAACGCCACTGCCACGGCGCTTCCTGAGGCGACCCGATTCGAGCAGTGGGTCAGCTTGCAGTGCCAGCGCACGCCGCAGAGCGTGGCGGTCGTGGCACGGGGAAAGTCCATCACATATGCAGAGCTTGAGCAGCGTGCCAACCGCATTGCTCACGCGCTTGTCGGCCGCGGCATTGGGCCCGGAATGCTGGTCGGTCTGTGCGTTGGCAGGCACGTCGACATGATGCCGTCCATGCTCGGCATCCTGAAGTCGGGTGCAGCGTACGTTCCGCTCGACCCGACATTCCCTCGCGATCGCCTGACGGAAATGGCGCAGGACGCCGGCCTGAAATGCCTGGTCACGGAAGCCGCGCATGCCGAGCTCATCGACATGCCGCGCGAGCTTCAATTGCGAATCGACGATGACAGTGCCCTGCTCGCCGCGATGCCGGACACACCGCCGACCCATGCGGAGCCGCTCACCGACTCAGCGCTCATCTACGTGATCTACACCTCCGGTTCGACGGGTCGACCCAAAGGGGTGATGCTTCACCATCGAGGCGTGTGCAACCTGCTGAACAGCATGCTGCGCGAGCCCGGCTTGACGGCTGACGATCGGATGCTGGCGTTGGCCACGCTCTCGTTCGACATGGCCGTCCCCGAGGTGATGCTCCCGCTGGTGATCGGTGCCCGCACCGTGCTCATGCCTCGGGAGAGCGCGTCGGATGCGCGAGCCCTGATCCGAGCGTTGGAGGACAACGCCATCACGGTCATGCAGGCCACGCCCACCACCTGCTACCTTTTGCTCGATGGCGGCTGGACCCCGCCGCGCGGCTTCAAGCTCTGGGCAGGCGCCGAACCGGTGCCACCCGCATTGGCATCGCGCCTGGTCGCCACTGGCGTCGACCTGTGGAACCTGTACGGCCCGACCGAGACCACCGTCTGGAGCACCGCCGGGCGATTGGCGGAGGTCGGTGACCGCGTTTCGATTGGCAAGCCGATGGCCAACACCACCGTGTGGGTGATCGACGACGAAGGCAAGCCCTGCCCTGTGGGCGACACGGGCGAGATCTGCATTGGCGGTACGGGTGTGGCGCACGGCTACCTCGGCCGCCCGGAACTGACGGCCGAGCGCTTCGTGCCGGATCCGTTCGAGCCTGGCGGCACGGCCACCATGTACCGCACTGGCGACCTGGGCCGCTGGACGGCTGCCGGTACGCTGGAGCATCAGGGCCGAAAGGACTTTCAAGTCAAGATTCGCGGCTACCGAATCGAGCTCGGCGAGATCGAGTCGCAACTCGGCAAGTTCGACAATGTCGGCCGTTGCGTCGTCGTGACGCGAGAAGACCAACCCGGCGACGTTCGACTCGTGGCTTACATGGTCCCGTCCGATGGCACGTCGATCGACGTGAAGCGACTCAAGGGCTTCTTGCGCACGGTGTTGCCGGAGTACATGGTGCCGCCCCAATTCGTGACGATGGCGGCGCTGCCGCTCTTGCCGAACGGAAAGATCAACCGCAAAGACCTGCCGGCTCCGGGCAACGAGCGGCCCGAGCTCACCGTGCCGTTTCAAGCGTCCGTCAATGCGCAAGAGGCCGCCTGCTGCGAGGTGTTTGCGAGCATCTTGAACATCGACAAGGTCGGCCGCCTGGACAACTTCTTCGAACTCGGTGGCAACTCGCTGCTGGCGGTTCGAGCGCTGGGCCGGCTCTCGCAAGTCATTGAAACCACCTTGTCGGCGACGACCCTGTTCTCCTATCCCGACGCGGCCAGCCTGGTCAGGAGCCTGACAGCCCGCCAACCCGATGGCGATGCCGAACTGGCGGCGGCAGAAGCCGAGGCGGCAACGGGTCGCAAAGGGCACCTGTCGAATGACGATCCCATCGCCATCGTTGCCATGGCGGGGCGATTTCCGGGTGCGAACACGGTCGAGGGCTTCTGGGACAACCTCGTCGCCGGCCGCGACTCCATCACCCAGTTCACGCTCGACACACTCGACCCGAGCGTGCCGGCCTCGCTGCGCAACGACCCCAGCTACGTCAAGGCGCGCGGCGTGGTGGAGGGCGTCGAGACGTTCGATCACGCCTTCTTCGGCATCTCGGCCCGAGAGGCCGAGATCATGGATCCTCAACAGAGGCTGTTCCTGGAGATCTCGTGGGAGTGCCTGGAGCGCGCCGGCTACGCGCCCGACCAGACCCCGCGGCCGGTCGGCGTGTTTGCGGGTGTCTACGTCCCGACGTATCTGCACCGCAACGTGATGTCGCACCCCGAGGCGATCGAACGTGTCGGCGAGTTCCAGGTGATGCTGGGCAACGACAAGGACTACGTCGCCACGCGCGTTGCCCACAAGCTCAACCTGAAGGGCCCGGCGATCGCCATCCACACGGCGTGCTCGACCTCGCTGGTGGCCGTGGCCCAGGCCGTGGACAGCCTGCGCCTGGGGCGCTGCGACATGGCGCTGGCCGGCGCTGCGTCGGTTACCTCGCCGCCCCGCAGCGGCTACATCTACCAAGAGGGCGCGATGCTTTCGGTGGACGGCCACACCCGCACCTTCGACGCCGACGCGACCGGAACGGTGTTCAACGACGGCGCGGCCGTGGTGCTGCTCAAGCGCCTGGCTGACGCGCAGAAAGACGGCGACCAGATCTTCGCCGTCATCCGCGGCGTTGCCACAAACAACGACGGCAGCGCCAAGGCCAGCTTCACGGCCCCGAGCGTGCAAGGCCAAGCGGCCGTCATCGCCGCGGCGCACCGGGACGCGGGCGTCGAAGCCCGCAGCATCACTTACGTCGAGGCGCACGGCACGGCCACGCCGCTGGGCGACCCGGTCGAGGTCGAGGGCCTGACGCTGGCGTTTCGCCGCCAGACGCAAGACTCGGGCTTCTGCCGCATCGGGTCGGCCAAGAGCAACGTCGGGCACCTGGTGGCAGCGGCTGGCGCAGCCGGTCTCATCAAGGCCGCGCTGTCGCTGGCCCACGAGAAGCTGCCTGCGACCATCCACTACAAGCGGCCCAACCCGAAGATCGACTTCGCGCGGACGCCTTTCGTCGTCAACGACCGCTTGACCGATTGGCCGCGCAGCGAGCAGCCTCGCCGTGCGGGGGTCAGCAGTTTTGGCGTGGGCGGCACTAACGCACACGTGGTGATCGAAGAGGCGCCTGCGGTCGAGCGTTCGCACGTTGCCGGCGGGACGCACGTGCTTCGGTTGTCCGCCAGAACCCCCACCGCGCTGGACGCGATGGCGCAGCGCCTGGCCGACCACCTGGACGCCCATCCCGACACCTCCTTGAGTGACGCGGCCTTCACGTTGGACCAGGGTCGAAGCCGCTTTCAGCACCGTCTGTGCGTGGTGGCCGATGGGACGTCGCAGGCCGCCGAGGCGCTGCGCACCGCAGACCACCCGCAAGCCGTCAGGCGCACGGTGGGGTCGTCTGTGGCGTCGCTGGTCTGGTTGTTCCCGGGGCAAGGTGCCCAGTACGCCGGCATGGGGCGAGCCCTGTATCAGGCCGACGCCGCGTTTCGCAGCGCGTTCGGTGAAGGCGCCGAGGCGCTGCGCCCGCACTTGGGTATCGACATCCAGGCCTGCATGTTCGACGGCGGTGCCGACGCATTGCTGGACACCGCCACCACGCAGCCCGCGACCTTCCTGCTGGAGTACGCGCTGGCGCAAGCGTGGCTTGCCCGAGGCGTGCGTCCGGCCCTGCTCATCGGTCACAGCGTCGGCGAGTTCGCCGCTGCGGTGGTGGCTGGCGTCATGCAGTTGGCAGACGCCGCTCGATTGGTCGCCAAGCGAGGCGCGTTGATGCAGGCGCTTCCCGCCGGCAGCATGCTTTCTGTGCGGCTGGCCGCCGACAAGCTGGCGGCGCTGATGCCCGCCGAGCTGTCGTTGGCGGCCGAGAACAGCCCCAATGCATGCGTAGTGGCTGGGCCGACGCCGGCCATCGAAGCCTGGGCCGCTGCGCTGGAGGCGCAAGGCATCGCCTCTCGCCTGTTGCAGACCTCTCACGCATTCCACTCGTCGATGATGGAGCCAGCGATCGAGCCCTTCGAGGCCGAGGTTCGCTCCGTTCGCCTCGACGCACCACAGATTGCGATCATCTCCACGCTCACCGGCAAGCCATTGACCGCCGAGCAAGCCACCAGCCCCGCGTACTGGGCGCGTCACTTGCGCGAGCCGGTTCGTTTCTCGAGCGCACTGCGCACGGCAATGGAGCGCGAGAAGATCTTCTGCCTGGAGATCGGCCCGCGTGGCAGCCTGTCCACCTTGGCCCGGCAGCACCAGGACGGCGACAAGCAGGCCGTGCTCGCCGTGCCGACCCTGGCCGACACGCCGGAGTCCGAAGCGACCCAGTTCGGCGTGGCGCAAGCTCAACTGTGGGCCACGGGCACTGCCGAGTCGCCTTCGGTGCGCAGTGGTGGCAACCGTCGGCGCATCCTGCTTCCCACCTACCCGTTTGAACGCAAGCGGGTTTGGCTCGATGTTGCGATGCCTGCATCGCAGCCTGCGCCGCCAGCGTCATCCGCGACCGCCGCGTCTGCAACACCACCCGTGCCCGCCGCTGCCGCGCCGGTCGCCAATGCGGTGCCGGCCGTCGCCATCTCTTCTGCTGCTGCAAGCCTTGCAGCGGCCCCTGTTCAACCCACTCTCAACACGACCATGCCCGCCACCATGCCCTCTCTCAGCTCGTCGAGTGCCAGCGGTGCACGCCAGCCGAAACTCGTCGCCCGCCTTCGTGAACTGTTCGAAGACGTTGCCGGCATCGACATGAGCGGCGGCGATGCTTCGACGAGCTTCGTCGAGCTCGGGCTCGACTCGTTGACGCTGACGCAGGCCGCGCAGCAAGTGAAGAAGGCCTTCAGCGTCAGCGTGACCTTTCGGCAGCTGATGGAAAAGCAGCGCAGCTTCGACGCGCTGGCCGAGTTCCTCGACCAGACCTTGCCCCCCGACCCGGCCGCGGCGACTGTTGCGCCGGCTGCCGCCGCCGTGGCAGCGCATGCCATGCCTGCCGCTGCGCAGGCGGCTGCGCCGCTCGTCGCACCCGCGGTGATGCCGCCGCTGCAGGCTCCGCTCGGCATCGCGGCCGGAGTCGCCCCGCGCGACGCCAGCTTCACGCAGCAACTCATTGCGCAGCAGATGCAGCTGATGTCGCAGCAACTCGCTCTGTTGAGCGGCACCGGCGCACCGCTCGCCAGCGCGCACGTCGCGCCGGCTGCTGTCGTGCCCGCTGTCGTGCCCGTGGCCGCGCCCGTGGCGGCATCGACGCCCGCGCTCGCGCAGCCTCCGGTGGACGCGCCGAAAGCTGCGACGGTTGAAGACGCCGCACCGCAGCGGTACGACGTCAAGAAAGCCTTCGGCGCGATTGCCCGCATTCACACCCAGGCCAGCGAACTCACGCCGCGCCAGCGGGCCCGGCTCGACGCTTTCGTCAAGCGCTACACCGAGCGTACGCGCAAGAGCAAGGCCTACACCGTCGAGCACCGGCCGCACATGGCGGACCCGCGCGTGGTCAACGGCTTTCGGCCGATGACCAAGGAGATCGTCTACCAGATCGTCGTCGAGCGCAGCAAAGGCTCGCGCATGTGGGACCTGGACGGCAACGAGTACATCGACACGCTCAACGGCTTCGGCATGAACCTGCTGGGCTGGCAGCCCGACTTCATCAACGACGCGGTGCGCAAGCAACTCGACCTCGGCTACGAAATCGGACCGCAGCACCCGTTGGCCGGCGAGGTCAGTAAACTGCTGTGCGAGTTGACGGGGCACGACCGCGCGGGCTTGTGCAACACCGGCTCCGAGGCCGTGATGGCCGCGTTGCGCATTGCGCGCACGGTGACCGGGCGCAATACGGTGGTGTTGTTCACGGGTTCGTACCACGGCACCTTCGACGAAGTGCTGGTGCGCGCCGGCCGGGGCGGCAAGGGCATCTCGGCAGCGCCGGGGGTGATGGGTGGCATGTTCGGCGACGTGCGCGTGCTCGACTACGGCACGCCGGAGGCGCTGGAGT
Organism: Methylibium sp. NZG; assembly: GCA_001263235.1. Taxonomy (GTDB): domain Bacteria; phylum Pseudomonadota; class Gammaproteobacteria; order Burkholderiales; family Burkholderiaceae_C; genus LGRD01. The sequence continues at coordinate 140,871 of LGRD01000002.1, read as the reverse complement.
TCATCCGCCAGAACGCCGACGACCTGGCCGCGGTGGTGGTCGAACCGGTGCAGAGCCGCCGGCCCGACTTCCAGCCGCGCGAGTTCCTGCGCGAGGTGCGCGCGATCACCGAACGCAGCGGCACCTGCTTCATCTTCGACGAGGTGATCACCGGTTTCCGCTCGCACCTGGGCGGCACGCAGGCCCTGTTCGGCGTGCGCGCTGACCTGGCGTGTTATGGCAAGGTCATCGGCGGTGGGTTCCCCGTGGGCGCCGTTTGCGGCAAGCGCGAGTACATGGACGCGCTCGACGGCGGCGGCTGGAACTACGGCGACGATTCCATCCCCAGCGTGGGCGTCACCTACTTCGCCGGCACGTTCGTGCGCCACCCGCTGGCGCTGGCCGCGGCCAAGGCGTCGCTCGAGTACTTCAAGCGCCAGGGGCCGGAGTTGCAGGCCCAGCTCAACATCAGCACCGCAGCGCTCGCCGATGAGCTCAGCGCCTTCTGCCGTGAAGTGGGTGCGCCGATCGTGGTGCGCTACTTTGCTTCGCTGTGGCGCGTGACCTGGCTCGAAGACCACCCGCTGCAAGACCTGCTGTTCGCGATGATGCGCAGCCGCGGCGTGCACCTGCTGGACAACTTCCCGTGCTTCATGACCACCGCGCACACGCCGGACGACATCGCCCGCATCAAGACGGCGTTCAAGGAGTCTGTCGCTGAACTGCAGGAAGCCGAGTTCCTGCCGCGGCGCGTGGACAGCACGCCCCCGCCCGACGCCTCCCGGCCGCCGGTGCCCGGCGCGAAGCTCGGTCGTGACAAGGACGGCCGCCCCGCCTGGTTCGTGCCCGACGCGAACGCCCCGGGCAAGTACACGAAAGTCAACGCCTGATGAACGCACCTTCGACCGAAGCCGAACTCGAATCCGTCGAATTCGACCCGTTCGCCGGCAACGCGCTGGAACGCGTCATCGCGACCAGCGAGGCGCAACGCGAGGTCTGGCTCGCCGACAAGCTCAGCCACGAAGCGTCACTCGCGTTCAACGAGTCGTGCAGCATCCGCATGCAGGGTCCGCTGGACCAGGCTGCGCTGCAAGGGGCTCTCAATGGCTTGCTGGCAACGCACGATTCGCTGCGATCCACCATCTCGCCCGACGGGACTGAGATGCTCGTGAGCGCCAGCGCCAGCATCACGATGGCGTTTGTCGATCTGCAAGCGCACAACGCGCAAGAGCGACAGGCTGCGTTGAGCGCGGCCGCCGCCAACGCGGTGCAAACACCGTTCGACCTGGAGCAGGGGCCGCTGGTTCGCGCCGAGCTGTTCCGGGTGGGCAGCCAGGACCATGTGTTGGTGATGACGGCGCACCACATCGTCTGCGACGGCTGGTCGTGGGGCGTGATGATTGAAAGCCTGGGCGCGCTCTACGCCGAGCAGACCGGCGCAGCCCCCGGCCCCGAGCCAGCGGCGAGCTACGCCGACTACGTGGCGTGGGAAGTTGCCGAGGCCGCCACGCCAGAGATGGCGGCGCATGAGAAGTTTTGGCTGAGCCGCTTTGCAGGCAGTTCGCTGCCGGTGCTCGACCTCATGCCCGACCGGCCGCGCGCACCGGTGCGCAGCTTCAAGGCCGACCGCGTCGACCACGTGCTCGACGCGAACCTGGTGGCCGACATTCGCCGCCTGGGCGCCAAGTCGGGCGCCAGCGCCTTCGCCACGATGTTCACCGGTTTCGCGGCGCTGCTGCACCGTCTGACGGGGCAGGACGACCTCGTGATCGGCGTGCCCGCGGCCGGGCAGGCAGCCAGCGGCATGAACCGGCTCGTGGGCCATTGCGTCAACCTGCTGCCCGTGCGCACCTCGGTCGATTCGGCGCAGGCATTCAGCGCGTTCCTCGGCCAGTCGAGCACCACGCTGCTCGACGCCTTCGACCACCAGACGCTGACCTACGGCTCGCTGCTCAAGCAACTGCCCGTCCGGCGCGACCCGAGCCGGCTGCCGCTCGTCAGCGTGATGTTCAACGTCGACCCGGCCATCAAGAAGAGCGCCCAGACGTTTCCCGGGCTGACGATTGCGTTCACCAACAATCCGCGTCTGTTCGAGAACTTCGAGTTGTTCGTCAACGCCGCCGAACAAGACGGCGGGCTGTGTCTGGAGTGCCAGTACAACACCGACCTGTTCGACGCACAGACCGTGCGCCGCTGGATGGTGGCCTACGAGTCGCTCTTGCGCGCCGCTGTGCAGGACCCGCGGACCGCGATCGGCAAGCTCGCCTGGGTCGCGCCCGCCGAGCACGCCGCCATCGTCGCATTGCAACCCGCGGCCACCGAGCTGGCGGCCAGCGCGCTGATGCATTCGGCGATCGTGCGCCAGTGCGAGCGCACCCCCGACCGCGTGGCACTGCGCCACAACGCCGAGCAGATCACCTACCTCGAACTCGACCAGCGGTCCAATGCGCTGGCCCGCGTGCTAAGGGAACGTGGCATCCGGCGTGGCGAACGGGTTGGCCTGTGCCTGCCGCGCGGCACGAACATGGTGGTGTCGCTGCTGGCGGTCCTCAAGGCCGGCGGCACCTACGTTCCGCTGGACCCCGGCTTTCCGCAAGCGCGTCTGGCCTACTACGCTGAAGATGCCAAGCTGGCGCTGCTGCTCACCGAGTCGAGCATCACGACCGCGCCACTCGAATGGCGCAGCGACGCGGCCGCGCGTGTGATCCGTCTCGACCGGGACGACGCGTGGCGCAACGCATCGACCGCGCCGTTGCCCTCGGGCGCGCAAGACGCCGACCCGACCAGCACCGCCTACATCATTTACACCTCGGGCTCGACCGGCAAGCCCAAGGGCGTCTGCCTGCCGCACCGCGCCGTTGCCAACTTCCTGGCCAGCATGGCCGGCTCGCCGGGCATGACGGCCGACGACCGCCTCGCTGCGGTCACCACGCTGTCTTTCGACATTGCCGTTCTGGAGCTGCTGCTGCCGCTGACCGTGGGCGCGCAGGTCGTCATCGTGCCGCGGGACACTGCCATGGACGGCAACCTGCTGCGCGAGCTGCTCGAGGCGAGCGGCGCAACGATGATGCAAGCCACGCCCGGCATGTGGCGCATGCTGCTGGACACGCCGTGGAAGGGCGGGCCCGGCTTCAAGGCCCTGGTGGGCGGCGAAGGGCTTCCGCCTGATCTGGCCTACGACATGCTCGACCGCAGCGGCCAGGTCTGGAACATGTACGGCCCCACCGAAACCACGGTGTGGTCGACGTTGTGGCGGGTTGAACGGCAGGCGGTCGCGCAGCGCGGCGTGTCGATCGGGCGACCGGTTGCCAACACCACCGTGTGGATCCTCAACGACAACCTGCAGCCCTGCCCGATCGGTGTGGCCGGCGAAGTCTGCATCGGTGGCGAGGGCGTGGCGCAGGGCTACCTCGACCGGGCCGAACTCACCGCCGACCGCTTTGTGCCCGACCCGTTCAGCTTGACCCCCGGCGCGCGGATGTACCGCACCGGCGACCGCGGGCGCTGGCGCAACGACGGCCTGCTGGAACACCTGGGCCGGCTGGACTTTCAGGTCAAGGTGCGCGGCTACCGCATCGAGCTGGGTGAGATCGAAGCCGGCTGCAACGACTTTGCCGGCGTGACCCAAAGCGTGGTGCTGGCCCGCGAGGACAACCCCGGCGACGTGCGGCTCGTGGCCTACCTGACGCTCAAGCCCGGCGCCAGCGCCGACGAGGCGAGCCTGCGCGCGCACCTGCGTGGCCGGCTTCCGGAGTACATGCTGCCCCAGCACGTCGTGGTGCTCGACGCCATTCCACTGCTGCCCAACGGCAAGATCGACCGCAAGGCGCTGCCCCAACCCGTCGTCGTGCACCAGGCGTCGGCCGATCGCGTGGCGCCGCGAACCGACCTTGAACGCTCGGTGGCGGCCGCGATGCAGGGCGTGCTCAAGCTGCCCGACATCGGCATCCACGACGATTTCTTCGGCCTCGGCGGGCACTCGCTGCTGGCCGCGCGCTTGATCGGATTGATCAACCGCGATCTCGACGTGCAGCTCAGCCTGCGGACGCTGTTCGAGTCGCCCACGGTCGAGAAGCTGGCAGCGTCGGTCGAGAAGTACCGCGGCGCGCCCGCCGGCATCAAGCGCGAGCCGATTGCGCGGCGTGCGCAACAGGACCGCGCACCGCTGAGCCTGATGCAAGAGCGCATGCGCTTCATCGAAGAGATGTACCCGGGCCGCGTCGACTACAACACGCCGTCGGCCCACCGCTTGAAGGGGCCGATGGACGTCGAGGCCTTCGAGTGGGCGTTCTCGCAGATGGTGCAGCGCCAGCCGTCCATGCGCACCCGGATCGTCGCCGTGCAAGGTGCGTACGTGCAGCAGGTTGACGACGCGGTGGACTTCAAACTCCCCCCGGTGGAAGACCTCAGCGCGTTGCCCAAGCAGCAGCAAGACAGCACGCTCGATCAACGCATGAGCGCGTTGATGGGGCAGACGTTCTCGCTCGACAAGGGCTCGCTCTTCGTGGCGCAGCTGTTCAAGTTGAGCGACGACGAGCACGTGTTCTTCTTCATGCCGCACCACATCATCTGGGACGGCTGGTCCTTCGACCTGCTCTACTCTGAAATGGCGGCGCACTACGAGGCCCGCGTCAAGCAGAGCCACTGCGACCTCGCGCTGCCTGCGGTCAGCTACGGCGACTTTGCGCAATGGCACCAGCGCTGGATGGCGAGCGAAGAGATTCGCCTGCAGAAGGAGTTCTGGAAAGAGCAGTTCGCACGCGACGGCATGTCGCGCGGGCCGTTCGCCGACCGCCCTCGCACGGCCGACTCTGTCAGCGTCGGCGGCATCGTGCAGATCCGCATGCAGCCTGCCGAAGTCGAGCAGATTCGCGAGCTTGCCAAGAAGACCGGCACGACGCTGAGCATCGTGGCCATGTCGGCGTTTGCTGCATTGATGGCCCAGTGGCTGGACGACCCACGCCCCATCATCGGTTTGCCGGTCCGGGGGCGCCCGTCGCCCGAGCTGGAAAACGTGATGGGCTTCTTCAACAACATGCTGCCGGTGCGCATGCCGGTGGACACGACGGTCAGCGGCCTGGACTGGATCCGCAAGGTGCGTGAGACGCTGATCCAGGGTTACGCCAACCAGGACGTTCCGTTCGAGTTGGTCGCGCAGGAACTCGAAGTCGGCAAGCGCGGCAGCCAGGGCCGCATGTACCACGTGATGTTCACGTTCCAGGACGTGCGGCAGCGGCCGGTGCAGTGGGGCCCGCTGGCCCACTCGCGCATTCCGCTGGAGCTGAGGGGCGTCACCGAAGACATCAACCTGGGTCTGGTGGACACGCTCGACGGCATTCACGGCGACATCCGGTACGACGCAGACATCATCCTCCCCGAGACCGCAACCCTGTTGCGCGACCGCTTTGTGATGCTGCTGCAGCGGCTGGTCGCCGACCCCGCTGCACCGCTCTCCAACCTGCTGGTGGCCAGCGACGCCGAGCGCGACACGGTGCGCGCCTGGGCAACGCCCCAGGCCGTGGCCAGGCAAGACCTCGTCGAGGCGATCACGTCGCGCATTGCGGCGGCGCCTGCGGCGAGTGCGGTGGTCGTGGGCAACCGCACCACGCGCTACGGCGAACTCGGCGGCGCCATCGGGCGTGTCGAGGCGATGCTGAAGCAGCACGCTGGCCTGCGAACCGTTGCGGTGTGCATCGGCGACCCGGCGGTGCAAGTGGCCGCCGCCATCGCTGCGTGGAAGCTCGACCTTCAGTGCCTCGTGCTGGACGCCTCTGCGCCGGCGGCCGAGGTTCGCGCCAGGTTGGAGGCCAGCGCTGCCTCGCTCGTCATCTGCGACAGCGCGTTTCGGCCGGCAGGCGCAACGGCGATCTGGGTGGACGCACTTGAACTCGGGGCAAGCGCCAACCTCACGTCGGCAGAAAGTGGCTCCCCTGATCGCTTCTTGGCACAGACTCCGGAAGACCGCAGCACCGCCAGCGCAACCATTTCAGCCCTCGGCGAAGCGTTCGAGTTGCGCCCTGGCGATTCGGTGTTGAGCGTGGGTGGTGCAACGCGCGGCCAGTCGCTCACCGCGGGTTTGCTTGCCCTGTCGGCAGGCGCTTGCTGGCAGGTGGGCAAGGCAGGGGATCCAGTCCAGGCCCACGGCCTCGCCGGTCAGCAGCCCACCCTCGTGTTCGCGGGTGTGCGCGACTGGGCGCAACTCCTGGCCGCCCGAGGCGAAGCGGCCCTGACTTCGATTGCGGTGCTCGATGTTCGAGACCTCCCGCTGCCCTTGGTGGCCGACCTGTTGAGTGCCGGCGCCCGGGTGTACAGCGCCATGACCTGCGACACGTCGGGCTGGATGCTCGCCGGTGGGTGGCTGAGCGATCGTCGTGACGCCGGCCTGTTCGGCCGCCCGCTGGCCGGCGCATCGGGCCAGAACGAGTGGCTGATCGTCGACTCGGCAGGGCTGGCCGTGCCGCTCGGCATGCCGGGCGCATTGGCCCAACGCTGCGCGGACGGCCGGTGGGAGCATCGCTTGACGCCCTGCCGCTGGCGTGCCGACGGTGTGCTGCAGTTCCTGGGTGCCGCGCAGGTCTACGAGCCTGTCAAGGCGCTCGACGCCCCGCAACATGCCCAGAGCACGGACCACTCGTCGGACATGAGCCCGACCGAGCAAGTGCTTGCAGAGGTCTGGGGCTCGCTGGTCGGCGCCTCGGGGATCGGCCGAACCGACAACTTCTTCGAGCTCGGCGGTACGTCGCTGATGGCGATGCAGGCCGTGGCACTGCTCGAGCAGAGGCTCGGCCGCAGCGTGTCGCCGCGACGGTACGTGTTCGACAGCCTGGGTCAGCTCGCCGCGGCCTACGACGAGGCCACGCCTTCTGTGCCCGCCGCAGAGACACCGCCCCCGGTTGCTGCTGCCGACAGCGCCCCAGCCAATGCACAAAGCAGCGCGCCCAAGGGAATCTTCAAACGCCTGACCAGTATCATCGGTCGCTCCTAACCGATTGCATCGATGGAACTCACGATCCGCCGATTCGGCCGACCGAATCGAGAAGTGCTGGGGCTGCTGCAGTCACCGCGCACCCAAACCGCTGGCCGAGCTGCGTTCTTGATGTGCCGACCCTTCGGCCAAGAGGCGGTGCGCACGTCCCCCATCTACCGCGCCGGCTCCGACAGGCTGGCCCGAGAGGGATGCACCGTCCTGGCCATTGACCACCACGGTTGCGGAGACTCGCCCGGCGAACTCGAAACCCAGACGCTCGATGGCTGGGTCGGCGACTCGATCGCAGCGCATGCGCAACTGTTGGCGGACGCACCTGGCAAGCCGATCCACTGGTTCGGCATGGGCATCGGCGCCACCGTGCTCGCCCAAGCGGCGTTGATCGCCGAGCCTGCGCCGCGCTGCGTGGTTTTGTGGGAGCCCGTGATCGACGGAAGCAGGTACATGGCACGCCTGATCGCCTCGCACCGCGAAGACCTGTGTCGAGAAATGGGACGCCCGTGGAACCAGTTGCTTGCGCTCGGCGAGGCCGAGCCGGTGCTGCCCGGCAGTGTGTTGGGCTTTACGCTCGGCGCGGGGTTGTTTGCCGAAGTCGAGCGGTTGAAGGCGCTGCCGCTTGCAGCACTGTCGGCGCGGGGAATTCGCGTCGTGCTGGCGGTCGCACCGGCCGAACGAGACGGGTTGGCCGGTGACCTGCCGCCTCAGGTGACCCTGCATTCCATAGAATCGCCGATCAACTGGATGTCCACCGTTGCCCTTGGCACGGCGATCGTCCCTCAAGAGATTCCAAGGACCCTGCTGGGAACCCTGTGAGCCGCCGTTCATGATCGAGCAAACCCTGATCTTCGGACAAGACAAGCACCTGGTCGGCACGGTGACGCTGCCGACAAACCCGATGGCGGGGCATGCACAGACGATGGCGATCCTGACCAACGCCGGGGTCATTCCTCGCATCGGTCCGCACCGGCTCAATGTGCGTCTGGCACGCCGCTTTGCCGAGTTGGGCATTGCAACGCTGCGCTTCGACATGAGCGGCCTGGGAGACAGCCGCCGTTCGACGTCGCTCAAGTCCACTGGCGAGCAATTCGTGCTCGACACCATTGCCGCGATGGACGTCGCCCAGGCACAGTTCGGGTGCGACCGGTTTTTCATGGTCGGCTTTTGCTCGGGCGGTGACGTGGCGCAGGTGGTAGCCGAACACGACGAGAGGCTTCGCGCCATCGTCCTGTGGGATTCGTATGTCTACCCCACCCGCCAAGCGAAGCTGCGCGGGTTGCTGCACCGGTTGCGGCGGAACACCTTCGGTTCGGCAGCGGAGAAGCTGGTCAACCGGCTGAAGTCGATGCCAACCAAACGCACCGCGAGCGCGGCGACGACTGAAGACCCGGCGCCCGAGGGGCCCACCATCTTCGGACGCATCCGCATGCCTGATCGTGATGTCTTCGGGCAGCGGATTCGTGCGTTGGTCGACAAGGGCGTCGAAGTCATGTTCCTGTACTCCGGTGGCGAACCCGAGTGGTACAACTATCCGGGTCAGTTCCGAGAGATGTTCTCCTCGTATGGGTTCGTGGACCGCGTGGTCTACGAGAACATCGTGCGCAGCGACCACACATTCATTCAACCGCATTCCCAAGCGGCACTGCAGGCATCGGTTGAACGGTGGCTGGAGCAACGCGCGCTGCCCGCCTTGGTGAGAAGTCGCCAAAGCGACCCCAACGGCGCACGCGCGTCTGTCAACCTGGTGCCGGCCTGATGGGGCCCGGCAGCACTTGCCAGCCGGCCACCCGGCGCGCCGTGCCGACAACGCGGATCACCGCACTGCAACCCACATGAACCAAGCATTGAATGCCGCCATCGAGCGGTTCGGCCAACTGCCAGGCATCCTGCAGTGGCGCGAAAAGCGCTTCGACCGGGCCTTTGCCGCCAACCGCCTGATCGGTACCAGCCGTGGCATCTTCGACACCCACGCACAGGCAGCCCGCGCCGCGCCCACGTCCCGCCCGACCGGCTATGACGATGTCGATTCATCGGGCCTGTACCAGGACAGACTGAAGAACGTCTTCCCCGGCGACTACCCGATGATGCTGTGGCTGCAACGCGTCTTCAACGACGGGGCACGAAAGGTCTTTGATCTCGGTGGGAACATCGGCCTCGCGTACTACGCGTATCAGCGCCTGGTGGACTTTCCAGACGACGTTTCATGGTGCGTCAACGACGTCGGCCCGATCGTGCAGGCGGGCGAGCGCGAGGCGCTCGTTCGCGACCCGCAGCGGCGCCTGCGGTTCACGCAGCGGTTCGAAGACGCCAGCGATGCCGATGTGCTCTTCACCTCCGGCTGCATCCAGTATCTGCAGCATTCGTTGGCCGACCAACTGGCCGCACTGCCCCGACGCCCGCGCTGGTTGTTGGTGAACCTGGTGCCGCTGCACGAGCGCTGGGACTTCTGGACTGTCCAGAGCATCGGCTCGGCGTTTTGCCCGTATCGAATCCAGCACTCGAAGACTTTCTTCGCAGACCTGGATCGGCTGGGCTACGCGGAACAGGACCGGTGGGAAGCGCTCGACCGCGAATGCTGGATCGCGTTCGAGCCCGAGCGCTCGCTCGACCGGTACCACGGAGCCGCCTTCAAGCTTCGCTGAACTCGCGCGCCGCCGCACCGTGGCGGCTGCTGATCGACTTGCCTCTGGCGCGTCGCGACGCTGCTGAAATTTGAAACGACAGAAACACCTGTTTGCCAGGCGGGTGGGATTGTTGTCGTTGCACAACTAGTGTCACCACAATCGTGTTTTGCGGGATCACTGGATCGGGAAGTCCGTAGTAGCTTCGAAGTGTGCGCATCGACAAGGTCTGGCTTTGTGATTGCGCGCGCCCATCGCCAGGTCGATGTGGTCCGGTCAACCTGTGAGTACGTGAGAGAAGCCCGCCTTGGACGCGCCCCCAGTTTCGCCCCTTGCACGCGCCTGCACCGCCAGCGGCTGCGACGTGGCAACTAGCGCTCCTTCCTCGGACGCGCTGGAGACGGCATTGGTGGCCATCTGGTGCGAGGTGCTGAAGACTGCGTCGGTGAGCCGCCACGACAACTTCTTTGCGCTCGGCGGGCACTCGCTCCACGCCACGCAGGTCGTCTCGCGCATCCGTGCGCGCTGGCGGGTCGACTGCCCGCTGACGCTGTTGTTCGAGCATCCTGATCTCGGCTCCTTCGCCCAAGCGCTGGGGTTGCTCCCGCCCGCTGAATCCGTTGGGTGCGACGAGGCGCGAGTTCACCGCGCACCCCGTGACGGAACGCTGCGCACCTCGTACTCACAGCGCCGCATGTGGCTGGTGCAGCAGCTCAACCCGCAGACCACGGCGTACAACATGGCGTTCACCGTGCGCCTGCGCGGGCCCCTGGACGCAACGTTGCTGGAGGGCAGCCTGGGCACGGTCGCGCGGCGACACGAGGCGTTTCGCACTTCATTCGTATCGACAGGCGGTGAACCCCAGCAGCGGATCGGTGCGCACACCGACCTACCGCTGGAGCGCATCGACCTGCGGCGCTGCCCCCCCCAAGAGCGCGAAGCCGAGGCGCGGCGAACGCTGCGCGCGATCAGCGCACGCCGCTTCGATCTGTCCGAACCGGGGCTGCATGGCACCAGCCTGTTGCAGCTCGGTGACGCCGACCATGTGTTGATCTGGCTGATGCACCACGCCATCGGCGACCAGTGGGCCGCGGGTGTGTTGATGCACCAAGTGCAGCAGGTTTACTCCGCGCTGGCGCTGGGCCGCACGCCCGAGGCCTCGCCCCCGACCCCGGCGATCGAGTTCGCCGACTATGCCCAATGGCAGCGCGGGCCGGGTCACCAACAAGCCGAGGAGGCGCAGCTTGCGTTCTGGCGCGCACGCCTCGACGGGCTGCAACCGCTGGCGCTGCCGACGGACCGACCTCGCCGCGGGCCGCTCAGCGGCCGTGGCGGCAGCGTGTACGCAGACCTCGGTCGAGACCGTCTCGCCACGGTCCGGCACTTCAGCGTAAAGCACGGCGTGACCCCGTTCATGACGCTGCTGGCCGCCTTCGACCTGATGCTCGCGCGATACAGCGGGCAGTCCGACATCGCCGTTGGCGTGCCGGTCGCCAACCGGCATCACCTTGAGGCCGAAACGCTGGTGGGCACCTTGGTGAACACCGTCGTCATGCGCAACCAGGTGGAGCCAGAGCTGCCGTTCACCGAGTTGCTCGGCCGGGTGAAGGCCACTGCCTTGCAGGCCTACACCCACCAAGACGCACCGTTCGACAGGGTGGTGCAAGCCCTCGCGCCGCGGCGCGACCGCAACCACGCGCCGCTGGTGCAGGTGATGTTCAACGTGCTCAACGCGCCGTACCGCGTCGATGGCTTCGAGGGCCTCATGGCAGAAGCCTTCGCATTCAATCAGGGGGCCTCGCAGTTCGAGTTGTCGCTGGCGGTGGACACCGAAACCTTCGGCCAGGTGCACCTCGACTTCGCCGCAGAACTGTTCGACGAGGCGAGCGCGCAACGCATGCTCGCCGGTTACCTGGCTGTGCTCGACCGCGTGCTCGCCGACCCGACGCTCACCGTGGCCGGCTGCGAACTGATGGGCGTTGCGGAGCGAACCGAGTTGCAGTCGTGGAACGCAACCGAGGTCGCCTTCGAGCCCGGTTTGCGCTTAAGCGATCTGATCCGGCGGCAGGTGGCGCTGTCGCCTCGGGCGCCTGCGGTGGTCTTCGACGACCGGACGCTGAGCTACGCCGAACTAGACGCCGCCGCCCGCACGCTTGCGCTGCGCTTGCGCGCCGCCGGCGCCGGCCCGGGCACGCTCGTGGGCGTGTGCCTGGAGCGCGGCGTCGAGCTGGTGACCGCGCTGGTGGGCGTGGTGTACAGCGGCGCGGCCTACGTGCCGCTGGACCCGTCGTACCCGCCCGACCGCGTCGCGCGCATGTGCGAGGACGCAGGCATGGCGCTGGTGGTCAGCCGCGACGCCGAATTGCGCCGGCTGCGCCCCGCGCTGCCCGAGGCGCTGCAGTTCATCGACGTCGATGAGGCTGCGGCCCGCCAAGGGACGATCGAGGCGACCAACGCAGCGACTGCCGCAGACAGCGCCGGCAGCGCAGACACCGCAGACTTCGCGCTCATCGGCACGGCCGACGACCCGGCCTACGTGATCTTCACCTCCGGCTCGACCGGCCGCCCGAAAGGCGCGATGAACGCGCACCGCGGTGTGGTGAACTGGCTGCAATGGATGCAGGCCGAGTACGCGCTGGCGCCGCAGGACCGGGTGCTGCTCAAGACGCCGTACAGCTTCGACGTGTCGCTGCGCGAGTTCTTCTGGCCGCTGATGACCGGTGCAACGATCGTCGTCGCGCGGCCCGACGGGCACCGCGACAGCGCCTACCTGGTCGAGCTGATCCGCCAGCAGCGCATCACGCTGCTGCACTTCGTGCCGTCGATGCTGCGCATCTTCCTCGACGAGCCGGACCTGGAGCTGTGCACCAGCGTGCAGCGCGTGGTGTGCTCGGGCGAGGCGCTGCCGGGCGACGCCGTCGAGCACTTCTTTCAACGCATGCCGCATGCGCGCCTGTGCAATCTGTATGGCCCGACCGAGGCGGCGGTGGAGGTCACATTCTGGGAATGCCGGCCGAATGAACCCCTCGGCCGTGTTGCCAGCACGACGACCGGGGCAGAGGCGCCGAGCATTGCCAGCGTTCCAAGCGTTCCAAGCGTTCCAATTGGCCGCCCGGTCGCCAACACCCAGATGCACGTGCTCGACGGCCGCCTGCGCCCGCAGCCGGTGGGCGTGGCGGGCGATCTCTACATCGGCGGGGTGCAGGTCGGCATGGGTTACGTGGGGCGCCCAGAGCTGACGGCCGAGCGCTTCATCACCGACCCGTTCCGCCCCGGCGGGCGGCTCTACAAGACCGGCGACCTGGCGCGCTGGACGACCGACGGCCTCATCGACTACCTCGGCCGCGCCGACGACCAGGTGAAGATTCGCGGCCACCGCATCGAGCTCGGCGAAATCGAAGCCTGCCTGGGCACGCACGCCGAGGTGGCGCAGTGCGTCGTGATCGTGCGCGAGGACACGGCGGGCGACAAGCGGCTGGTGGCCTACGTCGCCGCGCGGCAGGCGATTCCGGCCGTGGGTGCGCTGCGCGAGCACCTGCGGCGCCAGGTGCCGGAGTACATGGTGCCGCAGCACGTGGTGGTGCTGGAGGCGATTCCGCTGCTGCCCAACGGCAAGATCGACCGCGCCTCGCTGCCGATGCCCACCGAAGCCGCGGTGGTGCGCGATGCCTCGTTCTGGGTGCCGCGCACCGATGCCGAGGTGGCGCTGGCGCAGATCTGGGAGCGGCTGCTCGGCCTGGACCGCGTCAGCACGACGGACAACTTCTTCGACCTGGGCGGGCACTCGCTGCTGGCCATGCGTGCGGTGAGCGAGATTCACAAGAGCCTGGGCGTGCGCATCCCGGCGCAAAGGCTGGTGTTCGAGAGCCTGGCGCAGCTGGCCACCGTCGTTGATGCACAGGGCGGCGCAACCTCCGCGCCGCAGCCGGCCAAGGCCAGCACGGTGAGGTACCTCGTCAGCGGCCTGCAGCGCATGTTGACGAGCCGCCAGGCCAGTCGCTGAACGCGCCGACACGCCCGCGCGCCATTCGCCAGGGCCTTCGACCATGAAAGCCTTGGTCGCTCCGCCGCCCTTCGGGCTGTGGCGCTTTGCACTCGACGAGTTGCCCGCGCCGCAGCGTTTGGCCACGCTGTCGGCCGACGAAGTCCAGCGAGCCGGGCGGTTCGTCTTCGAGCGCGACCGGCGGCGCTACCTGGCCGCGCACGTTGGCCTGCGCGAGTTACTGGCCGCCCGAACGGGCGTGCCGCCGCAGGCGCTGGTCTTCAACGAGGGGCCGTTCGGCAAACCGTCGCTGGTCGGGCGGCCCTGCGCCTTCAACATGAGCCACAGCGAAGACGTGGCGCTGGTGGCACTGGCCGACTCAGGCGAGATCGGTGTGGACGTTGAAATGCTGCGCGACATGCCCGACGCGGCGGCGCTGGCGCGCCAGAACTTCAGCGCGTCGGAGATGGACGAGCTGGCCGCGACACCACCCGCCGATCAGTCGCTGGCCTTCCTGCGGGGCTGGACACGCAAGGAGGCGTGCTTGAAGGCCATCGGCAGCGGCCTGAGCATTGCGCCGAACATCTTCACCGCCGGGCTCGACATGGCGCCGCGCAGCGTGGTGATTGCCACGCCCGCGGGTATCGCCTGCGTGTGGGTGCAGTCGTTCCGTAATGGGGCCGACGTGGTCGGCTCGCTGGCGCGCATCGAGGCGATGCGCCGCTGAGCCGGCGGCGTGCCGTGCGTCACGCCGATTTGGCCACCAGCGTGAAGTGCTCGACCACCGGCGGCGCCGCAAAGAACGGCCCGACGATGGCGCGCCACTGCGCAAACAGCGGGCCCTGGCGGAAGTCCACGGTGTGGTTCTCCAGCGTCTCCCAATAGATCATCAGGATGTAGCGCTCGGGCGACTCGACACCCTTGTTGACCTTGAAGCCGCGAAAGCCCTTGGCCGTGGACGCGACGGTTTTGATGCCGTGCTGAATGGCCGCCTCGAACTCGGCTTGCTTGCCGGGGGCGATGCGGATGTCGGCGATCTCGAGAATCATGGAGCGTCCTTGTCTGCGTGAGGATGTCAAACACCGAGCCAGCGCGTCAGCGCGTCGTGATCGCGCGCGAGGGCGGCCGATTCACCGTCGAGCACGATCTGGCCTTTCTCCAGCACCACGGCGCGGTCAGTGTGAGCGAGCACCTTTCGGTAGTCGCGGTCGACGATCAGCGTGCTGATGCCGGTTTCGCGGATCGATGCGATCACGCGCCAGATTTCGGCCACGATCAGCGGCGCCAGGCCTTCAGTGGCTTCGTCGAGGATCAGCAGTTGCGGGTTGGTCATCAGCGCGCGGCCGATGGACAGCATCTGCTGTTCGCCGCCCGAGAGTTGCTGCCCGCCGTGGCCGAGCCGCTCGGTCAGGCGCGGGAAGGTGGCGAGCACGCGCTCGTAGGTCCAGTCGCGCCGGCCGTCGGTGCCGGCACGCGCGGCCATCACCAGGTTCTCGCGCACCGACAGGTTGGGGAAGATGCCGCGCCCTTCGGGCACGTAGCCCAGGCCCAGGCGCGCCATGCGCTCGGGCGGCGCGCCGGTCACGTCGGCGCCGTTCCAGGCGACCTTGCCGGAGGCGGCGCGCACGTAGCCCATCAGCGAGCGGATCAGCGTGGTCTTGCCCATGCCGTTGCGGCCGAGCAGGCCGAGCGCTGTGCCCTTAGCGAGCGACAGGCTGACGCCGCGCAGGATGTGGCTGTCGCCGTAGTAGGTGTTGAGGCCGTCGATCGCGAGCATGGTCAGTGCGCCTCGCCCGCATCGCCCAGGTAGGCCACCTGCACATCGCGGTTGCTGCGGATGCGCTCGGGCACGTCGCTCGCAATCACCTCGCCGTTGACCATCACGGTGATGCGGTCGGCGATGCGGAACACCGCGTCCATGTCGTGCTCCACCAGCAGCACCGCGTGCGTGCGCTTGAGCTCGGCCAGCAGGCCCAACATACGGTCGCTTTCTTCGGCGCCCATACCGGCGAGCGGCTCGTCGAGCAACAGCACCTGTGGGCGCGTGGCCAGGCACATCGCGATCTCGAGCTGGCGCTTGCCGCCATGGTTGAGCGTGCCGGCAGTCTGCGCGGCGGCGTGGCTCAGGCCTGCGTCGCGCAACGCGTCGTTGGCGGCGGCCAGGCTGGACTCGCAGTGCTGCGCGCCTTGCCATACCCTCCAGGCCCGCGGCATCACCGCCTGCGCGCACAGGCGGCAGTTCTCGAGCACGCTGAACTCGGGGAAGATCGTCGTGCGCTGGTAGCTGCGCCCCACGCCGGCTTGCGCGCGGCGCGGCTGCGACCACTGCGTGATGTCTTGCCCGCTCAAGTGAATCGTGCCGCTGCTGGCCGGCATCTCGCCCGACAACATGTTGATCAACGTGGACTTGCCGGCGCCGTTGGTGCCGATCACGGCGTGCACTTCACCCAGACGCCAGTCCAGCGTCACCGCGTTGACGGCGGTCAGGCCGCCGAAGCGGCGCGTCAGCGCCGCCGCGCGCAGCAGCGGCTCAGCCACGGCCGGCTCCGCGCAGCCGCGCCGTCAAGCCCACCAGACCTTTGGGCAACCATGCGACGAACGCGATGATCGTGAAGCCCAGCGTGAGCTGCCAGTGCCCTGCCAGCGGCCCGACCAACGCCTCGGACTGAAACAGCTCCTTCAGCAAGGTGAACGCCACCGCGCCGATCACCGCGCCACGCAGGCTGCCGATGCCGCCCAGGATCAACATCAGCAACACCGCACCCGACTCGTGCCAGCTCAGCAGCTCCGGGTTCACCGCGCCGTCCTTCACCGCCAGCAGAAAGCCCGCGAGCCCTGCCAGCGCACCGGCGATGACGAAGGCCGCCAGCTTGTAGCCGTAGGTCGCGAACCCCGCCGCGCGCATGCGCTGCTCGTTCACGCGGATGCCCGCCAGCGCATGGCCGAAGCGCGACGCCTGGATCATCGCCAGCAGTGCGTACGTGCCCACCAGCGCGGCCAGCACGGTGTAGTAGAGGTGGCGCTTGTTGTCCAGGTCGAGCAGCGTGCTGCCACCGAGTGCGAGCACCGGCTTGGCGTACAAGAAGATGCCGTCGCTGCCGCCGGCCAGCTTGGTGTCGTGGAAGACGAAGTAGGCCATCTGCGCAAACGCCAGCGTGACCATGATGAAGTACACGCCCTTGGTGCGCAGGCTCAAGGCGCCGACGAACAGCGCATACGCCGCGGCGCATGCAATGGCCAGCGGGGCCAGCCACAGCAGCGAGCGCGCATCGCCGTCGCCGGTGACCAGCACCGTGACGTAGGCGCCGATGCCGAGGAAGGCCGCATGCCCCAGGCTCACCAGGCCGGTCACGCCGACCAGCAACTCCAGGCTCAGCGCGAAGATCGCGAAGACGGCGATCTTGACGACCAGGTCTTGCGTGTAGGGCGTCAGCACTGCGGGCAGGAAAGCCAGCACGAGCGCCACGGTCACGGGCACGACCCAGCCGCGCGATGCGCGCGTTGTGGCGGGTGCGATGACGGCGGCCACGTTAGTAGCCTCGCTTCATCAAGCCCTCCGGCCGCCACACCAAGATGACCGCCATCAGCAGGTACACCCCGACCCCGCTGAACTCGGCGAAGAACACCTTGCCGAAGGTGTCGACGAAGCCCACCAGCAGCGACGCGATCAGCGCCCCGGTGATCGAGCCGATGCCGCCGATCACGACCACGACGAACGAAATGATCAGCACGCTGCTGCCCATGCCCGGGTACACCGACGAGAGCGGCGCCGCGATCATGCCGGCCAGCGCCGCCAGCGCCACGCCGCCGGCAAACACCACGCGGTAGAGCGTCTTGATGTCGATGCCCAGCCCACGCACCATGTCGCGGTTGCTCGCGCCGGCGCGGATCATCATCCCCAGCCGCGTGCGGTTGACGACGAAGTACAGCGCGACGGCCACGACGATGCAGGCCACCGACGCGAACACTCGGTACCACGGGTACGACATCAACTCGCCCAGCTTGAAGCCACCCGCCAGCCACGACGGCGGCTGCACGCCGTGCACGTCGTTGCCGACCATCAAGCTGCGCAACTCCTCAAACACCAGGATCAGCGCATACGTCATCAGCACCTGCTGCAGGTGCTCGCGCTGGTAGAGAAAGCTGAAGAACACCCACTCCAGGATGTAGCCGAACACGGCGGCGAGCAGCACACCCACGAGCATGCGCGTGAGGAACCAGTCGCCGAAGTACGGCGCCATCACGAACGCCATGTACGCGCCGATCATGTAGAAGCTGCCGTGCGCCAGGTTGATGACGCCCATGATCCCGAAGATCAGCGTCAACCCGCTCGCCACCAAGAACAGCAGCAGGCCGTATTGCACGGCGTTGAGGCATTGGACGAGGAAGGTGGCGAGGTCCATCAGGGCCTGTGTTGTAACAGGTTTCAAGCGGCGGCCAGCTCGCAGCAAGGTCGTTCTTCGCCGACTGTCGCACCGACGCCCCA
Source organism: Methylibium sp. NZG (assembly GCA_001263235.1). Taxonomy (GTDB): domain Bacteria; phylum Pseudomonadota; class Gammaproteobacteria; order Burkholderiales; family Burkholderiaceae_C; genus LGRD01. The sequence goes on along the minus strand of LGRD01000002.1, from coordinate 122,821 downwards.
CCCAGTGCCGGAACGCCCAACGCCGCGGCGCGGGGCCGGTACGTGCGCAAGCCATGCACGTGCCGTTACCTGTTCCGGTGTTCAGTTACCGGCCTGCAAACGCACCCCCCTAATCTGTCAATCAGCGCTTGGGGCTCGACGCCCAATCGAGCCAGAACAACAAACAAAACCCCCACCGACAACGCCGAGGGTGCTCCCGATGAAGCTCAAGTTGAACCTGCTGATGCTGGCCGCATTCGAGGCCGCCGCCGTGGTGGCCCTGATGGGCTGCGGCGGAGCGTCGCTGGACACCGTCGCCGCCGCCGGCCCCGACGCGACGCCAGCGCCCGCACCGGCACCCGGCCCCGCGCCCGCCCCCGGCCCTGCGCCGGCTCCGTCCCCCGGCCCTGCCCCGGCGCCCGCCCCGGCGCCCGCCCCCGCCCCCGCACCGGCTCCCCCGGCAGCGCCCTCAGCGGCAGTGACGCGAGGGGCGGCGGTCTACGTCAGCGCCCGGTGCGGCACCTGCCACGGCAACGACCCGGCCGCCAAGTCCCTGGGCATCGACCGCGGGACCAGCGCGGCCGCACTGAGCGCCGCTTATGTCAAGGTGGGCGCGATGGCAGGCTTCCAGACCTCGCTGACCGCAGCCAACAACGCCGACCTGGCGGCCTACATCACCAGCCGCGTCGCACCGGCGCCTGCACCTGCCCCCTCGCCGGCACCCGCCCCGGCCCCCGCGCCACCGGCCGCAGGCGCACCCGTCGCCTCGAACTTTGCGTGCTCGTCGGCGGAGGCCGAAAAGAACTCGTCGGCCGCGCTGACCCGTCTCACTGGCCCCGAACTGCGCAACACCTACGCCGCCACGCTGCCCACGGCCGTGTGGACGGGCCTGGCGAGCTCGCTGTACATGCTGCCGCCCGACACGCTCGACGGCCGCATCGAGAACCTCGTCGGCACCTACACCGAAGACACCGCCAATCAGATCTCGCGCTTCAACGAACAGGTTGCGAACCAGCTCACCGCGACAAACGCCAACGTCTCGGCGTTCTTCGGCAGCTGCGCGAGCCTGACTGCGTTCCCCAAGACCTGCTTCGACGCCTTCCTGACCGCCAAGGGCCCGAGCCTCTTCCGCTCGGCGGTGACCGCGGCCGACAACAGCATGCTGTGGTCGGTGGTGTCGCAGGCCGGCGGCGTGCCGGACCAGCTCAAGACGCTGAGCCAGCTCGTCTTCAACGACCCGCGCTTCACCTACCACCTCGAACTCGGCGCGGGCACCGCCGACGCCAGCGGCATGGTGGCGCTCACGTCGTACGAAGTGGCCAACCGCATCTCGTACGGCATGACGGCCGCGCCGCCCGACGCCACGCTGTGGGCCGACGCGGTGGCCGACCGGCTCAAGACGCTGCCGGTGGTGAACACCCACGTCGACCGGATTGCTGCCACGCCGGCCTACAAGAACCGCATCACCGCGCTGATGAAGTTCTATATCGGCACGGAGAAAGCCAACCCCGCACCGACGCATGCCGAGTTCATGAACGGCGTCAGCCCGACCGACCTGAACCTGGCCGCGACGGACGAGTTCAACGACTACATCAACCAGGTGATCTTCACGCAACAAGGCACGCTTCGCGACCTGTTCACCTCGCGCGCGACCTTCCCGCGCACGCCAGCCTTGGCCACGGTGATGGGCACCTCGGTGTGGTCTTCGGGCGCGGCGCTGTCGGCGCCCAACCACGCCGGCCTGCTGGCGCGGCCCTACCTTTACCTGCTCAACGACCCGAACCTGAAGCTGGTGCAGCGCGGCAAGAAGCTGCGCATCAACATGCTGTGCTCGGTGGTTCCCGAGCCCACCGCGCAAGACCTGGCGGGGCGGCCCTTGCTGAGCGGCGCCGACCTGACCTCGCTGAACCGGCGCGACTACATCGACAAGGCCACGCTCGGGCCGGCCAGTTGCAGCTCGTGCCACTCGAAGCTGAACCAGCTCGGCTTCGCCACCGAAAACTACGACTCGATCGGCCGCTTCAGCCGCACCGAGAAGATCTACAACAACAACCTGGTGAAGGTGGCGGAGTTCCCGGCCCTGTCCACCAGCACACCGGCGATCACGGCCAGCGACACGCGCACGTTCGTCAACATGAACGACTTTCAGGTCGCGCTGTCGCAGTCGGACGCGCTGCAGCAATGCTTCACGCAGAAGGCCTACCAGTTCCTGCAGCGCCGGGCGGAGAACCTGGCGACCGACTCCTGCCGGCTGAAGAAGATGGACACGGCGCTGAAGTCGAACCTGCCGCTCGCCAGCTTCTTCCTTGAAAACTTCAAACAACCCAGCGTCCTGTACAAGAGGAATCAGTAAATGAAGCCCTTCCACCTGAACCGGCGCAACTTCATCCGCACCGGCGCCACGACGCTGACGATTCCCTTCCTGGAGTGCATGCCGCAGTTCGCGCAGGCGGCCACGGCCAGCGGTTCGCTCAAGCGGGTCATCTTCTACACCTTCCACAACGCCTGGTACCAGGACCAGGTGTTTCCGCAAAGCACCAACTACACGGTGGGCGCGGGCGGCGTCCGGCACATTCCGCTGAGCCAGTTCGCGGGCGACATCTCGCCGCTGTTCACAGCGGCGAAGTACGGCGCCCTCAAGTCAAAGATGAACGTGATGCGCGGCTTCGACCTGCTCTCGCAGGCAGCGGGCAGCGGTGGGCACCAGGCCATGTACGCGCTGGGCGCCAGCGACGAGCGCAGCGGCGGCGCGGTCAAGGACACCATCGACACCGTCATCAGCAACTCGGCCAGGTTCTATCCGGGCAACCCGTTCCGCAGGTTCCTGAACGTGTTGCCAGTCACCGACATCAGCGGGATGTACAACTACTCTTTCCAGGCTGGCAAGGCACGCAGCCAGATCCTCGGCGCCAAGAGCCTGTACACCGAGTACTTCTCGGAGTCGTTGCCTGGCGTCGGCGGCGCAGCAGTGGCGCCGGCAGACACCTCCGCCTCGCGGCGCCTGGCGATGAACGCGACGATGAACCGGCTGTCGGCACTGTCGCAGAGCACGCAGTTGTCGTCGGCAGACCGCCTCAAGATGCAGGAGCACACCGAACACGTTCGCAAGATGCTCACCACGCTGGCGCCACCGGTGGCCACTGGCGGCACAGTGTCGGCGTGCAGCAAGCCGGTGGCCCCTGCCGCCGGGCTCAACGAGTCGTACACCGCGCGAACGGGCATCACGCAACGGATGCGCACGCTGATGGACGAGATCTACATGATCCTGAGCTGCCAGCTCACCAACGTGGTGTCTGTGCAGCCGTGCAACGCAGACGACTCAGGCACCCTGTTCACGGATGGCAGCAGCGTCAGCGACATCTACCACCAGCTTGCCGGGCACTACCACGACATTCCCAGGTACCTTCCGGCAAAGACCTGGATCATGGATCAGATCCTGTACTTGGCCAATCTGATGAACTCACGGGTCGAGAGCAACGGCCTGACCATGCTCGACAACAGCCTGATCGTCGTTGTTTCCAACGATGCTTGCGGAGTACACACCTCCGAAGACATCCCCGTGATTACGTTCGGCTCTCTGGGAGGGCTGGTGAAGACGGGCAACTACATCAACTACCAGCGGCCGGAAACCCGGCAGTCGAACTCTATTCTGGAGCTGGTCAACGCACCCGATTCAGCCGGCAACTACTACTACCGCTACAACCACAACATGGGCCGGCCGCTGGGGCAGCTGTACACGACGCTGCTCAATGTGCTGGGCATCCCGCACAGCGGCTTCGGCGAGTACCACGACCCCGCGGGCAACTATGCGGCCTTCACGTCGGCGGCGGGCAAGCAAGCGAGCTTGCCGATCCTGACCTGACCTGTGCCCGACCGGGGCAGCGCCCGTTCGGGCTGAGGTTGTCGAAGCCCTTCGACAGGCTCAGGCCCTTCGACAGGTTCAGGACGGTCGGGTCCTTCGACAGGCCCAGGGCGAACGGTGGGAGGTGCGGGGGATCACAACTTGCAGCCGCGCCCCGGGTCGGCCAGCGCCTTCACGGCCACGCCGCGGAACTCGTTGTCCTTGCCCTTGGCTTCGCGGATGTACATGTCCTGCACGGGGTTGCCGGCGGCCGACAGCGTGAACTTGCCGCGCGGGCTGTCGACGGTGACTTTGCGCATGGCCGCGGTCAGCGCGTCGCGCTTGGCGAGGTCGCCCTTCACCGCGTTCAGGCCGGCCGCGAAGATCTGCGCCGCGTCGTAGCCCTGCACCGCGTACACGTCGGCATTGGCCTTGTAGGCGATCGCGTAGTTCTTGCGGAAGGCGTTGTTGCGCGGCGTGTCGAGGTTGTCGGCATAGTGCAGCGCGGTGATGAGGCCTTGCGCGGCCTCACCTTGGGCCTCCAGCGTGCCGTCGGTCAAGAAGCCCGAGCCCATCAGCGGCACCGTCTTCATCAGGCCCGCGGCCGCGTAGTCCTTGACGAACTTCACCGCGCCGCCGCCGGCGAAGAAGGCGAACACCACGTCGGGCTTCTGCGCGGCGATCTCGGTCAGCAGCGCCTGGAACTCCACCCCCGGAAACGGCAGGTTCAAGTCCTTCATGACCTTGCCGCCACCCTTCTCGAAGGCCTCGGTGAAGCCCTTCACCGTTTCGTTGCCGGCGGCGTAGTTCCAGGTGATCGTCATCGCGCGCTTGTGGCCTTTTTGCGCTGCGATCACGCCGGTGGCGTAACCCGGCTGCCAGTTCGAGAACGAGCTGCGCACGATGTTCGGCCCGCACATCGGCCCGGTGATGTCGCCCGCGCCGGCGTTGGGCACGATCAGCAGCGTGTTGCTGTCCTTCGCTGCCTTGGCCATGGCGAGTGCCACGCCGGAGTGCACGGTGCCGACGATCACGTCGACGTTGTCGCGCTTGATGAGCTTGTTGACGTTGTCGGTGCCCTTGGAGGGGTCGCTCTCGTCATCGACCTTGAAGTACTGGATGTCGCGGCCGGCGAGCTTGCCGCCCTGCTCCTGCACGTACAGCTTGAAGCCGTTTTCAATCGCGACGCCGAGGGCGGCGAACGTGCCGGTGGCCGGCAGCATCAGGCCGACCTTGATCGGGCCGCTGGCCTGCGCGTGGGCGCCGACGCTGGCGGCCAGGGCCAGTGTGCCGATGGCTGTGGTGAAGAGGGTGGGGGTGCGCATGCGAGGCTCCTGCTCAAAGTGAAAAAGGATTGTGGTGTACGCGATTCAACGGCGGACTTCGCGGATGAAGTCCGCCGTGTGCTGCATCAGCAACGCGGGCTGATCGCGATGAGGGGAGTGTCCGCATTCGTCGATCACGCACAAGCGGGTTTTCGGCAATGCGTGGCGGATGCGCTCGATCTGCGCCAGCGTGCCGTATTCGTCGTCGGCGCCCTGCACAGCCAGCACCGGCGCGGCGATCGTGGCGAGTTCGGCCTCGACGTTCCATCGCCTGAACGCGGGGTCGAGCCAGACGTCGTTCCAGCCGCGGAAGGCCGAGTCGGGGTCGTCGTGGTAGCGGGCGAGGCGCTGCCTCAGGTCGGTCGTCTCGTAGGCATCGCGAGCCTTCTGGATGCTGGCGATCGACACGTCTTCGACGAACAGGTGCGGTGCCACGACCACCAGCCCGGCCACGTCGAACCTGGCTGCATGCAGCAGCGCGATCGAGCCGCCGTCGCTGTGGCCGAACAGCCAGGGGCGCTGAACGCCGAGAACGGCGAACAACATCGGCAGCACGTCGTGCGCCTGCTCGTGCATGAAACTCGGCGGCCAGCGTTCTTCGGCGGGCTTCGACGTTGAGCGGCCGTAGCCGTAGCGCGAGAACACCAGGCCGCGCAGACCGAGCCGCTCGCACAAGCGCGCGGGGAAGTCCTTCCACATCGCGAGCGAGCCCAGGCCCTCGTGCAGGAACACGATCACTGGCTGCGCGGGGTCGGCATCGGTGTGTTGCGCCCCGACCCACTGGTACTCCAGCCGCAGCGGCCGGCCGCGCCATTGCAGCGCCGCGAACTGCACCTCGGCGGTGACGCTGCTCACGCGCCGGCCTTGCCTTGCAAGCCCTTGCCTTCGCGTTCGCGCAGGCGGAAGCGCTGAATCTTGCCGGTCGCGGTCTTCGGCAACTCTGCGATGAACTCGATCGCGCGCGGGTACTTGTACGCTGCCAGGCGCTCCTTCACGAAGGCCTTCAGTTCGTCTTCGCTCGCCGCTTGCCCAGCCTTCAGCACGACGTAGGCCTTCGTCTTGGTCAGGCCGTCGGTGTCCTGCGCGCCGATCACGGCGCATTCGAGCACCGCCGCGTGCTGCATCAGCGTGGCCTCCACCTCGAACGGCGAGACATAGATGCCGCTGACCTTGAGCATGTCGTCGCTGCGGCCGGCATAGACGTAGGCGCCGGTCTCGTCGACCGAGTACTTGTCGCCGGTGCGCGTCCACTCGCCCTGGAAGGTGGAGCGCGATTTGTCGCGGTTGCCCCAGTACATCAGCGCCGAGGTCGGGCCGCTGACGTACAGGTCGCCGATCTCGCCCTGCGGCGCCTCCAACCCCCCTTCGGTCAGCAGCTTCAGCGTGTAGCCCTGCACGGCGCGGCCCGAGGTGCCGTAGCGCACGTCGCCGGGGCGGTTGGACAGGAAGATGTGCAGCATCTCGGTCGAGCCCAGCCCGTCGACGATCTCTGCGCCGAAGTGCGCGGTGAAGCGCTCGCCGATCTCGCGCGGCAGCGCTTCGCCGGCCGACGAGCACAGCCGCAGCTTTACCCGCGCGCGCGCCGGCAGATCGCTTGAGGCGAGCATGCCGGCGTAGCCGGTCGGCGCACCGAAGAACACCGTCACGCCCTGCTCCGTCCAGCGCTTGAACACCGCCTGCGGCGTCGGCCGTTCGGCCATCAGCACCGTCGTGGCGCCGACGCTGAGCGGGAACGTCAGCCCATTGCCCAAGCCGTAGGCGAAGAACAGCTTGGCGGCCGAGAAGCACACGTCGCCCTCGCGCAGGCCGAGCACGGGCGTGCCGTAGAGCGCCGCCGTCCAGTACAGGTTGGCGTGGGTGTGCACCGTGCCCTTGGGCCGCCCGGTGGAGCCGGACGAGTACAACCAGAAGCCGATCTCGTCGGCCCGCGTGTCGGCGGGCTGCGCGAGCGGTGCGGCGTCGAGCAGGCTGTCGAAGGAGCGCGCGTTGGCGGGCGTCGCACCGCCACCCGGCACGCGAGCCGACACGATCAGCGGCAGCTTGTCCTCGGTCGCCGCCAACGCCGCGCCCACCACCGGCAACAGCGGCGCCGACACCAGCACCGCCCGCGCGCGGCTGTGCGCCAGCATGTAGGCGTAGTCGTCGGCGGTGAGCAGCGTGTTCACCGGCACCGGCACGATACCGGCGTACAGCGCGCCGAGGAAGGCGACGGGGAAGTCCACGCTGTCCTGCATCACCACCAGCACGCGCTCCTCGCGCCGCAGGCCCAGGCCCAGCAGGCCGGCGGCGCAGCGGCGAACGCGGTCGTCGAGTTCGGCGTAGCTCAGGCGCTGATCGTCGTCGATGTAGGCGGTGACCGCGCCTCGCCGCGCATTCAAGGCAAGCAGGTGCGCAGCGACGTTGAAGCGTTCGGGCGGCGCTTGCGGCACGTCCGGCGTGGGCAGGGGGCTCATGTTTGTCTCCTGGCGGGGCAACACCACTAGAATGCCGTTGGCTCTGCATCTAGATGCAGTATGTTGCAGTTTTGTAGTATAGCCGAGGCCCGAAAGAGATCAACCGTGGACGCCAGCCCCTCCGCCGACCCCGATTCGAAAGACCCGTTCCTGGCCTCGCTGGGCGAGCGCACGCGGGCCCTGCGATCGCGCCGGGGGCTCACGCGCAAGGGCCTGGCCAAGGCGGCCGACGTGTCGGAGCGGCACCTCGCCAATGTCGAGATGGGCGTGGGCAACGCGTCGATCCAGTTTCTGCGGCAACTCGCACAAGCGCTCAACTGCACGCTGGCCGAACTGGTGGGCGACGAGACCGCCAGCTCGCCGGAGTGGCTGATGATCCGCGAGATTTTGCGGGGCCGCAGCGAGCCCGAGCTGGCGCAGGCGCGTGCCGCGCTGGCCAGCGTGTTCGGCGCCCCGGCCAGCGAGGCGGCGCGGCGTCAGCGCGTGGCGCTCGTCGGCCTGCGCGGTGCCGGCAAGAGCACGCTCGGGCGCCTGCTGGCCGAACACTGGGGCGTGCCGTTCGTCGAGTTGAACCGGAGCGTGGAAGCGGTGGCCGGCTGCAGCTTGGCCGAGATCCACTCGCTCTACGGCCCGGCGGCCTACCGGCGCTACGAACGGCGCGCGCTCGAAGACACGATCCAGCGCCACCCGCGCGCGGTGATCGCCACGCCGGGGGGCATCGTCTCCGACCCAGCCACCTTCAACCTGCTGCTGGCGCATTGCTACAGCGTGTGGCTGCGCGCCACCCCCGAGGAGCACATGAGCCGCGTGCTGGCGCAGGGCGACACGCGGCCGATGGCGGGCAACTCGGGCAATGCCGAGGCGATGAACGACCTGCGGCGCATCCTGGAGAGCCGCGCGGCCTTCTATTCCAAGGCCGACGAGGTGCTCGACACCAGCGAGTTGAGCCTGGCCGACGCCTTTGCAGGCTTGAAGGAGCGCCTGGCCACGGTGATCGCAAACCCGGCCTGACGACTTTTCCTTGACGGGACGATGTGCATGCATTAAATTGCAGTCACTGCGAATCGAATGCAACATACTGCTTAGACCCGATCGCCCCGGAGGAACCCATGACCGACACCCATGTCCCTGCCCCCGTCAACTACGAAACCCGCCCCGAGCTGTACAAACACTGGAGCATGAAGTTCGAGGGCCCGGTGGCCACGCTGGTGATGGCCATCAATGAGGACGCCGGCCTGCGCGAGGGCTACAAGCTCAAGCTCAACAGCTACGACCTGGGCGTGGACGTGGAGTTGAACGACGCGGTGCAGCGCATCCGCTTCGAGCACCCGGAGGTGCGCACCGTCATCGTCACCAGCGGGCGCGACCGGGTGTTCTGCTCGGGCGCCAACATCTTCATGCTGGGCAAGAGCAGCCATGCGTGGAAGGTCAACTTCTGCAAGTTCACCAACGAGACCCGCAACGGGCTGGAAGACTCCAGCCGCCACAGCGGCCTGAAGTTCCTCGCGGCGGTGAACGGCGCCTGCGCTGGCGGCGGCTACGAGCTGGCCGCGGCATGCGACCAGATCATCCTGGTGGACGACCGCTCCTCGTCGGTGAGCCTGCCGGAGGTGCCGCTGCTGGGCGTGCTGCCCGGCACCGGCGGCCTGACGCGCCTGACCGACAAGCGCAAGGTGCGCCACGACCATGCCGACATCTTCTGCACCACGAGTGAAGGCGTGCGCGGCAAGAAGGCAGTGCAGTGGCGGCTGGTGGACGAGACGGTGAAGACGCAGGCCTTCGCTCAGCGCGTGCAGGAGCGCGCGCTCGAACTCGCCGCCGGCAGCGACAGGCCGGCCAGTGCCAAGGGCGTGGCGCTGACGCCGCTGAACAAGAAGCTTGCGGCCGATGCGGTGACCTACGGCTTTGTTGCCGTGGTGATCGACCGCGCCGGCCGCACCGCCACCTTGACCGTGAAGGCGCCCACCGGCGCACAGCCCACCGACGTGCCCGGCATCGAAGCCGCCGGCTCGAGCTGGTACCCGCTGCAGATGGCGCGCGAACTCGAAGACGCCATCCTGCACCTGCGCACCAACGAGCTCGACATCGGCACCTGGATCCTGAAGACCGAAGGCAGCGTGGATGCGGTGCTGGCGATGGACGCGACCCTGGCCGCGCACCAGAACCACTGGTTCGTGCGCGAGACCATCGGCCTGCTGCGCCGCACGCTGGCGCGGCTGGACGTGTCGTCGCGCTCGATGTTCGCGCTGATCGAACGCGGTTCGTGCTTCGCCGGCACCCTGCTCGAGATCGCGCTGGCCGCCGACCGCAGCTACATGCTGGCGCTGCCGGATGAGCCAGACGCTGCGCCGAAGATCGCGCTGTCGGCAATGAACTTCGGCACCTTCCCGATGGTGAGCCACGAGACGCGCCTGCAGCGGCGCTTCTATGGCGACGCCGCCGAGATCGGCGCAGCGCAAGGGACGATTGGAAAGGCGATCGATGCCGATGAAGCCATGACGCTGGGCCTCGTCACCTCGGCCCCCGACGACATCGACTGGGCCGACGAAGTGCGCATTGCGCTCGAAGAACGCGCCAGCATGTCGCCCGACGCATTGACCGGCATGGAAGCCAACCTGCGCTTCGCCGGCGCGGAGACGATGGAAACGCGCATCTTCGGCCGGCTGACCGCATGGCAGAACTGGATCTTCATCCGGCCGAACGCGGTCGGTGAAGGCGGCGCATTGAAGGTTTACGGCACGGGCAACAAGGCGCGGTTCGACTGGAACAGAGTTTGAGCGGCACGCAAACATCACACGCATCACAGGCAGCGAGCACCCCATGAGCACCATCAACTACACCGACAAGATCCCGAACAACGTCAACCTGTCCGAAGACCGCACGCTGCAGCGTGCACTCGAACACTGGCAGCCGAACTACCTGGAGTGGTGGAACGACATGGGCCCGACCGGCTCGCACGGCTTCGACGTTTACCTTCGGACCGCCACCAGCACCACGCCCGACGGCTGGGCGCAGTTCGGCCACGTGAAGATGCCCGACTACCGCTGGGGCATCTTCCTCGCCGCACCTGAACAGAACCGCACCATCGGTTTCGGCGACCACAAAGGCAGCGCGCCCTGGCAAGACGTGCCCGGCGAACACCGCGCCAACCTGCGCCGCATCATCGTGACGCAGGGCGACACCGAGCCGGCCTCGGTCGAGCAGCAGCGCCACCTCGGCAAGACCGCGCCGAGCCAGTACGACCTGCGCAACCTGTTCCAGGTCAACGTCGAAGAAGGCCGCCACCTGTGGGCGATGGTCTACCTGCTGCACAAGCACTTCGGCCGCGACGGGCGCGAAGAAGCCGAGGCACTGCTGGAGCGCCGCTCGGGCGATGCCGACAACCCGCGCATCCTCGGCGCCTTCAACGAAGAGACGCCCGATTGGCTGGCGTTCTACATGTTCACCTACTTCACCGACCGCGACGGCAAGTTCCAGCTCAACGCGCTGGCCGAAAGTGCGTTCGACCCGCTCAGCCGCACCACGCGCTTCATGCTGACCGAAGAGGCGCACCACATGTTCGTCGGCGAGAGCGGCGTGTCGCGCACGATCCAGCGCACCTGCGAGGTGATGAAGACGACCGGCACCGAAGACCCCGCCGAGCTGCGCAAGCACGGCGTGATCGACCTGCCGACGATCCAGCGCTACCTGAACTTCCACTACAGCGTGACGATCGACCTGTTCGGCGCCGACCAGTCGAGCAACGCCGCGATCTTCTACAGCTCGGGCCTGAAGGGCCGCTTCGAAGAAGACAAGCGCGACGACGACCACGTGCTCAAAGGCGGCAGCTACAAGATCCTCGACGTGAAGGACGGCGCGCTGGTGGAACGCGAAGTGCCGATGCTGAACGCGCTGAACGAGGTGCTGCGCGACGACTTCATTCGCGACTCGGTGGGTGGCGTGGGGCGCTGGAACAAGGTGATCGCGAAGGCGGGCATCGACTTCACGTTGAGCGTGCCGCACAAGGCGTTCAACCGGCACATCGGCACGTTCGCCGGGCTGCGCGTGAGCCCGGACGGGCGGGTGGTGTCGGAAGCCGAATGGTCGGCCAACGTGGACCGCTGGCTGGCGACCGAAGCCGACCGCGCGTATGTTGCGTCGTTGATGGGCCGCGTGGTCGAGACCGGCAAGTATGCGAACTGGATCGCGCCGCCGGCCATCGGCATCAACAAGCAGCCGGTGAACTTCGAGTACGTCAGGTTCAACTGATCGGCCCCCTCCCCCGCTGGGGGAGGGTTGGGGTGGGGGCGCGCGTGGCACCCGTGGCGCCGTAGCGCACTGCGGGCCTCTCACCCCAGCCCTCTCCCCAAAGGGGCGAGGGAGAAGAGCCTTGCCCGGTACGATTCGGACCGACTGAACCTTCGCAGGAACCGAGCCATGTCGCTGACCGACCCGCACCGCATCGCCAGCGTGGCCGCCCTCGAAGCGCTTTACGGCGAACCGGCGGAGACCTCGCTGAGCAAGGAGGTCGACCACATTCACCCGGTCTATCGCTCGATGATCGAGGCCTCGCCGTTCGCAGTGCTGGCGACCGTTGGGCCCGATGGGCTCGACGTGTCGCCGCGCGGCGACGCGCCGGGCTTCGTACACGTGCAGGACGAACACACCCTGCTCGTGCCTGACCGGCGCGGCAACAACCGGCTGGACAGCCTGCGCAACCTGCTCGTTGACCCGCGCGTGGCACTGATCTTCCTGATCCCCGGCGTGAACGAAACGCTGCGCGTGAACGGCCGCGCAACGATCAGCGCCGACCCCGCGTTGTTGCAGCGATTCACCGTCAGCGGCAAGCCGCCCGCTACCGTGCTGGTGGTGGCGGTGGAGACGGTGTTTTTCCAGTGCGCCAAGGCGCTCGTGCGATCGCGCCTGTGGGACGCGGCGGCGCAGATCGAGCGCAGCCGCCTGCCCAGCACCGGCACGATCCTGTCGGCGCTGACTGCCACCGAGATCGACGCCGACGCCTACGACCAGGCCTTGCCTGCGCGCGTGCAAGCCACCCTCTACTAGCGCAGCCCGCTGGGCCCAGACACCATGAACGCTCCCGACAACGCCGCCCTCGCCGTCATCAAGCAGCACCTGATCGACCCCGAGGTCTGCATTCGCTGCAACACCTGCGAAGAGACCTGCCCGGTCGATGCGATCACGCACGACTCGCGCAACTACGTGGTCAATGCAGACATCTGCAACGCCTGCAATGCCTGCATCTCGCCCTGCCCCACCGGCAGCATCGACCACTGGCGAACGGTGGCCAAGGCGCAGGCCTACACACTAGAAGAGCAACTGGGCTGGGACGAACTGCCAGCAGAAAAGCCGCTGCCCGCGGGCGCGGCGGACATCGCGGTCGATGCCGGCACAGGCGCTGTGGCCACAGGCGGCGTGCCCTCGGCCTCGGTGGCGAACGCTGCCGCCGCCAGCGCCGAGGCGCCGCAAGCCAACGCCGCCACGTCGCCGTCGTCCACCACCGCGCCGTGGTCGGCCGCGCACCCGTACCTGCACCTGTACAGCTTGAAGAAGCCGGTCACCGCCACCGTGGCCGGCAACTTCCGCCTCACGTCGGCGAACGTCGACAACGACGTGCGGCACATCGTGCTCGACCTGGGCACGCAGTTCATGCCGCTGCTCGAAGGGCAGTCGGTCGGCGTTTTGCCGCCGGGCGTGGACGCGAACGGCAAGCCGCACTACCTGCGCATGTACTCGGTGGCGAGCCCGCGCACCGGCGAGCGCGAGGGCTACAACAACCTGTCGCTCACGGTGAAGCGCGTGACGCACGACCACGACGGCCGGGCGACGGTGGGCGTGGCCTCCAACTTCTTGTGCGACCTGAAGAAGGGCGACACGGTGCAGCTGACCGGCCCGTTCGGCGCCAGCTTCCTGATGCCCAACCACCCGGGCTCGAACCTGCTGATGGTGTGCACCGGCACCGGCTCGGCGCCGATGCGCGCGATGACCGAACACCGCCGCCGGCTGAAGGAAGCCGAGCGCGCCGTTGCGGGTGACGTCGCCAGGGGTGTGGTCAAAGGCGACAGTGGCCGCGTCACCGGCGGCAAGCTGATGCTGTTCTTCGGTGCGCGCACCCCTGAGGAACTGCCCTACTTCGGCCCGCTGACCAAGCTGCCGCCGGAGTTGATGGACACGACGCTCGCCTTCTCGCGCGTGCCCGGGCAGCCACGCGCCTACGTGCAGGACCGCATCCGAGAACGCGCGCGCGACGTGGCCGAGCTGCTGCGCGGCGACACCTTCGTGTACCTGTGCGGCCTGAAGGGCATGGAGACCGGCGTGCTCGAAGCGCTGCAAGAGGCCTGCTCGCTGGCCGGCCTGCACTGGCCCGCGGTGCACCAGCGCATGGTCGAGGAGGGGCGCTTCCATGTCGAAACCTACTGACGGGTCCAAGCCGATGCAGTGGTTGGCCGGCCCCGCCGCGCAGCAGGCCATCGGCGTGATCGGCGCCGGCACGATGGGCGCCGGCATTGCGCAGGTGGCGGCCGCCAGTGGCCACCCGGTGCGGCTGCTCGACCTGCGCGCGGGCGCCGCCGCGGCAGCCATCGCGCAGACCGCGCAGTCGCTCGCCACGCTGGTCGACAAGGGCCGCTTGTCGGCCGCCGATCGCGACGCGACCCTCGCGCGCCTGAGCGTGTGCGACAGCGTCGCGCAGATGGCCGATGCGGCGCTGGTGATCGAGGTGATCGTCGAGAACCTGGAGGCCAAGCGCAAGCTGCTGCAGGAGGTCGAGGCGGTGGTGGCGCCAACGGCGGTGATCGCATCCAACACCTCGTCGATCTCGATCACGGCGATTGCCGGCGGCCTGCAGCAGCCGCACCGCGTGGTCGGCATGCACTTCTTCAACCCGGTGCCGCAGATGAAGCTGGTGGAGGTGGTGTCGGGCGTCGAAACCGACGCGACGGTGGCGCAGGCCGTGTTCGAACTCGCGCGGCGCTGGGGCAAGACGCCGGTGCACGCCAAGAGCACGCCGGGCTTCATCGTCAACCGCATCGCGCGGCCGTATTACGCCGAAGCGCTGGCCTTGCTGCAAGAGCAAGCGGCCCTGCCTGCCACGCTCGATGCGCTCGCCCGCAGCGCCGGCTTTCGGATGGGGCCGTGCGAGCTGATGGACCTGATCGGGCACGATGTGAACTACGCCGTGACGCAGACCGTCTTCGACGCCAACTACGGCGACCGGCGCTACATGCCGTCGATCGTGCAGAAGGCGCTGCTCGACGGTGGGCGGCTCGGCCGCAAGGTCGGCAAGGGCTTCTACGACGGCGTGCCGCCGACGGCCTCAGCACTGATCGAGCCAGCAGCCATCGACGCCGACGGCGAAAGCGCTGCCGCCGCGCCCGCCGTGCCGCCGCTGACGCTGTGCGGCAGCAGTGCGCTGGCGCGCGGCCTGCACGCCTGGATGACGCAGCGCGGCCTGGCCTTCACCACCGACGCGCGCACCGACTGGACCGGCTGGCGGCTCGGCACCGGCCCGACAGCCACGCAGGTTCATGTCACCGACGGCCGCACTGCCATGCAGCTCGCCGCCGAACAGCGCTGTGCGGACCTCGCGGTGATCGACCTGCCGCTGCTGTCGGACAAGACGAATGCAATTGCCGTCGCCTTTGCCGCCGGCGCCTCCGACCCCGCACGCAGCCAGGTGCGCGCCGCGCTGCACGCCTGCGGCTGGCAGGCGATGGAGCTGCGCGACGCGCCCGCGCTGTGGGCTGCGCGCACGATCTGCATGCTCGTCAACGAAGGCGCCGACGCGGTACACCAGGGCGTGTGCAGCGAAGAGGCGGCAAACCTCGCAATGAAGCTCGGCACCAACTGGCCGCACGGCCCCTTCGAGTGGCTCACCGCCCTCGGCGTGGAGCGGGTGGTGGCGGTGCTCGACCACCTGCACGCCTTCACGCGCAACGAGCGCTACCGCGTGAGCCCGCTGCTGCAGCACAGGCTGTGGGCCGCGCGGGCGGCGCCGCTGGGCTGAGGCCTCGGCGGCGTCGCCGGCTGTCGCAGACCTCACCGGTCTCCGCTATTGCCATGCCGAGTTACGTCGCCTTCCTGCGAGCCATCAACGTCGGCGGGCGCAGCGTCAAGATGGCCGATTTGGCCAAGCACGTTCAGGCGCTCGGCCCCACCGACGTGCAGACCTTCATCGCCAGCGGCAACGTGATGTTCCACTCGCGTGCACGTTCGTGCAGCGCGCTCGCGCAGGCGCTCACCGAAGGCCTGGAGCCACGGCTCGGCTTTCGATCGGAAGCGTTCGTACGCAGCCAGGCGGAACTGCAGGCGGTGGCGCTGCGCGCTGGCGATCTGCTCGCTGCGCACCGCGTGGCGTTCGGGCCACAGGGCGTGGTCAACGTGGCGTTCCTGCCGGGACCGCTGTCGCCGGCCCAGGTGGCGGCGCTCGCGGGCTTTCGAACCGAGCTGGACGAGTTCACGCACCACGGCCCCGAGGTCTATTGGCTGTGCAAGTGCAAACAGAGCGACTCGACGTTCTCGGGCGCGCTGTTCGAGCGCCGGCTCGCCACGCGAACCACGTTTCGCAGTGCGAGCATGCTCGTGCGGCTGGCGGCACAGTGGGAGCAAAGTCGCGCACCGGGCGCGGCGGACGCCGCCGGTTGAGAATGCGGGTGATTGAACACCCTGCCCGCGCGCCGAACTGTCGTCGCCGGGCCGACTCCAAACCGACTGCCCTGCGTCCACGGCGGACGCGGCGTGGCCTTGAGGCCGACACTGGAGACACGCATGAAGACCCTCCCGCCGCTGTCCCTTGCCATGATGCTGGCGTTGGCGTGCCTGCCCGCGCAGGCCGAGTCGCTGCGCTGCAATGGCCAGTCCACCGAGGTCGGCGACTCGCGGCTGTCGGTGCTCTACAAGTGCGGCGAGCCGGTGCTGAAGGATTCGTTCTGTGCGCCGGTCTACACGCTGTCGGCGCTGCCCGCTGATCCGACGCCACTGTGGGTGCCGGTGCCGGGCAGCCTGGTGCCGTGCCTGCAGGTCGACGAGTGGCTCTACGACCGCGGCCCCGGCAACCTGATGGCGACCGTGCGCTTTCGCTCGGGCGTGGTGCAGGCCATCCGCTACGGGCGCACGCCGCGGTAGCGGGTGGGGGATGCCGAATGCACCTTCGCGCGCTCACTCCGCTCGACGCACCGGCCTTTGTCGCCTTGCGCCTGCGCGGCCTGCGCGAGTGCCCCGAGGCCTTTGCTTCGAGCGCTGAGGAAGAGGTGGACAGGCCGCTGGCGCAAGTCGAGGTGTGCCTGCAGCCCGACCCTGCATCGATCGTTGTGGGCGCCTTCGACCGTGAGACGCTCTGCGCTATCGCGGGCCTTCAACGGGAGGCGATGCGAAAGCTCTCGCACAAGGCCTATCTGTGGGGCGTGTACGTGGCCCCCGAAGCGCGTGGCCGCGGCGTCGGCGCGGCGCTGCTGCAGTTCGTGCTCGACCACGCGGCCGACGTCATGGGCGTCCGCCAGGTCAACCTCGGCGTCAACACACGCAACCTCGCTGCGCTGGCGTTGTACGAAAAACTCGGGTTCAAGTCGTACGGGCTGGAGCGTGACTTTCTGCAGATGGACGGCGTGCTGCACGACGAGCACCAGATGGTCTGCCCCGTGACCGGCCCGCAGCGACCCTGGCGCGTCGGCGACTGACCTGGGAGCGTGATGGCCATGGCAGGCTACTCGGGCACGCCGTTGGCGAAGAAGCTGGGGCTGGCCGAAGGCGTTCGCGTGGTCACCTTCAACGAGCCGGCGCACTACAGCGAGCTGCTGCGGCCGCTGCCCACCAGCGTGCGATTCGATGCCGAGGTGTCACCCGCCACCGACCTCGTGCACGCTTTCTGCGTGCGCAAGGCCGAACTCGAAGCGCACCTGCAGACATGGCGCCCACGCATCCGGCCCGACACGATCGTCTGGATCTCGTGGCCCAAGAAGGCCTCGAAGCTGCCGACCGACATCACCGAAGACACGGTCCGCGCCGTCGCCCTGCCGCTCGGGTTTGTCGACGTGAAGGTGTGTGCGGTGGACGAGGTGTGGTCGGGCCTGAAGCTGGTGATTCGCAAGGCGCTGCGCTGACTGCGCCGCGCACCGCAGGCCGTCAGGCCAGCGCCGCCTCCAGCGCATCGACGAACACCTTGGCCACGTCGAACCCGCTCTGCTGCATGATTTCCTGGAAGCCCGTCGGGCTGGTGACGTTGATCTCGGTCATGCTGTCGCCGATCACGTCCAGGCCGATCAGCAGCAGGCCGCGCGCGGCCAAAACGGAGCCGATGTGTTCGGCGATCTCCCGGTCGCGCGCCGTCAACGGCCGCGCCACGCCTTTTCCGCCGACCGCCAGGTTGCCGCGAATCTCGCTGCCCTGCGGGATGCGCGCCAGGCAGTACGGAGCCGGCTGGCCGGCGATGATGAGGATGCGCTTGTCGCCCTCGGCGATCTCGGGCAGGTAGCGCTGCACCATCACCGTCTGCGCGCCACCCTGGTTCAGCGTTTCGGTGATGCTGCCCAGGTTCATGCCGTCGGGGCCGACGCGGAAGATGCCGGCGCCGCCCATGCCGTCGAGGGGTTTCAAGATGATGTCGCGGTGCTCGGCGTGAAAGCGCTTGATGTCGCCCGCGTCGCGCGTGACGAGCGTGGGGCCGATGAACTGCGGGAACTCGAGGATCGCCAGCTTCTCGGGGTGGTCGCGCAGTGCGGCCGGCTTGTTGAACACGCGCGCGCCTTCGCGCTCGGCCTGCTCCAGCAGGTGGGTGGCGTAGAAGTATTCGCTGTCGAACGGCGGGTCCTTGCGCATGAGCACGGCGCCCACGTCGGCCAGCGCGACAGGGATTTCGTCGGGCGGCTGCTGCTTCGCCTCGAACCAGTCGTGCACGCCGTAGCCGCTGCGGCCGGTGAGCGTGACCTCGCGCACGTAGGCGGTCACGCGGCCGCCGCGTTGCCACATCACGTCTTGTGGGCCGCAGGCCAGCAGTTCGTGGCCACGCGCGGCGGCCTCGCGCATCATCGCGAAGGTGGTGTCTTTGTGGGTCTTGAAGCCCTCCAGCGGGTCGGCGATGAAGAGGAGTTTCATGGCGTGTGATCAGTCTGCAGCAGCCTTCGCGGGCCGCCACTGTTGCACAAAAAGCGCCAACGCGCCGGCCACCACGCCCCAGAAGGCCGAGCCGATGCCGGCCAGGCTGACGCCGCTCAAGGTGACGAGGAAGGTGATGAGCGCCGGCTCGCGGTGCGCCTCGTCTTTCAGCGCCACGCTCAAGCCCCCGGCGATCGTGCCGAGCAGCGCCAGGCCGGCCACCGCCACCACCAGCTCGCGCGGGAAGGCGGTGAGCACGCCAGTGACCGCCGCACCGAACAGGCCGATCACGACATAGATGAAGCCGCAGCTTGCGGCGGCGACGTAGCGCTTGCTTTCATCGGGGTGCGCCTCGCGGCCCATGCACATGGCCGCGGTGATGGCCGACAGGTTCAGCGCGAACGCACCGAACGGCGCCAGCACCAGCGTGGCCACGCCGGTGAGGGTGATGATCTTCGAGATCGGCAACTGGTAACCCGACGCGCGGATGACCGCCACGCCGGGCAGGTTCTGCGACGCCATCGTCACGACGAACAGCGGCAACGCCAGGCTCACCGTGGCGCGCCAGCTGAACTCGGGCGCGGTGAACACCGGTATCGTCAGGCTCCACTGCACGTCGCCGAGGTGCAGTTGCCCGGTGGCGGCGGCATACGCCGTGCCCACCGCCAGCACGCCCGGCACCGCATACCGCGGCCACAGGCGCCGGCCGACGAGGTAGGCGGCCAGCATCAGCAGCACCAGCACGACCGCCGACTTCAACGCGACGAACGCGTCGAGCGCGAAGCGCGTGAGCACACCGGCCAGCAAGGCGCTGGCGAGTGCGATCGGGATGCGGTCCATCAGCTTCTCGAACCAGCCCGTCACGCCGAACAGCGTGATCAGCGCCGCGCAGACGAGGAACGCGCCCGTCGCCTCGGCCATGCCGAAGCCGCCGCTCGCACCGGCCGTGGCCAGCACGGCCGCGCCGGGCGTGCTCCAGGCCACCATCACCGGTTTGCGCAACCACAGCGAAGGCAGCAGCGAGCACAGGCCCATGCCCAGGCCGAGCGCCCACATCCATGAGCTGATCTGCGCCGGCGTGGCGCCGAGCGCGGTGGCGGCCTGGAACACGAGGGCCACCGAACTGGTGAAGCCCACCAGCACCGCGACGAAGCCGGCGGTGGCGGCGGAGATGGAAAAGTCGTTCAACAAGGCGCGCATGGGCGAGAAGGATACCGAGCCTGCAGGGCACGCACAGAGCAAGCCCAGGGCAAACCCAGCGCTTGCCCTCGGTCGGTTGTCGTGCCGCACGCCGCGCTGCGCGGCGAGTCGGGCGCCGGTGCGTCGCAGCGTCAGCCGTCAAGTCCGCCGCCGCCGCGCCGATAAACCGAACATCGCAGCAAAGCGCAGTCGCGCGCGCTCAAGACAATGTGCCGCTTCGTCGCCTACCTCGGCCAGCCGATCCCGCTCGACACGCTGGTCTGCCAACCGCCGCATTCGCTGCTGCGCCAGTCGCAGCACGCCGCCGAGGCGCAGACCGACACGCACGGCGACGGCTTCGGTCTCGGCTGGTACGGCACACCGGCTGAGCCGATGGTGTACCGCGACGCCGCGCCCGCCTGGTCGAGCCAGAAGCTGCAAACGCTGGCCGCCAAGATGCGCTCGGGCCTGTTCTTTGCCCACGTGCGCGCCGCCACCGACGGGCCGACCGCCCCGGTCAACTGCCATCCGTTCCAGCTGGGCCGGCACCTGTTCATGCACAACGGCCAGATCGGCGGCTATGCGGGGCTGCGCGCCGAACTGGAGGCATTGCTGCCCGATCATCTGTACGAATTTCGACGCGGCTCGACCGACTCGGAGCTGATGTTTCTGCTGGCGATCGCGCGCATGGAGCTGGGCGAAGAGCCGATCCGCGCCGTCGTCTACGTGTTCGACGAGGTCGCGCGCCGAGTCAAACGTGCCCGCGTGCCTGAGCCGCTGCGCTTTTGCGCCGCGCTGGCCGACGGCAAAGTGCTGTACGCCTTCCGCTTGTCCACCGACAAACACCCGCCGTCGCTCTACCTGCGTGGCGACGACGAAGGCACGGTGATTGCCTCCGAGCCGCTCGACCACGACCGCGCCGCCTGGACGCGCGTGCCCACCGGCTCGGTGGTGCGCGTCACGCGCTCGGCCTACATGGTGCAGCGGGTCGAGGAGCTGGAGTTGCAGAACACGGCGTTCTAGCTTGGCCTAGAAGTACCCATGAAATAGGAACATGAAACGTTCCTTTTTCATGCACTGACTGATACGATGCGGACATGAACATCGTCCGACGCCGCCTCCACGCGCAAATCAGGCAAGCCTTGGGCCGATCCCGCGCCGTGGTGCTGGCCGGCCCACGCCAGAGCGGCAAGAGCACACTCGCGGCGAGCCTGGTGGCGCGTGGCGGCGCAAGGTGGTTCGACCTCGAAAACCCGGTTGACCAGCAGCGACTTCTGGAGCCGATGACGGTGCTCACCGCATTGCGTGCAAGCACCGGCACAGACGTCGGCCCGATCGTGATCGACGAAGTGCAACTCGCGCCTGGCCTGTTTCCCGTGCTGCGCGTGTTGATCGACCAGTCGCCGGCGAACGGCCAGTTCCTGCTGCTCGGCAGCGCCTCACCGGCATTGTTGCGCCAGGCGGGCGAGTCCTTGCTGGGGCGCGTCGAGGTCATCGAGATCGGCGGGTTCGACATCGACGAGCTCGGCCCCGATCACCAGACCGGCCTGTGGCTGCGCGGCGGTTACCCACGCTCCTTCCTGGCCGGCAGCGACGGCGACAGCATGGCCTGGCGCACCCAGGCCATTCAGCGGCATGTGGAGTCCGACCTGCCGCAGTTCGGCGTTAACGTGCCGGCGCCGGCCATGCTGCGCTTCTGGCGCATGCTGGCGCACTTTCATGGGCAGGTCTGGAACGCAGCCGACCCGGCGCGCTCGCTCGCTGTGTCCGAACCCACGGTGCGCCGCTGGCTCGACGTGCTGACGCAGACGTTCATGGTGCGCCAGCTTCAGCCGTGGTTCGAGAACCTGGGCAAGCGGCAAGTCAAGTCACCCAAGATCTACTTTCGCGACACCGGCCTGCTGCACACGCTGATGGGCGTGCCGACGCTGGACTCACTGCTCGCCCACCCGCGCAGCGGCGCGAGCTGGGAGGGCTTTGCGTTGGAGCAGGTCCTGCGAATCGCAGCGCCAGACGAGGCGTTCTTCTGGGCCACCCACAACGGCGCTGAACTCGATCTGCTGCTCTTCAAAGGCACGCGACGCATCGGCGTGGAGTTCAAGCGCGCCGACGCGCCGCGCGCGACACCGTCGATGAACATCGCCATGCACGATCTTCGGCTCGACCGGTTGTATGTCGTCTACCCCGGAGCGTTGCGCTACCCGTTGGGCGAGCGGATGGAGGCGGTCCCGTTGGCGGCCCTGCTGTAGGGCGCGGCCACCTCATCCGCTCAGATCTCTACCTTCGAGCCCAGCTCCACCACTCGATTCGTCGGCAAACTCAAGAAGTCGGCCGCCGCGGTGGCGTTGCGGTGCATGCCGGCAAACAGCTTCTCGCGCCACATCGACATGCCCTGCCCGAAGGTCGGGATCACGATGTCGCGCGACAGGAAATAGCTGGTGTCCATGTCGTCGAGTTGCACGCCGCGGCCGCGCAGCAGGGCCAGCGCCTCGGGCACGTCGGGGTCGTTCTTGAAACCGAAGTGCAGTGTCACCTGCCAGCAGTCGTGGCCGAGCGGCTCGATCTCGGCGCGCTTGTCGAAGCCGATCCACGGCAGCTCATGCTGCTGCACAGTCACGAACAGGTTGGTCTCGTGCAGCACCTTGTTGTGCTTGAGGTTGTGCAGCATGGCCGCCGGCACGATGCCCTGTTCGCTCGACAAGAACACTGCCGTGCCCGGCACACGCGCGGGCGGGCCCATGAACACCGATTCGAGGAAGCTCTTCAGGTCGATCGCATCGGCACGCAGCCGGTCGCTCATGATCCGCCGGCCCTGCTTCCACGTCATCATCAGCAGGAACATGAAGGCGCCGATGGCGATCGGGAACCAGCCGCCGTCGAACACCTTGACGATGTTGGCCGCAAAGTAGACGAAATCGACGATGAAGAAGAAGCCGGTGGCGGCCACGCATAGCGGCCACGGGTACTTCCAGGCGTATCGGATGACGAAGAAGGTCATGATGGTGGTGATCAGCATGTCGATCGTCACCGCGATGCCGTAGGCCGCCGCCAGGTTGCTGCTGGAGCCGAAGGCCAGCACCGCCAGCACGATGCACACGTACAGGCCCCAGTTGATGAAGGGCACGTAGATCTGGCCGGTCTCCTTCACCGAGGTGTGCAGGATGCGCACGCGCGGCAGGTAGCCCAGCTGAATGGCCTGCTTCGTGACCGAGAACGCCGCCGTGATGAGCGCCTGAGACGCGATCACCGTGGCACAGGTGGCCAGCCCGATCAGCGGGTACAGCGCCCACTGCGGCGCCATCTCGAAGAACGGGTTCTTCACGTTCTCCGGGTGGGCCAGCAGCATCGCGCCTTGGCCGAAGTAGTTGAGCACCAGCGCCGGCATGACCAGGCTGAACCACGCCAGGCGGATCGGCCGTTTGCCGAAGTGGCCCATGTCGGCGTACAGCGCCTCGGCGCCGGTCACGCACAGCACCACCGAGCCGAGCGCGATGAAGGCGATGCCGGGCTGCGCCAGCAAAAAGTTCAACGCGTGGTGCGGGCTCAGCGCCCACAGCACCGCCGGGTTGGTGGCGATGTGCACGACCCCCAGCACCGCCAGCACCCCGAACCACAGCGCCGTGACCGGCCCGAACCACTTGCCCACGCTGGCCGTGCCGTGGCGCTGCACGATGAACAGCGCCGTCAGCACCACCAGCGTGATCGGCACGACATACGCGTGCAGTGCGGGTGCGGCTACCTCCAGCCCTTCGACCGCCGACAAGACCGAAATCGCCGGCGTGATGACACCGTCGCCGAAGAAGATCGCGGTGCCGAAGATGCCCAGCACCAGCAGCCGGCGGCGCAACACCGGCTTGTGCTTCACCGCCTGCGAAGCCAGCGCCAACATCGCGATCAAGCCGCCCTCGCCGTTGTTGTCGGCGCGCAGAATCAGCAGCACGTACTTGAGCGAGACGACGACGGTGAGCGTCCAGAACACCAGCGACAGCACGCCGTAAATGTTGGCCGGCGTGAGCGGCACATGCCCGTGCGCAAAGACTTCCTTCAGCGCATAGAGCGGGCTGGTGCCGATGTCGCCGTACACCACGCCCACGGCGCCCAGAGTCAACGCCGCCAAGCTGGACGAGTGCGATTTCGAAGACGGGGAACTCACAAGTTGCGGGGCGGGCCGGGTGGCGGGATTGTGCGCCCGGCGTCATCGGTGGGCCGCCGTCGCCGTGGCCTTTCGCGTCAAGTCGCACCGTCCGTCGGCCAGATGTTGCAGCGCAGCAACTGACGTGAGCGTCAGCCGGTGCGCCGCCCCGTCATTCGTAGACTTCGGCGTTCGGGTCCGTCGCTTCGAGTTCGTAGCTGGCCGCCACCATGGCCAGGCGCGCGATCACGCCGTACATGTAGAAGCGGTTCGGCGCGCTGATGCCGGGCTTGGCGCCCGGCTTGGGCAACTGGTGCGCCTCGGCAAAGGCCAGCGGCACGTAGCTGGCGCCGGGCGAGTCGAGCGCCTCGTCGTTGCCGCGGCCGGCGTTGACGCGGTAGAAGCCGCCCACCACGTAGCGGTCGATCATGTAGACCACCGGCTCGGCCACGGCGTCGTTCACGCGCTCGTAGGTCGGCACGCCTTCTTGCAAGATGAGTTCGCAGACGTCGCCTTCGTCTTTCAGCAGGTGCGTCTTGTTGCGGGCCAGACGCGCCAGGTCGGCCAGGTCCTTGGCGTCGCGCACGGTCAGCAGGCCAAAGCCGCAACGGCCCGCGTCGGCCTTGACGATGACGAACGGCTTCTCGCCGATGCCGTATTCCTTGTACTTGCGGCGCACCTTGCCCAGCAACGCATCGGCGTGGCTCATCAGGGCGTCGGCGCTGGCAGCATCGGACAGGTCGACCACGCCGCAGCGGGTGAACATCGGGTTGATGAGCCAGGGGTCCATGCCCAGCAGCTTGGCGAACTTCTTGGCCACTTCTTCGTACGCCGCAAAGTGGTTCGTCTTGCGGCGCGTGCCCCAGCCGGCGTGCAGCGGCGGCAGCAGGTACTGCTCGTGCAGATCGTCCAGCACCTTGGGCACGCCGGCCGACAGGTCGTTGTTGAGCAAGATGGTGCAGGGGTCGAAGTTCTTCAGGCCCAGCCGCCCGCGCGTGCGCACCAGCGGCTCGACGGTGATGCTGCTGCCGTCGGGCAGCGCGATGTCGGTGGGCGCCTTCACCGCGTCGTCGAGCGTGCCCAGGCGCACGTTCAGGCCGGCCTGGTGAAACACCTGCATCAGCCGCTGCACGTTCATCAGGTAGAAGGTGTTGCGGATGTTGCTCTCGGGGATCAGCAGCAGGTTCTTGGCTTCGGGGCAGATCTTCTCGATCGCGGCCATCGCCGCCTGCACCGCCAGCGGCAGCATCTCCACCGTGAGGTTGTTGAAGCCGTTGGGGAACAGGTGCGTGTCCACCGGCGCGAGCTTGAAGCCGGCGTTGCGAACGTCCACCGCGGTGTAGAACGGCGGCGTGTGCTCCATCCACTCCAGCCGCAACCAGCGTTCGATGGCCGGCAGCGACTCCAGGATGCGCTGCTCCAGCTCGTTGATCGGGCCGGTCAGCGCGGTGAGGAGGTGGGGGACCATGGGAGTCGGGCCGCAGAAGGTGTCGAGGGGCGTTTGATTCTAGGCATGTGGGGCAGGCGCTCGCGCTTGCAAGCGCAGCGCGGGCCTCTTTGCGAGACTCTCAATTGCGCGCCTCTTCTTGCGCGCCTCTTGTTGCGCGCCTTTTCTTGAGCGCCTTGTCTTGCGCGCCTTGTCTTGCGCGCCCCTTCTTGCGCCCTATCGCGCGGCCGGCGCGCTGCGCAGCGGCATGGTGAAACCAGCGCAAGGGTCGGCCCGCGGTTGGCGCGGTGTGAACCAGACGATGTCGTACGCGCCCATGTCGGCCGCAGGCGGCGCGCCGCCGTCGGCGTCGCGTTCCAGAAAGCCGACGCTCAGCACCGCCGCCTTCGGTGCTCGCCTGGCCAGCCACAGCGGCACGCCATGGTCACGCCGCACGTGGCCGTTGCCGGCGATCAGCACAGCGCTAGAAGCACCGTCGGCCAAGGCGCGCAGCAGCGCGTCGGCCATGGCTGCGTCGCGCGCCGCTTGGGCGTCGCGCATGCGGGGCACGGCCGCCGTCGGCAGCTGGCCGCAGTGACCGTCGATCAGCGCCTGGTCGAGCGCCGAGGCTGCGGCGGCCGGCAACGGCTGGGCGAGCGCAGCCGCCAGGTCGGGCGGCGCGGCGTTTGCGCCCTGGCGCGCGATCTGGCGGGCCTCGTCGCGCGCGAGGTTGCCACCGCGCAGCGGCAGCCCCGCCGCCAGCGCGGCGTCGACCAACGGCCGGTGCAGCGGCCAGGCCCAGCCTTTGCGGTCAAAGCCGGTTCGGTCGAGCCAGGCGTCGAGGTCGTCCGCCACCGGCGAGGCCAACGCGGCATTTGCGGCGCGCGGAAACTGCTCGAAGACGACCGTCGGCCGCCGATCCGCCAACGCCTTCAGCAACGCAGCGCGCTCGCGGTGGTGGTGCGGGTTGTCGTGCACCTCACCCAACAGCACGAGATCGGCCCGCCGCATTGCAGCGACGACCTGCTCGCGGGTCAGCGCGCTGCCGGCAGACGTCTGGATGTCGCTTGCCAGCGGCGAGCCGGGTGTTGCCGGAAAAGGGCCCGTGCAGCCTGCCAAGGCAGCTGACAGGGTGAGAGTGATGAACGGCAGCCAGATCGTCATGCGGCCCCGCCGCGCAGG
Organism: Methylibium sp. NZG; assembly: GCA_001263235.1. GTDB lineage: Bacteria > Pseudomonadota > Gammaproteobacteria > Burkholderiales > Burkholderiaceae_C > LGRD01. The sequence goes on along the minus strand of LGRD01000002.1, from coordinate 96,219 downwards.
TTCAGCCGACCGTGCCGAGCGCAGAGGCCAAACCGGCCTGCTCCCCTCTGGCCTGCCACGCCACGCCGCGACGAGCGCTGCACTTCGCGTCGAAGACCTGACGCGCGCAGTCGGTACACGCGCCGCAGGCCGTGCCAACCTGCAACTCGCTCTGCAAGGCATCGAAACTCGGGCAGCCCGCGCAGACTTCGGACTCGATGTCGCGGTCGGAGACACGCCGGCACACGCAGACGATCATCGCCGCGCCCTCGCCGAACCCGCCCCTGCACATCGTTCCGCCAGCCTGCCCATCGAACCGCCCTCCAAGCCTCGATGGCCGCATAGTAATGCGAATCGTTCTTGTTAGCAAACCTGCCGACCGGTGCAGAAGGGGCATTCGTGAAGTCTGCCTTCAGCTCACCTCCCCATCTGCGATTGCAGGTAGTTCTGCTCGCCGACCTTGTGGATCAGTTCGAGCTGCGTTTCCAGGAAGTCGATGTGCTCCTCGGTGTCGTCGAGAATGCCTTGTAGCAGGTCGCGCGACACGTAGTCGCGCACCGACTCGCAGTGCGCGATGCCGTCCTTGAGGGTGATCTGCGACGCCTGCTCCAGCTTCAAGTCGCAGCCCAGCGCCTCGGGCAGGGTCTCGCCGATCAGCAGCTTTCCCAGGTCCTGCAGGTTGGGCAGGCCGTCGAGCGTGAAGATGCGGTCCATCAGCTGGTCGGCGTGTTTCATCTCGCCGATCGACTCCTCGTACTCCTTCTTCGCCATGCGGTCGAAGCCCCAGTGCTTGAACATGCGGTAGTGCACGAAGTACTGGTTGATCGCGGTCAACTCGTTCTTGAGCTGCATCTGGAGCCAGTGGATGACTTGCGGGTCGCCTTTCATGGGGGTGTCCTTTGAGTGAGGTGGCGCGGGGGTCGTGCCGACATTCTGAAGCAGACCTGAAGCAGACGGGCCGCCGCAAAGAAGAAACGGGCGCCTGGGCGCCCGTTTCGCTTCACAGGCAGTGCCTGTGTCTGCGTTGCCGAGCTTACTTGCTGTAGGCCGTCTCGCCGTGCGAGGTGATGTCCAGGCCCTCGCGCTCGGCGTCTTCCGGCACGCGCAACCCGATCACCAGGTCGACGATCTTGAACGCGATGAACGACACCACGCCCGACCACACCACCGTCAGCAGCACCGCCTTCAGCTGAATCCACACCTGCGCGCCGATGCTGTTGGAGACGACGGCAACAGTGACCCAGTCGCCCACCAGCCCCGGGCCGCCGAGCGCCTGGTTGTTGAACACACCTGTCAGCAGCGCGCCGACGATGCCGCCCACGCCGTGCACGCCGAACACGTCGAGCGAGTCGTCCGCACCCAGCATCTTCTTCAGGCCGTTCACGCCCCACAGGCAGGCGAAGCCGGCGACGAAGCCGATCACGATCGCGCCCATCAGGCCCACGTTGCCCGCGGCCGGCGTGATCGCCACGAGACCAGCGACTGCACCTGAGGCTGCACCGAGCATCGAGGCCTTGCCGCGCATCAGCGTTTCACCGATGCACCAGGCCAGCACCGCGGCCGAGGTGGCCGAGAAGGTGTTCATGAAGGCGAGCACCGCGCCGTTGCTGGCTTCGAGCGCCGAACCGGCGTTGAAGCCGAACCAGCCGACCCACAGCATCGAGGCACCGACCATCGTCAGCGTCAGCGAGTGCGGCGTGAACGCCTCCTTGCCGTAGCCAACGCGCTTGCCGATCATGAACGCACCCACCAGGCCGGCCACCGCGGCGTTGATGTGCACCACCGTGCCGCCGGCAAAGTCGAGCGCGCCCCACTGCCAGATCAGGCCGGCCTTGGCGGTCATCGCGTCGGCCACTTCCTTGCTGGCGTAGGCGTCCGGGCCCATCCACCACCACACCATGTGGGCGATCGGCGCGTAGCTGAACGTGAACCACAGCGCCATGAACAGCAGCACCGCGCTGAACTTGATGCGCTCTGCAAACGCGCCGACGATCAGGCAGCAGGTGATGCCTGCAAACGTGGCCTGGAAGGCGACGAACAGCAACTCAGGGATGTAGACGCCCTTGCTGAAGGTGGCCGCCATCGCAAACGTACCCGCCGCGGGGTCGAACACGCCGTTGAGGAACAGCCGGTCGAACCCGCCGATGAACGCGTTGCCCTCGGTGAACGCGAGGCTGTAGCCATAAATGCACCACAGCACGACGATCATCGAGAAGGTGACGAACACCTGCATCAACACCGACAGCATGTTCTTGCTGCGCACCAGACCTCCGTAGAACAGCGCCAGGCCGGGGATGGTCATCATGATGACGAGCAGCGTGGCAACGATCATCCACGCCACGTCGCCCTTGTTGGCCACCGGCGCGGCGGCGGCGGGAGCCGCCTCGGCTGCAGCCGATGCGGCCGGCGCAGCAGGCATGGCTGCCGGGGCGGCCGTGGCCGCCATCGACGCGGCCGCGGCGGGCGCCGACGCAGCCTGCGCCACGACGGCGCCAGAGAAGCCGAGGGACGCGAGGCCCAGGGCGAGTATCGCAATCAGTTTTTTCATGTCGGTTGTCTTTCGTTTGGGGGCCTCAGGCGGCGGGCGTCAGAGCGCGTCCTTGCCGGTCTCGCCGGTGCGGATGCGAACCACCTGCTCCAGCGTGGTCACGAAGACCTTGCCGTCGCCGATCTTGCCGGTGCGGGCTGCCGCCTCGATGGCCTCGATCACGCGGTCGACGATCGCGTCGTCCACCGCCGCCTCGACCTTGACCTTGGGCAGGAAGTCGACCACGTACTCCGCGCCGCGGTACAGCTCGGTGTGGCCCTTTTGCCGGCCGAAGCCCTTCACTTCGGTCACCGTGACGCCCTGAACGCCGATGGCGCTGAGGGCCTCACGAACTTCATCGAGCTTGAACGGCTTGATGATCGCAGTCACCATCTTCATGGGGTTCTCCAGTCGAAGGTTAGAAGCTGTACTTCACAGACACGACCGCGCCGGTCTTGCCCAGGAACTTGGTGCTGTTGGCGGCGAAGCCGGGCACGTAAAAGCTCTTGTTCGCGTCGGTGCCGACGATGCCGGCACTGACCAGGAAGCCGCTGAAGTCCTTGGAGGCGGTCAGCGCAAAGTCGGTGTAGCTCGCGTTGGCGATGTTGCGAACCTTCTGGTAGCCCAGGCGGGGCGTGAGCGTGATGCCGGCGCCGACGTCCAGGCCTGCGCTGGCTTCGAGGTAAACGCTGCCCTTGCTCGAGTTGCCGCCCGCGAAGTCGTAGTTGCCGAACAGGTCGGTCAGGGCGACCGAGGCTTTGACCGTGGCCGGGCCGTAGGTCAGCGCGCCGTAGGCTTCGGTGGTGTTCGGGTCTTTGTAGGCGGCGTTCCAGGCGGCCGTCTTGGCGCCGGGGTAGATGTACTGCAGCAGGCCGACGTCGAAGCTCAGGTCTTTGGTTATCTCGCCCTTGTAGCCGCCGTACAGGTCGATCTCGATCTTGGCGTCGCCGCCGGCGTCTTCGATCCACTTGATCGTCGAGGCCCAGGCGCCGACGTAAAAGCCGGCCGGCAGCGCGTAGTCGACGCCGCCCTGGATGGCGGGCTTCAGGCGCGTCTGCGAGATGCCGCGGTAGCGGTAGTCGGACGTGACGCTGACGTTGAAGCTCAGCGGGCTGGCCTGCGCCAGTGCGACGGTGGGAATCGAGGTGACGGCCAGGGCGGCGGAAACGGCGAGGAGGGTCTTGTGCATGTCGGTTCTCTCCAGAAGTCGGAAGAAAGAGGGGGAGGTGTCCAGGATGGGAGTTGTGCGGCTCGTGCACTCCTTCGCAGTTTTTGTGCCATGGCCCAGCGTTCGACGCGACGCCCCGCTTCGGCCCATTTGAAGCCCCAATTCGTGCCTAACTTGCACCATTTAGGCTTGCGAACGCTCTGAATCGGTGCGGTCTCGCGCGGGCATCGGAAGGCAGGGCAGGCAGGCACAATCCAGCGCTCAAAGAACGATGCCCGAGGGGGGCCGATGTCGCTTGCCGTAGTTCACAGCCGGGCGCTGGACGCCCTGCAGGCGCCCGAGGTCACCGTCGAGGTGCACCTGGCCAACGGCCTGCCCAGCGTCACGTTGGTGGGCCTGGCCGACACCGAGGTCAAGGAAGCGCGCGAGCGGGTGCGCGCCGCGCTGCAGAACAGCGGGCTCGAGTTCCCGAACAACAAGCGCATCACCGTCAACCTGGCACCGGCCGACCTGCCCAAGGAGTCGGGTCGTTTCGACTTGCCGATCGCGCTCGGCATCCTGGCCGCCAGCGGGCAGATCGACGCGGCGCGGCTGGCGCAGTACGAGTTCGCCGGTGAGTTGTCGCTCTCGGGCGAGTTGCGCCCGGTGCGTGGCGCGCTGGCCATGGCGCTGGCACTGCACCGCAGCGGCGCGGGCAGCGGGCGCGCCTTGGTGCTGCCGCACGCGAGCGCGCAGGAGGCCGCGCTGGCTTGTGGCATGGCGGGCGACATGTCCAGTGCCATGACGGGTGGCCTGCGCATCCACGGTGCAGCGCACCTGCTCGATGTCGTCCGCGCACTGCTTCCGGGCGACGTAGAGCCGGCCGACGCACTACCGCTGGCGCACGCAGCGCCCTCGCCCGTGCGCGAGCCTGGCGCCGACCTGCGCGACGTGAAGGGCCAGGCCGCCGCCAAGCGCGCGCTCGAGATTGCGGCCACGGGCGGCCACAGCGCGCTGATGGTCGGCCCGCCCGGCACGGGCAAGTCGATGCTGGCGCAGCGCTTTGCCGGCCTGCTGCCGGCGCTCACGCACGACGAGGCGCTGGAATCCGCCGCAGTGCTGAGCCTGACTGGCGCGTTCTCGGCCGATCGCTGGGCGCAGCGCGCCTTCCGCTCGCCGCACCACACTGCCTCGCCGGTCGCGCTGGTGGGCGGCGGCTCGCCGCCGCGGCCAGGCGAGATCTCGCTCAGCCACCACGGCGTGCTGTTCCTCGACGAGTTGCCTGAGTTTCCGCGCGCCGCGCTCGAAGGCCTGCGCGAGCCGCTGGAAACCGGCCGCATCGTCATCTCGCGCGCGGCGCGGCAGGCCGAGTTCCCGGCGCGCTTTCAGCTCATCGCGGCGATGAACCCCTGCCCGTGCGGCCACCAGGGCAGCCCGCTGCGCGCCTGCCGCTGCACGCCGGACGTGGTGGCGCGCTACCAGGGGCGCATCAGCGGCCCGCTGCTCGACCGCATCGACGTGCAGGTGGAGGTGCCGGCCGTGCCCGCCGCAGCGCTGGCAGCCGCACCGGATGGCGAGGCGACCGAGGTCATCGCAGCCCGCGTGAGCCGCGCACGAGACCGCGCGATGCAGCGCCAGGGTTGCGCCAACGCAGCGCTGACCGGTGATGCGCTCGACCGGCACTGCGCGCTCGACGCCGCCGCGTCGAAGTTCCTGCAGGCCGCTGCCGCCCGCTTGGGCTGGTCCGCACGCAGCTTCCACCGCGTGCTGCGCGTCGCCCGCTCGGTGGCCGACCTGGCGGGCAGCGGCCCCATCACGGTCGCGCACTTGGCGGAGGCGATTCAATGCCGGCGCGTGCTGTCGGTGGGCTGAACGGGGAGTCGTCAGCCTGGGCTGGCTCGGGCGGGCCGAACGTTCAGTGGTAACCGATTGAACCATTGGCAACACTCCAGCAAGACGGCCAGCCTTCGATCAACCCGGAGCCCACTCGCGCTGAAGACCACCGGCGCTGATCGACCTGCAAGCCGCCCGTCGCCGCACAAGCTGCAACAAGCTGGTTGCAACGCTCGCCTAGAGTGAGGTGCATGACCCACACTGCGGCGCTGCACCGCTTTTGCTTTGCGCACGCGTGCGCTTTCGTCGTCCCCGCGGAGGCGTTGGGCGAGCACGGCGCCGACAAGACCTGGGCCGACGCCGCGCTCGCGCAACGCCGCGTCACGCCAGCCCAACTGCGTTGCCTTGAAGACGGCTTTGCGCTGTATTGGCAACGCGCCAGCGCGCTGTTCGCCCGCGCGCCGGGTTCGTGGTTCCCGCCGCGCCCGGCCAACCTGCTGATCGTCTCGCAGCCCGGCGCGGTGGCGCCGTACTTCGACCCGTTCGGCGGCTCATCGTCCTTGCTGTATTTGAGCGACCTCGACACCGCGCCCGAATATGTGGCCTGGCTGCTGATGCACAACGAGCGCGTCGCGCTGCTGCGCTCGGTGCGCGCGGCGCTCATCTGCAACCTGAGTGCGTGGTTGGGCGACGACGCCACCAACGTGGCCGCCCGACAAGCCTTCGCCGCCGCGGCGCGCCGTGCGAGGCGCCCCGATGCGGCCATGTTCGTGCAACTCGCCGACGCGTTCGACTGGATCACCGACCTGCGCCACGCCACGCTGCGGCCACCCGACGAGCAGAGCCCGCAAACCTGGCTGCACATCGACGCGGCGGAGTTGTACGTGCCCCAGCACCATCAGGCCCGTTTGACGGCACTGTGCGACGCCGCCGACGCAGCGCTGGAACGCGCACTGAAGGCCGCACGGCCGCCGCGCGCCGTCACCACGCGGGCCACTCTGGAGCGGCTTTGCAATGCCCTGCGCCGCAAGCAGGCGCACCTCATCGTCAAGGCGCTCGACGGCCGCACCGTGTGGTTGCCTGGCGCCGACGACGTGCGCGCGCTGCGCGATGCCCTGGGCGGCGCCAGCGACGCCGCGGTGGCGAGCCTGCACGCCGACTTCCTGGTGGTGCACGAGCGCTCGCGCCAATTCCTCGACGCGCTCACCGACCCGGCCTCGCTCCCGCGCCACTGCGGCGTGCTGGAGGCGAGCGACAGCGTCTACCTCGACGCGGCGCAGCACGCCGTGGTGTACGAGTTGCAGCAAGGCGGCTTCGACGCCGGCACCGACCCCGCGCCGCCCTGGCACCGCATGCTGCTGGGCGCGCGGGTGATGCACGAGTGGGGGCACCTGGCGCACGCGGCCAAGCTGTTGCGCGTGCCCGAGCCGCAGCGCGCCGCGTACGCCGCGGCGCGGGTCGAGTTGGGCGAGCAGTTCCTGCGCGTGCTGCAGCGATTGCCGGGCGGGCTGCAGGCCGAGGTGGCCGAGGCCTTGTCACGCTGGTCCGGCCAGCCCGCCGAACAGGCGGCTGCACTGGCGCGCAAGACGCTCGCCCGCGTGGGCGACTACCTGGCCAACCTGATGTGCTCGCACTTCCTGCCGGCCGAGGAGATGCAGACCTACGTGCGCTGCAATGTGCGCAGCCACCTGGGCGAGGGCCTGGTCGATGAGCTGGCGCGGTATGCGTACGAAGTGCACTACCTCGGGTTGGCGGCCATGCCGCGCGACTACTTCTTCGGCGTCTCGCGCTACACCGATTGTTTTGTGCGCACCGGGCTGGTCAGCCAGGCCGACACGAACGCGCTGTTCGACGCCGCGGGCCGTGTGCTGGCCTGCTACACGATCGACGAGTCGCGGCTGCGCTTGCCGGCCACGCGCGCGGCGGCGTGAGCGAGGGCCGCAGCAACGGCTGCGACCGCTTCAGAACCGAGCTGCGCAGCCTTCCAACCGCTGCTCACCCCATTGCGCGACCACGCGGGCGCCGAAGGCCGACTCGGCGGCGGTGTCGTTGCAGGCTTGCTCGGTGATGTCGATCTTGAGCGGCTGGCCTCCGGTCGGCGCCGCAGCCAGGTAGGTGCGAGCCTTCACGGCGGTGGCGGTGGCAGTGGCCGTGGTGGTGGTGGTAGCGGCGTTGAGCTTCACCGGCGCAAGCTTCGCCACCGAGAAGACAACAGGCTTGCGACCCACCTGCTCCAGCCGCGTGCCGGCCGGCGTGGCCTGAAGCCGCCACGCCGGCTGCGTGCCCTCGGCGAGCAGCCGCACGCCGCTGACCATCGGCGGCGCCGCCGAGCAAGCGTCCACATGGCCGATGGCGCGGTAGAACTGCTGCACGGTCGCGCCCTGCCCGCTGGCCCCTGCGACGAAGGTGCCGCGAAACTCAACGTACACCGGCCGGTCGGCATCCGACATCGAGCGGCGCACCTCGGACAGTCCGGCCATCAGCAGCCCGCCGGGGGACTGGTCCTTCAGCAGCACCTGCGTGGCCGCCGGGCCGCCAGCTTCGCAGCGCTGGAAGTAGAGCCCGCCGGCGATGCCGTCGGCGACGAAGCCGCGCTGGTCCGACGCTGGCGCCGCGCCCGCCGCACCGGCCGTCAGCAGCGCCACCACCAGACAAACGCTCGTGCCCGCACGCGGCGCGGGGGGCCGCGCCTGCCACGCGGTGACCTCCCTCGCCGTGTGCGTGCCCGCGCTGCGCCGCGTCACAGGCTCGGGTAGCCCGTGGAGGCCGCCGGGTTGAAGAAGTCGAAGTTCTCGTCCGGCAGCGTCTTCAGGTTGAACTTCGGATCGGTGGTCTCGAAGCCGAGGTACTTGCGCATGGCGGCGTGGATGTGGCGCGGCCGAATCACCTTGCCGGCCACCGGGTCCACCGCGCCGCTGGCCACGTTGATCATGCGCTGCTCGTGGCGCGGCCCGCTGGCGCCGAAGACGCGGTTGCCCCAGGCGGGGTTGGCTTCCATCAGGATCTGCGTGCCGATGGCCCAGTGGTCCTTGCCGTTGCCGTTGTTCAGCGGCGTGCGGCCGAACTCAGAGTAGATGCGCACCACCAGACGTTCGCTGATGCCGAGGTCGGCCGACTTCTGCCACAGGTAGTCGACCATGTCGGTCAGGCGTGGCAGCGACTGCGCGTAGCTGTTGGCGAGCTGGCCGTGGCCGTCGAAACCACCCGAGGTGAGCTGGATCGTCGAGGTGATGCCGGCCTGCGCCGCGATCAAGCCGACATGCGCCTGCGTGAAGGTGTCGAACGTGGCGGGCGTGAACTGCGCCACCCGCTGCAGCAGCGCGCGCGACTCCGACGATCCGACGAACTGATCCACCACCGTGCGCGAGCGCGGCAGCAGGTCGCCCCGGGCCTGCATGGCCTTCATGCGTTCGGCGCGGGCGGCCAGCGTCTTGGCCAGGTCGCCCTGCTTCATGAAGTCGTTCGTCGCCGACACCGCGTTGGGCTGCGTCAGCGCGCGCAGGCCGTTGCCGTCGGGCATCGGCGTGGCGGCCAGCAGGCCGGCGCTGGTGCGAAAGCCGTTGGAGGCCAGCCACGGCATCGGCATGCCCTTGCCGTGCACCGAGGCGAACAGCTCCGACATGTTCGGGTAGCCCATGTCGAGCCGGCCAGTGGCGTGCGCGCGGGTGCCGCTGCCGTGGTCGTTGGTCTCGCTGTGCACGCCGTTGATGACCAGCATGCGCCGGAAGTGCGCGTTGAAGAAGGCCGCGTTGTTGCCCATCGGCGCGAAGCGGATGTTGCCCGCCACGCCGGCCGCCGTGCCGGCCGCGGCGTAGTTGTTGAGGGTGCCGTCGGTCTCGCGCGGGTCGGCCCAGGAACTCTGGTCGATGCCGCCGTCGGCGTGGATGTTGACCAGGACCTTGCCGGTGTAGACCGCCGACTGCGCTTGCGCCACCGGGAGCAAGGCCCAGGTGGGGATGACCACGCCACCGGCGCTGGCCATCCTGAGGAAATCTCTGCGTTGCATTTGAACTGCTCCTTCGATTTGGTGGGCACGCGTTGCCGTCGGCGTTCGCGTGCTCGTGTCCGTGATGTGCCTGCGGGTTCAGCCGCTCATTCGTAAAGGAACTTCGGGTCGCCCAGCATGTAGGCGAGCACCGCGGCCCAGGCGCGCCCGGTGTAGTTCGCGTCGTTGTTGTTGGTGTAGGCGCAGTTCACCGGCCGCGCGGGGGCGGTGGCGCGGTCGGCCCAGATGTCGGTGAACAGCTTGACGGTGCGCTGCACTTCGGCATCGGTGGCCGGCACGTCTTCCTTCCACAGCGCCTTGTGCAGGTGGCGCACGTTCTGCGTGATCGCCTCCAGCCCGGCCGGTGCCGACGGCAGGTCGGCGAGCGTCACGGCCGGGAACAGCAGGCGGTCGGCCATCGGCTTGTTGAAGTCGGCCTGCGTGAAGGTGCAGCTGCGCACAGCGACCAACCGGTCGATCGCGATGCTCTGCATCATCGTGTGCGACTTGGCACGGTTGACGCGTTGGTTGCCGTCGAAGTCGCCGTAGCTCAGCGCCATGCCGGTGTACGGGTTGTCGAACTCGTTCCAGCCCTGGCCCACCAGGCCGATCAGCTTCTGGTTCAACTGCGACGGCGGCAGCATGTTCAGGCTGCCCACGTCGTGCAGTTCCAGCGCACGGGTGGTGTTGAGTGCGGTCACCCGGTCGGCACGCGACCAGCGGCTCGTCATCAGGTCGATGAGCAGGTCCTTCACGTTGTAGGCGCCGTTGCCCTGGTTGGTGGCGAAGCGGCTTGCGATGGCCTTGAACTCGTCGTTCTGCGCGGTGTAGGCGGCCTGCATCGCGGCGTACTGCGGGCTGGCCTGGTCGAACGGCGCCTTCAGCGGGGCACGGCCGAACAAGCCCTCGTACCAGAAGTGCACCGCACCCAGCGCAAAGCGCGAGTCCGCCGCCACCTGCTGGCCGAGCCACTGCAGCGCCGCCGGGTTGCCGGCGAAGCCGCCAGGCATGGGCGTGGAGCCGAAGCCGGGCGCCTTGCCGTCGCGGAACCAGTTGTCACCCGCTTGGTAGTAGGACTGGTTGTTCGCGTCCTTCGGGTAGTTGTTGGCGCGGTAGTTGGCCGGCAGCGCGTGGTTGACGTTGTTGGTGTTCTGCGGCAGGTAGCGGTTCGCTTCGTTCCAGTTCTGGAAGCCTGCGGCCGCCGGGTCGATCACGTCGTGGCACACCGCGCACGCCGGGTTCTCGACGGTTGGGATCTTGAAGTTGGTGTTGCCGTCCTCGATCGGCCGCACGGCCAGGGCGCTGACGTCGGTCGCCAGGAACTGGGTGAACATCACGTTGACGCGATGGCGGTTGCGGTTGGTCGGCGTGGTCGGCATGCGTTGCAGCCACGAGTGGGTGGACAGCACACCAGCGTGCTCGCGCATGCCGCCCAGGCGGGCGCTGGGCAGCGTGGCCTGGCGCCATTCGTTGTCGTCATCGACATTGGTGAACGTGCCCTGCACGGTGGCGCCGAGGTACTGGGTCAGCAGCCCGTTGGCGACGGTGTAGTTGCCGGCCACCATGTCGGTGTACGGCCGCTCGTTCTTGACGATGAACTTCATCAGCTCGATCGGCTCACGGCGGGCCGAAGCGTCGAAGCGGTTGCGCACCGCGTTGGCCACCTGCGTCACGTTCGCTGCGCCGAGCACGGCGCCAGCGGTCGGCCAGTCGGCTGCGACGTAGCCGGTGTTGTTGCCACGCACCACCACGCCGGGCGTCAGGAAGTGAGTGTCGCCGACGTCGTTCAGGAAGCGGTCGAACACCGGGCCCTGCATGTAGCCGCGCATCGTGCTGCGCAGCGCGGCGGGGCTGCCCGCCGCGGCAGACGACTCGGCGGCCGTCGGGTTGCGCCCGGCGAACATCACCGAGGCCTTGCGCAGCACGGCCGTGTCGGCCGCCATCTGGACGCCGGACCAGTAGCCGCCACCAGCGGCGCCGCCGACCGGCGCGGTAACGACCGTCGTCTGGCAGACCTGCGCGGCCATTTCGGGCACCAGCGCGGCAAGGGCCTTGTACTGCGCCGAGTTGGTGTCGGTGAACGGCCTGCCGCCAGCGTGCGCGGGCATGCCGACCGACTTGGACAGCAGCAGGCTGCCGTTGTCCTTGGCGTAGTTGCGCAGGATGTTGTAGTTCTGCATCTCGGTGCCAGCGGCGACGAACACCAGGTTCGAGCCGCCTGCCACCCGCCCTTGTGCATGGCAGGTGGTGCAGGAGGCGCTCATGTCCTTCCACACCGTGCCGGTGAACGATGCGGGCGCCGTGGTGCAGGCCGACGCCACGGTCGTCGTCGTGCCGCCCCCGGCGCCGTCTGTTGCTGTTTCTTCGGTGCCGGCGCCGCAGGCAGCGAGCAAGCCGACGAACAAGCCGCTCAATGCAAAGCGGGCGGTGCGCGATGCAACCGCGCCCGCGCCCACCTTGCCGGAGCCCGCCCGCCCAAGGCGCGCCGGCAGCCGGCCGCGCGCCTCGCCGAGCGAAAGATGACCTCGAATCATGACAACCTCCTAACGTGTTCGGTTCGCGTTCTCGGAGGGCTCGCCGGTGGCGGCCGCGGAACGTGAAGCGAATGTTGGAGCGATCCGCCCCGCAAGTCGCGTGTTGTTTGTTGTCGATCAGAGTCTTACAAGCCGAAGCAGGTGCCGAAGACGCTCAGCGCAAAAACGTCATCCACACGCGGCGCTTGTGTAAGTAACAGCATCCGGCCGAGGGGTTCGGACACAAGTAGTTCAGGCGTTCCAAGCGTCGGCGGCCCCCTTGGGCCACCGACGCGCGTCAACCGAGCGCCTCAACCGAGCGCGGCGAGCGCGCGGCGCACCTGCGCCACCGGCTGCGCATTGCGCGCGGCCCAGTCTTGCAGCTGGTCGTCACCGATCCGGCCAACGTTGAAGTACGTCGCCTGCGGGTGCGCGAGGTAAAAACCGCTGACGCTGGCGGCCGGCGTCATCGCCAGGCTCTCGGTCAGCGCCATGCCGATCTCGTCGCAACGCAGCACGCGGAACATGTCGGTCTTGACAGTGTGGTCCGGGCAGGCCGGGTAGCCCGGCGCGGGGCGGATGCCGCGGTACTGCTCGGCAATCAGCGCCGTGTTGCTCAAGGCCTCGCCGGCCGCATAGCCCCAGAACTCGGTGCGCACGCGCTGGTGCAAGCGCTCGGCAAACGCTTCGGCCAGCCGGTCGGCCAAGGCCTTGAGCATGATCGCGCTGTAGTCGTCGTGGTCGTTCAGGAACTGCTGCTCCTTCTTCTCGACGCCGACGCCTGCCGTGACGGCAAACAGGCCGATGTGGTCGGCAAGGGTGGCGTTCGGGCCCGCGCCCTTGGGCGCGATGAAGTCGGCCAGGCAGCGGTTGGGCCTCTTGATGCCACCCACCACCGGGCGCTCGGATTGCATGCGCAACCCACGCCACGTCATCAGCACCTCGGTGCGCGAGGCGTCGGCGTAGATCTCGATGTCGTCGTCGTTCACGGTGTTGGCCGGGTACAGGCCGATCACGCCGTTGGCGGTGAGCCAGCGGCCCTCGATGAGGCGCTTGAGCAAACGCTGGCCGTCGCTGTACACGCGGCGTGCCGATTCGCCGACCACCTCGTCCGTCAGGATCGCCGGGTACGGCCCCGCCAGGTCCCAGGTCTGGAAGAACGGCGCCCAGTCGATGCAGGCGGCGATCTCGGCGAGGTCCTGGTTCTTGAAGACGCGCCGGCCGGTGAACTTCGGCTGCGGCGCGTCGTACGCGGCCCAGTCGATCGGCGTCTTGTTTGCGCGGGCCTGCGCCAGCGTCACCAGCGGCGTCACCTTCTTGTGGGCGTGCTGGTCACGCACCCGAACGTAGTCGGCGTTCAGCTCGGCGATGTAGGCGCTGGCCTTGTCGTCGCTGAGCAGGTCGCTGCACACGCTGACCGAGCGGCTCGCGTCGGGCACGTAGACCACCGGGCCCTCGTAGTGCGGCGAAATCTTGACCGCCGTGTGCACCCGGCTGGTGGTGGCGCCACCGATCAGCAGCGGGATCTTCTTGATGCGGAAGTAGTCGTCGCGCTGCATTTCGGCGGCCACGTGCTGCATCTCTTCCAGGCTGGGCGTGATGAGCCCGCTCAGGCCGATGATGTCGGCGCCCTCGACCTTGGCGCGCGCCAGGATGTCCTGGCAGGCCACCATCACGCCCATGTTCACCACCTCGAAGTTGTTGCACTGGAGCACGACGGTGACGATGTTCTTGCCGATGTCGTGAACGTCGCCCTTGACGGTGGCAATCACGATCTTGCCTTTGGCCTTGGCTTCGCCGCCGGCTTCCACCAGCAGCTTTTTCTCGGCCTCGATGTAGGGCAGCAGGTGCGCCACCGCCTGCTTCATCACGCGCGCACTTTTCACCACCTGCGGCAGGAACATCTTGCCCTGGCCGAACAGGTCGCCCACGACGTTCATGCCGTCCATCAGCGGCCCTTCGATCACGTGCAGCGGCCGGCCGCCTTTGGCGAGGATGATCTGGTAGACCTGCTCGGTGTCTTCGACGATGAAGTCGTTGATGCCGTGCACCAGCGCGTGGCTCAGGCGTTCCTCGACCGGCTTGGTTCGCCACGCGAGCCGCGCGCTGTCGTCCTTGGCCATGCCCTTGGCGCTCTCTGCGATCTCGATCAGGCGCTCGCCTGAATCGGCTCGACGGTTCAACACCACGTCCTCCACGCGCTCGCGCAGTGTCGGCTCGAGGTCGTCGTACACGCCCACCATGCCGGCGTTGACGATGCCCATGTCCATGCCCGCCTGGATGGCGTGGTAGAGAAACACGGTGTGGATCGCCTCGCGCACCGGGTCGTTGCCGCGAAAGCTGAAGCTCACGTTGCTCACGCCGCCGCTGACCTTCGCACCGGGCAGGTTCTCCTTGATCCACCGCGTGGCGTTGATGAAGTCCACCGCGTAGTTGTCGTGCTCCTCGATGCCTGTGGCGATGGCGAAGATGTTCGGGTCGAAGATGATGTCCTCGGGCGGGAAGCCGACCTCATCCACAAGGATTCGATACGCACGCTCGCAGATCTCGGTCTTGCGCTGATACGTGTCGGCCTGGCCGGTCTCGTCGAAAGCCATCACCACGGCCGCTGCGCCGTAGCGCCGCACGAGCTTGGCCTGGTGCTTGAAGGCGTCGACGCCCTCTTTCAGCGAGATCGAGTTGACGATGCCCTTGCCCTGGATGCACTTGAGGCCGGCCTCGATGACGCTCCACTTCGAGCTGTCGATCATGATCGGCACGCGGGCAATTTCAGGCTCACCGGCGATCAGGTTCAGGAAGCGCACCATCGCAGCCTGGCTGTCGAGCATCGCCTCGTCCATGTTGATGTCGATGATCTGCGCGCCGTTTTCGACCTGCTGGCGCGCCACGCTCAAGGCCTCTTCGAACTGGCCGTTCAGGATCATCCGCGCGAAGGCCTTGGAGCCGGTGACGTTGGTGCGCTCGCCGATGTTGACGAACAGCGAGCCCTCGCCGATGGCCACCGGCTCCAGCCCAGAGAGCTTCATCGGCGGGACGGGCGTGGGCGCAGCGGCGGCGGAGATGTTCATGGGCGGCAACTCGGTCGATTCAGGATCCCGGCCGCACCACTCACCACGGCCAGACTCGGGTCGGGTGAGCGCCGTTGCAGCGGTGCGAACGCAAACCCGTTCGGCACCGGGCCCAAGCCTGGCAGCACGGAGATGAACCGGCCGTCGCAACGCTCCTTGGGCGGACCGCGGATTGTAGGGTTAACACTGCCGAGGGGTTACTTTGCCGGAGGGCTTGCCGCCGTTGCGCGCTTCGCGTGCAATGCGAGGCATGACAAAGTTCTCACCCCTGCTCTCATCCTGGCCGCCGCGCCTTGCATCTCCATCGCCTCAGGCGGGCACGACGGCCCGTCCTGCGAGCCGGCGTTCGAGACTGGGCGGCGTGATATCGCTCAACGCCCTGTCGGTCATCGCGCTGTCCGTCATCGTGATGGGGTTGGCAGGTTGCGCCGCCCCGCCGGCCGTGGCGCCACCGCCGCCAGCAACGATCGAAGCCCCCACCGTCGCACCGGGCGGCCTGCCGGCGCGCGCGCCGGGCACCTACGCCTGGTCCGACAAGCTCGCCTCGTCGGCAGCCAGGTTGCGCAGCGGCCTGCAAGGCAACAACGTGGCCGTGTCGCAGACGACCGACGAGCGCTTGTGGGTCAGCTTGCCGGCCGAGGCGGCTTTCGTCGCGGGGCGCGCGGCGGTCAAGGCGCCGGCCACGGGCTGGCTCGACCAGGTGGCCCTGGCGCTGCGCGAACTGCCCCGTGCCGAAGTGCAGATCGTCAGCGACGCCGACGCCGGTGGCAGCGACAACAGCGCCCGCGTGCTCGCATTGGATCGTGCCGCCAGCGCGCGCGACTGGCTCGTGGCCCGCGGCGTGCCGCCCCAGCGCATCTCGGTGGCAGGTCGCAGCAACCGCAATGCAGTGCCGACCGAACCGCGCCGGCTCGACATCCTGATCGGCGAGCGCACCCGGCCGGGGGCAGAGCCGGCAAAGTAGGGCTGCCTGTTCGACGTGCGGGTGCGGCCTGCGGGTGCGGCCGGCAAGCGCCTTTGCAGGAGACAGCGACTGCACCACTCAAGTGCAGCGCCGTGAGGCCGACAACAGTCCCACACTCCACGACGCGTCGGCCCTGCCGCACGCCCGCGCCCATGTCTTCATCGATCGAGACACCTGAGCCTGCGACGGCTCGGCCCCCCGCCGCTGCCACCGACCCGGGCCCTGAGCACACACTGGACGCGCCAGCCGCGTCGCCGAACGACAAAAAGGCGCTGAAGGTCGACGAGTTGGTCGACGCCTGGGAAGGCGTCAGCCTGCGAGCCGGCGCATTGTTGCGAGACCCGGCGGCCCCTCAGTTTCTGGTCGCTGCGGGTCGCATCGACGAAGAGATCGTCTCGCTGCTGGATCGGGAAACCGAGCGAACGCTGCTGATGATGGTCCACAGCGCCGGCGCGGGCAACGAGCGCTACAGCGTTCGTCACTCGCTGATGGTCACCGTCGTGTGCGAGCTGGCTGCGCGCCTTCTGCCTGGTTTCCCGCCCGAGTTGCGGCCCAGCCTGCGCCTTGCCGCGCTGACGATGAACATCGCGATGACCCGGCTGCAGGACCAGTTGACGCTCCAGACCACGCCGCTGACCGACGAACAGCGAGGCCTCGTCGACGGCCACGCCACACAGGGGCATCAGCTGCTCACCGAACTCGGTGTCACCGACGAGCTGTGGTTGCAGGCGGTGCTGCATCACCACGACGCACCACCGGGCCCCTGGGCTGAGCAATCGCAGGCGACTCAGCTGGCGCGGCTGGTCAAGCGCGCCGACCTGTTCGCTGCACGCATGAGCCCGCGCAAGCAACGCGCCGCGTTGTCGGCCAACGCCGCGGCCAAGGGCGCCTATCTGGACGAACGCAAGCAGCCCGACACGGCGGGCGCCTTGATCATCAAGGCCCTCGGTGTGTACCCGGCCGGCAGCTACGTGGAACTGGCCAGCGGCGAGCTGGCGGTGGTGCTCAAGCGCGGTGTGTCGGCCAACCGGCCGTTCGTCGCGGCCGTGGCCGACAGCTCCGGCAGCCCCTACGTGCAGCCCGCGCCCCGCAGCACCGACACGCGCCTCACCGAGATCGTGCGTGGCGTTCCCCCCAAGGACGTGCGGGTGCGGGTGCCGATCGAGCGCTTGCTCAAGCTGGCCCGCTGAAGGCTGCGGCCGGGCACTGCCGCGCCACGGAGGCGGCAGGCGTTCGCTCGGCGACAATCGCCAGCAAAAGGACGCGACCATGACCCATTGCCCACTCGCCTGCCGGACGCTGCTCACCGGCTTGTTGCTGACCCTCGCCGCGTGCGCAAGCCCACCGACCCTGCCGCCGGAGTCGCCGCCACTGGCCGCAGCCTGCCCGGCCGGCGTGCCCGCCGGGGCACGCTGCTTGCGCGGCCAGGACTCCGCAGCCTCGCACTACCTCATCGTGATGCCTGCCCAGTGGAGCGGCGTGCTGGTGGTGCATTCCCACGGTGGCCCGACGCTGGGGCCACCCAAGGCCTCGCGCGCCGATGAAGATGCGGCGCGATGGGCCATCACCGTCCGGGAAGGACACGCCTGGGCCGCATCGGTGTTCCGGCAAGGCGGCTTCGCTGTCACCACCGCCGCTGAAGACACAGAACGTGTGCGGCGCATTTTTGTCGAACATGTCGCCCGGCCGCGCGTCACATTGCTGCACGGTCAGTCGTGGGGCGCCATGGTGGCCACGCGCGCAGCAGAAATGTTCCCGGCGTCCTGGCAAGGCATCTTGCTCACCAGTGGCGTGGTTGCCGGCCCGAGTGCCTACGACTTCAGGCTCGACTTGCGCGCTGTCTACCAGCATCTGTGCAAAAACCACCCGCGCCCGGACGAGCCCCAGTACCCGTTGTCGATCGGCATGCCGGCCGACAGCAAACTGAGCAGCGCCGAATTGGCCAGCCGCGCCGACGAATGCCTGGGTTTGCGCAAGCCCGCTGCGCAGCGCACGCCCGAACAGGCGCAAAAGCTCAAGACGATCGCCGACGTGATCAGGATCCCCGAGAGCTCGGTGCTCAGCCACCTGAACTGGGCGACGTTCACGCTGCGCGACGTCGTCGAAAAGAACGGCGGCGCGAGCCCGTTCGGCAACCAGGGTGTGATCTACACCGGCTCCCCCGACGATGCGGCGCTGAATGCGGCCGTGCCCAGGTTCAAGGTCGATCCCGCCGCGGCCGCACGGTTTGCAAGCGACGTGGACCACCGCGGCCGCTTCAACGCACCGGTGCTCACGGCGCACGGTGTCGGCGACGCCACGGTCTTTGTGGAAGGCCACCACACGCTGCGCCAGCGCATGCAGGCGGCCGGCACCGGCGCCAGCCTGGTACAGACCTTCATCGATTCCAGCGAGCACAGCTATTGGGGCGATGCCCACTATCCGCCGCTGTTCGCAGAACTGCTGGACTGGGTCGAGCGGGGCAAGAAGCCGACCCCCGCGGGCGTTGCCGCGCGCTGCCGGCAACTGACCGCCGGGCCGCCGACCGAATGCCGCTACCTGCCCGATTACGCGCCGCAGCCCGTCGCTTCGCGGGTGCGGCCGCGCTGAACCCGGGCTGAGCCCGCGCTGAACCCGCGCTAGACGTCCGCGAGCGGCTGAACGCCGAGTTCAAGCCGCCAGCAACGACGAAAACACGCCCCCGTGCCGGCAGCGCGGCTGGTAGCGGCCGACCCGCTGCGCGATTTCGGCGATGTGCTCCGGCGTCGTGCCGCAGCAGCCGCCGGCGATGTTGAGGAAACCGGCCTTGGCGAACTCTTCGAGCAGGCTGCCGGTGATCTGCGGCGTCTCGTCGAAACCGGTGTCGCTCATCGGGTTGGGCAGGCCCGCATTCGGATAGCAGCTCACGAAAGTGTCGCCGGCCACCTTGGACAGCTCTTCGATGTAGGGCCGCATCAGCGTTGCGCCGAGCGCGCAGTTCAGGCCCACCGCGAGCGGGCGCGCATGGCGCACGCTGTGCCAGAACGCACTGACCGTTTGCCCCGACAGGATGCGGCCCGATGCGTCCGTCACCGTGCCCGAGATGATCACCGGCAGCCGCTCGCCGGTCTCCTCCATCAACTCGTCGAGCGCGAAGATCGCGGCCTTGGCGTTGAGCGTGTCGAAGATCGTCTCGACGAGGAACAAGTCGCAGCCGCCGTCCAGCAGTGCCTGGGCCTGCTCTTTGTAGGCCGCCCTCAGCTCGTCGAACGTGACGTTGCGCGCTGCCGGGTCGTTCACGTCGGGGCTGATGCTGGCGGTACGCGGCGTGGGGCCGAGCGCGCCGGCCACGAAGCGCGGCTTGTCGGCACTGCTGAACTTGTCGCAGGCCTCGCGCGCCAGGCGCGCGGCGGCCAGGTTGATCTCGCGCGCGGCGGCGCCCAGGCCGTAGTCGTCCTGCGCCACGCTCGTCGCGCTGAAGGTGTTGGTCTCGATGATGTCGGCGCCGGCCGCGAGGTACTGCTCGTGAATCTCGCTGATGACGGCCGGCTTAGTGATCTGCAGCAGGTCGTTGTTGCCCTTCAGGTCCTTGGGGTGGGCTTTGAAGCGCTCGCCGCGGTAGTCGGCCTCGCTGAGCTTGTAGCGCTGGATCATCGTGCCCATCGCGCCGTCGAGGATCGCGATGCGCTGCGCCAGGATGTGCGGCAAGGCCGCGCCGCGGGTGTAGGTGATGCTGTTCATGGAGCGATTGTAGAAAGCCTGTCAAGGGCTCAACGGATCGCGACGACTGATGCCGGCTGGTACAGCGACGAGCGAAACGCCAGCGAGCGCGGCCCGACGTCGTTGGTTGCCCACAGCGCGAGCGCCGCGGCGGTCATCGGCTTGGCAAACAGGAAACCCTGCAGTTCGTTGCAGCCCAGGCTGCGCAGGATCTGGTACTGGCCGTCGGTCTCGACGCCCTCGGCCACGACCTTCAGGTGCAACGCCTGCCCGAGCTTGACGACCGCGTCGACCACGGCGCGCGCGTCGGCGCTGCTCTCCAGGTCGAGCACGAAGCTGCGGTCGATCTTGATCTCCTCGGCCGGCAGCTTGCGCAAGTACGCCAGGCTGGAGTAGCCGGTTCCGAAGTCGTCGATCGAGATGTGTACGCCCACTGCCGCCAGCGCAGCAAAGAAGCTCATCGTCGCCACCGAGTCCTGCATGGCCACCGACTCGGTGATCTCGCAGGTGAGCAGCTTGGGGTCGATCTTGTGCTTCTTCAGCGCGGCAGACACATGCGTGGCGAGTTCGGCGTCGCGCAGCTGCTGTGAAGACAGGTTGACGGCCACGCGCATGGGCAGCCCATCGTTGCGCCACACGGCAGCCTGGCGGCAGGCTTCGTCGATGACCCACAGGCCGATCGGCCCGATGAGGCCGAAGCGCTCGGCCATCGGCACGAACACCTCGGGGCTGATGAGACCGCGCTTGGGGTGGTGCCAGCGCAGCAGCGCCTCGACGCCGGTGATCTGACCGCTGGGCGCGTCGATCTTGGGTTGGTAGAAGAGCTCGAACTCCCCGCGCGGCAACGCCCGCCGCAGGTCGCGCAGCAGCGCCGCCTGGTCGCGCGCGCCGGTGATCATGCGCGGCTCGAACAGGCAGTGCGTCGCACCGCCGGCGTTCTTGGCCTCGCGCATCGCGGCATCGGCATGGGCGATGAGCGTCGATTGGGCGCCATGCTCGGGGTACATCGCCACGCCGATGGAACAGCTGACGCTGGTCTCGTGCCCGGCGTCGGAGCCGTTCAGTGGCACCGGGCGGCCGAGTGCGTCCTGCACGCGCACCGCGAGCTGGTTCGCGTCGTCCACGCTCGGGTTGCCGATGATGAGCAGCACGAACTCGTCGCCGCCGACCCGCGCCACCATGTGCGGCATGGCCAGCGCGCGCAGCCGGGTGGTCACGGTGCGCAACAGTTGGTCGCCAGCGCGGTGGCCGAAGGTCTGGTTGACGTGCTTGAAACCATCGATGCCGATGAACAGCAGCGCCAGCCTGCCGGTGGCCGCATTCGCCCGCTGGACGGCCTGGGCCAGCGTGCCCTCGAACATCAAGCGGTTGGGCAACCGGGTCAGCGGGTCGCGCAGGGACTGTTTGTGCAGCTCCCCTTGCGCCTGGCGCAGCGCCAACTGCATGCGCGCGTCCAGCAGCGACCACAGCAGCAGCGCCAACAGCAACGAGACCGAACCCACCGTGGTCAGCAACGACATCACGAGCGCAGCGACGCGACCGTCGTACGCCGGGAGCTCGCGCAACGGCAGGCCGGCCGCTTGCGTGACGACGTGCTGGCTCAGCACGAGCGCCGCGCCCAGCACCAGCGTGGCCAGCCCCAGGCGCATGCGCCGCTGGGTCGCCGGCACCCGCGAGCGCACATTGCGCAGGCCGAGCGCCAAGCCGCCGCCGGCCCAGGCGAGCACCCAGGCCAGCCCCAGGCTGCCCAGCGACCAGTCGATGCCAGGACGCAAACCCAACGCCAGGATGGCGCCGACCTGAACCGCCACCACGCCCAGCCCGAGCACCGCCGAGCCCGCGACGATGGTGCCGGCAGAGATGACGCGCGCTGCGGCCCAGCCCATGCCCGCCAGACCGACTGCGACGCCGCCCATCCACGCCCCCATGGCGCCCCAGGGCCGGAACGCCAGCGCAAACGGCACGGTCTGCGCGGCCATCGACATCACATGCACCGCCCAGATGCCGGTGCCCAGCCCCAGCGCCGCGCCCATGAGCCAGCCGGTGGCGAGCCGACGCCGCCCACGCGCCGCCCGGCCCACCAGGTCGAGCGAGACAAAGGCCGCGAGAAGCGCGACCAGCCAGGCCAGCAGCATGGTCGGCGCCCAGAGCACAGCGGCGTCGGCAAAAAGGTCCATCAGCTCAAGAAAGAGGGTTGGTGTTCACTTCCGCAGCACAAGCGCACAGCCGCGAGACGAACAAGAGGTTACTGTTCTATGGCTGGGTTTCGGCCGGGCGGCGCTGGCCTTGAGGCAATGCTCACGGAACTGCACCACGAAGGACCGCGCCGCAGCAGGCTGCGCCTGTTGGCGGCCCCCCCACGCCGTGGGGCGACTCGATCAGGCCCACCGCTCGCCGTGGCCCACGGCACGACTCGACCGGATCGTTCAGCGAGCGCGCGCCTGTTCGGCCCGCCCCGCCACGGGCATCAGTGCGAGAAGCCGATGCTGCGCTGCTGCCGCACTTCGGGCTTGATGCGGTGCTCCGACTCGAGCTGCGACAAGAATTCGTCCGGCTCGAACACCTCGCCCAGCACATCGACTTGGCGCTTGACCGAGGCAAAGTCGCCCGGGGCAAGCACCTCCAGCAAGCGCAAGCGGCGGCGTTGCTCGTCGGTCAGCCGGGTGGCGTCGCCTTCGAGCGCTTCGGCGACGAACATGCGTTCGCGCTGCACCTGCGTCAGCGGCTTGAACTGGATCTTGAAGGTGAAGCGCCGCAGCGCCGCCTCGTCGAGCTCGCTGAACAAGTTGGTGGTGCAGATGAACACGCCGCTGAAGCGCTCCATGCCCTGCAGCATCTCGTTCACTTCGCTGATCTCGTAGCTGCGTTCGGCCAACTTGCGGTTGCGCAGGTAGCTGTCGGCCTCGTCGAGCAGCAGCACCGATTCTTCGGTCTGCGCCTCGTCGAACATCTTGGCCATGTTCTGCTCGGTTTCGCCGACGTACTTGCTCACCAGGTCGCTCGCCTGGCGGATCATCAACGGCTTGTCGAGGGCCTTGGCGATGTGCTCGGCCAGCGCCGTCTTGCCGGTGCCGGGCGGGCCGTAAAAGCACAGCGTGCCGTAACCCTTGCGGCGCAACGCCTCGACGATCTTGGGCACCTCGAAGCGCGACTCGGTGTTGACGAGGCTCAGGTCGTAGTTCGTCACCACGCGGCGTGCCCCGCGCTCTTTGGTGGTGTTGCCCAGGGCCTTGTCGGCATTGCCGAGCTGGCGCTCGATCAGGGATTCGACGCTGTTGCCAGTCTCACTGCCATCACCAGCCAGCGCGGCAAACTTGACGGCGGTGCGAATCTGCGCCGGCGTCAGCCCCTTGCGTTCGGCCAGCTTGGCAGCAAAGCCCTCGCCCACCGGCACGCCCGCGAGCGCACGCGACACCAGCAACTCGCGCGCGCCGGGCGGCGGGCTCTTGAGCTCCAGGTGGTACTGAAAGCGGCGCCGGAACGCCGGGTCGATCTGCTCGATGCGGTTGGTGACCCACAGCACCGGCACCGGGTTGGTCTCCAGAATCTGATTGACCCAGGCCTTGCCGCTGACGCTGCCGCTGGGCGCGCCGTCGCCGGTGTCCAGCCGCGCCATCAGTTGCGCGCTTTCGGTGGAGATGGGCGGGAACACGTCTTCGACCTCGTCGAACAGAAGCGCCACGTTGCTGCTGCCCTTCAAGAACACTTGGCTGATCTGCAGCGAGCGGTAGCGGTCACGCCCGCTGAGCGAGTTGCCGTCGCGGTCGGCGTATTCGACCTCGTACAACTCCAGCCCGGCGGCCTGCGCGGCGACCTTGGCGAGTTCGGTCTTGCCGGTGCCGGGCGGGCCGTACAGCAGCACGTTGACGCCGGGCTCCTTGCGCGCCACGGCATTGCGCAGCAGCGAGGTCATCATGCGCTGATCGACGCCGACGAAGTCGAAGTCGGTCTCCGACAACGCGCTGCGCTTGGCCGGCCGCGTGAACACTGCCATCAGGTCGCCCGGGCCTTCGTACTTGCGCATCAGCACCGGCGGCAGTTGTTCGCTGACCTTCATAAGGTCGGCCAGGTCGGTGATGTTGTGCTCGGAGATCAGGTTCTCGACCATGCCGATGCGCTCCAGTCGTGAGCCGGCACGCAGCGCCTCGGCCACGTCGGAGGCGCTCACGCCGGCCACACCGGCGATGGCCGAATAGGCCTCTTGCGCGTTGGACACCTTGAATTCGACCAGCAGCCCCCGCAGGTCGCGCTGGTAGCGCGCGAGCGTGCCGTACAACAGCAGCGCGCGTTCGGCGCCGTTCAATTGCAGCAGGCCGGCGAGCGCGTCGATGTTCTTCTCGACCAGCGTCGATTCCTTCTTCAGGCTCTTGTTGAGCCACTCGACGGTGGCGCCGAGCACGGTGAGCAGGTCTTTCGGCGCGTCCTTGATGTACTCGTCGATGTAGAAGAACAGCGTGCCCTCTTCATACGGCCCGCGCCACCCGCCGTGGCGGGTGATGAAGGCGTCGTCGCTCAGGACGTCGTGGCCACGCCAATGCTCGTTGCCCTTGCAGCGCGTTTTCAGAAAGCCGCGCACGCGCGTCAATACCGCGGTCGGCCAGACGAGGTGCTTGCCGGCCAGGGACAGCAGGCTGTTCCAGTCGCGGCGCAGGTTGAAGCGCCCGGCGTTGTGCATCGTCAAGGTCAGCACGAACTGCGAGCACATGCGGTCGAGCACCGGCGCCTCCTTGAGGCCCGGCGACAAGATCAGGCGCGCATCACTGTGAGACTTCAACATGGCAACGGCCTCCGGCGGGTGGTCTTCGGGCCCATCTTGGCGCAGGGCGCACGTCGGGGCAAGCCCCTTCACTTTCAGTTTGCTTTGCCCATTTGCGGCACTCGCGCCGCAGGCTTGCAGCGAGCGCAGCCGCTCAGTGCAAGACGACTGGCTGCTGCATCAGCGCCGAGAAGCGCTCGATGTAGTCGTCGAGCTCTTCTTCGGACGGGCCGGTCTGGATGAGTGCTTCGACGCCGAGTTTGAAGCTCTCGGCGAGTGCGCCTTCGATGAAGATCTCCTTGCGTGCGAATTTGTCGACGATTTCGTAGCCGCCACGCTGCAAGGTGTCGCCTGCGGGCACCCCGGGCGCGGCCTCGGCGCCGTCGAAAGCCTCGAAGAGCACCACGGCAAAGCTGTCAGAGTTGTAGAGCATGTGCATGGATCACGGGCCTCCTGCGGCGACACCTGGGTGCAGTAACGTCGATTGCAAGCGCGAGGCTGACACGGCTCGGCAAATCTGCAGCATGCAGGGTTTCTGCGCAGGCCGAGCCGTCGCCACAAACGGCCAGAATGCACCGCAGCCATCACGGAACAGCGGCCGCCTCCTGCACCAGCAGCTCCAGGCCTTCGTCGTCAGCGCCTGAACGCAGCAGCGCACGCGCGGGCAGGTGGTGACGCAGCGGGTCCAGCCAGACGTCGACACGGGTGTCGTGCGCCTCGGTCGCCTCGCGCACGAAACGCGCTGCCCGGACCGTCCCGGCGACGGCCGAGATCGTCTCGTTGCCGGCGAAGCGGAACACCCACAGCCGCGAGTCACCGCGCGCGCCGACCACGTGGATGACGACCTTGCCGCCCTCTTGCAGCCGCCGCGGTTCGGCCGCGACGACCGCGGCGAGCTGGACCATCCAGCTCAAGCGATCCTGCGAACCGATCAACAAGGGGTACTCGACGCTCGGCCCGGAGAAGCTGATCTTGCCGACCTCGCGCTGGAAATTGGCCGCCTGCACCGCGCCGGCCGTGCGCCGGTCGGTGAAGCGCAGCGGTGCGACGCCGGCCTCGTCGAACCCGCCCTGGCTGACCTGGGTCAGCACCACGATGCCCGCCAGCCGGCCCTCCAGCCGGGCCTCGTAGCGCTCGCCTTGCGGCGACCAGGCGAAGTCGCCACTGCCCTGCAGCGCGCCG
The DNA here is from genome assembly GCA_001263235.1 of Methylibium sp. NZG. Classification (GTDB taxonomy): domain Bacteria; phylum Pseudomonadota; class Gammaproteobacteria; order Burkholderiales; family Burkholderiaceae_C; genus LGRD01. Next base: position 70,587 of record LGRD01000002.1, on the reverse strand, counting down.
CGGCGCAGACGGTAACGCAGCTGGATGGGTGGTGGGATCAAGGTGCGGTAGACGGGCAGTTCGCGGTCGGCGGCGCTGGTCGGGGTCGGCACGGCCGCAGATTCGGACGGCAGCGCCTGCGCTTCGGCCACTGCCGGCGCGGCGGACGACACAGGCGCTTCAGCCACCGCCTCGCGCGGGTTCGACGCGCCGACTTCAGCGGGTGCTGCTGACGCGAGCTCGTCGGCGGGTGGCGCCGCTTCGGCTCGCAACTCGGCTGGCTCGGCAGTCCTGCCTGGCGCGGCGCTGCGCCCGTCGATGGCCTCAGCCGACGGCGCGGTGGCCGACGGTGTTGCGACCAATGCGGCTGCCTGCGGCGGCGCCACCCGAGGCGGCGGCCGGGTCGGCACCGGCACCGCCGGCTCGGGTACCGACATCGCCTGCGGCGTGGGCGGGTTGGGCGACAACAATCGAACCACCAACGCTGAAGGGGGCGCGCCTGCCGCCGACTCGTCCACCGCAAGCCCTTCCAGGCTGCCCAGCAAGGCGACATGCAGCACCAGCGCAGCGGCGGCCAGCGCGGCCAGCGCCACGTTGCGGCGGCGTTCGGCGGTGCGGATGGGGTCGCCGTGCCCCTGCCCGCCGGCCATCGACAATGGCACTCCCCTGGTCACCCCGCCCCTTTCATGAAACTCGCCACCTACAAAGACGGTTCACGCGACGGCCAGCTGGTGGTCGTGTCGCGCGACTTGAGCAGCGCCCACTATGCCAGCGGCATCGCAACAAGGCTGCAGCAGGTGCTGGACGACTGGAACTTCCTGTCGCCCCAACTGCAGGAGCTGTCGCAGACGCTCAACCACGGCAAGGCGCGCCACGCCTTCCCGTTCGACCCGCGGATGTGCATGGCGCCCTTGCCGCGCGCGTTCCAGTGGGCCGACGGCTCGGCCTTCATCAACCACGTGGAGCTGGTGCGCAAGGCGCGCGGCGCCGAGGTGCCACCGAGCTTCTACACCGACCCGCTGATGTACCAGGGCGGCAGCGACGACTTCCTCGGCCCCTGCGACGACGTGGTGTGCCCGAGCGAAGACTTCGGCATCGACTTCGAGGCCGAGGTCGCGGTGGTCACCGGCGATGTGGCCATGGGCGCCTCGGCCGACGAAGCGCTGGAGAGCGTCCGGCTGCTGATGCTGGCCAACGACGTGAGCCTGCGCAACCTGATCCCGCCGGAGCTCGCCAAAGGCTTCGGCTTCTTGCAGAGCAAGCCCGCCACGGCCTTCAGCCCGGTCGCCGCGACACCCGACGAACTGGGCGAGCACTGGCGTGGCGGACGCGTGCACCTGAACCTGGAGAGCGTGTGGAACGGCACCCGCGTGGGGCTGTGCGACGCCGGGCCGGAGATGACGTTTCACTTCGGCGAACTGATCGCCCACCTGGGCAAGACGCGCAACGTGCGCGCCGGCAGCATCGTCGGCAGCGGCACCGTCAGCAACAAGGACTGGTCGCGCGGATACTCCTGCATTGCCGAAAAGCGCGCGATCGAGACGATTGAAGGCGGTGCGCCAAAAACCGAGTTCATGAAGTTCGGAGACACGATCCGCATCGACATGAAGGGCGCCGACGGCTTGAGCCTGTTCGGTTCGATCGACCAGCGGGTTTCGGCCTATGGCCGGCCTGAGGCAGGCCGTCAATAGTTGGCGGTGCGGGTGGGGGCATGAATCCGGCGCGGCGCGCGCACCGGCCGCGCCCCGGACAATGACACTTTTCTACAGCGGGAGACGACGATGCCTGGTTTGTTGCCGAACGTGGACCCAGAGGGTCTGCTCGAGTTCTCCGTGGTCTTCACCGACCGCTCGCTGAACCACATGTCGCAGAGCTTCCAGGGCGTGATGCGCGACATCTCGGCCACGCTCAAGCAGGTCTACCAGGCGAAGTCGGCCGTCGTCGTTCCCGGCGGCGGCACCTTCGGTATGGAGGCAGTGGCGCGCCAGTTCGGCAGCGGCAAAAAATGCCTGGTGCTGCGCAACGGCTGGTTCAGCTACCGCTGGACGCAGATTTTCGAGATGGGCAACATCCCTGCTTCGGCCACGGTGCTGAAGGCGCGGCGTGTGGGCCCCGGCAAGCAGGCCGCGTTTGCGCCCGCGCCGATCGACGAGGTGGTGGCCACCATCACCGAACTGCGCCCCGATGTGGTGTTTGCCCCGCACGTCGAAACCGCCGCCGGCATGATGCTGCCCGACAACTACCTGCGCGCCGTGGCCGACGCGGTGCATGCAGTGGGCGGGCTGTTCGTGCTCGACTGCATTGCCTCCGGCACGGTCTGGGTCGACATGGCCAAGACGGGCGTCGACGTGCTGATCAGCGCACCGCAAAAGGGCTGGAGCTCGTCGCCGTGCGCCGCACTGATCGCGATGAGCGAGCTGGCGCGCAGCCGCATCGACGCCACGCAGAGCACCAGCTTCGCGGTTGACTTGAAGAAGTGGCTGCAGATCATGGAAGCCTACGAAGGCGGCGGCCACGCCTACCACGGCACCATGCCCACCGACGCGCTCACCCGCCTGCGCGGCGTGATGAAGGAGATCGAGGCCTACGGCTTCGACAAGGTGCGCGACGAGCAACTCGAACTCGGCCGGCGCGTGCGCGCGCTGCTCGCCGCCAAGGGCTTCAAGAGCGTGGCCGCGCCCGGGTTCGAGGCGCCCGGCGTGGTGGTGAGCTACACCGACGACGCAGGCATCCAGACCGGCAAGAAGCTGATGGCGCAAGGCCTGCAGATCGCTGCGGGCGTGCCGCTGCAGTGCGACGAGGGGGCCGACTTCCAGAGCTTCCGCGTCGGGCTGTTCGGCCTCGACAAGCTGCACCACATCGAGCGCACGGTGGCCAGCCTGGACAAGGCGTTCAGCGAGGTGGCGCCGCTTCAAGTGGCTTGAGCCCGCGGGCGCGGCACTGACCGCCGACCTTGCTCACGGCTTGCCGCCCGCACGGCGGCGGCCGGCGACACACGGTGCGATCGGCGACACTCGCTGCGACATGAGCACCGAGCTGCCCCGCAACCTCAAGGTCGCAACCGTCTGGCTGTTGCTGGGCTTGCTCGTCTTCCTGGGCATCCAGTGGTGGCAACACCAGCAGCGCCAGACCCGCTTCCAGCTCGACGGCGATGTGATCGAGATTCGCCGTGCTGGTGACGGCCACTACCACTGGCCCGGCGCCATCAACGGCCGCGAGGTCGACTTTCTGATCGACACCGGCGCCACCGGCACGGCCATCTCGGCCGCGCTCGCGCGCGAGTTGGGGTTGGCGTCGATCGGCTCAGTCCAGTCCAGCACCGCAGGCGGTGTGGTCACCGGCCAACTGGTGCGCGCCGACGTGGTCCTGCAGGGCGGCGTGAGCGCCCAGCGCCTGCGCCTGGTGGCGCTGCCCGGCCTGGACGACCGACCGCTGCTGGGCATGGACGTGCTGGGCCGGCTGCGCTGGCAGCAACGCGACGGGGTGCTGCGGATCGAACTGGGCAGATCGGCACAATGAGCAACAGCCGCCCCTGAACGACAAGGACCGCCATGACCGACGCCACTGCCTTCACCAAACTCGTTCCGGGGTTCGACTTTCTACAGAGCCTGGTCAAGAACGCCGGCTCGGCCCTGCCGACCATCGGCCAGTGGGTTGCGCCGACGCTGAACCCGGAAGAGCTGGAAAAGCGCATCGAGGAACTCCGCACCGTGCAGTTCTGGCTTGAGCAGAACGCGCGCATGCTGGGCGCCACGATCCAGGCACTGGAGGTGCAGCGCATGACGCTGTCGACGCTGAAGACGATGAACGTGCAGATGGAAGACCTGCGAGATTCGCTGCGGATCAAGTTGCCCGATGGCAAAAGAGACGGCGACAGAGATGGCGAAAAAGACGGCGACAGAGACGGCGACAGCGATGGCGAGGGCGACGCAGACAGCGACACCGAACCGGCCGACTCGCGTCCTCAGACCGCCGAACCCGCCTCGAAGTCGAGAAGGGCTGAGTCACCACCGCCGGCTGTGGATCCCTTGCAATGGTGGGGCGCGCTTACCCAGCAGTTCACCGAACTGGCCAGCACCGCCATGAAGGACAACGCTGCCGACGCTGCGAAGAGCCTCGCCACGTCGATGGTCAAGCAGGGCTTCGACGCCGCTGGCAAGACGCTGAAGAAGGCCGCGGCTGTGCCGGCGAGCGTGGCGCGCAAGGTGACGGGCGCCCACGCCAAGCCCGCCAAGGCGCCGAAGCCGCCCCAGCGCACCCCAAGCACCGGTCGCGCAAAGCCCGCCCCACGCACCGCCCGCACGACGCCGCGGACCTGACGCCGACAGCCCACCCATGAAGAAATTCCTGCACGCCCACGCCACCCACCCGGACGCCCACATGGCGCTCGCGCTGGCGGCGGCGCAGATCGACGCACAGCGCCAGCAGCCCGGCCACGCCAGCGAACCGACGCTCGGCTGGCTCTACCTCACCGACCACTTCGCCGGCCGCGCCAGTGCCTTGCTGGCCGAGCTGGGCCAACGCTGGCCCGCCGTGGCCTGGGTCGGCGCGGTGGGCGTGGGCATTGCGGCCAGTGGCGTTGAATACTTCGACGAACCAGCGCTGGCGCTGATGCTCGCCGAGTTGCCGCGCGAGCAGTTCCGCGTCTTCTCGGGCGCGCGGCCGTTGGGCGACTTCCGCGCACACACGGCGCAAGTGCATGCCGACCCGGCGACCGCCGACCTCGGCGAACTCGTGAAGGACATGAGTGCCCGTACCACCGCCGGCTACCTGTTCGGTGGCCTAGCGTCGGCGCGGACCAGCGCCTTGCACATCGCCGACGGCGTCTGGCGCGGCGGGCTCTCAGGCGTGGCCTTCGACGCCGGCGTGGCGCTGGTCTCGCGCGTGACGCAGGGCTGCCAGCCGTTCGGGCCGCTGCGCACGGTCACGGCAGCCAGGCACAACGTCGTCTCGACTCTCGACGGCGAGCCGGCGCTGAACTGCCTGCTGCGCGACCTGAGGCTGGAGGAGTTTGCCGAGCCGCGCGACGCATTGCCGAAGTTGCGCGAGACGCTGGTGGGCTTGAGCGATGCGCCGGATCACGACTCGGACCACACGCTGAGTCACGCCCCCTCGGAGGCCGGCGGCTTTCACACCCCCGCGCGGCGCGGCGCGTTCGGCTCCGACACGCGGGTGCGCCACCTCGTCGGGCTGGACCCGGCGCGGCGTGGCATTGCGATCGCCGACATCGCCGAGCCCGGCATGCAACTCGCGTTCTGCAGCCGCAACACCGACGCGGCGCGGCGCGACCTGGTGCGCATCTGCTCGGAGATCCGCGAGGAGCTTGAGCCGCAGGAGTTGCCGCTGTCCACCGCACCGGCCGTGAAGCGCGGCGACTTGGCGGTGGCGCCCGAGCCTGCCGAAGCGTCCGCCGCAGGACTGGCCGGCAAGCCGGCCGCCGAAGCCGCAACCGAAGCCGCCACCGAAGCCGGCTCTGCCGCGCAGCGCATTGCCGGCGCCATCTACGTCAGTTGCACCGGTCGCGGTGGTGCGCATTTCGGCGCGCCGTCGGCCGAACTGGCGCTGGTGCGCCATGCGCTGGGCGACGTGCCGCTGGTGGGCTTCTTTGCCGCGGGCGAGATCGCGCGCCACCACCTTTATGGCTACACCGGTGTGTTGACCGTGTTTCGGTCGGCCTGATGAGCCCATGACGCACCCGGCCAAAGGCGCCAAACAGCGCGACTTACCGGGATGGGCCGACAATCACCCCCATGAACGCACCTCTGCCTGCCAGCGCCACCGGCGCAGTCGCCCGAGCGGCGGCCCCATCGGCCACCGCCGCCGACGCTGCTGCCCAGACCGCACCCGCCGGCCCGGCCGAGCGCCTCCGGCGCCAGGCCGAGGTGGTCGCCGCGTTGGGCGAATGGCTGCCCGCCCACGCGCTGCTGTGGCACCGCGAGGACACCGTGCCTTACGAGTGCGACGGCCTGACCGCCTACCGCGAGACGCCGATGGTGGTGGCCCTGCCCGAGACCGAAGAGCAGGTCGCCGCCGTGCTGCGCACCTGCCACCGCCTGAACGTGCCGGTGGTGGCGCGCGGCGCGGGCACAGGCTTGAGTGGCGGCGCGCTGCCGCACGCGCGCGGCGTGACCTTGAGCCTGGCCAAGTTCAACAAGATCGTCAAAGTCGATGCGCTCGCCCGCACGGCCACCGTGCAATGCGGCGTGCGCAACCTCGCCATCAGCGAGGCCGCGGCGCCGCTGGGTTTGTATTACGCGCCCGACCCGAGCAGCCAGATCGCCTGCACGATCGGCGGCAACGTCGCCGAGAACTCCGGCGGCGTGCACTGCCTGAAGTACGGCCTGACCCTGCACAACGTGCTGCGCGTGCGCGGCTTCACGGTGGAGGGCGAGCCGGTGGAGTTCGGCTCCGAGGCGCTCGACTGCGCCGGGCTCGACCTCATGGCCGTGCTGGTCGGCAGCGAGGGCATGCTCGCAGTCACGATCGAGGTCACCGTCAAGCTCGTGCCCAAGCCGCAACTGGCGCGCTGCATCATGGCCAGCTTCGACGACATCCGCAAAGCCGGCGACGCGGTGGCCAACGTGATCGGCGCCGGCATCATCCCCGCGGGCCTGGAGATGATGGACAAGCCGATGACGGCGGCCGTTGAAGACTACGTGCACGCCGGCTACGACCTGACGGCTGAGGCGATCCTGCTGTGCGAGAGCGACGGCACGCCGGAAGAGGTGGAGGAAGAGATCGCTCGCATGGTCGAGGTGCTGCGCACCAGCGGCGCCACGCGCATCGAGGTCAGCGCGAACGAAGCGCAGCGGCTCAAGTTCTGGAGCGGGCGCAAGAACGCGTTTCCGGCCAGCGGGCGCATCAGCCCCGACTACATGTGCATGGACTCGACCATCCCGCGCAAGCGGCTAGCCGACATCCTGCTCGCGATCCAGCAGATGGAAGTGAAGTACGGGCTGCGCTGCGCCAACGTCTTTCATGCCGGCGACGGCAACCTGCACCCGCTGATCCTGTTCGACGCGAACGATGCCGACCAGTTGCACCGCTGCGAACTGTTCGGCGCCGACATCCTGGAAACCAGCGTGCAGATGGGCGGCACGGTGACCGGCGAGCACGGCGTCGGTGTCGAGAAACTGGCCTCGATGTGCGTTCAGTTCTCGCCCGCCGAGCGCGAGCAGATGCTGGCGCTCAAGCGTGCCTTCGACCCGAAGGAGCTGCTGAACCCGGGCAAGGTGATCCCCAGCCTGTCGCGCTGTGCCGAGTACGGCAAGATGCATGTGCGGCGCGGGTTGCTGCCGTTTGCAGACATCCCCCGTTTCTGACTTCATGGCTCCGAACGATCCTGCGCTGCAGGTCCTGATTGATCGCGTTGCGAGCGCGCTCTCGGCCGGCGCTCAATTGAACATCTGCGGTGGAAGCACCAAGGCCTTCTACGGCGAAGCACCCCAGGGCGAGCCGCTGGACACGCGCGTGCTCGAAGGCATCTCCAGCTACGAGCCGACGGAGCTGGTGGTCACCAGCCGCTGCGGCACCTTGCTGTCGGAGCTTGAGAGCACGCTCGCGCAACAGGGCCAGTGCCTGCCGTTCGAGCCGCCGCACTTCGCGCACGGCGCCACCGTCGGCGGCATGGTGGCGGCGGGGCTGGCCGGGCCCGCGCGCGCGGCGGTGGGCTCGGTGCGCGACTATGTGCTCGGCGCCACGGTGCTGAACGGCCGCAACGAGGTGCTGAGCTTCGGCGGGCAGGTGATCAAGAACGTCGCCGGCTACGACCTGTCGCGGTTGATGGCAGGCTCGATGGGCACGCTGGGCGTGATCCTGGAGGTATCGCTGAAAGTGCTGCCGGTCGCGCCGGCCACGGCCACACTGCGCTTGCAGATGGACCAGGCGCAAGCGCTGAATCAACTCAACGTGTGGGGCGGCCAGCCGCTGCCGCTGAATGCGAGCGCCTGGTGGGACGGCGCGCTGATCGTGCGCCTGCGCGGCGCTGCCGCGGCGGTGCAGGCGGCCAGGGCGCGCATCGGCGGCGAAGCCATCGAGCCGCACATCGCCGAGCCGTTCTGGCACGGCCTGCGCAACCAGACGGACGAGTTCTTCGGCAACGCGCGGGCTGCGTTGCCAACAGGCGCTGCGCTGTGGCGCCTGTCGGTGCCGCAGACAGCGCCGCCGCTGCCGCTCGCGGGCGAACAACTGATTGAGTGGAACGGCGCACAACGCTGGCTGATCAGCCGCGCGCCGGTGGCCGAAGTGCGCGACGCGGCCTCACGTGCCGGCGGGCACGCCACGCTGTTCAGGGCCGCCGACAAATCGGCCGGCGCGTTGGCGCCGCTCAAGTCGCCGCTGGACCGCATCCACCGCGAGTTGAAGAAATCGTTCGACCCGTCGGGGCTGTTCAACCCCGGCCGCCTCTACCCGGGCCTGTGATGAGCGCCGGTACGGCCGCCTCGGCTTGAGCGGTCAGGCCGCCCTCGCCCGCCGGCACCCTCGGTCTCCCTCGCAACGCTCAACCAGCAGCCACCAGGCCCTCACCACAATGCAAACCACGCTCGCGCCCGAGTACCAGAACACGCCCGAGGGGCGCGAGGCCGAGGCCATCCTGCGCAAGTGCGTGCATTGCGGTTTCTGCACCGCCACCTGCCCGACCTACCAGTTGCTCGGCGACGAGCTCGACGGGCCACGGGGCCGCATCTACCTGATCAAGCAGGTGCTGGAAGGCGCGCCGGTGACGCGCAAGACGCAAACCCACCTCGACCGCTGCCTGACCTGCCGCAACTGCGAGACCACCTGCCCGTCGGGCGTGCAGTATGGGCATCTGGTGGACATCGGCCGCGCGATCGTCGAAGAAAAAGTCGAGCGCCCGCCTGAGGAGAAAGCCCTGCGCTGGCTGCTGAAGGAAGGGCTGACCTCGCCGATGTTCGCCCCGGCGATGAAGCTCGGCCAACTCATGCGCCCGCTGCTGCCGGCCGCGCTCAAGAACAAGGTGCCGGCCTCCGGCGGCGCGCGTGCCCACCGCTGGCCCACGCGCCAGCACCCGCGCAAGGTGCTGATGCTGATGGGTTGCGTGCAGCCGGCGATGATGCCCAACATCAACAGCGCCACCGCGCGCGTGCTCGACGCCGCCGGCATCCAGACGCTGGTGGCCGACGACGCCGGCTGCTGCGGCGCCATCCGCACCCACCTGAGCGACGCGCAAGGCGGCTTGGCCGATATGCGCCGCAACATCGACGCCTGGTGGCCGCTGGTGGCCGGGCTCACCGACCAGGGCGCGGTCGAGGCGATCGTGATGAACGCGTCGGGCTGCGGCGTGACGGTCAAGGAGTACGGCCACGCGCTGGCGCACGACCCCGACTACGCCGACAAAGCGGCCCGCGTGAGCGCGCTGACGCGCGACCTGTCGGAGTTGCTGCCCGACCTGGTGCCAGCGCTCAAGCCACGCATGGGCGCGATCAAGGCGCCCGCGCTGGCCTTTCACCCGCCGTGCACGCTGCAGCACGGCCAGCAATTGCGCGGTGGCGTCGAGGCGCACCTGAATGCGCTCGGCTTCGACGTGAAGCTGGCGACGTCCGAATCGCACCTGTGCTGCGGCTCGGCCGGCACCTACTCGGTGCTGCAGCCCAAGCTGGCCTACCAGTTGCGCGACCGCAAGCTCAGCCACCTGGCCCCGCTGCAGCCGCAGGTGATCGTGTCGGCCAACATCGGCTGCATCCAGCACCTGCAAACCGGCACCACGACACCCGTGAAGCACTGGGTCGAGGTGCTCGACGAGGCGCTCGCCTGAGGCGTTCTGGCAGGGCCCTGGCCGGCAGAGTGTCGGCTTCATAGTCTGTGACGATGAATGGTATTGGGTGAATCAAACCTGACGATGCGGCATTGCAGCAATACTATCGCTGTTGTCAGTTTGATAGTTTCATTAACCCAAGGAGCCTCCATGTCCCTCATCAACACCGCCGTCCAGCCGTTCAAGACGCAAGCCTTCCACAACGGCAAGTTCATCGACGTGACCGAGCAGAGCCTCAAGGGCCACTGGTCGGTGCTGATTTTCATGCCGGCGGCATTCACCTTCAACTGCCCGACCGAAGTGGAAGACGCGGCCGAACACTACGCCGAGTTCCAGAAGCTGGAGACGCAGGTCTACATCGTCACCACCGACACGCACTTCTCGCACAAGGTGTGGCATGAGACGAGCCCGGCCGTCGGCAAGGCCAAGTTCCCGCTCGTCGGCGACCCGACGCACACGCTGACCAACGCGTTCGGCGTGCACATCCCGGAAGAAGGTCTGGCGCTGCGCGGTACGTTCGTGATCAACCCGGAAGGCATCATCAAGACGGCCGAGGTGCACTCCAACGAGATCGCGCGTGACGTGAAGGAAACGCTGCGCAAGCTCAAGGCCGCCCAGTACACCGCCAAGAACCCCGGCCAGGTGTGCCCGGCCAAGTGGAATGCCGGCGCGAAGACGCTGACGCCGTCGCTCGACCTCGTCGGCAAGATCTAAATCCGTTCTCGCTTCGACAAGACCTTCGGGCCTTGTCGACAGCCCGCCCGGCCTCTGGGTGCGGGTTGTCGACCGGGCCGGGAACAGCCACGCCCTCGACCTTCACATTCACGGAGCTTTCAATCATGTTGGACGACAGCCTCAAGGCCCAGCTCAAGAGCTACCTCGAACGTGTGACGCAACCGATCGAGCTCATCGCATCGCTCGACGACCGCCCGGCGTCGCAAGAGATGCGCGAGTTGCTCGACGAGATCGGCCAGCTCAGCGACAAGATCAGCGTGCGGCTCGACGGCAGCGATGAGCGCCGGCCGTCGTTCTCCATCAGCCGCGTCGGCCACGACATGGGCGTGCGCTTTGCCGCAATCCCGATGGGCCACGAGTTCACCTCGCTGGTGCTGGCGCTGCTGCAGGCCGGCGGCCACCCGCCGAAGATCGATGCCGACGTGATCGAGCAGATCCAGTCGCTGGTCCCGAATGACGGAGGGGACTTCGTCTTCGAGACCTACATGTCCCTCACCTGCCACAACTGCCCGGACGTGGTGCAGGCACTGAACCTGATGGCGGTGCTGAACCCGCGCATCCGCCACGTGGCGATCGATGGCGACTTGTTCCAGGCCGAGGTGGAGGCGCGCCAGATCATGGCGGTGCCGATGGTGTTCCTGAACGGCCAGATGTTCCATTCAGGCCGCATCGAGGTCGCCGACATCCTCGCCAAGATCGACACCGGCGCCGCCGCGCGCGACGCTGTGAAGCTCGGTTCGAAAGAGGCGTTCGACATGCTGATCGTCGGCGGCGGCCCGGCCGGAGCGGCCGCAGCCGTGTACGCCGCACGCAAGGGCATCCGCACCGGCGTGGTGGCCGAGCGCTTCGGCGGGCAGACGCTGGACACGATGGGCATCGAGAACTTCATCTCGGTGCAAGAGACGCAGGGCCCGAAGTTCGCCGCCGCGATGGAAGCGCAAGTGCGCAGCTACGGCGTGGACATCATGAACAGCCAGCGCGTCACCGCCATCGAGCCGGCGCCGGCACCGGGCGGCGACATCACCGTGACGCTGGCCAACGGCGCGGCGCTGAAGAGTCGCTCGGTCGTACTGGCCACCGGCGCGCGCTGGCGCAACGTGAACGTGCCCGGCGAGCAGGAATACAAGAACAAGGGCGTGGCCTACTGCCCGCACTGCGACGGCCCGCTGTTCAAGGGCAAGCGCGTGGCGGTGATCGGTGGCGGCAACTCGGGCGTCGAGGCGGCCATCGACCTGGCGGGCGTGGTGTCGCACGTGACGCTGATCGAGTTTGCCGATCAGCTGAAGGCCGATGCCGTGTTGGTGAACAAGCTGAAGAGCCTGGCCAATGTCGAGATCCACACCAGCGCGCAGACGACCGAGATCACCGGGGACGGCGCCAAGGTGAACGGCCTCATCTACAAGGATCGCGCCAGCGGGCAAGCGCACCGTGTCGACCTCGAAGGCGTGTTCGTGCAGATCGGCCTGGTGCCCAACACCGAGTGGCTGCGCGGCACGGTGGAGCTGTCGAAGTACGGCGAGATCATCGTCGACGCCAAGTGCGCCACCAGCCTGCCCGGCGTGTATGCGGCGGGCGATGTGACGACGGTGCCCTACAAGCAGATCATCGTCGCCAGCGGTGAAGGCTCGAAGGCGGCGCTGTCGGCCTTCGACCACCTGATCCGCAGCCCGGTGCTACAGGCTTGACGTCGGCCTCGAGAAGGCGCGGGTTCGCCTCCGTTCGGGCTGAGCCTGTCGAGGCCCTTCGACGAGCTCAGAGCGAACGGTCTCACCAAAGGCAGTCCATTCAATCGGCTGGCGCGTCGAATAGCTTCGCTCGCGCCGGGTCGACCACCGCCTCGGCCTCGACTTCCACCAGGTAGCCCGCGCCCACGAGCGCGGCCACTTGTAGCAAGGTGTTGGCCGGCCGAATTTCGCCGAAGTAGCGGCCGTGCACTGCACTTACCGCCTGCCAGTGATTCACGTCCTGCAGGTACACACGCGTGCGCACCACGTCGGCCAGCGTGCCACCCAGGGCGGTGATGCTGGCGGCGATCTTGTCGAGGATGTAGGTGGTTTGCGCCGCCGCATCCCCAGCGCCGACGAGCTTCCCGGTGCCGTGCGTGGCCGTGGTGCCGCTCACCAGAATGCGGTCGCCCACGCGCACCGCGCGGGCATAACCGGCCAGCGGCTCCCACACGCTGCCGCTGTCCACGCGCCAGCGGTCGGTGGTGCCGGGCACAGGCTGGCGCGGCCACACCGGCGGGATGCTGGCGAGGTGGTGGCTCAGGTCGCCCGAGGCGGTGAGGAAGGGTGGGCGGCGGTACTCATCGCCGCAGTCGCCGGGGATGCGTTGCGTGGATTGGAAGGCGACGTCGAGGCGAGCGTGATCTTCCGCATCGAGCGCAAAACCAAACAGCCGCAAGTTGTCGGTACGGTGCTGGCTCTCACCGAGCCGCGCGCCGACGATCGCCGCCGCCACCGCTGGCTGCTCCAGCACCCAGCGCGTGGCGACATTGGCCACCGACACGCCGTGCTTGTGGCCGATGTGCTGGGCCGCGCTCAGCACTTGCTGCAATGCGCCCCAACCGCCCACGGCGTCGATGAAGCGGCGGTACTTCATCTTGCTCCAGTCGGCCACCTCGGCCGGCTCGGGCGCACCGAGCCAGCGCTCGCTCAAGAAGCCGCCGCCCAGCGTGCCGTAAGCCAGCAGCTTGACGCCGCGCGCCAGGCACAACTGCGACATCTCCTCCGTCGCGCGCCGGTCCAGCAGCGACAGGCACACTTGGTTGCTCGCGACCGGAATGCCCTCGCTCAAGAGCACCTGCAAATGCGCGGTGTCGAAGTTGGTGAGGCCCAGGTGCTTGATCAGCCCGTCTTGCTGCAGCCGCGCCAGCGCCTGCATCGCATCCAGATAGCCGGGGTGCTCGAAGGTCCACCAGTGCAGTTGCATCAGGTCGATGCAGCTCACGCGCAGGCGGTCGAGCGCGCGCTGCACGCCTTCGCGCACAGCGGCGGCCGACACCGGCCCAGCAGGCGGGCACCACTTGGTGAAGGCCTTGACGCCGCCGCCCTGCGTTGACGCGAGCAGCGTGCCGGTGATGACCTCGGCCGAACCGTAGTGGTCGGCCATGTCGAAGGTGTCGAAGCCTTGCGCCGCGTAGTCGGCCAGGTGCGCCGCACCGCGCACAGGGTCGAGCAGCGTGCCGCCGCGCTCCATGTCGGCCACCTGCCACAGGCCGGTGACGATGCGGGCGATCTCCAGGCCCGGCGCCAGCAGCGTGCGGTCAGCTTTCATCAGGCTTCAAGCGCTGCGCCTCGACGGACGTGACATCGTGCGGCGTGACGGCGAGGGCCCGTCCCTCTCTCCACGGCGGTCACTTTGGCAGCCGCGCCTGCACCGCCTGCACGTCTTCCATCGACATCTGCCCCACCGTCACCACCTCGCCATTGGTGATGCGCCAGGTACGGAACGGGCCGACGATGTCGCCGTTTTTGTCGAACTGCACCGGCCCGATCACGCCGACATAGCGCAGCGGTTTCTTCTCGGCGATGAGCTGCAAGGCACGCGCAAAGCCTTGCGGCCCAGCGTGCACCACCTCGCCACCCGGCTCGGTGATCTTGCGGATCGAGTCGCGAATCGCCGCGGCCTCGAACTTGCCGGCGTGCGCAATCGCCAGGCCGAGGATGCTGCCGGCATCGAAGGCCCGGTCGGCCGCCGGCGCGCTGGCGTCGAAGCCGCCGCTCATGGCCGGATAGGCCTGCGCGAAGAACTCGGTCGACGGCGTGCGCGTGGTGCCCGACGAGGTGCCGAACGCGTTCGTCAGGAATTGCGGCCCCACGCCCTTGATGAAATCGGCCGCGTTCATGCCGTCGTTGAACAGGAAGCGCTGCGGCCCGCCCTGCTGCACCCAGGTGCGGATGATCGTCGTACCGTCGCCGGGGTAGCCGATGAAGTAGAGCGCCGGTGCGTCGCCCTTCAGCGCATTCGTCACCTCTGCCGCGTACGACGGCTGCTGCGGGTTGTAAGGCGTGACGCCGACGATTTTGCCGCCCAGCGCTTCATACGCTCGCCGGAACTCGGCCAGCATGTTCACGCCGAAGTCGTTGTTCACATGCACGATCGTCAGCACCTTCATGCCCTGGTCGATCGCGTACTTGGCCGCGGCCGTGCCCTGCAGCGCGTCGCTGGTGATGGTGCGGAAGAACCAGCCGTTGGTCTTGCCCTCGGCCGCGAGCTTGGTGAGCGTGGGTGAGGTCGAGGCGGGCGAGATCTGCACCACGCCGGCCGGGCCGGTGACCGAGGTGACGATCGGGATCGACACCGAGCTGATGATGCCGCCGATGATGGCGGGCACCTTCTTCAAGTCCACCAGCTGCCTTGCCTGGTCCACCGCCACCGAGCCCTGGCTTTGTGCGTCGCGCAGGTCGAAGGCCAGTTTGCAGCCGGCAATGCCGCTGGCGCCAGCGGCCTTGTTGAGTTCGGCAAACGACAGCTCCACTGACTTGGCGGCCGCCTGGCCGAACCGGCCCGCCGCGCCGGTGAGCGACACCACCATGCCCACGGTGTGCGTGCAGGCCGGCGCTTGCGCGGCGGCGTGTGTCGGCGCCAGGCCGGCGAAGGTTGCGATCGCAGCGGCGATGAAGGTGGCGTTGAATCGGGTGTGGCGCATGGTCGAAAGTCTCCAGGGGGTACGACAGGGTGATGTGAACTGCGGGTGTGAAAAGCGTGGCGAGCTGATCTTCAAGCCTTGTTGAGGTTGTACTTCATGATCCGGCCGTGGCGCCCGGCCTTGTCGCGCTCGGCGGTGTAGGTGTCTCCTTGCAGGCCGGGGTGCGCCGCGAGCACGGGCGCGAGCAAGGCGTGGTCCTGCGCATCGAGCCGCAGGCCGAACACGGCCAGCGTGCTGGCCAAGTGATCGGCATAGCGCGAGCCGACGATCGCCGCGGCGACACCCGGCTGGTCGATCACCCAGCGCGTGGCGATGGTCGCGATGCCCACGCCATGCCGATCGCCGATCCCCTTCAGCGCGCGCAGCAGCGCCTGGAAGGCGCTCCAGCCGCCGAAGTCGTCGATCACCAGCTTGTACTTGATCAGCGAGCGGTTGCTCAACTCAGCGCCGGGCTCCGCCGCACCGAGCCAGCGTTCGCTGAAGAAGCCCCCGGCCAGCGTGCCGTAGCACAGCAGTTGCACGCCGCGCTGCAATCCTGCGGGCACCAGGCGGTTTGCGGGCCGCCGATCGAGCAGCGAGTACTGCACTTGCATGCTCACCAGCGGCACGCCCGCATCCAACATCGCGAGCGTGTGCGGCGTGTCGAAGTTGGTGCCGCCCAGGTGCGCGATCTTGCCTTCGCGCTGCAGCGCTGCGAGCGTCTGCGCGGCGTCGATGCAGCCGGGCACGGCGTAGTCCCACCAGTGGAACTGCACCACGTCGAGCCGCTCGACATTGAGCCGCTGCAGCGAGCGCTCGACGATGCGGCGGATGTAGGCCGCGTCCACGCGCGCGAGGTCGTCGAAGTCGGGCACGCACTTGGTGTGCACCTGCAGCGGCGCCAGGCCCTCGGCGCGGCGGCGGGCGTTGAAGTCGCCGTAGAGGGCTTCGACGCCCGTGTAGATGTCGGCGCCGTCGACGGTGTTCAGGCCGGCAGCGACGAACGCACCGATCTCGGCCACGGCGCGTTCGCGGTCCACCGCGCCGTGGTCGCCGGCCAGTTGCCATCCGCCGCGCACGATGCGCGGGATGCGGTAGCCCGGTGCGAGCAAGGTGGTTTCAACGGCGGGTGTCATGTCGGGCTGATTGCTGCGCGGTGCGCGCTCGCCGAGGGTCGTCATTCGGGCGCTGCGGGCGGCAAGGGCACGGCGGTGGTCTCGCTGTGGCGGAACACACGCTTGCCCACGCGCGTGATGCGAAAGCGCGTGGGGCAGTGCGGGTCGGGGCAGGCCACTTCGGCGTCAGTGCTCATCCAGTCGTTCGGGTCGGTGGCGCGTTGTTTGGCGGGCAGCAGGGGCAACAGCGCCGCGAGTGAGTACATCGAGAAGCCCTGGCCCGCCGGAAAGTGCAGCATCTCGCCGCGCACCTCGAACCAGTCGCCGGGCTTGGCGTTGCACTGGATCTTGGCGCCAGGCGGCGCGACCACCTCGACGCGCAGGTCGTGAAGCTCGAAGCTGTCGTTCATGTTTGCTCGGGTATTCTGCAAGTCACGATGAATGATGATGGTCTGCTTGTTGCGCACGAGCTTAACAAAGACTTCGGCGGCCACCGTGCCGTGGACGGGCTGTCGTTTTCCCTCGCGCGCGGGGCCATCGGCGGGTTGATCGGCCCCAACGGCGCGGGCAAGACGACACTGTTCAACTGCCTCGCGGGCCACCTGAAACCGAGCTCGGGCACGGTCACGCTCGACGGCCAGCCGATCGGCGGTGCATCGCCCAGCCGCATCTTCAGCGCTGGCCTCGCGCGCACCTTCCAGATTCCACGGCCGTTCCCACAGATGTCGGTGATCGAGAACGTGATGGTCGCCCCCACCGGCCAGTTGGGCGAGACTTTCTGGGCCAACTGGCTGCGCCCGCGCGCCGTGGCGGCGCAAGAGCGCCGCACGCGCGACGCCGCCCGCCACTGGCTCGACTTCGTCGGCCTCTCAGCGCTGCAAGACCAACCCGCCCGCGTGCTCAGCGGCGGCCAGCGCAAGCTGCTGGAGCTGGCGCGGGTGATGGTGGCCGAGCCCAAGCTGGTGCTGCTGGACGAGCCCGGCGCCGGCGTCAACCCGGCCCTGCTCGACCAGATCGTCGACAAGGTCGGCGTGCTCAACCGGCAGGGCGTCACCTTCCTGATCATCGAACACAACATGGACCTGGTGATGACGCTGTGCAACCCGGTGATGGTGATGGCGCAGGGCAAGTTGCTCGTCTCGGGCGACGCGGCCAGCGTGTTGCGCGACCCGCGGGTGGTGGAGGCTTATCTCGGTGACGTCGATGATGCAGGCGATGTAGATGGCTCGGGTTCCGCACGACCTGTCGGCGGTGCGAGCGGAAC
Organism: Methylibium sp. NZG; assembly: GCA_001263235.1. Taxonomy (GTDB): domain Bacteria; phylum Pseudomonadota; class Gammaproteobacteria; order Burkholderiales; family Burkholderiaceae_C; genus LGRD01. Next base: position 53,089 of record LGRD01000002.1, on the reverse strand, counting down.
CGGCGGCACCCCCGGCGCCCAGGGCACTGCGGTCCCCGCATGAGCGCGGCCCTGAGCATCGAGCAACTCGTGGCCGGCTACGAACCCGGCCTGCCGATCGTGCGCGGCGCGTCGCTGGTGGTGCAGCCGGGCGAGATCGTGGCCATCCTCGGGCCGAACGGTGCAGGCAAGTCCACACTCGTCAAGGCGGTGGCGGGCCTGGTGCCCATCAGCGGCGGCCGGGTGCTGCTGCACGGCGACGACATCACCCGCGTACCGGCGCACCAGATGGTGCACCGCGGCTTGGCCTTCGTGCCGCAGACCGAGAACACCTTCGCCAACCTGAGCATTGCCGAAAACCTGGAACTCGCCGCAGCGCTGATGAAGGCGAGCGCGCGCGAGCGGCTCGACCCGGTGTACGCGATGTTCCCCGACCTCGCGCGCCAGCGCAGCCTGCGTGCCGGCCGCTTGTCGGGCGGGCAGCGGCAGATGCTGGCGGTGGCGCGTGCGCTCATCGCCCGGCCGCGTGTGCTGGTGCTCGACGAGCCGTCTGCCGGCCTCAGCCCCAAGCTGGTGGGTGAGGTGCTGGCGCAACTGCGCGAGGTGCGCGCCACTGGCGTGACGGTGCTGCTGGTGGAGCAGAACGTGAAGGCCGCACTCGCGGTGGCCGACCGCGCCGCGGTGCTGGTGGAGGGCGTGGAGCGCATCGTCGCCCCCAGCGCCGAGTTGCGCCGCGACGCGCGCATGGCGGAGTTGTACTTGGGCCGCCACGTGGCGACCGGTGCAGCGACCTCAGCGGCGACCGGTGCGGTGACCAACGCAGCGACGAGGGCGCACTGATGCTGCAAGTGCTGACCGACGGCCTGGTGATCGGCTCGGTGGTGTCGCTCGGCGCCATCGGCCTGAGCCTCACGTTTTCGATCTTGCGGTTCTCGAACTTCGGGCACGGCGAGTTGCTGGCGTGGGGCGCGTACTTTGCGTTTTCGGCGTTGGCCGTGTTCGCGGCGGTCGGTGGCGTGGGCACCTCGCCCATTGCGCCGTTTTCGTTCGGCTGGCCGTTGCTTGCCGCGCTGCTGCTCGCGGCCGTGCTGACCACGCTGCTGGCGCTCGCGCTCGACTGGGTGCTGTTCAAGCGCTTGCGGCTGCAGGGCTCGATCACGCTCGTCATTGCCAGCTTCGGCGCAGCGCTGGCGATGCGCAACCTGCTGCTGTACTACTACGGCGGCATCCCGCAGTACTACTCGCAGGAGTTGCAGATCGCCGTCGCACTGCTTCCCCGCAGCGTGTGGGGCGGCATGCGCATCACGCCCGACCAGCTCTTTGTGCTGGGGCTGACCGCCGTCACCGTCACCGGCCTGCACCTGTTCCTGACCCGCAGCACGCTGGGCCGCGCGATGCGCGCCACTGCCATGAACCCGCAGCTCGCGCGCGTGGCCGGCATCGACCCCGAGCGCGTGTTGCGCGCCACCTGGGTGATGGGCGCGGTGCTGGCCGCGGTGGCGGGCGTGTTCGCCGGCCTCACGGTGCAACTGCGGCCGACGATCGGGCTCGATCTGCTGCTGCCGCTGTTCGCCGCCGTCATCCTGGGCGGCATCGGCTCGGTGTGGGGTGCGGTGATCGGCGGGCTGATCGTGGGGCTGGCCGAGAGCGTGGCGGTGGCGGTGGTGGGCGCCGAGTACCGCGCGGCGGCGGCGTTCGCGGTGCTGATCACGATTCTGCTGGTGCGCCCCAATGGGCTGTTCGGCGACAAGTTCGGGGAGCGCGCGTGATGGCGGATGTGGGTGGTTGGCTGTCGGGTTGGCTGTCGTACGGCAGCTTCTTCCTCGTCTTCTGCGCCTGCTACGCCATCATCGCGTTGGGCCTCAACCTGCAATGGGGCTTCACCGGCCTGTTCAACGTGGGCGTGGCCGGCTTCGTGGCGGTGGGGGCGTACACCTCGGCCATCCTCACCACGCCCGAGGTGGCCGACCGCGTCGGCGGCTTCGGCTGGCCGGTGGCAGCGGGTTGGGCCGCGGCGATGGCGACCTCCGGCCTGGCGGGGCTGCTCGTTGGCGTGATCACGCTGCGCTTGCGCGACGATTACCTCGCCATCACCACCTTCGGCATCGCGGTGACGATCCAACTGGTGGCGACCAATGCGCAGCGCCTGACCGGCGGGCCGTTCGGCGTGCAGTTCATCCCCAAGCCGCTGCAAGGCTGGCTGGGCACCGGCCTGCCGTGGACGCTCGCCTATCTGGCGCTCACGCTGCTGCTGCTGGGGATCGTCTACATGGCGCTGGAGCAGCTCGTGCGCAGCCCGTGGGGCCGCGTGCTGCGCGCCATCCGTGAAGACGAAGACGCGGCTGGCTCGCTCGGCAAGCGGGCCTTCGCGTTCCGGCTGCAGAGCTTCGTCATCGGCAGCATGTTGATGGGGCTGGGCGGTGCGGTGTACGCGCACTTCGTGGGCTACATCGCGCCCGAAGACTTTTTGCCCATCCTCACCTTCCAGCTCTGGGCCATGCTGATCGTCGGCGGCTCGGGCAACAACCGCGGCGCGGTGCTGGGCGCGTTCGTCGTGTGGGGCTTCTGGAGCGCCGCCGGCTCGCTGCTGCGCGGCTGGGTGCCGCAGGCCGATCAGGCACGCGCCGCGGCGCTGCAGGTGGTGCTCATCGGCGTGTTGATCGCGCTGATGCTGGTGCTGCGGCCGCGCGGGTTGCTGGGCGAAGAGACGCGGGTGTCGCGCGTGGGCTGAGCGCGTGTTCCGCCTCGCGTGCGCAGGTGTCGCGCCGGCGCGAGCCGCCCGTGCGAACCCGCCAGGTTCACGCCGCCAGCAGGTTGTGAAACGGCTTTCGATCTTTCCAACGGTACGTCGAAAAGTCGCGCTGGTCGGTGGACAAGATGTGGCCGTGCCCCAGGTGCTCGGCCAGCAATACCAGCGACGCATCGGCCAGGTCCATCGGCAGCTTGGCGTAGCGACGCATCAACGCCGGAATGCGCCCGACCTGCGGCTGCGAGGGCTCCCACACCATGATGCCGCCGACGGCCACGTCGTCCATCAACGCGCAGGCGAACTGCGGGCCCAGCCAGCGCATCATCAAGTGCGTGGCTTCGGTCAGCACCGGCCAGGTGGTCACCCAACCGTCCGACGACGTGGGCGCCATCTCGCGCGCACGTTCGTGCCACGCATCGCTGCGGTCGACCAGCGCGTACAGGAAGCCGGTGTCGACGGCGATCATGGGCGCGGGCCGGCGCGCTTGAGCGTCGCGCGAGAGGTCGCGCGCAGGCCCGTGCGCGCGATCGCCGAAGTCCCGCCCGGCGCCGCAGGCGGCAGGCCGTGCTTTGTGGCGAGCGCCTCGGCGAGGTGGCGCTTCACGTCGGAGGCGATGTCGCTGCGCCCGCTCTGCCCTTTGCCGGCCAACGCCAGCAAGTGGTGAGCGCCGGTGGCGCTGGCCCGCGCCTGCCGGTAGTACAGCGCCACACTTTCGCGCAGCACCTGGCTCACCCCCATGCCGGTGGCCGTGGTGAGGTACTCGAGCTGCTCACTCGATTCTTCGTCGAGGCGGGCATTGACGCGCATGACGGGCTCCTTGGCTCCTGACTGTCCGTCAGTGTATGACATACTCACCCCAAGCTCCAACCCGCGTGCCGCACCATCAGCTACTTTCTGCTCAAACGCCTGGCCACTTTCGTGGCCACCTTGCTGGTGGCCTCGGTGGTGATCTTCGTCGTGCTCGACATCCTGCCCGGCAACGCCGCCGAGGTGATGCTGGGCGACACCGCCACGCCCGAGACGCTGAAGGCCCTGTCCATCAAGCTCGGGCTGGACCAGCCGCCGCTCGTTCGCTACGGCTTGTGGATGAAAGGCCTGGCCACATGGGAGCTGGGCAACAGTGTTTCGTATGACACACCCATCACGCAGCTGATTGCCGAGCGGCTGGTCGTCACCGTGCCGCTGGCGCTGCTGGCCATGCTGCTGACCACGGCCATCGCGCTCATCCTCGGTCTGTACGCCGCCTCGAATCACAACCGGCCCGGCGACGTGGGCGTGATGGTGGCCAGCCAGCTCGGCATCGCCGTACCCAACTTCTGGTTCGCGATCCTGCTGATCCTGCTGTTTGCGGTGAAGCTGCAGTGGTTCTCGGCCGGCGGCTTCACCGACTGGAGCGAGGACCCGTGGGAGGCGTTCCTGTCTCTCGTGCTGCCGGCCATTGCGCTGGCGGTGGTGCAGGCGGCCATCCTCACGCGCATCACCCGATCTGCGGTGCTCGACGTGCTGCGCGAAGACTTCGTGCGCACCGCACGCGCCAAGGGCCTGAGCCAGCGCGCCGTGTTGTGGCGCCACGTGCTGCGAAACGCTTTCGTGCCGGTGCTCACGGTGATGGGCCTGCAGTTTGCCAATTTGCTGACCGGCACCATCATCATCGAGAACGTGTTCTCGCTGCCGGGCCTGGGGCGGCTGGTGTTCCAGGCGATTGCCAACCGCGACCTGGGCGTGGTGCGCAACGTGGTGATGCTGCTGGCCGCGTCGGTCATTGTCATCAACTTCATCGTCGACGTGTTGTATGCGGTGGTCGATCCGCGGTTGAAAGTGAGCAGCACGTGAATGCGTCGTTGAGTCGTGCGCTGCACCACAAGAGCATGCTGATCGGCGGCGTGCTGGTGGCGCTGCTGCTGTTCACCGCGCTGCTGTCGTTCGTCTGGACGCCTTACGTCGCCGTTGAGATCGACATCCCCAACAAGCTCGCCCTGCCCTCCGCCGCGCACTGGCTGGGCACCGACAGCCTGGGGCGCGACATCGTCTCGCTGCTCATCGTCGGCGCGCGCAATTCCATCGCGGTGGGCGTCGTCGCGGTCGGCATCGGCATCGTCTTCGGCGTGGCGCTGGGCCTGCTGGCCTCGGCCCGGCGCGGCTGGGTCGAAGAGCTGGTAATGCGCTTTGCCGACTTCACGTTCGCCTTCCCGGCGCTGCTGTCGGCCATCATGCTCACCGCCATCTACGGGCCGGGGCTGCTGACCTCGGTGGTGGCCATCGGCATCTTCAACATCCCGGTGTTTGCACGCATCACGCGCGCTGCCGCCAACGCCGTGTGGGCACGCGAGTTCGTGCTCGCCGCACGCGCCTGCGGCAAGGGCGCCATGCGCATCACGCTCGAACACGTGCTGCCCAACATCGCCTCGGTGCTGATCGTGCAGGCGACCATCCAGTTCGCCGTCGCCATCCTGGCCGAGGCCGCGCTGAGCTACCTCGGCCTGGGCACACAGCCCCCGATGCCCAGCTGGGGCCGCATGCTGAACGAGGCGCAGACGCTGCTGTTCCAGGCGCCGCAGCTCGCCATCTACCCTGGGCTAGCGATTGCGCTGAGCGTGCTGGGCCTGAACCTGATGGGCGATGGGTTGAGGGATCTGCTTGATCCAAAGTTGGCCAGGGCGAGGTGAGGTGGGGTAGGCGATCTCGAAACGCGCGGACGACCAATTTGCCGTTCATTGGAAAATAGTCTAGACTAATTTCCAGATGACACCCAATTCGTCAATCCGGGAGTTCGCTGACAAAGTCCAGTCCGACCTCGGCCGGAAGCTCGTTCTGCTCACCGGCGCGCGCCAAGCCGGCAAGACCACGCTGGCGCGCCAGTTGATGGCCGGCTTCGAGCCCGCGCAGTACCTGAACTGGGACGTGCCTGCCGACCGGCTGCTCATCACGCAAAACGCCTGGTCGCCCAAGGCCCGCCTCGTCGTCTTCGACGAAATCCACAAGATGCGCGACTGGAAAGCCTTCCTGAAAGGCGCCTGGGACGGCCGCGCTGCCGGCCAAGCCATGCTGGTGACCGGCAGCGCGCGCATGGACACGTTCCGCCAGGGCGGCGAATCGCTGGCCGGCCGCTACTTCAACTGGCGCCTGCACCCGTTCTCCGTCCGCGAGCTGATGGTGACCGGCAGCTTCACGGCCAGCGCAGCCCTCGAGCGTCTGCTGACCCGCGGCGGCTTCCCCGAGCCCTGCCTCGCCGCCACCAACACCGATGCCGACCGCTGGCGCGCCCAGTACGCGACCGACCTGATCCGCGAAGACGTGCTCGAGTTCTCACGCGTGCACGAACTGCGCTCGATGCAGATGCTGTTCGAGCTGCTGCGCGAACGCGTCGGCTCACCGGTCACCTTGTCGAACCTGGCGAAAGCACTGCAGATATCGCCGACCACCGCCACGCGTTACGTCGAGATTCTGGAGTCGCTCTACATCGTCTTCCGCGTGACGCCCTGGCACCGCGACGTGGCGCGCAGCCTGCTGAAGGAGCCGAAGATCTACTTCATGGACACCGGCCTCGTCAAAGGCGACGCCGGCGCCAAACTCGAAAACGCCGTCGCCGCCATGCTGCTGAAGCACTGCCACCACCGGCAAGACGCCGAAGGCAAAGGCATCGCGCTGCACACCATCCGCGACAAGGAGCGCCACGAGATCGACTTCGTGCTCGCCGACGGCGACACCGTGACCGACCTCATCGAAGTCAAGCTCAGCGACGCCGCACCCAGCGCCTACCTGCACCGCATGGCCGAGCGCATGGCGCCCGCACGGGCCGTGCAGATCGTGGCCGAACTTCGGCAGCCGGCGCAACACGGCAAGGTCGAAGTGACCGATGCTGCCGGCTGGTTGGGGCGGCTGGCCGCATAGCGACGAGCCAGCGTCGTGTCGCTGGGTCGAACATGAGGTCAATAACGTGTCGCTACTTCGACAAAATGGCGACATGACATGTTGACGTGTCGCCCCCAGCGACATAAGCTGGAAACATGTCGCCGAAGTAGGCTTTTTGCATCATGACAGATCCCTCCGCTTGGCGCCCCGACCTTCCGTACAACCGCTTGCCCGCGCTGCCCCCGCCACGCGAACTGGAAAGCCGCGCCGTGCTCAAGGCTTGCATCGAAGCCCGCGCTGCGTTGGCCGAGCTGAAACAGGCAGCCGAGCTGATCCCCAACCAGGCGATGCTCATCAACACCATCCCCCTGCTGGAAGCCAAAGACAGCTCGGAAATCGAAAACATCGTCACCACCACCGACCAACTCTTTCAGTACGCGCAAGGCCACGCCAATGCCGATGCCGCCGACCCGGCCACCAAGGAAGCACTGCGATACCGCACGGCCTTGCAGCGCGGCTTTCAATCGTTGAAGGACAGGCCCCTGTGCACCGCCACCGCCGTGGAGGTGTGCCGCACGCTGAAGGGCGTAGACCTGGACATTCGCCGCACACCCGGCACCCAGCTGATCAACGACCGCACGGGTGAGGCAATCTACACCCCACCCGAAGGCGAAGCCCGCCTGCGCGACATGCTGGCCAACTGGGAGCGCTTTCTGCACAACCAGACCGAGCTGGACCCTTTGATCCGAATGGCAGTGGGCCACTACCAGTTCGAAGCCATCCACCCGTTCACCGATGGCAATGGGCGCACCGGCCGCGTCATCAACATCCTCTACCTCATTCAGGAGGAGCTGCTGAGCCTGCCCATCCTGTACCTGAGCCGCCACGTGATTGCGCACAAGGCCGACTACTACGGCCTGCTGTTGAGCGTCACGCGCGACCAGGCCTGGGAGCCATGGCTGCTGTTCATGCTGCAAGCCGTAGCCGAGACATCCAAATGGACTACGGCCAAGATTGCTGCCATTCGCAAGCTGGCCGAGCACACCACCGAACACGTGCGCACCACGCTGCCCAAGATCTACACCCGCGAACTCGTCGATGTGATTTTCGAGCAGCCGTATTGCCGCATCGGCAACCTGGTCGACAAAGGCATTGCGCAGCGCCAGGCGGCCTCTCGCTACCTGCACGATCTGGCTGCCCTGGGTGTGCTGCGCGAAATGCCTTTCGGCAAAGAGAAGCTTTTCATCCATCCCAAGCTGATGCAGCTGCTCAGCCGAGACAACAACCAGTTCCAGCCGTACGCCTGAAGGCGCCGTCCATCAGCACCCCGGACGACAACAAGCGCCGACGGCTGCCGACCTCCCTTCTCCGCAACATTGAGGAGACGCGCCGGGGCCGAAACTCGCAGCAGCCCATAGCATGCTGCCACCTACTTACGCCGAGGCGAACCGGCGATGAGCCAGACCGAGCGCCTGTACAAGCTCAAGAGCCTGCTCGACGCCGGCCAATGCCTCGGCAAGGCACGCCTGCTGGAAGAACTGGAAGCCTCACCGGCGACATTGAAGCGCGACCTCGCGCACCTGCGCGACAGCATGAACGCGCCCATCGTCTTCGATCGCGACCGCGGCGGCTGGCGGCTGGACCGCGGCGCCACCGTCGTCGGCACCCAATACGAACTGCCCGGCCTGTGGCTCAGCGCCGAAAAGATTCACGCCCTGCTAAACATGCAGCACCTGCTGGCCCACCTGGACGCCGGCGGCCTGCTGGCGCCGCACATCGAGCCGATGATGAAGCGACTGCGCCAGATGCTGGTGGCGCCAGGCAAAGGCGCGCCCACTCACCAGGAGCTGACGCGCCGCATCCACGTGCAGACCGTCGGCGCGCGCAAGCTGCACCTGCCGCACTTCCAGTCCGTCGGCACCGCACTGCTGCGCCGGCAGCGCCTGCAGATCGAGTACCACGGGCGGGGGCGCAACCAGGCGCAGCAGCGAGAGGTGTCACCGCAACGGCTGATCCACTACCGCGACAACTGGTACCTGGACGCCTGGTGCCACCTGCGCCAGGCGCTGCGCAGCTTCAGCGGCAGCGTAGACGCCATCCGAAGCGTGCAAGTGCTGGACCAAAAGGCAATCGACGTTCCCGAGACCGAACTCGACACCGAGCTCGGCACCGGCTACGGCATCTTTGCCGGGCGGGAAGTGCAATGGGCACATCTGCGCTTCAGCCCCGAGCGCGCCCGCTGGGTGGCCGCCGAGACCTGGCAACCGAACCAGAAAGGTCGATTCGATGGCGATGGTTGCTGGCTGCTCGAACTGCCCTACGCCGACCCGCGCGAGCTGGTGATGGACATCCTGCGGCATGTGCCGGAGGTGGGGGTGCTGGGGCCGGCGGGGTTGAGGGAGGCGGTGGGGGAGAAATTGCGGGTGGGGATTGAAATGACTGTCGGGAGGCTCACGCCATGAGCCTGGGGGGTGGGAAGATCGGAACCGAACGGAACAACCGAAACAAATGAAGCCAGCGCCCGCCTTCGCCGCTCACCATCGAAAGTCCGATGGTGAATGGCAATCGCTTGATGATCACCTCATCGGCGTCGCAGCGCTGTCCAAGCGCTTCGCCGCCAAGTTGGGGCTGCAGCAAGCGGGGGAGTTGCTTGGGCTTCTGCACGACCTCGGGAAATATAGCCAAGCCTTCCAGACTTACCTCAAGTCAGCCACTGGCGAGATCAACCAAGACGAGGACGAAGACTGGGTCGACGCCGTCAGCCTGAAGGGCAAGATCGATCATTCCACCGCTGGCGCCCAAATGATCTGGGAAAAGCTGTCCGCTAAGGGACAAAAGGAACGCCTCGTTGCCCAACTGCTCGCGCTCTGCATTGCTTCTCATCACTCCGGCTTGATCGACTGCCTCACTTCCGATGCAACCAGCACGGGCAACGACAATTTTGGCCGACGCATAGGCAAGGGTCGCGAAAAGACCCATGTGGAAGAGGCACTTGGCCACTGGGACGAACAAGTCCGAGAGCGTGCCAGCACGCTGTTCTCAAATCCCCGATTGACTGACGATCTCTTCGCCCGGATAGCCCGCGTCTGGAAACGCGACCTTGAACCAAACATGCCGCCGTACAAGAGCACGATCGGTCAGTTCAAGGTGGGCTTGGTCGTTCGACTGCTGTTCAGCTGCCTCATTGATGCTGATCGCATCAACACAGCGGATTTCGAACGAGGACGATCAGGCACGGCACGTCCGGGCGGTGCGTACACATCATGGGGCGTACTGATTGATCGCCTCGAACGGCGGCTTGCCGCATGGGTCCCGACTGAGCGGATCGACCTGCTCCGTCAAGACATTTCGCTGCATTGCCGAGACGCCGCGAGCAGGGGCAGTGGCGTCTTCACGCTAACGGTACCCACCGGCGGAGGAAAGACGCTCGCCAGCCTTCGCTTCGCGTTGCATCACGCGCTGCAGCGCACCCTTGACCGCGTGATCTACGTGATTCCATTCACGACCATCATCGACCAGAACGCAAAGGTCGTACGCTCCGTCCTCGAACCGGCTGACGCTCCGGCCGATCGGGGCAACATCGTGCTGGAGCATCACTCGAATCTCACGCCCGAACAGCAAGGCTGGCGAGAAAAGATGCTTTGTGAGAATTGGGACGCGCCGGTCGTGTACACGACCATGGTCCAGTTCTTGGACACGCTGTTCGGCTCCGGTACTCGCGGCGCCCGCCGGATGCATCAGCTCGCGAATGCCGTTCTCGTATTCGACGAAGTTCAAACGCTGCCGATCCGGTGCGTCCACATGTTCAACAACGCAGTCAACTTCCTTGTCGAACAATGCAACTGCACAGTGCTGCTGTGCACCGCCACCCAACCTTTGTTGCATCGCGTCGACGATGTAAAAGGGGCAATTCGATTGCATGCGCAACACGAGGTTATCGGCAATGTCGAACAGCTCTTTCGCGATCTGAAGCGGGTAGAGATCAAGAATCTCTGCACGGCAGCGGGCTGGTCCTTTGCCGAGATCGCAGCCTTGGCGCTCAAAGAGGTCTCCTTCGCCCAAAGCTGCCTTGTGGTTGTCAACACCAAGTCGGCCGCAAGATCGATCTACGAGTTGTGTGCCGGGCAACCAGACGTCCCAACTTTTCATCTGAGCACGAATATGTGCCCCGCGCACCGCAAGGACATCTTGGCAAAGGTCACCGCGCGGCTGGCGGATCAACGCCCCGTTCTGTGTATCAGCACGCAGCTGATCGAGGCAGGCATCGACGTGGACTTTGGATCGGTGATTCGCTCTATGGCTGGTCTGGACTCGATCGCACAAGCGGCAGGCCGCTGCAACCGCAACGGGCGCCGATCGAGCGGTTCGGTCCACATCGTCAATCCGAGCGACGAGCGATTGACGATGCTGCCCGACATTGCCATCGGCAAGCAAAAAGCTGAGCAAGTGCTGGCCGACTATGCAGATGCTCCGTCGCGATTCGACAACGACCCGATAGGACCGAAGGCAATCGACTCGTACTACGAGAACTACTTCTGGACTCGAAGGGATCAGATGGACTACCCGGAAACGTCGGATGCGCTGGGACACACGGACACGCTATTGAGTCTGCTTTCTGCCAATGCCCAAGTCACCTCAGAGTACATGCGGCGCAATCGCACGGAGCCGCACATGTACCTGCGTCAGTCGTACATGGCGGCTGCGAGGGCTTTCAAGGTAATCGACGCACCCACGCAGGGGGTCATCGTCCCCTATGGATCCAAGGGCCAGGCGCTCGTTTCCGATCTATGCGCAGCCTACGACGTCGAACTGGAGATCAAGCTACTGCGCCGCGCGCAGCAATACACCGTCAACGTGTTCCCGAATGTCATGGATGAGTTGGTTCGTGCCGGCGCGCTGTATGAAATCAAGAAGGGCACTCGCATCTGGTGCCTTGATGAGCGTTACTACGGCGAGGAGTTCGGCATCGCGACCGAACCCGTTGCAAAGATGAGGAGCATGTATGCCGATGACGCCACGAAACAGCATTGAGTTCCGAGTCAAAGGCCGGTACGCCCTGTTCACCGACCCGCTGACCAAGATCGGCGGTGAGAAATGCTCGTACCACGTGCCGACCTACGAAGCCCTGAAGGGAATCGCGAAATCCATCTACTGGAAGCCGACGCTCATTTGGGTCATCGACAAAGTCCGCGTGATGAAGCGCATTCAGACGCAGACGAAGGGCATGAAGCCATTGAAGTACGCGAGCGCCGGCAATGATCTTTCGATCTACACCTACCTTGCCGACGTCGAGTACCAGGTGCACGCGCACTTCACCTGGAACGAACAGCGTCCAGAGCTCGCACCCGACCGGCTCGAACACAAGCATCACAACATTGCCAGACGCATGGTCGAGCGCGGCGGCAGACAGGACATCTTTCTTGGCACTCGCGATTGCCAGGGATACGTAGAGGCGTGCGAGTTCGGCAGCGGCGCAGGGGCCTACGACGACACACCGGAGATCGCGTACGGGTTGATGTTCCACGGATTCGACTATCCGGACGAAGCAGGTGGCAACGAATTGCGCAAGCGACTCTGGAAACCGACGATGAAGAAGGGGGTCATCGCATTCGATACTCCCGAACACTGCGTCGTCGAATCAGTCAGGCGCATGAGCGTCAAGAGGTTCGATCTCGGCACCACCCAGCGCGATTGCGGTCGCGATGAAGCGGAATGCGTGGTGTGAGATGGGATGGCTTCAGATGTTGGCGAACACCTACGACGCGTGCACCAGATCGCCCGTTGCAGGCGCCCTCCGCCCTCTGCCGATTGCACATACGACTCAAAAGGCGCATGTCGAGATTCGCCTGACCACGACAGGTGTGTTTCGGGGTGCCCGAGTGCTGGAGAAGGTGGAGCAAACCACGGTCATTCCGTGCACCGAGGAGTCCTCCGGGCGATCCGGTAAGAAGCCAACCAATCACCCACTGTGTGACAAGCTTCAATATCTGGCGGCCGACTTCGACACGGTCGGAGGCGAAGTCACTGTCGGCTTCACGAAGTGCCCGGCCGAGCCGCACCAGGACTATTTGCGCTCGTTGCGCGGATGGCGCAATTCTCGGCACACGCACGCGAAGCTTGATGCCGTTCTGGCGTACGTAGAGCAGGGAACCGTCATGCGCGACCTGATCCGGGAACTGGTGCTCCCGGTTGACAAGGTCGGGCAGCTTGTCAAGCGATGGGAAGGGACAAAGACCGACACCCCACGAATTTTCAAGGTTCTGTCATCCACAGAATCCCCCGACGATGCGTTTGTTCGTTGGCGAGTGGAAGGGCCGACGAGCCCGGTTTCCGGGGTATGGGAAGACCAGCAGCTTGTCGATGCTTGGGTCGCCCGATACAAGTCGACGCAGTCTTCTCCGGGACTATGTACCGTCACGGGAGCGCCGACGATGCTGGCGATCCAGCATCCGAAAAAGCTGAGAAGTTCCGGAGACAGCGCAAAGCTCATCTCCGCAAATGACACGGCGGGCTTCACCTTTCTCGGTCGACTTCTTGACGACAAGCAAGCCGCTGGCGTCGGGTACGAGGTGACGCAGAAGGCTCACCTCGCACTGAGGTGGTTGATCGAACGGCAAGGAACGCGCCGGCAAGTTACTGGACAGGCAATCGTTGCGTGGTGTGTTGCGGGCAAGGCAGTGCCTGACCCATGCGCCAGTGGCTTGGAGGAATTCAATCTCGAAGCACTCGCCGACGACGCTGTTACATCTGCCGGCGACTTTGGTCAAGCCTACGCACTTCGACTAAAGAGGGCGATGCGCGGCTACCGCCAAGACCTGTCGGGCTCAGATGACATCGTGGTCATGGGCCTCGACTCGGCGACAACCGGGCGATTGGCAATCACGCTCTACCGCGAACTCACCGGGTCGGAGTTCCTTCACCGAATCGAAACCTGGCACCTGCGGTGCGCATGGCCGCAGGACTACGGCTCAGTGCCGAAGGCCAAGCGGCGGATCAGCTTTGTCGGAGCCCCATCGCCGATCGACATCGCTCGCGCTGCCCTCGGGCGAGCCGCCAACACCGAGTCCGGCAAGAAGTTGGTGAAGACTATGGTCGAACGCTTGTTGCCCTGCATCATTGATGGGTTGGAGTCCTATCCAATTCCCGCTGACATCGCCAACGGCGTCGTCCGGCAGACCTGCAACCGCCTGGGTTACGAGCGTGAACCGCAACGGCGAAACGAGGACGCATGGCGGAAGAACCTGGGGATCGCCTGCGCGGTTTTCCGGGGGCTGCACTTTCAGGAGGACTACCAGATGGCACTCGAAGAAGACAGAAACACCCGCGACTACCTCTTTGGCCGCCTGCTGGCGATTGCCGAGCGCATCGAAGACAGGGCGCTGCGCATCGCCGATGAAAAACGGGACACCAATGCCGCCAAACTGATGCAACGCTTCTCGGAGCGCCCGGCACAAACATGGCTGACCCTCTGGCGCTCGCTCCCGCCCTACGAGAGCAGACTCAAGGCGAAATACCCAAAGACGCTCGCATACCTCAAGGGCCTACTCGACGATGTGACCTCCAGTTTCGACCCTGGCGAGTTCATGGCCGACCGGCCCTTGACCGGTGAATTCCTTCTCGGCTACCACTGTCAGCGCCGAAAGCTGGAGGAGTGGCGCCCCCCGAAGAAGGTCGGCGACGAATCAGTCGAAGCGGCGCCGGCAAGCTCGACAACCGTGGAGGCAAAGCCCAATCAAGGAGAGTGACGTGACAACGACTCAGCAATCGAACACGCTGTCGCACAAGATCGATTTCGCGATCATCATCAAAGTGCAGAACGCCAACCCGAACGGCGACCCGCTGAACGGCAATCGCCCTCGGACGGACTACGCCGGCATCGGTGAAATGACCGACGTCTGTATCAAGCGCAAAGTTCGCGATCGGCTGATGGAGCGGTATGTCGATCTGAAAAGAGAAGGCCAGCCAATTGCGGGACAAGCCATCTTCGTCCAATCCGACGACAGGAAGATCGATGGCGAGACCAGCTTGAAGAACCGTGCCGAGACTGCTCTGGGAAAAGACGCTTTCGCCAAGGCGACAAAAGAAGAAACAGCCAAACGCGCGTGTGCTGAGTGGTTTGATGTCCGAGCATTTGGCCAAGTATTTGCCTTCAAAAAGGCGGACCCCAAGAAGAGCAAAGCGAAGAAGGTCGATGACACCGAAGAAGCCGATGCTCCAGTTGACGCGGATGGCGTCTCGATCCCCATCCGCGGACCCGTTTCAATTCACTCGGCGTTCAGCGTTGAGCGGGTTGACGTGAGCAGCCAGCAGATCACGAAGAGTGTCAACCTCGAAGGCGACGGCAGCAGTCGGGCGAGTGACACCATGGGAATGAAGCATCGTGTCGATCACGGCATCTACAGGTGTGTCGGCAGTATGAATCCGCAGTTGGCTGAGCGCACACTGTTCAGCGACGCAGATGCGGAAGTCGTGCAGAAGCTGCTGCCAAGACTGTTCGAGAATGACGTCTCGTCCGCTCGACCCGATGGCAGCATGCGAGTACTGAAGGTCATCTGGTGGGCCCACAACTGCAAGTCCGGCCAGTACTCTTCGGCCCGAGTCCATGAATCGTTGAAGGTCAATTCGGACGGGAGCTACTACATCGATCGAGATGCGACCCCGGGACTGGAGGTAAAGGAGATCGATGGCTTCTAGCCTCCGCTGCAGCGCTGCACCGAGTTGGCGTCGAGCCGCTGGGTGGACAACGATGTACATCAGCCGAATTTGGCGCGAAGTTTCACCATCACGATCTCCCAGGAAATGCACCCGACCTCGCCGGAATCGATCTGGCGTATGCGGCGCGAAATCTCGGCCTCCCAGGCGGCAACGACCTCCGCTTTCGAGTCAGTGCTCAGCCGGCGCGTGTCGGCCACTTCGGCCTGTCCCCTTGGCGTGAGCTTCATGGCTTCGGCATCAAGCCCGACCACGCCAAAAGCGGGGATCGCGTCTTTCGTGCGCGATTGCAACGATGACCACGGCATCGGTGGTGAGCCGGTAAACAAGTTGGTACGGAAACCGCTTCAACTCGAAAGCGCGGGCGCGAGCACCAGCTTTGTGGCCCAGGCCTGGCCAGTCGCACAGCAGCGCTGCCACTCGGCCTGCCTCATGCCGCAAGTCGGCAGCCACTTTGGCGCCGGCTTCTTCGATGTAGTGGTCGATCGCTTCATCGAGATCGTCTTCTGCCTCTGGCAGAAGAATCAGTTTCAAGCGCCCGCCCGCCGCAGCTTTTCGTCAATTCGCGCAAAAACCTCTTCGGCCGGGATGGGTTGGGTGCGGCCGGCATCCATGTCGGAAATTCGGCGCTCGATCTCGGCTTGCCATGCGGCGCTCAGCGGCGGCGCTGGCACCACGCTCAAGATCAGACGCTCGATCAACTCGGCCCGCTCTTCGGGTGAAAGTTTCAAGGCCTCGGCTTCGACGCTTTGCAGGCTGACAGTCATGATCCGTCTCCGCGGCAACACCAGCTCAGTTTAGTCCCCGCAGCCGAACAGTGTCATGCACGACCGCGCCCCCTTGCAACGCAGGCTCCGCCACAACGCCTCAGCCTGCGTCCAACAACCGCACCCGTTCCCCCAGCTCTGCCGTATCCACCGCATGGCAGCGCGCATGAAGGCGCCGGTCGGCGGTCACCAGCGGTGCGTCGGCTCGCAGCGCCAGTGCCAGGTAGAAGCAGTCGTAGGCCGGGTGCTGCAGTTGCAGGGCCAAGGCCAGTGCGTCGGTCAGCAGGCCGGCGCTGTCGTGCACTTGAACCGGCACTTGCAGCAGCCAGCGCGCGGCAAGCTGCGTGGCGGTGGCGTCCATCTGGCCGCGCAGTTGCTTCTTCCACAAGATGTTGCCCACTTCAGCAAACAACAGGTCGGGCACGATCAGCTCGTCGTCGAGCAAGGCGTCGGCCAGTGGCGAATCGGGCTCGGGTGCGAGCCACTTGGCGGCGACGCTGGCGTCGATCACCCACTTGGCGCCGCCGTCACGTCGCTGTGCGACTTGAGTCTGCGCCGAAGGACTCCGGGCTTTCATCGTTGGTCGCGGCTCTCGCGCAACAGGTCTTCAGAAAGTGTCTGGCGGCGCCCGGCGCTCAGTGCCCGTATGTCAGCACCCAGCTTCTTCAGGTCGGCGCGGCTGCTGCGCCGGGGCTGCGCCAACGCGGCGCTCACAATCTCGCGCAACTCGGCGTTCATGGAGCGTTGGTTGCTGGCCGCGCGCAGGCGCAGCTTCTCTTTGAGGTCGTCTTCGAGGTTGCGCAACACGATGTCGGCCATGGCACATCTCCTTGGAACTGAAGTGATGCCGATGATATCAATTGAGTGCCGTTCGCGCAGCGCCGCACCTGCGCATTGATTCGTCATGCACGACCCCGACCCCCTGCCCCTCTCCGCCCTGCAGCACTGGGCCTACTGCCCGCGCCAGTGCGGGCTGATCCACCTCGAGCAGGCCTTCGACGACAACCTGCACACGCAGCGCGGGCAGGCAGTGCATGCGCAGGTGGACCAACCCGGCGTCGAGGAGCGCAAGGGCCTGCGCATCGAACGCGCGCTGCCGGTGTGGAGCGACGCGCTCGGGCTCATCGGCAAGGCCGACGTGGTGGAGTTCGAGCCCGACGGCACGCCCTACCCGGTGGAATACAAGCACGGCTCGCGCCACAAGGCGGCCGACATTGCCGCTTGCGACGACGTGCAGCTGGCCGCCCAGGCGATGTGCCTGGAGGGCATGACCGGCCGCACCGTCAGCGAAGGGGCGCTGTACTACGCCAGCTCGCGGCGGCGGCGCATCGTGCCCGTCACCGCCGCGCTGCGCGAGCAGGTGGCGCAGACCGTGCAGGCAGTGCGGGCCATGCTTACCAGCGCGAGCTTGCCGCCGCCGACGCAAGACGTGCGGCGCTGCAAAGGCTGCTCGCTGCGCGATCGCTGCCAGCCCGAGGCGCTTGGGCGGCTCCGTTCGGCGGACTTCGGCACGGCGCCGTTCGACCCTGACGCCTGATACATCGTCTGCCCTCACTCAGCCGAACCGCGCAACCGGCCTTGCCGCATGCAACTGCTCAACACCCTCTACGTCACGCTGCCCGACAGCCGCTTGCGGCTGGACAACGACACCCTGCGCGTCGAGCAGGGCGAAGACACCCGCCTGCGCGTGCCGCTGCACCACCTGCAGAGCGTGGTCTGCTTCGGCCACGTGGGTTTGAGTGCACCGTTGATGCACCGGCTGGCCGACGACAACATCGCGCTCGTGCTGCTGGACGCCAACGGCCGATTCAAGGCACGGCTCGAAGGAGCCGTCAGCGGCAACGTGCTGCTGCGCCAAGCCCAGCACCGCGGCGTCGACAGTGCTGCCTTCACGCTGGAGGTGGCCCGCGCCATCGTCGCCGGCAAACTGAAGAACCAGCGCCAGGTGCTGCAACGCGGCGCGCGCGAAGCCAAGTTGCCCGACGACGAAGCCAAGCTCACCCGCGCCGCGCAAGACCTGGCCGCCAGCCTGCGTGCGTTGCCGGGTGCGGCCGACCTGAACACCCTGCGCGGGGTGGAGGGCGAAGCCGCGCGCACCTACTTTGCTGCGCTCAACCTGCTGGTGCGGGCCGACCTGCGCGATCTGTTCAGCATGGACGGCCGCAGCCGCCGCCCGCCACGCGACCGCATGAACGCGTTGCTGTCGTTCCTGTATTCGATGTGGACCAACGATTGCCGGTCGGCCTGCGAGGCAGCCGGCCTGGACCCGCAACTCGGCTTCTTGCACGCCGTGCGCCCCGGCCGCGCCGCGCTGGCGCTCGACCTGGTGGAAGAGTTTCGCCCGTGGGCCGACCGGCTGGCGCTGGCGCTGGTCAACCGCGGGCAAGTCAGCGCAAGCGACTTCGACCTGCGCGAAGGCGGCGCCGTGCTGCTGCAAGGCGATGCGCGCAAGACCGTGGTGGTGGCGTTTCAAGAGCGCAAGCAGGACGCATTGACCCACCCCTTGCTGGCCGAGGCCGTGCCGCTGGGCGTGGTGCCGCTCGTTCAGGCGCGCCTGCTGGCGCGCCACGTTCGCGGCGAGGCCGAGGGGTATCTGCCGTTCGTGGTCAGGTGAGCGTCCATCAGGCCTTGAGGAGTCGGCACCATGCTCGTGATCGTTTGTTACGACGTCAACACTGAGACCAAGGAAGGCCGACGTCGGCTGCGCCGCGTGGCCAAGGTGTGCGAAGGGACGGGGCAGCGGGTGCAGAAGTCGGTGTTCGAGTGCCAGGTCACGCTGATGCAGTTGGACGACCTGGAGCGCCGGCTGCTGGCCGAGGTAAACCTGGAGCAAGACTGCCTGCGCCTGTACCGCCTGCCGGAGACGAAGGGCTGCGAAGTGCGAGAGCATGGCAAGTTCAAGGCAGCGGACTTCGAGGGGCCGCTGGTTCTATGATGAGTTGCGCGGACCTGAAGTGACCGGCCCGGCCGCGGCGCGCGCGTGGATTGAAACAACCCCGCCCTTGGCTACGCCGCCGGCAGCATCGGGTCGCGCGCGCCTCACGGCGCGCGCGTGGATTGAAACAAGGACATCCGCAACCAGCGCGACAGCGTGGCTGAGTCGCGCGCGCCTCACGGCGCGCGCGTGGATTAAAACTTGATGCGGGGGGGGCCGGCAACCTGGAATTCAGGTCGCGCGCGCCTCACGGCGCGCGCGTGGATTGAAACTTTAACCTTGAAAACGCAACCGAGGTCGCGCGCAGGTCGCGCGCGCCTCACGGCGCGCGCGTGGATTGAAACTGCAAGCCGCAGGCCGACGGGTCGCGCAACACGAGTCGCGCGCGCCTCACGGCGCGCGCGTGGATTGAAACTACGGCTTGCCAGTGCGGCCGTCGATCCAGCAGTGTCGCGCGCGCCTCACGGCGCGCGCGTGGATTGAAACGAGGCGGTGGCGCGTTTTGCGGCGTCGCTACCTTGTCGCGCGCGCCTCACGGCGCGCGCGTGGATTGAAACAAACGCAATCGAACGTGCAGGGCATCAGTGCCGGCAGTCGCGCGCGCCTCACGGCGCGCGCGTGGATTGAAACGGTGGCCTGTGCGCGAGCAGCGGGCACCTATCGTCGCGCGCGCCTCACGGCGCGCGCGTGGATTGAAACTGGCCAGCGCACACGGTTGCCCCTCGGGCGATGTGTCGCGCGCGCCTCACGGCGCGCGCGTGGATTGAAACCTCCGCGTCGATCTTGGCTAGACCGATCTTCGTATGTCGCGCGCGCCTCACCGCGCGCGGGGATTGAAACTTGAAGAAATAATGTCTAAGGTGCGCGCGCTTCAGTCGCGCGCGCGCCACGCCGCGCGCGTGGATTGAAACCGGCCGGATCAGCATTGACTATCGCGAGGGCCAAGTCGCGCGCGCCTCACGGCGCGCGCGTGGATTGAAACAAAAATTGTCGCATCGTGGCCTGTCGTTGACGAGTCGCGCGCGCCTCACGGCGCGCGCGTGGATTGAAACAGCGCGTGCCAGGCGCTTTGCATGCTCGCGCCTCCCTCGCGCGCGCCTCACGCCGCGCGCGCGTGGATTGAAACCTCGTGGGTGGTGACGCGCTGATAGGACACCTTGGTCGCGCGCGCCTCACGGCGCGCGCGTGGATTGAAACTCAATCGCCATGCCCAAGAGCTGGAACGAGGGCGTCGCGCGCGCCTCACGGCGCGCGCGTGGATTGAAACTGGGTGCGCACCCTGGAGCAACGGCTCGGCCTGGGTCGCGCGCGCCTCACGGCGCGCGCGTGGATTGAAACATGGCGAACCGCGTCACGCTGCCGAACCAGTCTGGTCGCGCCGACCCCGCCGACCCTGCGTCGCGCACGCCTCACCAGGACGGCACCGTTCATCGGCCCGGGTCCCAATCAGTAAAGCGCGCCTCGCGCTGTTCGGCGAGGTCACCGTCCCACTGGAGCTTGGCGCGCATCCCCAACAACTTGCGCGCGGCAAGCTTGCGGGCCATTTCCGCCAGCGAAGCATTCACCGCCTCGCACTGGGTGGCAAAGCCGCCAAGCTGTTGAACGGCAGCAAGGACGTCGCCGTCAATGTCTATGTGGGTCTTCATGATCTACACGAACCGGCAGAGAGAATTCATGTGGATCGTAGCCGCTTGGCGACCCGCAGAGGGCGCAGGGCGCAGGGCGCAGGTCGCAGCGCGCAGGCGGACCGCGCCCCGTTTACGTTCGCTCGCCCCCACCCTGCAACGCCGCAGGCAACGCCTCGGCCAGAAAGTCATACACCATCCTCACCACCTTGCTCGACCGGATCTCCCGGTGCACCGCCAGCCAGCAGGGCAGCGGCGGGATGGCCAGTTGGGGCAGCACGCGGCGAACGCCGGGCCAGTGGGGGGCGTTGTAGTGGGCGACGAAGCCGATGCCAGCGCCTTCGGCAATGAGTCGCCCATAGGCCACCTGGTCGTCGGTGCGCAGTGCGAAGTGTTCGCGCTTCAGGGGCCA
The DNA here is from genome assembly GCA_001263235.1 of Methylibium sp. NZG. GTDB lineage: Bacteria > Pseudomonadota > Gammaproteobacteria > Burkholderiales > Burkholderiaceae_C > LGRD01. Next base: position 32,058 of record LGRD01000002.1, on the reverse strand, counting down.
GCCCATCGCAGCAAAGCCGCGTTCGATGAGGTCGTCGGTGGCGTAGCCGATCAGCGTGTGGCGCGCCAGCTCAGTGGGCTCGCGCGGGGTGCCGGCGCGTTGCAGGTAACGCTCGTGCGCGTAGGCGCCGATGCCCACCACGCCGAGTTTGCGCGCGACCAGGCTGGTCTGCTCGGGGCGCACCATGCGCACGGCGATGTCGGCCTCGCGGCGCAGCAGGTTGGTGAGCTGGTTGCTGGCGATCAGCTCGAGCTGGATGCCGGGCTCCTGGCGGTGCAGCTCGGTCAGCACCGGCGGCAGCAGGTAGGTGGCGGCCACCATGCTGGTGGTGATGCGCACGGTGCCGGTGGCGGTGTCGCGCTGGCCGGCGAGGGTGCGGGCCAGCGCTTCGGCGCCCTGCTGCATCTGGCGGGCGGCCTCGGCAATCGCCAGCGCCGCGGGGGTGGGCTGCACGCCGCGGCCGGTGCGCTCGAACAGCGGCGCGCCGAGTTGCGCTTCCAGCTCCGCAATGTGCCGGCTGAGCGTGGGTTGCTGCCCGCCGATGCGGCGCGCCGCGCCCATCAGGCTGCCGGCGTCGAGCACCGCAAGGAAGCTCTTGACCAGCGCCCAGTCGAAGCGCTCCAGATCGAAACCGTCGAGTCGTTTGGCCATGCAAAAGTGTATGGCTGGAATGCTGCTATGGGCAATTGTGGAATGAGGTGGGTTTGCCCAAACTGGCCGCCATGCCACTCAAGCACTGGAGCTTTCCATGACTTCGCTTTCCTCCGCCGTTCAACCGCGCCGCAGCACGAGCGAGCTGCGCCCATCGGTGCTGATCCTCGGCGCCAACGGCCGGCTCGGCTGCGCTGCCGCCCGCGCATTCGACGCCGCCGGCTGGCGCGTGCTGGCGCAAGTACGGCGCGACGCATCGGTCGAGTTGCCCGCCCGCGCCGAGCCGCTGCGCCAGCCGCTCGCCGACTCGGCCGCCTTGGCCGGGGCCGCCGGCAGCGCCAGCGTCGTGGTGCATGCGGTGAACCCCGCCTACACCCGCTGGGACGCAGAAGCCCTGCCTGCACTGCAACACGGCCTCGACGCGGCCGAGCGCCTGGGCGCGCACTTCATGCTGCCGGGCAACGTCTACAACTTCGGCGCCGGCATGCCGGCGAGTTTGAGCGAAGACACACCGCAGCGGCCGACCACGCGCAAAGGCGAGATCCGTGTGCAGATGGAAGCGCTGATCAAAGAGCGAGCCGCCGCCGGCCGCCTCACCGCGAGCGTGGTGCGGGCGGGCGACTTCTTCGGTTCGGGCACCGGCAACTGGTTCGACCAGGCGATCGTCAAGTCGCTGCGCGCGGGCAAGCTGGTCTACCCCGGCCCGCTGGACGTGCCGCACGCCTGGGCCTACCTGCCCGACCTGGCACGGGCGTTCGTTCGCGTGGCCGAGCACGCCCGTCAGCAACAGCTGGCACCCTTCACGGCGTGGCACTTCGAGGGCCACACGCTCACGGGTGCGCAGTTGCTGGAGGCGCTGGAAGCGACGGCGCGCGACCTGGGCTTGGCGCCGACGCGCGGCTTTCGTCGCGGCGGCATGCCGTGGGGGTTGATCGGCGCGGTGGGTCGGGTGGTGCCGCTGTGGCGCGAGCTGGCCCGCATGGCCTACCTGTGGCGCGTGCCTCATGCGCTGGACGGCGCGCGACTGTCGGCGCTGTGCGGCGCGCCGGACGATGCGCCTACCCCACAGCACACCCCGCAGCACACCCCGCAGCACACCCCACTGCACACCCCCCTGCCCATCGCACTGCGCAAGTCGCTGCTGGCGCTGGGCCTGGGCGCGGCCGCCGCGCCGCAGCCGGCCTACTGAGTCGGCAACAACCATCGACCATCGCTGCCCGACCCCGACCACGACCCACCGTGGTTTCGAACCCGACCTTTCGATTCAAGGAGCCTCTCATGCCCACCCTCACCCACCCCGTGACTGCAAGCACAAGCACGCATGCGCCGTCGCGCGGCGTCGGCCTCGGCGCGTTGCTGATCACCGACGCGTTGCTGTCGTTCGCACCGGTCGTGATTCTCGGTGCGGCCATCGGCTGGCCCGCGTCGCTGGACAAGCCCGCCGCCGAGCAGCTCGCTGCCATCGCCGCCGCGCCCGGTGGCGTGGCGCTGGGCTATGCGGTGTACCTGCTGTACTCCATCCTCGTGGCGCCGGTGATGATCGGCCTGGCCGCGCGCACCTTCGGTGGGCTGAACCAGCCGCTGGGCGCCACCGTCGCCGCGTTCGGCGCGCTGTCGGCACTGGCGCGCTCGATCGGCATCTTGCGCTGGCTCACGGTGATGCCCGTGCTCGCCACCGCCCACGCCAGCGCCGAGCCGGCGCTGCGCACGCAGATCGAGTGGCTGTTCACCGGCCTGACCGAGTACGGCAGCGGCATCGGCGAGGTGCTGGGCGTGAGCGTGTTCATGGCTGCGTCGGTCGGCGTGCTGTGCGCGGGTGCGCTGCTGCGCGGCGGCATGCCGCGGTGGCTGGCCGGGCTGGGCCTCGTCAGCGCCCTGCTGCTGGCTGGTCTGGCGCTGCCCTCGCTGCGTGGGCCCGACCTGGTCCCGGTGGCGGCGGCGGTGAGCCTGCTGTCGGTCTGGATGGTCGCAGCCGGCGTGTGGGTCTTGCGGGGGCGCTGATCGGCCGGCATCAGAGGCCGCCAACATGCTTTCGTCGGCAGGTTTCACGCTATCGTCTCCGCCATGCTCGAAGTGTCCAACCTGCGCGTCACCCTGCCCACCGCCCGCGGCCCGGCGCAGGCCTTGCGCGGCATCTCGTTCGGCATGCAGCGCGGCGACACACTGGGGCTCATCGGTGAGAGCGGCTGCGGCAAGTCGATGACGGCGCTGGCGCTGATGGGCTTGCTGCCGATGGGCTCGGCGGTGTCGGGCAGCATCCGCTTCAACGGGCAAGAGCTGGTGGGCTTGGCGGACGACGCACTGTGCCGGCTGCGCGGCGACCGCATCGGCATGATCTTCCAGGAGCCGATGACGGCGCTGAACCCGCTGCACACCGTGGGCGACCAGGTGGCCGAGCCGCTGCGCCTGCACAAAGGCGCGAGCCGCACGCAGGCGCGCGCCGAAGCGCTGCACCTGCTCGAACGTGTGCACCTGCCGCAGGCGGCGCAGCGCCTGGACGCCTACCCGCACCAGTTGTCCGGCGGCCAGCGCCAGCGCGTGACGATCGCCATGGCGCTGGCTTGCGGGCCCGACCTGCTGATCGCCGACGAACCCACCACCGCGCTGGACGTGACGATCCAGCGCGAGATCCTGGAGCTGATCGGCGAGCTGGTGCGGGGCAGCGGCATGGCGCTGCTGCTGATCAGCCACGACCTGGGCGTGATGGCGCGCACCGTCGCCCGCACGATGGTGATGTACGGCGGCACGGTGGTCGAGAGCGGGCCGACCGCGGCGGTGTTTGCGCAGCTCGCGCACCCGTACACGCGCGGGCTGTACGGCGCGCGGCCGCGACTGGGCCTGCGCCAGGCCGATGGCGGGCGACGGCGCCTGGCCACCATCCCCGGCCGGGTGCCGGAACTGGTGGACCTGCCTCCCGGCTGCCCGTTTGCCGACCGATGCGAGCGCGTCACCCCAGAGTGCCGAGAGGCGCCGCCGCTGCCGGTGACGGTGGCGGCCGGTCATGCGGTGCGCTGCCTCCATGCGTTCGTGCCTGCGGCGGTGGACTGACGCGCGCCACCCTCCCCTGCGGCGTTGAGTCGTCTACAGGACGATTGCCGAGCGCGTTGCCGCTCAACCACAACGCGCAGGTCGGTTCGTAACAATCCGCCTGGTTGAGTGGCGAGTGGCCGGCTGTCAGGTCGAAGACACGGGTTTTCCCTTACTCTTCGCGCCCCAACCGAATTTCGGGCACCGATGAAATCACTTCTTCAAACAGTCTTCGCCGCCTGGCGCGCGCTTTGGTGGCGCGGTTTCCAGTGGCTCGCCCTGCCCTGGCGCTGGCTGTTTGCGCTGCTGGGTTCGCGCGGCTCGGGCCAATCACCGGCCGCCGGGGCGCCGAAGGACGACACCGCCGACGCCCCCGACACGCCCGACACGCCCGATACCGGCCCTGTCTCTGCGGCCAACGTGCCGGCCACGCGCAGAAGCGCCACCCGCATCGGCACATTCACCACGGGCAGCTTCCGCAACGACGCCGGCGAGCGCGACTACAAGCTGTACGTGCCTGCCGGCAAGCCGGAAGGCAAGCTGCCGCTGGTGGTGATGCTGCACGGCTGCAAGCAAGACCCGGACGACTTCGCTGCCGGCACGCGCATGAACGCGCTCGCGGATCGAGAGCCGATGCTGGTGCTCTATCCCGCGCAGACCCGTGCGGCCAACCCGTACGCCTGCTGGAACTGGTTCAGCCGCCATGACCAGCAGCCCGACGCCGGTGAGCCGGCCATCATCGCCGGCATGGTGCAAGACGTGCTGGCCCGTCAGCCGGCGGACCCGCAACGCGTTTACGTGGCCGGGCTGTCGGCCGGCGGCGCGATGGCGGCGATCCTCGCGCACACGCACCCTGCGCTGTTCGCAGCGGTCGGCGTGCACTCTGGCCTGGCCCATGGGGCGGCGCAAGACGTCGTCACCGCACTCGGCGTGATGAAGCGCGGGCCCGGCCAGCGAGCGGCGCCGCGGGAGGGCCGCGACGGGGCGACGCCCTCGGCAGCCCTGCCGCTGATCGTGTTTCACGGCGACCACGACAAGACGGTGCACCCGCTCAACGGCGAGCGCGTGGTCGAACAGGCGCTCGCCGTGGTGGCCGGTGCGGGCGCAAGCCGCACCGGCGTTGCAGAACCGGGGCAGGTGCCCTCGGGTCGGGCATACACGCGCACGGTGTACGGGCGCGCTGGCGAAGCCCGTGGCGCTGCGGTCGAGCATTGGCTGGTGCATGGCTGCGGCCATGCCTGGTCGGGCGGTGACGCAGCAGGCTCGTTCACCGACCCGCTGGGGCCCGACGCATCAGCGCAGATGCTGCGCTTCTTCCTGCAACACCGCAGCGCTGGACGCGCGGGGTGACGCCCCGGGCACCCTGCCGTTGGCAAAGGCCGTCACCCGGTTTCGCCCCTCCATCTTCGAGACGTACATGGCGCGGTCTGCCTCGCCGATCAGCGTGGTGAGCCGCGCGTTGTCGGCGTGCAGGCTGGTCACGCCGAAGCTCGCGGTCAGGGAGAAAGTGCAAGCGTCCGTTTGGGCTTGCGCGTGGGGCGCCTGGATGCGGGTGGCCTCGATCGCGCGCCGGATGCGCTCGGCCAGTGACACCGCCTGCTCGGCATCGGTGTGAGGCAGCAGCAGGCAGAACTCTTCACCACCGATGCGGCCGATGTGATCGACATCCCCTCGCATCTGCGCCACCGCGACGTTCACGATCTCGACGAGCGCCGCGTCGCCGGCCTGGTGGCCGAACTTGTCGTTGATCGACTTGAACCAGTCCACGTCCAGCATCACCACGGAAGCCGGGGTGCCGTACCGCTGGAAGCGCGCAATCTCGCCCTCGACCTTTTCCAGGAACGCACGCCGATTGAGGGCCGAGGTGAGCGAGTCGGTGCGCGCCAGGCGCTGCAGTTCGGCTTCGGTTTCACGCCTGCGGGTGACCTCGGCCTGCAACTCCAACTCGATGCGCTTGGACGCGGAGATGTCCACCGCAAACCCGGCGATGCCGCCGCTGGCCGTCGCGTACTTGGTGACGCGCCGCCAACCGTGCTCCGGGTAGAAGCGATCGACGGGCACGCCGCTGGCCTGCCGCTGGAGTATCACGCGTTCCTGCACAAGCCTGTCGGCCGCGCTGCCGCTCAGGTCCTCAGGCAACGTCTCGCGCACGAGATCGGCGTAGAGCGGCCGGGGGCCGTCGGGCTGAGCGCGCAGGGCTGCAAACGCTTTGGGGTAGAACGCCTCGTAGGCTGCGTTGCAGACCAGCAACCTGTCGCCCGGGTCGTAGAGAGCGAACGCCAGCGGCGCGCAGTGGATGCTCTCGACCAGCAGCCTGTTCTCGGCCAGCACCGCCTCTTCCCGGCGAGCTGCGCGAGTCAGGCGGCGGCGCAAGCCCGCACCCCGAAGCGCCTGCCAGCTCAACAGCAGCGCCAGCCCCACGGTGAGCGCCGTGGGCTGAACCACGGCGGCCAGCATGCCCGCGGCGGCCAGCGCGACGGCCAGCGCCAGGCCGCGTGAGTCGGTTGCGGTTGCGGTTGCGGTTGCGGTTGCGGTTGCGGTTGCGGTTGCGTTTGCGGTTGCGTTTGCGGTTGCCGGCGCGGCCGCGGGCAGGGGCTGTCTTGCGTTGTCTGTCATACCGCCTCCGTCCCGGGGCTGCTCGCAAGCGACCCGGCCATTCCAGGCAGCCGCGGCTGGCATCGGCGGCCAACCGACGCCTGCGGCCCGTCGCCTCCGACGGCGCACACCGCGTTGCGGCCGCCTCGTTTGGCTGCGTACAGGCGCGAGTCTGCGCGCCCCAGCGTGTCGGCCGGCGAGGTGCCTGAGGCGTGTTCGGCCACGCCGATGCTCACTGTCAGCGCGAGGTGGTTGACGAACCGGTGCGCTTGGACCGCGAGGCGAATCTTCTCGGCCACCGTGCGCGCCTGCGCTTCGCCGCAACCAGGCAACAGCGCGACGAACTCCTCGCCGCCGCGGCGCGACAGGACGTCGTCGGGCCGGAGTGTGGCGGCCATCACGGCGCACAGTTCGACCAGCACCGCGTCGCCCACGGCGTGGCCGTGGCGGTCGTTTACCTGTTTGAAGTGATCGATGTCGATCATCAGCAAACACCACTCGCCGCCGGCATGGCGGCGCTTCATCGTGCGCGCGGCGAGCTGGTCTTCGAACCCGCGCCGGTTGAGCACGCCGGTGAGCGGGTCGTGCAGGCTCAGCACGGAGTGCACCTGCAACGCCTGCGCCGTTCGGTTGCGCAGGTGGTCGATGCGGTTGGACAGGTCTCCGAATTCAGCGTCCATCGGTCCGCCGGAGCGCCCCTCGGGCAAGGCGGCCCTGTCACCCACCGCGGCCGTGGCGACCGTGGAAGCGGGCGCGCCGGCGGCAGGCGGGCCGGCGTTCGGCCCGTCGATTTCTTCGGCCGCGTTGTCGAGCCGGTCGAGCAGGTGACCCAGGCTGTGCACGAAGCGCCGCACGGTGGCGAGTGCCAAGGCCAGCGTCAACAACCCCAACACCGTCAGCACCGCCAGAGCAAACCACTCCTGCCGCTCCATGGCGTCGAGCCGCACGTCGGCCTCGCGCGTGAGTTGATCCGCGCGCATCCTGGCGGTGGTCTCCAGCGTGTCCACTGCAGCCGTGGCCAGCGCCCACCACTGCGTGGCGCTCAACTGCGGGCCTTGGACCGGCGCGCCGTCGAGCAGCCCTTGCACGAACGATGTCGAATCCAGCAAGGCCTGGCTTTGCGCCGCCAGCGCGATGGCGTGCCGGGCCGCGGCAGGGGCCGAGGTTTGCGCGAGGCGGACGTACTCGCGGTGGACCGCGAGGTTGCGCAGAACCTCTTGCTGCAACGCCGGCTCGAGTCGGCCCTCCATCAACGCGCCGTTGACCAGCCCGCGCACGCGCGCCAATTGCTCCGAGGCGCGGTAGAGGTGCGTCACGTGCTCGTAGACCAGACCGATCTCGACCATTGCCGTGGCCAGGTCGCGCGCGGCCTTGTCCTGCAGGGCCGACACGGCCGCGGTGTAGCTGACGAACACCTGTCCGGCCGAGACGGCGGCGCGGTCGACCTGCTGCCGCAGCGCCGGCAATTCAGCCCGCTGTTTGTCGACCGCGGGGTCGGCGGTGCGGTCATGGCCCGAGCCCTCGCTTCCGTGTGCGTGCGCGGCGGCGCTGTGTGCGAGTGAGGGGCGGGCCTCGGCGTTGGGCACCAGGGGGCCTGACCCATCGATGGCCCGCAAAGCCTGGTCTGCAGCGGCGCGCCCTGCCGTCAGTGCACTGTGTGCCGGCTCGCGCTCGACGGCCCGCAGGAACCCGTTGCTCAGGCCACGCTCCCGCGCCAGCATCCGAGCCGCCTCGTTGTGGTTCACGCTGCCCGCCAGATCGGCCCGAACCACGGTCAGTCGGGCGATCTGGTCTTGCAGGTTGCGGTACTGCAAGAAAGCGCCGGCCCAGATCGACCCGCTGGCCAACGCCGCCAGCAGCAGCAGGCGTTGTCGCAAAGACAGTCGCGGCAGGAAAGCGGCCATGAGGAACAAGGTGGATCGATCGCAGGCGAAATGCGCCAGCGTGTATATCGACGCGGCCAGCGCCAACTTGAAGGCGTGGCACGGAGCGCGTTTCAAGCGCAGCGCACGGGCGGCCAGGGGCGGCCAGGGGCGGGATATGCGGCGTGCCGGTGCGCCTGTGCCCGTCTCGACCTTGCTCTAGACTGCGATCATGAGCTTGCCCTCCACGCTGGTCGCTGCCGCGCTCACCGCCCTCGTCGTGCTAACCACCGGCTGCAGCACCCGGCAGGTCTACGACGGCCTGCAAGCCGGCGCGCGCAGCGCGTGCCAGCGCTACCCGGAGCCGGATCGGTCGCGCTGCCTGGCGGCCAACGACACCGACTATGAAAAGTACCGCCGCGAGCGCGACGACATGCTGCTCAAGTGATAGCACGTCGAACGACCGGCAAACGGTTCTCGCTCGCCACCTCTTGTTCGCGGAAGACAGCCGACGCCATGCGGTGCCGCAAGTCGGGCGGACCGGGTCGACTCGGATGGTTCGCCTCGGCGCACAAGGCGATCGCCCGAGCAACGCGGCGAAGCTTGCCCGACTCCGGCCGCCACCCTGACTCAGCGCTTGAACATCTCGCTGATCTCGCGAAAGCTGGCGGCCTCGCCCGTGAAGGTGAAACTGCCGTGCTCGCGCATCTCGCGCGCGGCCCGCAGCAGGCCGCCCAGCGCGGCGCGCGCCAGCGCACCGCCGACGCTGACTCTTCTGACGCCCAGGCGCGACAGCGAGGCCAGCGTGTGCGGCACGCCGGCCATGCCCATCAGCACGTTCACCGGCCGGTCGAGCGAGCTCACCACGGCGGCAATGTCCTGTTCGCTCACCAGCCCCGGCGCGTACAGCACGTCAGCGCCGGCGGCCTGGTAGGCCTGAAGGCGCTTGATCGTGTCCTTCAGGTCGGGCCGGCCGACGAGGTGGTTCTCGGCCCGCGCGGTCAGCACGAACGGTTGCGGCAATGCACGCGCCGCTTCGACGGCGGCGCGCACGCGATCGACCGCGTGGCCGAAGTCGTAGACGGGCGTGTCGGCCCGGCCAGTCGAGTCTTCGATCGAGCCGCCGGCCAGGCCGGTGGCGCCGGCCAGGCGGATCGTTGAGGCCACGCCGTCAGGGTCGTCGGCGAAACCGTTCTCGAGGTCGGCGCTGACCGGCAGGTCGGTGGCGGCGACGATCTCGGCCACGTGCGCGAGCATGCGGTCGCGGCCGATCGTGTTGTCCTGCTGGCCGACCGAGAACGCAAAGCCCGCGCTGGTGGTGGCCAGCGCCTCGAAGCCCAGGTGCGCCAGGATGCGCGCGCTGCCAACGTCCCACGGATTCGGGATGATGAAGGCGCCCGGGCGCTGGTGCAGCGCGCGGAAGGCGCGCGCCTTGTCAGGCGCGTCCGGGCGATGGTTCGAGGTTGAAGGTGCCATCAACGGTCTCCAGGAAGGTTCGCTCCTCACGCAGTATCAGTCGTTTCGTCTGCGCCACAGTAAAGTTGGCGCGCGACTCGGGGTCTGTCTTGAGAAGCGTGCGGTAGGCCTCGTAGGCCGCGAGGCTGTCGAATGCGATCAGCCCCCAGGCCACGTCGTTGCTGCCTTCGTGCGGGAGGAAGTAGCCCACCAGGTGGCCACCGCAGCGCGGGATGATGCGGCCCCAGGCTTCGGCGTAGGCCTTGAAGCTGTCGCGCTGGAACGGATCGATCTGGTAGCGGATGAAGCAGGTGAGGGTCATGGAGGCTCCGGGCGAAAGGCGCCAGTGTGCGGCTTGCCCGACGAACACGATTCGTCTAGCATCAAATCATGGATGTCGAATCTGCAGATGCTGGCGTCTCGGCGGTGGCCGGCGCAATCGCCGAGCCGGCGCGCACGCGCATGCTGTACTGCCTGATGGACGGCCACGCCCGCACCAGCACCGAACTCGCGGCCGTCGCGGGCGTGAGCCCGTCGACCGCCAGCGTGCACCTGGCGCGGCTGCTCGAGCGGCACCTGGTCAAGGTGCTGGCGCAGGGCAAGCACCGCTACTACAGCCTGCAGGGCGCCGAGGTCGCGGCGGCGCTGGAAGTCCTGTCCTTGCTCGCCGGCACGCCGCACGGAGCCTTCGTGCCGAACACGCCGACGCGGCTGCGCCACGCGCGCACCTGCTACGACCACCTGGCCGGCGCGGTGGCGGTGGCCTTGCACGACCGCTGCCACGAGCTGGGCTGGCTACTGGCGGCCGACGCGAGCGGCGGCTACGAGCTCGGCGAGGCAGGCCGTGCGGCGTTCGAAGCGCTCGGCGTCGACGTGACCGCCACGCGCCGGCAGCGCCGCCGCTTCGCCTGCGCCTGCATGGACTGGAGCGAGCGCCGGCCCCACCTGGGCGGCGCGCTCGGCGCCGCCTTGCTGGGCGTGGCGCTGAAGCGGCGCTGGGTCGTGCAGGACGCCGACAGCCGCGCGCTGCACGTCACGCCACGGGGCGAGCGCGAGATGCGCTCTCGCTTTCGGTTTCCGGAGCAGCAGCGGGCCGCCTGAGCGGCGTGATGTCACTCCCGCGCCCCTGGGAGTGGGCGGCCAACGCGAGGCCGCTGAGCACCCGCCCGCCCACGACGCCAGCCCGCGCTGCTGCCGCACCTTGGCCCTAGACTTCGCCCATGAACTCGCGAACCCCGTTTTTCGGCGCAGCGCTCGTGGCGCTGGCCGCGGTCAGCGCGGGCTGCAGCACGCGCCAGGTCTACGATGGCCTGCGGGCCGGCTCGCGCAACGCCTGCCAGCGTTATGCCGAGCCGGACCGGTCGCGCTGCCTGGCGGCCAACGACACCGACTACGAGAAGTACCGCCGCGAGCGCGACGAGATGATGCTCAAGTGATGGCGCGTCGAACCGCTGAACCGTCGCCGACGCCGCCATCGCCGATGCCATCGCCGGGCCCCGCGTGAACGACGCTGCCGCCGACCTGTCGCAAGCAGCGGACGCGCCGCCCACTGCGTTGCTGTCGCTGCACGACGTGACGCGCCGCTACACGCTGCCGCGCGAGCATCTGTGGCGCCCGGCGCCCGCGGTACAGGCGCTCGCTGGCGTCACGTTGAATGTGCAGCGCGGGCGCAGCCTGGGGCTGGTGGGTGAGTCGGGCTCGGGCAAGTCGACGCTGGCGCGGCTGGTGATGGCGCTGGAGCCGCCCACCTCGGGGCAGGTACTGTTCCAGGGCCGCGACCTGAACCGGCTGAGTGCCACCGAGTTGCAGGCAGCACGGCGCGACTTCCAGATGGTGTTCCAGGACCCGTACGGCTCGCTCGACCCGCGCCAGCGCGTCGGGCGCATCGTGGCCGAGCCGCTCTCGGCGCTGGGGGCGGGCGCAGCGGACGCACAAACGCGCGTGGCAGAGTCGCTCGACGCCGTCGGCCTGCGCGCGAGCGACGCCACCAAGTACCCGCACGAGTTCTCTGGTGGCCAGCGCCAGCGCATCGCGATCGCGCGGGCGCTGATCACGCGGCCCAAACTGATCGTGGCCGACGAGCCGGTGAGCGCGCTCGACGTGTCGGTGCAGGCGCAGGTGCTGAACCTGCTGGCCGACCTGCAGCGGCAGTTCGGTGTGACCTACCTGCTCATCAGCCACGACCTGGCGGTGGTGGACCATGTGTGCGACGAGGTGGCGGTGCTGTTTGCCGGGCGCGTCGTCGAGCAGGGGCCGCCGGAGCGGTTGTTCCACGCGCCGGCGCACCCGTACACGCGTGCGCTGGTGGAGGCGGTGGCGGGCGATGCGGCGGCGGCCAAAGCGGCGGCCTCGGCCGCGGTCGCGGCAGCGGCACCTGCTTCGGCCGCTTCCATTAGAGTCGTGCCTGATGCCGCCGCACCCACCGCCTGTTCCTACGCGCCGCGCTGCGCACATGCGCAAAGCCGGTGCGTCGTCGAACGACCCGAGTTGCGCGTTGTGGCGGTCGGCCACTCGGCGGCGTGCCACTTTGCCGAAGCCTTGATGAACCAGGTCCACTCGATCAGCCCCGCAGGAGAACCACGATGACGATGAAGAAACCCACCCGCTGGCTCGCCACCTTGGCGTTGGCCGCCACCGCCCTCGGCGCCGCCGCCCAAGGCAAGGACAGCGCCGTGCTGGCGATGGTGCTGGAGCCCACGCCAGGCCTGGACCCGACGATGGCGCCGGCCGCCGCCATCGGCGAGGTGGTGCACTACAACGTGCTGGAGGGGCTGACCAAGATCAACGTCAACGGCTCGGTCACGCCGCTGCTGGCCGAGAGCTGGACGATGGACCCGGACGGCAAGAGCTACACCTTCAAGCTGAAGAAGGGCGTGAAGTTCTCTGACGGCGAGGCCTTCGATTCGGGCGACGTGAAGTTCAGCTTCGAGCGCGCCAAGGCCGAGACATCGACCAACAAGGCCAAGGGCGCGGTGTTCAACAACATCAGCCGCATCGAGACGCCCGACGCGAGCACCGTGATCCTGGTGCTCGACAAGGCCGACGGCAACTTCCTGTTCCGCCTGGGCGAGAACACGGCCGTGATCCTCGACCCGAAGACCGCCGCCACCACCGCCACGCAGCCGGTGGGCACCGGCCCGTACACGTTGGCCGAGTGGAAGAAGGGCAACTCGATCACGCTGGCCAAATGGGATGGCTTTCGCGACGCGAAGAACGTGAAGCTGAGACGAGTCACCTTCCGCTTCATCAACGACCCGGCCGCGCGCGTGGCCGCGCTGCTGGCCGGCGACATCGACGCCGTGCCGCGCCTGGACGCACCGCAGGCGCTCAAGCAGTTGCAGGCCGACAAGCGCTTCACCGTGGTGGTGGGCAGCACTGCCGGCAAGGGCATCATGAGCATCAACAACAAGAAGAAGCCGTTCGACGACGTGCGCGTGCGGCGCGCGCTGATGCACGCGATCGACCGCAAAGCCTTCATCGACGGCGTGCTCGAAGGGCTGGGGCAGCCGATCGGCTCGCACATGGCGCCCACCGACGGGGGCTATGTCGACCTGACCGGCATGTACCCGCACGACCCCGAAAAAGCGAAGGCGCTGCTGAAGGAAGCCGGCGTGACCACGCCGCTGAACGTGACGCTCACGCTGCCGCCGCCGCAGTACGCACGCAAGGGCGGCGAGGTGATTGCGGCGCAACTGGCCAAGGTCGGCGTGATCGCCAAGATCGAGAACGTGGAATGGGCGCAGTGGCTCAGCGGCCCGTTCAAGGGCAACTTCGACCTGACCGTCATCAACCACGTGGAGCCGCTGGACTTCATGCAGTACGCCAACACCGGCTACTACTGGGGCTACGACAGCAAGGCCTTCCGCGACCTGACCGCCAAGTACGCCGCCGAGAGCAATCCGAAGGAGCGCCTGAAGCTCTTCGCTGACATCCAGAAGATGATTGCCACCGACTCCGTCAACGCCTTCATCTTCAACCCGTCGGCCGTGGCGGTGAGCAAGAAGGGGCTGAAGGGGCTGTGGGGCAGCTCGCCGATTTTCGCTAACGACTTGGCCGCGATGGCTTGGCAGTGAGCATGTGAATCTACCCTTCGCCCCTGTATTGGCCCCCTCGCCCCTTTGGGGAGAGGGTTGGGGTGAGGGGCCCGCTCGCCGCACCGCACTGATCAACCGAATGCCCCACCTCCACGCCCTGAGCGCCACCGAGCTGCTCGCCGCCTACCGCAGCAAAGCCCTCTCGCCGGTGGAGGTGGCGCGCGACGTCCTCAAGCACATCGCCGCCTGGGAGCCGCACCTGCACGCCACTTACGCGCTCGACGCCGAAGCCGCGATGGCGCAGGCCGAAGCCTCGCAAGCACGCTGGTTGAAAGGCCAGCCGCAAGGCCCGCTCGACGGCGTGCCGGTGACGGTCAAGGAAAACATCGCAACAAAAGGCGTGCCAGTGCCGCTGGGCAGCGCCGCCACCGAACTGCTGCCCGCCGCGCACGACGCACCCCCGAGCGCGCGCTTGCGCGAAGCCGGCGCGGTGATCGTGTGCAAGACGACGATGCCCGACTACGGCATGTTGTCCTCAGGCCTATCGAGCTTTCACGCGCTCGCGCGCAACCCTTGGGACCTGAGCAAGAACCCCGGCGGCAGCAGCGCCGGTGCCGGTGCCGCGGCGGCCGCCGGCTACGGCCCGCTGCACCTGGGCACCGACATCGGCGGCTCGGTGCGCCTGCCGGCAAGCTGGTGCGGCATCTTCACGCTGAAGCCCAGCCTGGGTCGCGTGCCGATCCACCCGCCCTACGCCGGCCGCGTGGCCGGGCCGATGACGCGCACGGTGACGGATGCTGCGCTGATGATGGCAACCCTCAGCCAACCCGACGCGCGCGACACGATGAGCCTGCCGTGGCAAGACATCGCCTGGTCGCAACTCGACCGGCCCGTCAGAGGCCTGAAGATCGGCCTGTGGATGGACGCCGGCTGGGGGCTGCCCGTCGACCCGGAAGTGCGTGACGCTGTCGCCACCGCCGCACGTGCGTTCGAAGCGGCCGGCGCGATCGTCGAACCGGTGGCTCCGTTCATCACCCGCGCGATGGCCGACGGCATGGACCGCTTCTGGCGCTGCCGCTCGTGGATCGACATCTCTGCCATGAGCGCCGAGCGGCGGGGCTTGGTGCTGCCCTACATCGTCGAATGGGCGCGCGGCGGCGCCGGGCTGTCGGGTGAACAGGTGTTCAACGCCTACAGCCAGATGGCGGCCATCCGCGACGCCACCGTGGCTGCATGCCGGCCCTTCGACTTCGTGCTCTCGCCCACCGCGCCGGTGGTCACCTTCCCCGCCGAATGGGCCGGCCCGACCAACGACCCCGCCCGCCCGCTCGAACACATCGGCTTCACGCTGCCGTTCAACATGAGCGAGCAGCCTGCATCCAGCATCAACTGCGGCTACACAAAAGCGGGCCTGCCCATCGGCCTGCAGATTGCGGGCGCGCGCTTCGACGACCTGGGCGTGCTGCAGGTATCGCGTGCGTGGGAGCAGATGCGGCCAGCGCAGCGCGCGTGGCCGGTACCGCCGGGAGGTTGATCCCGTTCCCTTTCGGCAGCCACGTTCGCTGCCGATCACACCCCGCGATGGACATTGCGTCGCTATATTGCTACGATGCAATATATGAAGGCGACCTTGCTGGTCCGCACGAAGGAAGTCAGGGATGACGGCTCGATCGTCGAGATCGTGATCTGGGAACTTCCGGAGCCGTTGCCGCCGAGCGAGCACCGCTACAAGTACAGGCTGTTCTACGGCGCAGGCGGTGCGACCCGAGTTCGCTATGACAACGAACGCGGCAAAGGCGACCACCGGCACATCGGATCGGCGCAAAGCGACTATGCCTTCACGACGGTCGAAGACCTGCTCGACGACTTTGAACACGACATCGCGGACTGGGGCTAGATCATGAAAGCAATCATCGAAGTGGCGCGCCGTGGATCGGCCGTTCGCACCGCGCGGCAACAGTTGACCGCCGCCCGCCAGGGCCGCTCGCCCGACTTTCGATTGAGCTTCGAATCGGCGAGAACCCTGTTCGCAGAATTGACCCCCGCACGACTCGACCTGCTCGACACCCTGCGCAAGGTCGGCCCATGCAGCGTGTACGCATTGGCGAAGGCAGCGGAGCGCAACTACTCCAACGTTCACACAGACGTGGCGCGCCTTGAAGAGCTCGGCTTGATCGAAAGAAGCGAAGAGAGCACGATCTCCGTGCCTTACGACGCCGTGGAGATCGTCTTGCCATTGGCTCAGGTGGCTTGAGGCTCCCGGGCAAGCCAGAACGAGGAGCCGGTTTGCGAACGCGAAGCGCCTCGGTGAGGTCATAGGTCCGTTGCCCTACCCGCCCTGCATCAGTTTCCGTGTCGATGGCGAGCCAAGCCCAGAGTCCCAACATCAACTACGCGAACGGAACCGTGAGTACCGAGCCAAACTGGCTGCAAGTCATTTGCGCTGCCCATTCGCTGCTGGTTGAACAACTTCGCTACCAGAGCTGGCCGAACGAGCCTCCGCCGAAGTTTGGCTGCTGAACAAGACGACACAGCACCACCTCAACTCTCCACCTTCACATTCCCCTCCTTCACCACCTTCGCCCACTTGGCGATCTCGGTCTGGATGAACTGGGCGAACTTTTCGAGTGAGCCGCCGCCGTCTTCGGCGCCGTAGGTGTCGAGCTTCTCGATCACGTCGGGCATGGCCAGCACGGTGTTGACGTCGCGGTTGATCTTCTGCGCGATCGGCGTCGGCAGCTTGCCGGGGCCAGCCAGGCCGTACCAGGTGGTGGCCTCGAAGCCGGCGAAGCCTTGCTCCTGCATCGTCGGCACGGTCGGGTGGCCCTTGGCGCGCTTGGCGCGGGTCTGGGCGATGGCGATGGCCTTGCCGCTCTTCACGTGTGGTGTGGCGGCGGTCATGGTCTCGAAGCTGTACTGGATCTGCCCGCCGATCAGGTCGATCAGCAGCGGGCCGCTGCCTTTGTAGGGCACGTGCAGCGCGTCGACGCCGGCCTGCAGCTTGAACATCTCCAGCGCCAGGTGTTGCGCCGAGCCGGCGCCGGCGGAGCCGAAGCTGACCCTGCCGGGCTCGGCCTTGCACGCGGCGACGATGTCCTTCACCGTCATCGCCTTCTGGCCGGTGTTGGCGATCAGCAGGTTGGGCGTGACGCCGACGAGCACGATGGGCACGAAGTCGCGCTCGACGCTGTAGCGCAGCTTGGGTTGCAGGCTGGGCGCCAGCGCGTGGCTGTTGATGTGCGCCATCAGCAGCGTGCTGCCGTCGCTGGGCTGCTGCGCCACGTACTCGGCCGCCAGCACGCCGGCCACGCCGGCCTTGTTCTCGACGATGACCTGCGTCTTCCACATCTCGGTGAGCTTGACGCTGACCACACGCGCGAGCGCGTCGGTGCCTCCGCCGGGCGGGAAGCCGACGACGATGCGCACCGGGCCGGTCGGCCACTCTTGCGCTCTCAGCGTGGGCACGCCGAGCGTGGCGACGGCGGCGGTCGCGGCCTGGATGAGGGTGCGTCGTTGCATGTGTGTCTCCTCGGTGGTGTCTCGGGTGTTCCCGGTTTGAAGCTGTTCAGGCCGCCTTCATCAACGGTGCCTGCGCAACAAGGCCGGCAAAGTGCTCCATCGCCGACTGCACGCCGCTGCCGGCGAGCTTGACGCCGGCCAGCTTCAAGCCCATCTCGCAGCCGGCCACGGTGGCGAGCAGGGTCAGGTCGTTGCTGTCGCCCAGGTGGCCGATGCGGAACATGCGCCCCTTCAGCTTGCCCAGACCGGTGCCCAGCGAGAGGTCGAAGCGTTCGTGGATCAGCCGGCGCAACGCGTCGGCATCGACACCGACGGGCGTGACCACGCCGGTCAGCACTGGTGAGTACACCGCCGGGTCAGCGCACTGGATGGGCAAGCCCCACGCGTTGACCGCGGCGCGAACGCCAGCGGCCCAGCGCTGGTGGCGGGCGAACACGTTGTCAAGCCCGTCGCCGAGGATCATGTCCAGCGCTTCACTCAATCCATAAAGCAGGTTGGTGTTGGGCGTGTAGGGCCAGTAGCCGGTGCGGTTCATCTCGACGATCTCGTCCCAGGCCCAGAACGCGCGCGGCAGCTTCGCAGTTTTCATCGCCTCCAGCGCGCGCGGCGACAGCGCATTGAAGCTGATGCCGGGTGGCAACATCAGGCCTTTCTGCGAGCCGCTCACCGTCACGTCCACGCCCCATTCGTCGTGCCGGTAGTCGGCACTCGCCAGGCCGGAGATGCTGTCGACCATCAGCAGCGCCGGGTGGCCCGCGGCGTCGATGGCGCGGCGCACCGCGGCGATGTCGGAGGTGACGCCGGTGGAGGTTTCGTTGTGCACCACGCAGACGGCGCGGATCTTGCGCTCGGTGTCCTTGCGCAACCGCGCCTCGATCAGGTCGGCCTGCACGCCGCGGCGCCAGCCCGGCGCGTTCGGCAGCACGTCATCCGTGCCGCTCCAAGCGAGCACCTCGGTGGACAGGCCCAGGCGCTGCGCCATCTTGGCCCACAGCGCCGCGAAGTGGCCGGTCTCGTACATCAGCACGTGGTCGCCCGGGCTCATGGTGTTGGCGAGTGCCGCCTCCCAGGCGCCGGTGCCCGAGGCGGGGTAGATGACGACCGGGTGCTGGGTCTTGAACACCGCGCGGATGCCGGCCAGCACCTTCAGGCCGAGCGCGCCGAACTCAGGGCCACGGTGGTCGATGGTGGGCAGGCTCATCGCGCGCAGGATGCGGTCGGGCACCGGGCTGGGGCCGGGGATCTGCAGGAAGTGGCGGCCAGTGGGGTGCAGGTCGAGCTGGAGCATGAGGCATCCTTTCGCGCTACATTTTTGCATTCAAACTGGACATCGTTGGTGTGGGAAACCCTTTCTTCAAAGCAGAGACGACACGGTCATTCGCATGCAAAATGCGTTCTGTCGAAATTGCAGGCTCCGTCGCGCATGGCTGAAGTGATCGAGATTTTCCGGCTGGGCCTGCACGACCAGGTGGCCGCGCGGCTGCGCACGATGCTGGTCGAAGGCCGCATCGCGCCGGGCGCCAAGCTCAACGAACGCGAGTTGTGCGAGCAGTTGCGCGTGTCGCGCACGCCGCTGCGCGAGGCCATCAAGCTGCTCGGCGCCGAAGGGCTGGTGGACCTGCTGCCCAACCGCGGCGCCGCCGCCGTGAAGCTCGGCGAGGCCGACGTGCGCCACGCCTTCGAGGTGCTGGCGGGGCTGGAGGGCATGTCGGGCGAATTGGCGGCGCAGCGCATCACCGAGGCCGAGTTGGTCGAGGTGCGCGCGATGCACTTCGAGATGCTCGCCTGCCATGCGCGCAGCGACCTGTCGGGCTACTACCGGCTCAACGCGCTGATCCACGCGGCCATCAACATCGCGGCCAAGAACCCGGTGCTGAGCAAGACCTACCGCGACGTGAACGCGCGTGTGCAGGCGCTGCGTTTTCGCACCAACCAGAACGCGGCGAAGTGGAAGCAGGCCGTCAAGGAGCACGGTCAGATGCTCGACGCGCTCGACGCGCGCGACTCGGCGGCGCTGCGCGAATTGCTGGTGCAGCACCTGTTTCACAAGCGCGACTCTGTGCTGACCTTGTTGCACGCGGGGGAGATTTACCCGACGGCTGCGGCAGGGACGGCCACGTCACGGACGGCCACGACAGGGACGGCGTCGACCAGGTCGACAACTGTGCCGACGAAGACGGTGAAGGCGATGAAAGCCTCACCAGCGTCGCGGCGCTGAGGCGCTGATTCGCCAGTCGCTTGAACCGCTGAAAAGACAGAGGCTGCCCCGCCATGACCTCACCGAGCACCGCCAGCGCTGCCCCCGCAGCGCCCGCGCGCCCTGCCCCGCTGGGCACCGTGCTGCCGCCGAACGAAGTCTGCGCCGAACTTGCGAAGCGCTTACGCGCCGACACCGAGGGCGAGGTGCTGTTCGACGCCGCCTCGCGCGGCCGCTATGCCACCGACGCGTCGATCTACCAGATCATGCCGGCCAGCGTGCTGGTGCCCCGGACCGAGCGCGACATTGCCGTCGCACTGCAAGTCGCGCGCGAGCTGAAGGTGCCCGTGCTGCCGCGCGGCGGCGGCACCAGCCAGTGCGGGCAGACCACCGGTGCGGCGCTCGTCATCGACCACAGCAAGCACTTCCGCAAGCTGCTGCGCCTGGACGTGGCCGGGCGCACCGCCGAGGTCGAACCCGGCATGGTGCTGGACCACCTGAACGCGCACCTGAAAGCCCACGGGCTGTGGTTCCCGGTCGATGTGTCCACCAGCGCGCAGGCCACGCTGGGCGGAATGGCGGGCAACAACTCGTGCGGCTCGCGCTCGATCGCTTACGGCAACATGGTGCACAACGTGCTCGGCGCGCGGGCGTGGCTGGCTGACGGTGCGCTGCTCGACTTCGGCCCCGTCGCCACGCTCGGCGTGCGCGAGGCGAAGATTGCGCAGTTCGTGCGCCAGCTGGCTGTGGAGCACCGCAACGACATCCACGCGCACTGGCCCAAGGTGATGCGCCGTGTGGCCGGCTACAACCTCGACATCTTCGACAACCAGAGCGAGCGGCCGTACACGCCCGACGGCAGCGTGAACCTGGCGCACCTGCTCGTCGGCTCCGAGGGCACGCTGGCCTGCACACGCAGCCTCACGCTCAAGCTGGCCGAACTGCCGCGCGCCAAGGTGCTGGGCATCGTCAACTTCCCGAGCTTTCGCGCAGCGATGGAGGCGGCGCAGCACATCGTCACGCTCGGGCCCACTGCGGTGGAGCTGGTCGATCGCACGATGATCGAGCTGAGCCTGGGCAACCCAGCGTTCCGGCCGACGGTCGAGACCGCGTTGATCGGCCGGCCGGCGGCGATCCTGCTGGTCGAGTTCTGCGGCGAGACGAGCGCCGAGCTGCTGCCAAAGCTCAAGCAACTCGATGAGCTGATGGGCGATCTGCAACTGCCCGGCAGCGTGGTCCACATGCACGACGCTGCTGCGCAGAAGAACTTGTGGGAGGTGCGCAAGGCCGGCCTCAACATCATGATGAGCCTGAAGGGCGACGGCAAGCCGGTCAGTTTCATCGAAGACTGCGCCGTGCCGCTGGAACACCTGGCCGACTACACCGACGCGCTGACGGAGGTGTTTGCGCGCCACGGCACGCGTGGCACCTGGTACGCGCATGCGTCGGTGGGCACGCTGCACGTGCGGCCGATCCTGGACATGCGCAGCGGTGGAGAACACGCAGGCGCCGCCAAGATGCGCGCCATCGCCGAAGAGGCCGCCGTGCTGGTGCGCCAATACAAGGGCGCGTTCAGCGGCGAACACGGCGACGGTCTGTGCCGCGGCGAGTGGATCGAGTGGCAGTTCGGCCCGGCCATCAACCAGGCGTTTCGCGCCATCAAGAACGAGCTCGACCCGGCGGGCCTGTTCAACCCCGGCAAGATCGTCGACCCGCCGAAGATGGACGACGTTTCGCTGTTCCGCTTCTGCCCGCCGACCGCGCCGCAGCCGTACCGGCGCATCGCGATCACGCCGGTGCTCGACTGGTCGGCCTGGAACGTGCAGGCCGACGCGGTGACGGAAGCGACCACCGCACCCGGCACCGGCTTTGATGCGACCGGCGGCCTGGCGATGGCGGTGGAGATGTGCAACAACAACGGCCACTGCCGCAAGTTCGACGCCGGCACGATGTGCCCGAGCTACCGCGTCACGCGCGACGAGCAGCACCTGACGCGCGGCCGCGCGAACACGCTGCGGCTGGCGCTGTCGGGCCAGCTTGGCGCCGACGCCTTCACCAGCGAGTCGATGCACGACACGATGGACTTGTGCGTCGGCTGCAAAGGCTGCAAGCGCGAGTGCCCGACCGGCGTGGACATGGCGAAGATGAAGATTGAGTTCCTGGCCCACTACAAGGCACGCCACGGCCACACGCTCAAAGACCGGCTGATCGCGAATCTGCCGAACTACGCTGCGCGGGCCAGCCGCGTGCCCTGGTTGATGAACCTGCGCGACACCGTGCCCGGCGCGGCCTGGCTGAGCGAAAAGTGGCTCGGCCTGTCGAAGGCGCGCAAGCTGCCGCGCTGGCGCAGCGACACCTTCTGGCGAAGCGACGACCTGTGGATGTTCGCCAGCGCCGAGCAGACGCTGGCCGCCGCAGCCGCCGGCGAGAAGGCTGCGGTGCTGTTCGTCGACACCTTCAACGGCAGCTTCGAAACCGAGAACGCGCTCGCCGCCGCCGACGTGCTGAATGCGGCTGGCTACACGCTGCACACCGTCACCAAGGCCGGTGGCCACCACTGCTGCGGGCGAACCTTTCTTGCCGCTGGAATGGTCGAGCAGGCCAAGGCCAGCGTCGGCGCGCTGATCGACGCACTGCTGCCCTTTGCTCAGGCTGGCATCCCGATCGTCGGGCTGGAGCCCTCGTGCCTGCTGACGCTGCGCGACGAGGCGCTGGTGATGGGCCTGGGCGAGCGCGCCGAGGTGGTGGCCGCGCAGGCGCTGTTGGTGGAGGAGTTCATCGCGCGCGAGGCGGGGGCCGGCCGTTGGTCGCTCGCGCTGCGCTCAGCCGACGCGCCGATCCTGCTGCACGGCCACTGCCACCAGAAGGCGTTCGGCGCGGTCGAGCCGATCCTGGACGTGCTGCGGCTGATCCCCGGCGCAGCGCCGGAGTTGATCGAGAGTTCGTGCTGCGGCATGGCCGGCAGCTTCGGCTTTGATGCCGCGCACCACGCGGTGTCGATGCAGATGGCCGAATTGAGCCTGCTGCCGGCGATCCGCCAGCGGCCCGACGCGATCGTCGTGGCCGACGGCACGAGTTGCCGGCACCAGATTGAAGGCGGCGCGCAGCGCGAAGCGATGCACGTGGTGCGGCTGCTGGCATCGTTGATCGACCGGCGCGGCGACTGATACCGCGTCGCGCTGCCACATCAATCCTCACTGCCCGCCCTGAGCCTGTCGAAGGGCCCCGATCATCCTGAGCTTGTCGAAGGGCCTGACCGTGTCGAAGGGCCTGAGCCTGTCGAAGCGCGTCGACAGGCTCAGCCCGAACGGGGCCGCATCCGTCAAGCCGTCGGCGCAACCTTCGGTTCGCTGCCGGTCGGCCGGTGGCGCAGCGAGTGGGCCTTCTTCCGTTGTTTCGCCCGCTTCTGCTTTTGCCGGCGGATGCCGCGGTCTCTGTCAGCGCTCATGAACGTCTCGCTTGAGTGGTGGAAGGAGCCGCTTTGTACCACCGCGCGGCGCTGGTCCGCATCAACCGATGGCGGTGCAAAGTTCCACCAGCGTGCCGTCGGGGCAGCGCACGTACGCAACGGTCTGGCCCCAGGGCTTGACGGTCGGCGGCGTCAGCAAGGTGGCGCCGGCCTGCACGGCGCGGTCGCAGGAGGCTCCCACGTCGTCGGTGACGAGGCCGATCTCCATGCCCAGCGGTTGGTCTGACCGGTCGGCGGCGACGTAGTCACGACCGAGGTTGCCGCGCGCGGTGGCGTGCGAAGCAAACGACAAGGTGGTGGCACCGGTTTCGAGTTCGCCGTAGTCGCCACCCTCATGCAGGAAACGGCGCGCAAGGCCGAACGCACGCTCGAAGAAGGCGAGCGATGCAGCAACGTCGCTGACGTAGACGATGGTGTAGGCAAACTTCACGGCGCAATCCTATTGGGGACGAGCGAAGATGCTACGCCTGCGCCGTGCTCCGGCGCCCGTTCACCGCGGTGCCCGGCAGGCTGCTGTCCAGCGCCACCGACCCGTCCTCGCGGATGAGGATCGCGCCGCGGCGCTCCAGGCTTCGCAGCACCCGCCCGGTCATCTCGCGCGACGCGCCGACCACTTTCGAGAGCGCCTCGCGCGATACCTTTTGCCGGATCAGCAGTTGCCCGCCCACCTCCTCGGCCATCTCCAGCAGCGCGCGGGCCACGCGGCCGTAGACGTCGAGCAGCGCCAGGCTGGTGATGTGCTCGTCGGCGTGGCGCAGCCGCCGGACCAAGCCGAGCAGGATCGCAAACGCGAGGCTGTTGCTCTGCGGCAGGCAGGCCGCGAACTGCTCGCGGCCGAGGGCCAGCAACTCGCACGCGGTCTCCGCCGTGACGGTCGCCGAGTGCGGCTCGTCGTCGATGAGGCTCATCTCGCCCACGTGATCGCCGGGCCGCAGTGTGGCCAGCGTGACCTCGCGCCGGCGTGCGTCGGCGATGTACACACGCGCCTCGCCCGAGAGAAGAATGAACAGCATGTTGGCGCGGCGTTGGTGCTCCACGATGTGGCCGCCACGGGGCACGCGGGTTCGGGTGGTGCCGCCGGCCAGGATGCGCAATTGGGCCTCGTCGAGCAAGGCGAACAGCGGCACACGCCGCAGCAGATCCAGGTCGGGCATCTCGATCATTCAGGGCACGGGCAGTGACAACGCACCGATTGTGGGCTGCGTGCGTCGCCAGGCGGAAGGCTGCTGAGGGGGGACCGGGCCCCTTCATGGGGGGTGGGTGTGGGGAGTCTTGACGAGTGTGTTGGGCGGTTGCGTCAGCGCAACGCACTTCGTCACGTTCGGCGATGCGCAAGGGGCGCGCAGCGCGTGGCGCTACGTTGCGCTCGGCGGCAGCGCCGCGTTGTCCGGACCCTCGTCGAAAGCCGGCCCGCGGCCAATGCGGATCGGCCCACCGCCGAGGTCTCCGGCCGGGTCGAGCGGCTCTCCCGCGCGCGTGATCCGCAGCCTGCCCAAGCCGGCCCAGAAGGCCGATCGTTCGCGCACCAGCGGCATGAGGGTGCGCCATGCGAGTGCCGATGGGTTCGACCCCGCAGGCGCTCGGGCCACCGATCGCGCCACCTCCGACGGGCAGATGGTCGACGTGGCAGCGCGTGCGCGCAACAGCTCGAACAGCGAGGCGTCGATGCGGGCAATGTGCTGCCAGGGGCTCGCCTGCGCCGCGAGATCGGCGTCGTGGGTTGTGTCGTGGGTCGCGTCGTGGGTCGCGTCGTGGGTCGTGTTTTGAGTCGTGCCGCCAGCAGCGTCGGCGGCGTCGGCGGCGAGGGTCGGTGGCAACCCACCGCTGCGCGCTTGCCGTCGCAGCACCATCGGCGGGTTACTCCGCCACGGCCTGCCGCACCGCTTTCTCCCAGCCCGCCATCAAGTCGGCCGCACGCTCGCGCGACATCGTCGGGTGGAAACGCCGCTCGACCTGCCACTGGGCGCTCAATTGATCGAGGTTGCTGTACACGCCGCACGACAGCCCCGCCAGGTAGGCTGCGCCGAGCGCGGTGGTTTCGATCACCTTGGGCCGCACGACGGGGATGCCCAGCAGGTCGGCCTGGAACTGCATCAGCAGGTCGTTGACGCAGGCGCCGCCGTCGACGCGCAGCTCCGTCACGCCCAGAGAGGACGAACCACCGCCGGCTTGGGCCGACGACCCGGCGGCCAGTGCGTCACGGCCCATGGCCTGCAGCAATGCGGCACTCTGGAACGCAATGCTCTCCAATGCCGCGCGCGCGATGTGCGCGACCGTGCTGCCGCGCGTGAGGCCGACGATCGCGCCGCGCGCCTGCGGCTTCCAGTACGGCGCGCCCAGGCCGGTGAAGGCGGGCACGAACATCACGCCGCCGCTGTCGGGCACGCTCTCGGCGAGCGTTTGCACCTCGCCACTGCCCTTGATCGCCTGCAGCCCGTCGCGCAGCCACTGGACCACCGCACCGCCGATGAACACGCTGCCTTCGAGTGCGTATTCCGGTGTCCAGGCCGGCGCCGGGCCGTCCCAAGCGGGCTTGGCACCCCCTTGGGGGGGCGGCGCATCGCGCCTCGGGGGCTCCATCACATTGGGTTGTGCGGCGCTGGTGGTGATGAGCCCGTTCTGCGAGGTCTGGAAGCGCTCGCCGGTGTGCATCAGCATGAAGCAGCCGGTGCCGTAGGTGTTCTTCGCCAGGCCGGCCTTGAAGCAGGCCTGGCCGAACAGCGCGCTCTGCTGGTCGCCGGCCACGCCGCCGATCGGGATGGCCGCACCGAGCAACTCCTTGCGCGTGTGGCCGTAGACGTGGCTCGACGGGTGCACGCTGGGCAGCACCTCGGGCGGCACGTCGAGCAATTTCAGCAGTTCGGCGTCCCATTGGTTGGTCCGCACGTTGAGCATGAGCGTGCGCGAGGCGTTGCTCACATCGGTCGCATGCACCGCGTCGCGGCGCGTGCTGGCCTCGGTGCCGCCGGTCAGCTGCCACATCAACCAGGTGTCTACCGTGCCGAAGGCGAGCTCGCCGCGGAGCGCCGCCGCCCGCGCGCCGTTCACGTGGTCGAGGATCCACTGCAGCTTGGTGCCGGAGAAGTAGGCGTCCAGGATCAGCCCGGTCTTGTCGCGGAAAGTCGCCTCCAGGCCACGCGCGCGCAACGCAGCGCAGGTCGGCTCGGCGCGGCGGTCTTGCCAGACGATGGCGTTGTACAGCGGCTCGCCGGTGGCACGGTTCCACACCAGCGTGGTCTCGCGCTGGTTGGTGATGCCGATGGAGGCCACGTCGCTCGCCGCGATGCCGGCCTTGGCCAGCGCCTCTTTCGCGGTCGCGAGTTGCGTGGCCCAGATTTCCATCGGGTCGTGCTCGACCCAGCCGGGCTGCGGGTAGATCTGGCGGAACTCGCGCTGCGCCATCGCGGCAATGCGGCCCTGCGCGTCGAACACGATGCTGCGCGAGCTGGAGGTGCCTTGGTCGAGGGCGAGCAGGTAGGTCATGGGGTGCGTCTCCAGAGTCGGCGCCTCAAAGTCTTGCAGGCCGCGCCTCAAGCTGCTGCGACGTCGCAGCGAACACCCGCCTCCGCGAGCAGGGCGGGGAACGGCGCGGGAGGCGCCACGTCGGTGAACAAGCGATCGAGCTGGCTCAGCCGCGCCAGCTCCACCATCGCCGGCCGGTTGAACTTGCTGTGGTCGGTGGCCAGCCACACCTGGCGCGAGTGCTCGATGATGGCGCGCGAGACCTTGACCTCGTGGTAGTCGAAGTCGCGCAGGCTGCCGTCGGCCTCGATGCCGGAGATGCCGATGAGGCCGATGTCGGCCTTGAACTGGCTGATGAACTCCACCGTCACCTCGCCGATGATGCCGCGGTCGCGCGAGCGCACCACGCCACCGGCGACGATGACCTCGCAGTCCGGGTTGTCCGACAGGATCGCCGCCACGTTCAGGTTGTTGGTGATGACGCGCAGGCCCTGGTGGCGCAGCAGCTCGCGCGCAATCGCCTCGGTGGTGGTGCCGATGTTGATCAGCAGCGAGCAGCCGTTGGGCACCGCCTGCGCCACCGCGCGCGCGATGCGCTGCTTGGCGCCTTCGTTGAGCAACTGGCGCTGGCGGTAGGCAATGTTTTCGGTGGTGGAACTCGGCACGCGCACGCCGCCGTGAAAGCGCGCCAGCAAGCCGGCCTCGGCGAGCAGCGTCACGTCGCGCCGCACGGTTTGCAGCGTCACGCCGAAGCGTTCGGCCAGCGCCTCGACCGAGACCGATTCGAGGCGCCGCACTTCCTTCAGCAGGTCGGCCTGCCGGGGGTTGGGGTTCATGCCGCGGAGGCTAAACGAACCCATGCGAACCCTTGTGAGGGGATTCCCGGGTAGAAAAGGAACAATCACTGCTTACTATGGAAATGAAGCGAAAACAATGGAACGCGAGACCCCCAGTTTGAAGTCCGACCCCAAAGCCACTGCCAGCGCCGACGATGCGACGCAGGCGCAGCACCACACCTGCGACGTGCTCGTCGTCGGCGGCGGCATCAACGGCGCTGGCATCGCGCGCGACCTCGCCGGCCGCGGCGTGAGCGTGCTGCTGTGCGAGAAGGACGACCTCGCCTCGCACACCTCGTCGTGCAGCACCAAGCTGATCCACGGTGGGCTGCGCTACCTTGAGTACTACGAGTTCTCGCTCGTGCGCAAGGCGCTCGCCGAACGCGAGGTGCTGCTCAAGAGCGCGCCGCACATCATGTGGCCGCTGCGCTTCGTGATGCCGCACGACCCGAGCATGAGACCCGTCTGGATGATCCGCGCCGGGCTGTTCCTGTACGACCACCTCGCCAAGCGCGAGGTGCTGCCAGCGTCGCGCACGATCGACCTGCGCCAGCACGCGGCGGGCAAACCGCTGAAGCGCCACTTCACCAAAGGCTTCGTCTACTCCGACGGCTGGGTGGACGACGCGCGCCTGGTGGTGCTCAACGCGATGGACGCCGCCGAGCGCGGCGCCACCGTGCTGACGCGCTGGCGCTGCGTCGACGCGCGGCGCGGCGCGACGCACTGGCAGGTGCGGCTGCAAAGTGCGGCAGGCCAGACACGGCTGGTGACGGCACGCGCGCTCGTCAACGCCGCCGGCCCGTGGGCGGCGCAGTTCTTGAGCGAGCACGCGCATGCGCCGCGGCCCAAGGCATTGCGGCTCGTCAAGGGCAGCCACATCGTCGTGAAGAAGCTGTTCAAGCACGACCACGCCTACATCTTCCAGAACCCCGACAAGCGCATCATCTTTGCCATTCCCTACGAAGGCGAGTTCACGCTCATCGGCACCACCGACGTGGAGCATGCCGGCGCGATCGGCCAGGCGCAGATCGACACGAGCGAGATCGCTTACCTGTGCGAGCAGGCGAGCCGCTACTTCGAGCAGGCGGTCACGCCGGCCGACGTGGTGTGGACGTACTCCGGCGTGCGTCCGCTGCTCGACGACGAGTCGGGCGACCCGGCGGCCGTGACGCGCGACTACTCGCTCGAACTCGACACGGCGATGGCCGACAGCAGCAGCGCGGCGCCGCTGCTTTCCGTCTGGGGCGGCAAGATCACGACGTTTCGCAAACTGGCCGAAGAAGCCGCCGACCTGTTGAGCGCGCCGCTGCAAATGTCGCGCGGCGCGTGGACCGCCGGCAGCGCACTGCCGGGGGGCAACCTCGGCGGCAGCGCAGGTGGCGAACGGGGCAGCGCCTCGCTGTCGCGTGGCGACGTGGCCGGCGACTTCGCGCGGTTTGTGCTGTCACTGACGCAGCGCCACCCGCAGCTCCCCCCCGCGTTGGCGCAACGCCTGGCGCGCTGCTACGGCTCGCGCGTCGACACGCTGCTCGGCGCGGGCGGCCTCGGCCGCGAGATCGTCAACGGCCTGTTCGAAGCCGAGCTGAACTACCTGCACGACCACGAATGGGCGCGCACCGCCGACGACGTGCTGTGGCGCCGCACCAAGCTCGGCCTGCACATGAACGCCGCCCAGCGCGAAACGGTCGCGGCCTGGTGCAGCGCGCACTGGCGTGCCGAGGTGGCGGCGGGCGCCCCCAAGGAAACCGCATGGAACTGATGCTCGAACGCATCGAACAGCGCCAGGGCGCTCACGTTCACCTGTACCCGCTGGACCTGACGCTGGTGCCACGCGCCGTGACGGTGCTGCTGGGCGCCACACAAGCCGGCAAGACCACGCTGATGCGCGTGATGGCCGGCCTGGACAAACCGAGCAAAGGCCGCGTGCTGGCCGACGGCGCCGACGTGACAGGCCAGCCGGTGCGCGAGCGCAACGTGGCGATGGTCTACCAACAGTTCATCAACTACCCGTCGATGACGGTGGCCGACAACATCGCCTCGCCGCTGAAGCTGCGGCGCGAGGCCAACATCGATGCGCGCGTGAACGAGCTGGCCGCCAAGCTGCACATCGAGCCGTTTTTGAAGCGCTTGCCGGCCGAGTTGTCGGGTGGCCAGCAGCAGCGTGTGGCACTGGCCCGCGCGCTGGCCAAGAAAGCGCCGCTGATGCTGCTCGACGAACCGCTGGTGAACCTGGACTACAAGCTGCGCGAGGAGTTGCGCGACGAGCTGACGCAGCTCTTTGCGGCCGGTGAATCGACCGTCGTCTACGCCACCACCGAGCCCACCGAGGCGTTGCTGCTGGGCGGCTACACCGCGGTGATGGATGCCGGCGAGTTGCTGCAGTACGGGCCGACGACGGAAGTGTTTCACCGCCCGAAATCGATCCGCGTGGCGCGTGCGTTCAGCGACCCGCCGATGAACCTGGTGGCCGCCACCGCCACCGCGCAAGGCGTGCGCATGGCGCCCGACACGGCGCTCGCGGTGACCGTGCCGGCAGGCGCCGCGTCGAGCGGTGCGCTGACGGTCGGCGTGCGTGCGAGCGCGCTGCACGTGCACCGGCGCGACGGCGACATCGCGCTGCCGGGCAAGGTGGAGCTGGCCGAGATTTCGGGCTCCGACACGTTTGTTCACGCTGACACGCCGGTGGGCGAACTGGTGGCGCAGCTCACCGGCGTTCACGTCTTCACGCTCGGCGAAGCGATCACGCTGTACCTGAACCCGGCGCACGTGCATGTGTTCGATGCGCGGGGCGAGCTGCTGGTGGCGCCCGTTGCGCGGCCAAGGAGCTGACATGGCCCGCATCGACCTCGACCTGGCGCACGCCTACCGCCCCAACCCGCAGCGCGACGAGGACTACGCGCTGCTGCCGCTCAAGATGAGCTTTGTCGACGGCGGCGCGTACGCGCTGCTGGGCCCGTCGGGCTGCGGCAAGACGACGATGCTCAACATCATCTCGGGGCTGGTGAAACCCTCGCACGGCACGGTGAAGTTCGACGGCAAGGATGTCACCGCGCTGACACCGCAGCAGCGCAACATCGCACAGGTGTTTCAGTTCCCGGTGATCTACGACACGATGACGGTGGCCCAGAACCTGGCCTTCCCGCTGAAGAACCGCGGTGTGGCGCCCGAGCGCATCAAACAGCGCGTCGGCCAGATCGCCGAGATGCTGGAGATGAGCGGCCAACTCAACATGCGCGCCGCCGGCCTGGCGGCTGATGCCAAGCAGAAGATCAGCCTCGGCCGCGGGCTGGTGCGCGAAGACGTGAGCGCGGTGCTGTTCGATGAGCCGCTGACGGTGATCGACCCGCACCTCAAGTGGCAGTTGCGCCGCAAGCTCAAACAGATTCACCATGAGCTCAAGCTCACGCTGATCTACGTGACGCACGACCAGATCGAAGCGCTGACCTTCGCCGACCAGGTGGTGGTGATGACGCGCGGCCGCGCGGTGCAGGTGGGCAGCGCGTCAGACTTGTTCGAGCGGCCGCAGCACACGTTCGTCGGGCACTTCATCGGCTCGCCGGGCATGAACTTTCTGTCGGCGCGCCGCACGGCCAGCGGGCTGGACGTGGCCGGCCACGCGCTCGCCGCGACCGGCCGCGTGCCAGCCAGTGCCGACGCGTTCACGCTCGGCGTGCGGCCCGAGTACGTGACGCTGGCCCATCCGAACGATGCCGGCGCCGTGCCGGCCACCGTGACACAGGCGCAGGACATCGGCACCTACTGGCTCGTCAGCGCCACTGTCGGTTCAGGCACCAACGCATCGACGGTGCGCGCGCGTATCGGCCCCGACCAGCGCATCCCGAAGGTCGGCGACGGGGTGTGGCTGGGCATCGTCGGCACGCACACCTGCTGGTACCGCAACGAGGAGTTGGTCGCATGAAGCCCGTCAACCAGAAGGCGTGGCTGCTGATCCTGCCGGTGGTGCTGTGCGTGGCCTTCTCGGCCATCCTGCCGCTGATGACGGTGGTGAACTACTCGGTGCAGGACATCATCTCGCCCGAGCGGCGCATCTTCGTCGGCACCGAGTGGTTCAAGTCGGTGATGCGCGACGACGATCTGCAGGGCGCGCTGGTGCGGCAGATCACGTTCTCGTTGGCGGTGCTGCTGGTGGAGATTCCGCTCGGCATCGCGCTGGCGCTCAGCATGCCGGCCAGCGGCTGGCGGTCGTCGGCGGTGCTGGTGCTGGTGGCGATTTCGCTGCTGATTCCGTGGAACGTGGTGGGCACCATCTGGCAGATCTACGGCCGCACCGACATCGGGCTGATGGGCGCTGCGCTCAAGGCCATCGGCATCGAGTACAGCTACACCGGCAACGCCACACACGCCTGGCTGACGGTGTTGCTGATGGACGTTTGGCACTGGACGCCGCTGGTGGCGCTGCTGTGTTTTGCCGGCCTGCGCGCGATCCCTGATGCGTACTACCAGGCCGCGCGCATCGACGGCGCCTCGAAGTTCGCCGTGTTCCGCTACATCCAGCTGCCCAAGCTGCGCGGCGTGCTGATGATCGCGGTGCTGCTGCGCTTCATGGACAGCTTCATGATCTACACCGAGCCCTTCGTGCTCACGGGCGGCGGCCCGGGCAACGCGACGACCTTCCTGTCGCAGTACCTGACGCAAAAGGCGGTCGGGCAGTTCGATCTGGGCCCCGCCGCTGCTTTCTCGCTGATCTACTTTCTGATCATTCTGTTGCTGTGCTTCATTCTCTACAACTGGATGCAGCGGGTGGGGACGGCCGAGAAGGTGGAGGGGGCATGAGACGCGCTCGTTTCGAAGCCACCTGCATGCGGTTGAGCGGCTCGCGGCGGGCGGTGTTCGGCGGGGGCTCATGCTGGGTCGGTCGCTGGGTACAGCGACTGCGCTGCGGTGCTCGGTCTCGCGGCCCGTCGCCGAAACTCACTCCGCGCCCCGCCCC